>NZ_JBIVQO010000013.1:93900-272522 GCF_044755265.1 Streptomyces sp. NPDC092370 | reverse complement strand
GCGCGCGTCCTGCTCCGCAGGAACGACGCGCCGACGCTACGCGTCGGGTTCAGCACCCGCTTCGCGGGTGCTGGGCTCGGTCCCTCCGGGACCGGATCCGCTCCGCGGATCGAGTTGGGTCGTCGGCGCGGTGTCCCGATCGCTCCGCGATCGTGCCTCCTCCCCGACTCGCCTCGCTTTTCAAGTCCAACTTGACTGGGGTGCAGGTTAATTCAGCTAGCAGCAGGGGACGGTGGGCGTTGGCCTACCCGACTGGGTGCTTGGTGACGGCTCGTCAGTTACGACTAGAACGTCGAGCCGTGCCAATCCTCTGTGCCGCTGCTTCCTTGTATCCAAAACTTTGGAGTATTCGAGTTCTGCCACTCCCCCACTGGAGATGGGACCCGGGAGCGGGCGAACGCGTCTGCTGTCGCACTGAGCTCAGCGGCCAAACCTCAGCCGCTTGATGGTCCGATGGTCCCAGGAGCACGGACCAGATCGATGCCGTGCTCGGCAAGGGTAGCGGACACCAACTCTTCTTGCTCTGAGGGGAGTTGATCATTGTTCAGCTTGGTGCGGACCTTGGCGAGCCAGGGACCGATCATGACACGGTCGCCGTCCACCTCGATCCACTCTCGGGCGCCGGGGGTGCGTCCCCACCGTGCCACGAAGAGCCCGAGGATCTCGGTGGTTTGCGCGAACGTGCGCCGGCGCGATGTGCTCGGCCTGCCCGCGGCGTGTTCCTGTTCCAAGAGGGCGCGGTCGGGGGTGATTCCCATGCGGGCGAGCAGGTCGCGCTGGCCGGGGTCGAGGTCGGGCCAGCTGGTGAGCTGGCGGTGTAGCCAGCTGCCCGCCTTCACTCCGTGGATGACCGTGTCGCGGCGCAGCGTGCTGGGGTGGTTGCCGGCTTCCAGGTGGCGGCGCAGCAGATGGTACTTGCGATGCCAGTCGGGGCCGTAGGGGAGTTTCCAGTCTGGGTCGAGGGCTGTGAGCTGGTTGTCGCGGTCGGGGGTGAGGCGGTCCTTTCGGGCTAGGGCGCGCTGGTCGGCAAGGAACTGGCCGCCGGGTAGTTGGATGGGGATGGCAAGGTGGCCGTGTTCGGCGTGGAAGGCCTCGACGGTGGCCAGGTGGCCTTGCCAGGTGGCCTCGTGGTCGTCCCAGATCATGCCGAGATCCTCGAGCTCGGCGATCCATGCCGGATCGAGGGCGCCTGCCTGGTAGGCGGTGCGTTGGCCGGTGATGAATTGCCCCAGCCGGTAGCCGTAAGCGTCCTCGTAGTCGGCGCTCACGCGCAGGTGGCTGTGTTCGCTTTGGTAGCGGATGGCGGCGGCTAGGCCAGCGCGGCGGGGAGCAGACAGGACGGCGCCGCTGGAGGGCCACACCAGCAGGTCGAGGGCGCGGGCGATCGCGGTGGGGTCGAGGGTGTGGTCGAAGCGGAAGCGGCGGGTGATGTAGGTGTGGGAGTCGCGGGCGGGATGCTGGTTCTTGGCCCGGGGGGTGCGGGCCGCGATGGTCTGGTCGTGGTGGCGCAGGGCGGCGGTGACCAGCCAGAGGGCTTCGTAGGGGGTGCCCAGGAGGTCGGTGGGGTCGGTGCCGGGCGGGATGTAGGCGGGGATGACGAGGCTGGCTGTCTTCGTCTTGAGGGTGGGTGGTTTACGCAGGGCGCGGCCGAGCGCTTGGACGATGCGGCGGACGCTGGCGGTGCGGTCGGCGAAGACGACGGCGTCGACGGCCGGCAGGTCGACGCCTTCGCCTAGGACCTTGGCGTTGGCCAGCACGCCTCGCTCGGCGTTGCTGAAGCGGGCGATGGTGTCGGCGCGCCGGTGAGGGCTGTGGGTGCCGTCGATGGACTGCACGATGACGTCGTCCGCCCAGTCGGGGCGCAGTTCGTCGGGGAGGGTGCGCAGGGTGTGGGCGAACTGGCGGGCGAAGTCGGCGGCGTCGGCGATCTGCTGGAAGTAGACGAACACGTGCCGCAGGTGCTGCTCGCGCATGGCTTTGAGGATGGCCAAGTGCAGGGCGGTGGTGCGGCGCGCGGTGGGCCCGGCTTCAGGATCGGTGAGCGCGTTGTGCAGTTCAGTGTCGGTGACGGTGGGGACGACGAGCTGGTAGTCGGCGAGGACGCCGTCATCGATGGCGTCGGCGTGGGAGTAGGTGTGCAGGCGGGGGCCGAAGATCTGCGGCTGGTCCATGGTCGCCAGCAGGGCTGGGTCGTCCCAGGCGGGTGCGGTGGCGGTGGTGCGCTTGGGTTGCGCTCTGGTGGTGGGCGGCTCGGTCAGGCGGGGGGCGTCCCACACATAGGGGGTGGCGGTGAGGTAGAGGCGGCGCTCGGCAGGGATGCGCTCGTTGTCGTGCAGCGCAGTCCAGTTCTTCTGCCAGGTGCCGGCCGTGGCGTGGGCTTCGTCCACGACTAGCAGGCCGAAGAGGGGGGCGGGGAAGATTGCGGAGTGCTGGGCCTCTTCGATCTTGGACAGCGAGTCGTAGGTGAAGAAGACCGTCGCTTTGGGGTGGCGGCCGAGCCAGTAGGCCAGGTACTCCCCCGCGTTGGCCGAGTCGACCTCGGCCTCGGCGAGCAACGGGTGGGAGGCGGCGCGTAGCGAGGAGACGGTGATCATCGGCTCGCGGCGGCCGTCTGCGCGGGCGGCCGCTGCCCACTGTGCGACCAGGTCCAGGCTGGGCACCGCCACTGCCAGGTGCCGCACGCCGAGTTCCTCGGCTACGCGCAGTGCGAAGAGGGTCTTGCCGGTGCCGCAGGCCGAGACGGCGTGCCCGCGGGTGCGCGGGCGGCGCAGGTGGCGAACCGTGTTGGCGAGGCCCTCCTGCTGGTCTGTGCGCAGGACCAGACGCCCGGGGTGTTCTGTTGCGGTGGGACTGGCGGTCATCGCGCGTTTCCTCGGCATGCAGGAGGGGCTGACTCGCGTTCATTCTCGCGTACAGCAGGGGTGCGGCGCAGTGTCTCTGCTCTGGCGGGGGCGCGCTGCGAGCCCATGCGCGCCCCATGATCAGTGTTGTCGGATGCGGATAGGGGGCGACGGCTCGGGGCTCGGGCTTTCTCCGCTTGGTTTCATGCAGCCCGGCGGAAGGCTGTCTTGCGTGGCGTGGGCAGGCGCAGAAGGTCTTGCAGGGGCGTGCCGTGTTCGGCCCACCGGCGCAGGCGGTCCCGGTCGATCCAGTGCACTTGGTGGCGTTCGCCCCATGTTTTGGCGTCCCGGGTGAAGGAGCCGTTGGTGACCACGACTGCGATATCAGCTCCGTGCGCGGGGCCTGCGGTGCCTTTGACCTGGTACATCACTGAGGAGCCGACCTTGCCGGCGACGGTCGTGTGCTTGGCCTGGAGGACGATTCTGCCGCGTTGGCGGTCTTCGCCGATGACGTCTGCGGCCTGGTCTCCTTGTCGGCCGACCTGCCGTGCGTTCCAGCCGTCCCGGAGGAGCAGGTCACGTAGGGCGAACTCGAAGGCCCGGTCGTCCATGGCGTCGAGTTGCGCGAGCGTGATCTCGAGCCGGGCCATCGTCTGGGCCCGCACCTTCCGGGCCTGCAGTTCACGGATGAACCGCCAGGCTGCGTAGCCGAGGGCGAGAGCCGCGAGGACGGCGAGCCATGGCCAGATGCGGACGGCTGCCTGCCATGTGGCTGTGGCGATCTTGGCCGGCAGCCAGAGTGCGGCGCAGGCGACGGCCGCGGCGGCGGCCTGTTCCCTGCCGCCGCGGGGTGGGCGTAGCCGGGGCGAGCGGCGGGGCATCAGTGGCCCACGCTCGCTGACACTGATGGTGTAGGGGTTTGCGGTGTTGTCGGGGAGGCCTCTCCGAAGCCGATGAGCTGGCTCCATAGCCACACCACCGCGATCAGCCCTGCGATCGACCAGCCGCTCAGTTTCTTCGCGCTGGGGCGGGGTTTGCGTCGGTAATGACTTCGCACCTTGTAGTAGCCCTCGGGCGGCTTCGCCACTGCTTCCTCCTCCGTGTCGTCAGGCCGCCAACTGCGGTCTGATCTCTGGGAATTGGTGTAGCAGCGGGCACTGACAAATCCGCCGGTTTGATCAGCGGAGGCCTTGGCAGTGCCTCGAAAACGCGCCGTGATGCGGTCACGGGTCCGGCGGTGTTCGAACATGCGGGACAGTGGTTTTCGGATCTGCGGAAACTCCTGTCATGCGGACTGGACTAGCGTGTTCTGGTACGGCTGCGGTGGCCGATGCAGGTGCTCATGCACCGCAGTGCTCTGTTTCCGTCACTTCGATCACATGCAGAAATGGCATGAAGCAGTACGTGTTCGATGCGCTCCTTCTGGGAGGCAGGTCGGGTGCCTTCAGGGATGGGCGGCTTTCGACGCGGGAGCGCTGTGGGGCTGCCTTTCTCGGCGGGGCCGAGAGGGGTACAGGCAGCCCCGGCGGTTGTGGCTACGCCTTGGGCCGACGGCAGGTTGAAGATCAGTGAGTGTGCGCGGCCTGGGGCTTGCGTTTCGTCGGCGAGGGCGGGTCCGGCGTCCGTCGTGGGGTCATTCGGCCGCTTCGGTCAGGTGGGTGAGGGTGGAGCCGTTGATGTTCTTGGAGATGTGCAGGCGTTGGGTGATGCGGCGGCGGAGTTCGGGGACGTGGCTGATGAGTCCGACGGTGCGGTCGTGGGCGCGTAGGGAGTCCAGGACGTCGAGGACTTGGTGAAGGGTGTCTTCGTCGAGGGTGCCGAAGCCTTCGTCGATGAAGAGGGTGTCCAGTGCCTGGCCGCCGGCTTCGGCGGTGACGATGTCGGCCAGGCCCAGGGCGAGGGCCAGGGAGACGTAGAAGGATTCGCCGCCGGAGAGGGTGTCGGTGTGGCGTTTGTGTCCGCTCCAGGCGTCGAGGACCTTGAGGTCCAGGCCTGATTTGGCGCCTCGGGCGGCTCTGTCGTCGGAGTGGACGAGGGTGAAGCGGTGGTGGGACATGCGTGACAGGCGGGTGTTGGCGGCGTCGACGACGTCTTCGAGGCGGGCTGCCAGTACGTAGGACTCCAGTTGCATGCGGAGCTGGTTGCTGGGTGAGCCGCCGCTGATGAGGCCGTGGAGGTGATCGACGGTGCGGTAGGTGTCCTCGAGGGGTTCCAGGCGCTGGATGTGGGTGTCCAGCTGAGCGGTGAGGGTGGCCAGGGCGGTTGTCCGGTCGGCGGCCTGGGTGGCGAGGGCTGCCGTGCGGGAGTGGGTTGCGGTGGCAGTGTTCAGTTCGGTGACGGCGTGCTCGAGGTCGGCCGGAGGCTGGTCGATGGCTGCCTGCAGTTCGGGTTCGGCGAGCCGGGCGGTCAATACGAGGCACTGTTCACGCCAGTGGGTGATTTGGCTCTCGATCGCGGTGAGTTCGTCGTCGGGCAGGCGGGCGGCCGAGGCTTCGGCCGGGGAAGTGAAGCCTGCCGCGTGGGCTGCCTGCTCCGCCAGAGCGGCGGCGCTGTGGCGGCTTGTGGCGGTGGCGGCGCACGCGGCGGCGGCCTCGAGGCGGCCGGCGTGCTGGGTGAGGGCGGTGATGCGGTCGGCGAGTGTGGCGTGCCCGTTGAGGGCGGTGGCGAGGCGGTGGGTGAGCTCTTCGCGCTGCGTGTGCAGGCTGTCGTAGGTTGCGTCGGCGGCGCCCAGGCGTGCGGTTGCGGTGTTGCGGGTGTGCTCGGTTTCGGCCTGTTCCTTTTCCAGGAGGGCCAGTTGTTCGCTGGCCGGTCCGGCGTCGGATGCCTGGGAGAGGGCGTCGGCGAGGTGTTGTTCGAGGGTTGTGTGGTGGGCGGTGAGGTCGGCGAGGGGGGTGTCGCCGCCGGCTTCACCGCGTGCCGTGGCGGCCTGTTCGTTCAGGTGGGCCAGGGTCTGTTTGGCCTTGTTCTCGCTCTGCTGGGCGCGGGTGTGGGCTGCTTCGGCGGCCTGTTCGTCGGCGGCGGTGGGCTGGCCTGGCTGGGCGGTGGCGGGTGCGGGGTGGGTGGCGGAACCGCATACGGGGCAGTCTTCGCCGTCGACGAGCCGGCCGGCGAGCTCGGCGACGATGCCGTCTGTACGACGGCGCCGGATGTCGATGTACGTTTTCGTGGCTTGCTCAAAGTCCTTCTCTGCCTGGCTGAGGACTTTGCGGGCGGCGCTGATCTGCTGGTCGAGGGCGTCACGGCGTCTGGCGGCTTCCAGCTGCTTTTCGACGAGGTTGAGGGTGGGGGTGAGTTCGCGGCTGGTCTCCTGTGCGCTGCGGGCGTCATCCAGGCGTGCGGCCAGGGCGGCGCGGCGTTGGGGAAGGGTGTTGAGCCGTTCCTGGGCGTCGGTGAGGGTTTCGGTGAGCTGCTGGCGCTCGCGGTCGAGTGCGGCCAGTTCTGCCGTGTGGCGCTGGAGGGTGGCCTCGTCGGGCAGCAGCGCTTGGACGGCGCCGGTGTCGGCGTGCAGTTGCTGCGCGGCGTGAGTGAGGGCGGCGGCGTCGAGTGATGCGTGTTCGGGCAGCAGAAGGGCGCGGGCGCGGCTGTCGTCGTCCAGGGCACGGGTGTGCTTGAGGTCGGCGGTGTGTGCGGTCTCCAGGACGGATTGCAGTTGCTGGGCTTTCACGGCGCGCTCGCGGCGGTCGGCGAGGTGGTCGTGGTGGGCGGTCTGCTCGTGGAGCAGGCTGAGGTCGTGTGCGGTGGTGCGGTGGGTCTGCTGGAGACGGTGGAGGTCGCGGACGGCCTGTTCTGCGATGCGGGCTTGCGCCAGCTGCTGCTCGGCGGTCTCGGTGGCGGTGGTTGCGGCGTCTTGGAGGGTGAGGGCCTGGCGGTGCAGGGCGCTGGCCCAGGCGCGGGCGGGTGCGGTGAGGGTGGTGGGGTCGTCGGCCCGGGGGGCGTCTTGGGCGGGTTCGAGGTCGTCGCCGGCTGCCTGCTGGATGCGTTCGGCCAGGCGCAGGACGTCGGCGCGGGCCTCGTCGCGCGTCTTGGCGGTGAGGGTTTTGCGGGTGGCGAGGAATTCTTCGATGAGGCCGAAGCGGCGGGTGCCGAAGAGGGTGCCGAGCAGGATGCGGCGTTCGGATGCGTCGGCGCGCAGGAACTTGGTGAACTCGTTCTGCGGGAGCAGGACGACCTGGCAGAACTGCTGCCGGGTCAGGCGCAGGAGGGACTTGATCTCTTCTCCGGCTTCCTTGTGGGACTTGATGATGCCTTCCCACTGGCCGTGTCCGTGTTCGTCGAGGACCCACTGGTGCAGGTAGGTTTCGGGCTTCTGGTCGACGAGTTCTGCGCTGTTGCGCAGGTGGGGTCGCTTCTGGGCGGGGATTCTGCGGATCTGCAGGCGCTTGCCGGCGAGGGTTACTTCCAGGGTCACTTCGGTCAGCAGGTTCGCGGGAGCATGATCGCTGCGCAGCCGCATGTTGCGTTCGTGAGGCGGCAGGCCGTAGAGGGCGAAGCAGATGGCGGCGAACAGGGTGCTCTTGCCGGCGCCGGTGTCGCCGTGCAGGAGGAACAGGCCGTCGGCGGACAGGGCGTCGAAGTCGACGGTGTGCCGGCGGGCGAAGGGGCCGAAGGCCTGCAGGCGCAGGGAGTGCAGACGCATGTCAGACGGTTTCCTTCTCCTGGGCGCGCACGCGCATGTCGTCGACGGCCTCTTGCAGGAGGTCTGCCTCTGCGGTGGTGGGTGGGGTGCCGCGCACGGCGGTGATGAAGTCGTGGGCGATGTCGAGGTCGCCGCGGCCGCGTACCCGTTCGCGGTAGGTGGGGCTGTCGGTGGCCTGTGCCGGGATGCCGGCGGGTACGTGCCGCATGTCCAGCGTCTTGGGGAAGCGCTGTCTGAGTCGTGCCATCGCCTCGTACGGGAGGGCGGTGTCGGTGAGGGTGACCTGCAGCCAGGCTTCGCTGTGAGGTTCGTGTGCGGGATCCGTTAGCAGGTCTTCGATGCGGCCGGTCAGCCGTGCCAGCGGCAGGTGGAGGCTGGCCGGGATGTCGTGGCGGGTGATCGTGGGGGCGCCGTCGGCCGGCAGGTCGGCCAGCGAAAGGGATTTGGTGTGGTTGGTCTCGGAGAAGGAGTAGGCCAGTGGGGAGCCGCTGTAGTGGATGCGGTCGTTGACGCTCTGCGGGCGGTGGAGATGGCCCAGGGCGGTGTAGTGGATGCCGTCGAAGAGGTCGGCGCCGGCGTGGGCGATGCCGCCGACGCTGATGTCGCGTTCGCTTTTGCTGGTGGTGGCGCCGGTGATGAAGGCGTGGGCGAGGACGACGGAGCGGGTGCCCGGTCGGGTGGCGAGGTCAGCGCGGATGCGGTCCAGTGCTGAGGTGAGAACGGCCTGGTGGGAGGCTGTCTCGGCGTCCAGCTGGGTGCGTGCCAGGGCGGGCTCGAGGTAGGGCACTCCGTAGACGGCGACGGGTCCGTGCTCGTCGTCGAGGAGGACGGGGCGGGCGGCGTCGGCGGGGTCGGTGCGCAGGTGGACGCCGGCTTTGGCGTACAGGCCGGAGCCCGTACCGAGACGGTGGGCCGAGTCGTGGTTCCCGCTGATCATGACGGTGGGGATGCCGAGGTCGGCGAGCTGGTGCAGAGCCCGGTCGAACAGGCGTACAGCGTCCAGGCTCGGGATGGCACGGTCGTAGATGTCGCCCGCGATCAGCAGGGCGTCCACCTTCTGGGTGCGGGCGGTGGCGCAGATGTGGTCCAGGACCTTGCGCTGGTGGTCGATCAAATCTTCCCCGTGGAACCGGCGGCCGAGATGCCAGTCCGAGGTGTGCAGGAACCTCATGGGCACAGACCGTAACCAGAGTGGTGGGAGCTACGGGCGGTTTTCCCGATAAACGGTCTTGTTTCGGAGGCGCGACACGCGAGGGAAAGGTTTCTTCGCCTGCGTGGCCGGGTGGCGGAGCCGGACGCGGCTCGCGGGGTGATTGTCAGTGGCAGGAGGCAAGATAAACAGTGGGGGAAGGAGGATGTGATGTCGTTATCGCGTTCTGCCAGGACCGAGCACACTGCGGCGCCCGGGGGCTGCCGGTGGTGCGGAATCGAAGCCCGCGCGCACGCGCGGCAATGGACTGCGGAGGCCGGATGGCACGCCTGGACGGCGCCGACCACTGAGCAGCGCAAGGAGCGCATGCTGCAGCGGCGAACGCAGCAGCAGATCAGCAGGCGAGGGCCTGCACCTCGGTGAAGATGTCCCGTAGCTGCTGGGGGACCTCTTCGGGGGTGGTGAGCATGGACACCAGTGCGTAGAGCATGTCGGCCTTGCCGTTGGGGCTGCTCTCTGCGGCCCGCTGTTTGATCATGTAGAGGATGCGTTCGCTGAACTTGCCGCCCCGGTGTTCGGTGAAGTCGTCGGCGCTCCACAGCTGGCCCTGGGGGCGGGGCCAGTGGGCGTTGGCGGCGGCCGCCCACTGGAGGTCGCTGAAGAGCTCCTCCAGCTCGTTGTAGCCGTCGCTCTCGCCGACGTAGGCGACCTGGGTGGTGAGGTCGAGGCCGGCTTTGATGAGCTTCTCGGTCTTGAAGTGCTTATTGGTGCGGCTGTCGGCGTCGACCATCAGCATGACGGTGCGGTGGTGCTTGACGAGGTAGCCCGCGAGGTGGAGTGCTCCTTCGTTGTTGTCGCAGGCCCACAGGGCGATGCCGGCCGCCTGCAGGGGCAGTCCCTGCGAGAGGCGGAAGAGCAGGGGCACGCACTGCTGCTCGGTGGGGCCTTCGACTGCCAGGAAGCAGCGTTCGTGCAGCAGGACGGAGTTGCGCAGTCCCACTGCGGCGGCGATCTGGCCGAGGTGGAAGTCAATGCCGTCGTGGGTGTCGTCGTCGAGGCGCTCGACGAGGGTGCGGCCGCTGTCGCTGAGCTTGAGGTGGACGACGTCGGCGATGTCGACGCCGTCGATGAGGTTCATCGAGTGGGTGGCGACGATGACGCTGACGTGGGGCAGGGCGCACTGCTTGCGGATGATGTCCATGACGGTGCGCTGGTGGCGGTAGTCGAGGTGGGTGTCGGGCTCGTCGTAGACGACGATGGTCTGCGTGGGCTGCGGCTCGTCCTGCTCGCCCGTCGCGGCGAGTTCGCTGCTCTCGAGGAGGCTGCTGGTCCACTCCCACACGGCCAGGGCGATGCGCCGGGTGCTGCCCTGGCCCGAGCGGGTCAGGTCCACGGGCTCGCCGTCGGCCTTGGAGACCTCCAGCGGCGCTCTTTTGAAGCCGCCCTTGAAGGAGACCTCGGGCTTGACCTCCACGCCGACGAACTCACGGCAGTGCTGGCGGATGTGCCGGCACAGGGAGTCCGCTTCCTTCTCCAGCCGCTGCGTGATCTCCTTCTCGATCTCCCGGACCTGTCCCTGGAGGGTCTCGTCCTCCAGATGGGTCTCGTAGCAGCTGTTCAAGGCGGTGCGCACCGCGTCGTCCGGGCTCTCATCCTTGCCGCCGAACGCCAGCAGCCGCGGCAGACGTGCCTCGATGTCTTTCGGCAGCGGCTGCCACTGGTCGGTCTGCGGGACGGTCGTGGCGTGCGCGGTGAGCGCGGCCAGCAGGTCTTCCTTCAGCGCGCCCGACGGGGCAAGGCCGAACTCGGCGACCAGTTCGGCCAGGTCCTTCTTCAGCAGCCGGCCCAGGCCCTGCAGACGGCTGTCGGCGGGCTGCGATCCGAAGAACTCCCAGCACGCCGCCTCGCCGGCCCGTGAGCGGCGCCGGATGCGCAGCTCGGCCGGTAAGGGGGCGGCTGCGGCCTGCTCGGCCGTGTCCAGGCGGAAGACGCCCTCCACCCATGTCTCCGCGCAGCGCTGTCCCTTGACGCCCTCGTCCTGCTGGTAGGTGCGGTCCTCGTCCGTCAGACGGTGCTCGCCCAGCAAGAAGGCCAGCGCGGCCAGGACCGCGCTCTTGCCGCCGTCGTTGCGGCCGGCCAGGATCGTCGGGCTGCTGACCGGGATGTCCTGTACATGAGTCAGCGAGCGGAACCCGCACGCGGAGAAGCGGATGAGGTGCACAGTCGAGCTGCTCCGTATCTCCCCGCTCCGCCGGGCGACGGACAGGGTTGTGGCGTGCGGGCGTTACGCGTGCGGATGAGGCACCTGAGCACTCATCGCAGGCAGTCATCCTAGAGGGACACAAAGCAACAGCTCCCCCTTTTGCGCCAGTTGGCGTCTCCCTGCTGTGAGGCTCACGGTCGGTCGATCACTGTGCGTACAGGCCGGGCGCATGCCACACGGCGGTAAAATCATCCGTGATGTGGACGAGGCGGACCAGGAGTACACCTGGACAGCCTTCGTATGCGGCAAGGAGTCCGTGCCTCGGCTGTGGACACCCGCCTACGCAGCCCGGTCCGAGCGCCTGCAGCGCGTGTCGCGTGCGGCCGACAGCTACGCCGCCCGGATGCGCGAGCTGGGCCTGGAAGCCACCGTCGAGCGTCTGGATCCTCTCGCGGTGTACGAACGCGACGGCTGGATCTGCCAGATATGCAAGGCGGCCGTCGAGCGCGAGCGGTCCTGGCCCGACATGTGGTGCGCGACCCTCGATCACCGCATCCCGCTCACTGCAGGCGGCGAGCACACGCTGCTCAACGTCCAGCTCGCCCACTGGATCTGCAATCTCCACAAAGGCGACTACTTTCCAGCGGACTTGTAGTCCGTCCGTCTGCCGGACGGCAGTCGGCCGGGCACGGCCAAGGAGGCCGACCAGTTCGCCTGGCGGCGACCGGAGCGGATCGCCTACCAACGTCGTTCGCAGAGGTCCGAACTGTACGAGAATTCAGTGCCGGGCCTCTCGTGCAGCCCATCGAGTTGCGGACGGCGCGGGGGTCGTGCCGACGCTCAGTCCGCGCACCTGCCACCCCCGGTCCCCGAAGCAGCCACGCCGACCACACCCCACCACCTTCTTCACTGTGTGCAGGGCTGAGCGGCCGCTGAGGGGATATCACGGCCGCAGACGCCCGCGTATCCATGGTGACCTGTGCCGACGCGGCGGCGCCAGGCGGGAGAAAACAGATGGCGCGGTGAGGATCGTCCAGGGAACGCGAAAGAGCCCGGATCGTGTAGATCCGGGCTTCTTCGGCAGTAGCGGGGACAGGATTTGAACCTGCGACCTCTGGGTTATGAGCCCAGCGAGCTACCGAGCTGCTCCACCCCGCGTCGGTGTCCCCCACCGTACGCCATCCCAGCAGGCGCCGAAGACCACGTTTCGGCGCCGGCTCTATGCGGCGAAGCCGACGTTGGTGACGTACTCGTACTGGCCCCACTGCGAGCCGAGGTCGACGATCGTGTCCTGCCACGCGGCGTCGAGGCCCTGATGGTCGCCGGCCGCCCAGGAGCCGACGATGCGGTCCCAGCGGCGCACGTTCATCGTCCGGTACTCCACCACGCGCTGCAGCTGCTGCGGCACCTGGGACTGGTTGAGCGGGTGGATCTCCACCCGGGTGCCGCGTCCGTCGCGGTTGAGGCGTCTGAGGAGATGGCGGGCGACGTTGTGCCGGCGCACCGTCCGGTACGCCTGGTCGATGCGTTCCAGGCTGGTCTTGGAGGGGCGGCGTTTGCCCTCCAGCCAGGCCTTCAGCGTCCGGTGGGTCACGGTGAGTCCGGCGTCCTGCGCGGCCTTCAGGGTCTGGGTCGACTTCGTCAGGTAGTGCAGGCGCGCCATCCAGCCGCGCTTGGCGGTCACGGGAGTGGCGATGCCGCCCGCGAGTTCTTCGAGTTTGCGCGCGACGGCGTCGCTGCCCTTGATGCCCCGGGCGCCGAACCTCCCGAAGTCGATGTTCTTCTCCGGCACTACTCCCCCTCGCCTTCGTGCTCAGCGTCGTCGGTTCCGGCGGTGTACGTGTCCTTGACCTTGACCTCGGTAACAGCTCGGCCTTCGGCGAAGACACGGCGCCAGTCACCGATGACGTGGAGTTCGTCGGTGCCCATCGCCCGGACGACGGCCAGGCCCTCGTCATGGGCCTTGAGTGCCTTGAGCCAGAGGTTGGCGAAGGCCTGGCTGCGGATGAGGTGCATCCAGTCCGGGCGGTAGAGCTCCCGGTTGTAGTTCGACTCCCCCATGGTGGAGACGAACTTCGAGTACATCGCCTTCACATACTCCAGCGTCACCCTGTCGCCCTGCTCGATCGCCGTGTCGCGGGCGTCCTTCAGGGCGATACGGAACTTCTCCAGCAGGTTCTCCGTGGCCCCGGAGGTGTACGACTCGTGGATCTGAGGAGGCTCGCACAGCTGGTGCTTGGGGCCGGACAGGCGCAGCAGGAGGCGGAGCGTCGGCTCGGTGACCCACAGGGGGCCGGGCTCGTCCCGCTGGCCGATCGGGTTGGGCAGCACCGCCTCGTGCTCCCACTCGGGCGGGGTGATCAGGTGGACTCCAGAGCGGCGGCGGTCGTGGGCGAGGCCGGTGGAGTGCTCGAGCTGGCCCAGGGGGAGGTGCGTCTTGAGGGCGGAGAGGTAGGCGCCGTTGATGTCGAGCGCGGTTACCTGATGTCGGCCGGGCGGGAGTTCGTGGCGGGTCCACTTGGGCCGGGCTTCCCAGATCTGGTCCGCGCCGCGCGCGGTCTGCTTCTTGAGGATGTCGGGGATCCAGGGGTGCGCGATCACGTCGTAGCGGGCGCCCTTACGGGTCTCGTCCAGCAGTCGCATCGCGTCCGGGATGGCCCGCTTCACCAGCGCCGCCGTGGCTGCGTCGACGTCGCCCCGGTGCTCGGCAAGCGCACCCTGCACGGCCTCGCGGATCAAGTCGACCGGGCCGGACGTCTCCTGGAACGCGTGGCGGGCCGGGCCCTTGGAACGCTCCGTCGCACGTGCCGGACGTGTCGTGCGCAGCGGCGCTTTCGAGGTGTGCGCGGTGGGCTGTCCGGCTGGTGGGGCAGCTGGGGCCCCGGTGGCGGTGGGCCGGCAGTCGGCCGGGGTCAGGTGCTGAGCGAACCCCGCCACGCGTTGTCCGGCGGGATGGCCGCACAGCACACAGGGCTCGGGGGCGACGAGCAGCTCCACATCGTCCTCGTCCTCGTCCTGGCCGAGGTCGGGCGAAGACAAAGGGGTGACAGTCGCGGCCGTGCCTGACGTGACGGGCTGCTCCGCAGCCGGCGCCGTCTCGGTCTCGGTGGCGAGCTTAGCGTTCAGTCCGTCCAGCAGGTAGGCGTATTTGGTGCGGATCTCGCCGGTCGGGTCCCGGCCGCTTTCCCACCCGCTGAGGGTTGAGGGGCTCACGCCGAGCGCGCGTGCCACCTGTGCCTTGGACAGCCGAGCCCGCTCCCGCAGCTCGCGGCGCACGTGGCAGGGCGGGAGTTCGGCCTGGGGGCCGACGGCGTCAAGCAGCGAGTCGATCGCGTCGAAGTCGCTCACCGGCCCGTCCCCCTTGCTTCGGTCCGCACGGTACGGCGCCTGTCGGCGGGCAGCGCCTCGCATGCTCTGGTCGGACCCGCCAGGAGGTCCAGCGCGCCGATGCCGTAGTACTCGGCCAGGACGTCGACGTCGCGCAGGCTCCAGGAGATGGCGCCCGACTGCCGGCGCGACACCTGTGTCTGCGTCAGTCCCAGCACCCCCGCGACCGACCGCTGCGATTCACCCGTTACCTGCATCAACGCGGCCACCGTCAGCCGCAGCGACTCCTCCAAGCGCAATCCCATGCCACCATCTTACCTGAATCCATGCAACTTCCGCATCTACATCAGCTTTTCACTATCACTAATGCATAAAAGCTTTCAGAGTTCTGAGGGGGCTGAAGGTTCTCGGGCACCCGTTGTGTCAGCGATCCACGCCGCCGGGATCACGCGGAAGCCGTCGGGTCGCGCGCCGGGCTTCCCGATTCGCCTGGCGCGCCTGTTCCACCGCACGATCGGACAGGCACCGCGGGCACACGAGGTCCACGACACGGCGGCGCAGGGCCCGGCGCAGCCGGAGCCCGGGCGGTGGCGGCCACCCACGGCAGTGGCGGCGCACCGTACGCACTCCAGTGCCCAAGAGCGCGGCGACCAGGGAGGCGTTGCTGGCGTAGTGGCCAGGAGGAACGCCATCTGCGCCTGGTGGCCGGCCGGGAACCGGGCCGCGAACTCGGTGCGCTGCTCTGGCTGGAGGAGGGCGTCGTGGTGTTCGCAGCGCGGCGTCTTCTTGTTGTGCCGTGCGATGCCCGGCGAGCTGATGTCCATAGCTCAAGAAGCCTGCCGGGAGGTGCTGACCGGCCGCCCTGTCGGCGCCCGGGACGGCGCCTTCACTGCGCGGCGCGGCTACGATCTGGCGACCACCACCCGCACCGCCCGCTACGCCCTGAAGGCGGCCGAGCTGAAGGCGGCCGGCCTGACCGGGTCGGTCGCTACCGTGCAGCGCAAATGCCTGGCCTACGAAGCTCACGGGCTGCTCGGTCTGGTCGACAAGCGGTGGCTGCGCACGAGCACCGTCCACGGCAACGTCGACGAGCGGGTGGTGGCGCTGATCCAGCAGGAGGACAAAGCCCAGCGCGGCGCGTCGGCGGGCACCTTCTCCCGGCTGTACAAACGGGTGCGCGCGGCGCTGCGACGCGCGCATCCGGATGAGTACCGCGACCTGATGCCGGCCCGTACCACCTTCTACGACCTGCTCAAGCGGCTGGGGATCTCGGCGGAGTCGCTGAAGGCGGCGCCCGGGCGGGGCAGTGATGCCACCGCCCCGCCCGAGCCTCCCTACCATCCGGCGCCTGTGTCGTTGCTGGGCGAGCGCGTGGAGATCGACGGCACCGGGCTGGACGTCCTGGCGCTCGGCGACGACGGGCGTCCCGTGGCAGTGGAGTTGACCTATGCCTTGGACGTTCTGAGCCGCAGCTTCATCGCCGGGATGATCGTTCCCAAGGCTTCGGGCCGGAAGAAGGGGCCGGGCAGCCGGCGCTGCGGCGGCCGCGGCACCAAGTCGCTGGATGCCGCGCTGCTGCTGGGTCAGGCGATGGCGCCGCTCGCGGCGCGCCCCGGCTGGTCGCCGCAGGCGCTGGCCGCCAACTCGGACCTGCCCTACGCCAAGATGCTGGCCGGCGATCCGCGGATGGCCGGTGCCGCGGCGCGGCCGGTGATCCGCCCGAAGACGGTGGTCGTCGACAACGCCAAGATCTTCAAGGCCCGGCACTTCAAGGACGTGTGCAGCATGCTGGGCATCGAGGTGGAGTCCGCCCGGGAGCGCACCCCCACCGACAAGGCGGTCATCGAACGCACCAACGCCTCGGTCAAGAGCATGTTCTCCCAGTTCGTCGCCGGCTACACCGGCAACAGCCTGGCCACGCGCGGCGACGACGTCGACAAGGAGCGGTTGTGGACGCTGAACGAGCTGCAGGATTTGTGGCACGAGTGGGTGGTCACCGAATGGCAGCGGCGGCCGCACGAAGGACTGCGCTCCCCCTTCCTTCCTTCTCTGGTCCTCACCCCGAACCAGATGTATGCGGCGGCGGTCGCCGTGGAAGGCGCCGTGCCGCGGCCGGTCACACCGGATGAGAGCCGCAAGCTGCTCCTCCAGGCGAAGCGGACCGTGACCCGCGACGGCATCAAGATCGGCAACCGTACGTATGTCAGCCATCGCATCCGGGAGTTCAAGAACCGGCACACCGGCATCAAGGGACAGGGCCGGCGCTGTCCGGTCTACTACAACCCCTACGAGCCTAGCCGGGTGTGGCTGTACGACCACACGGTCGAAAAGGACCCCGCCCGCAGTCCGTGGGTGCCCTTCGACTTCAAGTGCCAGCACCTGATCCGCGACTCGTGGACCCAGTACCTGTGGGAGAAGGCCGCCGACCTCGTCGCCGGCCTCGTCGGCCGGGAAGGCGGCGAGGAAGAAATCGCCCGGGCCATGGACGATCTCCTGGCCCGCGCACGGCGCGGCCCCTCCCCCACCTCCACCTCCGTCAAGCCGGTGGCCGCGTTCGTTCCGCAGCCCCTGGAGATCGCCGAAACACCGGCCAACCCGTATGCAGGGATCACCCGGGCCGAACCCGGCAGCGTGACGCCCGCACCGTCCCTCAACGTCGATGCCAAGGACCTCTTCCCGGGCCGCCGTGCCGCGCTGCCGGCCGCTGTGCCCGAACCCGCCGCCCCGCCGACGTCGCCGGGCCGGCCCCGGCCCCCGCGGCGCCGTCCCGCTCCGGCGGGAGCGCACAGCCTGGGCGGATCAGCCGGCGACATCTTCCGGGAACTGGCAGCGGATCCGTCCGAGCGGCCTGCGCCGCGGCCCCATCAGGACCCGCCCCCACCCAGCCAAGACCCGCAAGAGACGTGATGGACGCTGCGCGCACCGCCCCGAAACCAGCCGCCCCCGCAGCTCTCGCTGCACGGTGGTCGCCGCTGGATCCCGAACTGCTCACAGCGCGGGAGGGGTTCATGGACTTCGTGCACCGCAAACTCGAGCCGCCGGACTTGCAGGACTGCGCCCCCAAAGGCACGAAGGTCACCGACACCGACCCGCGGATGATCTACCACGGAGAGATGATCCCCGTCTCCACCCCCGATGTGACCCAGGGGCTGAAGGACGCGCGGCGCACCCTGCGTACCAACCGATTCCGCCCCACCGGAAAACGCATGAGCATGATCATCGATGGATGTGCCGGCAAGACCACGCTGCTGCTCCAGATCGGACGCGCCTACCAGGGACTACTGGAAACCGAGCGCAGGCCGGACAGCGAGTGGACCCCCGTCGTCTACATCAACGTCCCTCCGCGCCATGAAAGCAACATGGACTGGTCCCTGCCGCTCGCGGACTTCTTCGGCATGGACCACACCGTCAACATCGACAAGCGGACCTACCGCAGCACCGACATGACCGAACCGGTCATCCACGCCATGCGCGAAAGCCGTACCTCCCTGCTCCTCATCGACGGAATCGACCGCATCCACGACAGCCACCTGGCCGGTGCCTTCGACTACTTCGACTGCCTCCAGGCCCGCCTGCGCCTCTCGGTCATCTACAGCGGTCGCGGCGCCACCGACATCGTCAACGAGGGCCTGCACAACCGCCGCCGCACCGAACGGCCCCGCACCTCCGAGCAGTTCCGCAGCAGCCTGCCTGTCATACGGATCAACCCCATCCCCTTCCACGCGGGACAGGAGGAGGGATGGCGCACCGTGCTGCGGGCCTACGACTCCAACCTCCGGCTCTACGGCCACGAGCCCGGCTCGCTCCTGGACCTCGAGGAAGAACTCCACGAGCGCACCGGCGGCTATATGGACACCCTCGACCAGCTCATCTGCCAGACCGCCCAGCAAGCCATCGAAGACGAGACCGAAGCCATCACCAAAGAAGCCCTCGACGACATGTTCGTCGGCCGCAATGACCCCGACGACGACTGACACCGCGCCGGTAAGGCGCGCCGTCCTGTGCAGCGCGCACGACCGGCCCGGCTGCTGCGGGCAGCCTGTTGCTTCGGCGTCGAACCATCGGGGCGTTCGGCGGCCCCGCATCCGTGGCGCCGCCCGACGGCCGGGACGCCGATGGTGAGAGCCCTGCCGCAGAGGCAGCCGTCGCCTGAGAGCTCTACGGTGCGGCTGGCCAGCCACCGGTGAACGGTGACGTGCTCTGGCGCCCCCGTTCTGAGCACCCGAGCTTCTTTCGGCGTCTCATCCGACAGAGCGGGAGAGGTGCAGTTGCACCGGCTCGATGCGGCCGAGGCGGCATGCCCAGGCTGCGCCCTCCCAACGGCCTGCCCGAGGAGCGAAGATCACCGCAATGACGCTGTGGAAGCCCAGTTCCGGATCGTTGAGAAGTTTCCTGTAGGTGGCGGCGTCGCGAGCGCTGGGGATGGGGCGGCTGGCGGGGTGGGTGTGCCATTCGCCGACCCAGACGCTGCCGTCGCTCGTGAATGCCTCGTCGGCCAGTGCCTGGGCGTGTGCCAGGTCGCGGAGGAAGTAGGTAGGGGTGCGCACGGCGGCAGGTCCGGGGGTTCCGGCGTGGTGGACGGTGACGATGTCGTGGGTGTGGTGGCCCAGCAGGATGCCTCCGGTCTCCGTGGTGTGGTCGGCCGTGCGCAGTTCGGTGGTGACGATTCGTGTGGCCGGGGCGGTGAGGTGCACGGCGGTGACGGGCTGCTGGGTCATGGGGCTTCGCAGGTGGGGCAGCCGGATCTCGGTGGTGTGGCGGGAAGCCAGCGCAGCTCGGCGGTGTGGCCGAGGTCGAAGGGTGGGGCCCAGTCGGGTTGGCGACGCAGGCCGAGCAGGGCATGCTCTCCCGGCAGTCGCTGGTCGGGGTGTCCGGCACGTTGGAGGACGGTGGCGACGGCGGTTTTGGCTGCGAGCTGGGCCACCAGATGCAGGTCGGAGCCGACGGCGGTCATCGGCCGGTGGCGGGTGCCGGTGCCGTACCCGGCGTCCAGGGCGGGCTCGGGGTCGAGGCCGCCTGCCTCGGCGAGGGTCCGGCGTCTGCAGGTGAGGCAGCCGTGCTGGGGCCAGGGGCGCAGTCGCAGGATTTCGCCGAGGGCGCCGTCCTGCAGGACGCACGCGAGCACTGCGGTGAGGCCGGCGCGGCGGGCCAAGTGGCCGGTGACGCGGCGCGGGGCTACTCCGTCTGCCGTGCATACGACGAGGTGGGTGTCCGCGAGGAGGGCCCGGATGTGGTCGGCGTGCTCGATGACGTCGAGGGCCAGAGCGCTGACGGTGGTGTCGGGGCGCAGTGCGGCGAGTTCCTCGGCGAGGGCGGTGACTTTGTGTCGGCCGATGTGTCGGCGGGCGCTGGTGTGCCGGACGAGGTTGTGCCAGCCGAGGCGGTCGGGGTCGACGAGGGTGAGATGGCCGACGCCGTAGCCGGCCAGAGCGTGGGCGGTGGCCGAGCCGATGCTCCCCGCTCCGACCAGCATGATGCGGGTGTTCTGCAGTTCCTTTACGGGCCAGTGACCGCCGAGCTGCCGAATCCCGGTGGTTTCGGGCTCAGCCGACGCCTCGATGGGCTGGAAGCCCGCGCGGGTGACGTGCCAGGCGACGAGGTCGGGCAGACCGCTTTCGGGGAAGGCGTCCTTCACGCCGGGGGCGTGGGTGATGGCCACATAGCCGCCGTCGCCCGGCGTCTTGAAACCGCTGGGCACCGCGTCCTTGAACGCGTCCAGCTTCATGGATGTGCCCCGCCGTGCCCGCAGGAGGTACCAGAGCGCGTGCAGTTCACTGTTGGCCTGGTACCAGTAGCCGGTAGGACGGGAGTCGCAGCCAGCGAGCAGGCGAGGGGCAGGGGGCGGCGGGTCGACCGAGATGATGGAGCCGCCGCCCTCGGAGATGCCGCCCACCACCGCTAGGTCGTCCGGATGGCTGATACGCAACGACAGTCGGCCCCACGCGCCCGAGGCGCGGAGTGTGGTCGCGGCGTCCTGTGGGATGAGGATCAGCACGAGGGACCGTCCTGTCCGCCGGTGTCCAGCTCAGGGTGGTCAGTGGTGTCCTCGGGTGACGGGGGCTGGGCCAGGAAGTGGTCGAGGCGATCGTCGGTGACGATGCCGCTGCCGGTCATCTGCTCGATCGTCTGGTGTTTCATCAACGCGTACTCGATCCGCCAGCCGGCGGCCTTCAGCAACAGATCGACAACCGACTCGCGGCCCGTCCATACGTCGTCCCGCAGAAGGCACAGGCTGGCGTCGCCGTTGACGTGCCAGCGGTGCTGGGTCCATTCAAACGGTTCGGGCAGTGGATCCACGGGAACGAGCCGGGGCGCCACCATGGGGTAGGCCTGGCTGTACTCCAGACGCACAAGGAGCCCTTCCTCGCCGATCCAGGCGGTGAGATGCTCGGGCTCGGGCCTCTCGAAAGGCCAGCGGGGCAGCCTGCCCTCCCAACTCCCTGCTCCGGCCTCGTTCCAGACGAGGCCGGGGAACTGAGCGGTGATCTCCGCATGGTCACGGTGCAGTCGGCGCGGTTCGCACGTCCACCAGGTGTGGTGCGTACGGCCGTTGGGCGTGTGTGCGGTCGTCATCCCTGGGGTGCGTCCTTGATGGGCCGCGGGGTGATGAGCGCGGGTATCCCGGTGATCAGTGAGGCTGGCTTGGCCGGAGCGGCAGGGGCCGGGAAGTCGTCGCCGAAGATCTTCTGCCACAGCCGCAGCGCGTTGTCGGTGTCTCCCTCGGCAGCAGCAACGCAGGCCCGCTCCGCGAGGTCTGCTGCGTCGGCGAAGGCATCGGACAGACCTGCATGGTCCAGGTCCGGCTGGATCTGACCACACAGCCCCGCCGGGTCCCACACGCCCTCGTGGACGCGGACCGCGGCGGCAGTGAAGAACGTCTTCAGTGCCTGGGAGCGGTTGCCGGACCTGGGCATGCAGTTGAGGGCGAGGACCTCCATGACGAGAGACTTGATGCCTCCCTGGACCGGGGCGGTGAGCCGCCACTCTTTGAGGACCCTGACCAGAGGCCGGAAGTGCGGCCAGTCCCGCTGGTGATCGGCGACTTGGCCGATGAGGTATTCCGGGTTGGCCGGCACCCACCGGGTGTTCAGCTTTTCGGGGATGAGCAGCGAGCCGTCCTCCTGGCGCAGGGCGGCCATGACGTCGACGGTGAAGGCCTCCGGGTCCTCGGGGTCGTCCAGGAAGCACTTGACTGCGTGATTGCGCACGAGAGTGTGCCGGACCTCGTTGGCGTGGGTGCCGTTGGTCTGGCTCAGCAGCCGGTTGACCTGGGTGCGGACGTGCTCGAGAGCGTCCTGGGCACTTGGGCCGTCGTTCCCCCACTCGGGGTGCTCGTCGGGGTCGTAGACGATCACGACATCGACATCGTGGATGGGCTTGAGCTGCGTGCTGCGGCTCAGAGAACCCGAGCCGAACGTCTCCACGACGTCCGGCTCGCTCAACAGCGCGGTTTTGAACAGGTCCCTGCGCTCGCGGGCCAGTCTGGTTTTGTCTATGTCTTCGTTGACGGTCTTCTGGAACGCGTCGAATGCGTCGTCGATCCCCATGCGGTGTGCCTCCTCGGGCGCGTCGTCCAGCCCGGGTGCACGCCGCGGCCGCCGACCCCGGGCTGGGGCGCGGCGGCCACAAACAGGCATCTATGGCTGCTCGTTCACCACAGTAAGACCCACCACTGACAAACCCTCCTCCACCAGGACTAGTTGATCATTTACGGCAGCGGCCATCCGCATCGGAGCCGCGTGCTTGATGCAGGGAGAGGGAGCGTCTGAGCCGCTGCCTCGCATCGAGGACCCGCCGGGCCGGGCCCAGGACCGATGCAAACCTCGGCTAACGGCAGGGGGACGAGACAGCCGGCCAGGGACGACACTCCTCGCATCTCCGGCGGGCATACCCCGAAGGGACAGCCCGGGGAGCGGGCTCAGCGTCTGGGCGGGACCGCTGCGGTGGAGGGGCTGTTGTTCTTCCACGGCCCGCTGCCGGTCGCCGTCGCGCTGGGCTGGCTCACGGCCCGCGACCGCCTCGCCCGGATCCACCATGACATGCGCTTGGCACGCGGCACCACGACGCCTCCGGCGGCGGGACCGTAGGGGCTTAGCGAGCCCTCATGCGTCGATGACGAAGGCCTTCTCATACACCTGCTGTGCGTTGACGTCCTCGTACACGGTGGTGGGGCGCAGCCGGTTCCACCGGTTGCCCAGCAGCAGGGCCAGGCCCATGGGGCCGGCCTGGAAGAGGTGGATCGCGGGATGTGCGCGGCAGGCACGGCGCAGCAGGTCCCGGATACCGACGGCCAACGCGCTGGCCGTCGCGGCATCCGGGATGGAGTTGTCCTTCGCCCCTCCGGGCGGGCGCAAGACCAGCAGCCGGGAGACGGGCACCCGATGCTCGCGCAAAAAGTCCAGCACGTCCTGCGTGGGGTCCGTGGCGACCGCGACGGCCACGGCGAGATCCGTTCCAAGGTCAAGGGTGTGCTCATCGACGGCTGGCGTCAGCGGAGAGTCGTACGCTGCGGTGGATGACCACAGCTGTTCACGCTGAGCCACGGCAAGGTCGGAGCCGGCCACCATGCGGAAGGCGGCACCGACCACGAAAGCGGGTGCCAGACGCAGGCTGCCGGTGACAGCGACCGTGGTGGTGCCCGGCGGCATCCGGTACGGCGCGGCCTCAATGTCCGCCTGCAACTGCGCCCAGGTGGCCGGGGCCAGCGGACGCCGCTTCACATACGGTGAGGCTCCCTCGAAGCGATCCACCCAGTCCAATGCGTAATCGGCGTCCTCCGCCATGGGATCCGGCTTCAGGGTGGCGATGGACAGCACCGGACGCGATGAGCCGGCTTCCAGGCCCAGGGCCCGGATCGCCTCCCTGATATCCGCCAGGGACAGGCGGCGCTGCCCGTCGGCGACTTGACGGGCCACCCAGTCCGCGCCGGAGTGCATGGCCTCCTCGCTGAACCGCAGCCCTGCGGCGAACATCAGCATCTGCAAGTGCTCATGCAGGTGCATCACGTCTCGTGCCAGGTCGAAGCGCAGCACCTTCAGCAAGTCCAGCAGCCTGTCCTCACTCAGCCCGGCACCGTCGGCCCAACGCCTGCGTGCCTGACCCTTCTTGGAGCCCGGGCCCTGCTGCGCCGCCTTCGGAACCAGAAGCTGAGTGCGGGAGTCCCTCAGCGAGATCAGCGGGTCTTCCGCATCCGGGGACCGGTTGCTCAGCAACGCGAGATCGACCGGAGTGCCGCCCTCGGTGAGCTTCTCCCAGGCTTGCGCCATCTTCCGCAGGATCGACGGGCCGCCGCGATCGCTGAGCTTGAGCAGGTAGTCACCGTTGACGGGGGTAGAGTTGTCTGCGGCGTACTTGACCTGCATGTAGGTGTGCGGCGGCACCTGCCGGTACAAGACGACATCGTCCAAGTTCCCCGCGTCGTCGACCTCGACGCCCACCGCCACCACCGGGTTGGACGCACGCAGCGCCGCATCCCGGACAGCGGCGACACACCCCTGCCACGCAGCCAGCCACTGATAGCGGTCACCAGCAATACGGACACCCGTCGAGCTCGGGGCAGGCAGGTCTCGCACTGAAACGATCTCCCAGGCGTCGGGCCGCCGCGCTTACGGCCATCGGCATGCTCAGCCGATCATCGCCGCAAGCAAGGCCAAGTGGGAAGCCCTCGCACCCACCGGCAGTCAGGCGGGGCCACAGGCGATCGCCCGCCCACCGGCATACCGCCCAGGACCCCGAAAGCCTTCTCGGTCGCTGCTTCATACCGCGTCCGAGAGCAGTTGATGTGTGTCCGGATCAAGTTGCGGCGTGCCAGGTCAGAGGACCTCGAATCAGAGAAGCAGCAGGTCAGACGTTTCAAAGAGTCGTCCGGCCCTAGTCGAGATCCCGCAGGCCAGAGGCTCTCAAGTCGTCGACGCAGGCCTCACCTCTGGCTGGTCGTGACACCGGAACGGTGACGGCACCGGCTGCGCTGGGGTGGGCGGGGGTTGCCTTCCAGGTGGTCGCCCGCGCCCCCTCCACCCCGGCCGCACGGCGCGCCGCCTGCCGGCCCGGCCCGAACGGCTTCAGCCCCAGCCCGGCGGCTGACGCGGCGCCGGGTGTCGCCTCACCCCACCAATCGCAACCGCTCCTGGCAAACCCCCACTCGCACCGACTGCCCCCAGGTCAGCTCCACCGCGTCCGTCTCCATCCCGTCCCCGAAGGCGATGAGCCGCTCCGACTCGACGGTGATGTGCAGAGCGGACGACGCGGTGAGTTCCCCGGCCACCGACGACGTGCCGGTGGCCGGGGACGGCCAGGCCTCACGTACGAACCACAACAGGCGCGGCTCGGTGGGCGAAGGCAGGGGCCAGTGGCCGCCGCGCTCCTGCCACACCGACCGGATCCACCCGGTCGCCCCGGTGCCTGTGCCCACGAGCACCCCGGAAGAGGCCTGAGCCTCGACGGCACCCCCGTCGCCCTCCAGGCCCAGGCGGTATCGGGCCGTCTGATGTCCGACGGCTGCCAGGCAGATCTCGTTGAGGGCGACGACCCGCTGGGTGTCGTCGGCGACGGCCTCGACCATGGTGCGTTCCTCGACGCCGGCGGAGCGGGTGAGGACCGCCGGAAGCAGAGCGGCCGCGTCGTGCGGGCGGTGCCGGACCAGCACCCCGGGGTTGCGTCCGGGGTCGGTGTCGATGCCCACCACCGGCTGCCCCGCGAGGTACTTGGCGACGTTCGCCACCAGCCCGTCCTGCCCGACCACGACCACCACGTCCTCGGGGGCGAAGAGGAAACGGTCCAGGTCGGCCCGCTCCACCCGTGCCTGACGCCAGGTCAGCGGAACCGCCGAGCCGACCTCGCTCAGCGCCTGTCGCGTCCGGCGGTACCGCTCGGCGAGCTCCGCGATGTCCCGGCCCCGGGAGGACAGGAAGAAGGCGGCCTGCCCGTGCGTGCCGTGCCGGGCCACCAACTCCTCGTACTCCGTGGTGCGATGCACGAGCACGACCCGGGGGGCGAGGCTCACGCCTGCTCCCGCGCGCCCAGCTTGGCCAGCAGTCCGGTCAGCACGTCCGGTGACACCGTCACGCTCTCGATGCGCGGCAGGTTCTCCGCGAGCCGTGTCCCGGTGAGCGCGTGCAGCGTCGCCACGTCCACCTCCGCGTGGACCCGCAGCCAGGCGGCCTGCGCCTGGGCCCGCGCCTCGCCGAGTTCGCGCGCCCCTTCCGCTTCGGCACGGGACAGCCGTACGGCACGAGCCGCCTCGGCCTCCGCGAGCCGCACCGTCCGTGCCGCCTCCGCCTGTGCCCGTACGGCGTCCGCCGCCGCGTGCTCCTCGGCCTCCCGCCGGGCGTTCGTGCCGCGCTGGTCGACCAGCTGCTCCTCGCGGCGGGCGAGTTCGATCTTGCTGGCCAACTCGTTCTCCGCGATGGCCCGTTCCCGTTCCACCGCGAGGGCCCGCCGTCCGTACGTCGCCCGGTCGGCCTCCTGCTGGATCTGTTCACGGGCCGGGGTGCGCAGCGCGCGCTCCACCTCGGGCTCCGGTCGCAGCGCCACCACGCGTACGGCGACCACCTCGATGCCGGTCGCGGGCAGCCGGGGTTCGGCTTCCAGACCGGCTGCGATCCGCTCGCGCACCGAGCTGACGCCGTCGACCAGCGCGGCCGCCAGCGGCGTACGCGCCAGGACGTCCAGCGCGTGCTGCTGGGCGGTCTCGGTGAGCAGTGTGGCGAGCTGCTCCAGCGGCGCGCCCCGCCACACGCCGGTGTCGGGGTCGATGGAGAAGTCGAGGCGGGCGGCGGCGACGCCCGGGTCGTCGATGCGGTAGGTGACCGTCGCCTGCACCGTCACGTCCTGGAAGTCGGACGTACGGGCGTGGAACGTCATCGCCAGTTCCCGGTCGTCGACCGGTATCTCCGACAGGGCGGCGGTCAGCGAGCGGAACCAGAAGCTCAGACCCGGCCCGTCGTGCAGCAGGCGGCCGGCGCGGTGGTGCCGGATGTGAGCCGTCGGCGCGCCACGCAGGTGGCGCAGGCCGAGGCGCCGGGTGATGTCAGCCATGGAATCCCCTCGCTTTTCGTCTGGGCGACGATAACCGGACGCCACGATTATCGTCAAGAGGACGAAAAAAGGTGGGCGCGGGTTCCTTCGGCTCGAGACCCTCCATAGCGCCTTCATGGCCAGGTGCGGCGCCATCGCTCCACCGAACGCTCGCTCACTCGCAGGTCCTTGGCGATGACCGAATTCCTGTCACCTCCTGCGAACCCCCGCCCGGCCTCCAGCCCGGTCCCTTCACGCGCAGCCCGCCGCTCAACAGTCAGGCCCCCACCGTCCGCGTGGCGCATCACACCGGCATACCGCAGGAATCACCCACCGGCACCACCCGAAGGCAACCGGAAAAGGTCAGTGGCTGCCGAGCGGGACCCAGGCTCGCTCTCCCGCGTCGTTCCTGCCGTACCAGTAGTGCGCCATGCCCTTGATGCTGGTGGTGTGGAACGGGCGGCCGTCGTCGTCGATGCGGATCGTGCCGGTGCGGCCCTGGGAGGACCAGTCGAGTTCGAGGTACCAGCGGACGTCGTAGGTCTGTGTCCCCGCATGGACCTCCAGCACCTGCGGGTCTTCGGCGGAGACACGGTACGGGAAGCGCACGGCCGGAATGACGTGCCCGCCGTCGGCACCGTTCGCGCCGTCCTTCGGCTCGGCGAGGGGGCGGTCCTCGTCGAGGTTCACGGTGAAGCGACGGGGAGTGAGATCGCTGCCGCAGCCCTGGCCCATGGAGTAGGCGCTCCCGCCGGCGGGAACGCCGCGGCTGACGACCCGGACGTGGATCGCCTTCAGGACCACGGCCGTGGACGACCGCCCCTGCACCGAGATCTGCACCTTCGTCCGCCGCCCGTGCACCGCGCCCTGCGTCGCCGCCCACACCTCGGCGTCCTGCGGGAACGGCGGCGGAGGCACCTGCGCGGACGGCTTGTCGATGACGTAGTCGTGGTCGCAGCCCTTGTCCCACACCAGGGGGTCGACGCTCCAGGTGAGGGGCGGGTCGGCGGCGGGCTCGGCGGCCGACGGTTGCGTGGCCGACGGTTGCGCCGAGCGGCCGGGTGCGCCGCCGGCGGTCCCCCCGGGGCTCACGGAGCGGGAGGACGCGCCCGCCCCAGAAGAGTGGCCGTCCGAGACGGCGGACAGACCCGCGACGGTGATGACGAGCAGAGCGCAGACGGCGGTGGCGAGGACCCGTCGACGGTGATGCGCGGAGCCCGCGCGGTCGCCGTACCTGTCTCGGTCCCTGCCGCCGTCCCCGTCCGCGCCCCCGCCTCCGCCCCCGCCTCCGCCTCCGTCTGCATCCGTGTCCGTCTCCCCGCCCTTGCCCCTGTCCGTGTCCGTGTCCGTGTCCGGTGCGGGTGCCGGAATTGCCGCCCTTGGTGAGCCGGCCGTACGCACCCGCTGCCGGGCCGCCACCGCCGACAGCCACAGTCGGTGCAGTTCGAGCCGCTCCTGAGGTGTCGCCCCGCAGAAGGTCGCGAGCCGCTCGACGGGCGCGAAGTCCTGCGGAACGCCCTCGCCCGCGCAGTACCGGTGCAGTGTGGAGGCGTTCATGTCGATCTGGCGGGCGAGGGAGCCGTAACTCCGACCGGTGCGGTCTTTGAGCTGACGCAGCAACGCCGCGAACTCCTCGGCATCATCCCGAACCGGCATCGTTCCCCTGTCGTCCGCCCGCGATCTGGCATCCCAGGCCTTGATATCACTGCACGTCAGGTGGGCGGGGATGGTTCCTTGTTGCCCGAAGGACGGCAGTCGTCGCGCCGGCCCCGATGGTCGACGACGTCCGATACGCAGACGCCGACGGCCGCGTTCATGGCCGCCGCGCGCCGGCCTTGGCCGCTGCCCGGCCGGACGGGGCACCCGCCCCGTCCGGCCGGGCGGGGCGGGCTCCGCCGTCAGTGGGCGCTCTTGGTCGCGATGTCGCTGATGTGGTTGTACCGCTCCACCAGTACGAAGAGCTTGGTCTCCTGCGTGTTCTTCCCACTGCCGAAGGTCAGCGTGACGGTGACCTCGTGTGCGTGCCCCAGGGTGTCGTTGTCCGTCACCGTCCACCGCGTGGGGACGTTCTGGGCACGCAGAACCCCGTCCGCCCCGTTCTTCTCCTCCCAGGCAGCCAGCCGCTTGGCGAAGTCGGGCGTCAGGTAGTGCGTGCGGAGCGCCTTGGCCAGCGCGGCGTCCGGGTTGTCGTAGTCGCCCTTCGCGTCGATGTACGCGCCATAGAAGTCGGCGACCCGGGTCACCACGTGTCCGGACGTACCGGTGACCGACTTCGGTGCGGTGGCCGGCTGCGCGGCCGTGGCCGGCTTCGCGGCGGCGGGTACCTTGGCGGCGGTATGTCCGGACGCCTGCGCCGGCCCCTGCGCCGGCACGCCGAGCCCGACGGCCAGGACGAGGCCGACGGCAGCCACGCGGAGGCTGCTCGGACGACGGCGTGCGGGGGACTTCCTGTTCATGTTCGTCTTCTTTCTCTGGTCCGTGTGTGATGGCTCGCGGCAGGCTCCGGCGTTCGCCCCGAAGACGTCTGCCGCCGTGCACCACCTCGTCCGCGCCCGATCCCTATCCGGTTGCCGAACTGTGCACCTGCGGTGCCCGGACACAGAGGTGCCCGGTGCGAAGGTGCGGGGTGGATGTCGTCACCGTGCCGGTGCCGGGGAGGTGCTTGCTCCTCGGCCGGTGCGACACCCAGAGCTTCGAGGACGCCCGGGGTCCCCCACAACAGCAGCTCCCCCATCCCCGACGACGGAACGGTCCCACCCCCGTTGACCTGCGGAAAAGGGAGCATCAAGAATGCCCTGGGACACGTGGCCAAGGCCAGGCCGGCGCGTGAGGGGCCAGGACGCTTCCAACCGTTCCTCAGCGGACTTTGGCGGCTCTCTTAAGGCTTCTTGAAGATGACCTTCGAACAGAGATCTCCGCCCCGGCCGGGTCCTAGGCTCTCGAACACCCCCCACGGATCCGGTGGCCGCGATCGCGGCCACCGGACACGGGGCCGAGTCAGCCGACCGACAGACCGAGGTGTCCTTCATGGGTTCCCGCCGAGCCGCTCGCTCGTCCCGCTTCCACGCCCGCCCCCGCAACGGGCCGAAAACGCGCGGTCCCGCGCTGGCCATGGGAGCCGTCGCTGCGATCACGGGCGTCGGGATCGCCGTGGCCGTCGTCAGCGGCGAGGCGTCGGGCCGGGTGGTCGCGAACAGCACGGACAGGACGCCGGGCGCCGGGGACGCAGCCGGCAGTGCGGCGCCGCTCGCCTCCGCTTCGGCGAGCCCGAGCACCACGGCGAGCAGCTCGCCGAGCGCGAAGCCGAAGGAGAAGCGCAAGCCATCGGCGAGCCCTGCCCCCCGTGCACGGAAGACGGCCGTCCCCGCGTCGAAGGCACCCGCGAAGACGACGGCGAAGAACAGCGGCGGCGGGGCGGCGAACGGATCCGGCGGCATGCGCTCGGGCAGCACCGGACCGGGCTCCGGGCCGGGTTCCGAGTCCGGTGGCGGGTTCGAGGCCCAGGTGCTCGCGTTGGTCAACAAGGAGCGGTCCGCGGCGGGATGCTCGCCGGTCACGGCGAACGACCGGCTCACCCGGGCCGCCGACGACTACAGCGACGTCATGGCGAGCAGCGGCGTGATGTCCCACACCGGCCCCGACGGCTCGACGATGACGACCCGGGTCGAGGCCGCGGGGTACCAGTGGTCGACCCTGGGCGAGAACATAGCCCGGGGCCAGGCGGACGCAGCGTCGGTGATGAAGTCCTGGATGAACAGCCCCGGGCACCGGGCGAACATACTCAACTGCTCCTTCAAGGAGCTGGGCGTGGGCGTCCACGTCGGCGACGGCGGCCCCTGGTGGACGCAGAACTTCGGCGCCGGTCGCTGACCGAGGTCACCGCACCCCGCCGCCGGCCCCGCCCGTGTCGGCCAGTACGAACGACACCCGCACCCGGGCGCCGCCCAATGGCGCCCGGGTGATCGTCAGTTCGCCGTCCGCCGCGCGGGACGCCCGGGCCACGATGTCCAGGCCCAGCCCCGTCGAACCGCCGACGCTCACACCCCGCGTGAGCGCCGCGTCGGGGTCCGCCACGCCCGGTCCCGCGTCGTCGACCGTGAGGAACACGTGCCGGTCCGTCCGCTCCACGCGCACGGCGAAGGCGGTGCCCTCCGGGGTGTGCCGGAAGACATTGCCGATCAGGGCATCGACGACGGCCGCGAGGTCGTCCTCTGGGAAGGCGACGGGCACCAATCGCGGTGTGAGGGAGCGCTCGTAGGGCCGTCCTTGCTTGGTGGCGAGGACCGACCAGAAGTCCAGGCGCATGGCGACCACCTCGGCGACGTCGCACGCCTTCGCCGCGCCGGCCGCCGCACGGGCCCGCTGCGCCGATGCCAGCGGTGTACGGGCCGCGGCGATGATCGAGTCCAGTTCGCTCTCCAGCTGGGCGGCCGCCTCCGCGACCCGCCGGGCGCTGGGCGTCGACCCCATCCGGTCGGCCTCCAGGTAGAGAGCGGTCAACGGGGTGCGCAGCCGGTGCGAGAGGTCGGCGACCAGCTCGCGTTCCACGGCGAGCAGGTCGAGGACGCGGTCGGCCATGGTGTTGAACGCCGCGCCGGCCTCCTGCAGTTCGGGCGGGCCGTCGGGTTCGACCCGCACGTCCAGGTCGCCGGAGCCGAGAGCCAGTGAGGCGCGTTTGAGACTGCGCGACGACCGGACGACGCGGGCGCCGAGCCGGTCGGCGACGAGTACCGAACCGCCGACCAGACCCAGCGCGAGCAGCGCCATGACGCCCCAGGACGCGGCCACGCCCCGGGTGAGATCTGCGGACGGCACGAAGGCTTCCACGACCGCGACCCGGTCGCCCTGCAGGACGACGGGCTGGAGGTAGGCCCAGCCGCCGGCGGTGTCCACGGCCAGCGTCTCGCGCCCCCGCACGGCCCGCTCGAGCGCGTTGCGGGGCGCGCGCGGGGTGCCGACGAAGCCGCCGTCGGGCAGACGCACGACAAGCTGGTCGGAGGAGCCGAGCTCGGCGACGGCCTGCTGCACGTCGGCGCGCCGGGTGGTGAGGGCGAGCACCGGAGACAGGGCGGACGCCCGCTGCTCGGCAGCTGTGGTGGCCCGGTCCCGTGCCTGTTCGCGCACGAGGAGGGCGAGGGGGATGAGGAAGGACAGAGCCACCATCGAGGTGACGGCCAGGGCGATCCCTGCGAGGGCACGTCTCATGGCGAGCTGACCAACTTGATACCCAGGCCACGAACCGTGCGCAGATAGCGAGGCTTTCGCGCCTTCTCGCCCATTTTGCGGCGGAGCGCGGAGAGGTGGACGTCGACCGTCTGGTCCTCGACGTACGGCTGCTGCCACACCTCGGCGAGTATGCGCTGCCGGGTGATGACCTGGTCGGCGTGGGCGGCGAGGTAGGCGAGCAGATCGAACTCGCGGCGGGTCAGGGGCAGTTCCCGGCCGGCCAGGTGCGCGGTGCGCGCGGTCGGGTCGATGCGCAGGTCTGCCACCTGCAGGACGGGCCGCCGGGCCGCGGTTACGTCGGCGGGCACGGATCGGCGCAGCACGGCGGCGAGCCGGGCGGCGAGCTGGCCGCCGGAGAACGGCTTGACCAGGTAGTCGTCGGCCCCCGCGTTGAGCAGCCGGATGATCTCGCTCTCGTCGTCACGGGCGGTGGCGACCAGGACCGGCACGCGGGAGATGCCCCGGATCATGCGCAGCACGTCGAGGCCGTCGAGATCGGGCAGCCCCAGGTCCAGCACCACGATGTCCGGCGGGCTCTGGGTGATCTCGCGCAACGCCTCGAAACCCTGGTGGGTGGTCCTGACCGCGTAGCCGTGCCCGGTCAGGACCTCGATCAGCGCGGCCCGGATGACGGGGTCGTCCTCGACGACAAGTACAGAGGCCATGAGCAGGCACGTTAGCCGGTCCGTCACTATGGTGCCGTGTCCCGCCTCCTGCGCTACCTGATCATATGGCTGGCCTGCACGGCAGCCAGTGTCACCGCTGTCATCCTCACGATTCACTTCGTGGTGGGGTCGACCCGGCCGACCGCGCCGGTCGCGCAGTCCGCGCCGAGTGAGCCCCTGAAGCCCCCGCGGCCGAGCCCCACCACCGCCAAGCCCTCCCCGAGTCAGTCGGTGAGCAGCCGCAGGCCGAGCCCGCCGCCCCAAAGCAGCGCGCCGGTGACCGATCTCAGCCCGACGCCACCGCCGACGCCCACCGCCCGCACCAGTACCCCGGGGGCGCCGACCGGCACGGACGGCTCGGGGTGCCGGGAAGGCGGCGCCGGCGTCTACACGGTGCCGTCCGAGGGCGGCAAGGCGACCGTGCGGTTCGGCGACGACGCGGTGTGCCTGATCTCGGCGGTGCCGAACCGGGGGTTCACGGTGAGTACGAGCCGGACAGAGGCGCAGACGCTCACGGTGACGTTCTCGGCGAGCCGCCACCGGTCGCAGATCACCGCCACGATCCAGCCGCAGAGCCGGGCCGACGTCCGCGAGGTGTCGTGGTGACGCCCCCTGAGGGGTCCTTTCAGGATGCCGGGATCTTGCGGGCACAGGTCATGCGGTGGGCGGGCTGGAGGAGAGCGTCGTGCATGTCGTCCCGGGGTCTCCCAGCGGGTGGATAAACAGCGGGGGCCGTGGAGCCAGGCGATGGCGGCCTCGGCGGCCCACCGGGTTGCGGCCCTGGCCCGAGCCGTGGGGACGCCCCCGCCCGGGGATCTGCGAAACGCTGCCGCGCTCACGCAGCCGACGGCGGTACACGTCGTGGTCGTCACCGCGGTCGGCATAGCGGGCTTGAGGCTTGCGCCGGGGCCGGCCTCGTCTCCCCCGCACCGACGGCAGCCCGTCGACCAGGGGCGACAGCTGGGTGAGGTCGTTGCGGTGGCCGCCGGCCAGGGAAACCCGCAGCGGGGTGCCGTGGGCGTCGGTCAGCACGTGATGCTTCGAGCCCGGCCGGGCACGGTCAACCGGACGCGGACCGACGTTTGGGCTGCCACGCCCCCGCTTTGCCGGCACATGCGAGGCATCGACGATGACGCGGGAGAAGTCCAGGCGGCCCGCCGCCCGCAACCGGTCCAGCAGCACCCGCTGGCCTCCTCCCACTCCCCCGCGTGCTCCCATCCGGCCAGCCGCCGCCGGCGCGTGGGGCCAGAACCGAACCCCCACTCCTGCGACAGCTGCTCCCATGGGATGACGGTGTACAGGACGAACAGCACACCCTGCAGCGTCTTGCGGTCATCGATCCGCTTGCGTCCCGGATGCCGGAAGCGCCGTTCACACTTCGGCAGCAGCGGCTCGGTCACCGCCCACGGTTCGTCGCGGCCTCCCACGGCTTCCGCCGTGCGGCACCGGGCGGTCCCCCCGGGATTCAAGGGCGGTCGGCACCTGTGCCCGACCATCGGTGTCCCGCAGCGGCAGTCGGCCGCCCGGATGGATCCCCGTGCGGCCGCAGACAGACGCCGTTCACGGCCCATGGCCAGGCGCTATTCGCATCCGCCGCCCGCCTTCGACACCGCGGCGGCACCTTGCGTGGGGGGCCGCGACGTGCTGGCGGAAGGAGCAGGGGAGCTCGACGATGACGCCTGCGAGGCAGGCCCGGGAGACGAGGAGGAGGACAAGGTCGGGGAGGCAGACGGGGAGCCGGCGAACGGAGCGCCTCCGGGAAGGACGGTGATGAAGGAGTCCGGCAGACGCTGCCCCGCCGCCTGCTCCACAACGCCGGCGGTCCGGGGGCCGGCCTGGGCCACCATCACCCGGGACGGCCGGTCAAGAGCCGACGTGCACGAACCCGGTCTGTGCCCGCCGAACGCGTCCACCCCGATGTAGACGGCGCTGCCCGTGAGCACCACGGTGCCCGCCACGACCACGGGCAGTACACGCCGGCGAGGCAGGCGCCCCACCAGCCGCCGCGCCCGTCCCGCCTTTCTCTCCCCGCCGACACTCCGGCCGGGGCTGACTCGCTCTTTGGCTGAACGGCTCAGTTCGGCGGCGTCCTGCCGTGCCCGCCGGAGGAGTTCGTGCGCATCGTCGCGTGCTTGGGCGCGCAGTCGTTCAGCCTCCGTCCGGGCGCTGTCCAGGAGACCGGCGGCCTCCTCGCGTGCCTGGTTGCGCGTCTTTTGCGCGGCCTGCTCGGCCTCGTGAAGGGTGTCGTTCACCGTGGCCCGCAGATGCTGCAGCGGTGCCTGGGCCTGGCGCTGCAGCAGTTTGGTCTTCTGCCACCGGCCGCTCCATTCCTCCATCAGTTCGGCCTGGGTGGGCAGGGTGGCGGCGCTCTGTTCAGGAGCGAGAGCCCTTGCGACCCGTACGAATTCCAGCAGTGCCGCCTGGGACGGCAGGCGCCTGCCCGTGAGGGCCTCGGTGATGCCCGCGCCGGTGAGTTTCGGTGCAACGGACGCCCGGCCCATATCCCTGTAGGAAGGAGCGCCACAGGAAATGTGCAGCAGGGTCAGGGCCTCGGTGAACCCGCGCAACGCCTCCCGGTAGGCGGCGATGGCGGCCTCCCCTTCCGCCCCCGGATTGCTCTCAGCCACCAGGTGACTCCTCCCCGTTGTGGATGGCCAAGGGTAGAGGAGCCGTCGGTTGAACGGTCACGAAAGGATGCCGAACGTTCCCGGACACCCCCACCCGTTCAGCTCCCGTGCGGTGTGAGCCGCGCCTGACCTGCCATGTCCGGGTCCATGCGAGGTCGTACGGATCGCTGGGATCCAGCCCGCCGACGCGCTGTCCTTGATGCCATGAGCGACATCGAACCCACCGACCAGACACCCCACTCCACCCCGCCCAACCCACTCGCCCCACGCCCACACCCCGCAGCCGAAACGGGCGAAAGCCGCCGTCCCGTCCTCGACGGGGTGATCCTCTTCGCCCTCCTCGGCATGTGCGCCGGCGTCTACCGCATCGCAGGCACCACCGGCTTCTCCGTCATCACCGGCGCAGTCGCCGCCCTCTACGGCACCTGGCGCCTCCGACGCTGACATCGGCGTGCGTGCCGCAGGTGCCTCACCTCGGCCCGCTGGGCCGGGTCATGAGGCGTGGCGGAAGGCGGCGGCCGGAGCGATGACGTCCGCCCCGCGTTTGTCGCGCAGCGGTCGACGGCGGCTTCAGCCACCGAAGGGGCGCGAGGCGGACGACAGGGTCGAGGAGGGCGGCGCGGACCGCGGCACCGTCCAGGGTGTGCCGGGGGAAGGCGCGCCCGCGGCCGGACCGTCGCAGCCCGCGGTATCAGCGAAGCGAGTAACCCCCACTCCTGCGGTTACTGGCGGGCTGCGAAGAGGCGGCCGTCGAAGGCCCTGACGCTCAGGTTCGCCGCCGGCAGCACCTGGACCAAGACTCGTTGCCTGGCTGGGCCGTCCCACCATGACGACGGCCTGCGCACCGTGGCGTACCAGTTGGTGGACTCCGCCCTGCAGCGTGGGCGGCCGGCGCTTCAGTGCTCGAAGACCGCCGTCGCCACCGGAACTGCCAGCAGCAGGCTGAGTCCGATCAGGGGGAGGCGCTCCAGCCACAGGATGGCGGCGAATTCGCGCAGTGTCGCTGCCAGCCAGTAGGCGGGGGAGGTCGGCGCGCCCACGACGTGCACGGGCACGCCGACGCGGCGGGCCAGCAGGCTCGTGCGGTAGACGTGAAAGCCGCTGGTGACCACCGTGGCACGGTGGCCGGGAGTGGTGCGCTCCACGAGGGCCGCGCTGAAACGGAGGTTCTGCCCGGTGTTGACGGAGCGGTCTTCCCGCACGATCCGCTCGGCGGGCACTCCGCGTCCGCGCAGATAGTCGGCCATCGCGTCCGCCTCGGAGCGGACCTCGTCGTCGCCCTGGCCGCCCGAGACGACGAACACCACACAAGGCGTGCCCGGTGCGCGGGCGGCGTCGATCGCGAGGGCGCGCTCCAGCCTGCGGGTCAGCAGCGGGCCGGGCCGGTCGCCGTTGAGCCCGGCGCCCAGGACGACGACATGGGTGGTTTCCGGCAGCGGGGTGCTGCGGCCCCGGACGAACACGTAGCCGGCGAAGACCAGGAAGAGCAGGGTGAGGTATCCCGCGGCCGCGTTCACCGCGACCACGAGGGCACCGAACGCCTCGCCGCCGACCGTGTGGAAGACCGCGTCGAGGCCGAGCACCGCCAGCACCGCGCAGCCGGCTGCCCCGGTCGCCAGCAGGGCTGCCTGGGGTCCGTAGCGCCGCACCAGGAGGACGCCGTCGGCCAGCAGCAGCAGGCCCAGCGCGAGCGCCAGGAACAGAGCGGCGACGGCGAGGACGGTGGCGATGGCCGGGTGGGCTGCCGCGCTGCGAGCGGCCACGCCGAGCCCGGCAGAGGTCACCGCGAGGCAGAACAGGACGGCGGTGGAGAACCGGTGCGGTGCCAGCAGGGCGTTGACGACGCCGCCCGCGGCGAACACGACCGCGGCGAGGTACTCCGGGTACTCCGGCATGTGCCGCACCGCTCCGCTCTCCCGCCCGCTGCCCGTACCCGCCCGCCTCTCGCCGCCCAGGGGGTTCCCGGACCCGGTACGGACGGCTGCCGGCCATCCTCCCAGACCTGCTGTGGTGCGCCGAACGCGGGCGGGCCGTGCGCGTCCGGCGGGACCGGCGTGTCGTGCCAGGTGGTGCTGCCCGGCGGACGCACAGATGGACGGTGGGTCCTACAGCCCGGCCGGCAGACGGTGCGCGGCAGGGGCGGCGGTGCCGTGGCGGGGGTTCAGTTCGCCGGGGTCTGCCACCAGGTGCGGTTGTGGCGGTACCAGTCGACGGTTTCCGCCAGGCCGGTGGGGAAGGCCTTGGCCGGGTGATAGCCGAGTTCTTCGGTGATCTTCGTGCAGTCCACGGAGTAGCGTCGGTCGTGGCCTTTGCGGTCGGGGACGTGGCGCACGCTGTCCCAGTCGGCTCCGCAGGCCTCCAGGAGCAGTCCGGTCAGCTCGTTGTTGGTGAGTTCGGTGCCCCCGCCGATGTTGTACACCTCGCCGGCGCGACCGCCGCGGCGTACGAGTTCGATGCCGCGTACGTGGTCGTCGACGTGCAGCCAGTCGCGGACGTTGCCGCCGTCGCCGTACAGCGGCACCGGTTGTCCGTTCAGGAGTGCGGTGATGAACAGCGGGATGACCTTTTCGGGGTGCTGGTGGGGGCCGTAGTTGTTGGAGCACCGGGTGACGCGCAGGTCCAGGCCGTGCGTGCGGTGGTGGGCGAGGGCGATGAGGTCGCTGGAGGCCTTGGTGGCCGAGTAGGGGGAGTTGGGGCTGACCGGGGCTGTCTCCGGCCAGGAGCCCGCGTCGATCGAGCCGTACACCTCGTCGGTCGAGATGTGGACGAAGGTGTCGACGCCGTGCCGCAGTGCGGCGTCGAGGAGGGTGTGGGTTCCGGTCACGTTGGTGTGGAGGAAGTCGGCGGCGCCCGCGATGGAGCGGTCGACGTGCGACTCGGCGGCGAAGTGCACGATCTGGTCGTGGGCGGCGGCCAGTTCGTTGACCAGCGGGGCGTCGCAGATGTCACCGTGAACGAAGGTGAACCTGCTGTCGCCCGTCACGGCGGCCAGGTTGCCGAGGCGCCCGGCGTAGGTGAGCTTGTCGAGGACGGTGATCGTCACGTCGTCGGCGCCGTGCGGGCCGAGCAGGGTGCGGACGTAGTGCGAGCCGATGAATCCCGCGCCGCCGGTCACCAGAAGGGACGTGGCACTCATGACGCGATCTGCACCTCGCTGTGGTCGCCGAGGACGAGCCTGTTGCTGGAGGGCACCCGTGGGGCGGGGGTGACGCTCACGCTGCGGCCGACGAGGGAGGCCCTGACCCGGCGCACTCCGTCCAGGTGGGCGTCGCGCAGCACGATGGAGTACTCGATCTCGGTGTCCTCGATCCGGCAGTCATCGGCGATGGAGGTGTAGGGGCCGACATAGGAGTTGCTGATCAGCGTGCCGGCGCCGATGACGGCGGGGCCGACGATGCGGGAACCGCGGATCTGGGCGCCCGCGTCTATCCTGACCCGTCCGATCACCTCGCTGGCCTCGTCGACGCTGCCTTCGGTGCGGGCCTCGATGCCTTCCAGGACGGCCCGGTTCACCTCGAGCATGTCGGTGACGTTCCCGGTGTCCCTCCAGTAGTCGCGGATGGTGGTCGAGCGGACGTCACGCCGGTGGTCGATCAGCCACTGGATGGCGTGAGTGATCTCCAGCTCGCCGCGCCAGGAGGGCTTGATGGCGCGCACGGCCTCGTGGACCGCGGGGGTGAAGAGGTAGACGCCGACGAGGGCGAGGTCGCTCTTGGGCTGCTTGGGTTTCTCCTCGAGCCCCACCACCCGGCCTTCGGCGTCGAGTTCTGCGACGCCGAAGGCGCTCGGGTCGGGAACGCGCGTGAGCAGGATGCGGGCGTCGGGCCGTTCGGCACGGAACTCGTCGACGAGGCCCACGATGCCGCCGACGACGAAGTTGTCGCCGAGGTACATCACGAAATCGTCGTCGCCGAGGAAGTCCCGGGCGATCAGTACGGCGTGCGCGAGGCCGAGTGGCATCTGCTGGGGCAGATAGGTCACCCGCAGCCCGAACTTCGAGCCGTCGCCGACCGCGTCCTGGATCTCGTCGGCGGTCTCCCCCACCACGATCCCTACCTCGGTGAGGCCGGCGGCCGCGATGTCCTCGAGCACGTAGTAGAGAACCGGCTTGTTCGCCACCGGCACCAGCTGTTTGGGCGATGTGTGGGTGATGGGCCTCAGGCGGGTACCGGACCCTCCGGAGAGGACGAGAGCCTTCATGTGTCCCACGCTAGGCGGATTGGCTCAAGCCCCGCTGGGACGTCGGTCGAACCGGGCCGGCCGGCCGGGCCGGACGGTCGACGGCGTGGCCGGTGGTGCCGCCGCCGCCCGGTGGTCACGTGCCGCCCTCTCGCCCTCGTACCGTCATACCGGGGGGTTGCCGTGCTTGCGGGAGGGGATGTCGGCGTATTTGGTGCGCAGCATCGCGAGCGCGCCGATGAGCGCGGAGCGGGTCTCGGCCGGGTCGATGACGTCGTCCACCAGGCCGCGTTCGGCCGCGTAGTAGGGGTGCATCAGCTCGCTCTGGTATTCCTTGATCTTCTGTGCGCGTTCGGTGTCCGGGTCCTCGGCCGCCGCGATCTCCCGGCGGAAGATGACGTTGGCGGCGCCCTCGGCGCCCATCACCGCGATCTCGTTGGTGGGCCAGGCCAGGGAGAGGTCGGCGCCGATGGAGCGCGAGTCCATGACGATGTACGCGCCGCCGTAGGCCTTGCGCAGGATCAACTGGATCCGCGGGACGGTGGCGTTGCAGTACGCGTACAGCAGCTTGGCGCCGTGCCGGATGATGCCGTTGTGCTCCTGGTCGACGCCGGGCAGGAAGCCGGGTACGTCGACGAGGGTGACCAGCGCAATGTTGAAGGCGTCGCAGAACTGGACGAAGCGGGCGGCTTTTTCGCTCGCGTGGATGTCGAGCACTCCGGCCATCGCGGAGGGCTGGTTGGCGACGATCCCGGTGACGTGGCCGTCGAGGCGGGCCAGCGCGCAGACGACGTTCTGCGCCCAGGCCGGCTGGACCTCGAAGTACTCGCCGTCGTCGGCGATCTCCTCGATGACCGCGCGGATGTCGTAGGCCTGGTTCGGGTGGGCCGGGACGAGGCCGAGGAGGGCGTCGTTGCGCCGGTCGGCGGGGTCGTCGCTCTCCTCGCGGGGTGCGGTCTCACGGTTGTTGGAGGGCAGCAGCGACAGCAGGTAGCGCACGTCCTCCAGGCAGCTTGCCTCGTCGTCGTAGGCGAAGGCCGCCACGCCGGACACCGCGGCGTGGACGTCGGCGCCGCCGAGCCCGTTTTGGGTGATCTCCTCGCCGGTGACCGCGCGGACCACGTCCGGGCCGGTGATGAACATCTGCGAGGTGTCGCGCACCATGAACACGAAGTCGGTCAGGGCCGGGGAGTACGCGGCGCCGCCGGCGCACGGACCCAGCATCACGGAGATCTGCGGGATGACCCCGGAGGCACGGGTGTTGCGCTGGAAGATGCCTCCGTAGCCGGCGAGGGCGGTGACCCCCTCCTGGATGCGGGCGCCGGCGCCGTCGTTCAGGGAGACCAGCGGGGCACCGGCGGACACCGCGAGGTCCATCACCTTGTGGATCTTTTGCGCGTGGGCTTCGCCGAGGGCGCCGCCGAAGATGCGGAAGTCGTGCGCGTACACGAAGACGGTCCGGCCGTGGACGGTGCCCCAGCCGGTGACGACCCCGTCGGTGTAGGGCTTCTTGCCCTCCAGGCCGAATCCGGTGGCGCGGTGGCGGCGCAGTGCCTCGATCTCGTGGAACGAGCCCTCGTCGAGGAGCGCCTCGATGCGTTCCCGCGCCGTCAGCTTGCCCTTGGCGTGCTGCCGTTCGGTGGCCTCGGGATCGGGCCCGGCGACGGCCCGGGCCCTGATCTCGGCCAGTTCCGCGGCACGGTCTTCGATGCGGGCCGGGGAGACGTCACTGATGGTCACTGGATTCCTCCAGGGCTGTGGGGAGGTCTGCTGACTGGTGGGTCCGACGCCGAGGGACGTCGCGCTCCGCCACGGTCGGCGGGTGTTGCGGACCGCCTCCTCGCGGGCCCGGAAGGCCGGCGCGTTCTTCAGGGCGTCGACGCGGTCGGCGCGCTCCCGGCCGGGGCCGGGCAGCTCGCGGGCCGAGATGGCCGTGGGCGGCGGTCTGGGGAGTGGACCGGGCGCGGCAGCTCGAGGTCGCGGGTGGTCGCGGCCGGGCGGAGGTCGAAGATCTCGGCGATCGTGTTCTCGATCCCCGGGGGTCGACGTCCGCATCGCGTGCCGCGCCGGCGGGTCGGAGGGCCGTCCGCCGTCAGGAGGCCCACGAGCCTGGCGCACGGTAGGCCGGCCCGGGCCGGTGGGGAAGCCTGCGGGCGGGGGGTTCGGTGGACGGGCCGGTCTCGTGGAGCCGGCGCAGGCAGGCCACGAGCAGAGCGGCCACGGCGGCCGTCTCCTCGGACGTGGGGTTCCCCCTGGAGATCCGGATCGAGGCCATCGCCAGCGCCGTCGAGGCCGACCTGCCGGCGGGCGAGGCCGGCCCGGTCGGCGCGGGCGGCCCGGTCGAAACGGCGGGCCCGGTCGAAACGGCGGGCCCGGTCGAAACGGCGGGCCCGGTCGGCTGTGGCCGGGGTGGGCGGTCCGGCGCGTCCGCGGGGGTGCGCGGGACGGGCGGGCGGGCGCTGCCGGACGCCGGCGGTCGTTCTTCGACGATGCTCATGCGGGCCCTTTCGGCAGTACTTTCCGGAAACATCCGGCGTCACATGCTCCAGGTTCGGCCGGAACGCTCGATCCTGACTCGGTTTCTGCCTGCGGATCGTTACACAACGGCTGGCCCATATCACCTTTCATCAGCCTCGGGCCTACCCGCGGACTGCTTTTACCAGTGTGAATTCAAGTGGAATTCCACGGGAATTCGAGCGGGTGCCGGGCGGAATTGCGGCGGCAGACAGAGAAAACCAGTACGCATGTCCGTGGCCACCACCCGCGCGTCGCCCGGCTCGGTCTGGTCGAGCCGGGCGGCGTGCGGGACGAACTCCGTCGGCGGTGGCCCACGTGCTCAGCCGCCCATGGGGGCCGTCCGGCTCCGTTGCTCGACGCGGACGTTCGGCGGGAGGGGCGGCGGCCGCCGGGCCGCCTCGGCGGCGAGGTCGTGGACCACGCCGGCAGGGGCGGTTGCCGCTTGGTGGGTGGTGTGGTGCACCCGCCCGGTGGACACCGCGGGATCGTCCTTGCCGGATCAGAAGTTGCCGAGGCCGCCGCAGACGTTGAGGGCCTGGGAGGTGATGGAGGCGGCCATGTCGGTGGTCAGGTAGCCGACCAGGCCGGCGACCTCCTCCGGGGTGGAGTAGCGGCCGAGCGGGATCTTGGCGGTGAACTTCTGCATGATCTGCTCTTCGGAGGTGTCGAAAGCGGCCGCGTAGCCGGAGCGCACACGCTGGGCCATCGGGGTCTCGACGTAGCCCGGGCATACGGCGTTGACGGTGATGCCGGTGGGGGCGAGTTCGTTGCCGAGGGCCTTGGTGAAGCCGACGACGCCGTGCTTGGAGGCGGAGTAGGGGGCGCCGAGGACGACGCCCTGCTTGCCGGCGGTGGAGGCGATGTTGATGATCCGGCCGCGGCCGGAGTCCTGCATGCCGCCGTTCTTGAGGACCTCTCGGGTCAGCCGGAAGACGCTGGTGAGGTTGGTGGCGATGACGTCGTCCCACAGCTCGTCGGTGAGGTCGGCGGTGTGGCCGCCGCCGCTGCGGCCGGCGTTGTTGACGAGGATGCCGATCGGGCCGAAGGCTTCGACGGCGGCCGCGACGAGTGCCTTGACCGAGTCGGGGTCGCGGACGTCGGCGACGGCGCCGGCCGCTTCCAGGCCCTCGGCGAGCAGTTCCGCCACCGTCTCCTTGACCTGCTGCTCGGTCCGGGCGCAGAGGAAGACCCGGTGACCGCGGCGGGCGAGGTCGCGCACCACGGCCAGTCCGATTCCGCTGGTGCCGCCGGTGACGAGGGCCGCCGTGTTGGTCTGTGTCGTCATGGGTCTACCTCCGTCAAGGACATGGATGCGTCCGACTTTTTCCCGGCGCGCTCGACGGCTGCCCGAGCGGCGCTTGAGGGAGGCCCTCCGTGGCGCGGCCGCAGAGCCTTGCTCAAAATTCACTCGATTCCTGCTGCACGCTCCGTCGAATTCCTTTCCGGGATATTCCCGGTGGTTGCCGGGACGGCTTCCAGCCCATCAATATTGTGAAAAACCCTTGGGGCTGAAGACACATTCTTCGGAAGGAATGAGATGAGCAGTCAGTTAGATGCTGTGCGTCGGATGATCCAGGCGTACAACACCGGAAACACCGACGACGTGGCGGAATACATCCACCCGGACTACCTCAATCCGGCCGCGATGGAGCACATGGACCTGCGTGGTCCCGACTCCTTCGCCATGGCCGTCAAGTGGTTGCGGATGACGTTCTCGGAGGAGGCCCGGCTGGAGGAGGTGCAGCTGGAGGAGCGCGGGGAGTGGGTGCGCGCGTACCTCGTCCTGTACGGCCGCCACGTGGGCGAACTCGTCGGCATGGCCGCCACCGGCCGGGTCTTCTCCGGCGAGCAGATCCACCTCATCCGCTTCGTCGACGGCAAGATCCGCGACCACCGGGACTGGCCGGACTACCAGGGCACGTACCGGCAGCTCGGCTCCCCGTGGCCGGAGCCGCGGGGCTGGAGGGACTGAACCATGTTCCTGGTCACCGGAGCCACTGGCAAGGTCGGCCGTGAGGCCGTCGACCAGCTGCTCGCGCTGGGTCACCCGGTCCGCGCGCTGAGCCGCAACCCCGAGGAGGCGAACCTGCCCGAAGGGGTGGATGTGGCGGCGGGCAGCCCCGCCGACCCCGCCTCGCTCACGGCCGCCTTCGACGGGGTCACGGCAGCCCTGGTGGTGCTCTCCGGCGATGTCGGCGGTGAGGCGGCCAATGTGGCGGCCGCCGCCCGCGCGGCCGGCACCTCCCGGATCGTGCTGCTGTCCTCCGCCGGCATCGAGCACCCGATGCCGCACGGCATCGCCGAGGAGCATCGGGCGGCCGAGGTGGTGATCGAGGAGTCCGGGGTGCCGTGGACCTTCCTGCGGCCGGGCCCGTTCCACGCCAACACCTCCTGGTGGATCGGTACGGTCCGGGGTACCGGCTCGGTGCGCTGCTGGATCGGCAACAACCCCGGGGCTCCGATCGACGAGTACGACATCGCCTCGGTCGCGGTGGTCGCGCTCACGCAGGACGGCCACCTCGGGAAGTCGTACCTGCTCACCGGCCCGGAGACGCTGACCTCCCAGGAGCAGGCCCACATCCTGGGCGCGGTGCTGGGACGGGACCTGGAGTTCTCGGTGGCGCCGCCCGAGGAGGTGGTGGACGTGTTCGCCGGGATCACCGGGGACCGCGCGGCCGCCGAGACCAACGTGGCGGCCCTGCGCAGCCCCGAGGTGCCGTGGGCCAGGCCCACCGGTGTGGTGCGTGACCTCACCGGGCGCGAGCCGCGCCCCTACCGCCAGTGGGCCGTGGAGAACGTGGCCCTGTTCGGTTGAGCAGCCGGGCAACGCATCCGAAGGGAATGGTCAGATGAGCAGGATCCTGGTGACCGGTGCGACCGGTCTGCAGGGCGGGGCGGTGGCCCGTGAGCTGGTCCGCCGCGGCCGGCCGGTGGCGGCGCTGGTGCGGGACCCGGCCTCGAAGCGGGCGCGGGCGCTCGCGGGCCTGGGCGTGGAGCTGGTCTGCGGCAACCTGGACGACGAGTCCTCGCTGCGGTCGGCGCTGGAGGGCTTTCACGGCCTGTTCGCCGTGCAGAACTTCATGACCCCGGCCGGGCTGGGCGGCGAGGTCCGCCAGGGCCGGGCGCTCGCGCGGGCCGCGAAGGCTGCCGGAATCGGTCATGTGGTGTACTCGTCGGTGGGTGGCGCGGAGCGGGAGAGCGGGGTCCCCCACTTCGACTCCAAGCGGGGCATCGAGCGGTACCTGGAGGGCACGGGTGTGCCGCTGACGGTGCTGCGCCCGACGTTCTTCATGGACAACTTCGCCACCCACGGGCCTGAGCGGGTGGACGGCACGCTGGTGGTGCGGCTGGCGCTGAAGCCCGATACCCGGGTGCAGTTCATCGCGGTCGACGACATCGGCTGGTTCGCCGCCGAGGCCTTCGACCGGCCGGAGGCGTACGTGGGCCGGGCGGTGGAGATCGCCGGCGACGCCCTGACCGCGACGGAGATCGCGGGGGCGTTCGCGGCCCGCTCGGGCCTGCCGGCCCGGTTCGAGGAGCTGCCGCTGGACGCGGTGGCGAACAACCCGTACATCCCCAATGCCCCCGACATCGCCCTGATGTTCGAGTGGTTCCAGAGTCACGGGTACCGGGCGGACATCGAGGCGCTGCGGGCCGTGCACCCGGGGCTGCGGTCCTTCGCGACGTACCTCGAGGGCATCCCCGTGCCCGCGGCCTGACGGTCGGACGACGGCCGGGAGGCGCCGGGCGGGCCGGAGACCGCAAAGGCGGTTTCCGGCCCTGTCGGCGTGCGCGCGAGCGGGACTCCAGTGACGGCCGCGACGCTGGAAAGGACGTCGAGCGCGCCGGCCGCCCAGCGGAAGGTGCGCGACGCGCACAACCGGTACGGAACGCGAAACGAAAGCGAGGCAGCCTTGGCAACCCCGACTCGGCACCGGCCCTTATCCAGAGTCGACGAGCCCGAGGAAGCATTCGGGAAGGAGGGGCCAGCGCCCAGGGCCCCGGCCGCAGCGGCACGAAAGCCGTTCCGGCTGAGCACCAGGGGGCGAAAGCTGACCCTCACCCTGCACATCCTGTCATCGGTCGGCTGGTTGGGCCTGTCCCTGTCGATGGCCACGCTCGCGCTCATCGGTTACCTCACATCGGACCCCGGTGTGGCCGAGGGCGCCTACTACGCGATGTACATCTTCGACGAGAGCACCGTCTCGCTGGTCAGCCTGGTCTGCGGGGCCACCGGCGTACTGCTGGGGTGCGGAACGCCTTGGGGCCTGCTGCGCCACTGGTGGCTGCTGGTGAAGTGGGTCCTCACCCTGGGCGTCGGGGTGTTCGCCTGGGTGTACACCCATCCGCTGGTGCTGACCGCCGCCGAGAAGGCGGCCGCGACCGAGGGCGGGGTCTTTCGGCCCAGTCCGGAGGGGACGCTGCTCGCCTGGACCGTGCCGCCGGTCTTCGGTGTGCTGGTGTTCGTGGGCGTCGTCTCGGTCTACAAGCCGTGGGGGCGTACCCGCCGGGGGCTCCGCTACGCGCAGGCCCTCGCGGGTGCTCCTGCCCCGTCCTCCTCGGGTTCGGGTTCGGGCGCCGGCCCGGCCCGGGCCACGGACGTCCCGGTGACCGTCGAGGCCGTCGACCGGCCGGCCGAGGGTGTCGTGAGTCTGCGGCTGGCTCCCGTCTCCGGGGCGGCCACCGAGCCATGGCGTCCGGGCGCGCACATCGACCTCGTCCTGCCCTCGGGGAAGGTGCGCCAGTACTCGCTGCACGGCGACCCCGCGGACGGTTCGGCGTATCAGGTGGCGGTGCTGCGGGATACGAAGGGCAGGGGCGGCTCGGTCGAGGTCCACGGCCTGTCCGTGGGCGACCGCCTCTGCGTGCGCGGTCCGCGCAACCACTTCCCGCTGGTGGACGCCCCCGCCTTCCTGTTCGTCGCGGGCGGCATCGGGATCGTCCCCTTCCTGCCCATGATCGAGGAGGCCATGCGGCGGGGCACCCCCTGGCGGCTGCTGTACGTGGGCCGCAGCCGCGCCTCCATGGCGTTCCTGCCACGGCTGGAGCGGTACGGTGCGGAACGGGTCTTCGTGTACGCGCGCGATCTGACCGGCCGTCCCGACCTCGCCGCGCACCTGTCGGCGGGCCCGGCGGGCACGGCGGTGTACTGCTGCGGCCCGGACGGGCTGATGCGGGCCGTCGAGGAGCTGATGGACACCGCCTGTCCGGCGGGAGTCCTGCACCTGGAGCGGTTCACGGCCGCCGCGGATACGGCCGTGGGCGAGAACCTGCCGTTCGAGGTGGAACTCGGCAGCACGGGTGCGGTGGTGAGCGTCCGGGCCGACCAGTCGGCGCTGGAGGCCCTCCGGCAGGAGGCGCCCGGACTTGCCGCCTCCTGCGAGGACGGCCTGTGCGGCAGCTGCGAGCTGCGCGTGCTGCGGGGTACCCCCGACCACCGCGACCACGTGCTCTCCCCCGCCGAGCGCGGGCGTACGGACGTGATGTACCCGTGCGTCTCGCGGGCCCGCGGCGGCCGGATCGTGGTGGACCTGTAGCGTGCGGGCCGGGACGGACCCCTGTCCGTCCCGGCCCGCCTCGCGGACGGCGCCCGGCGGTTCAGCCGTCGAGGAGCTCGGCGAGGACCTCGGCCGGGTCGTGGTGCGGTGCGGCGGCCGGCCACCACCGGCCGTCCTCCTGCCGGTACGGGTACCAGCGGCCGTCCCGGCCGTAGCGGAGCTGGAGCCCGCTGCCGGCCAGTGTCCAGCGGTTGTCCCGCACCTCCAGCTCGGGGAGCTCGTTCTGCTCCCAGCCCGCGGTGAGCGCGGTACGGGCCCGGGCGGTGTCCTGCTGCGGCGGTGTCCAGGCCTCCTCCAGCACGTCCAGCCCGGCGCTCCCGCCCAGCCGCCACGCCTCGGCAGCGCGGTCCAGCTGCTCCGGGCTGCCGCAGGCCTCCCGCAGGCGGGCCAGGACCTGCGCGTCGGGGCGGGTCGCCGCGATCCGTACGCAGTCCCGCCAAAGGCCGAGCGGCGCCGGCGGCTCGGCGGTGAAACCGTGGGTGTAGGCGAGCAGCTCACGGGCGCGCACGGCCGCGGTGGTGACCAGCTGCTCCAAGGGATCGGATCCGACTCCGGTGGAGGAGGCGTCCTGCCGGGGGGGCGGTCCGGGCAGCGGCGGCAGCTCGGGCAGCGGCGCCGGCTCACGGCCGAAGACCTCCTCGGCGGGGGTGCCGTCCGGCAGCTGCGCTGCAGCGGCCTCCGCTTCCCCCTCCGCTTCGTCCTCCGCCGCGTCGGCGTCGTCCTCGTCCCCGAGGCCGCCGGTGATCGCCTGCATCAGCAGGACGGACCGGAGTTCCTCCTGCGCCTCCTGCGCGCCGCGCCCCCGCAGCAGGAGCAGCAGCATCGTGTCCTCGTCCAGCAGCCAGGACGCCTGGTAGCAGAGCGCGGCGGCGTGCTTGCAGGGGTGCTCGAACGCGTCGCAGTCGCAGTCCGCCTCCAGGTCGCCGTAGCCGGGCAGCAGCCGGACCCGTGCGTCCTCGGCGGCTTCCAGCAGGTCGGGCGGCAGTTCACCGGCGAGGAGTTCATCGACGGCATCCGGCCGCTCGGCGGTCTTCTCCCAGAGCAGCTCCCAGTCGTCCTCGTCGAGTTGCTCCAGGGTGAGCACCGTCTTGAAGGGGGTGTCGCCCTCGTAGCCGGTGGTGGAGATGCGTCCGGGGCTGACCGTGATCGGTCCGAGCCGGCCGGTCCGCGCGTAGCTGCGGCCCTTCTTCAGCGCGTCCTCGTCCAGGGAGGTGTCCTCCAGCGCGTCCGCCCAGGCCTTGCCCCACCAGGACTGGCCGCGTGCCCGGCTGCCCCGGCGTGCGGCGAAGGCCGGGAAGCCCCGTGCGCCCGTCTCGTCCCCGCTCATCCCGCGCTCCTCAGCTCGACCAGGTTGGCCAGCTCGTCGTTGGTCAGTTCCGTCAGTGCCTGCTCCCCGGAGCCCAGTACGGCGTCCGCCAGGCCCTTCTTCGCTTCGAGCAGGGCGGCGATGCGGTCCTCGACGGTGCCCTCGGCGATCATCCGGTGCACCTGGACGGTGCGCGTCTGCCCGATGCGGTAGGCGCGGTCGGTGGCCTGGGCCTCGACCGCCGGGTTCCACCAGCGGTCGTAGTGCACGACGTGGTCGGCGCGAGTGAGGTTGAGTCCGGTGCCGGCGGCCTTGAGGGAGAGCAGGAAGACGGGCACCTCCCCGTCCTGGAATTGGCGGACCATCTCCTCGCGGCGTGGCACCGGGGTGCCTCCGTGGAGCAGCAGCGTGGGGACGCCGCGCTCGCGCAGATGTGCCTCCAGCAGCCGCGCCATGGTGACGTACTGGGTGAAGACCAGGGCGGCTCCGCCCTCGGAGGTGATGGTGTCCAGCAGTTCGTCGAGGAGTTCCAGCTTGCCGGAACGGCCGGCCAGCCGGGTGCCCTCCGTCTCCTTGAGGAACTGCGCGGGGTGGTTGCAGATCTGCTTCAGGCCGGTGAGCAGTTTGAGGACCAGGCCGCTTCGGGCGATGCCCTCGGTGGCCTTGATCTGCGCCATGATCTCGCGGACCTGGGTCTCGTACAGGGTGCGCTGCTCGGGGGTGAGGGAGACCGGGCGGTCCGTCTCGGTCTTCGGCGGGAGTTCGGGGGCGATGCCCGGGTCCGACTTCTTGCGGCGCAGGAGGAACGGCCGGACCAGTTCGGCCAGTCGCTGTGCGGTGGAGCCGTACTCCCCCTCCTCGCCCGGGGGTGGTCCGAACTCCGCGCGTTCCTTGTGTTCGGCCTCGATGGCGGCGATCCAGCGGCTGCGGAAGTGGCTGTGGCCGCCGAGGAGTCCGGGGGTGGTCCAGTCGAGGACGGCCCAGAGTTCGGAGAGGTTGTTCTCGACCGGGGTGCCGGTCAGGGCGATCTTGGCGTCGGCGGGGATGAGCCGCAGCGCCTTCGCGGTGCTGGAGTGCGGGTTCTTGACGTGCTGGGCCTCGTCGGCGACGACCGTGCTCCAGCGGTGCGCGCCGAGCCGCTCGGCGTCCAGGCGCATGGTGCCGTAGGTGGTCAGGACGAAGCCCGAGTCGGCGCCGGCCAGGGTGCGGCCGGGGCCGTGGTAGCGGCGGACGGGCGTGCCGGGGGCGAACTTGCCGACCTCGCGCTGCCAGTTGCCCAGAAGGGAGGCGGGGCAGACGACGAGGGTGGGGCCGGCGCTGTCCGGGTGCTCCTGGCGCAGCAGGTGCAGCGCGATCAGCTGGACGGTCTTGCCCAGGCCCATGTCGTCGGCGAGGCAGCCGCCGAGGCCGAGCGAGGTGAGGCGGTGCATCCAGCGCAGGCCGCGCAGCTGGTAGTCGCGCAGGGTGGCCGCGAGCGCGGCGGGCTGCTCGAGAGCTTCGGTGCCGTCGTCGGGTTCGGCCAGGCGCCGGCGGAGGGCGAGCAGCCAGGTGCTGGGCGCGACGCGTACCTGCTTGCCGCCGATCTCGGTGTATCCGGTGAGGGCGACGGCGAGCGCCTCGATGGCGGTGAGCGGCTTGAGGTCGCGTTCGCGGGCTTTGCGGGCGATGTCGGCGCCGATGAGCACCCAGTTCCCGCGCAGCAGGGCCAGGGGCTGTTCGGCGGCGGCGATCTGGGCCATCTCCTGTTCGGTGAGGGCCTGTCCGTCGAGGTCGAGCTGCCAGCGCAGGTCGACGGTGCCGTCGCCGCCGAAGAAGGAGCGCATGTCGGTGGGCGGGGTCCGCTGGCCGCCGACGACGACGCGGGTGGTGAGGGAACGGGTGGCGTCCTCGGGCCAGAGCACCTCGACGTCGTGGGCGGCGAGCCGGCCGGTGGCGTCGCCGAGCAGGTCCTGGACCTCGCGGGCGGCGAGTTCGAGGGTGGAGGGCACCGGCAGCAGGCGGGACAGGGGCGGCCAGACGTCGGCGGCCCGTCGTACGGCGAGGATGGTGTCGGCCTGGGCCGGCAGTCCGAGTCCGGCTGCCTCGGCCGAGGCGAACAGCTCGTCTGCGTCGACGCTGAGGGTCGGATCGGCCCGGCTGGAGACCTGGGGTACGAGGCGCACGGCGGGCGCCCGGCCGTCGCCGGCGGCGGGTACCAGGTCCAGGCGCAGGGCCAGTCGTACGCCCGAGTCGATGCCGGCGGAGATCTCCTCGGCCCAGGCGCGCAGCTGGGGGATGTGCTGGGGTTCGACTGCGGCGAAGGCCTGGCGGCCGGCCGCGGCGGGGGCGGCGGCGGTGCGCGGCAGGGTGTCGGCGACCGCGTCGACGAAGGAGCGGAGCAGGGTGGCGGCGTCGGGCAGCAGCAGCGGGCCGCCCGGCGGGACGGGCAGGGGGACGGCGAGCGCCTCGGCCGGTGCCGCGGCGGCCAGTGCACGGATGCGCTGGATGTCCTGCGGGGCGAGGGGGCCGGCGCGCCAGGTGTCGTGGCCGGTGGCGGAGACACCGGGAAGCAGCCGTTCACGGGCGGCGAGATGCAGGCCGAGGGCGGTCGCGGCGCCCCAGAACGCGGCGGACGCACTGGGAGTGACGTCCGCGGTGGCGCCGACGGTCGCTTCGGTGTGGAGCCGGCGGGCCAGGGTGAGGGCGGGCAGTGCCTCGGCGACGGTCAGCCGCAGGACCGGGCGGCGGCCTACCGTGAGGGTGCCGTCGTCGGTGGTGACCACATCGGCTTCGCCGGGTTCGCCCAGGGGTAAGAGTGCGGCGGGGTCGTGGCCGGCCGTGACGTCGGGATACCGGAACGCGAGTTTCCCGGTCCGCGCCGGATCGCCTGCCTCGAAGACCACCGCGCACTGCGCCAGCAGGCCTGCCTGCTCACGCGACATCCACACCACTTCTGTTCCGCCCCCTGGTTCGGCAGTCCGGTCAACGTCCGCCGTTCACACGGCGTTTCGTCCAGTCCTGCGCATAGGCGTACCACGCGGGTGCGGTGCGGTGCATGTTGAGGCTGTGCCCGGTGGCTGGAATGAGGAGGGTTTCCAGCCGGGCCTGGGGTCCGTACAGGGGTGCGGCGGCGGCCTTCAGGGCGGCTGGGCTGGAGCAGTCGGTGCCCTGGCCGCCGCAGATGAGTTTGTCGTCCTGGCCGACGACGACGAGGACGGGAACGCGGATCCGGCCGTTGAGGGAGATGCCGCCGTAGGCGGGGTCGGTGGGGTAGAGGCTCGGTTCGGTCGTGAGTTCGTCGCGCAGCATGACGTGCGGTTCGGTGGTCCGGCGGTCGTAGAACCAGTCGGCCTTGGCGCCGGTCCGCAGGGCGAGGTAGCCGTCGTCGAGGCGCCGCCAGGCCAGCAGCGGGTGCTGTCCGGCGGGCATGTACAGGTGGAACATCTCCTCGAACGCCGCCAGGTTGGGCGGGGCGCCCTCGCCGGTGAGGACGAGTCCGTCGACGGCGTCGGGGTGCTTGACGGCGACCATGCGGGACACCGTCGCGCCCAGGGAGTGGCCGACCAGGACGACCTTGCGGTAGCCGCGCTCGCGCAGGGTGCGGATGAGCTGGAGGGTCACCCACTCGTGGGTGGTGTCGGTGAAGCGGGAGCTGTGCGGAGCGGAGCTGGCGCCGGTGCCCAGCCAGTCGAACGCCAGCGTGGCGTGTCCGGCCCGGGTGGCGGCCTCCACGTAGGTGGGGCCGTTGGTGCGGCCTCGCACGGTCCAGTAGTCCCGGTCGTAGGTGCCGCCGTGCACCAGCAGTTGGACCGTGCCGGCGCGGGTGCCGCGCGGGGTGCACAGCGTGCCGGCGATCGACTGGTCGGCGGGGGTGTCCTCGGTGGGGGCCACCCGGGAGGTGAAGGGCGTGCAGTTCGCCCTGGCCGGCCCGCCGGAGTGGGCGGACGCTGCGGTGGCGGCGGCCGTGGGGTTTGCGGACAGGGACAGCATGAGCGCGGCCGCAGCGGCTGCCGCCAGGGCTCGGGGACGCAGGGCCATCTGGTTCTCCTGGAAAGGTCGATGCGGGTGCTGCGGGCGGGGGGGCCGGCCGTGCGGCCGGCCCGTTGCCGCGTCAGTTCGTCAGGTTGCGGTAGCGGTTGACGGCCAGCGGGAAGAAGACCGCGAACAGCACGGCGGGCCAGACGAGGGCCATCAGGGTGGCGTGCTGCGCGATCCAGGAGTCGCCGCCCCAGCCGGGGTTCTCGAACAGTTCACGGGTGGCCGCGACGGTGGAGGACAGCGGGTTCCACTCGGCGAGGGTGCCGAGCCAGCCCGGCATCGTGGCCGGTGCGACGAAGGCGCTGGTCAGGAAGCCGACGGGGAATTCGAGGGTCTGCACCATGGTGATGCCTTCCGGGCCCTTCATGAGCAGCCCGAGGTAGATGCCCACCCAGGTGAGGGCGAAGCGCAGCAGCAGGAGCAGGCCGACCGCGCCCACGGTCTCGCCGGCGGTGCCGTGCGCGTCCCAGCCCATGAGGAGGCCGACCGCGAACAGCACGGCCAGGCCGAGCACCGAGTTGAGCATGTCGGTGACGCAGCGGCCGACGAGGACGGCTGAGGGCGCCATCGGCATGGCGCGGAAGCGGGAGGTGACGCCGCGGTTCTTGTCGGCGGCGACGGCGGCCACCGTCTCGCCCATCCCGAAAACCATGGTCATGACGAACATGCCCGGGATGAGGAACTCGCGGTAGTCGCCGCCGCCCGGGACCTGCATCGCGCCACCGAAGAAGTAGCCGAACATCAGGACCATCATCACGGGGAAGAGCATTGCGCTGATGACCGTGCCGGGTTCGCGGGTCCAGTGGGTCAGTCCGCGCAGAGTGACGGTCCAGCCGTCGGCGAGCGCCCAGCGCAGCCGCGACAGCGGGCTGGTGGGGGGCTCCGGGATGGTGATGCTCATACCTTCACGACCTCCGGTTTCGGCTTCTGCCCGGCGTCCGCGTGTGCCCGTGAGGACCGGTCGGTTCCGGTGAGGTGGAGGAACACCTCGTCGAGGGTGGGCCTGCGCAGGGCGATGTCCTCGGCGTCGATGCCGGCGGAGTCCAGGGCGCGCACGATGTGGGCGAGGGCGGTGGCGCGGTCGCGGACCTGGACGCTGACCTGCCGGGTGTCCTCGTTCATGACCGGGTCCGACTCGCCGATGCGGGCCACGGCGGCGGCGGCGTTGCCCAGTTGGTCGGCGCGGCGGGCCACGATGTCGATCCGGTCGCCGCCGATGCGGGCCTTGAGCTGCTCCGGGGTGCCCTCGGCGATGACCTTCCCGGTGTCGATGACCGAGATGCTGTCGGCGAGCTGGTCGGCCTCCTCCAGGTACTGGGTGGTGAGCAGCACGGTGGTGCCGCCGTCGACCAGGGCACGGACCGCGTCCCAGACCTCGTTGCGGCTGCGCGGGTCGAGGCCGGTGGTCGGCTCGTCGAGGAACAGTACGGGTGGGGCCAGCACCATGCTCGCCGCCAGGTCCAGGCGGCGGCGCATGCCGCCGGAGTAGTCCTTCACCGGTTTGCCTCCGGTGTCGGTGAGGCGGAAGCGTTCCAGCAGTTCGTCCGCGCGGCGGCGGGCGAGGGCCGGGGACAGGTGGTAGAGCCGGCCGAACATCACCAGGTTCTGGCGGCCGCTGAGGACTTCGTCGACGGCCGCGTGCTGGCCGACGAGTCCGATGCGGTAGCGGACCTGGGCCGCCTGCCGGGTGACGTCGAAGCCGGCGACCTCGGCGCGGCCCTGGTCCGGGGACAGCAGGGTGGAGAGGATGCCGACGGTGGTGGTCTTGCCGGCACCGTTGGGTCCCAGGAGCCCGCACACCGTTGCCTGCGGTACGACGAGATCGAGCCCGTCGAGCACCTGGGCCGTGCCGTAGCTCTTGCGGAGCCCTTCGGCGGCCACGGCCGGATTGCTCGATTTCACGTCTCGTTCCTTTCGTTGGAGGGGTCCGGATCAGTACGGTCCGATGAACCCGGCGTCCACCCCGGTCAGGGCGGGCACGGTCGTCCCGTCCCAGCCCACCAGGCCGAGGCAGGCTTCGGCGATCTTCGCGGCGCTGGGGTGGAACGCCTCCTCCAGTGGCCAGGACACCGGGGCGGGGCAGTCGGGGGGAGTGATCCTGCGGACCGGTGCGCGCAGCTCGCCCGGGATGCGTTCGGCGATCACGGCGGCCACCTCGGCCGAGAAGCCGTAGCGTGCCCAGCTGGTGTCGGCCACCACGACGCGGCCGGTCCGGGCGACCGATTCGCAGATGATGTCCTCGTCCAGCGGCCGGATGCTGCGCACGTCCACCACCTCGACGCTGACGCCCTGCTCGGCGAGCAGGTCGGCGGCGCGTTCGGCCTCGTGGACCATCAGGGATGCGGCCACCACGGTCACGTCGGTGCCGTGCCGGGCGATGCGGCCCACCCCGAAGGGCACGGGTGTGAGTTCCTCGGGCACCTCGCCCTCGACCGGGTAGAGCGAGCGGTTCTCCATCAGCACCACGGGGGTGTCCGTGCGCAGGGCGGAGGCCAGCAGGCCCTTGGCGTCGGCCGGGCAGGCGGGGGCGGCGACGTACAGGCCGGGGAAGTGGCCGAACGTCGCGTGCAGGCTCTGCGAGTGGGTGGCGCCCTGGCCCCAGCCGCGGCCGACGACGCCGCGCATGACGACCGGCACGCCGCCCTTGTCCCCGTACATGTAGCGCCACTTGGAGGCCAGGTTGATCATCGCGTCCATGGCCAGGAACATGAAGTCGGCCCGGGTGTGCACCACGAGGGGGCGCAGGCCCTGGTCGGCGGCGCCGATGCAGATGCCGGCGACGGCGTTCTCGCTGTTGGGGGTGTCGATCACCCGCTGTGCGCCGAAGCGTTCGAAGGCCGGGCGGGTGGTGCCGTAGGAGCCCTTGTGGTCGTCGACGTTCTGCCCGGCGATGATGATGCTCGGGTCGGCCTCCATCGCCTGGACGGTGCCCTCGGCGATGGCCTGCCAGTACGTGAGCTTCCGGCTCATCGTGATCTCCTGTCAGCTCGCGTCGGCCGGGCGCCCGTAGGCTCCGTCGGTCAGCCGGTCCACGTGGGGGAAGGGCGCTGCCTTGGCGGCGGTGACCGCGAGCCGGGTCTCGTCGCGGAACTCCTCGTCCCAGCGGGCGATGTGCTCTTCGATGTCCGGTACATCGGCGCGCAGTGCCGCCGTGCTCCGGCGGACCGGGCAGCGCTCCAGCCAGTCCCGGACCTCGGGTCCGGGGCGGTCGATGCCGGTGTCGAAGCCCGGGCCGACGTGCTCGCGCCAGCGGTAGGTGTCCAGTTCCAGGAGGTAGGGGCCCAGGCCGGCTCGGCAGTGGGCGGTGGCCCGCAAGGTGGCCTCGTGGACGAGGGAGACGTCGTTGCCGTCGACGCGCTCGGCGGCGATCCCGTACGCCCGGGCCCGCTCGGTGATCCCGGTGGTCGCGGAGTTCGCCGGCTGGCGGGCGGAGAGTGGGGAGGAGATCGAGTAGGAGTTGTTCTCGCAGACGAGGACGACCGGGATGCGGTGGACCGCGGCGAAGTTGAGGGATTCGTGGAAGACGCCCTCCTCGGATGCCCCGTCCCCGAAGAAGGTGACCACGACCCGCGAGGAGCCCTGGGTGGCCATGGCCCAGGCGGCACCGGTGGCCACGGAGATCATTTCGCCGAGGATCGCGGCCGATCCGGCGAAGCCGACGGCCCGGTCGGTCAGGTGCACGGAGCCGCCGCGCCCGGCCGAACAGCCCGTCTGCTTGCCGTAGAGCTCGGCGACCATGCCGGTGAGGTCACCGCCCTTGGCGAGGTAGGCGGCGTGGCTGCGGTGTCCGGTGTAGACGAGGTCGTCCTCGCGCAGGGCGGCGCAGACCCCGACGGCGGCGGCCTCCTGGCCGACGGAGAAGTGCACCGGGGTGCGCATCTCCTGCTCGTCGCGGTAGAGGTCTGCCAGCTCCTCCTCGATGCAGCGGATGCGCACCATGCTGCGAAGCAGCGCGGCCGCATTCGCCACCGGATCCTCGGTTGTGTTGGGGTTCGGCACGGCCGACGTCACCTCCGGGTCGACGGGACAACCGAGTGGTGATCGTCCCCGCGCCCGGTGGAGCTCTTCTGGAGCCGGAGCGGAGCGGTGGGTGAGGTCCGCGCTCGACCGATCCTCCGCCGTGCCCGCATAGCCTGCGCCGTGCTCGCGGCGCGGACGCGCCTGAGAGGAAGAGGGGAGCCCCAGATGGTTGTGGCGGAGAAGGAGCTGGGCCGTCGGCTCCAGCTCGTACAGGGAATCCACTGGTTGTACGGGGTGCAGGGCGACCCGTACGCCGCGCTGCTGCGTGGGCACCACGGCCCCGATCCGCGGGAGGCGTACGCCCGCAACCGGGAGGCGGGGCCGCTGTGGCGCAGCCGCCTGGGCACCTGGGTGAGCGCCCGGTACGCCACGGCCGCCGAGCTGCTGGCCCTGCCGGTGGCGGACGGCGGCCCGCTGTCCGCGGCTGTGCCCCAGCCGCAGGTGGCCGTGGCCTGGGACCGGCAACTGCCCGCCCCGGATCCTGCGGGCCGGCCCGCAGCCGACCGGGTCCGGGCCCTGGCGGGGCGGGCTTGTGAGCGCATCCTGGCGGGGCTGCGCGGGGAGGTGGACCTGGTCGGCGAGGTCTGCGCCCGGGTCCCTGTCGAGGTGTTGGCGGACCTGCACGGTCTGGCCGGGGCGGACCGTGAGCGGCTGGCCCGGGCCTGCGCGGCGGCCGCCCCCGCGCTCGATGCGGCACTGGCACCGCCGTCGTACGAGGACGCCGCCCGGCTGTCGGACGCCGTCGCCGCCCTGCGCGGGCTGCTGGGCGAGGCGGCCGTGGTGCGGGCTGTGGTGGAGGTGCGTGCCGCGCGGGAGCTCGTCGCCGGGGCGCTGGGTGCGCTGGTCGCCGGGCCGGGGCGGTGGGCGTGGCTCGCCGGCCGGGGGCGGGAGGGGGCGGCCGCGGTGGTGGCGGAGACGCTGCGTCATGACCCGCCGGTGAAGGTGCACGTGTTCACCGCGGCGGCGGACACGGAGGCGGCCGGTCAGCCGATCGCGGCCGGGGAGCAGGTGGCCGTCCTGATCGGTGCGGCCAACCGGGACCCGGAGGTCTTCGACCGGCCGGACGTCTTCGACCCGGACCGGGCCGGGGCGGCCGGCGGCCCGCGGCCGCTGGTCCCCACGCCGTACGGGGTGTCGCTGGAGCCCTTCGCCGAGATCGTCGCCGAGACGGTGGTGGCGGCGCTCGCCGCGGCCCGTCCCCGGATGCGGGCGGCCGGCCCCGCGGTGCGGTGCCCGCGGACGCCGGTGACGGGGGGCCTGCTGAAGGTCCCGGTCCTGTTCTGACCTCCGCCCCGGGCACGTGCCGAGGGGCCGTCCGGGGGCGGATGCGCGAGGTCGCGGCAGCACGCGGGCGGTGTGACCGGGCCGTTGGCGGTGGGGAAGAAAACGCTCGGCCGGGGTTTCCCGGCCGAGCGTCTTTCGTGTGCGGTTGCCGGGGCCCGCCGGGCGGCCTCAGGCGGAGCGTTCGTACAGCGGGGTGTAGAGGTTGGGGTCACTGGTGCTGAGCGCCTTCAGTGCCGCGCGGTGGGCGGCGAACTCGGGGTGCCGCAGGGCCTTGCGGAAGGATTCCTCGTCCTCCCATTCGGCGAGGTTGGCGTACACGTGGGGGTCGTCGGTGTGGCGCATCAGGCGGTGGCGGATGAAACCCGGCTGGGCGGTGAAGAACACGGAGGTCTCGTCGAAGGCCTGCTCGAACTGCTCGGTCGGTCCGGTGACCGTGAAGCGGTTGATGAAGGTGATCAAGGTGTGGTCCCTTTTTCGGTAGGGGTGGCCGGCCGGGTCAGCGGGCCGCGGGGGCCGGCTCGGCCACGGAGCGCGCCGGGCGGCCGCCGACGGCGGGGCCGGTGGCGCCGCGCTGCGGGATCCGGGCGAGCGCCACGCCGGCCAGGATGATCGCCATTCCGAGCACCTCGCGCCCGGTGAGCCGGTAGTTCTCCAGCAGCACCATGCCCACGGTCAGGACGACGGGCACGACGTACAGCACGCTGGAGGCCTTGGCCGCGCCCTCGTCGCGGATCAGCCAGGCGAAGCACATGTACACCAGGCCGGTGTTGAGGATGCCGAGCACGAGGAGGGCTCCGATGACGGCCGCGGAGAACTGCGGGGCGCGGTCGAAGCCGCCGCTGGGCAGGTTGGCCGCGGCCCAGCCGACGCCGATGACCGCCTGCGAGGTGGCCAGCACCAGGGGGTGCATGTCCTGGCCGTCCTCGGCGGCCGGCTTCATCAGCTTCTCCATCAGCAGCATGGACCAGCCGTAGGCCAGTGCCGCGACGGCGTTGACGGCCGCGGCCGCCGAGAGCCACTGGGCACCGGCGTTCCAGGGCGCGTACAGGATTAGGACGCCGGCGAAGCCGACGAGCAGGCCCGCCGCCAGGGTGGCCGGGATGCGGCCGGTGCGGCGGCGCACCAGGTACAGCACGACCACGCACAGCGGCACGCTCGCGTTGAACACCGAGACCATGCCCGCGTCGGCGCCCAGGGCGTCGTCCACGAGCTCGACCAGCAGTACGGGCAGTGCGTTGGCCAGGAAGGCGATGAGGACCAGCTGGCCCCAGGTGGCGGGGCGGCGCGGCAGCCGTGTGCCGCTGAAGAGCAGCACGCCGAGCATGGCCACGGCGCCGACCAGGATCCGGAAGAAGCTGAACTGTGCCGAGTTCAGGCCCTGGAAGACGATTTTGATCCAGAAGTAGCTGATGCCCCACATCAGGCCGACGGCGCCGAAGCGTGCCATGGAACCGAACCGCACGGTTGTTTCTCCTGTCTGTCAAGAGTTCGAGGTGCGCGCGGCGGCGGCACCGGGAGGTCGGATGAACAAGGCGGCGAGGAAGGCGGCCGCGGCGAAACCGGCGCCGGCGAGGAAGCTGGCCGACATGCTCTGCACGAACACGTGGCCCATGGCCTGCTCGGGCGAGGCTCCGGCCGGCAGGGTCTGTTCGGCGCCGCGGCCGGCGTGGGTGCCGACGGTCACCAGGATCGCGAGTCCCAGCGAGGCGCCGACCGTCTGCAGTGCGTTGTGCACGCTGGAGGCGGCGCCGGCTTCGTCGCTGTGCAGCCCGGAAGTGGCGAGGATGGCGGACGGGACGACGCAGAAGGCCATGCCGGAACCGAACAGCAGCAGCGCCGGCAGGACACTCCCCCAGTAGCCGAAGTCCGGGGTCAGGCGGGACAGCCAGACGTTCGAGGTGATCAGCAGCAGTGCGCCGGCCAGCAGCAGCTTGCGCGGCCCGAGCTGCCGCTCCAGCCAGACCGCCGCACCGGACATGGTGATCATCGCGGCGGCCACCGGGGTCAGGGCCACGGCTGAGAGCAGGGGGCTGTAGCCGGCGAACTGCTGGAAGAACTGGACGAGGAAGAAGCCCGTGCCGATCAGGGCGCCCTGTACGGCGAAGGTGCCGACGTACGCCCAGGTACGGTTCCGGTCGCTGAACAGCCGCAGTACCACGATGGGCTGCTGGGCCTGCCGTTCGATGACCAGGAAGAGGAGCAGCAGCGCCAGGCCGGCGGCGGCCGGGCCGGCGACCGTCACGTCCGTCCAGGGGTGTTCGGCGGCCCGGGTCAGGCCGAACACCAGGGAGACGGCGCCCGCGGTGGACACCAGTGCCCCCGTCAGGTCGAACCGGCCGCGGCTCGGCCGGGTCTCGTCGATCACCAGCGGCACCAGCAGCAGGATCAGCAGGCCGAGCGGCACGTTCAGCAGCAGCACCCATCGCCAGGAGCTGAGCGAGGAGAGCGTGCCCGCGAGCAGCAGCCCGCCGGCGGTGCTGGCGGCGCCGACCGCCAGGTAGAGGGCGATCGCCCGCTTGCGTGCGCTCTCTTCGCCGAACATGCTCAGCACCAGGGCCAGCGCGCTGGGCGTGGCGAGGGCGGAGCCGACGCCCTGGAGGGCCCGCAGGGCGATCAGGAGGTCTCCGGATGTGGCGGCGCCGCGCAGCGCGGCGGCCACCGTGAACAGGGCGACGCCGGTGAGGAAGACCTTGCGGCGGCCCAGCAGGTCGCCCATGCGTCCGCCGAGCAGGAGCAGTCCGCCGAAGGCCAGCAGGTAGGCGTTGATGACCCAGCCGAGGCCGACGGGGGTGAGGCCGAGGCCCTGGCTCATGCCGGGCAGGGCGATCTGCACCATCGACTCGTCGAGCAGGACCATCGCGTTGCAGCCGGCGAGCAGTGCCAGGGCGGTGCCCGCACGTACCGCACCGCGCCTGGGTGCCGCCGGTGACGGCCGGGGCGCCGAGAGTTCCGACGTGTGCACGGACATGCCTTGCCTCCTGGAAGGGTGCTACAGGGGTCCGCCCGGAATCGGCGGAGCGTGGGTGGAACGGGTGCCGGGGATCTGGGGGAACCGGCCGTGCGAGGGTGCGGTCCGGCCGGCGCTTTCGGCCCGGCCACCTTCCCAACGGGCGCTAGAGCCGCCTTCGAGTGCGGGTGGCTAGCGTCCGCGGGTATGACGCATTCCCTCAGCAGTGGTGCGGCACGGCGCACGGTCGTCGTCACCGGGGGCGGTACGGGCATCGGGCGGGCGACCGCGCGGGCCTTCGCCGCCGGCGGTGCCGAGGTCCTGGTCGTGGGGCGCACCGCGCAGACCCTCGCGGAGACGGCGGCCGGGCACGTCGGGATCCGGACCCTGACGGCCGACATCACGGCGCCGGGCGCCGCGGAGCGCATCGTGGCCGCGGCGGTGGAGTCCTCCGGCCGGATCGACGTGCTCGTGCACAACGCCGCGGTCGTGCTGCCCGAGCCGGCCGGGTCCCTCACCCGCGGGCACGCGCGGACCCAGGTGGAGACGAACCTCCTGGCGCCGCTGTTCCTGACGCAGGCGGCGCTGCCTGCCCTGGAGGCGGCCGGCGGCACGGTGGTGTGTGTGGGCACCGCGGCCGTGCTGGGCCGCCGGGCGTTTCCCGGGCTGTCCGTGTACGGGGCCACCAAGGTCGCGTTGGACTTCCTGGTCCGCACCTGGGCGGTGGAGCTCGCGCCGCGCGGCGTCCGGGCCGTGGGCGTCGCCCCGGGCGAGACCGACACGGGGATCGGCGAGCGCATGGGCTGGAGTGCCGAGGACATCGCCCGCCACCAGGCGGAGGCGGCTGCCCGCACGCCCTCGGGCCGGGTGGGCCGGCCCGAGGACGTGGCGTGGTGGATCGTCCGGCTGACACGGCCCGAGGCGGGCTACATCAGCGGCGCGGTGGTGGCGGTCGACGGTGGCGCCTCGGTCGTCTGACGGGCCGAGGCCGCCATCCGCTCCAGGACCGGCACGATGTCGTTCGGCGTCGGCTCGGCGAGGATCTCGGCGCGTGTCTTCGCGGCCGCCTCGGTGAAGGAGGGTTCCTCCAGCAGCCGCACAACCGCGGCGCGCAGCCCGTCCACGGTCAGCTCGTGGGCGGGCAGGCACAGCCCGTACCCCAGCTCCTCCACCCGGCGGGCTTTGGCGACCGTGTCCCAGCCGTAGGGGAGCAGGATCTGGGGCACGCCGTGGAGTTCGGCCGTGGAGCGGGTGCCGATGCCGCCGTGGTGGACGACCGCCGAGCAGGTGGGCAGCAGGTCGTTGAGCGGTACGAAGTCGACCAGACGGGCGTTGCCGGGGACGGTGCCGAGGTCTTCACGGGCCTGCGCGCCGAGGGTGGCGACGATCTCGGCGTCCACGTCGGCGAGCGCGTCGAGGACCGCGGCGAAGGAGAACGAGGCGTGGTCGATCTCGCCGGAGACTCCCAGGGTCAGGCAGAGGCGGGGCCGTTCGGCCGGTGCCCGCAGCCAGTCCGGTACCACGCTGGCGCCGTTGTGCGGGATGTAGCGCACGCCGACCGTGGGCAGGCCGAGGTCGAAGCGGGAGCTGGGCGGGGTGATGTCCACGGTCCACTGGCCGGTGACCATCTCCTCGTCGAAGCCGAGTCCGGGCTCGTACCGGTCCATCACCCGGCCCAGCCACTCCGCGGTGGGGTCCTGGGCGGTGCCGGGTGGCAGCGCCGCGTTCAGGCGGAGGAATTGCTGCCGGGCCCGGACGGTGATGTCCATGCCGTGCAGCAGGCGGGCGTGCGCGGCTCCCGCGGCGCGGGCGACGACCGGGCCGGCGAAGGTGTGCTGCTCCCAGACGACCAGGTCGGGGCGCCAGTGCCGGGCGTAGGCCACGAGGTCGTCGAGCATCGGGTCGTTGCTCACCGAGGCGTACAGGGCGGGCACCGCGACGGCTTCCAGGGCGAGCAGCGACTCGTGGGTCCACTGGGAGCGGTCCTCGCCGGTGAAGTCGAAGCCCTGCACGAGTGCGGAACCCTCTTCGAGGATCTGGCCGAGGAGGTCGGGCGCCCACGGGTCGTTGACGTACCAGCCGGTGACGCCGACGGGCACGGCGGTCAGGCCGGCCGCGGTGATCTGGTCGGTCAGGTCGGGGTGGCTGGCCACCCGGACCTCGTGGCCGGCGGTCCGCAGCGCGGAGGCCAGCGGCACCATCGAGAAGTAGTGGGTGTTGTGCGGGAAGGAGACGAACAGGACCTTCATCGGACGTGCTCCGCCCTGATGGACAGCGTGTGGCTGAAGACGTCGCGGGGGTCCCAGGCGGCCTTGATCCGCTGGAGCCGCGGGTAGGCGTCCTTGTAGTAGAGGTGGTGCCAGGGCACCCCGGAGGTGTTCCACCGCGGGTCGGCCATGTCGATGTCGGGGTAGTTGATGTAGCAGCCGTCGGTGTCGCGGCGTCCCGGTACCGGGACGCCTCCGGTCGCCGCGAACACGTCGCGGTAAAGGCGGCGCAGCCAGTCGACGGCCGCGGCGTCCGCGTCGGGGTCCTGCCAGGTGTTCATGTAGATCGCCTTGATGACCGAGTCGCGGTGCGGGGAGGCGGTGGCGCCGTCGGCGACCGTGTTGATCCGGCCGCCGTAGGACTGGAAGGTCACGTTGGCGAGGTCGTGCCGGTTGCCGGTGCTGTTGAGGTAGGTGTAGAGGATGTCGGCCTGGGCGTCGTTGTGACCGCGGCGCAGGTACGCCGACTTGAGCTTGTGGCGGCCGACGTCGCTGTCTTGTGCTCCGGCCAGGTACTCGGCCGCGGTGAGCCAGGGTTTGCTGCTGATCTCGGAGGTCTGCGGGGACCCGCCCACGCCGTCGGTGACGGCGCGCAGGTAGTCCCGGAGCAGGCGCTCGGCGTCCGGCCGGGTGCCGTCCATGTAGGCGTAGCAGTTGGCCGCCGGGCCGGGGTCGCCGGTTTGGGGGCGGCCGTAGAAGACCAGCCCGCTGTACAGTCCGGCGTACGGAGAGCCGGCGTCGCTGTTGTGCTCGTGCCAGCGGCCGTGGTTGCGGATCAGGCGGCGGTACGAGGCCCGGTCCATGCCCTCGCGCGGGAAGCGGACCATGCCGGCCAGGACGTCGCCGGGCGGGCGGGGCAGCAGCCGGGACGGGTCGGAGCAGTGGCGGGGGGCGTCCGGTGAGCGGAACCAGTAGCGGGTGACGAGGCCGAAGTTGCCGCCGCCGCCTCCGGTGTGGGCCCACCACAGGTCGCGGCGCGGGTCCTTTCGCTCCCGGGTCGCGACGACCGCGCGGGCCCGGCCGGCGGCGTCGACGACGACCACTTCGACGGCGTACAGGTGGTCCGCGGCCAGGCCGAAGGCGCGTGAGAGTGCGCCGTAGCCGCCGCCGGCGATGTGGCCGCCCATGCCCACGGTCGCGCTGGTGCCGCCGGGCAGGGTCACGCCCCAGCCGTGGTGGAGCTTTTTGTACACGTCCATCAGCTGGGCGCCGGCCTCGACCATGAAGGCGCGGCGGCGGGCGTCGTAGGTGACGGCGTTCATCTGGCCGAGGTCGAGGACGAGGCGGACGGCCGGGTCGCCGGCGACGTTCTCGTAGCAGTGGGCTCCGCTGCGGACCGCGATCCGCTTGCCCGCGCGGACGGCGTCGCCGACCGCGCGCACTGCCTCGGCGGTGGTGGTGACGAGCCGGAAGGCGTCCGGTCGCGCGGTGAACAGCTTGTTGCTGCCACGCGTCGACAGGGAGGCGTATCGCGGGTCGTCGGGGGTGACGAGCGCCCCTGCGCCCCCGGAGGCGGGGGGAGTCGCGGGGGCGGGGGCGTCCTGGGCGTGGGCGGGGACGATACCGACGGCGGCGAGCCCGGCGGTGGCGCCCGCCGTGAGAGTGCCGGAGACGAAGCTCCGGCGGCTGGGAACGGTCATCGTTCACCTTTCTCGGTGGCTGTTTTCCGGTGGGGCGCTCACCCCGCCCGCGTACTGCCGCCGATGCTCGGGGCTGCGGCCGCAGTACGGCTCGGGTACCGCTGGAGCCGCCGGGCCGGGGCCTTGTGTCGACCGTGGCTCGAGAGGTGTTCCCCAGACTGGGCGGGTCGCAGCCATGCCTCACATCCCTTCCCAGGAGGCCAGATGAAGACCGATGGGCGCACCGCGCCGGACCATGCCGCGCCGATCACCGTGCGGGCGCTGGCGGTCGAGGGCGCTTTCGAGTTCACGCCGCGGGTGCACCATGATGAGCGCGGGATATTCACCTCTCCGCTCCAAGGCGAGGAGTTCGTCCGGGCCGTGGGCCACTCGATGCCCGTCGTGCAGACGAACCACAACCGGTCGGCGCGGGGGGTGCTGCGCGGGGTGCACTTCACAACCACCCCGCCCGGCCAGGCGAAGTACGTGCACTGCGCGCGGGGCCGAGCGATGGATTTCGTGATCGACCTGCGGCTGGGCTCCCCCACGTTCGGTGTCTGGGACACGGTGGAGATGGACACGGAGTCCTTCCACTCCGTCTACCTGCCGGTCGGGGTGGGGCACGCTTTCGTGGCGCTGGAGGACGACACGGTGATGTCCTATCTGGTGTCGTCCCCCTACCGGCCGGGACTGGAGCAGTCCCTCGACCCGTTCGACCCGGCCCTCGCCCTGCCCTGGCCCGAGGGCCTCGCGCTGACCCTCTCGGAGCGGGACGCCCACGCCGTCGGGCTGGCCGAGGCCCGCGAGCTGGGCATGCTCCCGCGGTACGAGGACTGTCTGGCGGTCACCGGCAGCTACGCGTGAGCCAGGGCCGTCCCGGCCGGCTGCCGCGTGGGGACTGCGGCCGGGGCGGCGGTGTGGCCGGTGGGCAGGAAGCCGAGCAGGGCGAGAAGCGTGCGCGCCTCCACGTTCAGGTGGCTTCCGTGCCGGACGAACCCGATGAGCTGGCGCACGGTCATCCAGGTGAATTCCGGCGGCACCTGGAGCGGGAAGTCCTCGTCCGTCTCGACGAGCGCGTAGCGGATGCGGGCGTGGTAGAAGCGCCCGCCTTCCTCGGACTGCACGGTGTCGAACCGGATCCGGTCGGGCCGGGCGGACAGCACCGTGTCCAGGAACTCCAGACGGGGTGCGGGATCCTGGCCGTCCTGCGCGCCGGGGCCGTAGTCGGCGGGCTGGCACTGCACGGTCGGGGCCAGTTCGACGCGGGCCGGCGCTCCGGTCTCCACGCGGGTCTGCACGAGCAGGTGCAGCACTCCGTTCACCCGCTTCGCCAGGAAGGCCGCCACGCCCTGGCTGTTCGGCATGAACATGGGCTGGGACCAGCCGGGCACCTCCCGGTTGGAGTCCTCCACCCGTACGCCGAGCACGGTGAAGTGGCGGCCGTCGTCGTGGGTGATGACCCCGTCGCGCATCGACCATCTCGCGGTGTCGGCCAGGGGGATGAGCCGGCGGGTGAGGGTGCAGCGCTCCTTGGCCAGCGCCAGGTGCCGCAGCAGTGCGGTGGTGTCGTGCAGGCGCCTGCCCTGTGGCTCCCACGAGGCGGCCAGCGCGCCGTGGAACGAGTCCGGGTCGGGCACGGCACGGGTGGTCCCGGCGGGCCGGCGCAGGCCGACGGCGCCGGAGAGCACCGTACGCGTGTCCATGTTGATCAGGTCGTCGGTCTGCAGCAGTTCGGCGATCTGGTCGAAGGACAGCCAGCAGAACTCGTCCAGGAGGGGGATGTCCTCGTCGGTCTGCACGATCATGTTGTGGTTGCGTTTGGCGAGGAACCAGGAGGCCTGCTCGGACTGCAGGGCGTCGGCGAGGACCCGGCCGCGGCCCGGTGTGAGGAAGTGGTCGAGGTAGGGCACCGGGCGGCCGCCGTGCACTCCGGTGTAGTTGCTGCGGGTGGCCTGGACGGTCGGGGAGAGCTGGACCGGAAGGGCGTTGCCCGGCTCCATCTTCGCCTGGAGCAGGCAGTGCGGGACTCCCCCGAACTCCTTGACCAGGATGCCGAGGATGCCCTGTTCCGGCTGGACGAGGATCGGCTGCTGCCAGGCGTCCACGGAGCGGCCCGAACGCGTGACGTCGAGCCCCTGGACGGAGAAGAACCGGCCGCTGCGGTGGACCAGGTTCCCGGTCCCCTCCTCCAGCGACCAGCCGTCGAGCCGGTCCAGGGGGACCTTCGTCACCTCACACGCCTGCGCCTGGCAGGCCTGTTCGAACCAGCGGTGGAAGTCCGTCGTGCTGGAGAACATGCGGGCCCTCTCGTCGGGTCGGCCGCGACAGCCGCAGCGGCCGCCAGCCAGCCTCACCGACGCCGCTCGCCCCCTTCTCGATCCGGGATCGAGCCGGGATCGAGAAGGGATCGAGCCACCCCGGCCACCGTGGGCGCGTTCGAGCCCGACCGAGGACGACTGGAGTACGGCCATGCCTGTTCTCTTTGACGGGGTCCCGGCCGCGTCGCCCGCGCACGACACAGGCCGGGCCGCCGGTCCGGTCCTGCGCCTGGGCGTGCTCGGCTGCGCCGAGTTCGCGCGCCGCCGGATGCTGCCCGCGATGGCCGCCCATCGCGCCGTGGAGATCCGCGCCGTCGCCAGCCGGTCGGCCGGCCGGGCCGCGGCCACGGCGGCGCCCTACGGGGCGCGGCCGGTCACCGGATACGCGGAGCTGCTCGCCGATCCTTCGCTGGACGCCGTGTATCTGCCGCTGCCGGCCGCGCTGCACGCCGAATGGGTCGAGGCGGCCCTGGCCGCCGGCAAGCACGTGCTGGCGGAGAAGCCGCTGACGACGGATCCGGCGCGGACCCGCGCGCTGCTGGAGCGGGCCCGGGCCCTCAGCCTGGTGCTGCGCGAGAACACGATGTTCGTCCACCACGGCCAGCACGCGGTGGTGCGCCGGCTGCTGGCCGACGGGGCGATCGGGGAGCTGCGCGCGCTGCACAGCGCGTTCACGGTGCCCGCGCCCGTGGAGGGGGACATCCGGTATGACCCGGAGCTGGGCGGCGGGTGTCTTGCCGACATCGGCCTGTACCCGGTGCGGGCCGCGGTGCACCTGCTCGGCACGGAGCTCGACGTGGCCGGCGCGGTGCTGTCGGTGGCGCCGGGGCGGCGGGTGGAGACCTCCGGTGCGGTTCTGCTGCGCCGTGCCGACGGTGTCAGCGCGCAGCTGACCTTCGGTATGGAGCATGCCTACCGGTCGCGTTACGAACTGTGGGGCAGCGAAGGGCGGATCACGGTGGACCGGGCGTTCACCCCGGCCGCCGACCACCGCCCCGTGCTCCTTCTCGAGCGGGCCTCGGGCACCGAGACGGTGACCCTGCCGGCCGAGGACCAGGCGGCGGCGTCCCTCACCGCGTTCGCCGCCGCCGTCCACGGCCGGCCGGCCGGCGCCGGCGACGAGGCGGAGCTGCTGGCCCAGGCGGACCTGCTCGCGCGGATCCGGCGTACGGCGGCCTCAGGGGCCGGCGGCTGAGCCTCGGCGGCCGCGAGGGGGGCGGGCCGGCGATGCGTTACGTCGCGCGCCTGCGCCCCCGGCCCCGCGGCCGGACCGGCCGGCCCTGGGGGCGCTTCGGGCCCGCGCCGAGGACGGCCCGGTGCCCCGGGGGGTTGCCGTGTTGCGGGTCTCAGGCGAGGCAGCGGGGAAGGCCGCCTCGCCTGCGCCCGGGCCCTGCGGCCGGACCGGCCGGCCCTGGGGGCGCTTCGGGCCCGCGCCGAGGACGGCCCGGTGCCCCGGGGGGTTGCCGTGTTGCGGGTCTCAGGCGAGGCAGCGGGGAAGGCCGCCGTTGTATTCGATCATCTCGCGCAGCGCCGTCTGCATGACGGGCATCGGGAGCGGTTCCGCGGCGCCGGTGCCGGCCAGTTCCGCAAAGGCCCGGTGCAGGTTGGGCACCAGGCGCTCGGGGTCGAGGAGGCCGGCGTACGGCCCGAGGTCGGCCTCCCGGGCGGTCTCGGCCGGGGTGAGGCCGGCGGCGCGGCCCTGTTCGGCCAGCTCCCGGACCAGCCGCAGGTACCCCTCCACGGTGTCGAAGACCTCGGGGCCCGAGACCGGGCCGTGGCCGGGGACGACGGTGGTCGCCCCGAACGCGCGGAGCCGCTCCAGGGCTGCCAGGGAGCCCGCGATCGATCCCATCAGGCAGAACGGGCTCACCCCCGCCATCACCAGGTCCCCGGTGAACAGGACCCGCTGCTCGGGCAGCCATACGACGGAGTCGTTGGAGGTGTGGGCGCGCGGCCCCACGTGCACCACCTCGGCGCGCACCGATCCGACGTGCAGGGTGAGGGCGTCCCGGTAGGTGACGGTCGGCGGCACCAGCTCTATGGCGCCCCAGTCCACGTCGGGCCACAGGCCCGTCAGGTGCAGGCCGGCGGCGATCATCTCCGACCGGGTGCGCTCATGGCCGATGACCAGCGCCTCGGGGAAGAGGAAGTTGCCGAAGGCGTGGTCGCCGTGGAAGTGGCTGTTGACGACGGCCTTCGGGGCGGCCGGGTTCAACCGCAGCGCGGTTTCCCGCAGGGCGCGGGCCCGGGACTCGGTCGCGGCGGTGTCGACGAGGACGCTCTGGCCTTCGGAGACGATCACGCCGGCGTTGTTCAGGCACCATCCGCCGGGCGGCTGGACGAAGACGTGGACGCCGTCGGCGACCTCGGCCGCCCGGGCGGGCGGCGGCGCGGGGGCAACGACGGGGGCGGTGGTGCGTGATGGCACGGCCGGTCTCCTCACACTGATGCGGCGGACGCCCCGAGTCTGTCCGCAGCCGCTCGCAGCGCGGTCGAAGGTCCGCTGAGGAGCGGCGGGCGGGCCGGGGTCAGAGGTTGTCGCCCCAGCCGCCCTGGATCATGGTCTGGAAGGCCCAGGTGCCGTCCTTCCTGATGAGGACGTCCGCGTAGTGCATGCGCCGGGTCTCGCCGTCCACGGTCATGGTGCAGTCGGTGAAGACCACCGCCATCGCGGCGGAGAGGAAGACCGGGGTGCGGGTGGAGGTGAAGGAGGCCCCCTCCCCCATGACGTGCTTCATGGTCTCGACGAACTGGCGCCGGTCCCACTGCGCGGAGCGGCCGTTGCCCTGGGAGTCGTCGCTGACGAGGTTGAGCGGGAAGGCGGCCATGTCGGCCATGTCCTCGATACGGCAGGCGGTGCAGTGGGAGTCGTACTTGGTGAACCACGCGTCGAGGGAGGCGCGGTCCTGCGCGGTCGGAACGTAGCCGGTGTCGGCGGGAAGGGTCATGGTTCGCCCCCAGTGTGCTGATCAAGTTTGACTAGAGTGATCGACTCTACACGCTCCGCCACCAAAAGGAGAGCAACCCGTTCCGCATGTCGCTTCGGCTCCAACGAGCCTCCGGCGTACCTCCACGGGGCGCGGACAGGCTCGACCGGACGTGTAAACGACTGCTACCCGATGGGGGTTGTGCGAGATGACGCAGACAACGGTCGGCCGGCCGGCGGTTTCGGCTCTTCAGGAGGCTGTGCAGGGCGCGGCGGACCGCCTCGTCCAGGCAGGGGCGGCGGGCGTCCAGTTCCGGGTCGCCCGCGGTGACGAAGCGTTCGTCGTGACCTCGGGCATCGCCGAGCTGGGCACCGACCGGCCGGTGCCGGCCGACGGCCGCTTCCGGATCTCGTGCATCACCAAGCCGTTCGTGTCGGTGGTGGTGCTCCAGCTGGTCGCCGAAGGCAAGATCGTCCTCGACGACACGGTGGAGAGCTACCTGCCCGGCCTGCTGCCGCACGGCGAGAAGATCACCATCCGTAATCTGATGCAGCACACCAGCGGCCTGTACAACTACTCGGACTCGTTCCAGAAGCCGGGTGAGCGGTTCCTGCGCGACCGCTACAAGCACTACGAGCCGACCGACCTGATCGCCATCGCCGCGGCCAAGCCGCTGGAGTTCGAGCCGGGCTCCAGGTTCGCGTACTGCAACACCAACTACTTCATCATCGGCCTGCTCATCGAGAAGGTCACCGGACGCTCCTACCGCACCGAGATCACCGAGCGGGTGCTGGAGCCGCTGCAGCTGACGGAGACGGTGCTGCCGGGCGACGACCCGAACATCCCCGGCCCGCACGCCCGCGGCTACATGCAGATCGGCGGCGAGGCGGTGGACGTCACGCTGATGAACCCCTCCGAGGCCGGTTGCGCGGGCGAGATCATCTCCACCACCCGCGACCTGGACACCTTCTTCTCGGCCCTGTTCAGCGGGAAGCTGCTGGAGGAGCCGGAGTTCACCGAGATGACCACGCCGCTGCCCCCGGAGATGATCGAGAACCTCCCGATGGGCATCGGCTACGGCCTGGGCATCATGAAGCTGCAGAACGACAACGACCTCGACCTGTGGGGTCACGGCGCCGGCATCCCCGGCTACGCCACCCTCGCGGCCACCACCCGCGACCTGTCGGCCCGCGTCCAGCTGTCGTTCACCATCGGCGACAAGGACTTCGGCCCGGAGGCCGAGGAGGCCGTCATCCGCGGCGTCAACGTCGCCCTGTGCTCCTGAGGCCGACGTGACACAGGCGACGCATTCCGACGCCAAGGGCGTCATCGTCACCGGCGGCGGCACCGGGATCGGTGCGGCGACCGCCCGCGCGTTCGCCGAGGACGGTGCCCGGGTGCTGGTCGTCGGCCGGACCGAGGCGAGGCTGAAGGAGACCGCAGCCGGCCACGAGCGGATCCGGGCACTGGCCGTGGACGTCCACGACGAGGACGCACCGAGGCTGATCGTGGAGCGGGCGCTGGAGGAGTTCGGCCGGCTCGACGTGCTGGTCAACAACGCCGCCGTCACCGGGTTCGCCGCCCTGGACGGTCTGGAACGGGACACGGTCCGGGCCCAGCTCGGCACGAACCTGCTGGCCCCGGTCTTCCTCGCACAGGCCGCGCTGGACGCCCTGGAGGAGACCGGAGGCGTGGTGGTGAACGTCAGTTCGGCCGGTTCGCTGGGCCGCCGGGCCTGGCCGGAGAACTCCGTCTACGGCATGGCCAAGGTCGCGCTGGACTTCCTCACCCGTACCTGGGCGGTGGAACTGGCACCGCGCGGCATCCGCTCGGTGGGCATCGCGCCCGGTGTCGTGGACACCGGCGTCGGCGTGCGGGCCGGGATGCCCGAGGAGGCCTACCAGGGCTTCCTGGAGCAGATGGCCGGGCGCATCCCGGCCGGCCGGGTGGGCCGCCCCGAGGACATCGCCTGGTGGATCGTGCAGCTGGCGCGCCCCGAGGCGGCGTACGCCAACGGCACCGTCCTGGCCGTGGACGGTGCCCTGTCGGTGACCTGAGGCCGCCGCCGACGCGCCGCGCCCGGCCGGGACGTCCCGGCCGGGCGCGGTGCCGTAGGCGCCGGTCCCCCGGACCGCATCGAGGAAGGCGGCACCCCAAGACCCGGGGTGCCGCCTTCCTCGGTGTCAGCGGGCGACGGTGGCCGTCACGTAGCGGACGGGAACCTCGATGCGGACGGGGCCGCCGTCCTCACGCAGGGCGTCGAGGGCGGTGACGAGCCGCGCGCGCAGGGCGGCGGCCTCTTCCCCGGGCAGGTGCTGCCACAGCAGCCGCATGCCCTGCGTGTGCGACCAGTCCACCCAGGCCTGGCCGGACACGGCGGTCATCGGGACGTTCTCGTCGGTGATCCGCACGTCGGTGAAGCCGGCCTTGTCCAGGGCGGCCGTGAGGTCCGCGGGATCCTCCAGCCAGGAGTGCAGCTGCCGGTGCAACTGCTCCGGATGCCAGGCCGCCGGCAGGTGCTCCAGCAGGGACATCGGGATCAGCTCGGTGAACATCGGGGGCAGGAAGGGGAAGGTGTCGCGGGTGAAGACGGGGCTGGTGAAGGCGATCCGGCCGCCGTCGCGCAGCAGCCCGGCGTAGCGGGCGAGCGCCGCCCGGGCGTCCGGCAGGAAGATCACGCTGTAGCTGCCGAGCACCAGGTCGAAGGAGCGGGACGGCAGGTCGGGGTGCTCGCCGTCCATCACGCGCAGTTCGACGTTGCGGATGCCCTGACGGCCGGCCTCGCGGCGGGCCTCCTCGATCATCGCCTCCGCGATGTCGATGCCCAGTGCGCTGCCCCCCGGGCCGATCTGGGCGGCGGCGGGCAGCAGGGTGGCGCCGAGGCCGCAGCCGACGTCCAGGAGCCGCTGGCCCGGCTGCGGATCGACCAGTTCCACCAGCCTGCGGCCCATCGGCGTGAAGAACTCCACGCCCAGCCGGTCGTAGGTCGCCGCGGCCTCGTTGAAGGCGTCGGTGACTTTCGTCTTGTACAGCACGCTGTCCACATTCAACTCCGGGTGGTCATGTCGGGTCGGGCGCCCACGGGTGGGGGAACCGCTGCTGGCCCCATCCTGCGGACCGCACCACGGGGCGTGCTGGAGCGTTCGTCGAGGCGTGGTCGATGCCGCGAGGGGGTTCAGGCGCGGGCCGCGTCCAGCCGCGCGCACCATGCCGTCAGGCTGGGCGCGCGCAGCAGGCCGGTGCCGATCAGCAGGCCCTGGAATCCGGCGTCCAGCAGCAGGGCGGCCCGGACGGGGTCGGCGATGCCGCTGGCACTCACCGCGCAGCGGGTGCCGGTCCGCAGGACGGCGGGCAGCAGGTCCGTGCTGCGGTCCGGGTCTGCGGGAAGCCGTTCGCGGGTGGCGATGTCCTTGTTGTTGACGGCGACGACGCAGTGGGGCCCGGGCGGCACCGCGGCGGCCTCCGCCTCGTCGGCGATCTCCACGAACGGGGTCAGTCCGAGCTCCAGGGCGTGTCCGGCCAGCCGGGCCATGACACCCGCGGGCAGCAGCTTCGCGGTCAGCAGCACCGCCGAGGCGCCGAGCTCGCGGGTGCGCACGAGCTGCCTGCGGCTGGTGACGAAGTCCTTGCGCAGCAGGGGCAGGCCGGTGAGGGCGGCCACCTCGGCGAGCAGTTCCTCGGTGCCGCCGAACCAGTGTCCGGTGACCACCGAGATGCAGGGCGCGCCCGCCTCCTCGTAGCGGGCGACGACCTCGGCGACCGGCCGGCCGCCCAGCAGGTCGTTGCCGTCGGCGTCCCGCCGTTTGACCTCCATGATCAGGGGGCGATCGGCGCAGGTGAGCGCTTCGGCGAAGGACGGGTTCATGGTGTCTTCCAGGCGCGGACCAGGTCCGCCGTCCGTGCTCCATCGAGCAGGCCGGCGTCGCCCCGGGCGGCGGAGTCCACGTCGATGCCGAGGAACCCGGGGTGCTCGAGGGTCGCGCCGAACCGGTCCCGGTTGGCGTGGCGCAGGCCGCCCGCGAGCAGGAAGGAGCGTGTCATCCGGTCGGCCAGGGCGGCCACCGTGCGGTCGTCCAGGGTGTGGCCGGTGCTGCCGACCCGCCCGTCGGGGGTGGCCGCGTCCAGCAGGAACAGGTCGGTGCCGGCCCGTTCGTAGGCTGCGATCAGGCTCGCCTCCGGGCAGGAACCGTCGCGGACGTGCAGCACCTTGACGATGCGCACCCACTCGGGCAGTTCCGCCCGCAGGGCGCGGACCAGGGCGGGCCGCTGGTACCCGTGGAGCTGGATCCAGTCGGTGCCGGCGCCGGCGGCGGTCCGGGCCAGGGCCGCGGCATCGGAGCCGAAGGTGACCAGTACGGAGCGCAGCCGGCCGGTTGCCCGGGCCTCGGCAGCCAGCCCGGCCAGCCGTCCGGCGGGCAGGTTTGCGTGTCCGCCGGGAACACCGTGCCACAGGCCGATGAGGTCCGCTCCGGCCTCGGCGACGGCCCGCACCTCCTGCGCGGTGGTCGCACCGCAGATCTTGACGAACACTAGGCCGTCGCCGCCGTGTCGTGGGCGTCCCGGACGAGGGAACCGCCGGCGAAGCGGGGGGCCACGCCCTGGAACAGTCCCGGGTGCGCGGCCCGCAGGTCGGCGATGACCCAGTCGTAGGGCAGGTCGTCGAACTCGCCGTGGAAACGCAGGAACTCCATCTGCTGCCGCCCCTGCTCGTCGAAGGGGTGGAAGAGGCTGTCGGCCGTGCCGTCGAACTCCAGCGGGGTCATCCGGTACAGCCGGCACAGCGTCCGGTTGAAGACCGGGGTCGCCTTCACCCAGCGGTCCTCCAGGTGCACGGCGGTCAGGGCGTGCTGGTGGAACACGTCGCCGCCGATCAGCCGCTTGAGCCGGCCGGAGGCGAGGTGGTTGCGCACATCGGTGAGGACCAGGCGGGCGGGGATCCCCAGCGAGCGCAGGCCGGCGGCGTACAGCACCGACTTGTGCAGGCACATGCCGGAGCCGCCGGTCGCCACCCGGCTCGCGCGCAGCCCCTCGCGGGACAGGTCCGCTCCGTACACCTCGTAGCGGATGCCGTCGCGGACGGCGTAGTACAGCGCCACCGCCTGCTCGGTGGGGGTGGTGGCGCCCGCCGGTACGGCCTCGCGGACGAAGGCGCGGACCTCGGGGCTGTCGTGGTCGATGAACTCGGTCGCGGCCAGGTCCTCGGTGGCCAGGGCCGCGGATGCGGACCCTGATCCGAAGGCGTGTTTCATGGTGGCGTCATCCGTTTCTGTCGGGGTCGGGTTTCACAGGCCGAGCATCGAGGCGAGGCGGTTGCGCTGGATCTCGGAGGTCCCGGAGTAGATGGTTCCGCCGACGGAGTTGCGCAGTTCCTTCTCGATGCCGTATTCGGCCATGTAGCCGTTGCCGCCGAAGATCTGCACGGCGGCGAGCGCCGAGGCGAGGTTCGCCTCGCTGGTGACGAGCTTGGCGATGGCCACGTCCTTGGCGGCGTCCTCGCCGGCGGCGAGTTTGCGGCCGGCGGAGAACAGCCAGTGGCGGGCGCTCTCCACGCCGATCTCCATGTCCACGATCTTGTGGGAGACGGCCTGGTAGGAGCCGATCGGCCTGCCGAACTGGGTACGGCTTCGGGCGTACTGGGCGCACCGTTCGACACGGTCGCGCATCTCCCCCGCGTTGACGGCGAAGGAGCAGAGGATCTCCCAGCGCATCACGTGGTCCAGGACGAGGAAGCCGCCGCCCGGGCGGCCGAGCACCCGTGCGGCGGGGATGCGGCAGTCGTCGAAGAACAGCTCGCTCAGCGGCGAGGTGCGCAGCCCCATCTTGGCGATCGGCGTGCCGATGGTCAGGCCGGGGGTGTCGCGGTCCACCAGGAACGCGGTGATGCTCAGCGGGCCGGGACGGTCGCTGGTGCGGGCGTAGACGGTGATCCGGTCGGCGACGGGCCCGTTGCTGACGAAGGCCTTGCTGCCGTTGAGGACGTAGCAGTCGCCGTCGCGGACCGCCCGGGTGCGCATGGCCAGGGCGTCCGAGCCGCTGTCCGGCTCGCTGATGGCGTGCGCGCCGATGAGCTCGCCGGAGCACAGGCGCGGCAGGTGGCGTTCCTTCAACTCCTTCGAGCCGAACCGCTGCAGCGGGACGCCGGTGCTGACCATGTGGCTGGTCACGGAGAAGTTCAGCCCGGCGTCGCGGCAGCCCTGTCCCAGGCCTTCCAGGACGTACATGGTGGTCACCAGGTCCTGGCCGAGTCCTCCCCAGCGCTCCTCGAAGGGCAGGCCGAGGATTCCCGTGGCGCGCAGCAGGTCCCACTGTTCCCGGGGGAAGGCCGCTCGGGCGTCGCGCTCGATGTGCCCGTCACTGATCTTGTCCAGCAGCGGCCGCAGTCCCTCCCGCAGCCGCTGCTGGTCATCGGTCCATGGGGTCATCAGTACTGTGAGAACTCGGGAGAGTTGAGGTTGTGGACCTCGTCGCCGCGCAGGGCCGGGGAGAACACGCAGACCAGGCGCAGGTCTTCGTGCGGGCTGGCGATCAGCCAGTGCGCGTCGTGTTTGTCGAGGGCGTAGAGGGTGCCGGGGGTGATGGGGTGCGAGTCGCCGACGGTGTCCACGACCTCGCCGCTGCCCTCGATGCAGTAGCAGGCCTCGAGGTGACGGCGGTATTCCAGGCGGGACTTGGTGCCGGCCCGCACGATGGTGTCGGTGACGGTGTAGCCGAGGCCGTCGGCGGCGGTGAGGAACCGGCGGCTGAGGCCGTTTCCCCAGTCGACGCAGCGTACGCCTTCGAGCTTGCGGACGATCATGGTGGGCTTCCTTTCGCGGGTTGTTCAGGGATGCGGGCGGCGCAGTTCCCCTACGAAGGAGGCGAACTCCTCGACCGGGTCGCGCCCTTGTGTGAGGGCTTGTTCGATGCGGGCGACACCGGCGCTGCCGACGATCGCCGCGTCCGCGCCGAGGTCCCCCAGCGCGGTGATGTCGGCCCGGGTGCGGATGCCGAAGCCGACCGCGAGCGGGGACGTGGTCTCGGCGCGCAGCGCGGTGAGCGCGGCGGCCAGGCGGTCCGGGGCGGCCGTCGCACGTGTGCCGCTGCGGCCGTAGTGGGCGACCAGGTAGACGTAGGCGGAGGCGTGCCGGGCGGCCTCGGAGACGGTCTGCGGGTCGGAGACCGCGTAGCAGGTGGTGACGAGCGGCAGTCCGGCGCCGCGGGCCGCCGCGTAGTGGGAGGCGCGCAGCCGGGGCGGCAGCCCGTGCAGCAGCAGCGCGTCGCAGCCGGCGTCGGCGACGGACCGTGCGAAGTGCCCCAGGTCGGTGCCCTTGACGCTGTGGCTCCAGTCCGCGAGCAGGGCGATGCGCAGCCGGCGCAGGGCCGGGCGGATGGTGGCGACCGCGTCGAGGACGGATTGCAGCGTGGTTCCGCCGGCCAGCGCGCGGTCGGCGGAGCGGCGGATCACCGGTCCGTCGGTGACGGATCCGGGGAACGGGACGGCGAGTTCCAGGCAGTCGACGCCGTTGTCGTCGAGCATCGCGGCGAGTTCCGGCAGCGCGGCGAGGGGCGGGTCGCCTGCGTTGGCGAACACGGCCAGTCCCGGTCGGCCCGGGCTCCGTGCGGCGAAGAAGCCGGGGCGGGTGTCGGGGTGCGGGGCCGTGTCCGGCACGGTGTCAGGCATGCGCGGCCTCCAGGGACCGAAGTCGTTCGACCCGGGCGAGGGCCGAGCCGTCCCGCAGCACGGCGTCGGCGGCCGCCAGCGCTTCGTGCCAGTCGCCGGTCAGCCGGCCGGCCACGGCGAGCGCCGCGGCGTTGAGGCAGACCGTCTCGCGGGCCGCCCGGCCGCACCGTCCGGCGAGCACGTCGAGGAACAGCTCGGCGCTCCGGTCCGCGCCGCCGTCGGGCACGGCGAGGTCGCCCAGCCGGCCGGTGCCCAGTCCGAGGGCGGCGGGGGCCAGCTCGAAGTCGCTGTCGGTCCCGTGCTCGTAGGCGCGGATCATGTTGGCGGTGAACCCGAGCAGTTCATCGGCGCCGGCTTCGTTGACGGCCAGCCAGACGGAGCGGCCGGTGGCGCGTGAGGTGTACTCGGCGGCGTGGCCCAGTGCCTCCAGGTGCCGGGGCCGGGACAGGCCCGTCACCTGTGCGGCGACCGGCATGTCGGCGAGGAAGGGCCCGAGCGTGTTGACGAAGGAGCCCAGCCTGCGGAGGTCCAGCGGCGCCACCGCCCGGGCCAGGAGGGTGACCTCCTGGGGGTAGACGAAGAATCCGGCGAAGGCGATGCCGCAGTGCTCGAGGACGTGCCGGGTGTGCTCGTAGGAGGTGGTCGGGGTGATGCCGAGGCGGGCGAGCAGGTCGATGGAGCCGAAGCGGCTCGTGTAGGCCCGGGAGCCGGTCTTGACGACGGGGACGCCCATGGCCGCTGCGACGAAGGCGGCCGCAGTGGAGATGTTGAAGGTGGCCGGGCCGCCGCCGGTGCCGACGATGTTGACTGCGCCGGCGAAGGGGCCGGCCGGGCGCGGCGGCCGGCGCTCGTCCAGCGATGCCAGCAGTGCGTGCAGGGTGAGGCGGTCGGGCATCTGGGTGGACAGCGAGGCGAGGAGGGCTGCGGCTTCACCCCGGAGCAGGCCACCGGCGTGCAGCCGGTCCCAGAACGACCGCCACACCGGCAGCTCCACGGGGTGGTCGCGGCTGATGAGCGAGACGACGGCCTCGTGCATGGCTACGCGGCCCCGGCGTTCTTGGGCGCGGACTGCTCGATGAACGTGGTGATCGCCGCGACCGTGGTGAAGGACTCCGGGTCGAGGTCGACGGTGTCGGCGTCGATGCCGTAGCGGTCCTCCAGCCAGGCGATCACCTTGAGCAGCCCGAGGCTGTCGACGATGCCGTTCTCCAGGAGGTCGTGGTCATCGGCCAGTTCGCCGGCGGGCACGTCGGGCAGGAACTCCTCGACGATGAACGTCTTGACAGCCTGGATGTGGGTCATGTCAGTTCTCCTTGGGGAAATGGGCCTGGGCAGCGAGGCTGCGGTCGACCTTGCCGGTCGAGGTCCTGGGAAGCGGATCGTCGGTGATGCGCACAGTCGAGGGGACGGCCGCGCGCGGCAGCCGGCGGGCCAGGTGTCCGCGCAGTGCGAGGCTGTTGAGGCCACAGCCGGTGGCGCGGCGTACGACGGCGTGCAGCAGGCGTCCGGCGACGGGATCGGGCAGGGCCAGGACGGCCGCCTCGGTGACGTCCGGGTGGGCGAGCAGGACGCTCTCCACTTCCTGGGTGTTGACCCGGACTCCGCGCACCTTGACCTGGTGGTCGGTGCGCCCTTCGAGGGTGAGCGTGCCGTCCGGGTGACGCCGGACGAGGTCGCCGCTGCGGAAGTACCGGCGCGCTCCCCCGCCCGACGGATGCGGTGTGAAGACCTCGGCGGCGGCGGCCGCGCCGAGATAGCCGTCGCTCTGGAAAGGCGTGGAGACGAGGAGTTCACCGGTGCCCGGTCCCTGAAGGACGTGCCCGTCGCCGTCGGCGAGGTAGTGGTCGACGCCGGCCAGGGGGCGGCCGAGCGGCAGGGGGGTGCGGGCCTCGGCCCGGGCGTCGGTCACCTCGTGCCAGAAGCTGTCGTTGGTCTCGGTGCATCCGTAGACGTTGTGCAGCCGGGCGGTGGGCATCAGGCGGGGCAGCCGGGCGAGCACCGGCCCGGGCAGGGCGTCGCCGGTGAAGACGGCGTGGCGGACGGAGGGCAGGACCGATCCGGTGTCCTGCGCGGCGTCGGCGATCAGCCGGAAGAACATGGGGACGCCCTGGACCACCTCCGCCCGGTGGCGTTCGAGCAGGGCGAGCAGGCGGGGGCCGCTCAGTGCCTGGTCGGGGTCGACGAGGACGACCCGGCCGCCGTGGGCGAGGGTGGTCCAGACGTCGAGCAGGCACAGGTCGAAGTTGAGCGGCGCGTAGTTGAAAACGGTGGAGCCGGGGCCGATGCCGAAGGCGTCGGCGGCCCAGTGGACGAAGGTGTCGACGGCCTCCACGCCCAGCGGCACGATCTTGGGCAGTCCGGTGGAACCGGACGTGGTCAGCAGCAGGGCGGGGCGCCCGGAGGGTGTCGCGGGCGGGTCTCCCGGGCCGGTGTACGCGGGGTCCGGTTCCTCGTGCGTGTCCGGGCCGGTGGTGTCCGCCGGATCGAGTACCGCGCACACGCCGGCCTCGCCGTACAGTCGCTCCAGGGCATCGGCGCCGAGGGTGGCCGAGGGCAGCAGGACCGGCCGGCGTTCCAGCAGACAGGCGAGGACCAGCGCGATCGTCTCGGGCGACTTCACGGCGGGGACGCCGATCGGTCCGTCGCCGGTGAGCCGGCGCAGGCGGGTGCGCCGCGCCTGCGCGCGCCGCAGCAGGGTGCCGTAGTCGACCTCTTCGCCGCGCCAGACCAGGGCGGTCGCGCGCGGGTCCCGGCGGGCGTGGGTGAGGAATGTGCCGATCAGGCCGCGGTGGTGTCCCTGTGGTCCGCCCGGCACACCGGGGGTGTCCGAAGCGGTCTGTGCGGCCTGTGCGGTGTCCGGCACCGCGTCCGCGCTGCTGCTCACAGCCCCTCCCCTTGCCCATATGCCTGTCGTGTGGATCTGATGGTGGTTTTGCGGTCTTGAGACCGGATGGAGCCTTGGCTGAACTCCGGGGCCGGCCCGGGGCCGTCGGGCGCGGGACAGCGCACCGCCGAGCGGGCGGCCCCTGTCCGGGGCCGCCCGCTGCTGGCTGTCGTGCCGCGGGCCGGCGGACGGACGGCCGTACCCGGCGATCCCTCACCGGTGGCCGTCACCGGCCGGCCGGAGCTCAGGCGGCGGTGCGCTCGGACAGTGCCCGGTTGACGACGTCCAGGTACTGGCGCGGCGTCTCGGCCTCGGAGACGGCCTCCTCGTCCAGGAGCACCGCCCATTGCCGCTCGACCAGGCCCGTGGTCTGGAGCATGGCCAGCGAGTCGTAGCCGAGCTCGGCGAACGGGACGTCGTGGATGTCGCCGTCCAGGTCCACGCCCTCGTCCTCGCCCGCGGACTCGCGCAGCAGGGTGATCAGATCGGTGAGTTCGAACCGGGTCACGTCATACCTCGTGTTTTCTTCTGAACGGACGGGTGGACGTCCATGGCGGTCTGTTTTCCGTAGGGCGAAGGCGCCGGCGTGGTTCAGGCGCGGACCACGGCGGCGGCGTTGAAGCCGCCCCGGCCACGCGCCAGTACCAGCGCCGTTTGCAGTTCCACTCCGGTGCGCGGGGTGCCGGTGACCAGGTCCACAGGGCAGTCCTCGGCCGGGCGGTCGGTACCGGTGGTGGGGGGGATCACCTGGTCGCGCAGGGAGAGCAGCGCCGCGGCCAGGTCGAGGGAGGACCCTCCGGCGGAGAGCCGGCCGGTCATGGTCTTGGGTGCGGTGACGGGCACGCCGCGCTCGCCGAACAGGTCGCAGATCGCCCGCGCTTCGGTGCGGTCGGCCTCCCGCTCGCCGGCGGCGTCGGCGAAGACCACGTCGACCTGGTCGGGCCGCACCCCGGCGTCGGCCAGGGCGAGCGCGGCCGCGGCGCCGAGCCGGCAGTCACCGGATTGCGGGTGCGGGTCGAAGGTCGCGGCGTAGCCGGCGACCGATCCGTACACCCGGGCGCCTCGGGCGCGGGCGGTTTCGGCGTCCTCCAGCACCAGCAGGGCGCCGCCCTCGCCGGGCACGTAGCCGGAGGCGTCCGCGGAGAAGGGCAGGAAGGCGCGGTCCGGGTCCTCGCGGGGGCTCATGCGGCCCTCGGCGACGTGGGCGACCCAGCCCCATGGGCACAGGGCGGAGTCGACGCCGCCGGTGATGACGAGTGAGGACCCCTTGCGCAGCTGGCGGCGGGCGTGGGCCACGGCGTCGAGCCCGCCGGCCTGTTCGGTCACCAGCACGCCGCTGGCGCCCCGCAGTCCGTGCAGGATGGAGATCTGGCCGGTGTTGACGGCGTAGAACCAGGCGAAGGACTGGTAGGCGCTGACGTACTGGCCGCCCTGGCTCCACAGGGCCTGGAGCTCGCGCTGGCCGAACTCGAAGCCGCCGGCGGAGCTGGAGGTGACCACCCCGGCCGCGTACCGCGGGAGTTGGGCCGGGTCGACCCCGGCGTCGTCCAGCGCCTCCTTGGCGGCCGCCAGGGACAGCCGGGTCACCTGGTCGGTCTGGGCCAGCAGCCGGCTGCGTACGTGGTCCTCGGGGACGAACCCGGGTACCTCGCCGGCGAGTCGGACCGGATAGCCGGAGGCGTCGAAGCGGGTCAGCGGGCGGATGCCGTTCTCGCCCTGCAGTACGGCGTTCCACCAGGCGTGGGTGCCCAGGCCGTTGGGGGCGGCGACGCCGATGCCGGTGACCACGGCCTGCGGGCGGCGGGGCGGGTCCGGACGGTCGTGGCGGGGGCGGTCGAGGGTGGATGTGGCGGTCATGCGGTCGCTCCCAGGTGCGGGCGGGTGAGGATCATGGCGCTTTGGAACCCGCCGAATCCGCTGCCCACCGTCAGCACCGTGTCGGTCTGCTGCTCGCGGGCGACGAGTGGGGTGTAGTCCAGGTCGCACGCGGGGTCGGCTTCGTGCAGGTTGGCCGTGGGCGGCACGGTGTCGTGCGCGATGGCCAGGGCGCTGGCGGCCACCTCCAGGGAGCCGATCGCGCCCAGGGAGTGGCCGATCATCGACTTGATGGAGCTGACCGGCACCTCGTAGGCGTGCTGTTTGAGGCTGCGCTTGAACGCCGCGGTCTCGTGGCGGTCGTTCTGCTTGGTGCCCGAGCCGTGGGCGTTGATGTAGTCGACGGCGTCGGGGTTGAGCCGGGCCTCGTCCAGGGCGGCGGTGATGGCCTCGGCCATCTCCACGCCGTCCGTGCGCAGACCGGTCATGTGGTAGGCGTTGCTGCGGCTGGCGAAGCCCGATATCTCGGCGTAGACCTGTGCTCCGCGGCGGCGGGCGTGCTCCAGTTCCTCGATGACCAGGACGGCCGCTCCCTCGCCGAGCACGAACCCGTTGCGGGTGCGGTCGAAGGGCCGCGAGGCGGTCTCCGGCTCGTCGTTGCGCGGGCTGGTGGCCTTGATCGCGTCGAAGCAGGCCACGGTGATCGGGGAGATCGGTGCCTCGGTGGCGCCCGTGATCATGACGTCCGCGCTGCCTTCGCGGATCAGCTCCACGGCGTGGCCGACGGAGTCCAGGCCCGAGGTGCAGCCGGTGGAGACCAGGGACACCGGGCCCTGGGCTCCGGCCAGGCGGGCGACCTCGGCCGCCATGGAGCTGGGCACGAAGTAGTCGAAGAGGTGGGGCACGGCCCGGGTGTGGTCCAGCACCCAGTCCGCGCCGTTGCGGCTCACCTGTGCGTACTCCATGTCGAGGCCGGTGGTGCAGCCGACCGCGCTGCCCAGGGTGACACCGGTGCGCAGGGGGTCGAGTTCTTCGGCGAGTCCGCTGTCGGTCAGGGCTTCTCGGGTGCTGACCAGGGCGAACTGGGTGGCCCGGTCCAGGCGCGCGGTTTCGGCCGGGGTGAACCCGTGAGCGGCGGGGTCGAAGTCGGCCTCCGCGGCGATGCGTGAGCGGAACTGTGCCGCATCGAACAGAGTGATGCCCCGGGTGGCGGTGCGTCCGGAGGTGAGTACCGACCAGAACTCCTTGGTGCCCACGCCGCCCGGTGCGACCACGCCGATTCCGGTGATCACAACCCGCCTCATCGGCTTTCCTTCACTGTTGTCCTCCAGGGGGTCACGGCGACAGCGCGGATCGCCGCCGCGCACGCGACGCAACCACCGCACGTGTCTGGGAGCCTCGCCGACCTTGCTGGAGAACCGCTCGAACCAGCCCTTGTCTCCCGCCGGAGGGGGTGCGGCCCCGGCCGGTCCGGGGGGAACGGGGGCACCCCGCCGGCAGGGCCGGCGGGGTGCGGTGGGGGGTGGGGAGGGCGGTCGGGGTGTCAGCGGGCCGGGGTGGCGGCCTGCGCGAACTGCTTGGCGAGGGCGAGGGTGGCGCCGGAGTTGCGGCCCAGGGCCTGGCGGACGTAGCGGCGGGCGGCGGCGACGTCCGCGTCGGGTCCGAGGATCCGCTCGATGTTCTCCGGCCGCAGCACGACGCTGTGCTGCGAGGTGACGGTCACGCCGCTCCCGTCGCGCCTGATGGACCATTCCCCGGTGTGGGCGGCCATCAGGGCCGGGGTCGCGGTCTGCTTGTACACGATGCGTTCGGCCTCGGGGAAGCACACGCGGACCGATTCGGTGGTGTGGACCGAGCCGTCGGCCGTGCGGGTGTCCATCGACATGACCTGCACTCCCGGTGTCTCTTCGACCAGGTCCAGGCGGTCCACGTGCGGGACCCGTTCCGGCCAGTCGCCCACCCGGTACAGGAAGTCGTAGACGAGTTCCGCCGGTCCCTCGACGTGCGTGGAGTCCTCGAAGGACAGCACGAGGTCGTCCAGTTGGGTCCAGCGCTCGGCGAGCGTCTTGAGGCGGCCCAGTTCGGACTCGCTGTTGGTGTCGGTGGCCCGCAGCACCCACTCGACGTCTTCGGCACGGTCGTCGGCCACGGTGAAGTCGTGCAGCAGGGTCAGCCGGGTGGAGGTCGCGCCGAGCTCCTCGACGATCCAGGTGCCGCCCATGCCGGTCAGCGGAGCGGCCGGGATCTCCTGGCGGAACTCGATGCGGCGGCGGCCGGGGTCCAGCTCACGGCGCGAGGTCCACGTCTTCACCGTGCCGTTGGCGGTCGCCCATATCCGCAGACGCTCATGCCGCTCGTCGCCTTCGAGGCGCTCGACGTGAACGTTCGGCGGGAAGTACAGCGGCCACTTCCCCGTGTCCGCGATGATCCCGTAGACGACCCCCGCGGGTGCGGCGACCTCCACCTCGTGCGACGTACGGTGCACCTGTTCAGCGGACACCATTTCCCACCCTTCGCTGCTCGGCTCTGCGGTGGTTTCGACGGTGCCCCGGCCCGCTGGAGGGCGGGCGGAAGGCGGCTGGAGGAGCGCGGCCTCGCGGCGCGGGGAGGGGGCGGGCGGTCGAGGGATCCTCGAAGGGGGTGCGACCCGCGGCGCGCAGCATGGGCGCAGCCAAGGAACGAAAGGGAGACCCCATGACAACCTCGCCTGACCTCGTGCCCGGGACCACCGCCTGGGACGCCGCGCTCCACGCCGAGGTGCAACAGTTCTACGCCTACCAGATGCAGCTCCTCGACCTGGCCGAGGCGGAGCGCTGGGCTGCGACCTTCACCGAGGACGCGACCTTCGCGGTGCCGACGCTGCCGGAGCCCGTGCGGGGCCGGGCCGGCCTGGTCGCGGTGACCACCCGCAGCCACGCGGAGCTCGCCGCGGCCGGGCAGCGGCACCGGCACTTCATGGGCATGCTGGACGTCCGGCCCCGCCCCGACGGCGCTGTGGCCGTCCGCTCGTACGCCGTCGTCTACGCCTCCGAGATCGGCGGCGAGTCCCGGGTGCACCGGGTGTGTGTCTGCGAGGACGTGCTGGTGCGGGGTGAGGGCGGTGAGCTGCTGGTGTCGGCCCGTAAGGTCACCCGGGACGACCTGGCCTGAGCCGGGCGCGGCGGCGCCGGGGCGACGACGCGCCCCCGTGGGAACCCTGGGTTCCCACGGGGGCGCGGTGCTGTTCAGAGGGCTTCGGCGGGGACGAGCTCCAGTTCCTTCAGCATCGGCAGGTAGTTGAGGACGTCGTAGTGCTCGATGATCTGGCCGGCGTCGTTGAAGAGGAGCTCTTCGAGCATGAACCAGGTCACCTTCTTCCCGGTCGGTGCCTTGCCGAGGAACTCGCCGAGGTGGGTGGCGGTCACCGTGATGCGCACGATGACGCGGTCGCCCTCGGCGACGATGGACTTGACGTCCAGGCGGAGATCGGGGAAGGCGGCGAGGCCTGCTCGCATGGCGCCGATCATCTGCCGGGTGTCGACCGGGCGGTCCTCGGAGTAGTGCTTGATGTCCGGGGCCCAGTGCTTGAGGACGCCGTCCAGTTCCCAGCGGTTCCAGGCAGCGGCGCAGGCGAGCGCGATCTCCTTGTTGCGTTCCTGCACGCTGTGGCCGGCGGGACGCTCGTTCACCGTTGTGGTCATGGTGGGAATTCCCCTCGTGTGCTGCGGAGTCGGATGGCTCAGGGGGCCAGGACGTGTTTGCCGACGCTGCTGCCGTCCAGCAGGGCGCGTACCGCGGCGGCGGCTCCGTCCAGCGGGTGGCGGCCGGCGATGCGGGGGGTGAGGACACCGTCCGTGGCGAGCCTGCACAGCTGCGCGTAGTCGGTGGTGAAGTCCGGTCCGGGTTTGACGTAGTACATGCTCATCCGGCGGCCCTTGGTGAGGCCGAGGAGGCGGGCGAAGAAGCGGGTCACGGTGCGGCGCAGGGCCGGGACGTGCGGCCGGAACCACTGGCCGGGGCGGTAGCCCGCCACGGAGGAGTCGAAGGAGACCAGGGTTCCGCCGCGGGCGAGCATCGTCCAGCCGGCGTCGAGGCCGCGGCCGCCGATGTGGTCGAAGACGGCCTGGACGCCTTCCGGGGCCAGTGCGCGGACGGCCGCGGCGATGTCGGGGGTGCGGTAGTCGAGCGGTTGTGCGCCGAGTTCCCGCACGGCGTCGTGCTTGGCGGGCGAGGCGGTGCCGATGACCCGCAGGCCGTGGTGGACCGCGAGCTGGGTGAGCAGGGCGCCGACGCCCCCGCTCGCTCCGTGCACCAGGACGCTCTGGCCCGGCCGCAGGCGGGTGAGGCGGTGCAGCATCTGGTAGGCGGTGACCCCGTTGGTGACCAGGGCCACGGCCACGGCCGCGTCCAGTGTCTCGGGGACGGCGGCCAGGGTCTTGGCGGGCAGTTCGACGAAGCGCTGCCAGGCGCCCTGGCGGGGCATGGCGGCGATCCGGTCGCCGGTCTTCCAGCCGGTGACGCCGGGGCCGACCTCGACGATCCGCCCGACCAGGTCGTAGCCGGGCACGAAGGGGAACTTGGGCGGGAAGGGGTGGAGGTGCTGGAGCATCTGGACCTCGGCGAAGGACACGCCGGCTGCCTCGACCTCGACCAGGACCCTGCCCTTGCCCGCGGCGGGCCGGGGGCCCTCGGCGGTGTGGATCCGTTCCTCGGGTGTGCCGCTGCCGGTCATCCGGACCAGTGTGTTGGCGGCGGCGCGGCGTGTCCGGTCGGCGGTGCCGGATGCGGGGTGCTCGGCGGAGTTCAGGTTCATGCCGCACGGTCCGTGGGCTGGGGGGCGAAATCGGCGGCGTGGTCGGCGGCCCAGCGGGCGAAGGTCAGCGCGGGGCGGCCGGTGACCTTCTCGACGGTGTCGAAGGGGACGGGCGGGTTCGCGACCGCGTCGGCGAGGTAGCCCAGGACCATCTCGACCACCGGTGCGGGCATGGCCTGGCCCATGGCCTGCCGTGCCTGGTCCGGGGTGATCTCCTCGAAGGCGACCGGGCGGCCGATGGCCCGGGCGATCTGGCGGACCTGCTCGGCCTGGGTGAGGGCCTCGGGGCCGGTGAGCACGTAGGCCTGGCCGGCGTGTCCGTCCTCCAGGAGGGCGGCCGCGGCCACGGCCGCGACATCGGACTCGTGGATCACGACGCGCCTCGCGTTGCCGTAGGGGGCGCGCACGACGCCCTCGGTGCGGATGGAGTGGCCCCATTTCCACAGCACGTTGGTGGCGAACTCGTCGGGGCGGACGAAGGTCCACTCGATGCCGGACTCCTGCACGGCGCGCTCGACGCTGCGGTGGTACGCGCCGCTGTGGTTGTCGCCCGAGGTGTCGAGGACCGAGGAGGAGGAGAGGACCACGATCCGGCGGACGCCGGCTTCCTTGGCCAGGGCGACGACCTCGCGGGCGGTCTGCGGCACCGGGAAGAGGTAGAGGCGGTCCACTCCGGCGAAGGCCGCACGCAGGCTCTCGGGCTTGTCCAGGTCGCCTTCGACGACCTCGACCGGCTCCGGCAGGCCCGCGGTGGCCGGGTTCCGGGTCACCGCACGCACCGACTCACCTGCCGCGACGAGCCGGCCGACCACAAGCCGGCCCACGGCTCCCGTCGCTCCAGTCACCAAGATTGTCACGTACCTGCTCCGCCCTGTTCGGCCCGGTTTCCCGGGGGCTCTTGCTCGGTAGGTGCCCAGCTTCGGGCGCGCCGGTGGAGGGTTCTTAGAGGGCGCTTCGAGGGCGCCCTGCCGGGGAAGCGGGCACGGCGGGGCGGCGGGCACGGCGATGAGCGAGCCGGGCCGCCGAGCCCTGTCTGCCCTGCCCGTGTGGTGGGGGCGCGGGCGGGCAGGGCCGGCTCAGCGGGCGGCCAGGCCCTCCTCGACCGCGCCCGTGATCCCCTGGTCGAGCATGGTGTGGGCGGCGGTGTCCCGGGCGGTGTCCAGGCCGGTGTCCTGGCAGGCCGTGCTCACCAGGTAGCGGCCGCTCAGCACCAGGTGGGTGGCGAAGGACCATGCGCCGCGGGAGGCCGGGGAGCCGTCGTGGGTGGTCAGGACGCCGCTGTCCAGGCCGAAGCCGAACTCGGTGAAGCCGAGCCGCAGTCCTTGCCCGAGGGCCTTGGCGTAGGCCTCTTTGAGGGTCCACAGCCGCAGCAGCTCCGAGGCCTGCCGGTCCTGGGGCATCCGTGCCAGCTCGGCGCTCTCGGCGGGGGTGCACATGTGCCGGTGGAGCTGTTCGAAGGAGATCGTGCGGCCTGCGGGTTCGGCGTCCACGCCGATCCGGCCGGTGCGGCTGATCCCGACCGTGATCAGGTCCTCGGTGTGGCTCAGGCTGATGTCGATCTGGTCGAAGCCGCGGATGAACGGCCTTCCACCGATCTTGTACGCGAGGTCGAGCGCGGCCGGGTCCGTTCTCAGGGCCGCGGCGGCCGTGTACTTGATGAGCATGCGGGAGGCGAGGAAGCGGTAGCGGGCCGCCGCGTCCTGGGTACGCCGGTAGCGCTGCCAGTCGGGGCCGAGCAGCGGGCGCAGCGCGGTGTCGGCGAGCGCTGCGGTCAGCCATTCGCCCCAGGTGGCGGTGACGACGGCGTTGCCGTCCTGTTCGAGGCGGGCGCGCACCGTGTGCCAGGGCCGGCCGGGTCCGGGTCCGGGGGCGTGCACGGGCGGTGGAGGGGTCCTGCTGCCGGCGGCGGTCCGGTGCGGCACGATGGGTCTCCTCCTCAATGGCTGGGTCCGCTGCCGTCGAGATCGCAGCTGCGGCCGGTGCGGTGGCGGCGCACGAGTTCGTCCAGCACCTGCGCCACGCATTCGTCGGGCGGGCCGGGCGTGGTGAGGCCCAGCCTGCGGGCCAGCCGTGACAGTGCCAGCACCGCCCAGGCGGGCTCGGCGAGGAAGGCGTCCGTGCCGTCCTGGCCCTCCCAGATGCCGAGCACCGCGGCCGCGGCCTGGAGCAGGGCGTAGCGGTCGCTGAGGATCACGGCGGCCGGGCCGGGGGTGGTGGGCAGGGCCGCGCACCGGGAGCGCAGTGTCCGCAGTTCGTCCGTGAACGCCTCGGCGAGGCCGGCGAGCAGGGCGATCCGGCCGTCGGTGCCCGCGGTGGCGGCCAGTCGTGCGGCGGAGCCGATGAGGGAGGCGGCAAGGAAGTCCTCTCCGCCGGCGATGCCGAGCAACCGGTGGTTGAGGGCGGGGAGGTCGGCACCGGTGCGGAACAGTTCGGGTGGCGGTTCCGGGGCCTTGAACCAGGAGCGCTCGGCGAGTGGTCGCAGCTGGGGGACGAGGACGGCGTGGCAGGCGGCCGTGCCGGTGTGGCCGAGGCTCGCGAACGGCAGGTCGCGCGTCAGCTTGTCCAGGGGGCCGTGGTGCCCGCTGCCGTGTTCGTGGCCGGGTAGGCCCAGGACGGTGGTGAGTTCCTCGAGGTTCTCGCGCAGCAGGTCCGGGACCACGTACTTGACGGCCGCGGCCAGGAGGTGGGTGCGGTCGGGCAGCAGGCTGAGCGCGCGGAGCGCGACGGTGGCCATGCTGTCGCAGGTGAGCAGGTCGGCGAAGACCCCGGCGAGCGGCTTGTGCCAGCGCCGGGCCACCGGTTGGCCGCGGCCGGTGGCGGCGCGCACAGCCGAGCGCAGCACGGTTTCGGCGGCCGCGACGGCCATGGCGGGGATGAGGCAGTGGTCGATCTGGAGGGTGCGCAGGGTCAGGGCGGTTCCCTCGCCGGGGCGGCCGACCAGGGCGTGCGCGGGGATTGGGCAGTGCGTGAACGCCAGGCCGGAGAAGAGTGTGCCGCGCATGCCGGGGGTGGGCACCCGGGGCAGTCGGCGCACCCTGGCGGAGGGCAGCTCGCCGGGGTCCAGCAGGAGGACGGAGTGGCTGTGGGGGCCGCGTTCGGGTGTGGTGCGGACGCAGGCGACCCAGGCGCCCGCCCGGGAGGCGTTCATGACGAGTTCCTTGCGGCCGTCGAGGATCCAGCCGCCGCGCCCCGGGGCGGCGGTCAGCTCGCCGCGTGCGAGGGCGTTGGCGTGGGCGGGTTCGTGGGGTACGGCGGCCGCCCGGCCGCCGCGCAGCAGCAGGTCCGCGGTGGCCGCTCGCTGCCGTGTGCTGCCCGCGGCCCAGACGGGGGCGGTGGCGGACAGTGAGGTGATGCCGAAGCCGAGTCCGAGGGCGAGGTCGCGGCGGAACAGCGGGCGCAGCGCGGTGACGAGCAGGTCGGCGCGGGTGAGCAGGCCGCCGGATCGGGCCGGGACGAACTCGGCGGCGAGGCCGGCCTCGGTGAGCAGGGCCTCGGTCGGTTCGGGGGGCTCGCCCCGGGCGTCGGCGGCGCACAGGGCGGCGATCCCGTGCGGGTTGGCCGGGTCCTGGGGGTCGCCCAGGAGTGCCTCGAGCCGGGCCGCGCGGTGCCGTGCGGCCGCGGTGGCCTGCGCGCCGACGGGGGCCGCGGTGGTCTGCGCGCCGACGGCTGTGGTGGTCTGCGCGGCGACGGCTGTGGTGGTGTCGGCGGCTTCGTGGCGCGGGGAGGCGGTCATGGCTGCGGTGTTCGGTTCCTGGTTCACAGGATGCGGATGGCGGTTTCCGCGTGCTGTTTGGCGAGGTTCAGGACGGTGTTGCTCTGCCCGCCGAACAGGTCGCGCACGTGGGCACGCGCCGCGGCGGTGCCGGTGCCTAGGTCTTCGCGCAGCAGCGCCTGGTGCTGGGCCAGGACGGTGACGTCCCTCTCGCCGGGCAGTACCGACCACTCCGTGGTGTGCGCCTGCAGCGGCTCCCCCGGTGCGGTCTCCTTGGAGACGATCCGGAAGGCGTGCGGGAAGCAGACCCGCACCGTCTGGGCGGTGCGTACGGGGCCGCCGCCGGAGCGGGTCTCGGTCCGCACGCTCTGCACGCCGGGCCGCTCCTCGGCGACGTCGGCGCGCAGCACGTGCGGGACGCGGCCGGGCCAGTCGGCGATGCCGCAGAGGAAGTCGTAGACGAGTTCGGCCGGGCCCTTGACGCGTACGGACTCCTCGAAGGACAGCAGCAGTCCGTCCAGTCGGTCCCAGCGCTCGGCTGTGGTTTTGAGCTGCGCCACCTCGGCCGCGCTGGTGGTGTCGGTGGCGTGCACCATCCGGGCGGTGTCCTCCGACCGGCCGTCGGTGACGGTGAGTTCGTGGTCCAGGGCGAGCCTGGAGCGGTCGGGGGCGGTCGCTTCGACGGTCCAGCGGCCGCCCAGGGACGGGGCCGGGCCGGCGGGCACCTCCTGGCAAAAGTCGATGCGGCGGGCCGCGGCGTCCAGGGTGCGGCGGAACAGGCAGGACTTCACGCTGCCGCCGACTTCGGCCCATGTCTGGAACCGGTCCTGGACCCCGTCGAAGTCCAGCCGTTCGACGTGGATGCTCGACGGCAGGAACAGCGGCCACCGGGTGGTGTCCGCGATCAGTCCGTAGACCACGCCGGCCGGCGCGGCCACGTCCACCGAGTACGTCCTGCGATGCACTCCTTCACCCGCCATCGGCTCTGCCTTCCCTCGACGCTTGCTCCGAGGTTCACCGCAACAGCCGGAGAACCCCTCGAGCGGTCCTCGACCGCGGCGGGGGTGCGGGGCCGTTTCGGCGGCCGGGCCGGCCGGGCAGGGCTTTTGCCGGCAGGTCTCTCACGTCTCGTGCGGCCAGGGCCCAAAGGGCCCGCACGGGGAACGTCGCTTTCACGGCGGACGGCGGCCGTGCTCGATCAGGGCCCGGCTCACCGGCCGGTCCGCCCCACGATCCGGCAGGCCCGGCCGAGCAGCCGGGGGAGTTCGCCGTCGCGCACGAAGAAATGGCCGCCGGGCAGGGTGCGGTGGATGAAGCGGCCGTCGCTCCAGGCGCTCCAGCCGCGCATCGTCTCGGTGGGCACCAGGAGGTCCTCACTGCCGCCGACGGCCAGCAGTGGGACCGGAACCGGTCCGCCGGTGGCCGGGTCCCGGGCGGCGGCGCGCAGGTCGGCGGCCAGCTTCAGGTCGTCGCGGAGCACCGGCAGGACGAGGCGGTGCCACAGGTCGCCGGGGACGGCGTCCTCGGGTACCGCCTCGAACTTCTCCAGCACCCGCGTCAGTTCGTGGTCGGGGGCTTCGGCGCAGGAGATCAGTTCGCCCGGTTCGCCGGGCGGCGGACAGGCGCCGACGGCCAGCAGTGCCGGCAGCGGCAGGCCGGCCGCGTGCAGGGCGCGGGTGAGGGTGTAGGCGATCAGGCCGCCCAGGCTGTGCCCGTACAGGACGTACGGTCCGGGCGGCTGTGGTGTGAACAGGTCGTGCAGGTCGGCGAGGAGGGTCTGGCGGGTGGTTGCCCGGGGTTCGCGCCGTCGTGCACCCCGACCGGGCAGCTGCCGCAGTTCGCAGGCGGCCGCGGCGCCCAGCAGGGTGTCCCAGCGATGGAACGCCGAGGTGCCGGCTCCCGCGTGCGCGAAGCACACCAGCCGCACGCCGTTCTCCTGCGCCATGGCTGTTCCTTCTTGCTGCACCGTCTCTCCCCGCCGTGGTCGGTCGGTGCTCGCGAGGCGCTCGCCACGCGCCGTTCGCGAGCCCCGTCGTTGTGGTCGTGCCGCCGGCCCGAGGGGCCGGCGCCTCAGGCCGCGTACAGGTCGAACGTGGATGCACGCCGGGGGCCTGCGATCACGTCCAGCGCCGGGTCCACCGCCAGCATCGCCTGGTGGAGCCGCTGGAGCTGCGGGGAGGGTTCGACGCCGAGGTCCTCGATGAGGCGCACCCGCAGTCTCCGGTAGACGTCCAGGGCGGTGGCCTGGCGACCGGAGCGGTAGAGCGCCACCATCGCCTGTGAGTGCAGGCCCTCGTGCTGCGGATGGCGGGCGATCAGTTCGGTGAGTTCGGCGAGGAGTTCGGTGTGCCGGCCCAGTCGCAGGTCGGCGTCGATGCGCCGTTCCACGGTCACCAGGCGGCTCTCTTCCAGCCGCATGACGTCGATCTCCAGTATCGGGCCCACGCGCACATCGACCAGGGCCGGGCCCTTCCAGAGCCCGAGCGCCTGGCGCAGCCGGGCGGCGGCTCGTTCGTCGTCGCCCACCTCGAAGGCGCTCTGGCCTTCGGCGACGAGCCGGTCGTACGCGTGGACGTCCACGCTCTGCGGGGCGATCTGAAGCAGGTAGCCGCCGTGCCGGGTGGCGAGCACCTCCTTGGCTCCGCCCGGGTGGCCCGGCCCCATGGCCGTGCCGAGTCTGCGGCGCAGCTGCAGTATGTAGGTCTGCAGCGTGGTGAGCGCGCTCTGCGGCAGTTCGGTGCCCCAGACCTCCTCCATGAGGGTGGGCACGGGCATCACCCGGCCCGGGTAGAGCGCGAGCAGCGCCAGAATCTGGCGCGGTTTGCCGGCCGTCGGAACAATCGAACCCCCGTTGACGTCGGCGCTCAACGGACCCAGAACCTGTATCTCCACGGTTTCCTCAGCTCGTTGTCGAGTTCACATCGATAAAGCCTTCGACTGAGGCAGAGTAGCGGCCCCTGGGCAGCGTCACCGATTTCTCGAGTTCACGTCGAGTCCGTCTCCAACAAGGGTAGTTTTCCGTTTTCCGGAGCTGTCGCATTCATGATTGCCGCCGGGTGTCAAGAAGGCACCGGAGAAATGGGACAGTCGCCTGCGCATGGGGGGATTTCCGGTCGTCGGCCCCGCGGGCCGGGCGCGAGGCGGATCGGGCGCGCGGGCCGGGCCTGCGGGCGGGGTCTTCGGGTGCGCGGTGGCGGGTGTGGCCGGGGACTTCGGCCGGCCGGGGCCGGGGGCGTGGTGGGCGAACCCGTTGGCCGGCGTGCGGTAAAGGGGCTGCTCGGCGCAGGTGCGGCCTGGCCGCGCTGCCGGTTGCCGGCCTCGGTCCGGCTGCGGGCCCGGACGTTCCTGCGGGCCGGGGGTGCGGCGTATGTGCGGCTGCCTGCCGGGGGGCGGGGTCTGCGGGGATCGGGGGCCGCCTGCGGTTTTCGGCCCGGGGCCGGGCGCGGCCGGGCGGTCGCGCCGGGCCCTCGGTGCGTGGCGTGGTGAGGCTGAAAAAGGGTGCGGGCCGGGAGGCGGAGCGGCGCGGCGCGGCGGGCCCCGGGGGGTGAGCGGGGCCGGCGGCGGCCCGGGGCCGGCCCGGCGGGGCCCGGGCGGGGCCGGCCCTGCGGCCGGGAGCGGGCCTTCCGTGTCACCTGCCGTCACTGTCCGCTTTGCCGGCGGCTTCGGGCTCTGCCGTGGGCCCGGGGTCCGCAAAGGCGGCGCGGGCCGGGCGCGGAATCGGCCGTCCGCGGGCCGAATCGACGCTGCCGGCCGTGCGTAAATGGAAATCCCCTTCCGCTTCCGGTCGGGGTTCGGAGTTTTTGCCGGGTGCCGGCCGCCGCATCTGACGGATTTGCCGGGCGGCCGTGTTCCGTTGAATGCCGCGCGAGATGGGCTCGAGTGATATTCCGGCCGGGGCTGCTTTCCGCGAGGTGGATCTTCGACCCGGTTGGCGGTGCGGTGCCGTGGGAAATGCGAGCCGGAAGGGGCGGCGGGAGTGCGGGGGTGACTTCGCGATGCCCCGCGCGTGCCGAGCGGAGCGGGGTGCTCCTGAAAGGGGGGTGAGTGTTTTCGGTGCGGCCACCGGCCGGGGACAAAAAGGGGCTGCGCGACGCACGGAGGCGCTGTGCCGTTCGGGAGCTGAGCGGGGTGGGGGGAATCCGGCGCGTCCGGAGCAAAGGCGCCGGTCGGCCGTCCGGCACCGGCGAGGCCGCGACGGCCGTTCCTGATCGGTACCGCGCCCGCGGGCCCGAAGGCGTGGTACCGATCAGGGGGTGCGGCGGGAGGAGGCCTGTTTCCCGGAGCCTGCCCGGCGCGCCGCGGCAGTGCGGCACCTCGTGGCCGCAGGGCCTGCGGGAGGCGGTTGGCAGGCGGAGGAAAGAGGCGGCTTTCCGGTGGCCGCCCGGCGGATCGGGCGGCTGGCCGCGTGGCGTTCGCGTGCCCGCGTGCGGCGGGGCGTGCGGGCCTGTGCGCGCACCGGCCTCCCGCGGGTCCGCTCCGGCTCCTGCTGCCCCGCGCCGCCTGCTCGCCGCCGCGGGGCGTGCGTCCGGCTCCCGGGCGCCGCGGCCTCCTGCCGGGTGCAGGGGGCCGCCGTCTCAGCCGGCGCGCACGAGTCGCTCGCTGTGGGGCTGCGCCGTCCCGGCGGGGCCATCGGGGCCGGCCGTCAGGATCGAGCGCTGCAGCCTGCGCAGCACGGCCGAGGGCTCGAGCCCGAGTTCGCGCACCAGGGTCTGGTGCAGCCGCTGGTAGACGTCGAGGGCCTCGCCCCGGCGGCCGGAGCGGTGCAGGGCCAGCATGAACTGGCCGTGCAGGTTCTCGTGGGTGCGGTAGCGGTCGGCCAGCACGGTCAGTTCTGCCAGCAGCTCCCGGTGCCGCCCGATCCGCAGATCGGCCTCGATGCGCTGGTCGAGGGCGCACAGCCGGGTCTCTTCCAGCCGCCGCGCCTGCGTGTCCAGCTGGACACCGCCGTGCACGTCGGCGAAGGCCGGTCCCGTCCACAGGGACAGCGCCTCGCGCAGCAGCCGGGCGGCGCCCGGGAAGTCGCTCGCGTCCATGGCCCGCGAGCCCCTGACGACGAGCCGGTCGAACTCGCGGACGTCACTGGTGCCGCCGCCGGTGTCGAGGAGGTAACCGCCGGGCAGCGTGACCAGCACGTCCTTGGCCCTGCACCGGCCTGCACGGCCTTGTGCCCCGTCGCCCTGCTCCAGGGCCGCCGCGATCAGGGCCCGCAGCTGCAGCACGTACGTCTGCAGCGTCGTGCGGGCGCTGCGCGGCGGCGTGCCCGCCCACAGCTCCTCTATCAGAGCCGAGACCGGGACGACCTGGTCGGCGTGGAGTGCCAACAGCGCCAGTACCTGTCGCGGCTTGGGAGCGGTAGGCGTGATGGAGCGCCCCTGCTCCCGAACCGCCAGAGTGCCCAGTAGTTCGATGTCCACCCGTACTCCCCCTGTCCGTGATGAGCAAACTCAGTAAAAAACAGGGCCGACGGTTTGTCAACGGAAACCGACCGATCCGTCTTACTCTTCCCGCCTCCCCGACGAACCCTCAGACAACGCCCTGACCTGCATCTTTCTCGAGCTCGCGAGTTTCGTCGTCCTCGCGGGACGGCTCCCCCGCCCTTCCTGCCGGTCCGGGACGGCCGAAAGTAGACCCTCAGGTCTCCTTTGGGGGCGGTGCGCAGGCGAAAGCCCCGGCGCTCCGCATGTGCGAAGGGCCGGGGCACGCCCGGGCGGGTCCTACGGGGGGCCGGTTCCGCCGGCCTCGAGATCGGCCAGGAGGGCGGCCGGCGCGACGGCGGGCAGCAGCAGGCGCCAGACCCGGCTGACGGTCGCCGCCGAGAGCCACATCGCCTCCCGCACGCCGAGCCGCTCGAGGCCCACCGTGGCGGCCACCACGGTGGTCACCACGTCCTGGGCCCTGACCTCCGTGCGCAGTTCGCCTTGCGCCTCGGCCCGCTCCAGCTCCTTTTCGACCCAGCACCGCCAGTGTTCCCGCAGGCCGGTGCGTGCCGGGCGGGACGGCTCGCCGCCCAGGGCGAATCCCGTGCGCAGCACGACGTCGCCGCGCAGCTCGTCGGCGAGACGGTGGGTGACGTCGACCAGGAGCTGCACATGGCTCGCCCCGGCCGCGGGTTCGGTGCGGGTGAGGGCCAGCAGCCTGGCCAGCGCCTCGGCCTCGACGACGTCCGCCAGGGCGGCCTTGCTCTCGAAGTGGAAGTGCAGCGCCCCGTTGCTCACCCCGGCGAGCGAACTGATCGCGGTGAGCGAGGCCCTGGAGAAGCCCTCCCGGCCGAAGACCTCCGCCGCGGACCGGATCAGGGTTTCGCGTGTACGCGCCGCACGCTCCTGTTTGACCATCGACCGCTCCGTCGCCGCAGGGGGGTTGCCGTGCCTGCCGAGGGGGAGGCCAGAGAGTTTGACTACGGCGCTTGACGAGGAGAGCCGCGGTGGCGAGGCACGCGGGCACCCCTCGCCGCCGCGGCCGGCCGCCTGCGTCACGGCTCGGCTCCTCGCGGGCGAGCGTAACAAACCGTTCGTGCCGTTTCCATCGGGCGGACGGGTGGGTCCTGTCCGGGGCGAGCGGAAGGGCTCGATCCGCGCGACGCGGGGCGGGCGCGCCCACGGGCAGGCTGGGGCGAGCCGCTCGAGAACCGCTCGAGCCGCGCTGGAGCGGACGGCGGCGCGATGCGCCTGCCGGCCGCCAGAAACCCGGTCCCACCAGCGCGAACAGGTGAAGCGGAAGGGGTGCATCCGCCCGGGACCGAGCCCGTGGTGTGCATCCCGGCTGGTCTGTATCTTTTTCGACCAGACCAGTCCGAGCACATCTCGCACCAGCCCAGGGGGAGCAGTGCCTGCGAGCGCGTTTCAAGTCGAGCCGGCGGCCTTCGATGCGGATACGGGAAGGGGTCGCGCAGCTTTCGGGGGCAGGCGCGGCGGCTTCGCACCCATGACTTTGACCAGCACCGTCCCCAGGGAGTTGGTGCACCGGTCCGCCGTCGCGGAGGTCCTGCTCACCGGCTGGAGGCGAGTGGACGACACCCGCTTCGTCATAAGCGCGCAGTGGCCCCGCGGCCACTGTTTCTTCACTCCGGTCGCCGGCGGCTACCACGACCCGCTCATCGGCTGCGAGACACTCCGTCAGATCGGCCTCCTGCTGGGGCACGCCGAGTTCGGCGTGCCGTTCGGCCATCAGTTCATCGTCTGGGACCTCGGCCTGGCCGTCCGGCCGCAGCACCTGCGGGTGGGGTACGAGCCCGCGGCACTCAGCATCGACATCACGTGCACGAAGATCGAGCGGCGGGGTGAGAACCTGTCCCGTCTGCGCTTCGAGGCGGTGTTCCACCGTGAGGGAGACGTCGTCGCCACGGGAGGCGGGTCCTTCTCGTGCATGGCGCCGCAGGTCTACCGGCGGGTGCGCGGCGAGCACGGGCTCGCCCGTGGCCTGCACCGGCTGCCGCCGATCAGTGCGGCGGCCCCGCACAGCGTGGGGCGCGTGTCGCCCATGGACGTCGTCCTGTCCCCCACCGGCGAGCGCAACCGCTGGCTGCTGCGGACGGACACCCGGCATCCCGTCCTCTTCGAGCACGCGGTCGACCACGTGCCGGGCATGGTGTTGATCGAGGCGGCCCGCCAGGCCACGGCATCGGCGCTGGGACGCCCCTGCTACCTCCCCCTCAGCATCACCAGCGAGTTCAAGCGGTACACCGAGCTGGGCAGACCCTGCGCGATCGAGGCCCGCCGGCTGTCCGGTGTCGCCGCCGCGGGGCAGGAGACCGTCCTGGTGAGCGCTGTCCAGGACGGCGCTGAGGTCTTCGGCTGCACCGTGAGCGCCGGGCGGCACGAGCGGTGAGCGCCCTCACCCGCCCGCGAAAGCCGCCAGGTGATCCTTCGCCCATCCCCGGAAGGAACCCGCGGGCCGGCCGAGGAGCACCGGGATCGCCCTTACCACCCGGGCTTTGGCGCCCTCGCGCTGGCGCTGCGCGCTTTCCAGCAGCGCCTCCACGACGAGGGGCGGATAGCGCTTGCGCAGCACGGTGCGCGCCTGCTGCGGATCCAGTTCCTCACAGCGCAGCGGACGGCCGAGCAACTCGGCGAGCACGGCGGTCTGTTCGACCGCCGTAACCGCCTGCGGCCCGGTCAGGGTGTGGACCTGGCCGGTGTGTCCTTCCTCGGTGAGCGCGCGCACGGCCACCTCGGCGATGTCGCGCGGATCGACGCAGGAGTTGGCGGACGCCCCGTGCAGAGCCCGCACCACACCGTCGGAGCGGATGGACGCCGCCCAGGAAAGGGCATTGGACATGAACGACCGGGGGCGCAGCAGGGTCCACTCCAGTGCGCAGGCGCGCAGCAGATCCTCGTTGCGCCGCTGCCACCGGGTGATCAGGTCCTGGGCGCCGCTGTCGGCGACCGCGGCCGCGGACAGCTTGACCACGTGCCGTACGCCCGCCGTGCGGGCGGTCTCGAGGAAGCGCGCGTCGTCGTCACCGATGTGGCTGCTCACGAGGAACACGCTGCTCACCCCTTTCAGGGCGCCCGCCAGCGACGCCGGATCGGTGAAGTCCCCGCGGACGACCTCGGCTCTGTGCGCCGCGGACGGGACCCGTCCGGGGTCCCTGGCCATGATGCGCACCGCCGGCCCGGCGGGGAGCCGGCGCACCACCTCCCGTCCCACGGTCCCGGTGGCGCCGGTGACGAGAATCATGGGTTCCCTTCGTGAACTGGCTTGTGCCGCCCGGTAAGGAGCGGGTTCGTGGAGCCGTAAGATACGAACTGGGCGGTTTCTTTGGAGCCTCGGCGCCCGACGACGCTGAGGAGGGAGGAGGCGAAGTGGCTGAGCAGGTCCGAGCCATCCGCACACGCAGGACGATCCTTTCGGCGGCGGCCAAGATCTTCGAGGAGCACGGGTACAAAGCGGCCACGATCTCCCAGATCCTCAGGGAGGCGAGGACGACCAAGGGCGCCTTGTACTTCCACTTCACGTCGAAGGAAGACCTGGCCCAGGCCGTGCTGGCCGAGCAGGACCAGAGGATCATGGTGCCGCCGCGCGTGTCCAAGGTGCAGGAGGTCGTGGACATCGTGATGCTGCATGCCCATCGCCTGCAGACCGACCCGATGGTCCGCGCCGGTGTCCGGCTGACGATGGACCAGTTGGCGGAGGACCTCGACCGCAGCGGTCCGTTCCTGCGCTGGGCCGGGGTCGGCCGCGGACTGCTGCAGGAGGCCCAGGTGCGGGGCGAACTGCTCCCCCACGCCGTGCCCGCCGAGACGGCCGACGTCATCGTGGGCTCGTTCGCCGGCATCCAGTCCATGTCCCAGGCCATCTGCGAGTACCGCGACCTGCCCGGCAGGGTCTCCGCGATGATGCGGCATGTGCTGCCCAGCGCGGTGGCGCCCTCCATCCTCGCCTCGCTCGACCTCTCCCAGAGCCGGGGAGCCAGGGTCTACGCCGAGGCACTGAAGGCGGCCGAGGCTCTGGCGGAGGCCGAGGTGCCCGAAAGCCTCGGCACCGCCGGCTGATCGGGAGGGCCCGGGGCTTGGTGGGGGACGCCCGCCCTGACGTCCTTGGCGAAGTACACCGACAGCGCCTCGCCCAGGCCGCCGCCGCCCGACGCCCACGCCAGGTAGCCGTCGGGCCGTACCACCACCGCCTCGTACGGGACGTCGGCGACGGCCCGGGCGCGGACCACCTTCAGGGTCCCGCCCCACGCGCGCGCCTCGTCGCGGTGGCCGCTGTCCTTCTCGCCGAACAGCAGCAGCAGGGGCTTGCCCTCCTGCAGCAGTGTGATCACGTCGGTCTCGCCCGTCGCCGTGGTGAGCGCCACGTTGCGAAGGAACGTTCCTGTCGGGCCGGGGCCTGCGGTGTGGTCCGACAGGACCGTGTCCTGGGCGCTGATCATGTTGCCGAGGTGCTGCCCGCCTTCGCGGTCGGCTGCCATCAGGTCGCTGAACAGCGTCCGCAGGGCGTCTAGTTCGGGTCCCGGCCGCATCAGTGCGAGCTGGGCCTGTGTGTTGTCGATGACCCGCTGGGCCACCGGCCGGCGCTCTGGGTCGTAGGTGTCGAGCAGCCCCGCACCCGCCGCTCCGTGCACCGCGAGCGCCAGCTTCCAGCCCAGGTTGAGCGCGTCCAGCACTCCGGTGCTCAGGCCCTGCCCGCCGATGGGGAAGTGCACGTGCGCCGCGTCGCCGGCCAGGAAGATCCCTCCCGCGCGGAAGGTCCGGGCCAGCCGGGTGAAGTCGCTGAACCTGCCCAGCCAGCGCGGGTCCTGCATCGCGATGTCCCGTCCGGCTATCCAGGACACCTCCCGGCGCAGCTCTTCCAGGGTGGGCGGTGCAAACCGGTCGGGGTGCGCCCCGGTGCAGTTGAGCGTGCGGATGTGTGTCCTGCCCTCAGGGTCGCGTCTGGCCGTGATCCAGCCGCGGGGGGTGCGCTGCCAGCCCTCGGACAGCGCGTCGGGGTCCGTGAGTGTCACGGCCCCCATCAGGGCGGACACCGTTGCCGGACGGGTGTCGGAGGTGATGCCCGCCCGTGCGCGGACCGTGCTGCGGGCGCCGTCGGCGCCCACCACGTACCGGGCGAGGCACAGGAGCGGTACGCGGTGGGGGCCGGCGGCCTCGATCCGCACGCCGCCGTCCTCTTCGACGACGTCCGTCACCCGGTAGCCGCGCAGGATCCGTGCCCCCGCCGCCCGGGCCCGCGTCTCGAAGTGTCTTTCGAGCTCCGCCTGGGGGCATTTCAGGATGGGCTCCGGTTCCCGGGCGGGAGCCGTGATCACCAGGCCGGGCAGGCCGGCGAAGTGGAAGGGGCGGCCGGCCGCGGCGCGGGCGTAGGGGGCCGCCGGTCCGGGCAGATGGCCCCGGCGGGCCAGGCACTGCACCGCCCGCGCGTGCAGTGTGGTCGCCTTCGGCCGCCCGGACACGCCGGCCTCCGATTCCAGGAGCACGGTGTCGACTCCGTACGCGGCCAGTTCGGACGCCACGAGCATCCCGACGGGCCCCCCGCCGATCACCGCCACGTGCGTCCGCATACGACGTTTCCCCTGCACAGCGGCGCCATCCCCCTTGGGCCAGAACTGATCGGGCGTGAAGAATTTACCGGGCGCTCGTTTTCTTTTCCATCCTCCGGGCAGACAAAGGCGATCTGTCGGCACGCCCACGGCCGGATGGGGCCGGCCGGCTCCCCGCGCCCGGGGAAGGCCGCTGTCCGCCGCGGCAGCCCGGCGGAAACCGGCAGGCGGTCCACACGCCGTTCCAGGACCAGGGCCCTGCCCCGGCCGGGCCGTGTGCCGCTTGCGGCCGGGCGGCTCAGTCAGGGGCCGGGGGGCCCGCGGGGGTGCACGGCCGCGGCGCCCGGTTGCATCGGCTGGTCCTGCCGGCACCGGGGCGCGGCGCGGGCCGGTGCGGCGGGGCTGGTGTCGCAGGTGGTCTTCGGGCGGGTGTCCTTGCGGCCGGGGCCGGGGAGGCGGAGGGTCCGCCGCTGCCCGGCGGCGAGGTGCCGGGCGGCGCGTGCGGGGGCGGGGCCGGGGGCAGGGGGGAAGTCCGCGCAGCGGCCGGGGCCGCACGCGGCGAGCAGGGGGGCCGGGCGGGCTCCGGCCGGGCCAGCGTCAGCGGCACGGCCACGGAGCACGCTCACCTCTGCGAGGCCGGCCCCCGCGGAAGACGCCTGTGCGGCTGGTCCCGGCAGCCGCTCGCCGCCGGTCCCGCCCGCCGCCGGTCCCGCCCGATGCCGGCGAGGGCCTTGCGGTGCCTTCCCTTTCGGGTCCGGGGACCGCCGGCGGGGCACCGCCCGGTAGCGCCCGGCCAGGAGGCCGCCGTGGCGGCGCGTTCTGCGTGCGTCGGGCGGGCGTCGGAGATCAGCGACCCGGCGTCCGTACCCGTACCCCGCCCCGGGGCCGGCACCGGCGCCCCCGCCGCGCCCCGCCGCGCCCCGCCGCGCCCCGCCGCTAACGGTCGTCCTCCGGGTGCGGTCCCGTCGCGAACGGGTTCGGCTGATCTTTTGCGAGCACGCCCACGAAAGGTTCGCCTTCCCCCGCGAACGCGTACGCGCCGCCTTCGATCCGCTCGATCAGACCACGCGTCCATTGCGCGCCGCAGTCGGCCGAGTGCACCCACATGTTCATGATCTCGCCGATGTGCCCGAGCTGTTCGGGCCCGTCCTGCGGCAGGTAGTACCCGGTGACCGCGGAGCGCCACCGCTCGATCCCCGCGACCCTCTTCCTGAGGAGCTCGGCGGCCTCGGCCCGCGGCAGGTCGACGATGAAACCGATGCCGGCCGAGAGCACGTCGGCCTTGTGCTCCTGCGAGCTCAGGGCCTCGCGCAGCAGCGTGAAGTACTCCTCGGTCCCCTTGTCGCTGATCTCGTACTCGACGCGGGGCGGGCCGCCCACGGTGCTCGGCGCGACCTCGTGGGCGACGAGGAGTCCTTGCTTGGCCATCTGCTTGAGCGCGTGGTAGATCGAGCCCGGCTTGGCGTTGGACCACTCGTGGGCGCCCCAGAACTCCAGGTCGTTGCGTACCTGGTAGCCGTGCGCCCGTCCGTGCTGGCGGACCGCGCCGAGAACCAGTAGCCGGATCGATGACATGCACATCTCCCCTCTAGTTAATTTTGACTAGGCTACCCCTGCCCTCGTCCCGGCGGCCGCGAAACCCCACCGCGCCCCCCTCTAATCAAATTTGACCAATCGCCCGGGGTGCCCTACGGTGAAGTCACTAGTCAAGTTTCACCACTGACTCGGAGGAGGGTGTTTTGTCTGACTGCGATCCGGCGATCGTCGTCGAGGGCCTGCGCAAGAAGTACAAGGACAAGCAGGCCCTGGACGGTCTCGATCTCACGGTCCGGGCCGGGACCGTCCAGGGGATCCTCGGCCCCAACGGCGCCGGCAAGACCACGGCGGTGCGCATCATGTCCACGCTGCTGCGCCACGACGAGGGGCGTGTCGAGGTGGCGGGCATCGACGTGAGGACCCGGGCCGACGAGGTGCGCTCGCGGATCGGGCTGCTCGGCCAGAACGCCGCCGTCGACGAGGAACTCAGCGGCCGCCAGAACCTGGAGATGTTCGGCCGCCTCTACCACCTCGGCGCGCGCCGCGCCGGCACCCGGGCCGATGAGCTCCTGGAGCAGTTCGGGCTCACGGACACCGGCAACAAGGCCATCAAGCAGTACAGCGGCGGTATGCGGCGGCGGCTGGACCTGGCGGCGTCCTTGATCTCCCGGCCGCAGGTGCTCTTCCTGGACGAGCCCACGACCGGGCTCGACCCCCGCGGCCGCACGGAGGTGTGGAACGCGGTGCGCTCCCTGGTGGGCGGCGGCACGACCGTGCTGCTGACCACCCAGTACCTGGAGGAGGCCGACCAGCTCGCCGACCAGATCGCGGTGATCAACCACGGGAAGGTCATCGCCGAGGGCACGGCGGACGAGCTGAAGAGCAAGACGGGCGGCGACCGCATCGACGTGGTCCTGCACGACACCGCCCATCTGGCCCGCGCCGCCTCCCTGCTGTCCGGCGACGTGGTGGTCGACGAGGACCGGCGGATGGTCAGCGCCTCGGTCAGCAACCGGATGGCCGCACTGACCGAGACCGTGCGGGCCCTGGAGGTGGCCGGCATCGAGGCGGAGGACATCGCGCTGCGCCGGCCGACCCTGGACGAGGTCTTCATGCACCTGACGAAGGAGGACGCCGCATGAGCGCGACCCACGGTATGACCACGACCGGTGTGAGCACGGCACACGGCACGGGTTCGAAGCTGAGCTGGGCGGCGGCCGACTCCTGGACGATGACCCGGCGCGAACTGGCGCACTGGGCGCGCCAGCCCGTGCAGGTGGTCGTCGGGCTGGTCTTCCCGGTGATGATGCTGCTGATGTTCAGCTACCTGATCGGCGGCGGACAGGGCATCGAGGGGGACTTCAAGTCCTACCTGGTGCCCGGCATGCTCACCATGACCATGGCCTTCGGCCTCGAGGCGACGATGCTCTCGGTCACCCAGGACCTCGGCAAGGGGGTCATCGACCGGTTCCGCTCGATGCCGATGAACTCCGGCGCGGTCCTGGTCGGGCGCAGCGTCGCCGACATGCTGCAGTCGGTCGTGGGCCTGGCCGTGATGATCGCGGTCGGCTACGCGATCGGCTGGCGCTGGCACGAGGGATTCACCTCCTTCCTGGGCGCGGTGGGACTGCTGCTGCTGCTGCGGTTCGCGATGCTGTGGATCGGCATCCACCTGGCGATGGTGGCGGGCAAGCCCGAAATGGTGCAGGCGGTGCAGATCCTGGTCTGGCCGGTCGCCTTCCTGTCCAACGCCATCGCCTCGCCCGCGTCGATGCCGTCCTGGCTGGGCGCGATCGTGGAGTGGAACCCGATGTCGGCGACGGCCACCGCGGTGCGCGGCCTGTTCGGCAACCCGGGCGCGGCCGGCGACTCCTGGGCCGCGACCCACGCCGAACTCCTCGCGGTGGCCTGGCCGGTGGCCCTCGTCGCGGTGTTCTTCCCGCTGGCGGTCAAGAGGTTCCGGGACCTGAGCCGCTGACGAGTCCCGCCCCCGGCCCCGGCTCACGGTCCCGCGGACCGCGAGCCGGGGCCGACGGGCGGGGACGGCACCGGCCCGCCCCGCGACAACGGCCCCGCGAGCGGCGATCAGAACACCCAGCGCACAGCCACTCGGGCCGCACAACAGCCTTGGAGAACAACGAGCATGGTCCCCCCGTACACGCACACCGCCCCCTCACCGTCCACCGCGCCGCACGCCGCCGACAGCCACGATCTGATCCGCGTGCACGGCGCACGCGAGAACAACCTCAAGAACGTCAGCGTCGAGATCCCCAAACGCCGCCTGACGGTGTTCACCGGCGTCTCCGGCTCGGGCAAGAGCTCCCTGGTGTTCGGCACGGTCGCCGCCGAGTCCCAGCGGATGATCAACGAGACCTACAGCTCGTTCGTGCAGACCCTCATGCCCAGCCTGGCACGGCCCGAGGTCGACGTCCTCGAAGGACTGACGACCGCGATCATCGTCGACCAGCAGCGGATGGGCTCCGACCCGCGCTCCACCGTCGGCACCGCCACCGACGCCAACGCCATGCTCCGCATCCTCTTCAGCCGGCTCGGCACCCCGCACATCGGGCCGCCCAGCGCGTTCTCGTTCAACACCGCCTCACTCAAGGCAAGCGCCTCCATCACCGTCGAAGGCAGCGGCAAGAAAGCCGTCAGCGCCGATTTCAACCGCACCGGCGGAATGTGCACCCGCTGCGAAGGCCGCGGCCGCGTCTCCGACATCGACCTCACCCAGCTCTACGACGCCACCAAATCCCTCAACGAGGGCGCGCTCACCATCCCCGGCTACAACATGGACGGCTGGTACGGCCGCATCCTCACCGGCTGCGGCCTCTTCGACCCCGACAAGCCGATCCGCGCCTACAGCGACCAAGAACTGGACGACCTCCTCCACAAAGAACCCACCAAGATCAAAATCGACGGCACCAACCTGACCTACGAGGGCCTGATCCCCAAGATCCGCAAGTCGATGCTGTCCAAAGACCTCGACGCGCTGCAGCCGCACCTGCGCGCGTTCGTCGAACGGGCCATGACCTTCACCGTCTGCCCCGCATGCGAGGGCACCCGGCTCACCGAAGCGGCCCGCTCCTGCAAGATCAAGCAGATCAGCATCGCCGACGCCTGCGCGATGGAGATCCGCGACCTCGCCCATTGGGTCCGCGACCTGGACGAACCCTCCGTGGCCCCCCTGCTCGCCGCCCTCCGCCAAAGCCTCGAGTCGTTCGTCGAGATCGGCCTCGGCTACCTCTCCCTCGACCGCCCCAGCGCCACCCTGTCCGGCGGCGAGGCACAACGCGTCAAAATGATCCGCCACCTCGGCTCCGCACTCACCGACGTCACCTACATCTTCGACGAACCCACCGTCGGCCTGCACCCCCACGACATCCAGCGCATGAACAGCCTCCTGCTGCGGCTGCGCGACAAGGGCAACACCGTCCTCGTCGTCGAACACAGGCCCGAAACCATCGCCATCGCCGACCACATCATCGACCTCGGCCCCGGCGCCGGCACCGCGGGCGGCACCATCTGCTTCGAAGGCACCCTCGAAAAACTCCGCGCCTCCGGCACCGTCACCGGACGCCACCTCGATGACCGCACCACCCTCAAGCCCACCGTGCGCACCCCCACCGGCACCCTGCCGATCCGCGGCGCCAGCACACACAACCTGCGCAACGTCGACGTCGACATCCCCCTCGGCGTCCTCACCGCCATCACCGGCGTCGCCGGCGCCGGAAAAAGCTCCCTCATCCACTCCTCCATCCCCCCCGGCCACAACGTCGTCTCCATCGACCAAAGCCCGATCCGCGGATCACGCCGCAGCAACCCCGCCACCTACACCACACTGCTCGACCCGATCCGCAAAGCATTCGCCAAAGCCAACGGCGTCAAACCCGCACTGTTCAGCGCCAACTCCGAAGGCGCCTGCCCCACCTGCAACGGCACCGGCACCATCTACACCGACCTCGGCATCATGGCCGGCGTCTCCAACCCCTGCGAAGACTGCGACGGCAAACGCTTCCACCCCTCCGTCCTCCAGCACCACCTCAACGGCCGCGACATCAGCCAAGTCCTCGCCATGCCCGTCACCGAAGCCGACGAATTCCTCACCACCGGCACCACCCCCATCCCCGCAGCACACAAAATCCTCCAACGCCTCACCGACGTCGGCCTCGGCTACCTCACCCTCGGCCAGCCCCTCAACACCCTGTCCGGCGGCGAACGCCAACGACTGAAACTCGCCACCCGCATGCACGACAACAACGCCATCTACATCCTCGACGAACCCACCACCGGCCTCCACCTCGCCGACATCGAACAACTCCTCACCCTCCTCGACCGACTCGTCGACTCCGGAAAAACACTCATCGTCATCGAGCACCACCAAGCCGTCATGGCACACGCCGACTGGATCATCGACCTGGGCCCCGGCGCCGGCCACGACGGCGGCCAGATCGTCTTCCAAGGCACCCCCACCGACCTCACCACCCACCCCACCACCCTCACCGGCCAACACCTCGCCCAATACATCAACACCTGAACCCGCCCACCCCCCCCTCCCGCTGAACGTCACGAGCACGCCCCGCACAAAAACACCCAAACCCACCCCGCCTGCCCCAACCAACAGACCACGACGAAGCCCACCACCGCAAAGCGGGAGCATCAGCACCTGACAGACGGTGCGGACCTCACTGCGCACGGCCGGAGGTGGCGCCGAACCGGCGGCCCGGCGCCACCTCCGGCCAGGGACGCCGCGGCCCGGCGCCACCTCCGGCCAGGGACGCGAACATCACACGACTCCAGGCCGACACGCGCCGGGCCGCGGCGGCGAACCAGATCCTCACAGCAGCGCCCCCCCTCGCCGCCGGGCCCGGCCGGCCACCGAAACGCCCGTGGCGTCCCTCAACGCCCACCACACCAGACGCCCCACGCCGAACCCGGCCTGCCACATCCCGACCAGCAACCGGGCCAAGCTCGTCCCCGAACACCCCCGACAGGGCGCTGCGACGCCGCGACCGCGCCGCAACTCGCGCCGGGCCGGGGCTGGTTCACCCTGGGGATGCAGGCAGTCGACACACGTCTCGCGCGTTCACCGCGCCCCTCCTCAAGGCACGCACCGACGCCTCGGCCGGGACCGCCGTTCGACACCCCCGGACCACGCGCTCATGACATCCCGCACTGGCCTGTGCAAGATGGAGCCGGCCAAGCCACGCAAGCCCCGCGCAGCCTCGCCGACGTCGAACGTGCCACCGCGCAGCGGGCCGGCCGGTTCGACAAGGCAGCACCTCCACACCGCGATCGGCAACAACGCGCCCCACACGCACCACAGCGACTACCCCGCCCAACACCAGCCCCCACGGCGGCTGGAGCCACCCCATAGAGCCCTGACTGATCCCACAGCGGTTCCGGCACGAACGCGGCAGGCGGCGACGGTCAGCCCGGGTATCGTGCTGCCGCTGCACCTACACCTGCACCCGCGGGCCGGCCCCCTGCCGCGCCGCATCAAGACCGCGCGCACCGGCCAGCGGGCACACGCACGGTCCACCGCCGTCATCGCCCCAGGCAGGACCCCACAGGCGTACCGCTTGCACCCGTACACCGTTCAGGACCTGGGCCATCTCACCGTCCCGGGCGCACGCCACCCTGCAGCCCCCGACCCCACACGACACGCAAGCGGCCGCCACCATGACGGACACCGACACACACGGCACGACCGGCACACCGACATGGGCACCGCCGCGCCACCACCCCTTCCCGCGGCTGACAGCAAGGCACCTGCTGGTGTACTTCACCCACACGACGGCTCCGATCGCACTGGCCCTCGCGGTGCCCGACACGAAGGATTCGCTGACCGATCAAGGGAACGCCGCCAGGGCACGTTTCACCGGCCAACGTGGCGCTGCCGGCGGGCGGGGTGGCCGCAGACCGGGTACAGCGCACCGTGGTACGACAGGGTCCGGCGCTCGCCGCCGGGCGGTCGGTGACCGAGCTCAAGCGGCGGCCGCTCCCCCACGACTCCCATCCGCCCGTCGCGGCGGCGGGTCAGGGCCGCGCGGCGGGGCGGTCGCGGCGGCGGTCAGGGCCGCGCGGCGCTACCGCCGGAGGCCGTTCGGGGTGTGGTGTGCAGGACCGCGCGGGCCTGTTCCGCGGCACGAAGAGTGCTCTCCTGGACGAAGTCGAGGAAACGGGCGGCGTTCTCCAGACGGGTGGCGGCCGGAGTGCCGGGGCCGAGAACGCCAACGCCCTGCTGTGAGACCTCGACGACCCGGGTGAGGGAGCGGGCGCTGGCGACCATCGCCTGGTACCAGACGTCTTCGTCGACGACGTAACGCTCGCGGCGGCGTTCGTCGCGCTCCCGGCGCACCATGCCCTGGCCCTCCAGAAAGGTGATGGCCTTGGAGACGGACGCCGGGCTGACCATGAGGCGCCGCACAAGCTCCGCGGCGGTGAGGCTGCCCTCGTCGGTGGTGTACAGGCCGACCAGCACCCTGGACATCATCTTGGGCATACCCGAGGCCACGAAGACGGTGGTGAGGCTCTCCTCATACTCGCGCACGGCCTCGGCGTCACGTCCGTGGGGCTGCTCGGGCGTGTGCTGCCCTCCCCCGGGTACGGCCTGCCGGCGGCGGCGGGCGCGGCGTTCGGCGGCACGGTGCGCCAGCTCGGCACGGTAGGCGGCAGGACCACCGTTGCGCATCACCTCACGCGTGACGGTGGAAGTCGGGCGCTCCAAGCGCCTGGCGATCTGCGCATAGGGCAGCCCCTCGGCCAGCCCCCCCGCGATCTGCTGACGTTCCTGCTGAGTGAGCCTGCCTCCCGGCACCGCGGCCTCCTTCAAGATCCGTAGGGTGCCACCATAGCATTCACCCCCACCCCATTGCAACGACCAGGGCGGTGGAATGTTGCATTGAACTCTGACCCAGTGCAACGATTCTCCGGCCATGACCTGCGCTTTTAACCACGTATCGCAACGAGATCGTTGCTAGATGAGTGAACGCACCGTAGCGTTTCTGTCGTCGGAAAAACGGCCGGAACCGAGGAGGCCCACCATGCACACCACCCACAGCACGACAGCCACCTTCGACACCCACACCCCCATCACAGCCACCGTGAACATCCCGGCCGGCCGCATCCGCTTCATCGCCGCCGACCGGACCGACACCACCATCGAAGTACTGCCCGCCGACCCCACCAAGAACCGGGACGTGAAAACGGCCCAGCAGACCACCATCGACTACCACGACACCGTCCTGCGCATCGAAACCCCCGCGAACAACCAGTACTTCGGCCCCTCCGGCACCGTCGACGTCACCATCCAGCTCCCCACCGGCTCCCACGTCCAAGCCAGAACCGCCAGCACCGAAATACGCGGCGTGGGAAAGCTCGGCAACGTGACCCTCCAAGGAGCACAAGCCACCGCCAAACTCGACGAAACCGCAACCGCCCACCTGACCATCCACACCGGCGACATCACCATCGGCCGCCTCACCGGCTCCGCCCACATCAGCACCCGCAAAGGCGACCTCAACATCACCGAAGCCACCCACGGCACCCTCACCCTGCACACCGAACACGGCGACATCACCCTCGCCACCCCCCGCGCAACCCCCGCCACCCTCCACGCCCACACCACCCACGGCCACATCCACAACTCCCTCAACAACACCAACGGCCCCACCACCAACCTCACCATCCACGCCACCACCACCCACGGCAACATCACCGCCCGCAGCCTGTGACGAAGGAGTCCTCACTCTCATGACGAGCCTGGCCATCGCGGCGCACGGACTGCGCAAGTCCTACGGCGACAAGACCGTCCTCGACGGCGTCGACCTGACCGTCGGCGAAGGAACGGTCTTCTCCCTGCTCGGCCCGAACGGCGCCGGAAAGACCACCGCCGTGAAGATCCTCTCCACCCTTATCCGCGCCGACGCCGGTGAGATCCGCATCGGCGGCCACAACCCGGCCACGCACCCCCAGTCCGTACGCGCCGCGATCGGGGTCACCGGCCAATTCTCCGCCGTCGACGGTCTGATCACCGGCGAGGAGAACATGCTGCTGATGGCGGACCTGCACCACCTCTCCCGCAACGAGGGCCGCCGGGTCACCGCCGATCTGCTGGAGCGTTTCGACCTGGTCGAGGCGGCGAAGAAGCCGGCCTCCACCTACTCCGGCGGCATGAAACGCCGCCTGGACATCGCCATGACCCTGGTCGGCGACCCGCGGATCATCTTCCTCGACGAGCCCACCACCGGCCTGGACCCCCGCTCCCGCCACAACATGTGGCAGATCATCCGGGAACTGGTCACCGGCGGGGTCACCGTCTTCCTCACCACCCAGTACCTGGAGGAGGCCGACGAACTCGCCGACCGCATCGCCGTCCTCCACGACGGCCGCATCGCCGCCGAGGGCACCGCCGGCGAGCTGAAGCGGATCGTCCCAGGCGGACACATCCGGCTGCGCTTCACCGACCCCGCCGCCTACCACGCCGCCGCCACCGCCCTGCTCGAAGCCACCCACGACGACGAGGCCCTCGCCCTGCACCTGCCCAGCCACGGCAGCCAGCGCGACCTGCGCTCCGTGCTCGACCGGCTCGACACCGCCGGCATCGAGGCCGACGAACTCACCGTGCACACCCCCGACCTCGACGACGTCTTCTTCGCCCTGACCCAGCCCAAGGAGGCCCTGCGATGAGCAGCCCGACCCTCGCCCTGCGTGACTCCGCCACCATGCTGCGCCGCAACCTCCTGCACGCCCGGCGCTACCCCTCCCTCACGCTGAACCTGCTGCTCACGCCGGTCATGCTGCTTCTGCTCTTCGTCTACATCTTCGGCGACACCATGAGCGCCGGCATCGGGGGCGGCGGCGCGGACCGCTCCGACTACATCGCCTATCTCGTCCCCGGCATCCTGCTGATGACCATCGGCTCGACCACCATCGGCACGGCCGTGTCCGTCACCACGGACATGACCGAGGGCATCATCGCCCGGTTCCGCACCATGGCCATCCACCGCGGGTCCGTGCTCGTCGGGCATGTCGTCGGCAGTGTGCTCAAGTGCGTGATGAGCGTGCTCCTCGTCGCAGCCGTCGGCCTCGCCATCGGGTTCCGCTCCACCGACGCCACGGCCCTGGAGTGGATCGCGGCACTCGGGCTGCTCGCGCTGTTCTCCCTGGCGCTCACCTGGATCGCGGTCGGCATGGGCCTGTCCAGCCCCAACGCCGAGGCGGCCAGCAACAACGCCATGCCGCTGATCTTCCTCCCGCTCATCTCCAGCGCCTTCGTCCCGGTCGACGCGATGCCGGGCTGGTTCCGGCTGATCGCCGAGTACCAGCCGTTCACCCCCGCCATCGAGACCCTGCGCGGCCTCCTCCTCGGGACCGAGATCGGCCACAACGGGTGGCTCGCCGTCGCCTGGTGCCTGGGACTCGCCGTCCTCGGCTACTTCTGGTCCAAGTCCCTGTTCGACCGCGACCCCGCCTAGGCGGCATGGGAGCACGGACGGACACCACCACCCAAGCAACCCCGCCAGGCCATGCACCAGCCCGTAGACGAGCAAGGCGGCGCCCAGCGCAGCCAGCAGCGCGCCGGGCAGGTGGAAGCGGCCGCGGTGACCGGGGCCCCATCCAGCACGAGCGACGCGAGCACCACGATCACCAAGCCCGGCAGGGACGCCGAGGAAGAGCACCCCGCGCCAGAAACTCAGCGAGGTGAGGTTCCCGCCAGGAACAACCCACCGACGGTGCTGACCCGCGCCCACCACGGCGCACACGGCAACGGCTCCCTTCCGCGCGGTCCCTTCGGTGAGGGCACTGAACAACAAGGCGAACCCCCGTGGGTGCCGCGAGCGGCGGCCTCCCAGGCAGCCTCCGCACCAGACCTGCGCACGGGCCATGCGTCTCCCGATCAAAGTCCCCTTGACAAGGGAAGAACCTCTGAGAAACACGTGTGTCTGCGCTACCCGGCTGATACAACTACGCGCCTGGGCGCGCAGGGAACGCGGCCGGAATTCAGGGGGAGGAACTCATGTCTCGTATGCGTTGGCGCGAGGGGGAGAGCACAACGATTCCCAGCGGGGATCCGCAGGGCGACAGATGGGAGGGCGACAGCTTTCTCCGCCTTGTCGGTCACCTCGTCAGGCGCACTGGCCGCAGCCGTCTTCCGCTGATCTGGATCGGCGGCAGCGGAAGTTCCGCGATGCTGAGGGCGCTGAACTCTCAAGAGCAACTGCCCCGAGGCAAGACGGAGGCAGGCAACCTGCCCGAGATGCTGAAGGAGTTGCGCGTCGCCCTGGCGAACCACAGCGGCGGAGAACGGCTGTTGTTCCCGCGTTCGACTCTTGTCGCCTGGATGACGGACCGCCGACTCTGGGACGAGATCGGCGAACTGGATTCCGACATGCGTCCGGCCGCCATCGCCGCACGTCTGCGAAGCCGCGGACGTTCGGCCCAAGAAGAGGGTCGCCAAGAGCGCCTCCAGCCCCCCGAGGGCTTCGTGCTCACCGCGCTGTGGCTGCTGCTCCTGTACGCCGTCCCCGCGGCGTTCTTCCGTGCTGCTCTCTCCGGGCGCTTCCCGGGGATCGGGCGCCCTTTCAGATGGTTCCTGGGCCAGCCGTATCTCGCCCGCAGCAACGACTCGTTCCTGGCCTTCACCGAGCGGCTCATCACCACAGCCCGCGCCGGGGAGCACTCCGACAAGATTGACAAGCTTCAAGTCCACGCCTTCCTGGAGGACTTGAGGGTGGCCTACGCCCGTCGGCCCTGGGCCATGAAGGGCTGGCGACGCACGGCCTGTCCGGTGGTGATGATCGAGGGGGCCGCTCCCGGCAACCCTGCGCACCGATTCCTCGAACTCGTCCATGAGGTTCGCAGAGAGACTGCAGAGAGGGATCCCCTGCTGGTCGTCTGCGCCGGTGACGCGCAGGCGCCTGCTGCCCTCACTGCCTACCTGCCGCCGCAGAACACCCTTCCCCTCAGGGACATCGAGAGGTCGGTGCACCGCTTGGGCCCGGCCGCGCTCCTCGACTACTTACCGGTCGACGCGGACGGCACGACGGAGGCCGCACCGACCGCAGACTTGCTCCAGATCCAGGTGCCCGCACCGCCGTGGCCGGCCCGCAGCAGGACTGTCGCCGTTGCGCTGGGCCTCGCCCTTCTCGCACCCCTCCTCGGCTGGACCGTCGGGCGGCTCGGCGGGCTCGACTGCCTGCACCGCCCCTTCGCTGGGCAGGTCTCGGTGCGCGGAATCGGTGGCGACTGCGTCGGCTACAGCGACAGTGCGAGCTTCACGTTCAACGACCAGCCCGGGCAGAAGAAGCTGGTCCGCATTCAGGAGAAAATCTTCTCCCACAACGAACAGGTGCACGACGTGTGGTTGCGGAGCGGGAAGCGCCGGCCCTATGTCACCCTCGTCTACCTCGGCTCGCTGACCGGTCGCCCCACACGGGCCAACGAGGAGGCTTACGCCGCCGAGCGGGAGGAGTTGGAGGGCCTGGCGGTCGCCCAGTACCAGGGTCTGCAAGCCGCCGCGACGGACTACACCGTGCCCCTGGTCCGGATCGTCGTCGCCAACGCCGGCTTCCAGATGAAGCACGCAGCCACGGTGGTCGGCATGGTGCAGGACCTCGCACGCGCTGGGGGCGATGCCCCGGTCGTGGGGGTAGTCGGCCTGGTGGAGAGCCGGACCACCACGGCCGCGGCGCTTGAACGACTCCATGAGGCCGGCCTGCCCGTGGTGGCCCCGACCCTCTCCGCAGACGACTTCGCCGAAAACTCCAAGCTGTATCTGCAATTGGCGGCGCCGAACAAGGACCAGTCCCGGATGGTCGCCGCGTACGCCCGCAACGTCCTGCGCGTGAAAATTGCGCGTGTCTACTACACCGTGGGCCAGGGATCCAGCCTTGAGGAAGATCTCTACGTCAACACGTTGCTGAACGACTTGAAGGATGACCTGGAAGGCCTCCTCAAAGCGCCACCGAAGCGGTTTGCCAGCGGGACGGACCTTCGTGAGGTGTGCGGTTACCGAGGCATGGTGTTCTTCGCCGGCCGCTGGTCCGAGTTCAGCTCCTTCCTGCGGGAACTGAGGAAGTGTGACGGCAACCCGCCGCGTCACCTGGTGGCCGACGACTCCGTCAATCGGTACATGGCCAACACGTCACTGCGTCAGTACGCGCCCAGCCTTCCCGTGACCTACGTCTCGAAGGGCGCACTCTCGAGCTGCGAAGCCCTGCGGCAGCGTGTGCGCCAGGGCAGGGACCAGGCCGCCCACAGTCTGCTGAAGTGGGTCGGCGTGGACGGCCTGCTCACGCCCCCGCGCTGCCAGGACGGGAGCGGAGAACCGGTGGGAGAGCGTGTCGGGCTCGCCTACGACTCGGCCATGCTGCTGCTGGACGCCGTGGAGACGCTGACGGTCCGGGTGCGCCCCGACGACCAACCCTGGGAGCCGGAGCGGATCGACCCGGTGGCCGTCCACACGGAGGTCCTGCGCAAACACGAGAACCAGCCTTTCTCCGGAGCGGCGGGCACAGTGAAGTTCTCCGCCGGGGGCGGTGAACCCGTCAACAAGCGCATCACCCTGCTGCGCGTCGAGGACATCAGCAAGCCCTCCTTGCCATCGGTCGAGGTGTATCGGTGCGGTACTGGACGGGTCGGAGAGCGCCCGGGGTGTGGCGAACCGTGACGTAGCCGGACGTCTGGCCGGCACCGCGCAGTTGCGGGGATGAAAAGGCACCAGTCGTAGCCGGAAACCACACCGTCGCAGGCGGGGTCGGCAGCCCCTGCGCCCCGCCACCGCCCGTGCCCAGCCGGGCTCAGTCCTGCCGGCCGGCCGTGGAAGCCCTGGGCCGACAGCAGCACTCCCGGCCGCACACGTGGCGGCGCAGAGCCCACACGGCGACAGGAGCCCCTGCTCCCGCCAGTGCGGCGGCGATACACAGCCCCACCTGATATCCGGACACGAACGCATCGACCGGCGGGACACCGTCGGAGGCCGAGGCCCGCTGCACGAACGTCACGATCGCACCGACGAAAGCAATGCCGAACACCCCGGACAGCTCGCGAGTGGCACTGAACAAGCCCGCTGCGAATCCGGAGAGATGACCGGGCGACGATTCCAGGGCCCGGGTGGTCAGGGGGAGGGCGAGGGCGGATCCCACACCGACGGCCACCAGTCCGGGCAGCAAGTCGACCAGATCGCCCCCCAGGCTGCCCAGCGCCACCAGCAGCAGCCCGAGAGCCACCAGCAGCAAACCCCCGCCGCACACTCCGCCGTCCCCCCAGCGCCGGGTCAGTCCGGTGACGAACGGGGCGGTCAAGAGGAGCGCTGAAGCGACTGGAACAAAGGTCAGTCCGGCCGAGGTCGGGCTGAGCCGCAGACCGTTCTGCAGGAACTGGGAGGTGTAGAAATACACGCCGCTCACTCCCAGGCCCCACAGCAACTGGGTGATGAGTCCCCCCGTGAAGGCACGTTCCGCGAACAGCGTCCGCAGAGCAGGAGTGGGGCGGTATGTCATCGCGATGAAGACTCCCACTGCTCCCGCCGCGGCAACGGCGCCGGCGATGACGACTCTCGGTGCGGTGAACCCGTACGTGGGTCCTTCGATGAGGGAATAGACGATGGCCGCGAAAGAGAGACAGGACAACGCGACTACTGGAAGCGGTACCGCGGTGGAACCCCGCCGGGTGCCGACACCACGAAAAACTGAGGTGCGGGGCACGGTAGCGTAACCGATAAGCAGGCTGGAAAGCCCCAGTGGCACATTGAGGACGAACAGCCATTCCCATCCGAGGTGCTGCGTCACCACACCAGAGATCACCGGCCCGCAGGCGAGCGCAAAGGCCAGAGTCGCCATCGTTGCACCCAATCCCGCGGTGCGCGCACGGTGTGGCAGATCGTGGGAGAGAATCGCCAGTGACGACGGCAGGATGAACGCGGCACCGAGACCCTGCAAACCGCGCCAGCACACCAGCATCACTCCGCTGGCGGACAGGGCGCAGCCCACAGACGCCGCAGTGAACACCGCGAGGCCGGTCAGCAGCGTCCAGCGTCGGCCCATGGCGTCGGTCAGCTGACCACCCAGCAGCAGAAAGCTCGCGAGTGCCAGCGGATAGACGGCCGCCACCCACTTCAAGTCCGCGTCGCTCAACCCCAGCGCTTCGCGCATCTGCGGCAGCGCGATATGCACGACACTGTTGTCCAGAGCCGTAAGAAATGCGGCGAGAAGGACGACTGCAAGAACGCTCAGGTGGCGCAGGCGACTCACGATCCCTGCCTCGTGGAATTCGCCGGAGTTGATGGGCGACAGATAGTGCTCGCCGACCCGGCGATCGCCACTTTCCCTCATTTCTGCGCAACAGGCCCTCAGGTTACCGGCACTCGTGCACTGTAACTGATGCCGATTCAGGAAGTACCTGCTCCGCGCTCCGGCGTCGGCGTGTCACTGGAAGTTGAGGGCAGGGCCGTGCTTCGCTGCTGTATTGCGGCTTGCCTCCGAGATCCTTGCTCGGCCTCGGCGTAGACACACTGGCCGTCAAGTCCGCCACAAAGGCCTGAAGCGACGGGCCAAGTACTGCCCATTGGAAACGAAGGTCGGTGACTCGGTGCCATCACCAAGGACAGATACCCTCAGCCACTTTCTGGTCAATGCAGCGACTACCCGGCCCGATGGGACCGCTTTCTCCTTCGTTGATCACAGCACCGAAACAACGGGAGTCACCCACACGCTGACCTGGAGAGAACTCGAGGGCCGGGTACGCCTGGCCGCCGCTGGACTGCGTCAAGCCGGGGCGGCAGGCGAGAGAGTGGCCGTCGTCGCACCGCAGAGCCTGGACTACATCGTGGCGTTCCTCGCCGCCGTGTGCGCGGGCAGTGTCGCCGTCCCTCTCTTCCCTCCGTCCCTGGCCGGCCACGACGACAAGCTCGCGGCCGCACTCCGGGACGCCGCCCCGATGTTCGCGGTCACCACCGAAGACCGGCGCACCTCCTTCACGGAGTTCTGCGCCGCGCGTGGCCTCTCCTGCGGCCCGCGTGTCATCACCGAAAATCAGCTACGGGAGATGGCGGCGCATACCGATGACACGGACCGGCTGGAGCTTCCCCGCCCGGAGGACACCGCTTACCTGCAGTACACCTCAGGGTCGACACGCACCCCCTCCGGCGTGGAGATCACGCATGCCAACGTCTGCGCCAACGCCCGCCAGGCGCTGGAGGCCTACGACATCCGCCCGGGCCGCAACTGCACCGTGGGATGGTTGCCGCTCTACCACGACATGGGCCTGGTGCTGGCGGTCGCCCTGCCGATCGTCGGGCTCATCCCTTCTGTCCTCATGGACCCTCTGGCCTTCATCCAGCAGCCGGTACGCTGGCTGCGCCTCTTGAGCCGCTATCCCGGAGCACTCACCGCCGCACCGAACTTCGCATACGACTACTGCGTCCGGCGGGTACAGGGCATGGAGCGCGCGGAGCTCTCGCTCGGAGCCGTCACCGCCATGGTCAACGGCAGCGAGCCCGTCGGTGCTCGGACACTGGAGCAGTTCCATGCGGCTTTCGCGCCTGTCGGCATGGCGCGGACCATGATGCGGCCGTCCTACGGGCTGGCGGAGGCGACCGTGTTCGTCTGCGCTTCTCCGGCAGGAGAGGAACCGACCGTCACCCCCTTTGACCGGGACGACCTCGGGCGGGGAGTCGCCCGCGTCGTGGAGCCGGCCGACGGCCCGGCCGTGGCCGAACTCGTGGCCTGCGGCCGACCGGTGGGCCAGGAGATCGCGATCGTGGACTCCGTCACCAGCCGGCTGCAGGAAGACGGCCGGGTCGGGGAGATCTGGCTTCGCGGTCCCAACATCGGGCGCGGGTACTGGGGCCGTCCCGAGCAGAGCGAAGCCGCCTTCCGCGCCACCCTGCACGGTGACGACCCGAGCGACCCGGCGCGCCACTGGCTGCGCACCGGGGACCTGGGTGTGTGGCACAACAAGCAGCTCTACGTCACCGGACGCCTCAAAGACATGGTGATCGTGGACGGGATGAACCACTATCCGCAGGACATCGAAGAAACGGTCCAAGGAGCGCACCCGGCCATCCGGCCCCACCACGTCGCCGCGTTCGCTGTGGACAGTGGCGAAGGGGAGCGACTCGTCGTCGTCGCTGAGCACCGCCGCGACGTCACCGATCCCGGCGGCCTCATCGACGAGGTGACACGGGCCGTCCGCGCTGCTGTGGCCACCGGTCACGGTGTCTCGGTCCACGACTTCCTCCTGGCTCCGCCGGGCACCGTCCCGCACACCACCAGTGGAAAGGTCGCCCGCAGCGCGTGCCGCGAGCGATACACGGCGGGTGCCTGGACGGTGGACATGCCCGCCCGGGAAAGGACCGGCGGCGCATGACGGATCACGCAGAGGGACAGACGGGACAGGGCTGGGAAGGTACCCCAGCTTCCGGGGGAAGGCCGGCTCAAGCCGCGCAGATGCGTGCGACACTGCGCCGGCTCGTCACGGACGTCTGCGGCATCGCCACGGCAGACCTCGACGAGACCCGCCCTCTGGCCGAGTACGGCCTGACCTCCCGCGACGCCGTCGCCTTGACCGGGCATCTGGAACAGCTGCTGAACCGGCCGCTGCCGGCGACGCTGCTGTGGGAGAACCCGACCATCGAGAGGCTCGCCGAGGCCCTGGCCACCACCGGGGACGACGAGCCGGGGACCGGTGCGGAGGCAGCGGAGCCGAGCCAGTCTCGCCCCGCCGTCTTCTCCGCAAAGACCGGCGGGGACGGCGACGAGGCCTGTGCGGCCCCCTGCGCCATCGCCGTCATCGGCGTCGGTTGCCGCCTGCCGGGCCCGATCGACGGACCGGACAGCTTCTGGAAGCACCTGCTGGCGGGCACCGACGTCGTGGGCCACGTCCCCGACAGACGGTGGCGGGACGTCGCCGCAGGCCCCGGGGGCGCCGCACTCCTGGAACGCACCACCCGGTGGGGTGCCTTCCTCGACGACATCGAGGCGTTCGACGCGGACTACTTCGGCATCACCCCGCACGAGGCCGAAGTCATGGACCCGCAGCAGCGTCTCCTGCTGGAGGTCGCCTGCGAGGCCTTGGACCACGCCGGAACCCCTGCCCATGTGCTCCGGGACAGCCACACGGGTGTCTTCGTGGGCCTCAGCTCCCTCGAGTACGGCCACCTGACCACCGCTGACCCCACGTGGCTCACCCCCTGGACCAGCACGGGCGCCGCGGGAAGCATCGCCGCCAACCGCCTGTCTTACCTGTTCGACCTGCACGGCCCGAGCATGACGATCGACACGGCCTGCTCGTCGTCCCTGGTGGCCGTGCACCAGGCATGCCGCAGCCTGCGTGACGGCGAATGCGACACCGCGCTGGCGGCAGGTGTGAACGTTCTGCTCTCGCCGGCCGTCACGGCCTCCTTCCAGCAGGCCGGCGCGCTGGCGGCGGACGGACGTTGCAAACCCTTCGACGCGGCAGCCGACGGCATCACCCGGGGCGAGGGCTGCGGCGTCGCTGTGCTGAAACGGCTCGCCGACGCCGAGCGCGACGACGACAGGATTCTCGCCGTCATCGCAGGATCAGCGGTCAACTCGGACGGTCGCTCCGCCGGGCTGATGGCCCCCAACCCTGAGGCGCAGCAAGCCCTCCTGCGCAGCGCGCTCGTCGATGCACGGGCCGAGGCCGCCGACATCGACTACGTCGAGACGCACGGAACCGGAACCCTCCTGGGAGATCCCATGGAGGCAGGCGCTCTCGGTGCCGTCCTCGGCAACGGCAGGCCGGACGGCTCGCCGCTCCTCATCGGGTCCGTCAAGAGCAACCTCGGCCACCTGGAAGGCGCAGCCGGCATCGTCGGCCTCATCAAGACCGTACTCGCACTGCATCACGGCCGGATCCCGGCGAGTCTGCACTTCCGGGAACCCAACCCGCATGTCGACTTCACCGGACTGCGGCTGCGCGTCGTCACCGAGCCGATCCCGTGGCCGGACCGCGCCGACGGCCCCGCCCGGGCCGGCGTGTCCGCCTTCGGCTTCGGGGGCACCAACGCGCACGTCATCCTCGAACAAGCCCCCAAGCCCTCGCCGGCCCCCGCCCTCGACGACGGCGCGGGCATCCCGCACGTGCTCGTCGTCTCCGCCCGGAGCGGGGACCGTATCGCCGACGTGGCCGCCTGCCTCGCCCGGTGGACGGCTGCCCAGGATGCACCCGCCCTGGCCGACATCGCCCACACCCTCGCCCGCCACCGCAGAGGACCGGCGTGCGCCGCCATCGTGGCGCGCACCCATCGAGAGGCGACCGACCGACTCGCGGCGCTCGCACGGGACGAGGAAGTCCCCGGCCTTGTCGCTCCCTGCACCGACCACCCCGCAGCGCGGGCATCCGGTGCGCGCCATCCGGTGTTCGTCTTCTCCGGATACGGTTCCCAGTGGCGAGGCATGGGACAGCGTCTGCTTCGGCACGACCCGCTGTTCGCCGCCGCCGTCGACGAGCTTGACCCGCTCTACACCGTGCAGGCGGGCATCTCCTTGCGGGACATGCTCACCCGGAGCGAGCACGGCACCGGCGTCGACCACACCCAGCCCCTGCTCTTCGGCATGCAGCTCGCCCTGGCCCGCACCCTGCGCGCCTACGGGGTACGACCGGCCGCCGTCATCGGCCACTCGATGGGGGAGGTCGTCGCCGCCGTCGTCGCCGGTGTCATCGATGATTCCGAGGGGCTGAGCATCATCCTCCACCGCTCGGCGGAACTCGCCGCCATCGACGCCGAGCGCGCCGGTGCGATGGCCGCCGTCGAACTGCCCGAGACGGAGCGGGCGGACGTTCTGGCGCGATTCCCCGGTGTCGAGGTCGCCGTTCACTCCTCCCCCCGCAGATGCACCGTGGCGGGACCGGCACAAGCCGTGCGACGCCTGGTCGAGGAGCTGACCGGACGGGGCACCCTGGCCCGCCTGCTCGACGTCGGCGGGGCCGGGCACTCCCCGGCGGTCGACCCCGTCGTGCCCAGGCTGCGCGAGCGTCTGGGCACGCTGCATCACCGCAGCCCGGAGGCGGCCTGGTACAGCACCGTGCTCGACGACCCCCGCGCCGACGTCCACGCGGACGCCGAGTACTGGTGCGCCAACGTCCGGCGCCCCGTACGCTTCCAGCAGGCGGTGGCCGCTGCCGCGGCCGACGGACACGACCTCTTCCTGGAGATCTCGCCCCACCCCGTCGCCCTCGTCCCCCTGGGCGAAACCGTGCAGGCGGCGGCAACCACGCCCGAAGCCTCGGTGGTCTGGACCCTGCGCAGGAACGGCGACGAGGCGGTCGACCTGCGTGCCGCTCTCGCCCGGCTGCACCTGGCCGGCGTGCCTGTGGACGAGCGGATGCTGTGGCCCGGCGGCCGACGGACCCCCCTGCCCACCCCCGCATGGCGCCACAAACGCTACTGGGTCGGCCGCCGGAACGCCGCCCACGGGGGCAATGCGGGCCACGCCCTGCTGGGCCTTCGGATCGACGACCCCCGCACGGGCGCCGTGCTGTGGCAGGCGGACCTGGGCACCGGCCGGGGACAGTCCCCACGGCGAAGCCCTCACGGCCGCCCGGTCCTCACCCTCCCCGCCTCCGCAACCCTCATGGTCGCGGCAGCTCAGGACATCCACAGGCACGACGACATCGACTACTTGCGCATCGAGGACCTGACGATTCACCAGTGGCTGCCGCTCGCCGACAGCACTCCTGTCACCATCGTCTGGGAGCCCGCCGGGCCCCACGCGACCGTCACCATCAACGCCCGTTCCGCGGACGGCACATGGCGCTGTCACGCCTCCGCACGGCTGCACACGGGCCCCGGATCCTCCGACGAGGTCAGGCGGGCCACACCACCGGCCGGAGTCACCGACTGGACCCCCATCGCGCACGAGGAGCCCTCACCGCGGCCACCGGGCCACGAGGAACTGCTCACCGCAGTGCTGTACGCGCCGGCCGAATGCACCACCGCGGAGCCTGGCTGTGACACCGTCCGGACGGCACCCGGCGCCGCCGAGGTCGTGCCGACCGCGCTGCGGTCGTTGCAGCTACACGGTCTCGCCGTGGAAGCCGGCCCGTACCGCATCGAGTGCTTCCCGAGCCCTCGGCGTGACGACCCTGCGCCCGGGGAACCCGCACGCTGCCCCGCCGCAGGCGACGGGACCGGTCACCACTGGGACGTCGTGGCGAGCGCGGCACAGACGCGGGTCACCGCACGGGGAGTGGAGCTACGACCAACAGAGCGTCGCGAGGTGCCCCAGCCTCTTGAAGCGTTCACCTACGACATCCAGTGGCAGAAGTCCGCCCTGCCCGTTCCGGGCCCGCTCGACCGGGTCCTGTTGCTGACCGGCGAACCCGACGCCGGCGCAGACAGCCTGTGCGCCACCCTGGGCGCGGCTCTTGAGACGAAGAACGTCCAGGTGACAACCGCCTCCCCGACCACGGACACCGGCGAGTTGCTCGGCAACTGGCTGGTGGACACCGAACAGGACACTCCCGGCGCCGTGGTCCTGCTTCTGTCCCGGCCCGTCGCCTCCCGCGAGGACGCCGAGGCACTGCGGGCAGCCGTACACCTCGCGCGACGCCTCGCCTCCAGCCGGCCCGGACAGCACCTTCCCCGGCTCTGGCTGGTCACCGTGCGGGCGCAGGCCGTGGCACCGGGAGAATCCGGCGAGCCGGGCGCGGCGTGCCTGCGCGGTCTGGTCCGCGTACTCGCCCTGGAACAGCCCGCCCTGCGCGCCGGGCTGGTCGACATCGACTCCCAGCCCGGAGCCGTCGACGACCTCGCTCAGGAACTGCTCGGTGGCAGCGCGGACGACGAGGTGGCCTGGCGAGCGGGCACCCGCCTCGTCGCCCGCCTGACGCGCGCCGACCTGACCGGGCAACAGTACGAGGCACCGTTCGTCCGGCCCGACGGCGCCTATGTGATCACCGGCGGCCTGACCGGGCTCGGCCTGGCCACCGCCCGCCGGCTCGCGGAAAGGGGAGCCGGCCGCCTGGTTCTCAACGGAAGACGAGCCCCCGGACCCGAGGCCCAGGCGGTCATCGCCCAGGTGCAGGCCGATCACGGAACATCCGTCGCCGTCGTGCAAGGAGACATCGCCGACCCCGGCGTGGCTCCGCAGCTGGTGCGGGCCGCCCTCGCGGAAGGGCACGCGCTGCGCGGTGTCGCCCACTGTGCCGGGGTCCTCCACGACCGCATGATCACGGACCTCGAGGCCTCCGACATCGACACGGTGCTGCGGCCGAAGGTTCTCGGGGCACTCCACCTCGAAGCGGCCACCGCCCCTCACCACATCGACTGGTGGGTGTCCTACAGCTCCGCCGCGGCACTTCTCGGCTCCCCCGGCCAGGCCGCCTACGCCGCCGCCAACGCGTGGCTGGACGCGTTGGCGCACCGCCGCCGAGCGCAGGGCCTGCCCGCGGTCTCGATCGCCTGGGGGCCCTGGACCGACGTCGGTGCCGCGCCGGGCAATCCGGCTCTGGCCCTCGACCCGATCACACCGTCCGAGGGCCTGGACGCCCTGCAGGTCCTGGTCGTGCACAACCGGGCGCACACCGGCGTCGTCCATCTCGACGCCCAGCGGGTGCTGGAGGCCTTCCCAGGCCTGTCGGACCTCCCCTTCTTCGCGAACAGCCTCAGCGAGGCCGCCTCCCAGGCGGACGACTGGGCCGGCCCCGCCGGGATCGCGGCCTTCGGGGACGCCGCCGCGCAGAAGGTGTACGAGCGCCTGGTCAAACGCACCGCGGCCATCATGGGATTCGGGGTGTCGGAGCTGAACGACGAGGTTCCCCTGATCCACCTGGGTCTGGACTCGCTGATGACGGTGCGGCTCCGCAACGCGGCCCGGCAGGACTTCGCCGTCGACCTTCCCGCGAACCTCATGCTGCGCGGTGCCACGCTGCGGCAGGTCGGCGACACCGTACTGGAGACTCTCGGGCTGCCGCGCCCCGGCACCACCGAGACGGCTGCCGCGACAAGTTCGTCCGAACCCGGCTTGTCACCGGCAGCGGCACAGCCACCCGGCCCGGCACTGCCGAACTCGATCCAGCCGCGTGACGCCGCCGAGCGCCTGGTGGCCGGTGTGTGGGCGGAGGTTCTGGGACACCGCCCCGCCGGTGTCCGAGCCGACTTCGCCGCGGAGGGTGGCGACCGGCAGGCGGCTCAGGCTCTCGTCGACGCCGTCCGCGCCCGCCTGGGCGATGCCGGGCCGGCCCTCACGCCCGAGGCGGTGCTGAGCGCGCGTACGGTGTCCGCGATCGCGGACCTGATCCGGCCCGCGGTGAACCGGACGGGCGAGTCGGTGGTCAACGTCCTGCGTCCGCCGCGTCCCGGCTCCCGGCGGCTTCCGCTGTTCACCTTCCACCCCGCGGGCGGTCCCACGTCGGTCTACCTCCCCCTGACCCGGCAGCTGCCGACCGACCAGGCCGTCTACGGGATGGAGCGGCTGGACGCGGTCACCTCGCTGGAGGACAAGGCAGCGCACTACCTCACCCTGATCCGGGACATCCAGCCGCAGGGGCCCTACCAAGTCCTCGGCTGGTCCTTCGGCGGCTGCCTGGCCTATGAGGCGGCACGCCAACTGCGTGAAGCGGGCGAGAGCGTCGCCTTTGTCGGGCTGATCGACACCATCCTGCCCGCCGCTCTTGCGGACCTGGACTCACAGCAACTTCTGCTCGAGCGCTTCGGACGGTTCGCCGAGTACGTCGAGAAGACGTACGGGCATCACCTCGAGCTGCCCTGGGACGAACTCGCGGCCACCCCCGACGACCGGCAGATCGACGTGATCATGCGCCTGGTGGCCGAGGCGGGCCTCGACATGAGCCCCGGGATCATGGAGCACCAGCGGACGTCGTACGTCGACGCACGCGTCGGGGAGCGCTACGTGCCCGGCCCCTACGACGGCCACGTCGTGCTCTACCGCGCCCAGCAGGCCCAACCGCTCACCACGGCCCTCGACCCGCGCTACCTGCGTTCGGACGCCGACCTCGGATGGGCGCCGCTGTGCCCCTCCCTCGAGATCGTCCCGGTCGAGGGCGACCACCTGTCCCTCATCGATCCTCCCCATGTCGCCACCATCGCCCGGCACCTCGCACGGGCTCTGCGACCGCACGCCCCCGGTTTTGAGGCGTCCGACGACCGGACGCCGCCGCGTCCCGGGTAGGCGGGCCGGGCGGGTCCCGAGGACACGGACCTGCCAGTGGCCCGGTCATGCGCCGGGCCACTGGACTGCGCGGTCACTCGTAGGTGAATCCGCCCGCGACGGGGCGCTGCCCGCGAGAGTGGTCACCTGGACGGTGACGTTGCCGGCGGCTCCCGGAGGGCGTTCCGGTGGCCCGGCGCCCTCTCACCCTTGGAACAGGGTCAGCCGCTGCTCACCGATCCGGGCGCGGGCCTGCGGGTCGGTGACCCCCAGACCGGGCTCGGGTGCCAGGCACAACACTCCTACCTTGCCGATGTGCTGGTTGGTCTGGACACTGCGGGCCGCCGCGGCGACCTCGGCCAGGGTGTAGGTCTTCGACAGGGCCGGTACCAGGTGCCCGAGTGCGATGAGCCGGTTGACCTCGTACTGCTCGTGCAGGTTGGCGCCGTGGCTGCCGATGATCCGCTTGAGGCGCATCCACAGGTACCGATTGTCGTAGACGTGCTGGTAGCCCGTGCTGGATCCGCAGGTCACGACGGTGCCCCCGCGCCGGGCGAGGAAGACCGACGCCGCGAAGGTCTTCCTGCCGACGTGTTCGAACACGATGTGCGGGTCCTCTCCGACCAGGGAGCGAACGGCCCGCCCCATCTTCTTCCATCCGTCGGGGCGCTCCAGCAGTTCCGGATCGCCGTCCTCGAGCTCTTCACGGTTGATGACGGCCTCGCACCCCAGGTTTCTGAGCACCTCGGCCTTGGCCGCCGAGTTGACCACGCCCACCGGGATCCCGCCTCCATTCAGGACGAGTTGGACGGCGTAGGCGCCCAGGCCGCCGGTCGCCCCCCACACGAGCACGATGTCACCTTGCTTCATCCGGGCGCCACGGTCGCTGACCAGCATGCGGTAGGCGGTGCTCGCACACAGGGGGTTGACGGCCGCTTCCTCCCATGTCAGCGCCGCTGGTTTGGGCATCAGCTGACTGGCCCGTACGACGGCGTAGTGTGCCAGTCCGCCGAAATTGGTCTCGAATCCCCACGCTTTCTGGCCTTCGCCGAGCATGCCGTCCCGGTGCGTGTCGGGCTCCTGTTCGTCGACATACGCGGGAGCGACCACGACGTGGTCACCGGCTTTCCACCTGCGCACGGACGATCCGGTCCGGACGATGACGCCGGAGGCGTCCGATCCCACGATGTGGTAAGGGAGGTCGTGCCGTGCCTCCCAGCCGCCCTGTTTCCCCATCTGCTTAAGGAACTGGAAAGTCGGAAGCGGTTCGAACATCGCCGTCCACACGGTGTTGTAGTTGATGGAACTGGCCATCACCGCGATCAGCGCCTCGTCGGGCGCCAGTTCCGGCATGGGCACACGGTCGACCAGCAGGGACTTGCGGATGTCCTTGTCCGCCATATCCTTGAAGGTGTCGACATCGCTTTCCCGCACGGTAGCGGCGAGGAAATGGTCCGGCAGCGCGATCGAGGAAAGCTCCGCGGAACCGGCACCCGCGAGAACGGCTTCGAACATCGTCAGCGAAGACTGCATCGTGGTTCCTTCTTCCTGTCAGGGCGCGTGCGTGAGGGTCGTCGGCTCGATCCGTTTCCGACTTTCCCCGGCAAGCAGTCGTGCCGCCACCCACGCGACGCGACGCACCGCCGAAAGGAGCAGGAAGAAGAGTCGGTGTACTGAGGGCGCCTGATCTTTCAGGACCGTATCGGTGTGGCTGTCGGGCGTCTTTTGTTCTACATGACACTGTCCTTTCCGTGCGTGTCTACTTCCTCTCCAGCGGGTGTGCCCGGCCTGCCCGCCGCTCGCTGCTCGTATGCCTGCTGCTTCTGTCGCTGCTGTGCGGCACCGGGACGGCTTCGGCAGTTCGCGGCCCACACGGAGCCTCAGTCCCGGTCGGCGCCGATGCCCGGATCACGGGCATCCGCGAACTCGACGAACGAACGCTGGACCTGACAGTGAGGTCACCGGCCATGCGGGGTTCCGTGCCGGTCCGGGTGATTCTCCCCAGAAGCTGGCGCAGCGACGCGGAGCGCCGGTTTCCCGTGGTGTACCTGCTGCACGGCGGGAACGACGACTACACCTCCTGGACGCGCGAGACGGATGTCGAGGAGCTGACCAAGCAATCCGACGTACTGATCGTGATGCCCGACGCGGGGAAAGCCGGCTACTACAGCGACTGGTACGCCGGCAGCCCCCTCTGGGAGACCTTCCACACCGTCGAGCTCGTCCGGCTCATGGAAAGGGTGTTCCGCGCCTCTTCCGCCCGGGCGGTGATCGGCCTTTCCATGGGCGGCTTCGGCGCACTCAACTACGCGGCACACCATCGAGGAATGTTCCGCTACGTGGCCTCCATGAGCTCCTATGTCGACCTCAATGACCCGGCGGTACGCGTGGCACTCAACCTCGGCTCCCTGAAGGACGGCGTCAACCTCCGCGACGTCTGGGGCGACCCCAGGGTGAACGCCGACATCTGGCGGGCCCACAACCCCGCCGCCATGCCACGAGCCTTCAGAGGAACCAGGGTTCATCTCTCCTCGGGCGACGGGGACATCGGGCCCCTGGACGCGAATCGGTCGGGGCCGGTGCTCATGTTCGCCGCGGCGGGTGAGGCATTCCTTCCGAGGTCGATTGCACGATTCGCGACGTCGCTTCGTTCTGCGGGCGTCGAGGTGTCGACGCACCTCTACAGCCCCGGGACGCATTCCTGGCCCTACTGGGAGCGTGAACTGCACGCCATCTGGCCCACGGTGACGAAGGAACTCGCATAGGGCTCGTTCGCCGTTTCCCGCGGAATGCCAGGGAGAGGGATCGTGGGCAGAACATTCGTCATGGTCGCCGCCGGATCCCGCGGGGACGTCCAGCCATGTCTCGCACTGGGCCGGGCGCTGGCCGGTCAGGGTGACGCCGTACGTATGCTGGCCAGCAGTCGCTACCACCAGCTGATCACGGAGGCAGGGCTGGAGTACCACCCCCTCCCCGCGGACCCGGCCGACATCATCGGATCCCCGGAGGGCCAGGAACTGCTCGCCGGCCGGAGCAACCCGGTCGCCTTCATCCGAGGCATCAACCGGATCCTTCGGCCGCTGATGAACCGGATTCTCGCGGAGACCCAGGCCGGTGCCAAGGACGCCGATCTCGTGCTGGCTCCCACGCTCGGCTTTCTCGGCCTTCACCTGAGCCAGTACCTGCGGGTTCCGCACGCGATCATCCACTTCCAGCCGAGCCAGCCCACGAGGGTGTTCCCGCACCCCTTTCTGCCGGCCGCACGGTTCCTCGGAGCCCCGGGAAACCGTCTCAGCTTCGAAGCGGTCGACCTGGGGTCCTGGCTCGTGTTCCGCGAGTTCCTCGACGACTGGCGTATGAAAGACCTCGGCCTTCCCTCTGTGTCCCCGCGCGCCCTTCTGCGCCTGGCCCGGCAGGCCCCGGTGCTCTGCGCGTTCAGTCCCACCGTCGTGCCACGGCCGGCCGACTGGGGGCCGAACGTCCATGTGACAGGGTTCTGGCACCACGAGCAGCCGCTGTGGAAGCCGCCGCGGCGGCTGCTCGACTTCCTGGACGACGGGCCCCGTCCGGTATACGTGGGGTTCGGCAGCATGAGAACCAGCGACCCCGAGGCCACGGATCACCTCGTACGGACAGCGCTGCGGCGGGCGGGACTGCGCGGCGTGCTGGCCGGAGACCCCGCCACGAGTGAAAGCGACATGCTCGTGGTCGGCGAGACTCCCCACGACTGGCTGTTCCCGAGGATGGCCACGGTGGTCCACCACGGTGGGGCGGGCACCACTGCCTCGGCGCTGCGCGCCGGGGTCCCTTCCCTGGTGTGCCCCTTCTTCGGTGACCAGACCTACTGGGCGGCCCGCGTACACAGCCTCGGTGCGGGCCCCGTGCCTTTGCCGAGCCGCCGCCTCACCGTCTCGGCTCTGGCCGGACGTCTGCGCGCCGTCACCGGCGACGCTGCCCACGCAGCAGCCGCCCGTCGACTCGGCCGGGCGCTGGCTGCAGAGGATGGCGTCGCCCACGCCTGCCGTGTCGTGCAGCGGCTCGTCAGCAACTGAACGCCCCTCAAAGAGCATCTGATCAGTGTTCACGCCGATGTGAGCGGGAGATCCGTAGCTTGCCGCCGGTGGGGTCGTGCATGTTCGCGGCGGTGATGAGGACGGCCGGCACGAGACCGAGCGTGTCCGTGATCAGGTGCCGTTTGCGTCCTTTGATCTTTTTGCCGGCGTCGATGTCCTGGCTGGCCTCGGCGCCGTTTGTCGAGGTCTTCACGCTCTGCGCGTCCACCACGGTCGCGGTGGGCTCTCGCTGCGGCCGTGAGCGCGGTGGGTCTCGTCCCGTAACAGGTCGTGGACCTGCTGCGTGGTGCCGTCGCCTTCCCCCTCAGTATCCCGCCTTGGTGGAGACGCAGGGCCGGGGCAAGCAGGGTCTGTGCACGCCCGGGGCGTAGTTCCCCAGTCAGCGCCCTTCCACGCAGTGGGCGGCCTTCCGGTCCTCCTGGCCACGGTGCCGGCACGCCGCGTGGACGGCCGGGCACCCGCCTCCGTCCCTCGACTCGGACAGAGCGTCCCAGAACTCGTCCGGCGAGCCCCGGCCGGCCGCCGCACCCGTGGTGATGGTGTGTTGTCCCCGGCGAGCCGGGCCGGCTCCGCCCGTGTCAGGGCGGAGCCGGGCCGGCTCCGCCCTGACACGCACAGCGGGAGCGTCGGGGAACCGCCGCTATGGGTGCAGGCTCGCCTCTCCCACCACACGGATGCCCGTCTGCTCCCCCGGACGGACCGTGAGGGGACCGGCGACGCGGATGCCGACCGGGGTGGCGTGGCTTTCGACGGCCACGGTGACCATGGCGTCGTGGCCGTAGTAGCAGATGTCGGTCACCGTTCCCCTGACCGCGCCCTCGCAGTCCACGTCGGTCAGCCGGAGCTGTTCCGGACGGAGCAGGACCGTGCCTGCGCGCATGCCGCCCGGTGGGGCGGCGAGGGCCACGGAGCCCAGGACGGTGCGGGCTGTGCCGTCGCTGTCAACAGTGCCGGGGAGCATGACGGCGTCGCCTACGAAGTCGGCGATCCAGGGGTCGGCGGGGCGGAGGTAGAGATCCTGCGGGGTGGCGCACTGGGCGACGCGGCCGTCCCGTACGACGGCGACGAGGTCGGCGGTGGACAGGGCCTCCTGCTGATCGTGGGTGACGAGGACCGCCGTGGCGCCCGTCGCCCGCAGCGCGGCCCGTACGTCGGACCGCACTCCCGCCCGCAGCGCGCTGTCGAGGGCGTTGAACGGCTCGTCCAGGAGCACCAGTTGAGGGCGGGGGGCGAGTGCACGGGCCAAGGCGATGCGCTGTTGCTGACCGCCGGACAGTTCATGCGGCATGCGGTCGCCGTACCCGGCCAGACCTACCAGTTCCAGCAACTCCTCCGTGCGGCGGCGCCGTTCGGCTCGGGTGGTGCCCCTCAGTCCGAACGCGACGTTGCTGGCCACGCTCAGGTGGGGGAAGAGGGCGCCCTCCTGGGGCACGATGCCGATGAGGCGCCGCTCCGGCGGCAGGTGGACGCCCGGGCCGGCAAGCGTCCGGCCGCCGAGCCGGACCGTGCCGGCGTCGGCCCGCAGGAACCCGGCGACGATCCGCAGCATGGTGGTCTTGCCACAACCGGAGGGGCCGAGCACGGCGGCCAACGCGCCTGCCGGGACGGTGAGTTGCAGTTCCCGCAGGACCGGCTCTCCGGCTCCGTAGGACTTGGTGAGCCCTTCCACGTGCAGTTCGTTCATGTCCGGTGCCTGCCTAGGAGGTACGAGGGGACGGCGGCCAGCAGGATCAGCACGGCGGCGTAGGGGGCGGCCGCCGCGAAGGAGCCGGCCCCGGTCTCGGTCCACAGCCGGGTGGCGAGGGTGTCCATGCCGGTGGGGCGCAGCAGGAGGGTCGCAGGCAGTTCCTTCATGCAGACCACGAAGGTGAGCGCGGCCCCGGCTGCTACACCGGGCGCGGCCAGCGGCACGGTCACCTCTCGCAGCACCTGCAACGGCCGTCGCCCGAGCGAGCGGGCCACGTCCTCCAGGACGGGCGGCGCCTGGAGCACGGCCGCACGGGTGGCGGCCACCGCGACCGGCAGGAAGAGGACCGCGTAGGCACAAACCAGCAGCGGGAGTTGCTGGTAGAGCGGGTAGGCGTAGCGCACGGCGAAGAACACCAGCGCCAGGGCGACCGTGATACCGGGCAGTGCGTGTCCCGCGTACGCCGCCTGCTCCAGCAGGCGGGCGCCGCGGCCCCGGTGCCGGGCGGCGATCACCCCGACCGGCAGGGCGAGGACCGTGGTGAGGCCCGCGCCCGCCGCCGCGACCCCGAAGGTGCCCGACGCAGTCTCCGCGAGCCCACCCAGGTCCCAGGTGGCCGAGCTGCCGACGGCCAGCCAGTACCCGAGCGTGGCCAGCGGGAAGGCCACGGCGACGGCCGTGACCGCCCCGCACCACAGCAGGGCGAGGGGCCGCCACCGGCCGAGGGCCACCGGAACCGCCGGACGAGCGGTGCCCGTCCCGGTCCTGGTGTGTCCGGCGCGGCCCCGTGTGCGGGCCTCGGCGGCGACCAGGGCGACCGTCATGACCACCAGGACGACGCTGAGCGCGGCGGCCGGGGTGCGGTCGAAGGAGGCGCGGTAGGAGGTGTGGATGGCCCGGGTGAAGGTGTCGTAGCGCATCAGGGAGACCGCACCGAAGTCGGAGAGCACGTAGAGCGCGACGAGCAGTGCCCCGCCTGCGGCCGCCGGTCGCAGCTGCGGGAGCGTGACGCGGACGAACGTCCGCAGCGGGCCGTGGCCGAGGGAACGCGCGGCCTCCTCCTGCGCCGGGTCGATGCCCCGCAGCGCGGCGGCGACCGGCAGATGGACGTACGGGAAGCTGACCACCGTCAGGGAGAGGGCGGCACCGAAGAAGCCGGCAAGCCCCGGCTCGGCCGACAGCCAGGCGAACGCGGCCACGTAACTCGGCACTGCGAGCGGCAGCGTGGCCAGCACCGACCAGGCGCGGGCGCCGGGAAGTGCGGTACGCACGGTGAGCCAGGCCAGGGAGACTCCCAGTACCAGGCACGCCACCACGACCACCGTGGTCAGGGCGAGGCTGCGGCCGAGGAGGTCGAGCGTCCGCTCGTCGGCGACGACGTCCCAGGCGAAGGCCGGGCCGCGTTCCAGAGCGCGGACGGCGAGGTAGCCGAGGGGCAGCAGGGCGAACAGGGCGGCGACGCAGGCGGGAATCAGCAGGATCAGGGGCGGTCGGCGGCCGGGCCCACGGGCCTTGACCGCCGTACGCAATGCCCTGACCGGCGTGAGGAACGAGCGACCGCCCCCGCTCGCCTCGCGCACATGCTCGTCCCCGGCCGGTGCCGGGGCTGCGGCCGGGCGCGAGGCGGACGGTGGTGTGGGCACGACGGGTCAGACCAGTCCGACGTCTCGGAGCATGGCCAGCGTCTCCTGGAGGGACTCCAGCTTGCCGAGGTCGATGTCGGGCGATTCGAGCGAGTCGAACTCCGGCAGTCCCTCGACGGTGCTGGTGACGCCCGCGGCCAGCGGGTACTCCTTCGTGGTGTCCGCGAAGTAGGTCTGTGCCTCCTTCGACAGCAGATAGTCCACGGCCTTCTGGGCGGTCGCGCTCTGCCCACTGTCCTTGAGGATGCCGGCGCCGGCGACGTTGATCAGCGCGCCGGGGTCCTCGCCGGGCAGGAAGTGCAGCTTGGAGCCGACCTTGTCCTCGCCCTTCTCGGCGACGCGCTCGTACCAGTAGTAGTGGTTGACCAGGCCGAGCGAGACCTCCCCGGCCTCGACGGCGTCCAGGGTGGCGAGGTTGTGGGCGTAGGTCCTGGCGCCGTTCGCCTTCAGGTCCTCGAGCCACTTGCGGGTGACGTCCTCGCCCTTCAGCACGCGCATGCCGGTGACGAACGCCTGGAAGGAGGCGTTGGTGGGCGCGAAGCCGACCTTGCCCTTCCACTCGGGCTTCACGACGTCGAAGACGCTGTCGGGGACCTTGTCCTCGGCGACCTTGCCGGAGTTGTAGGCGATCACGCGGACGCGCCCCGAGAGACCGACCCAGTCACCGTCGGAGCCGCGGTACGCCTCGTCGACCTCGTCGAGCGTGGCCGAAGGCAGCTTCTGCAGCATGCCTTCGTTGGACAGGGCACCCAGCGCGCCCGCGTCCTGCGAGAAGAACAGGCCGGCCTTGGTGCGGTCGCCCTCCTCCAGGATCTGCGCGGCCAGTTCCGCACTGTCGCCGTAGCGCACCTCGACCTTGGCGCCGACGGCGTTCTCCAGCTTGTCCAGCAGCGGCTTGACCAGCTTCTCGTTGCGGCCGGAGTAGATGACGAGGGTGGAGTCGCCGCCCTCACCCCCGCTGTCCTTGTCGTCGGAGCCGCATGCCGCGAGGGCGGGGAGCAGCAGGCCGGCCGCGGCCAGCGCAGTGATCCGACGAACCGAGGGGCGTCGCATGGTGTGTGCCTTCCTACCGGGCTCGCGTTCCGCCATTCGGTACGGAGCGAGGGGCGAAGCGATCTGTGACTTTCCTGTGGCTTGATTGTGGCCCTGCCATGAATAAGGTAAAGCTCACCTAACCGTCAAGGGCTTTGTGCTAACAGCGGACGTTGCCGCAGGAAGGGCGCGCCCCGTGATCCACCTCTCCGGATCCCTCCCAGCACCCGCCGTCCCGTACTCGCCGTCACAGCCGCGGCCGAAATCCGTGCCCTTCACGCGCGGACTCGCGGCGTACGGGGACCGCGTCGCGCTCATCACCCCGGACGGAGACCTGTCGTACCGCGAACTGGCCGAACGGGTGACCGCCACCGCCGCGCGCCTCGGCCCGGTACGGCGGTTGGTCCTCCTGGCCGGCGCCAACCGCGCCGACGCCCTGGTCACGCACCTGGCTGCCCTGTCCGCCGGTCACCCCGTCCTGCTCGTCCCCGGTGACAGCGAGAGCACGATCCGCTCGCTGACCGAGGCATACGCCCCCGACGTCGTGGCCCGCCCGCACACCGACGGGACCTGGACCCTCGACGAACGCCACCCCGGCAGCGCCCACACCCTCCACCCGGACCTCGCCCTGCTGCTGAGCACGTCCGGCTCGACCGGCTCGCCCAAACTCGTGCGGCTCTCCCACCGGAACCTTCAGGCGAACGCCGAGTCCATCGCCATGTACCTCGGTATCGACGACACCGACCGCGCGGCCACCACGCTGCCCATGCACTACTGCTACGGCCTCTCCGTCATCCACAGCCACCTGCTGCGCGGCGCCGCCCTGATCCTCACCGAGCGGTCGGTGGCCGACGACGCCTTCTGGGAGGAGTTCCGTGCCGCTCGTGGCACCTCGCTCGCCGGGGTGCCGTACACGTTCGACCTGCTCGACCGGATCGGCTTCGAGCGGATGGAGCTGCCGCACCTGCGCCGTGTCACCCAGGCCGGGGGCCGGCTGGCACCGGAACGGGTGGCGCGTTACGCCGAGTCGGGGCGTGGCTCCGGCTGGCAGTTCTTCGTGATGTACGGCCAGACCGAGGCCACGGCCCGCATGGCCTATCTCCCTCCGCACCTCGCCGCCGAGCGCCCCGAGGCTGTCGGTGTGCCGATACCCGGCGGCTCCTTCCGGCTGCAGCCGGTCGACGGTCATGGTCCGGACGTGGGCGAACTGGTCTACTCGGGCCCGAACGTCATGCTCGGTTACGCCGAGTTCCCGGCCGACCTCGCCCTGGGCCGGACAGTGGCGGAACTGCACACCGGCGACCTCGCCCGGAGGGCGTCCGACGGGCTGTACGAGATCGTGGGCCGCCGCAGCCGCTTCGCGAAGATCCTCGGGCTGCGGATCGATCCGCAGCAGGTGGAGAGCTTGCTGGCTGCTCATGGGGTCACCGCGTACTGCTCGGGCGACGGCGAGGCGCTGGCGGTGGCCGCGCTCGAAGGCGCCGAGTTGGAAGGCGCCGGGGAGGAGGCGCAGATCCGGCGGCTGGTCGCGCAGGAGTGCGGGCTCCCGGCCCGCGCGATACGGGTCCGCGTGCTCGCCGGACTCCCCCGCCTGGCCTCGGGAAAGCCCGACTACGAGGCCGTACGACGGCTGACGCGCCCGGAACAGGAGGAAGCACCCGGCGCCGGTGAGGATCTCCTGCTTCTCTACACGGAGATCCTCTGCCACGCCGACGTCACCGAGGACAGCAGCTTCGTCAGCCTGGGCGGCGACTCCCTCAGCTACGTCGAGATGTCCCTGCGCCTCGAGGACGCGCTGGGCCACCTGCCCACCGACTGGCACACGAGGACGATCCGCGAGCTGCGCACGATGGCCGCGCCTGTGGCGGAAAGGCCGCACGGACAGGACGGGCCGGAGCCGCGGCGGTCCCGGCCGGCACCGGGAGTCCGCAGGGCACTGCGCTCATGGACGGCCCCGCGGTCCTTCAGGACCCGCCGCACGCTGGAGACCGGCATCGCCCTGCGCGCGGTCGGGATCGTCCTCATCGTCGGCTCACACGTCCAGGTCTTCAGCATCAAGGGCTTCGCCCACCTCCTCATCGGCGTCGCGGGCTACAACTTCGCCCGCTTCCAGCTGACCGACGCCGCACACCGCGATCGCGTACGGCGTCTGTGGCGCAGCATCGCCCGCATCGCGGTACCGAGCATGGTGTGGATCACCGGGGCGGTGGTCCTGACCGACTTCTACGACCCGGCCAACGCCCTACTGCTCAACAGCCTGATCTCCCAGGGGAACGACCGCTTCGACTGGGCCTACTGGTTCGTGGAGGCCCTGGTCTACTACCTCGTCGTCCTCGCCGCGCTCATGGCCGTACCGCTGCTGGACCGGCTGGAGCGGCGATACGCGTTCGGGGTGCCGCTGGCGCTCATGGCCGTCGGCCTGGTCGGCCGCTACGACCTGCTGGGTCTGGCATCCGAACGCCCCCAGCTGAGCCCCTCGGTGGTGTTCTGGCTGTTCGCGCTGGGGTGGGCCGCGGCGCGGGCAGGCACCGTGCGGCAGCGGGCCCTGCTCACGGCCGTGCTGCTGCTCACCGTGCCCGGCCTGTTCCAGGACCAGCCCCTGCGCACGGCCCTCGTCATCGCCGGCCTGGGCCTGCTGATCTGGGTGCCGACCCTGCCCAGCATCGGTCCGATCAGCACGCTCGCGGGCGTCCTGGCGAGCAGTTCCCTGTACATATACCTGACGCATTACCAGGTCTATCCGTACCTCCAGGAGGACTTCCCGCTCACCGCCCTGTTCGCCTCCCTCGCGGTCGGCATCGGCTACGCGGCGGTCGTGACACGGGCCGCGCGGAGGATCCGGTGGCGGTGACAGCCGCTTCGGCGACGCCCACCTTCCCCCTGCCGAATGATCTCGAGGACATCCCGCTCCGGTCGACGGCCCGCCGCAGGTACCGCAGCCGCCCGTTGATCTTGATGAAGACCTCGCCACCCGTCCCCAGGCTGGGGCTGCCGGCGGCCCACCTCGCTGACTGGGCCGCCCAGCACCTGAATCGTCGGCGGCATCGTCCGCCGCAGCGATGGTATGACCGGTCTCGGCGCGCCGGCCCCGCCCGGCGCTTGCCCGCCGAGGACCTGCGCGGAGGCGTCCGTCAGGGAAGCAGGCCCGTGTGTGCGAGGGCGGCCGCGCTGAGGGTGGCGATGACCTCTTGGTCACCCCGGCGCCAGGCGTCGGCGAAACCGCCGGGCGGGGTGGGCAACTTGACGAGGGCGGCCGGCGGGCCGGTGAGAGCACGCAGGGCGAGCAGGTCGGCACCGCCCGGCGCGGCGGCGAGGCGACGGACGATGATGCTGCGACGAATCCAGAGCAGACGCGGGGGCAGCCACAGCGCCAGGATCAGGAGCACCAGGACGACAACGAGAGCCGTGGTGGCCACATCGGCGACTCGAGTGACGGTCTCCTGAAACGATGCGCCGGCATCCGCGAAACCGGTACTGGCGTCGGCCGCGGATCGAAGCGGCTTCTTCAGGACATCGCCGACGAACGGTACGTTCGACGCCGCGTCCCCGGCGTTACCGAGGTCCTCGGCGAGGCCGTGTCCGGAGCTCTCAACCTTCTTCCCCGGCTCGGCCAATAGCATGATCGTGTCCCGGACGAAGAAGGCCACCCACACCGTGACAGCGATCAGGGCCACGGCGGTCAGGTCCACGAGCACTTGGCGGTTCCGGCGTGCGGGAGTCTGGGCGTAGAGGCGCAACGGCGAGGTCCTGTTCGGTTCAAAGAGTCGAGGAGAATCGGCCGCCCCGCCGGCGGCTCGGCCGGCCGGTCGTCGGAACCCACTCTTCCACCGCGCTCACCGCGCAGACGTGCAAGACGCGCACCACGGTCGGTCCGGCGCCGCGTCACCGAGACTGAACTCGCGGTGTCGTCTCGTTACTGCCGACTGCTCCGCAGTGAGCTCCATACCCGGCGCAACGACCGGGCGCTGTCAGCGATCCACGGCCGGGAGGCCGGCCAGGCCGGTGTCGAGCATGATGCGGTCGACCGTCGCGGCGAGAGTGCTGTCGGCGCCGATGACGGTCTCGACCCCGCCGGGCAGCAGATCGCGCGACCGGTACCAGTCCCGCAACTGCGCCTCGCTGACGTCGTCGGCGATCGGCTTGGTGCCGTGCCGTGCGACGGTTTCCTCGAACGGCACGTCCAGGTAGTAGCCGTGGGTCGGGCCGCGGTGGTCGGCGCGCAACCGGGCGAGCATGGCGCCGTAGCGGTCGGCGTACAGGATGCCCTCCACCACGACGTGGAACCCGGAGTCAAGGGCGTAGCGGGCGGTCAGGTCGATCAGGCCGATGTTGGCCGCGCCGGGCCGATCCCGCTCGCGCAGCACGATGCGGCGCAAGTTGTCCTGGCCGACCAGGGCCAGGCCGCGGCCGAACTTCTCGCGGATGCCGGCCGCGATGGACGACTTGCCCGAGGCGCTGTTGCCACGAAGCACGACCAGCCTGGTTTCTTCGGTGCCCACCATCACGGTGGGCACGCTACCGGCCCGCTTGTACGGCGAGGGACGTCCTGACCTGCCATGGACGGGGCGCGCGGCAGCACGGTCGGCGTCGTAGCCAGGGTCGTGCCGCCGTGGCCGGTGTCCCCTGACACGGAATCTCGCGCGTGTGCCATCGAACCTTGCGCGACCATGGGAGCCATGGGTTCACGATGCGACAGGTGCGAGCTGATCATTGGACAAGGCTGCGACTGCCCTGCTGACGGAAGCAGTCCTCGAAAGGCAGACGGGGCGACTGCCGCCCCGCGCGCCCCAAAGGACTTCGTCCTCGACAAAATCCTGGTGTCGCCTCGGGGTTACGCACATATTCCGGGTGCGTGCGTCCACTATGTGGAGTCGCCCGAAGACGCGGCATGGGGATGGATCCCCAGCCCAGCCCCAGGACGGTGGGCAAGAATCAGTGAACATGAGCCAGCACAGGCCACGGCAGGTAACACCGCACTGAGCGCCAGGAGGCGCTGTCCGGACTGTGAACACTTCATCGGCCTGCCCTGACAGTTCACTCCATGTCCGAAGGGTGGCCTGCACGGCCCGCTTGTCCTCTGCGACCCGTGAGGCTCAGGCCGTCCATCAGCAGACAGCGGCCCCGCCGCCAGAGAGTCGGGACAAACCGGCTCAGGCGGCGTCGTGGATGACGAGCTTGAACTCGGCGAGGGTCAACAGACGCGGGAGGGCGTCGTTGTGCGTGACACGGAGCGCAACCGGGGTGCCCGGGGCGACGAAGACGCCGTGGTTCTTGACGTAGAACTGGCCGCCGGGCGTCGGCGTGCGGTGCTCGGTCGCCGTGGTGTCGTTGGGTTGGGACGTCAGGCCCAGCGGGTCACGTACGTACTGGTCACGCAGCTCGGTGTAGCCGGCCGTGCCGCTGGCGGCCTCCCACTGGATCATCGCGTGCAGGTGGCCCCAGCCGGCCTTGGACGGCCAGATCAGGCCGCTACGGTCGTTTGTCGCCCAGTCACTCACCACGTAGCCGTCGGGCTGGACTGCCTGGTGCATCTCGAATCGGTCCGTCGATTCCGCCGCCCCGAAAGGGAACCGGACAATCGTGTACGCGGTGCCCGGCGAGATCAGTTGAGGTGTATCGACCTTGAGGGAGCAGACCTGTACTCCGGCCGCAACGCCACCATCCGTAGCCATGGTTCAGCACTGCCCGTGGTCGGCCGACAATATGCGCACCGAGTCAGCCTGACCTGCTTCGCACCGCGACGCAGGTGTACGAGGTAGAGGCAGGTGGCTCCGGCGGCCTGGCCCCGCCTGCCCAGTACTCGACTTGGGGCCGGGTCGGCAGTCGCGGAGGATCTTCCAGGTCTGCATCCGGGCGAAGACGTGCTCGACGCGAGCTCGGACCTGCTTGCGAGACCGGTTGTGTTCCTCTTTCCAGGCCGGCAGTTCGGTCTGACCACGCTCGCGATGGTGCGGGATGCGGGCCCGGCGCCCGGGTAGCCGCCGTCGGCGATCGTGGGTGTTGCCGACGGTGGCCCTTGGCGCCGGATTCTTCCCGCTCCTTGCGCTCTGACCTCGGGAAACGACCGGTTCGCCCAGCTGTGGAGCAACAGCCAGCTATTTACGCTGAGTTGCAGGAGCGGCGCGCCACGCTCCTGTGAAGAACTCTCGAGGCTGAGGAGCACTGACTTGAGCGACCTCCTACTGCTCGCCGGCGGATCGGTGACGATGACCCACCACGTCACCGGCACCTACTTCATGTGCAACGGCTGGCACGACGGTGTCGGCAACCACACCCAGACCTGGGCACAGGACCCGTTCGCCAAGGACAACAACTCGCACCGGTGGTTCCTGCGGCAGAACGCCGACGGCACCGTGCGCATCGAGTCGTACACCAACCACCGCTGCCTCACCGCGGGGGCCAACCCGCCCGACACCGTGACCCTCCGAGAACGCACCGACAGCCTCGGCCAGCACTGGCGGCTGGTGTCCCACGCGGAACGAGGCAACGACTTCTACATGGTCTCGGTCGTGCACCCGCGCTACGCCCTGGCCATCGCCGACCACCTCCAGGGCAACGACCGGCTGGTAGGCCTGACCCGCATGTGGGGCGGACCGAACCTCTCCCAGTTGTGGCGGATCTACCCCTCGTCCGAGGACCAGGGATGATCCCGAGCGACCAGGCGCGCCTCCCCACCGCGGGGAGCGCGAACTGAACCGTGACGGTCTATCAGCGGGTGAGCGCCGAGCGCCGGCCACGACGGCGATGCAGCGGCGGTCACCCGCAGCTGGACGTCACCGGACCGCCTTCCCGAAGTCCTTTCAAGACCCGCATGTCCACCGAGTCACCTGCGTGCCGGGCGAGCAGACCGGTGGGGTCGGTCCATCCGGTGGTGCGACGGTGAGCGGTCGGCCCGGACGCACCGAACGCCGAAGGCAGTGCCGCCGCAGATCTTCTTCAGCCGACCTGATCCGAACGGCACTCCCTGGACCGGGCACCCTGACAGACGTCAGGTGCCCACGGCCGCCCCCCATGCCCTTCACTGAGGTCAGCACAAGCACACCGCAACCTCTCGGGGGCACGATAATGATCCACCGTAAGAAGATGTTCGCCGCAGGTGTCGCCACCACCGTCTCGGCGGTGGCCCTGTCCGTCGGCGCCATGGCCGCCCCGGCGTCGGCCGCGGGCTCGGTCGACTGCCGTGGCGCGGTCCACGGTGTCGACACGGACCGGGGCATCGCCAGCTGCACGAACAACAGCGACCGCACCATCCGGTTCCGCGCCGAGGTGGTCTGCGGCCGGGCCCCCGACGTCTCCGGTGACTGGGTGACCCTGAACCCGGGCCAGTACGGCCAGTCCTCCGCCACCTGTGCCTGGTACAGCACGGGTGTCGGCAGCGTCGGCTGGACCATCGAGTAGTACCCGGACGAACGGGGGAAGGAGCGGCGGCCGGATGCTCTCAGGAGTACGGCCGCCGCTGCGTCATGAGGACAGCGACCGTCCCTCTCCCCGCTTCCGCACCAGCCCCTGTCCGGGCTTGCCGCGGCGCCCACTCCGTCGCCGTGTGTGCCGCACCGTCCGGCCTGTGGCGATCGCCGTGGCGTCCGGTGTCCATGCGGGATACCGCGACCAGTACGTCGTCAGACCCCGCCGCCGCTGCGGAGGTGCTGCTCCCGGCCGTCGTCGAAGAGTGCCGCCGTGGCCCGTGGCGAGTCGACGATGTCCGTCAAGCTCCACAGACCGCCGCCTGCATGGGGATCGCCTCCGTGCGGGGCTCTTGGTGTGCTGCGAGGCCATTCATCGCTTGGACGAGTCCTCGAGCCGCAAGTTTGTCCAGGATCGGCTGATGCCTCATTCCCCGAAGCATGACCAGAGCGTAACGGCACGGGGCTGACGGACCCCCAGATCGACAAGGGGCCGCTCGGGGTCAGCGGCCGCACCGTGTCGGACGCCGTTTCTCCGACACAGGGAAAGTGGGTCAGGTCGGTAGTGCCCAGCGCCTCGAGAGCGAACCGAGACGCCCTCCTGGGTCATTCGGCTTCCGTTGTCGCAATCACCATCAGCCTGGTCACCTTCCCGTCGTCGCCGGTCACGTCCCGCACGTGCCGGAAGCCCAGGCGGCGGCACATGGCCAGGCTGGCGGCGTTGTCGGCTCCGACCATGCCGTAGGCCTCCTTCAACCCGAGGTTGTCGGCGGCGTGGCGCAGCAGGCCGTGGACCGCTTCCGTACCGAGACCGTGACCCCAGTAGGGAGGTGCCAGGGCGGCGATCAGCTCGTGTCCGTCGACGTTTCCGGTCTTCTTCACCTCGGCGTGCCCGACGAAGACGTCCTCCTGCCACAGTCCCCACACGTCGAACCGGCGCTGCGGGTAGACGTCGTCGAGGATGGTGCGGAACAACATGCGGACGTCCGCCTCGGGCACGCGTTCCTGGCCCATCCAGCGGCAGACCTCCTCGTCGCGCAGCAGGGCCACGAAGGCGTCCTCGTCCTCGGGACGATAGGGGCGGAAGGTGAGTCGTGCGGTGTGCAGGACCGGTGTCATCAGGGCTCCTCGGGATGGGCGGACAGGCGGGCGGACCGGGCCGGGCCGCGCTGCTGGAAAGGCGCGCCCCGGCCCGGTCCCGCATGGCTCCGCGCGAGCGCGTCAGGCTTCGGCGTTCTCCATGCGCTCACGCAGGCTGCGCGGGCGCATGTCGGTCCACACCTCGTCGACGTATGCGGAGCACTCGGCCTCCGTGCCCTCCTTGCCGACGGGCTGCCAGCCGGCGGGCACCTCGATGTCGGCGGGCCACAGCGAGTACTGCTCCTCGTCGTTGCGCAGCACCTGGTAGCGGGTGTTCTCGTCCATGTCTGTCGGCTCGCTCTCTTCGTTCGTTCGTGACGGGTGGTGGCGGTTCGGGTCGGTCGTGCGGTGACGGCGGTGGGGCTCGGCCCACGGGGCGGGGCCTCACCGGCGGTCGCGGGCGTGGCGGGCGATGTGGCGCAGCGCCTGGGCGAAGTCCTCGGCGACCCGCCGCACCGTGCCGGTGGGGTGCAGGGCGGGCCGGTGGTGCCAGGTGAAGGACAGCCGGCCGCGCTGGACCGCGCCGACGATCTCCAGCGGGTGGGACCCGCTGTCGCGTGGGTCGTGGTGGCGGCCGAACGAGCCGTGCTCGGCGCGCACCAGGCCGTCACCGGCGTGTTCGGGGCGGGCGTCCCACTGCCCGAGGTAGTTGAAGACGACCTGTCCGTGTGCGGCCCGTCCCAGGCGTTCACGCACCTCGGGAGGGCCGAAGGTGCGCAGCGCGCCGAAGCCGAGCCCGTTGCCGGGCACGGCGCGCAGTTGGCGGCGTACCGACTTCACCAGGTTCCGCCAGTCGCGGGCGGGACCGAGGTCGGCGGGGTCCGGCACGTGGAGGGCGACGGGGTGGACGGTGGTGAACCAGCCGACCGTGCGGGTCAGGTCGACGTCGTCGAGGACGTCTTCGCGGCCGTGTCCCTCCAGGTCCAGGCGGATCTCCTCGCGGCCGGTCCAGCGGGCCAGGGCGAGGGCGAGGGCGGCGAGCAGCACGTCGTTGACGCGAGTGCGGTAGGCGGTCGGCGCCGCGCGCAGCAGCGCTTCGGTGTCCGCCTCGTTCAGTTCGACGGTGAGCGTGTCGACGGCGCCCGTCTCCGCCCCTGCCGTTGTCTCGGCCGGGAGTGGTTCGGCGTTCACCGCGCGTTCCCAGTAGGGCAGTTCGTGGTCGAGGGCACCGGCCGCGACATGCGCGGCGAGGCCTCGGGCCCAGTCGCGGAACGAGGTGGTGCGTTCGCCCAGTGTCACGGGTTCGCCCTGGGCGGCCTGCCGGTAGGCGGCCTCCAGGTCGTCGCGCAGGATGCGCCAGGAGACGGCGTCCACGACCAAGTGATGGGCGACCAGGAGGAGGAATGCGGGCCGGTCGGCGGCGCCGGTGAACAGGGCCGCCCGCAGCAGCGGGCCGCGTGCCAGGTCGAAGGAGGTGTGCAGGTCGTCGGCGGTCTTCTCCATCGCCGCGTCGGCCTCGGTGGAGGTCAGTCCGCTGAGGTCGTGGCGGGTCAGGAGACGGTCGCGGTCGGTGTCGGTCGCCGGCGGGTTGAACTGGCGCCAGCCGTCCTGGTCCGCCGTGAAGTGCATGCGCAGAGCGTCGTGGTGGTCGAGCAGGGCGTCGAGGGCCGTTTCCAGAGTGGTGGCGTCCACGCCGGAGGCGAGTTCCACCAGCAGGGACTGGTTGAAGTGGGCGTGGCTGGCGCGCGGGCTGGTCAGGAACCAGTGCTGGATGGGGGTGAGCGGTACTTCTCCGCTCACCGCTTCGCTCCGGGAGGGCCGGGGCGCGGCGGTGACGACGTCGGCCAGCTCGGCGACGGTCTGATGGGTGAACAGGTCTCGGGTGGTCAGGTGCAGTCCGTCGCGCCGCAGCCGTGAGACGACCTGCATGCTGAGGATCGAATCGCCGCCGAGATGGAAGAAGTTGTCGTGCGCCCCGATGTCGGCCACGCCGAGGACGTCGGCCCAGATGCGGGCGATGCGGCGCTCGGTGTCGGTGCGCGGTGGCGTGTGCGGGCCGGTGGCGGTGTGGGTGGGGCCGGGTTCGGGCAGCGCGCCCCGGTCGGTCTTGCCGTTCGCGGTGAGCGGCAGCCGTGCCAGCGGTACGAACGCCGAGGGGATCATGTGCGGCGGGAGCAGCCCGGCGAGGTGGTCGCGCAGCTCGGGTCCCGGGAGTGCCTCCGGGGAGCCCTCGGCAGGGACGACGTGGGCGACCAGCCGTCCGCCGGAGCGGCCGTCCGGGTCGCTGCCGCCGCCGCGTACGGTGACCACCGCGTCGCGCACGAGCGGACTGGTGCGCAGCGCGCTCTCGATCTCTCCGGGTTCGATGCGGAAGCCGCGCAGTTTGACCTGGTCGTCGGCGCGTCCGGCGAAGCGCAGTTCGCCGCTCGCGTCCCAGCGGGCCAGGTCGCCGGTGCGGTACATGCGCTCTCCGGGGGCGCCGAACGGGTCGGCGACGAAGCGGGACGCGGTCAGGCCGGGCCGGTCGAGGTAGCCGCGGGCCAGTCCGGGTCCGGATACGTACAGTTCGCCGGTGACACCGGGCGGGACGGGGCGCAGGGCGGCGTCCAGCACGTGGACGCGGGTGGCGCCGGCGGGGCGTCCGATGGGCGGGGTGCCCGTGCCCGGGACGAGCGGGCCGGTCCAGGTGGCGACGACGGTGGCCTCGGTCGGGCCGTACGAGTTGATCATCCGCCGGCCGGGGGCCCACCGTTCGACGAGGTGGGCGGGGCAGGCCTCGGCTCCGACGATGAGGGTGCGCAGGTGCGGCAGGGTGTCGGCGGTCTCGGGAGCGACCGTCGCGAGGGCGGCGGGCGGGATCAGCGTGTGGCTGACGCGTCGCTCGGCGAGGGCCTGGGCGAGGCGCTCGCCGACGAGGGGGCCCTCCTCCCCCGTGATCAGGGTGGCTCCGCTGAGCAGGGATACGCACAGCTCCAGTACGGAGGCGTCGAAGCTGGGTGAGGCGAACTGGAGGACCCGGTCGCCCGGGCCGGCGTCGTAGCGGTCGGCGGCTGCCGCGGCGAAGGCGGCGAGGCCGCGGTGCGGCACCGTCACCCCCTTCGGCGTGCCCGTGGAGCCGGACGTGTAGATCACGTACGCCGGGTGGTCGACGGTCAGCGCCGTCGTGCGGTCGGCGTCCGTGGGGGCGGTGTCCGGGCCGTCCGCGTCCCATACGGCGGCGGGGTCGTCCAGGACGAGGCAGGCGCCCGCGTCGCGCAGCATGAACTCCCGGCGTTGCTGCGGGTAGTCCGGGTCGACGGGCAGGAAGGCGCCGCCGGCCTTGGTGACGGCGAGCTGCGCCACGACCGTCTCGGCGCTGCGGGGCAGGGCCAGCGCCACGATCCGCTCGGGTCCCGCGCCCCGGGCGATGAGGCGGTGTGCCAGTCGGTTGGCGGCGCGTTCGACGTGCGCGTAGGTCAGCTCGCGGCCGTCGGCGTCGGCCAGGGCGACGGCGTCGGGGGTGCGGGCGGCCTGTCGTTCGAACAGCTCGGGCAGGGTCGCCGCCGGGATGGGGCGGGCGGTGCCGCGGCCCTGGTCGAGAACGGCCTTGAGCGTCTCGTCGGTGGCGAGGGGCAGGGCGCCCAGGGGCCGGTCGGGGTCGTCGGCGACGGCGGTCAGGAGGGTGGCGAGCTGGTCGGCCATGCGTTCGGCGGTGGCCGCGTCGAACAGGTCGGTGTTGTAGGTGAGGACGCCGTGCAGTTCCCCGGTGCCGACCTCGGCGAACTCCAGGGTGAGGTCGAACGCGGCGTGCCGCAGCTCGGTGTCGACGTCGGTGACCTCGATGCCGGGCAGGTCGAGGGCGGCGGCCGGGGCGTTCTGGAGGACCACCATGACCTGGAACAAAGGGGTGCGGCTGGTGTCGCGGACCGGCTGCACCTCGTCCACCACCTGCTCGAACGGCGCCTCCTGGTGGGCGAAGGCGTCGAGGACGGTGCCGCGGACCTCGCCGAGGAACTCGGGGAAGGGGCGGTCGGGTTCGACGCGGGAGCGCAGGACGAGGGTGTTGACGAAGAACCCGACGAGGTGCTGGGTCTCGGCGCGGTCGCGGCCGGAGGTGACCGTGCCGACGGTGATGTCCTCACCGCCGGTCAGCCGGGCCAGGTAGGCCTGGGCGGCGGCGACCAGCGTGGTGAAGAGGGTGGCCTGCCGGTCCCGGCCCACCCTGGCGAGGCGGCGGGTCGTGTCGCGGGGCAGGACGAGGCGGACCGTGGCGCCGTGGTGGGTGCGCACCGCCGGACGGGGCCGGTCGGTGGGCAGGTCGAGCGTCTCCAGCCCGGCCAGGTGCTCCTTCCAGTACGCGAGGTGGTCGTCCGTGCCGCGCCCGCGCTGCCAGTGGGCGTAGTCGGCGTACTGCACCGGCAGCGGCTCCAACGTGCCTGTCTCCGCACCGACTTCGGCGCGGTAGAAGTGGGCGAGGTCTGCGGTGAGCACGCCCGTGGACCAGCCGTCGGTGACGATGTGGTGCAGGGTCAGCGTCAGGACGTGCTCGTCGTCCGCGAGCCTGATCAGTCCCGTGTGCAGGAGCGGACCGCTCCGCAGGTCGAAGGTGCGGGCGCGTTCGGCCTCCAGCAGGTCCGCGAGCCGCTTCCCCCGGTCGGGACCGGCCTCTGCCGACAGGTCGTGCAGCGTCAAGGGCACGTCCCGCGCAGGATGGACGATCTGCACGCCGTGGCCGTCCACCGCGTCGAAGGTGGTGCGCAGCGCCTCGTGCCGCTCGACCAGGGCGCGCAGGGCCGCGGTGAGGGCGGGCACGTCGAGCCGGCCGCGCAGCCGCAGGGCCAGTGCGGTGACGTACTCTCCGCTGCCCGGCGCGAACTCCTCCAGGAACCAGAGGCGTTGCTGGGCGTACGACATCGGGGCGGGCGTGTCACGGCTGACCGGGACGATCGCGGTGGGCGTGGAGTCACCGGGGCGTTCCTCGGTGAGCAGGGCGGCGAGGGCGGCGGGGGTGGGGTGGGTGAACACCGCACGCGGGGACAGGTCGGTGCCGAACGCCTCCGACAGGCGGACGGCCAGCCGGATGCTGAGGATGGAGTCACCGCCCAGCTGGAAGAAGTCGTCCCGCACGCCGGGGCGCGGCCCGGAGAGGACGTCGGCGAAGATCTCCACCGTGCGCCGCTCGGCGTCGGTGCGTGGTTCGGCCGGTGCGTCCTGTGGGTCGCTCGTGGGCTCGGGCGCGGGGAGCGCGGCCCGGTCGACCTTGCCGTTGCGGCTGAGCGGCAGCGCGGGCAGGACGACGAACGCGGACGGGACGAGGTAGTCGGGCAGTGAGCGCCGGGCGAACTCCCGCAGGGCCGTGACGTCATGGATGCCGACGACGTAGGCCACCAGGCGGCGGCTGCCGGGCCGGTCCTCGCGGGCCAGGACCGTCACGTCGGTGACGCCGGGGTGCGCCGCGAGGACCGCCTCGACTTCGCCGGGTTCGACGCGGAAGCCGCGGATCTTCACCTGGTCGTCGGCGCGGCCAAGGAATTCCACGGTGCCGTCGGGCCGGCGGCGGGCCAGGTCGCCGGTGCGGTACATGCGGGTGCCGGGCGGGCCGGCCGGGTCGGCGAGGAAGCGGGCGGCGGTGTCACCGGGACGGCCCAGGTAGCCGCGGGCCACGCCCTCGCCGGCGAGGTACAGCTCGCCGGCGCAGCCCGGCGGCACGGGCCGCAGCCCGCCGTCGAGGATGTGCACGCGGAGGTCGTCGAGCGGGTGGCCGATGGGCACGGTGTCGGGGACGGCGGTCGCGTCGGCGAGCGCGAAGGACGTCGCGAACGTCGTCGTCTCGGTGGGCCCGTAGCCGTCCACGACGGTCAGGCCGGGGCAGGCCGCCAGGACACGGCGGACGGCCGCGGCGGGTACGACGTCGCCGCCGGTCCACACCTGGCGCAGACCGGTGAAGCAGTCCGGTGCGTCCTGCGCCAGCAGACGGAAGAGGCCGGCGGTCAGCCACAGGGCACTCAGAGGGGTGTCACGGACCAGGCGCCGCAGCAGTGCCGCGTCCAGCGGCCGCTCGGGTGCCACGACGACGCAGCCGCCGGTGAGCAGGGGCGCCCACACCTCGAAGGTGGCGGCGTCGAAGGCCACCGGGGAGTGCAGCAGCACCTGCTCGCACACTCCGCCGGTGAAGCGGCTGTCGGTGGCGAGGGCGGCCACGTCACGGTGGCGTACCGCGACCGCTTTGGGTTCGCCGGTCGACCCGGAGGTGAACATCACGTACGCGAGCCGCTCGGGGTCCGCCGGTACGGAAACGGGCGCGCCCGGCACGGGAGTCCGCGTGGCGGCGACGTCCTCGGCGGTCAACCGGGCCGTCGCGCCCGCCCGCTGGATCAGCGTGCGGCGCCGGTCCTCGGGGGCGCGGGCGTCCACGGGCACATAGGCGCCGCCCGCCTTGAGGACGGCGAGCTGGGCGACGACGAGTGCGGCGCCCCGGTCCATCAGCAGCGCCACCCGGTCCTCGGCCCGCAGTCCCTCGGCGAGGAGGCGACAGGCCACGGCGTCCGACCAGTCGTCGAGGTGACGGTAGGTCAGCTGCGTTTCGCCGTCGCGCAGCGCGGGCGCTTCGGGGGTGCGGTAGGCCTGCTCGGTGAACAGATCGACGGGGCTGCGCGGCACCGTCCGCCGGGCGGTGGTGTTCCACCGCTGCAGCAGGGCGCGGTCGTCCTGGGTCAGCGGTTCCAGGCCGGTGACGTCGGCGTCGGTCTCCAGGGCGTCGGCGAGGGCGCGCAGGACGACCGTGAGGCGGTCCGTGAGGCGTTCGGCCGTGTCCGCGTCGAACAGCCGGGCGTCGTAGGCGAGGTCGATACCGAGGCGGTCGCCGAGGTGGGCGCGCAGACACAGCGGGAAAGTGGGCGCGTCCTCGGCCTGTACCTCCTCGACCCGCACACCCGTGCGGGCCGTGGCGGACTCGTCGACGGGGTAGTTCTCGAACACCACCATGCTGTCGAAGAGCGCCTCGCCTGCCGGGGTCTCGCTCAGCGCCTGGATGCGGGGCAGGGCGAGGAAGTCGAAGCGCCGGGTGTCGCTCTGCCGTTCCTGCACCTCCCGCAGCCAGGACGCCGCTCCCCCGCCCGGGACCCGGACGCGGGTGGGCACGGTGTTGATGAACATGCCGATCATCGACTCCACACCGGGCAGTTCGGCCGGGCGCCCGGAGACGGTGGTGCCGAACACGACGTCGTCGCGGCCGCTGTGGCGGGCCAGCAGCAGCGCCCAAGCGCCCTCGATCACGGTGTTCACCGTCAGCCCGGCCCGGGCGGCGGTCTGCCGCAGTCGCGCCGACAGGTGCTCGTCCAGCTGCCGGTGCGCCAGGGCGGCGGCGCGGGCGCGGTGCTCCTCGGCCGGGGTGCGGTCGTACGGCAGCGGGGTGCGGGCGGGGAACCCGGCGAGGGTCTCGGCCCAGTGGGCCTCGGCGGCGTTCTCGTCCTGGTCGTGCCGCCAGCGCAGGAAGTCGGCGAACGGGCGCCGGAGTGGGGCGGGGGCCGCTCGGCCGCCGGTGAGCGCGGCGTAGCGCTCGCACACCTCGGTGAGCAGTTGCCCGGTGCTCCAGCCGTCCAGGATCAGGTGGTGGGAGGACCACAGCAGCCAGATCTCGTCGCCGGGCAGCGTGGCCAGGGTGATGCGGGTGAGCGGTGCGTTGTTCAGGTCCATGCCCGCCGCGCGGTCGGCGGCCAGCACTTCCTCGATGGCCGCCGCGCGCTCCTCGGGCGTCAGGCGCCGCCAGTCCAGGTGGGTGACGGGCAGCTCCACGCGCCGGTGCACGACCTGCACGGGGTGCGGCAGACCCTGCCAGTGGACGCTGGTGCGCAGGGCCTCCGTACGGTCGGTGACCTGCTGCCAGGCGGCGGCGAAGCCCTGCGGGTCGCTCACCCCGGCCAGGCGGACGGCCACGCGGTCGGAGTAGGCGCCCTCGGTGTCCACCAGGCCGTGGAAGAGCATGCCGGCCTGCAACGGTGTCAGCGGCAGGACGTCGGCCACGTGCCGCCCGTCGCCCACGAGGCGGTCCAGTTCGCTCTGGTCGAGCCCGGCGAGCGGGAAGTCCGACGGGGTGCGGCCGCCCGCGTCCGGGCGGACGCAGTGGGCGGCGATCTCGCGCAGCGCCGCGCACATCTCGTCGGCGAGCGCACGGACGGTGGATTCGTCGTAGACGGCCGGCGGGTAGGTCCAGCCGAGTTCGAGCCGGCCGTCCTGGACCACACCGGTGATGTCCAGCAGGTAGGGCCGGGGGGCGTCGGGGTCGGTGTCGGAGCCGGCCGGTGGCAGGGCGGCGCCGTACAGGCCGCTGCCGCCGCCGTCGGCGTCCCACCGGCCGTGGTAGTTGAAGCCGATGCGCGGTGCCGGCGCGTCGGCCAGCGGGCTGCCGGGCAGGAGGTGGCGCAGCGCGCCGTGGCTCAGGCCGTGCAGGGGCACCGCGCGCAGCTGTTCCTTGACCGAGCGCAGGGTGTCGTGCCAGCCGGCGTCGGGGGCGACGGTCAGCGCGAGGGGGAATTCGGCGGTGAACCAGCCGACCGTCCGCGACAGGTCCAGGTCGTCGAAGAGGTCCTCGCGGCCGTGGCCCTCCACGCCGACGAGTACGCTCTCGCGCCCGCACCAGCGGGCCAGGGTGCGGCCGAGGGCGCTGAGCAGGACGTCGTTGACCTGCGTGCGGTAGGCCTCCGGGACCTGCCGCAGCAGGGCCTGGGTGGTCTCCGGCTCCAGTTCCACGGTGACCGTGGCGGCGGTGCCGTGGGTGTTGGGGCCGGGTCGGCCGGCGGGCAGGTCGGCGGGCGCCGTCGCGGTGCGCCGCCAGTGGTCGAGGTCGCCGTCCAGGGCGCCGGAGCGGGTGTGGGCCTCCAGCCGGGCCGCCCAGTGGCCGTACGCGGTGGTGGCCGGGGGCAGCTCGACGGGGTGCCCGGCGGCGGCCTGCCGGTGGGCGGTCTCCAGGTCGGCCAGCAGGATCCGCCAGGAGACGCCGTCGACGACCAGGTGGTGGACGGTGAACAGCAGGTGGGCGGGCAGGTGCGGGCCGCGGTCGAGGACCAGGACGCGCGCCACCCGGCCCTCGGCTGGGTCGAGGGCGGCGCGGGCCTCGTCCGCGAGGCGGGCCGTCTCGGCCTCCAGGACGGGGCCGTCCAGGCCGGTCACGTCGTGCTGGGTGACGACGCCGTCCGGGACGCCGGGCAGGACCTCCTGGCGCCAGACGTCGTCGGTGCGGCGGAAGCGGGTGCGCAGCGCCGGGTGGTGGCGTACGAGGGCGTCCACGGCGTGGCGCAGGGCGGACAGGTCGGTTCCGGGGGCCAGTTCCAGGCGTTGTGACATGGTGAAGCGCAGCGGGTCGCCGGGGGCGCGGCCGTCGAGGTACCAGCGCTGGATGGGTGCGAGCGGTGCCTCGGCAGGGGCGGCGGTGTCCGCCGCGACAGGCGCCGACTCGCTGACCCGCAGGGCGAGTTCGGCGACGGTCTGGTGGCGGAAGACGTCCTTGGTGGTCAGCGCCAGTCCGGCCTGGCGGGCCCGGGAGACGATCTGGATGCTGAGGATGGAGTCGCCGCCGAGCGCGAAGAAGTTGTCGCGCGCGCCCACCCGTTCGACCCGCAGGACGTCGGCCCAGATCGCGGCCAGCGTCTCCTCGGGGCCGGGGCGGGGCGCCACGTACGCGGCGTCGGATTCGGGCTGCGCGGGCGGGTCGGGCAGGGCACGCCGGTCGGTCTTGCCGCCGGCGGTGCGCGGGATCCGGGCCAGGGGCACGAACGCCGCCGGCACCATGCGGTCGGGCAGGGTGCGCCGCAGCGTGAGGCGCAGTTCGTCGGCGGCCGGGACGGTACCCCCGGCGGGCACGAGGTAGGCGACGAGCATGAGCCGGCCCAGGTGCTCGCGTGCCGTCACGACGGCCTCGGCCACGTCCGGGTGGGCGAGCAGCGCGGCTTCGACCTCGCCGGGCTCGACGCGAAACCCGCGGATCTTGATCTGCTCGTCGGCGCGGCCCAGGAACTCCAGCGCTCCCCGCTCGTCGCGGCGGACGCGGTCGCCGGTGCGGTACATCCGCTCCCCCGGCGCGCCGAACGGGTCGGCGAGGAAACGCGCGGCGGTCAGGCCGGGGCGGTTCAGGTAGCCGCGGGCCACCTGCGCGCCGGCGAGGTACAGCTCGCCCGGCGTGCCGGGCGGCACCGGGCGCAGGGCGCCGTCGAGGACGTAGGCGCGCAGGTTGCCGCCGGGCCGCCCGATGACCGGCCGGTCGGGGTGGTCGGCGACCCGCCCGTAGGTGGCGTCGACGGTGCACTCGGTGGGGCCGTACATGTTGTAGGCGGTGACGCCCAGTTCGGCGGCGGCGCACAGTTCGCGCCAGGTGTCGGGGCCCGTCGCCTCGCCGCCGACGAGCAGGACGCGCGGGTGGTGGCGGCCGGGCGCGAGGAGTCCCGCGGCGAGGAGTTCGCGCAGGAAGGACGGGGTGACGTTGACCAGGTCCAGGCGTCGTTCGGTGATCTGTGCGCAGAACGCCTCGGGGTCCAGGCGTACGTCCTCGTCGACGAGGTGGACCTCCTGGCCGAGGGCGAGCAGCAGCGGCCCCTCCCAGGAGGTGTCGAAGGAGAACGAGGCGCTGAGCGCGGCGCGCAACCGCCGCCCGTCCGCGGTGGGCGGGGCGACGAGTCCTTCGCGGTGGTCGTGGCACAGGTTGACCAGGTGGCGGTGTTCCACGACGACGCCCTTGGGGCGGCCGGTGGAGCCGGAGGTGTAGATGATGTAGGCGGCGTGGTCGGGACGCAGCGGGGCCGGGCGGTCGTGGTCGGTGGGGTTGTGGGCGGGCAGCCGGTCCCACGGCGTGTCGCACAGCGCGTCGGCGGTGAGCACGGTGTGCGGGGCGGCGTCCCCGAGGAGTCCGGCGGCGCGTTCGGCGGGCAGGTCGGGGTCGAGGTAGAGCAGGGTGCCGCCCGCCTTGGCGACGGCGAGGACTGCCACCATCAGGGCGGAAGTGCGCGGCAGTTGTATGGCGACCACCCGTTCGGGGCCGGCGCCCAGGGCCAGCAGGTGGTGGGCGAGCCGGTTCGCGCGCTCGTTCAGGGCGGCGAAGTCGAGGGTGGCGTCCCGGGCCACTAGCGCGGTGGCGTGCGGGGTGCGGGCGGCCTGTGCCTCGAACAGCGCGGGGAAGGTGGTGTCCGGGACGGTGAGGTGCGGTCCCTGCCCATCGTGCAGCACCCGCCGCTGTTCGTCGGCGGTCATCAGCTCCAGCACCCGTACGTCGCGGTCCGGGTCCCGCACCGCCGCTTCCAGCAGCAGCCGCAGGCGGGCGGCCAGGCGGCGGACGGTGTCCTCGTCGAACAGGCCGGTGTTGTACTCCAGGTGGCCGGTGACGCCGCCGTCGCTCTCCACGAAGTCGAAGGCCAGGTCGAAGGTGGCGTGCCGGACCGGCGGCAGGACCGGTTCGGCCTCCAGGCCCGGCAGCGCGGGTGCCTCAGCGCCCAGGTTGTGCAGGGCGACCATGACCTGGAACAGGGGGGTGCGGCTGGTGTCCCGTTCGGGCTGGAGGGCGTCCACGAGCTGTTCGAAGGGCACGTCCTGGTGGGCGAACGCGTCCAGGACGGTTTCGCGCACCTGCTCCAGCAGGACGCGGAACGACATGCCGGGGCGCACCTGGTTGCGCAGCACGAGGGTGTTGACGAACATGCCGACGACGTCGTGCAGTTCGGGACGCTCGCGGCCGGCGGTGACGGTGCCGACGGCGAAGTCGTCCTGGTCCGCCCAGCGGGACAGCAGGACCGTGCACGCGGTCAGCAGGGACATGTACAGGGTGGCGTCCGCCTCCCGACCCCGCTCGCGCAGCCGGTCGGTCAGCTCGGCGGGCAGGGTGAAGGTCACGAGCGCGCCGTCCCGGGTGCGTTCGGCGGGACGCGGCCGGTCGGTCGGCAGCTCGAGAGGCGGTACGCCGTCCAGCTTCTGGCGCCAGTGGGCGAGTTGCCGCTCGGCCTGTTCGGTGCGGGCACGCTGCCAAGTGGCGTGGTCGGCGTACCGGACGGGCAGCTCGGGGAGTTCGGGGCTGCGGCCTTCGAGGGCCGCCGCGTACAGCTCGCCCAGGTCCCGGCCGAGGACGCCGAGCGACCAGCCGTCGGTCACGATGTGGTGAACGGCGAGGGTCAGCACGTGTTCGCCGGCCGCCGTGCGGGCCAGCCGGGCACGCAGCAGCGGCCCGGTCGCCAGGTCGAAGGGCGTGGCGGCCTCGCGCTCCAGCAGCTGCTCCAGCGCGGCCCGCGGGTCGGGGGCGGTGGTGAGGTCGTCCACGGTGACGTCGACCGGGTGCGGCGGGCGCACCAGCTGCCGGGGCTGTCCGTCCTGTTCGGCGAAGGTGGTGCGCAGCGCCTCGTGGCGGGCGACGAGGCCGTTCAGGGCGGTGCGCAGGGCCTGCTCGTCGAGCGGGCCGCGCAGGCGCAGCACGGACAGCGTCGTGTACTCGGTGCTGCCGGGCTCGAACCGGTCGAGGAACCACAGGCGCTGCTGGGCGTACGACAGCGGTGCCGGGGTCTGCGGGGCGGTCGCCGGTATCGCGTCGGCGGGCGGGGCGGAGGCGTCGCCGACCGGGTCGCCCAGTTCGGCGGCGAGCGCGGCCACCGTGCTGTGGGTGAACAGCAGTCTCGGGGAGACGTCGGGGCCGAACGCGGCGCGCAGCCGGGCGGTGACGCGGACGGCGAGGATGGAGTCACCGCCGAGCGCGAAGAAGTCGTCCCCGGCGTACACGTCCTCGGCCCCGAGGACGTCCGACCAGGCGGCGGCGACGGCCCGTTCGGCGGGTGTGCGCGGCAAGGTCCGTTCGGTGTCGGCGGCGTAGCCGTCCGCCGTCGGGGCGGGCAGGGCGCGCCGGTCGAGCTTGCCGTTGACGGTGAGCGGCAGCGCGTCCATCGGCACGTAGGCGGCGGGCACCATGTGGGCGGGCAGCAGCCGTTCCAGGTGGGCGCGCAGCTCGGCGGCGGGAGGCGTCGCGCCGCCGGAGCCGACGACGTGCGCCACCAGCCGGCGGGTGCCGGAGGTGTCCTCGAACACGCCGACGGCGGTTTCGGCGACGCCGGGGTGGGTGTGCAGGGCGGCCTCGATCTCGCCGGGCTCGATGCGGTAGCCGCGGATCTTCACCTGGGCGTCCGCGCGGCCGAGGTACTCCAGGGTGCCGTCGGCCCGCCACTTCGCCCGGTCGCCGGTGCGGTACATGCGGCTGCCTGCCGGGCCGAACGGGTCGGCGAGGAACCGGGTGGCGGTCAGGCCGGGGCGGCCCAGGTAGCCGCGGGCCAGCCCCTCCCCCGCCACGTACAGTTCACCGGTCGCCCCCGGCGGCACGGGTGCCAGGTCCGGGTCGAGCACGTACACCCGCAGGTCGGGGATGGCCACGCCGATGGGGCTGGCGGGGCCGCTCGCCGCGGTGGCGGGGTCGAGCGGGGCGTGGGTGACGTGCACGGTGGTCTCGGTGATGCCGTACATGTTGACCAGGCGCGGGGCGGCGGCCGGGTGGCGTGCCCACCAGTCGGCGAGCCGTCCGACGTCCAGGGCCTCTCCTCCGAAGATCACGGTGCGCAGGGCGAGCCGGTCGCCGGTGTCGGGGTGTTCGGCGTCGGCGCGGATGAGCGGGTAGAACGCGGACGGCGTCTGGTTGAGGACGGTGACCCGCTCGTCGGCCAGCAGCCGCAGGAAGTCCTCCGGGGAGCGGGCGGTCTCGTCGGGCACGACGACGAGCCGGCCGCCGTGCAGCAGCGGGCCCCACAGCTCCCACACGGAGAAGTCGAACGCGTAGGAGTGGAACAGCGTCCACACGTCGTCCGGGCCGAAGCCGAACCACGGTTGGGTGCGGGTGAACAGCCGCACCACGTTGGCGTGCGGGATCACCACGCCCTTGGGCTGGCCGGTGGAGCCGGATGTGTAGATGGCGTAGGCGGGGCTCTCCGGGAGGGGGCGTCGGGCCGGGGCGGGTCCGGTGGCCGGGCGCCGGGCCAGGTCGGCTGCCACGTCCGGGTCGTCGAGGAGGAGGGCGGGCACGCCGGTGCCGTCGGCGCGGTCCGCGGCGGCGCTGGTGGTCACCAGGGTCACCGGGGCGGCGTCGGCGAGGAGGTGGGCGATGCGTTCGGCGGGCGAGTTCGGGTCGATCGGCAGGTAGGCCGCGCCGGTCTTCAGCACGGCCACGATCGCCACGACCTGGTCGGTGGAGCGGGGCAGGGCGAGGGCGACGAACCGCTCGGGTCCGGCGCCGAGTTCGGCGAGCCGGTGGGCGAGGCGGCCGGCGCGGGCGTCGAGGGTCGCGTAGTCCAGGTGCTCGGTTCCGCAGGTGACGGCGACGGCGCCGGGGGTGCGGGCGGCCTGCGCCTCGAACAGGTCCACCAGCGTCTCGGCGGGGCGGCCGCTCTCGGCGCCGTTCCAGTGGGTGAGCATGCGGCGCCGTTCCTCGGCCGTCGTCCAGGCCAGGGTACGCAGCGGCCGGTCGATGCCGTCGGCCAGCCCGGTGAGCAGCAGGCACAGCCGGCCGGCGAGCGCGCGGACGGTCGCGGCGTCGAACAGGGCCGGGTCGTAGGCGAGGTCGAAGCCGAGGCGTTCGCCGTGGTAGGCCCGCAGGACGAGCGGATAGTTGGTGGCGTCGCGGGAGGTCACCTCGGCCAGCCGGATCCCGGAGCCGGCCGTGCGGGCCTCGTCGAAGGGGTAGTTCTCGAAGGCGACCATGCTGTGGAAGAGCGGGCTGCCGGACGGCACGTCGCTCAGCTGGGTCAGCTCGGCGAGCGACACGGCGGCGAATCGTCTCGACTCGGCCTGAGCGTCCTGGAGTCGGCGCAGCCAGTCCCCGGCCGGGTGCGCGGCGTCGACGCGGACGCGGGTGGGCACGGTGTTGATGAACATGCCGACCATCGACTCGACGCCCGGCAGGTCGTCGGGCCGCCCGGAGACGGTGGTGCCGAACACGACGTCGTCCTGCGCGGCGTAGCGGGCCAGCAGGAGGGCCCAGGCGCCCTGCACGACCGTGTTGAGGGTGAGTCCGGCCTCACGGGCGGTGCGCGCGAGACGGGCCGACGTCTCTTGGTCCAGGCCGGCCGTGTGCACGTGCGCGGAGCGGGCCTGGTGAGCCTCGCGCAGGGGGCGGTCGGCGGGCAGCGGGGTGGGTTCGGCGAAGGCGGCGAGGACCCCCTGCCAGTGGGTGCGTGCGGCGTCGGGGTCCTGGCCGGCGAGCCAGTGCACGTAGTCGCCGAAGGGGCGCCGCAGCTGCGGCCGGGACACGGTGCCCGAGGTGAGCGCCGCGTACTCCTCGCACACCTCGGTCAGCACCTGGGCGAGGCTCCAGCCGTCCAGGATGAGGTGGTGGGAGGTCCACAGCACGTGCAGCCGGGCGTCGGGCAGCCGGACCAGGGTCAGCCGCATCAGGGGCGCCGTGGCGAGGTCGATGCCCCGCGCGAGGTCGTCGGCCCGCAGCCGGGCCAGGCGCTCCGCGCGTTCCGCCTCGTCCAGGTCGCGCCAGTCGAGATGGGTGATCGGCACCCGTACATCGCGGCGCACGACCTGGAGGGGCACCGGGACGTCCTCCCAGACCACGCAGGTACGCAGGGCGGGCGTGCGGTCGGTGACGCGCTGCCAGGCGACGGCGAAGGCGTGCGGGTCGGCGACGCCGTCCAGCAGCAGGCCCGCCTGGTCGACGTAGACGTCGTCGGGGCCGCCGACCAGCCGGTGGAAGAGCATGCCCTCCTGCAACGGGGTCAGTGGCAGGAGGTCCTCCACCTCCCGGCCGTCGCCGACGAGCCGGTCCAGGCGGTCCTGGTCGAGACGGGCCAGCGGGAAGTCGGACGGGGTGCGGCCGCCCGCGCCGGGGCGGGCGCAGTGCTCGGTGATCGCGGCGAGCGCGCGGGTCATGCGGTCGGCGAGGTCGCGGACGGTGTTCTCGTCGTGCACCTGGTCGCTGTAGTGCCAGGTGATCCGCAGTTCGCCGTCGGTGACCACGGCGGAGACGTCCAGCAGGTGGTCCAGCGGTTCGCCGGCGTCGATGTCGCGGCCGGGTGCCTCGCCCGCCGGGGCGAAGTCCCCGCCGTCGGCGGCCTCCCACTGGCCGTGGTAGTTGAAGCTGAACTGCGGCAGCGGCACCTCCCGCAGGGCGCGGGCGGCCGGGTCGGGCGAGCCGAGACGGGCCAGGGCCTCGTGGCTCAGGCCGTGCCGGGGCACGGATCGCAGCCGCTCCTTCACGGCCTTGAGGGTGGCGCCCCAGTCGGGTGCCCCGGACGGTCCGGCGGGCGCGAGGGTGACGGGGTACTGGGCGGTGAACCAGCCCACCGTGCGGGACAGGTCCAGCGTGTCGTCCTCGCGGCCGTGGCCCTCCAGCAGGACGGTCACCCGCTCGGCGCCCGTCCAGTCGGCGAGGACCCGGCTGAGCGCGCCGAGGAGGACGTCGTTGACCTGGGTGCGGTAGACCGCGGGCACCCGGCGCAGCAGGGCCTCGGTGGTGGCGCGGTCCACGTGGGTGCCGAGGGTGCGCACCGAGCCGGCCAGCGGAGTGCCGGGGCGGTCCACGGGCAGCGGGGTGCGAGGCTCGGCGGCCTCGGCCGCCCAGTGCGGCAGGTCGGCGTCGAGGTCACCGGCGCGCACCCGGCGCGAGAGGTGCGCGGCCCAGTCGGTGAACGGCGTGGGGACGGGCTCCAGCCGGACCGTCTCGCCCCGGTGCGCCTGCCGGTAGGCCTCGGCGAGGTCGGCGAGCAGGATGCGCCAGGAGACGCTGTCCACCGCCAGGTGGTGTGCCGTGACGAAGAGTTGGGGGCGTTCACCGGACCGGGTCAGCAGGGCGGCGCGCAGCAGGGCGCCGGTCTCCGGGTCGAGTGCGGCGCGGGCGGCGCCGGCGGCCTGTTCGCGCTCTGCCGCCGGGTCGGCGGCGCGGGAGAGGTCGTGGCGGGTGAGCAGGCCGGTGGCCGGGCCCTCGCCGGGGTGCTGGAGCCAGGTGTCCTCCGAGCGGGCGAAGCGGGTGCGCAGCGCCGGGTGGTGGGCGGCCAGTGCCTCCAGGGCGCGCTCCAGGGCCGGCTCGTCCAGGTCGTGGGGCAGGTCCAGCAGCATCGACATGGTGAAGTGCCGCAGCGGGCCGTGGGTGGCGAAGAACCACTCCTGTACGGGGGTCAGCGGCGCCGGTCCCTGCTCGGCCGGGCGCCGGGGCGCGGGCACTTGCGCGGTGCGCACGGACGCGGCGGCGGCGAGGTCGGCGACGGTCTGGTGGCGGAAGACGTCCCGCGAGGTCAGGTGCAGCCCGGCCGCGCGGGCGCGGGAGACGGCCTGGATGCTGAGGATGGAGTCGCCGCCCAGCTCGAAGAAGTTGTCCGTCACCCCGACCCGGCGCGCGCCCAGCACCTCGGCCCAGATGCGGGCGAGGGTCTCCTCCTCTGGGGTGCGCGGGGCGACGAACTCCCGCTCGCGCTCGCCGTGTTCGATGTCGGGGGCAGGCAGGGCACGGCGGTCGACCTTGCCGCTGACCGTCATCGGCAGGGCGTCGAGGACGGTGAAGGTGGAGGGCACCATGTGGTCGGGCAGCACCCGCCGTACGGCCGCCCGCACCTCGCCCGCGGCGGGCGGCGCGTCGCTGTCGGCGGGGACGAGGTAGGCGGCGAGCCGGACGTGGTCGTGCGGATCGGTGACGGCGACGACCGCGGCTGCGGCGACCTCGGGCAGGTCGGTCAGGGCCGCTTCGACCTCGCCGGGCTCGATGCGGTGGCCGCGCACCTTGACCTGGTCGTCGGCGCGCCCGAGGTAGTCCAGGCGTCCGTCGGCGGTCCAGCGGGCCAGGTCGCCGGTGCGGTACATGCGGGCGCCGGGCGGGCCGAACGGGTCGGGCAGGAATCGTGCGGCCGTCAGCCCCGGCCGCCCGCTGTAACCGCGCGCCAGTTGCACACCGGCCAGGTACAGCTCGCCGCCGACGCCGGGCGGCACGGGCCGCAGCCGGTCGTCGAGGACGTAGGCGCGCACGTTGGCCAGCGGCCGTCCCACGGCCGGCCGGCCGTCGCCCTCGATGCGGCAGGCCAGCGCGTCGACGGTGCACTCGGTGGGCCCGTAGAAGTTGTACGCGGCCACGTCCCGCCGTGTCGCCAGTTCCCGCCACAGCGCGGGCCCGACGGCCTCGCCGCCGAGCATGAGGACCCGCGGGTGGTGGCGCGGGTCGTCGAGCAGTCCGGCGGGCAGCAGCTGGCGCAGGTAGGTGGGGGTGAGGTCGAGGAAGTCGATGCGGTGCTCGACGACGTACGCGACCAGGGCGGCGGCGTCCAGCCGGGTCGACTCGTCGACCAGGTGCAGCGGGTGGCCGTCGGCCATCAGCAGCACGCCCTCCAGCGAGGTGTCGAAGGAGAACGACGCCGTCAGCGCCACCCGCAGCGGACCGCCGCCCGCCTCGGCGACGAAGCCCTCGCGGTGGCCCGCCAGGAGGTTCGCCGCGGACCGGTGCGTCACGGCCACGCCCTTGGGGCGGCCGGTGGAGCCGGAGGTGTAGATGACGTAGGCGGTGGTGTCGGGGTGCGGTGGGGCGAGCGGGCCACCGGTGGTGTCCCCGGCCTCCCGCAGTGCGGCCTCGTCCAGCACCAGCGCGGGCCGCGCGTCGTCCAGCAGGAAGCGCACCCGGTCCTTCGGCAGCGCGGGGTCCAGGGGCAGGTAGCCGGCGCCGGCCTTCCAGACGGCGAGGATCGCCACGATCATGTCGGCGGTGCGCGGCAGCGCGAGGGCGACCAGGCGCTCGGGTCCCGCGCCGCGCGCCACCAGATGACGGGCCAGACGGTCGGCGCGCGCGTCGAGCGCCGCGTAGTCGAGGCGGACCTCCCCGGCGACGAGGGCGGTGGCGTGCGGGGTGCGGGCCGCCTGCCGTGCGAACAGCTCCGGCAGGGTCTCCTCGGGCACCGGGCGCGCGGTGGCGTTCCACTCCCGCGTCACCTGCCGCTCCTGCTCGGGCGAGAGCAGCGGCAGGGCGCCGAGGGGGCGGTCGGGATCGGCGGCGGCACCGTCCAGCGTGCGCAGCAGCTGGTCCGCCATGCGCTCGGCGGTGGCCGCGTCGAACAGGTCGGTGCGGTACTCCAGCAGACCGGTCAGTCCGTCCCCGTCGGGCACGAACTCGACGCTCAGGTCGAACGTGGCGGCCCGCCGGGGCACGGTGACCGGAGAGGCGGTCAGGCCGTGCGGGTCGGGTGCCACGGGTGGCGCGGGGTGCAGCAGGACCATCACGTCGAACAGCGGGTTGCGGCCCGCCTCGCGGGTCGCCCCGACGGCCTCGACCAGCCGCTCGAACGGGGTGTCGCCGTGCGCGAAGGCGTCGTTGACGGTGTCCGCGGCGGCGGCGAGCAGCGCGCGGAAGGAACCGCCCGTCTCCACGCGGGTGCGCAGCGCGACGGTGTTGACGAAGAACCCGACGGCCCGCTCCAGGTCGGTGCGCCCGCGTCCGGGGGTGAGCGAGCCGACGGTGATGTCGTCCTGCCCGGACCAGCGGGCCAGCAGCGTCTGGCAGGCGGCGACCAGGGCGGTGAACAGGGTGGTGTGCTGGTCGGCCGCGAGCTGCTTCAGGCGAGCGGTGGTGGCGGCGGGGACGGTGAAGGTGTGCACCGCGCCCGCGCCGGACTCCTCGCCCCGGCGGGGGCGGTCCAGCGGCAGTTCGGGGGCGAGCGCCCCGGACAGTTTCTCCTTCCAGTGCGCCAGGTGACGTTCCAGCCGGGTGCCTGACAGCTGCTCGCGCTGCCAGACGGCGAAGTCCGGGTACTGCGTGGTGACCGGCGCCAGTGCGGGCCGCGCGCCCTGGGCGAGGGCGTCGTAGGCGGTGCACAGCTCGTCCAGCAGGACGCCCATCGACCAGCCGTCGGTGACGATGTGGTGGGCCGTCAGCAGCAGGACGTGCGTGTCGGGTGCCTCCCGCAGCAGCAGGGCGCGCAGCAGCGGCCCGGCCTGAAGGTCGAAGGGCCGCTCGTACTCGGCCAGCAGGGCCGCGTCCGGGTCGGTCCCGGCCTCGTCCGCGGCCGTGAGGTCCCGGACGGGCAGCGGGAGCGGCCCGGCGGGGTGCACGGTCTGCGCGGGGGTGCCGTCGTTCTCCTCGAACGTGGTGCGCAGCGCCTCGTGTCGCGCCACCACGTGCTCCAGTGCGGCGGACAGGGCCGTGTGGTCGAGGGCGCCGGTCAGGCGCAGCGCCACGGCGCTGTTGTAGCGCGGGTCGCCGGGGCGCAGCCGGTCCAGGAACCACAGCCGCTGCTGGGCGAAGGACAACGGCAGCGGCCGGGTGCGGTCGGCGCGCGGGATGGCCTGCCGGGCGGTGGTGCCGGGGGCGCCCGCGGCGGCCCGTCCGGCCAGCCGGCGGCGGAGTGCTTCCTGGAGGTCCTGCGGGAGGGCCTCGGCACGGTTTCGCTTCGAAGACGTCATGGTCGTCCGGTCCTCACCGTTCATCGTGGTCGCTGTCGCCGCGTGCGGCGTCTTCGAGTTCGCTCAGCACCTGTTCCTCCACCAGGTCCGCCAGTGCGGCGACGGTGCGGTTGACCAGGACATCGCGGGGCGTGAGGGTCACGCCGAAGGTGTCGTTGGCGCGGGAGGCGATGAGCAGGGCGCGCAGGGAGTCGCCGCCCAGGGCGAAGAAGTCGTCCTCGGCGCCCACGGTGGTCGCCAGCGTCTCCTCCCAGAGGGCGGCGACGGCCTCCTCGGTGGGTGTGCGGGGCGGTACGTGCCCGGCGGCCGGCTCCGGCGTCTCCGGGACGGGGGCTGGCAGCGCGGCCCGGTCGGTCTTGCCGTTCTCCGTCAGCGGGAAACGGTCCAGGACCACGAACGCCGACGGCACCATGGGGCCGGGCAGGGTGCGGGCGGCGAGAGCCCGCAGGTCCGCGCCGGCGGGCGGTTCGGCGCCGGGGGCGACGAGCACGTGGGCCACCAGACGCGGCAGCCCCGGTTCGTCCTCCCGCACGCTCACCACGGCGTCCAGCACCGCCGGGTGGCGCACCAGGGTGGCTTCCACCTCGCCGGCCTCGATGCGGTGGCCGCGCAGCTTGAGCTGGTGGTCGGTGCGGCCGAGGTAGTGCAGCTCGCCGCGGGCGTCGCGGCGGACCAGGTCGCCGGTGCGGTACATGCGGGTGCCGGGCGGCCCGAACGGGTCGGCGGTGAAGCGGGTCGCCGTCAGCCCGGGGCGGCCCAGGTAGCCGCGGGCCAGGGCCGGTCCGGCGAGCCACAGTTCGCCGGGCACGCCGTCGGGGACGGGGCGCAGGCGCGCGTCGAGGACGTAGGCGGCGGTGGCGGGCAGCGCGCGGCCGATGGGGGGTGCGCCGCCGTCCGGCTCCAGCGGGCCGGACCAGGTGGCCACGACGGTGGCCTCGGTGGGCCCGTAGGAGTTGATCATGCGGTGGTGCGGTGCCCATCGGGCGACCAGTTCGGCCCGGCAGGCGTCCGCGCCGACGATCAGGGTGTGCAGGTCGGGCAGGGTGCCGGGGGTGTCCGGCGGGAGGGTGGCGAGCGCGGCGGGCGGCAACAAAGTGTGCGTGATGCGCGCGGTGCGCAGGACGCCCGCGAGTTCCGCGCCGAGCAGCGGTCCGGGAGGCGGTACGACCAGGGCCGCGCCCTGCGGCAGGGACATGCACAGCTCCAGCACGGAGGCGTCGAAGCTGGGCGTGGCGAAGGCCAGCACGCGGTCCCCGGCGCGGACCTCGTAATGCGCGGCCTCGGCGGCGGTGAACGCGGCCAGTCCCCGGTGGGTGACGACGACGCCCTTCGGGATGCCGGTGGAGCCGGAGGTGTAGATGACGTACGCCGGGTCGTCGGGGTGCAGCGGGCGCACGCGGTCGGTGTCGGCGGGCCGGTGGCCGGGCGTGTCGTCGGGCGGCGCGGCGAGCAGGGCGGCGACCTCCTCGGCGGTGAGGGTGACGGCGGGCCGCGCGTCGCGCAGCATCAGCGTGACCCGCTCGGCCGGGTAGCCGGGGTCCACGGGGAGGAACGCGGCGCCCGCCTTGGTCACGGCGAGCTGGGCCAGCACCATGTCCGCCGAGCGCGGCAGGACCAGCGCGACGATGTCACCCGGCCCCACCCCGCGCGCGATGAGCCGGTGCGCCAGCCGGTTCGCGCGGTCCTCCGCCTCGGCGAAGGCGAGCCGCGACTCCCCGGTGTCGAGGGCGGGCCGGTCCGGCCACCGGTCGACGGCGGCCTCGATCAGCGCGGGCAGCGTCGCCGGGGGCGGTATCGGGAGTTGCGGGCGGGTGGGGCCGTGCAGCAGCCGGTGGCGTTCGGCGGGGGGCAGGACGTCGACCGTGTGCAGGCGGGTCCGGTCCTCCGTCCCGGCGAGCGCGGTCAGGGCGTGGGTCAGCCGGTCGGCCAGGGCGCGGGCGGTGGTCTCGTCGAAGTACCGCGTGTCGTAGCCGAGTTCCACGGTCAGCTCGTCGCCGGGCGAGATCACCACGGTGAGCGGGTAGTTGGTCGCCTCGCGGGCGTCCAGGTCGCGCACGCGCACGCCGTGCGCGCCTGCGGTGGCGTCGCCGACCGGGTAGTTCTCGAACACCAGCAGGCTGTCGAACAGGGGCGTGCCGGGGGGCAGTGCGCTCCACTGGTGGAGGTCCGTCAGCGGCACGTGGTCGAAGCGCCGGTCCTCCGCGCGGGCGGCCTGCAGCTCCCGCAGCCAGGCGGTGCACGGCGCGGACTCGTCCACGGTCACCCGCGCGGGCAGGGTGGTGATGAACAGGCCGGTGATGGTGTCCGCGCCCGGCAGGTCGGCGGGCCTGCCGGAGACGGTGGTGCCGAAGCACACCTCGCCCTCGCCGCTGTATCGCGCCAGCAGCAGCGCCCACGCGCCCTGGACCAGGGTGTTGAGGGTGAGCCGGTGACGGCGGGCGAAGTCCGCCAGGCGGGCCGTGCCGGCCGCGTCGAGCCGCTGCGACAGCCAGGTGCCCGACCGGGCGGCGGCGCCCGGGGCGGGCCTGCGGTCGAACGGCAGCGGGGTGGGCGCGGCGTGTCCGGCGAGGGCGGCCTTCCAGTGTTCCTCGGCGGCGGCCGTGTCCCGGCCGGCCAGCCATGCGGCGTAGTCCGCGAACGGCCGCCGCAGCGGCAGCCGCGGCTCGGTCCCGGCGGCGAGCGCGGCGTGCGCCTGAAGCACGTCCGACAGCACGTGGAAGACGCTCCAGCCGTCCAGCAGGACGTGGTGGAAGGTCCACACCACGCGCACCTCGTCCGGACCGAGCCGGATGAGGGTGACGCGCAGCAGCGGGGGGCGGTCCAGGTCGATGCCGCGGGCCCGGTCCTCGTCGAGCAGCCGCCGCAGTGCGCTCTCCCGCCGCGCCGGGTCCAGACCGCTCCAGTCGAGCCGGGTGACGGGCAGGGTGACACGGCGGTGCACGGTCTGCAGCGGGGCCGGGCCCTGGCCCAGGGCGACGGCGGTGCGCAGCACGGGCGTGGCGTCCACGACGTGCTGCCAGGCGTCCGCCAGCAGCGCGTCTTCGCGCACACCGTCGGCGACGAAGGTGATCTGCTCGACGTACAGGCCCTCGCCGGGCTCGTCCATGCCGTGCACGACCATGCCGGTCTGGGTGGGGGTGAGCGGGTACACGTCGCTCACGTCCTGCCCGTCGCCGACGAGCCGGTCGACGGCGGCCTGGTCCAGGACGGCCAGCGGGAAGTCGGACGGTGTCCGGCCGCCCGCGCCGGACTCGGCGCAGTGCCGGACGATCCGGCGCAGTTCCTCCGCCGTCTCCTCGGCGAGCCGGGCGACGGTGTCGTGCCGGTGCACGCGGCGGGAGTACGACCAGGTGAACTCGAGCCGCTTGTCGGTGACCCGACCGAGGACGTCGATGAGGTGGGGCCGGTCCGCCGAGCGGTCCATGCCGCCGGTGAGGCCCTCGTGGGGCGCCCGCAGCAGACCGTCGCCCGCCGCGCTCCGGTCCTGTTGCCCCAGGTAGTTGAAGCCCACCTGCGGCAGCGCGGGCAGCCCGGATCCCGCCGTGGGGTGCAGGTGCCGCAGCGCGCCGTAGCCCACTCCCCCGCGCGGTACGGCCCGCAGGTTCTCCTTGACGGTCTTCAGCGCGGTGCCGAGACCGGCGTCGTGGGGCACGTCGAGGCCCACGGGGAACATGGTGGTGAACCAGCCGACGGTGCGGGACAAGTCGACGTCGTCGAAGAGGTCCTCGCGGCCGTGGCCCTCCAGCGCGAGCACCACCCGGTCCTGTCCCGTCCAGCGGCCCAGGACCCGGCCGAGCGCGCACAGCAGGACGTCGTTGACGCGCGTGCGGTAGGCGTCGGGCACCTCCTGGAGGAGCCGGCGCGTCTCCTCGGCGCCGAGACTCACCGTCACGGTCTCCTCGTCGGCGGCGGTGTTGCCGCCGGGCAAGTCGGCCGGCAGGGGCGTCGGGTGCAGGGCGCTCCAGTGGGCGATCTCGTCGTCGAAGCCGCCGTCGGCGGCGGTGTGCGCGGCCAGGCGCCGGGCCCAGTCGCGGAAGGAGGTCGTCTTCGCCCCCAGGTCGGGGGTCTCGCCGGCGCGCAGCGCCCGGTGGGCGGTGTCGAGGTCTTCGAGGATCACCCGCCAGGACACCGCGTCGACGACCAGGTGGTGGGCGGCCAGCAGCAGGACGGGCGGCCGGTCGCCGTCCCGGTGGCACAGGGCGGACTTCAGCAGCGGTCCGCTCGCCAGGTCGAACCCGGCGCACAGACCGGCGGCCACGGCGGCCGGGTCCTCGGGGGTGTGGTGCACCTCCAGGTGCGGATCGGCGCCGGGCGGCGTGCCCAGCTGCCGCCACCGGCCCTCGCCCACCGGTTCGTAGCGCATGCGCAGCGCGTCGTGCTGCTCCAGCACCGCCGCGAGGGCGGCGCGCAGCAGTGTCTCGTCGGTGCCGGGCGCCACCTCGAAGGAGACCGCCTGGGTGAAGCGGGCGGGGTCGCCGGTGAGGGTGTCGAACAGCCAGTGCTGTACGGGCGTGAGGGGGACGTCCCCGACGACCGGGCCCTGGTCGGCGGTGGCGGTGGCCGGGCCGGCCGGTGACTCGTCGACCGCGGCGGCGAGTTCGGCGACCGTCTGGTGCTGGAAGAGGTGGCGGGGCGTCAGGTTCAGTCCGGCCCGGCGGGCGGCGGAGACGATCTGGATGCCGAGGATGGAGTCTCCGCCGAGCGTGAAGTAGTTGTCCGTCGCGCCCACTTCGGGCACGCCCAGCACCTGCGACCAGATCGCGGCGAGGGTCTGCTCGGTGGCGGTGCGCGGCGGCCGGGCGTCCTCCAAGGTGAGGGCCGCGGACCACACCGGTTCCGGCAGGGCCCGCCGGTCCAGTTTGCCGGTGGCGCCCAGCGGCAGCCGCTCCAGGGGCACCACGGCCGCCGGCACCAGGTGGTCGGGCAGGGTGCGGGCGAGGAAGGCCCGCAGGTCGGCCGGTTCGGGGGCGTCGCCGCCCCGCGGGACGGCGTAGGCCACCAGGCGTTTGTGGCCGTCGTGTTCCACGACGCGCGCGGCGGCCGCCGCCACCCGCGGGTGCCGGGCCAGCGCGGCCTCCACCTCGCCGAGTTCGATGCGGAAGCCGCGCACCTTCACCTGGTCGTCGGTGCGGCCCAGGTACAGCAGGTCGCCGTCGGCGGTCCAGCGGACCAGGTCGCCGGTGCGGTACATGCGGCTGCCGGACGGGCCGAACGGGTCGGCGAGGAAGCGGGACGCGGTCAGGCCGGGCCGGTTCAGGTAGCCGCGGGCCACCCCGGTTCCGGCGAGGTACAGCTCACCGGGCGCCCCGATCGGCACGGGCCGCATCCGGGCGTCGAGGACGTAGGCGCGGGCGCCGCCGACGGGCCGGCCGATGGGCGGGACCCGGTCGGGCTCGTCCGGGTCGCAGGTGAAGGCGGTGGCGTAGACGGTGGCCTCGGTGGGGCCGTAGATGTTCATCACCCGGCAGCCGGGGATCGCCGCGCGCACCTGCCGGACGGCGCGGGCGGGCAGGGCCTCGCCGGCCAGGACGACGGTGTCGGCACCGACCAGCACGGTGTCCTCGGCCAGCAGCCGGCCGAGGGCTGAGGGGACGGCGCTGAGCAGCCCCGCTCGCCACGGTTCGGGTCGCTCGGCGAGGGCCAGCAGGTCGCGGACGACCTCCACCCGGCCGCCCGCCAGCAGCGGCGAGAAGATCTCGAACACCGACACGTCGAAGTTGAGCGAGGTGGAGGCCACGATGTGGGCGAGCCCGCGGCCGGTGAACTCGGCGGCGGCCCAGTCGGTCAAAGCCACCACCGAGGCGTGGGAGACGACCACGCCCTTCGGCCGGCCGGTGGAGCCGGAGGTGTGGATGACGTAGGCGGGGTGGTCCGGCAGCAGCCGGGCACGCCGCTCGCCGTCGCCGACGGGTGCGGCGGACGCGGCGGCCAGCCGGGCGGCGCAGCCCGGGTCGTCCAGCGCGATCCTGGTGTACGGGCCGTCCGGCAGCCGTGCGGAGGTGTCCGCGCAGGTGATCACCGCGTCGGGTCGCACGTCCTCGAACAGGAAAGCGATGCGCTCTTCGGGATGGCCGGGGTCGACGGGCAGATAGGCGGCGCCGCTCTTGTGGACGGCGAGGAGCGCCACGATCAGGTCGGCGGTCCGGGGCAGGGCCAGGGCGACGAACCGCTCCGGCCCGGCTCCGGCGTCGATGAGCAGGCGGGCCAGCCGGTTGGCGCGCTCGTCCAGTTGCCGGTACGTGAGGTGGTCGGCGCCCGCGCTGACGGCGGGGGCGTCGGGGGTGCGGGCGGCTCGGGCCGCGAAGGCGTCCGCGAGGGTGCGCCGCGGGAGGTTCGCCCCCGGCCCCGCGAGCCGGTCCAGCAGGCGGCGCCCCTCGGCCGGTTCGAGCGGTACGAGGTCGGACAGCCGGCGGTCGGCGGTGGCGTCGGCGGCGACCTGGGTCAGCAGCGTGCGCAGGCTCGCGCCGATCCCTTCGACGGTGGTCGCGTCGAAGGCGGCCGGGTCGTAGTCGAGGGTGACCGTCACGTCGTCGCCGGGGGCGACGACGACGCTGAGCGGGTAGTTGGTCGGTTCGACGTCGCGTTCCTGCTCGACGGCGAGTGCGTGCCGGGCGAGGGCGCCCGCGTCGAACGGATAGTTCTCGAAGACGACGATGCTGTCGAACAGGCTGGTCCCGCCGGGCACCTCGCTCCACGTCTGCAACTGGGCGAGGGACACGAAATCGTGGCGCCGGGACTCCGACTGGGTGGCCTGCACCTCGCGCAGCCACTCCAGCAGGGGACGGTCCCGGTCGATGCGCAGCCGGGTGGGGAGGGTGTTGATGAACAGGCCCACCATGGAGGTCACGCCGGGCAGTTCGGCCGGGCGGCCGGACACGGTCGTACCGAAGACGACGTCGTCACCGCCGCCGTAGTGGTGCAGCAGCAGGCCCCAGGCGCCCTGGAGCACCGTGTTGACCGTGAGGCCGGCCCGCTGGGCGGTGTCCCTCAGTCGCGCCGACACCTCCTCCCCGAGGGCCACCCGCACCGTCCCCGAGGAGGAGGCGCGGTGGGCGTCGGCGGGGCGCCGGTCGCGGGGCAGTTCGGTGGAGGCGGCGAATCCGGCGAGGGTGTCGCGCCAGTGGCGTTCCGCGCGGGCGGTGTCCTGGGCGGCCAGCCACTCCAGGTAGCGGGCGAAGGGGGCCCGGTCGGGCACCTGCGGGCGGCGGCCGGCGGTCAGGGCCGCGTACCGCTCGCACACCTCGTCGAACACCTGGGCCGCGCTCCAGCCGTCGAGCAGCACGTGGTGGAACGTCCACACCATGCGCACCCGGTCCGGGGCGAGCCGGATCAGCGCGAGCCGCATCAGCGGGGCCGCGCCGAGGTCGATCCCGGCCTCCCGGTCCGCGGCGAGCAGTGCCTCCGTCTCCCGCGCGCACCGCTCGGCGGTCCAGCCGGTCCAGTCGTGGTGGGTGACCGGCACGGCGGCCCGCCGCTCCACCACCTGGAGGGGTTCGGCGGTCTCCTGCCACACCAGGCGGGTGCGCAGGATCGGGTTGGCGTCCGCGGTGCGCTGCCACGCCTCGGCGAGGGCGTGGGGGTCGGTGACACCGCGCAGTACGAGCTGCACCTGGTTGACGTAGGTGCGGCCCTGGGGGTCCATCAGGCTGTGGAACAGCATGCCCGCCTGCATCGGCGTCAGCGGGTACACGTCCTCGACGCCACGGCCGTCGCCCACGACCCGGTCCACGGCGGCCTGGTCGAGCCGGGCCAGCGGGAAGTCCGAGGGCGTGCGGCCGCCGGACTGCGGGGCGGCGCAGTGCGCGACGATCTCCTCCAGGGAGCGCAGCATGCCCTCGGCGAGGGCGGCGACGGTCTCCTCGCGGTGGCGGCCGCCGCTGTAGTGCCAGGTGATCTCCAGTCGGCCGTCCTCGACGCGGGCCACCACGTCCAGCAGGTGCGGGCGCGGCGCCGCGGGGTCCTCCGCGCCGTCAAGGCCGCCGGGAACGGCCCGGACCAGCGCGGCGTCGGCGGTGGTCCAGTCGAACCGGCCCAGGTAGTTGAAGCTGATGCCGGGCAGCGGCGCGGCGGTGAGCCGTTCGTCGCCCGCGAGGTGGCGCAGGGCGCCGTAGCCGATCCCCCGGTCGGGCACGGCCCGCAGCTGTTCCTTCACGGCTTTCAGCGCGGTGCCCCAGTCGCCCTCGGGCAGATCGAGGGCGACCGGGAAGAGGCTGGTGAACCAGCCGACCGTGCGGGACAGGTCGAGGTCGTCGAAGAGCTGGTCCTCGCGTCCGTGCCCCTCCAGACCCACGGCGACGACACGGCGGCCGGTCCAGTCCGCCAGGACGCGGCCGAGGGCGGTCAGCAGGACGTCGTCGACGCGGGTGCGGTAGGTGCCGGGGACCTCGCGCAGGAGATCCTCGGTGCGCCGCCGGTCCATGCGTACGGTCACGGCGCGCAGGTCGGCGACGGTGTTGCCGCCGTCGAGGTCCACCGGCAGCGGTTCGGCGCAGTGCCGCGAGACGTCCGCCCAGTGGGCGCGCTGCGCGGCGAGGTCCGCCTCGCCGGTGCGTACGGTGAGCCGCCGCACCCATTCCCGCACGGACGTGGTGCGCTGCGGCAGCCGTACCGGTTCACCGATCAGGGCCTGCCGGTAGGCGGTCTCCAGGTCCTCGAGCAGGACGCGCCAGGAGACGCCGTCGACGATCAGGTGATGGGCCGTCAGCAGCAGGCGCGAGGGCCGGCCGCCGCCGGTGAAGAGGCGGGCGGCGATCAGCGGCCCGGTGTCCAGCCGGAAGCCGGTGTGCGCCTCGTGGGAGAGGCGGGCCTCGGCCTGTCCGGCGGCATGGGCGTCCTGACCACCCAGGTCGTGGACCCGCAGCAGCTCGGGCACTTCCGCGTCGGCGGTGGCGTACTCCTGGCGCCAGGTACCGTCCGCCGCGCGGAGGAAGCGGGCGCGCAGGGCGTCGTGGTGGGTCCACAGCGCGGCCAGGGCGGCGTTCAGCGCGCCGGGGTCGACGTCCTCGGCCGTCTCTACGACGACCGACTGGTTGAAGTACTCCGGGCGCGGTGGCTCGGCGTCGAGGAACCAGTGCTGGATCGGAGTGAGCGCGACCTCCCCCGAGACCGGGCCGGTGCCCGCGACGGTCGCAGCGGTGCCGGTCGCGGCGGCGGCCAGGTCGGCGAGCGTGGGGTGGCGGAACAGGTCCCTCGGCGTCAGGGCGAGCCCGGCGGTGCGAGCACGGGAGACGACCTGGATGCTGACGATCGAGTCGCCGCCCAGCATGAAGAAGTGGTCGTCGAGGCCGACGCGGTCCACGCCGAGCAGCTTGGCCCAGATGCCGGCGAGCACCCGCTCGGCCTCGGTGCGCGGCGCGCGGTAGGCGGTGTCGGCCGCCGCGGACCACTCGGGTTCGGGCAGCCGGCGCCGGTCGACCTTGCCGTTCGCGGTCAGGGGCAGCTCGGCCACGGTGACGAACGCGGCCGGGACCATGTAGTCGGGCAGTTCCGCGGCCACGTGGGCGCGCAGTTCGGCCGCCTGCGGCACGGTCGTGCCGGGGCCCGGCACCAGGTGTGCGACCAGGCGTTTGCGTCCCTCGTGCCGGGAGACCGACACCACCGCCTCGGCGATCGCCGGGTGGGCGGTGAGCCGGGCCTCGATCTCGGCGGGCTCGACGCGGAAGCCGCGGATCTTGATCTGGTCGTCGACGCGTCCCACGAAGTGCAGTGCGCCGTCGGCGCTCCAGCGCACGATGTCGCCGGTGCGGTACATCCGTCCGCCGGGCGGTCCGTAGGGGTCGGCCAGGTAGCGGGCCGCGGTGGCGCCGGGGCGTCCGGCGTAGCCGCGGGCCAGTCCGGCGCCCGCGAGGTACAGCTCGCCGGGCACGCCGGGCGGCTGCGGCTGGAGCGCCCCGTCCAGGACGTAGGCGCGGGTGTCGTCGAGGGGACGGCCGATGGGGAGTGACGCGGGCAGCGCGTCACCGGCGCGGAAGGCCTGGCGGGTGGCGAAGGTGGTGGTCTCGGTCGGGCCGTACACGTCGACGACGGTGAGGTCGGGGCAGGCGTCCAGCACGCGCCGTACGGCGGCGCCGGGTACGGCCTCGCCGCCCGTCCACACCTCCCGGGCGCCGCGCAGGCAGCCGGGGTCCTCCTGGGCGAGCAGGCGGAACAGGCCGACCGTCAGGAACAGGCACGTCACGCCCTGTTCGCTGATCGCGAAGCGGACGGCGGCGGCGTCCAGGTCGCCCGGTGGGGCGAGGACGGCCGTGCCGCCGCGCAGCAGCGGCACCCACAGTTCGTAGGTGGAGGCGTCGAAGGCGTGCGGGGAGTGCACGAGGACCCGGTCGTGGCCGGCGAAGGCACGGTCGAGCGCGAGCGCGGCGACGTCTCGCTGCCGCGCGGCCACGCCCTTGGGGGTGCCGGTGGAGCCGGAGGTGAACATGAGGTACTGGACGTGGTCCGGGTCCACGCGCGGCACGGTGGTGAGGTCCGCGGTCGCGGCGGTGTCCTCGTCCGGGCGCAGCACGCGTCCTTCCGGGAGAAGACTTGTGGCCGTCTCGTGCCACTCCGCGTCCGTGAGCAGCAGGCCGGCGCCGGCCTCCGCGAGCATCGTGCGCTGCCGTTCCCGGGGTGCCCGGCCGTCGAGCGGGACGTACACGCCGCCGAGGCGGGCGAGGGCGAGCTGGGTGACGATCAGGGCGGTCGAGCGGTCCATCAGCACGCCGACGGCGACCTCCGGGCGCACCCCGAGCGCGGCCAGCCGGCCGGCCAGTGCCGCCGCCCGCGAGTCGAGTTCGCGATAGGTCAGCCGCTCGGCACCGGCCAGCAGCGCGACGGCGTCCGGGGTGCGCTCCACCTGCGCGGCGAAGAGTTCCGCGGCGGTCGCCGCCGGGGTGCCGGTGGCCGTGTCGTTCCAGGCGTGGAGCACCTGCTCACGGCGGGCGGCCGTCAGCAGGGGCAGGCGTGCGGGAGTGCGCCGCGGGGTGGCGGCGAAGCCCTCCAGCAGGACGGTGAGGTATTCGGCCATCCGCTCGACGGTGGCGGCGTCGAAGAGGTCGGGGTCGTATCCGAGGCGCAGGGCGAGTTCCGTGCCGGGGTAGGCGACGAGGCTCAGCGGGTAGTTGGTGGTCTCGATGCCGTACAGACCGGTCAGCCGCAGGCCGTGCGCGGCGGCGAGGTCGTCGTCGACCGGGTAGTTCTCGAACACGACGATGCTGTCGAAGAGGGCGGCCCGCTCGGGCAGATCGGTGTACGCCGTCATCCGGTGCAGCGGCACGTGGTCGTGACGCCGGTCCTCGCTCTGCTCCTGCTGGAGCCGGGCCAGCCAGGTGAGCAGCGGCTCGTCGCGCGGCACGGTCACACGGGTGGGCAGGGTCGCGATGAACAGGCCGGTGATGGCGTCGGCCCCGGGCAGTTCGTCGGGCCGCCCGGAGACGGTGGTGCCGAAGACCGCCTCGTCGCGGCCCGCCTGACGGCTCAGCAGCACCGCCCAGGCGCCCTGGACGAGGGTGTTCATCGTGAGGCCCGCCGCCCTGGCCAGGTCCTCCAGCGCTTTCGTGGCGGGCTCGGCCAGGGTGACGCGCACCGCCGCCGTCGACTCCGCGCGGTGGCTCTCTCGGGGCTCGCGGTCGAAGGGGAGCGCTGTGGTCTCGCTCAGGCCGTTCAGGCGGGTGCGCCAGTGCGCTTCGGCCTCGGCCCGGTCGGCGCGCTCACGCAGCCAGGCGACGTAGTCACGGAAGGGGCGGCGCTCGGGCAGCGCGATCTGTGCGGTGCCGGACAGTCCCGCGTGGCAGGCGAAGACGTCGGAGAGGACCTGGAACAGGCTCCAGCCGTCCAGGATCAGGTGGTCGAAGGACCACACGACGCGGACCGCGCGGTCGGAGAGCCGGGCCAGCACCAGGCGCTGGAGCGGTGCGCGGGTCAGGTCGACCCCTCGGGCGCGGTCGCGGTCGAGCAGGTCGCGCAGCCGCTCGTCCCGTTCGGCGGCGGTCAGGCCACGCCAGTCGGACAGTTCCACCGGCACCGCCGCCCGGCGCAGCACCACCAACAGCGGCTCCGGCACGTCCTGCCACACCACCCGCGAGCGCAGCACCGGCGTGCGGTCCGTGACCCGCTGCCAGGCGTCCGCCAGCAGCCGGGGGTCGGGCACGCCGTCGAGGACGAACGTCAGCTGCTGGAAGTACACGGCGCGATCGTCCTGGGAGAGCCGGTGGAAGAGCATGCCGGCCTGGGTGGGCGTCACGGGGTGGACGTCCTCCACACCGGCGGGGTCCTCCCCCACGATGCGGTCGACGTGGGTCTGGTCGAGCCGGGCCAGCGGGAAGTCCGAGGGGGTGCGTCCGGCGGTGCCGGGGCGGGCCGCGTACCGGGCGAGGCCGGCCAGCGCGTCGGCGTAGCGTTCCGCCAGGTCGGTGACGGTCTCCGGCCGGTGCACCTGGTCGGAGTAGAACCAGGTGAATTCCAGGCCGTCGCCGTCCAGCCGTCCCACGACCTCCAGCGCGTGCGGGCGCGTCGCCGACGGGTCGGCGTCCAGCTCCAGCGGGCGGACCAGCCCGCGGTACAGGCCGCCGGAGGTCTCGGACAGACCGAACCGGCCGAGGTAGTTGAAGCTGATCTGCGCGCCGGTTGCCGGCAGGGGTGCGCCGTCGCGGCCCGGCAGGGCCAGGGCGCCGTGGCCGATGCCGTGCCGGGGCACGGCGCGCAGGTGTTCCTTGACCTGCTTGAGCACGGTGTCCCAGGGTGCCTGGGGCGGGACGGTCAGGGCGACGGGGTGGCGGGTGGTGAACCAGCCGACGGTGCGGCTGGTGTCGACGTCGGCGAAGAGCTCCTCACGCCCGTGCCCTTCGACGTCGACCAGTACCCGGTCGTGCCCGCTCCAGCCGCACAGCACCCGGCCGAGGGCGGCGAGCAGAACGTCGTTGGCCTGGGTGCGGTACGTCTCGGGGAGAGTCCGCAGCAGCGCTTCTGTGTCCTCGGGGCCGAGTCGCACCGTCACCGAGCGCTGGGAGGCGTAGCTGCCGGTGCCCTCCCGGTCCACGGGCAGAGCCGCCCGGGCGCCTTCGGTCTCGCGGATCCAGTACGCCTGCTCGTCGTCGAAACCACCGGCGGCGGTGTGCGCGGCCAGGCGCTCGGCCCACTGCCGCAGCGGGGAGGACTTACGGGGCAGCGCGGCCTCGCCGTCCCGGCCCTCGCGGCGGGCGCGGTAGGCGCGGTCGAGGTCTTCCAGGAGCAGACGCCAGGAGACTCCGTCCACGACCAAGTGGTGGACGGACAGGTGCAGGACGGGCGGCCGTCCGTCGCCCCGGTCGTGCAGGACGGCGCGCAGCAGCGGGCCGTGGCCCAGGTCGTACGGGCCCAGGTGCGGGGTGTCGGTGTCCGGGCCGGTGTGCTGGGTGAGGCCGCAGCGGACGGCCGGGCCGTCGATCACCCACCGTATGCCTGTGCCGTCGGCGAGGAAGCGGGAGCGCAAGGCGTCGTGGTGGGCGACCACGTCGTCGAGGGCTGCTTGGAGCGCGCTCTCCTGGACGTCAACGGGTAGTTCCACCGAGAGGGTCTGGGCGAAGTGTCCGGCCCGCTCGCCGGCGCTGTCGAAGAGCCAGTGCTGGATGGGTGTCAGCGGCGCGGCGCCGGTGGCGTCGACGGGGGCGGGCGGGGCGGCGGTCCGGTGGCTGTGCGTCTCGTCGGCGCGGCGGGCCAGGGCCGCGACCGTTTGGTGCTGGTAGACGTCCCGCGAGGTGATCGTCAGGCCCGCCTGCCTGGCCTGGGCCACGACCTGGATGCTGAGGATGGAGTCGCCGCCCAGCGCGAAGAAGTTGTCGTCCGCTCCGACCCGCTCCACGTGCAGGACCGCGGACCAGATGGCGGCGAGGGTCCGTTCGGTGGGGGTGCGGGGCGCGACATGGCGTGCGGCGGGTTCGGCCGGTGCCGGGTCGGGGAGCCGGCCGCGGTCCAGTTTGCCGTTGGGGTTGAGCGGCAGGGCGGGCAGCACCACGACGGCCGAGGGGACCATGTAGTCGGGAAGGGTGCGCCCGAGTTCGCGGCGTACGGCCTCGGGCTCCACCCGGGCGCCGGGGCCGGCGACCACGTATCCGGCCAGGCGGCGGTGGCCGTCGCCGTCGCGGACGGTGGCGGCGGCCTCGGTGACGCCCGCGCAGCCGCGCAGGGCCTCCTCGACCTCGCCGAGTTCGATGCGGAAGCCGCGCACCTTGACCTGCTGGTCGACGCGGCCGAGGTATTCGAGCTGGCCGTCGGCGCTCCAGCGCACCAGGTCACCCGTGCGGTACATGCGGTCCCCGGGAGCGCCGAACGGGTCGGCGACGAAGCGGGCGGCGGTCAGCCCCGGGCGGCGCAGGTAACCGCGTGCGAGTCCGCCGCCGCCGAGGTACAGCTCGCCGGTGACGCCCGGCGGCTGGGGGCGCAGCAGGCGGTCCAGCACGTAGGCGCGGGTGCGGGCGACGGGACGGCCGATGGGAGGGGCCTGGTCGGGAAGGGTGCCGTCGGCGAACCAGGCGGTGGCGTAGACGGTGGCCTCGGTGGGGCCGTAGATGTTCGCCACCTCGGCCGCGGGCATGGCGTCCTTGATGTCCCGGACGGTCCGGGCGGGCAGGGCCTCACCGGCCAGGACGACGGTGTCCGCCTCGATGGCACCGTCGCCGCCGAACACGCGGGACAGCGCGGACGGCACACCGCTGAGCAGTCCGGCCCGGCGCGGGCGGGAGCCGTCGGTGGGGGCGGCGAGGTCGGCGAGGGCGGTGAGGTCGGCGACCACTTCGACGCTGCCGCCGACCAGCAGGGGGCACAGCAACTCGAAGACGGACACGTCGAAGTTGAGGGAGGTGGAGGCGACGACGTGGGAGAACCCGCGCGAACCGAACGTGTCCCCGGCCCAGGCGGCGAGCGCGGCCACGCTGCGGTGGGTGACGACCACGCCCTTGGGCCGGCCGGTGGAGCCGGAGGTGTAGATGACGTAGGCGGGATGGGACGGGTCGAGCGGTCCCGTCCGCTCGGCGTCGGTCAGGTCGGCGGCGCCGGCATCGGCCGGATCCGAGACGTCAGCGTCGCTCAGGTCGGCGGCATCGGCATCGGCCGGATCCGAGACGTCAGCGTCGCTCAGGTCGGCGGCATCGGCATCGGCCGGATCCGAGACGTCAGCGTCGCTCAGGTCGGCGGCATCGGCATCGGCCGGATCCGAGACGT
>NZ_JBIVQO010000013.1:0-93805 GCF_044755265.1 Streptomyces sp. NPDC092370 | reverse complement strand
AGGTCGGCGGCATCGGCATCGGCCGGATCCGAGACGTCAGCGTCGCTCAGGTCGGCGGCATCGGCATCGGCCGGATCCGAGGCGTCGGCGTCGGTCAGGTCGGCGGCATCGGCATCGGCCGGATCCGAGACGTCAGCGTCGCTCAGGTCGGCGGCATCGGCATCGGCCGGATCCGAGGCGTCGGCGTCGGTCGGGTCCGAGGTGTCGGCGGCGAAGGGTGCCACGTCCTCCAGCAGCAGCGGCTCGCAGTCCTCGGGAAGGGCGTGCGCCGTTTCCCGAGTGGCCAGGACGAGGGCGGGGGACGCGTCGGCGAGCATGAAGCGGATGCGCTCGGCGGGGTAGCCCGGGTCGACGGGAAGGTATCCGGCGCCCGACTTCAGTACGGCCCACAGCACCGGCAGCAGGCCGGCGGTGCGCGGCAGGCACAGCGCCACCAGTGACTCCGGCCCCGCACCGCGTGCCGCCAGCAGCCGGGCGAGACGGTTGGCACGCCGGTTCAGCCCGGCGTAATCCAGCCGGGTCTCGCCGCAGGTCACGGCGGTCCGGCCGGGAGTGCGAGCCACCTGCTCCTCGAAAAGCGCGGGAAGCGTGGCGCCGTCGGCCCGGTGCTCGGCCGGCACGGGCGGGTTCCACGAGTCCAGGAGCACGTGCCGCTCGTCGTCGGACAACAGCGGGAGTTCGGCCAGCGTCCGGTGCGGGCCGTCCGCCATGCCTTCGAGCAGGCGGTGCAGTTGCCGGGCCATCCGGGCCACGGTGGCCGCCTCGAACAGGTCGGTGTTGTACTCGACCGTCAGCTCGTGGCCGCCGTCGGCGCGCGGCGCGAACTCCAGCACGAGGTCGAAGCGGGCGGCCGGGCGGGGCAAGGGATGTTCCTCGATGCGTACCCCGGCGGCGGCCGGCGGCCGGGCGGGCGCCGCCTGCTGGACCACGAGCGCCTGCACCAGCGGGGTGCGGCTGGGGTCTCTCGGCGGGGCGAGTTCCTCGACCACCCGGTCGAAGGGCACGCCGTCATGGGCGAACGCGTCCAGCACGGTCGCGCGCATGGTCTGCACGAACCGGTCCACGGTGGCGGCGTCGTCGACCTCGCCGCGCAGCACGACGGTGTTGGCGAAGAAGCCCGTCACGTCCTCCAGTTCGCGGCGGTCCCTCCCGTTGGTGACGGTGCCGAACGCAACGTCCCGCTGCCCGGAGTAGCGGGCGAACAGCACGGCCGCCGCCGCGGCGAACACCGTGAAGACGGTGGTGTCGCGGCCCGCGGCCAGCTGCCGCAGCCGGTCCACCAGTTGGCGCGGTATGTCCTGGCGGTGAGCCGCGCCCGCGGTGGTGCGCACCGCGGGGCGCGGCCGGTCGGTGGGCAGGTCGAGCTGCTGGAGGCCGGCGAGGTGGCGTCTCCAGTAGGCGAGGTCGTCCGCGTCGGCGTCGGCCGTGTGCCGCTCGAGCTCCCACAGCGCGAAGTCCGGGTACTGCACAACCGGCCGGGGCTGGTCGTCGGGTTCGCCGGCGGCCTCCGCGCGGTAGAGCGCCGCCAGGTCCCGGGTCAGGACGCCGACGGACCAGCCGTCGGTGACGATGTGGTGCTGGGCCAGCAGCAGCACGTGGTCCTCGGGTGCCCGGCGGATGAGCAGTGCCCGGGTCAGGGGCCCGGTCGTCAGGTCGTGGGGTCGGCGCAGTTCCTCGGTCAGCAGGCGCTCGACGGCCTGGTCGCGCCGGTCGGCGGGCACGTGCCCGACGTCGGTGGTGCGCAGCGGCAGCTCCGCCTCGGCGGCGACGAGCTGGACGCCCTGTCCGTCGACGGTGGCGAAGGTGGTGCGCAGGGAGTCGTGGCGGGCGGCGAGCCGGTGCAGGGCGCGTTCCAGGGCCGGCGTGTCGAGGGTGCCGCGCAACCGCAGTGACACGCCGGTGTTGTACTCGGTGCCGCCGTCGGCGAGGTCGTCGAGGAACCACAGGCGCCGCTGGGCGCTGGAGAGCGGGACGGGCTCCGAGCGCGGGGCGGAGGGGATCGGCTCCGGCGGGGCGGCGGCCGACGGATCGGCGGTCAGCGGGGCGAGCGCGCCGACGGTCCGCGCGGTGAACACGTCGCGCAGGGTGAGCCGGGCGCCGAACGCTTCCCGGATGCGGGTCAGCATGCGGGCCGCGAGGATCGAGTCGCCGCCCAGGTCGAAGAAGTCGTCGGTGGCGCCGACGGTGTCGACGCCGAGGACGTCGGCCCAGATCGCGGCCAGGGTCCGTTCGTCGTCGGTGCGCGGTTCGACGTGCTGCTCGGCCGGCGCACCGCCGGGGGCGGGCAGCGCCCGCAGGTCGATCTTGTGCTGCGGGGTGAGCGGCAACACGTCCAGCACGACGACGGCGGAGGGCACCATGTGGGCCGGCAGGGCGGCGGTCAGGGCCGTTCGCAGCCGGGCCGGCTCGGGTCTGCGAGCGGGGTCGGCGGGGGTGACGTAGCCGATGAGCCGGCCGCGGGCGGGTTCCTCGTCGCGGACCACGACGACGGCCTCGCGGATCTCCGGGTCCCGGATCAGGGCGGCTTCGATCTCGCCGGGCTCGATGCGGAAGCCTCGGACCTTGACCTGCCGGTCGACGCGGCCGAGGAACTCCAGCTCGCCATCGGCGCGTCGGCGCACCCGGTCGCCGGTGCGGTAGAGCCGGGCGCCGGGCGGCCCGGACGGGTGGGCGACGAACCGTGTCGCGGTCAGACCGGGGCGGTTGAGGTAACCGCGGGCCAGTCCGCCGCCGCCCACGTACAACTCGCCCTCGGTACCGGGCGGCACCGGGCGCAGCGCCGCGTCCAGGACGTGCGCCTCGGTGCCGGGAAGCGGGCCGCCGATGGCGGGTGTCCCGGTGCCGGCCGTCAGCGGTCCGGTCCAGGTGGCGACGATGGTGGCCTCGGTCGGCCCGTAGGAGTTGATCATGCGGCGCCCGGGTGCCCACCGGTCGACGAGCTGGGCCGGGCATGCCTCGGCCCCGACGATCAGGGTGCGCAGCGACGGCAGGCCCCCGATGTCCGCCGGGTCGGGCAGTGTGGCGAGGGCGGCCGGCGGTATGAGGGCGTGGCTGATGCGGTGTTCGTCCAGGACGGCGGCGAGTTCGTCGCCCAGCCAGGGTCCGTTAGGCGGGATCACCAGCAGGGCGCCGGACAGCACGGAGACGCACAGCTCCAGTACGGAGGCGTCGAAGCTGGGCGAGGAGAACTGCAGCACACGGTCGCCCGGGCCGACGGCGTAGCGTTCGGCGGCCGCCGCGGCGAAACCGGCGATGCCGCGATGGGTGACGGTGACGCCCTTGGGAGTGCCGGTGGATCCGGAGGTGAAGATGACGTACGCCGCGTGATCGGGGAGCGTCCGGCTCGGGACCGGATCCGTCTCTCGCTCTTGGCCCGAAATCAGCGCGCGGACCCGGTGGAGGTCGTCCAGGACGACGACGGGAGCGGCGTCGGCGAGCATCAACGCCCTTCGTTCGCCCGGGTAGTCGGGGTCCACGGGGAGGAAGGCCGCTCCGGTGAGGGCCACGGCCAGCTCGGCGGCGATCAGTTCCATCGAGCGCGGCAGGACCAGGGCCACCGTCCGCTCGGGTCCGGCGCCGCTCGCCAGGAGATGGGCGGCGAGCCGGCCGGCCCGCCGGGCGAGTTCCGCGTACGACCAGGTGCTTCGGCCGTCGGTGACCGCGGGGGCGTCCGGGTCGCGCGTCACCCACCCGGTGAACAGCTCACCGAGCGGGACGTGACGGGTGACGTCGCGGACGGGGGCCGGCGGGACGGTGCCGGCCGGTGGGGGCACGGGCATGGCGGGGCGCTGGGCGTGCAGGTCCGTCATCGGAGTGCAGTCCTTCGGGCGGTGGCGGCGCGCGGACCCGGCGCGCCGCTCTCGGGCGGCCCGTGGGCACACCGGAGCGGTGCGGGGTCCTTGCGTACGGGGCGGGTGCGGGGCGCGATCGGAGCGTGCCGGTGGCGCGCGCGGCCGGCACTCTGCCGGTCCGGCGCACGGCCGCACGGCGCCGGTCCGGCGCGCGGTCGTCGGAGGGTGCCGGATCGGCACGCCGTCAGACGGTGCCGATCGGGTGCGCGGTCAGTGGGTGCCTGTGCGGCGCGCCGTGCGTCCGGAGATCTGCAGGCGATCGATGGCCCCGGTGGCGGGATCGCGGTGGAATCGGCCGCCCGGTTCGGCCCGGCCGGTGGCCGGATCCACCAGGTCGCAGGACAGGTCCGGATAGCAGACCAGCGGGATGGGGTAGTCGCCGTCGACGGACAGGGTCGGCGTGTCGTCCCCGTCGAGTTTGACCACGTACTCGGTGCCCCCGTTGCGGTAGGTTCCGGCGCACTCCGGGAGCGCCACGGCGAGTCCGCGGCGGGTGTCGGCGGCCGGGGCCGTGGGCACGTGAATGCCGGTGAGCCGGGCGAGTTCTGCGGCCATGTCACGCCACAGGGCGGTGGCGGCGCCCGCGTTGCCGGTGAAGGCGACGACGACGCCGCTGTCGGGGTCCGCCCGCAGGTGGCAGGAGGTGCCCTGGGCGTTCCCGTCGTGGCCGCACCACACCCGGCCGTCCTGCCGGAAGAGGGCGAGGCCCAGGCCCCAGGAGTCGGCGAGAGCACCGGGGTCGGCGGCCGGTTCGGGGTGCCGCATCCGGTCGGCGACGGCGGCCGGCAGTCCGGCGGACCTGCCGATCACGGCCCTGCCCAGGGCGACCAGGTCCTCGGCGCTCGCCAGCAGCGCTCCGGCCGGGGCCTCCACCGGGGCGAGGTTCTGGTGGGCCGGACGTACCAGGCCCGTTGCCGTGTTGAGGGCGTGGCCGCTGGCGAGCGGCCGGGCGGGGGTTGCGTCGCCGAGGAAGGCGGGGACGATGCCCAGGGGCTCCAGGACGAGCGCTGCCACTGCTTCCTGCCAGGTCATGCCCGTCACTTCGGACAGGATGCGGCCGGCGGCGACGTAGCCCGCGTTGGAGTACGAGAAGCCGGTGCCCGGCGGGAACAGGGTGTTCCGGGCGGTGCAGACGGCGGAGAGGTACCGGGAGGCGGTGGTGCCGACAGCGCTGTCGGAGTCGGGGCCGGTGGGGAGGCCGGCGGTGTGACTCAGCAGGTGACGCACCGTCACATCCGGTATCTCCCCTGATAAGTCGGGGAGCAGTTCGCTGACGGGTCCGTCCAGGTCCACGTCTCCGTCGTCGGCGAGGAGCAGGACGGCGGCGGCCGTTGCGGCCTTGGTGACGGAACCCATGGGGACGGCCGTCTGCGCGGTGAACGGGGTGTTCGCCAGGGCGTCGGCTGTGCCGGTGTGCGCGCTGAGGACGTGGGTGCCTGTGTGGACGGCCAGTTGGGCGCCGGGCACGCGGTGGACGCGCGCGAGGGAGTCGAGGCGGCTGCTCAACTCCTGTTGCAAGGAGGTCGACGGCCGGTGTGCGGCCGGCGCGGCGGCGGGGTACGGCATGGGGAGGTGACTCCTGGTGAGAGCGGGTGCGGGGAGGGGGGACGCGGCCGGCCCGCGAGTGAGCGGTGCGGGGCGTGCGCGGGGTGCGCTTACGGCCTGGTGACGAAGATCGGCAGGTGGCGTACGCCGACGATGACCGCCGGGTTCTGGTACGTGACGTCGTCGTACGAGGGCACCGCGATGGAGGAGAAACGTTCCATCATCATCTGCAGGGCGATACGGGCCTCCAGCCGGGCCAGTGGGGCGCCGAAACAGAAGTGGATGCCATGGCCGAAGGTGAGATGGGGATTGGGGTCGCGGGCCGCGTCGAAGACATCGGGTGCGGCGAAGCGGGAGGGGTCACGGTTGGCGGCCCCCAGGTGCACCATCAGCAAGGTGTCGGCCGGAACCTCATGGCCGCCGAGCACCACCGGCCGGGTGGTGCGCCTGCCCAGCTCGGGGAAGGGCGGCAACCAGCGCAGGACTTCCTCGACGGCGTCCGGGACCCGGTCGGGATTCTCCCGCAGTACGGTGAGCGTGCCGGGATGCCGGTCGAAGGTGACCATGGCGTTGCCGAGGAGCGCGGTGGTGGTGATGTGCCCGGCGACCAGCAGCAGGGCGACGAACCCGACGATCTCCTGGTCCTCCAGTCGCGTTCCGTCGACCTCTGCGGTGAGGAGTCTGCTCGTCAGGTCGTCACCGGGGTGGGCGCGACGGTGCCGGATGTGGTCGAGTACGTAGCCGTTCATCTCGCGCACGGTCGGGGCGATGGCCTCCAACGCCCGTTCCAGATCGGCCATGTCAAGGCTGTCGCCGAGCTGGTCGCCGCCGAAGAGGGTGGCGGCCCACTCCTGGAACAGCCTGTGGTCCTCGGCGGGGATACCGAGGAGTTCGGCGATCACGATGATCGGCAGCGGGTAGGCGAGGGTCTCGACCAGGTCGAACCGGTCGCGGTCGGCGACGCCGTCGAACAGCCGCGCGCACACGGCCTCGATGCGCGGTGTGAGGCCGTGGACCACTCGCGGAGTGAAGGCCTGACTCACCAGGGTGCGGAGCTTGCGGTGTTCCGGCGGGTCCATGCCGACGAAGTTGCCCTGCCGGAAGGCCTCGAAGTCCTCCTGGGTGGGGGCGATCGGCGTCATGTCGGAGGAGTACGTCGCCGGGTCCGACAGGACCGCCGAGACGCTCTGGTGGTCCACGACGTGCCACTGCCGCCGCTCTTCGTCGTACGTCACGGGGCCCGCGTCGCGCAAGGACCGCCATCGCTCGGGTAACGCGTCAAGAGGCGATTCGGCCCCGGTCAGCTGTGTGCTTGTCACCGTTTCTCCTTGAGTGAGGGCGCGCGTGCCCGGCGGTGGGCCACCGACGGTGCAGGTGGCCTACCGCGGGCAGCGCCGACCGTCACGGTTCGGCCATCGGGGTGTGGCACCGCGGGGCGGTCGTCGCTCCGCGCCAGGTGGCCGGTGCGCGACTCAGCCGGGTCGGCCCACTGAGGGCGACTGGCTTGTTCACCCCTCAGGGAATGCCGGCCCGGGCGTCAGCGGAACCGAGGACTGGACGGGGACGGCGGGGCGGCGGTTCCGAGCGGTCCGGACGCCCGTCGAGCAGCGTAAAAGCCCGCACGTGCGCAGTTCGGCATTACGCGCCCAGGGCACCTTGCAGACACCACCACGCCCCCCCCAAGTGACTTCTCCGCGCAGCGGCCCTGCGCAGAACTGCCTTGCCCTACGGTTCACGTGTCAAGAACGCGCTTCGACACGATCATCCCGGCCGAGTGCGCTCACAGTTTTCACGTTGGGTCACAGGATGGCAACCCCCCGAAATTGAAGGGGAGATGGCCGTTCAGCAGCCCACCAAAGAGGGCGTGTATCCCGCTCTTTCACACTCAAACCCAGGGTCTGAAGGGAAAGTTGGGCCGCATCTCGACGCCCGAGGCACCACCGCCTCCGCCATCCCTGGCCGCACGGCCACCCACCTGCCGATTCGGTCAGAACGGCCGGTGGACGGCAGTGTTTCCCCAACGGCCACAAAAAGCGCTACAAGGCGACCTTCGAGGGTCTGGAACCGCGCCGCCGCCTCGCACCAGCCCAGCCATCTCTTTTGAGCCATCCCTGCCCATCCGGGGCCGCACGCTCCAGGTTCTGTGTGGGAAATGATCACTGGGCGCGGACCCGGAGGATGAGCGAGGCGATCCGGAGGCCGACGAGGCAGCGGGCGGCCGTCCCCCGGCCAATCCACGGCGCCGTCAGCCCGTGAGTCCTAGGTGGAGACCGGCGCGGCGCGCTCGCGCCCACAGTTCGAGCACCCGCGTTCGACGTTGGAGTGGCGGATCACAGCCTTGGCTTGCTACGTGCATTTCTGGCCAAGCAGCATCGCGGCCGGCGCGGCACTCCTGCCGTCCGTCCTCCAGCAGCACACTCTGCTCACGACCGCCGGGCCCGACACCGGGACGCTCAGGCGCGGGCCATGAACCAGAAGTGAGCCGCGGACCGCTCGGTCCGGCCGACCCTGTCGTTTGCCTTCCGGTCGAGGTGGCCCTTGACCGCGCACGCGGCGGGCGCCCGCTTCGACCGTAACCCGGAGGAGGCGGACTCGGCCGCGCCGATCTCGCGGATCGCGCACTCTGCACCTGCCCCACCGCCGAATGCACGGTGCTCAGGGCTCAGGGCTCAGGGCTCAGGGCTCAGGGCTCAGGGCTCAGGGCTCAGGGCTCAGGGTGATTCACGGCCTCCCCCAGCCGGCTTGGGCGGACGATGCCTGCGGCGCGGCCCATGCGTATCCCATCACGTCGCTCCTCAGCACGGTGAGCGTCTCGGCTGCGGCGCGTTCCAGGCGCAGCTTCATCGGACGCGGAGGGGGCATCGACTTGCCTTCCGCCTTCGCCGCTGGGTGCAACCTGACTCCCCCGGGTATGCGAAGGGCTACCGGCAGCAGAAACGGCAGCGGCAGCCGTGCCCGGACTCAGACGAAGAAGGGGAAAGCCATACCCCCAGCCCAACAAGACGAGCCGTCTCGCCTCGACCGGTGCGCGGTGACTCTGCCGGCGGTGAGGCGCCATGGCACTGCGGACAGGACGGGCAGCAACACCTGACGGAGGCCCAGGTCGCCATGACGCCTCGGGCCAACCACAACAGCCTGCCTGCGCAGACAGGACAGCCGGGCGGTAACCGCGTGAAGCGAGCCCCGCCCGGCTGTTCATGGGCGTCAGGGTTGCGCCGTGGCCCTCTCGGCTGATGCGGCCTTCACCGGCTCGGTGATCTTCACCGGTTCCGTGCCGACCGCGCTGTGCCGCTCCGCCCAGGACTCCAGCGCCGTACGGCAGGCGTGGTCGAGGTGGTGGAGGCCGGACAGGTCCAGCTCGACCGGGCGGTCCTGCGGCAGATTCTCCAGGCTCCCGAGGATCTTCGGCAACCGCAGGAACGTCGCGTTGCCCAACACGTAGACCTGGATGGGGCCGGCACCCTTGTCTATGATCTCCAGTTTGACGTGCGAGGCCTCCCAGGCCGTCTTGGCGACCGCCAGAGCCAGACCGATGAGTACGCCCTCAAACATGTTCACGGCGACGATCGACGCAGCCGTGATCACGAGGATCAGCGCCTCACCCCTGTGGTCCCGCCACAGTGCCGCGATCTGGCCGAACGGGATCAGCTTCCAGCCCGCGTGCATGAGGATGCCGGCCAGGGCGGGAATCGGGATCAGGGCCAGGACCCACGGCATCACCGCTGCGAACAGCAGCAGCCACACGCCGTGCAGCACACGCGACGCCTTGGTCTTCGCGCCCGCCCGGACGTTGGCCGAGCTGCGCACGATCACCGCTGTCATCGGCAACGCGCCGAGCAGACCACACAAGGTGTTGCCCGTGCCCTGAGCGACCATCTCCTTGTCGTACTGGGTGCGGGGACCGTCATGCAGCCGGTCCACGGCTGCCGCGCTGAACAGGCTTTCTGCGGAGGCGATCAGCGCGAACGCGACGATGGTGCCCCAGATGCCCGGGACGGCCAGCTCACCGAGCGTTTCGGAACCGGGCGGCTGGATGACGCCGAGCAGCCCTTCGACCTGGACGGTGGCGACCGGGAGGTCCAGGGCGATGGTGGCAACGGTGGCCAGTACGACCGCCACCAAGGCGCCGGGCACGGTCCGCACGCCCTTCGGCATGTTCTTCCAGAGCACGATGACGGCGATGGTGCCGACGCCGATCGCGAGCGAGGTCAGGGCCTTGCTGCTCCCGAGCACGTCGGCGAACGCCCCGGGCAGACCCGCGATCTTTCCGATACCGGTCTCCGGCGCCTTCAGGCCTGCCGCCGCGTAGATCTGGCCGGCGATGATCACCAGACCGATACCGCAGAGCATGCCCTCGACGACGGAAACCGAAATCGCCCGGAACCAGCGGCCGATCTTGAAGAAGCCCATGGCGAGCTGGAGCAGACCGGCGAACAGGACGATCACGCCGAGCGCGCCCACGCCGTACTCGCTGACGGCCTCGAAGACGATCACGGTCAGGCCGGCGGCAGGTCCGGAAACCTGAAGACTGCTGCCGGGCATCAGCCCGGTGACGAGACCGCCGACAATGCCGGTGACGAGGCCGAGTTCGGCCGGAACACCGGAGGCGACCGCCACCCCGACACAGAGCGGCACGGCGACCAGGAAGACGACGATCGACGCGAGGAAGTCCTGTCGCAGATGAGGAAACCTGGACAGCATGGTCACCAACTCCCTTGCATTGTCTCGAAGGTGCTGGACTCCTTGCGGTACTCGCGCATGCTTGCGATGGGGACCTCGCGGTACCGGCCGCGAGGCTGGGCTCGAACCGTCTCCAGCCCCTGCCCGATGTTCACGTGGGAGCCCAGCCGCTCCGCCCGTGTCCGTACGTGGTTGCGCACGACCTCGGCGACCGTCGTGTCGGTGATGTCTCGGCGGTACGGCTCGTCCGTGTCGCGCACGAGCCGGTTGCGCACCACCCGTACGGCGGCCAGGACGTTACGCTGCTCGCCGGGCCGGGGGCCCGTACTCGGCGCTGGTACGACCCGCGAGCCGGAGCAGCCGGTGTGCAAGAGCTGGAGGGACTGGCCCTGTCGAGCGATCACATCAGGGCAGTGTCCGAATAAGCGGGCATTGTCGATGAGAGGTTGCATGGTGGGGGACCTCCTGGCGCGCCGTGGGGTACGCGTCGGACCGGGCGAGGTGTGAGGTGGTCCCGCAGCTCAGCAGCGGAGGACCTGCCGAAAGCGCGACGAGTGGGCTGCGGTCCAGCGCGGTGTGACGTGGCGGCCCGGGCGGGGCCTGGTCGGTTGTCGAACACGGCCGACACGCATGTCCTCGACCACCGGCGGTCCGGCACTCCATGAACCCAGTAGACGGCGCGGTGACGGTCGCGGGCACACGGGTAGGCGGGCTTTGGCCATGACATGACGGTGCGCGTCATGCGAAGAGCGCCGCGAATTCGAAGCACTGGAGAGCGACGAAGGCGGCGGCCATAGCCGAACCACGGTCCGGGACTTCGTATATCGGAACATGCGCCCCCTTAAGGCAGCCCATTGCCCTTTACCCGAATCAACGGTCGGTCAAAGGTCAGTCAAGAACACGTTAACTTGGCAAAGTGGCCAGCGGGGTTAACCGAGCGTTTGCAGGCCGAGAGAGCCTCAAAATCGAAGTGGGGTTGGCCTGAAGCTGCCATCAGCTCTGGGGGCTGCATTCAAGTCCCGCAAAGCCGACACGACCAGTTCGTCGATGTCGACCACAGGAGGTCTTCTCCGCGCACGACTCCCCCAGGGCGGGGAGGGTGGTGGTCATGGGGATCTCACTTTCCGCCAGGTCAGGAAGGGGGGATCAAGCGGCCGCGGACGTGGGGCCGTCGGCCCGGGTTGCTCAAGGGGCGGGTACGTGAGGGGCGGATCTACGCGGCGCGGGGTCACCGTCGGCCTGCATGGAGCCTTCAGGCAAGCTTGCGCAGGTCGACGGTGACCCGGAGGCGAGTGATGCGGCCGGTGCCGACGGGGAAGGACTCGACCTGGCGGCAGGGGCGTTGCCCTTTCCCCCGGCGAGTTCCGCCTGCCCGCGAGCCGGCCGGCGACGTGATCTTCGGAACCGGCGGCCACCGTCGACCCGGCCCTTTGCGCCGGGACAGCTCACACTTACCCCTGCCCCTGAGACCCGCTCAGCCAGTTCTTCCTGGCGCACTGAGGCGAGGGGGCCCGGCCCTCGTCCGCCGGCACGGTTCACCGCGCATTCCGACAGGTTGCCGACCCTCGCTTATCCCGGCTCCGTTCAGCACGGGTCCCTCGTGAGCCGAGTGCGTTGCCGCGCTGTCCACTTCGCAGGAATTCCGGAAGCGATTCGCACTCCAGACCGGAACCGGGGTGCAAGTGGGGGGAAGTTACTCGGACTCTTCCCGCGGAAGAGGACGGTTGCTGATCGCGTTGGCGATGGCGTATGCGGTGCGGACGAAGGACTCTGCCTGCTGCGCCGACGGGTTCAGCGCGGAGGTCTCCTCCAGGGCCCGCCACATGGCGGCCAGGGACCCATGCATGGCACGGCCCTTGTCGGTGAGGTGGACGACCATGACGCGCCGGTCGTGTGCGGCCGGCTCGCGGATGAGCAGACCGGCGTCCTGCATGCGGCGTAGGGACTTGGAGACGGTGGAGTGGTCCAGGCCGACGCTTTCCAGCAGCTCGGACGAGGGCGCCGACGGAGACGAGATCGGCCGTGCCGTGGTCGATGTCCTGGCGCGGGTGGGCAGGTCGGTGCCGCCGCGGTGGCCGGTGGGGGCACCGAGGCCCGACTCCCGCCACGCCCGTTCGCCCAGCAGCTCGGCCGGCCGGCGCTCCAGGCGCTGGGTCCGGCTGACGAGCCGGGTGTTGCGGGCGTGTGCGTCGGCGAGGTCGGCCTGGAGCGAGGCGACGCCCGGGGGCCCGGCCCCCGGCTCCGAGGCGGAGGGCTGCCGTTTCGGCGGCGTGGCGTGGATGAGGGCGAACAGGTCGCGGTGGCGGTAGCGGAAGGTGCGGTCGACCCCGCCTGCCGGGCGATGCCGCTCAGGCTGCTCGCCGTGCCGATCCCGGGCACTGCTCACCGTGCCGTTCCCGGGCACCTGAAGGTAGTGACGGCATGGGGGGCGAAGAACGCGTCAGCTGACCCGAAGACCGACCGCCAGCGTCAGTTCAAGGACCCGGTGCGGCGATGCGAGATCCGGAAACAGCTCCCGCAGCTGCGACATCCGGTACCGGACGGTCTGGGGATGGACGAACAACGCCGCCGCCACCTCGTCCCGCCTGCCCTGGTGCAGCAGCCACTCCCGCAACGTCTCCTCCAGCCGCCGCGCGGTCGCGACAGGCAAGGTACGCAACGGTGCGAGGGCTCGGGCGCGCAGATCCGCGAACGCGTCCGTGTCGGCGCTCAGCACCAGCTCGGGCAGGTGGTCCTCGGTGTCGCGAATATCGCAGGAGAGGGAGCGCGCGCGTGCGGCTCGTGCGTACGAGGCGGACGCGCGCGTCCATGGCCGGGCCGGGCCGACCACGGCGGTGCGGTCGGTCAGCTGCCGCAAGAGATGTGATCGGTCGGCATCGGGGACGAGCAGCACACCGGTGGCGTCCGGCAGATCGTCGAGGACGAGGGCGCCCGGGTCGAGCGCGCGGTAAGCAGGCCGGGCCTGGGCGGCGGGCAGCAGGACCGCGGTCAGCGAATCCGGAGGCTGCCACCCGGCCCGTTGAGCAGAGACGAGCAGCACGTCCGGGCTCGCGCCGGCGAGGAGATCGCGGGCCAAGTGCTCCAGGTGGCGCTCCTGGTCCCTGCCCCGGGCGGCCAGTTCGTCGGCGTGGCCCGCGGCGCTCGCGGCAGAGAGCTCGTCGATGTAGGCGAAGGTCAGCTCGGCGAACTTGGCGACCTCGGCGGCGGGCAGACCTGCGGAGACAGCACCCGCTGCCAGGCATCGCCAGGCCACGCGGGCGCCGACGCGGTAGGCGCTGAGCAGGGCGTCCATCGAACGGCCGTCACGCACCTCGCCGCGGCCCAGCTCGTAGGCCGCGTCACCGCCGTCGCCGCCGGTGGCGTTCCCGCTCGCGAGGTCCAGGTAGTGCCCCAGGGCGGTGCGGACGGCTCGGCGGATGGTGGCGCCCATGTGGCCCGAGAGGGCGTTGGCGTAGGGAGGGACCTCGTCGATGATCGCCTGGACGACCTCGTCGGCGGTGGCCTTCAGCGCAGTCCGAAGCGCGGTGACCGTCGTCTCGTCCAGGGCCAGTTCACTGGCCCTCCGGATTGCATGGCTCATTCTTTTATTCCCTGCGAACAATTCGACCCACCAGATTCACGTCCTACGGTCAGGACTTTACGCCCTGAGACGCAGCAAGCTGGAGTCATGACGAGTACAGCCCTCCGCACCAGGGCGTGGAAACTGCTGGAGATGGTCACGACGCCGCTGCTGCCGTCGGACTACCTCGACCTGGTCAGCCCGCTGCGTGCGGGCGCTGACCTGCGGGGGCGCATCGAGGCCGTGCACCCCGAGACGGGTGACGCCGCGACCATCGTGATCAGGCCGGGGCGGGGCTGGCGCGGTCACACGGCCGGTCAGTACGTGCGGGTCGGGGTCGACGTCGACGGGGTGCGCCTGTGGCGCGCCTACTCGGTCACCTCACCCGCAAACCGCCGGGACGGCCGCGTCACGATCACCGTGAAGGCGATCCCGGACGGCAAGGTCAGCAACCACCTGGTCCGCAGGGCGCAACCGGGCACATTGATCCACCTCGACCAGGCGACTGGTGACTTCGTGCTGCCGGAGGCCAAGCCCGCCAAGGTGCTCTACCTGACGGCCGGCAGCGGCATCACGCCCGTGATGGGCATGCTGCGCGACACCGAGTTCAACGACGTCGTCATGGTCCACTGCGCGCCACAGCCGCAAGACGTGATCTTCCGTAACGAACTGCACGACCTGGTCGCGGAGAAGAGACTGCAGCTCACCGAGGTGCACACCGCCACAGACGGCATGCTCGACATCGCCCGTCTCGACGAACTCGTGCCCGACTGGGCCGAGCGCGAGACCTGGGCTTGCGGACCCGCGGGCCTGCTCGACGCCGCCGAAGAGCACTGGAGCGAGCACGGCATCCCAGAGCGCCTGCACACCGAACGCTTTCGCCCCAGCATCGTCGTCGCCGGCGACGGCGGCGAGGTCACCTTCCGCGCAACCGGCAAGACCGTCCGCGCGGACGGCGCCACGCCGTTGCTGGACGTCGGCGAGGAGGCCGGCGTGCTCATGCCGTCCGGGTGCCGCATGGGCATCTGCTTCGGCTGCGTCACGCCACTCAAGGCGGGCGCCGTCCGTGACCTGCGCACCGGCGAGATCACCGAGGCCGAGCCGGGCGTCCTCATCCAGACCTGTGTGTCCGCCGCGGCGGGCCCGTGCGACATCGAACGGTAGGAGCACTTTGACCGCCATCGACCCCACCGCCCACCTGACCGCGGAGCAGATCGAGGAGCTCGGCCGCGAGCTGGACGCGATCCGCGACGAGGTGATCGCCGACCGCGGCGAGAAGGACGCCGCCTACATCCGTAAGGTCATCTCGGCGCAGCGCAAGCTCGAGCTGGTCAGCAGGGGTGTACTGCTGTTCTCGATCTTCCCGCCCGCGTGGCTGATCGGCACCGCCGGTCTGTCCGTGGCGAAGATCATGGACAACATGGAGATCGGCCACAACATCCTGCACGGCCAGTGGGACTGGATGCGGGACCCGAAGATCCACTCCACCACCTGGGAGTGGGATCACGTCTCGCCGGCCGACCAGTGGAAGCACTCGCACAACGAGCTGCACCACACGTACACCAACGTGATCGGCAAGGACAACGACCTCGGCTACGGCATCATGCGCGTCGACGAGGACCAGAAGTGGCACCCGTTCCACCTCGGACAGCCGCTGTGGAACTTCATCAACGCCTGCTTCTTCGAGTACGGCATCGCGGCGTACGACCTGGAGCTCGGCAAGAACCTGCACAAGCGCCGCCGCAAGGACCCGGAGTTCCGCGCGCGGGCCAGGGCCGTGGGCCGCAAGATCCGCAAGCAGGTGCTCAAGGACTACGTGATCCACCCGCTGCTGTCGGGCCCGTCGTTCCTCACCACGCTCGCCGCCACGTTCACCGCGAACCTGGTCCGCAACCTCTGGACCCACTCGGTGATCATGTGCGGGCACTTCCCCGAGGGCGTACAGGTATTCGAGCGCCGGTCGATCAAGGGCGAGACGCGGGGCCAGTGGTACCTGCGCCAGATGATGGGCTCGGCGAACATCAGCGGCAGCAAGGCCATGCACTTCATGACCGGCAACCTGTCGCACCAGATCGAGCACCACCTGTTCCCGGACCTGCCGAGCAACCGGTACGCCGAGGTCGCGGTGAAGGTGCGCGCGTTGTTCGAGAAGTATGAGCTGGAGTACGTCACCGGGCCGCTGCCCAAGCAGGTGTTCTCCGCGTGGCGCAAGGTCTTCCGGCTCTCGCTGCCGAACAAGAAGCCCAAGGTCGAAACGCCGGCCCGCGAGCAGGAGCTCGTCGCGGCCTGATTCCCTTGAGGGCGAGGGCGTCCTCGCGGCCAGGCTCGACCGTGATTCCGGCGGCCTCGAGGTATGTGACACCGATGCCGCGGTGACGGCCGTGTTGGAGCGCTCCAACCAGCGGCACCGGCGCAGTGTGTGCACGACGGCGGCCGCCGGTCGACGGGACCACACGGCGCGGCGCGCGCACCGCGACCAGGTCGACATCCCCAAAGCGAACTCCCGCTCGGAGACTGCCGCTCAGGACCGTATCCCCGCCCTGGTCCCGGGCGGGGACGCCCTGTCAGTCGCGTGGCAGGGTCAGTTGGCGTTCACCAGACCGTGCGCCGGCACGGTGACCGTCCGCTTGCCCGGCTCACCGCCGAGCACGATCTTCCGCAGGGCACTGTTGTTGTCGAGGTTGTTTTCCTTCAGGCGCTTCTCGGGGTTGGCCAGTACCTGGATGTAGTAGGTGCCGTTGGGTACGCCGGTGATGTCGAACGACTGGCCCGGCAGGTCCTGGGTGTACGTGTCGCCGGATCCGACGTCCAGCACCTCGCGGACGGAGATCGAGTTCTCCTCGCCGCAGGCGGTGGCAAGGTCCGTGTTGTACGGGTGCCAGTTGGCGTTCTTCACCGTGTAGTCGATGGCGTCGGTGTTGGCCAGGCAAAATGCCTCTTTGCCGCTGCGCACGGCCTCCTTCTTGTCGGCCTTCAGCAGCCGGTAACTGGCGAAGTCGGTGAAGTGCCAGTGCACGTGCCCGGGGCGCGGGTCCCACTCCATGGTGCCGGTCGGGGTGTAGCCGACCTGCTTGCCCTTGGCGTCGTAGAAGTACTGGAAGGCGTCCATCTTGGCCTTGCCGGGCGAACGGAACCCGTCCACCACGAGCTGCGCCGGGCCGGCGTTCCAGACGTTGGCGCTGAACGCCAGGTAGTCCTTGCCCGGGATGTCCTTGTCGCCGTCGCTGACGGTGATGCCGTAGGCCGGCAGTGAGCGCAGGTCCGGCTTGGGGACGTCCGGAACGGAGGGCTTGCCGGTGGGCAGTTTCGACAGTGGCTTGAGAGCGGGCGCCTGACGCGAGCCGTCGGTCTGGCCGACGGTGTCCACGGCCTGCGACGACAATCCGGACTTCTGCTTCTTCTTCAGCGCCCACGGCAGGGCCGGCGGTGCGGCCTTCAGTGGACCGTGGCCCACGTTGTACGAGGGACCCGCACCGCTCGTCACCGGCGCGGCAGCCTCGGCGAGGGTCGGGGTATGTCCCGGCCCGTGACCGGCGTGCGCGGACGGCGCGTGGTGACCGGCACTGTGCCCGGCGTGCTCACCAGCCTTGGCGGAGCGGGGCACCACCGTGGCAGAGCTCTCGTCGTCCTCGCTTCGTTCCACCACGGTCACCTTGACCGTGGCCGCTTTGTCGGCGATGCCGAACAGGTCGCGGTACTTCTTCGCGACACCGACCTTTGCTGTGTACGAACCGGCCGGCAGCTGGGCCGGCTCGGTGTACGAGCCCGCGTAGGTGTTGGCCGCCCAGCCCTTCTCGATGCCCCACACGGAGCCGAGGGTGAAGGGGTTGGCAGGGCAGCTCTCCGGATACTTGGAGGTGGAGGGTGCGTCGGGCCGCACGCGGCCGCTGGCGTTGTTGGGGCAGAAGCTCTCGCTGCGGGTGAGGACCTTCTTGCCGGCTTTGTCGGTGAGGGTGATCTCCGAGAAGCCGGGCAGCCCGGAGAAGTCCGTCACGGTGCCCGTGGGCAGTTTCTTCGCCCTGGCCTTGCCGCCCTCGTACACGGTCTGGGTGACAGCCACCGGATCCTTGTAAGACTTCCGGGTCACCTTGAGCTCCAGCGGCGTGCCCTCGGAGACGAGGTAGGTGCCGAGGTCCAAGTACACACCCGGCTCCTCCTTCCAGGAGGTGAGCGTCACCGACGTGGTCGCCGCGACGAGGCTCAGCTTGGGGCCCGTCGCGGCCTTCGCGGGCTCCTGCGCCGCGGCCACTATGCCGGCCGTAACGGCTGTCACGGCGATGGCCGTGGTGCCGGCGAGCAGCGTACGCCGCAGCCGAGCGGTGCGCTTTCTGGTCATGATTCCCTCGTCCTCCGGTGCTGTGAGAAGGAAGCAGGCGGCACGGACGCGTCCGCGAGCTCCGGGCCGGGGGGGTGCCGCCACGTGAGAGGCGATTGTTCCGCCCGCGCTGTGAGAGGAACGGACCGGTTGCGCGGTTGCCCGTCAGACGCCAAGGGGGCGAGTGTTGGCCGAATACCGTCACCGTGACGAAATCCGACCGTCGGTGCGGCCGCTCCTCACCCGAGGACGGTCCGTCCGGTGCGGACGCCGCTTCGTCGACGCGCCGGCTTTGCTCTCTGCGGACCTTGGACGTCGCCGTTACTTCGGAAGTGCCGGCGATGAGGCAGTCAAGGTCGGCGGTCCGGGTGGCGGCACGCGCGGAGGCAACCGGACTGCGATATCTGGGGTCTTGTTCACCGTTTCCCCCGCCGGCCCGAGCGCTGCTCGATGGCGAGCCGGTCGGGCTCGGTGCCGGGGGCTCGATCATCGGGGTCGCGCTCCCCGGGATGCAGGAAGACCTCGGGTTCTCGCAAGGCGAGCTGCAGTGGGTCTTCAACGCCTACGTCATCGCCTTCGGCGGCCTGCTCCTCCTCGGAGGTCGCCTGTCCGATCTGCTCGGCGCGCGCCGCGTGTTCACCGTCGGCTGGAGCGTGCTCAGCGGCGGATCCATCGTCGCCGCGGCACAGGCGGCATGGGTGGAGGTCGCCGGCCGCGCCGTCCAAGGCGTCGACGGGGCGCTGATCGCCCCGGCCGCGATGACGTTGCCGCAGCCGGGACCCACGCGTCGCGAACCAAGCGCAGCGCTTCCGCCGCCGGCCCGGACGGCTCACAGCCCGAAGTATGGAAGGCCGGGAACGAGCGCGTCGGCCGACTGTGGTCAGGTCTCGCGCACCGGCGCGTACACGTCCGCGTCGAGCCCGAACGTCCAAGCGACGCCCTGCCGGGCCGTGCGGGTCGAGGGCGGGACACGCAGCCAGTAGGTGCGCCGGGTGCCGTCCGGTTCCGGCGTGCTGTTCAGGACCTCCACCATCACCACGGGCTCGTCGCCGTTCAGGTCGATCCGCCACAGCGTGCCCGTCTCGTCCGAGTGCAGAGGACGCGCGCCGGAGTCCGCCAGGTAGCGCTCGTAGCCGTAGTACTCCAGCATCACCCGGCGCAACTCGGCGTTCTCCTCGGCCCGGATGCGGTCCGGTGTCAGCGTGGACAGCTCGGCGAGGAAGGCGGCGGGGACCGGCATGCCGCGCCAGGCGTGCAGAGCGAACCCGTCACGGTAGGCGAGGGCGGGGCCGTCCCCGCGGTCGAGGCGGCCCGCCTCGTCGCGGTGCAGGGCGACAGGGCGTTCGCAGACGACCGCGACTGAGGCGAACGGCCACCACCAGCCCGCGCTGCGGCACACCGCGCCCAGGCCGTCCAACGGCGCACGGTCGGTGGGGAAGGCGGCGAGCCATGGAGCGTCGTGTTGACCCAGCACCGCGTCCAGCAGAAGCAGACGGATCGCGGTCTCCTGAGCGCGGTCGGCGGCGCTTCCCCGACCCGTGGAGCGGGACGCGCCTCCCGTGCCGGCCGCACCGCCCGATTCCGCAGCGATCCCCGCGCCCCCAGCGCCGCCCGCTTCGGCAGCGCCGCCCGCGCCCACCGTGTCACCCGAGTCGGCCGTGTCGCCGGCGCCGCACAGGTCGTTCAGCAGCCCTGTGCTGATCCGGTCGACCAGCGTCCGCGTGGACTCCCAGAGGCGGCCACCGGTCGCCCCCCAGTGCGCCGACCAACCAGCAGGGCCCAACTCCTCGTGCAGCCGGTCACGTTCGAGGGCCCACGGCTTCGTCCGGATCTCCTCACGTACGCTGGGACCCTTGTCCTCCAAGCCCAGCATCAGCGTGACCGCGGCGCGCGGGGAGTCGGCCCACAGCACCCGCTCGGGCTCCGCCAGACCGGCCCGTCGGTAAGCGAGGCGTACACCTGCCTCGGCGGCCGCGCGCTCGGCCGGAGCCGTCGCCGTGGCACACGCGCGCCAGAACTCGACCTCCCCGGAAGCAAGGGCCCTTGCGGGGAAACCCTCCGGCCCCTCCACCTCGTCCAGCCCACCCGAAACGGTCATCCGACCCTCCGTCGCCATGGATGGGGAACCCATCGACCCCATTGACTTCATTGACCGCGTAGAACCCATCGAGCCCGTCGCCTCAGTCCGCCACGATCCGCACGGACCCCGGCACGTACTCTCGCTGCCGAATCACCCGGTACCACCCTCGGGGAAGAGGGATCGCCGCGTGCTCCTCGTGCACCACGCGCCCGCCCTGGGGCAGATGCAGCAGCAGGGGACCGAACGGCCCCGGCTCCCGCACCAGTTCACCCGGCCCGACGACCGCGTGCGCATGGCCGGTGACCTCGCCCAGCGCCAGCACCAGCCGGCTCCGCGCGTCGCGCGGCTCACGGGGCGAGGCGGCGACATGCGCCGGCACCGCCTCCTCGTCCAAAGGCACGATCAGCACGTCTCCCTGCCGGTACACGGCAGCCCTCCCTCCCACCGGCGCCCACGCACCGGCCTCATGACGCAGACCGTAGAGGCAGCCACTGACAACGGGGCGAACGCGGGCCCCGTCACGGGCACTGTCAGTGCCGGTTGGTAGAACTGCGGTCACGACGGAACACCCCGTCCTCTTCACACTCTTCACAGGAGCAGCCGCATGACCATCGGTGCCCACCTCGACGCGTTCCACCGGCTGCCCGCCCACACCTTCCCCGGCCCCGACGAGCGGACGGACGACCTGCCCGCGGCGGACTCCGTGGCCTGGCGCGTCACCAGCGACGTCTACGACGCCGATGAGGCCTGGACGAAGGCCTTCGCCCGGTTCCGCGCCACCGTCGACACCACGCGCGTGCGCGCGCTGATAGTCGGCGCCTGGCAGGAGGCGTACGACACCGACCCGTCCGACGTCATCGAGGCGCTGGTGGCCGCCCGGGACGGCTTCCCCGCGCTACGGGCGCTGTTCCTGGGCGACATGGTGATGGAGGAGTGCGAGATCTCCTGGATCAACCAGACCGACGTCACACCGCTTCTCAGCGCCTTCCCCGACCTGGAGGAGTTCGGCGTCCGCGGCGGCTCCGGGCTGCGTTTCCCCGCCCTGCGCCACTCCGGCCTGCGCAAGCTGACCATGGAGTCCGGCGGGCTGCCGGCCGAGGTCGTCCGCGGTGTCGCCCACAGCGACCTGCCCGCCCTGGAGGTACTCGACCTGTGGCTGGGCACGCCCGACTACGGCGGCGACAGCGAGGCCGCCGACCTGGAGCCCATCCTGTCCGGCGCCCGGCTGCCGCGCCTGCGCCACCTGGCCCTGCGCAACAGCGAGATGCAGGACGCCGTCGCCGCCGCGATCGCCGCCGCCCCCGTGGTCGCCCGCCTGGAGGTGCTGGACCTGTCCATGGGAGTCCTGACCGACGACGGCGCCGCCGCCCTCCTCGCCGGACAGCCGCTCACCCACCTCAAGGAACTCGACCTGCACCACCACTACATCGGCGAACCCCTCATCGAGCGCCTGCGGCGGACGCTCGAACCCGCCGGCGTGGCCGTGGACCTGGACCGCGACGACGCCGACGAGGACCAGGACGGTGACGGCACGGTGTGGCGGTACGTCGCCGTGGGCGAATGAGCGCCACGGGCGTGCGATCCGGCCCTGCCCACGGCCGCCGCTTCGCGGTCGTGGGCAATCCGGAGAACCGCCGGGTCACCCTCTTCGCCGAGGCGGTGCGCGCGGCCGGACTGCCGGCCCCGCGTGTCGTCCCCTGGCCGGACGTACTGCGCGCGGGCGGAGCCGAGTTCGACGCGGAGGAGATCGTCCGTATCGACTCCCCGGGCGAGAACACCGACGTCGACCGGCTGCTGCGCGGCGTCGAGGATCCCACCCGGGTGGAGGGCTCGGCCCGCTGGTACGCCGGGTTCACCGCCGCGCTGCGCTCCCTGCGCGGTGGCATACGGCTCGACGATCCCGACGACCTGGCCGTGCTCTTCGACAAACGGCGCTGCCACGCCGTCCTCGACGCGGCGGGCGTGCCGGTCCCCGCCTCGCCCACGTCGGGGCCGGGAGCAGCGCCGGTCCGCGGCTGGGACGACGTACGGACGCTGATGCGGGAGCACCGGATGGCCCGGTTGTTCGTCAAGCCCGCGCACGGCTCGTCCGCGTCGGGCGTGCTGGCCGTGGAGTCGGCCGCGTCCGGGCGCGTCCGGGCCACCACCTCGGTGGAACTCGCGGCGGACGGGAGACTCTTCAACTCGCTCAAGGTGCGCCGCTACGAGCGTGAGGGGGACGTCGCGGCCATCGTCGACGCGCTCGCTCCCGACGGCCTGCACCTGGAACGCTGGCTGCCGAAGGCCTCGCAGCAGGACCGGGCCGCGGACCTGAGAGTCGTCGTGGTGGCCGGTCGCGCCACCCACGCGGTGGTGCGCACCAGCCGTTGGCCCCTGACCAACCTCCACCTCGGCGGCAGCCGGGGCGACCTCGACACGGCCCGGCAGGCCGTGGAGGCGGCAGGCGCCCGCTGGGCCGACCTGCTGGACGTGTGCGAGCGGGCCGCGGCCTGCTTCCCTCGCACCTTGTGCGTGGGCGTCGACCTGCTGCCGGCCGTCGGGTGGCGCAGAGCCGCCGTCGGCGAGGTCAACGCCTTCGGCGATCTGCTGCCCCGGCTCACCGGCCTGCCCGGCAGCGGAGCGGAAGGCCTCGACACGTACGCCACCCAGGTCGCGGCCGCCCTGCACGCGTACGGCGGCCGACCCGCCGAGTGACCACCGACGCCTCCCCCACAACGAGCACGACCGCACGACGAGCACGCCAACAGAACAGGATCAAGCGCCCATGCCCTCGCCCGCACCGACCCCTGTGCCGCTCCCGCCCACGCCGGCAGCGGGCGAGCCGGACATGAACGAGATCGTCGGCAGTCACGACCTGCTCCTCGTCACCCTCGACACCCTGCGCTACGACGTCGCCGCCGAACTCGCGGCCGCCGGACGCATACCCAACCTGACCCGCCACCTGCCCGGCGGCCGATGGGAGAAGCGGCACGCCCCGGGCAGTTTCACCTACGCCTCGCACCAGGCGATCTTCGCGGGCTTTCTGCCCACCCCGGCCGCACCCGGACCGCACCCGAGGCTGTTCGCGGCGAGCTTCGCGGGCAGCGAGACCACCGCCTCGAAGACCTTCGTCTACGACACCCCCGACCTCGTCTCCGGGCTGGCGAAGGTGGGCTACCACACCGTCTGCGTCGGAGGGGTGGGCTTCTTCAACAAGCAGGGCCCGCTCGGCTCGGTCCTCCCGGGCCTCTTCGAGGAGTCGCACTGGGAGCCTGAGTTCGGCGTCACCTCACCCGCGTCCTTCGAGAACCAGGTGGCCCGCGCGGAACGCGTGATCAGCGAACTTCCCGCCGAGCGGCGGCTGTTCCTGTTCGTCAACGTATCCGCCCTTCACCAGCCGAACTGGTTCCACCGGCCCGGAGCGACACGGGAGGACGGCGACACCCGCGAGACGCACGCTGCCGCGCTGGAGTACGTCGACCGGCACATCGGGCGGCTGTTCGCCGCCGCGAGCAGCCGGCGCCGCTGCTTCGCGATCGTCTGCTCCGACCACGGAACCGCCTACGGCGACGGCGGCTACACGGGCCACCGTCTCGGTCACGACTGCGTCTGGACCGTGCCGTACGGCCACTTCTTCCTCGAACCCGCACCTTCCACGACCACACCCGCGACGCGCCCCGACGCCCGCCCGACCGAGGCCGCCCGATGACCGCTACCGCATCTCCGAAGACCGCAACCCAAACCCCGGCCACCCTCACCACGTCTCCGACGGCCGCACCCCAAACCCCAAAGACCCCCGCCGCACCGGCCACCCCCGCCGGCGGCCCCTACCAGAGCTACGTCTACGCCTACCCCCACAAGACGGCCTACCGCCCCCTCCCCCACCGTCCCGCGCTCGCCTCTCTGTGGGCCGCCGAGCCCAAGGACGCCCTCTCCCTCTACCTGCACATCCCCTTCTGCGAGGTCCGCTGCGGCTTCTGCAACCTCTTCACCCGCATCGGTGCCCCGGACGGCCTGACCGGCGCCTACCTGGACGCCCTGGAACGCCAGGCGGACGCCGTACGTGAGGCGCTCGGAGACGGCGAGAAGGTCCGCTTCGCCACCGCGGCCTTCGGCGGCGGCACCCCCACCTTCCTCACCGCCGCCGAGCTGGAGCGCCTCTGCGACATCGCCGAGCACCGCATGGGAGCCGACCTGCGCGCCGTCCCCCTGTCGGTCGAGGCCTCGCCCGCCACCGCCACCGCCGACCGGCTGGCGGTTCTGGCCGCCCGGGGCGCCACCCGCCTCAGCCTGGGCGTGCAGAGCTTCGTCGACTCCGAGGCCCGCGCCGCCGTACGCCCGCAGCGCCGCGCCGCTGTGGAGTCCGCGCTCGGACGCGTCCGCGACGCCCGCATCCCGGTGCTCAACATCGACCTGATCTACGGCATCGACGGCCAGACGGAGGACACCTGGCGCCGATCCCTGGACGCGGCCCTGGCCTGGCGGCCCGAGGAGCTGTACCTCTACCCCCTGTACGTGCGCCCCCTCACCGGCCTCGATCGCCGCGGGGGCGGCCCCGACCCCGCGTGGGACGAGCAGCGGCTCCGGTTGTACCGCGCCGGCCGAGACCACCTTCTCGCGCACGGCTACACCCAGCAGTCCATGCGCATGTTCCGCCGTGCCGACACCCCGCCGCAGGGGGCCGACGACTACGCCTGCCAGACGGACGGCATGATCGGCCTCGGCTGCGGCGCCCGCTCGTACACCGCCGACCTGCACTACTCCTTCGACTACGCCGTGGGCATGCAGGAGATCCGCGCGATCATCGACGACTACGTCCATGCCACCGACTTCTCCCACGCCGAGGTCGGCTACGCCATGGACGCCCGCGAGGCGCGCCGCCGTCATCTGCTGCAGTCGCTCCTCCAGGCCGAGGGACTGCGTCTCGACGACTACCGGGCCCGCTTCGGCGCCACCCCCGCCGACGACTTCGGCCCCGAACTGGCCGCATTCGCCGAACTCGGCTGGCTGGCCGACGGCGGCTCCGAGACCCTCCGGCTCAGCCCGGAAGGCCTCGCCCACTCCGACGCGATCGGCCCCGCCCTGTTCTCCCCCGCCGTGCGCGCCGCGATGGCCGCCTACGAGAGGAAGTGACCGGCCCTCATGGACCTCACCCTCCTCTACCGTGGCCCGCTCGCCTCCTGCGACTACGACTGTCCCTACTGCCCGTTCGCCAAGCGCCGCGACACCGGCGCCCAGCTGCGGGCCGATCGCGCCGCGCTGGAACGCTTCGCCGCCTGGGCCGCGGACCGGACCGAGGACCGTCTGTCCCTGCTGTTCACCCCCTGGGGCGAGGGCCTGGTGCGCTCCTGGTACCGGCGCGCCCTCGCGGACCTGTCTCGTCTGCCGCACATCCGGCGGGTGGCGATCCAGACCAACCTGAGCTGCCGCACCGACTGGCTCGCCGAGGCCGATCCCGGCACCATCGCCCTGTGGTGCACCTACCACCCGGGCCAGACCCCCTACGACCGGTTCCTGACGAAGTGCGGCGGCCTGGCCGCGCGCGGGATCCGGTTCAGCGTCGGCGTCGTCGGACTGCCCGAGCACCTCGAGGCGGCCCGTCGGCTGCGCGCGGACCTGCCGGAGCACGTCTACCTGTGGGTCAACGCCGCCGAAGGCCACTCCTACACGGACGCCGAAGCCGACCTGTGGACGGCCCTGGACCCGCTCTTCCCGTACAGCCGTCACCCGCACACCAGCGCCGGTCTGCCGTGCCGCACCGGCGACTCCGTGATCTCGGTCGACGGCGACGGCACCGTCCGCCGCTGCCACTTCGTCCGCACCCCGCTGGGCAACCTCTACGACGGCTCGTACCGCGCCGCCCTGCGTCCGCGCGTCTGCCCGCTCGCTGCCTGCGACTGCCACATCGGGTATGTCCACCTGCAGACGCTGCCGCTGTACGACGTCTTCGCCGGCGGGGTGCTGGAACGCATCCCCGCTCAGGTCCCGGGTCCGCGTCCGGTGCCGACCGCGGCGCGTCGCCCGGCCGTCATCCCGGTGCCCGGTCCCACGCCGTCAGCGTGCCGGGGGACAGCCATGTGAAGGCGGGGCGGTCGAGGCAGCGCGCGGCCTCGACCGCGCCTGCGTGGTCCACCAGCCGTCGTCCACATTCCTCCGCGCGTCCGCCGAACGTCTCGGTCCGGAACCGGTACTCCACCGCAGCTGTCTCGGGCGCCGCCTGGGGCAAGTCGGTCCCCGACTGGGAAGTCGTTGAGGCGTTCGTCACGGGCTACGGCTACTCCGAGGGCGCCCGGCGAGCCGATCGTGAGCGGCTCCTGGCCGGTGTTTGACGACCGCATACCGAGGGAGCCCCCGCCCCGGTCCGTGACCAGCGTCCCGCACCCCACTGGTGCTCGACCGAGTGCCGCGCGATGGCGGGATCGAGCAGGGAACCGGCGGTCCCGGTTGTGCTCGTCGACGATGTGCCGGGCGCACCGGTCAGAGCATCCAGAACGACGTGACCCGAGCCGAAGGTGAGGTTCTCCGCAACGGCCTCCGCCCCAAGGGGGGAAAGGGGCACTGCGGCGCCGGCCAGGGCGGGGTGGGGGTGGTCTGGTCAGCGAGAAGGTGACGCTGGAGTTCGACGTCGCGGCGCTCCGGCAGTCCTGACGGGGCAACCGACCCCCGATCGCGATCCACCCACGGACATCCGGTGATGCCGGGAGATGCGTCGCGCCTCTGCCGAACGGCGTCGATGACACAGCCAGGGGCGGGCCGTCCCGCCAAGAGCCGGACGATCACTTGTGGGTGGAATGGGGTGACGTCGGACCTCACCAGAGGGAGGGTCATCACGGTGAGCGGCCACACCGCGCCACGGGTGGCCGCAGATCTGCCGGCCTGGACAGGGTCAGTGCGGGGTGGCGATGAAGACGGCGACGTAGTCGACGAGCATGGGGTAACCGGGGCGGGTCTGCGGTGTGGGAGTGGGGTGCCCGGCCAGAGCGTTGGGGAAGCCGCCGCCGATGGCGAGGTTCAGCAGGAGGAAGTGCCCCTGAGCAGTGGCTGCCTGCCAGGTCGCCGGGTCGATCTGTGTGGAGCTGACGGTGTGGTAGCGCCGCCCGTCCACGTACCAGTGCAACCGCTCGGTGGAGGTGCGGCGGTCCCACTCGAGGGTGTAGGTGTGGAAGACGCCGGTGCAGCGGGCCCCGGGACAGGTGGTGCTGGCGGCCAGGCCGGTGCTCTCATTGCACGGCCCTGCGGTGGGTGTGCCGCAGTGCATCACGCCCCAGGTGCGGTTCAGGCCGTTGACGTTCTCCATGATGTCGAACTCGCCGGACGTCGGGGAGGGCACTCCCGCCCGGTACGAGGCGCCCAGAGTCCAGAAGGCCGGCCAGTACCCTTCGGCTGCCGCGCCGGTGGCGGCGGGCAGTCGGATGCGGGCCTGGATGCGCATGCGCCCGCCGGCCGGAGGCCTGAAGTCGCTGCGGCGTGTCTCGATACGCCCGGAAGTCCACCTTCCCGCCGAGTCCCGCAGCGGGGTGATCCGCAGGTTGCCCCGGCCGTCGTGGCTGATGTTGGCCGGGTCGGCGGTGTAGGTCTGCACCTCCCCGGTACCCCAGTTGGGCGGACCGCCGGGGTACCCGGTGCCGACATCGACCACCCATTTCCGACTGTCGGGCCGGCTCCCTGCCGGACCGTTGAAGCCGTCCGCCCAGGTAGTCCTCCACCCGTGTGTGGCCGACGCCGGGGTGCCGCCTGCCAGCGGGACCAGGCCCGCGCACAGGGCGGTCAACGACACCGCCAGTGTCAGCCGCGCACGGCGGCTACGCAAAAGCCTTCTCATCGGGGTGCACCTCGCTGGGCTGATGGTCAACGAACTCGGAGAACACGCAGTTTGTACCATATATCCGTGAATGCCCTTGATGCTCGGTGACAGTGTCTTCCCGTGAATCTCCGCCGACTTGAAGGGCTGGTGTGACCGGGTCTCGTGGTCCTCGCGCTGGTCGTCGGCGGCAGTCTGCGGAGGAGATCGTCCGACGGAGCCGGACGGTTCGCTGGTTCCTGCTCGTCGGGGGCGGGCGGCCATCTCCGACCAGGCGCATGGATCCGAACTGCTGGAACGGATCACCGCGCGGCGTGCGGAACTGGACGAGCTCGAAGAACAGCTGATCAAGCAGCTGGCGCAGGTGCGGCAGAGCGGGACGAACTCGCCGTCGCCGGACGGGTCCTTGAGCGGGTGAGCGAACAGCTCACTGACGAGCGTGCCTCGGCCGCGCCGGCGCCTGGTCACGCAGGCGGCCGGGCGGTGATGCTGATCCCGAACCGCGCAGGGGACGTGGAGGAGACCATGCTCCCGCCGGACTATCGGCGCATTCTCGCCGCTGTGCGACAGGCCGCCGGGCCGGTCATGGCCCGGCAGGTCGGCGCGATGCGGGAGCGAACCGGGCGGCACTCGGCGGTTCAAGACGAACAGTCCGGGGGAAGCCGGGTGCGACCAGGAAATCCCGTGCGTCGGTTCGCACAGATCTGCGATCATCCCCGAATGGCGCACGGTCTGGAATCACTGGTCATCCGGCACACCCACCGCATCCCCTCCCCCAAGGGCTCCGCCGGAGAAGGCGCCATCGCCGCGCGGCAGTTCGACGCGACGCTGGCCTCCGTCGGCTTCAAGCTCTCGGCGGAGGCGCTGGAACGGCTGTCCGGGCTGTCCGAGGCCGCCGTCGTCCACACCGCCGAGCGGACGCTGCGTACCGTGAGCGAGATGGTCGGCGATCACGTCCGGCACAACGCGTACTTCATCGACTTCCCGGCGAACGTGCCGGACACCGAAGAGTTCTGGATGCGCTGTGTGACCAAGGCGCTCGCCGACGACGCGTCGCGCGGGAACGTACTGACGCAGTTGGCGCACGGGGTACTGGACCTGCTCAGCCTGCCCACGTACGGCCGCTACCAGCACACCTACGAGGAGATGCTCGCGGCGCAGGACGAACTGATCGCCTCGGCGGGCGACCGGGTGACCGTCCTGCACCTCGGACGCGACCTGGACGACGAACTCACCGACCTGTACCTGGCCCTGGCGGGCAGCACGACGCCACTGGGCGATGACCACCTGGGCGATCTCAAGGTCCTGGCCGAGCGGTGCGCGCTCGGCCCCCAGCCGGAGTCGATCCCGGTCAGGGAGAACCGCGCGATCGTCAACGAGGCACGTCTCGCCGTCGGCGCGGACCTCATGCTCGACACCGTCGTCGATGTGCTGCGGCTGGCCTGCGCGCTTTCGGGCGGCGACGTGACGCTGCAGGAGCCGACCCGGTTCCGGGGCTTCCCTCGACCGGTGCGCCGGAAGCTGCTCGCGGGCCTGGACGCCGTGGTCTCGGCGAACCCCGCCAAGCTGGCCGACGTACACGCCTACCGTGAGCCGTTCAAGCGACTCGGAGAGCGTCTTCACCCGCACGAGTATCGGCAGTGGCCGCACGCGGCCGATGTTTTCGCCGTGGCTCGGGGTGAGAAGGAGGCGCGGTCCTTCGACAGCCGCCTCGAGAAGCTGCTCGACGCGTCCGACGTCCTCGGTGCTGTGCAGTTGCTGAAGTCCGCTCCCGGCAAGTTGTTCCGCGCCCTGGACCTTCTGCTGCGTATCGCCGCCGACCAGGCAGAGCGCGACGCGGTGGTGGCCGCCGCGGTGGAGACGGCTCCCGAGGTCTCCGGCCGGGTCCTGCTGTCCGTCCGCGAGCACTTCCAGAACCGGGAGCGGGCGAGCGACCAGCCGCGGATCTTCGTCAACCGCCGAGGCCGCGGCTGGGTCGCTCCCGACGCCCGGCCGCCGGTACCCGCCGCCGACCGCGACCGCCTGATCACCGCCCTCGACGCCGAGCTGCGCCGCAGGCTCCCGGCACCGGGCCGGCTGCTGGTCGACCCCGATGTCCTCGACGTGGCGCTCCCGCTCAGCGGCAGGGCGACCGCGGCCGGGCTCGGCGTACTGCCGCGCGGTTCGATCTCGGCGGTCGACGGCGAGCATCTGCGCTTCTTCGTGTACTGGAAGCAGGCCGAGAAGCGGACCGACTACGATCTCTCGGCCCTGCTTCTCCACACCGACTACAGCACCGATTCCTGGCTCTCCTACACCTCCCTCAAGGCTGTCGGGGGCAAGCACTCGGGCGATGTCACCGAGGCGCCCGACGGGGCCTCGGAGTTCATCAACCTCTCCCTCGCCCGGGTGCGCAGCACCTTCATCGTTCCGCAGGTGAACATCTATGCCGGCGAGGGCTTCGAGGAAGCCGAGGAGTCGTTCTTCGGTTTCATGGTGCGCGACGGCGAGCAGAAGGGCCGGCCGTTCGAGCCTCGCACGGTGCGGATGAAATCGGAACTGCGCGGGGTGGGCCGAGTGGCGCTGCCGCTGGTGTTCCGGCGCGAGGACGACGGCCGGTGGCGCGCGAAGTGGCTGCACCTGTACCTGAGAGGCATCTCGTCGGCCAACCGGGTGGAGGAGAACCAGATGTCGGTGTCCAAGGTGGTGCGTGCCCTCGTGGAACGCGAGTACCTGACGGTGCGCCATCTGGTCGGTCTGATGTCCGACGGCGCCACGGCCGTGAAGCTGTGGGACGACGAGACTGTCCTGGACGAGCCGGTCACGTACATCGGGCTCGAACGCCCCGAGGGGCTCCCCGCAGGCTCTCGAGTCGTCACCCTCGAAAATCTGCGCGACCTGATCCCGGGCTGAGTGCTAGCGTTGCCGTCGGCGAGGCCATGAAGGGACTTCCTTCTCACTCCTTTCCTGAACCGAGTTCCTTCGCTTTCCTCGCCCTCTGCATCGCTCCGGCGGCGCCCGCGCTCACCACGCGGGCGCCGCCGAGCCGTTTTCGGGCCTCTTCTGCGCGAGAGGCACAGGCCAGGCTCGGCGCACGGGGCGCGGGCGCGAGGCACCAAGCCGCTGTGCTCGGACCCTGCGCGCTTTGCGCGGTGCTTGATGTACCCGGGGCTCGGATTCTCCATCCCGATCCGGGTGGCGGCGGCCTGCTTGCGCCGCGGGTAGTCGTTTGAAGCGGTGTGGACGATCATCGATCCCGCACGGGCCATGGGCCGCGAGGGCCGCCGCGCCGGCGGTGCTGCTCGCCTGGGGCCGGTACGGTACGGCCGCGACCGGCAGTGCCTGCCTCGGATCAGGGCCACAGTGACCTGATCAACGTCGCTCCGCCGTAGCCGTGCATGCGCGCCCGGCTGACACCGTCCAGGATGTAGCCGTCCCGGTCACCGCAGAGCGAATACCGATGACCGCCCAAACGCCTGAACGCCCGCCTGTTGGGCTCCCCTGGCCCGCGTACGGTCACTCGACGGCACCGTCCATGACATCCGCCAGCTTGCGCACGGGTGAGAACCACACGATGGGCAGCCCGAGGAAGAGGGTGACGGCGGCCACCAGCAGTCCTTCACGGTTGCCCAGCGTCTCGCCGAGCAGGCCGGCCAGCAGCGCGCCCAGCGGAATGGAGCCGTACAGCATGAGCCGCATACCGGCGTTCATCCGGCCCAACAGGCGACGCGGAGTACGTATCTGACGGAGCGTCGTTCCAAGCGCGTTGGTCAGGCCGATACCGAACCCCATCACCGCGAGGCCGACGGCGATGAGGATGACGGTCGGCAGCCGGCCTCCCGCAGCGGTCGCGAGGATCAGCGGGCCCGAGCTGTGCAGGACGACCCCGGCCATCACCATCCGGCCGTAACCGAATCGGGAGACCAACCACTGGGCGCCCAGGGCGCCCGGGATGCTGCCCGCCGCCATCGCGGTGAGTACCACGCCGAGGAGACCGGGGCTGTAGTGCAGATCCCGGATGGCGTAGGGAATGATCAGAATTTCGATCACCTGCACGAGGACGTTGAACAGCATCCCATCGGCCGCGACGACTCGCAGGTACGGATCCGCGAAGATGAGCCTTACTCCGGCGAACAGCTCCCGCCGCAGGCTTTTCCCCTCGGCTGGTTCGCGCTGCGGTGGCGGTTCCGGCTTCCGGATCCTCATGAGACTGACTGCCGAGATGACGTAGCTGATCGCGTCGAACAGCAGAACGACCGGGGCGGTCAGTACCTGTACGAGCATGCCGCCCAGGGCCGGGCCGCCGACATCGGCGACGCTGGTGCTGGCCGTGAGTTTGCTGTTGCCGTCCAGCAGTTGCGACGGCGGCACGATCGTCGGCAACTGGGAGAGATAGCAGATGTCGAAGAAGACCGCGCCGGCTCCGAGAACCAGAGCCAGCGCGTACAAGTGCCCCATCTGCAGATGACCGAGCCAGGCGACGAGGGGGACGACGGCCAGCACAGCGGCTCGGACGAAGTTCGTGATGATCATCACGCGGCGCTGGCGCACCCGGTCCACCCAGAGGCCGACCGGCAGCGCCAGCACGGCGAACGGCAGATACTCCAGGGCACGCAGCACCCCCAGTTGTGTCGCGCTCGCGTCCAGCATCAGCACGCCCATCAACGGCAGGACGAACGCCGTGACATACGTGCCGAGCAGCGAGACGCTCTGCCCTCCCCAGAGCTTGAGGAAGTCTCCGTGCCGCCAGAGCGAGGAGGGCTGCGCCGACACCGGGTTCTCCGTCTTCAACGTCTCCCACTCCCCTGGGGTCGCCAGCGTGCCCGCCCCGCGTCCGTCACGGGCGCAGGATGGTGCGCACCTGTTCTCCTGCCCGCAGTTCGGCCAGGGCATCATTGACTTCGCTCAGCGGTCGCTCGTTGCTCATCAATGGACGCAGGTCCAGTTCGCCGGAGCGCCAGTACTGGATGAGCCGGGGCAGATCCCGGTCGATGTTCGCGGAGCCGTAGCAACAGCCCAGGAGGTTACGGCCGGTCAGCGTCAGGATTCCGGGCACGATCGACATCTTCTCGTAGCGGGGTGAACTGCCGACCAGGACGACGCTGCCACCCCGGCGGATCAAGGTGAGCGCCTGCTCCATCGTCTCCGGGACACCCACCACCTCGAAGGCGAAGTCGACTCCGATCCCGCCGGTCAGCTCGGCGACCGCGCCGCTCACCTCCGTCTGGGAGGCGTCGACCAGGTCGGTCGCGCCCACCTTCGCCGCCGTGGCGAGACGGTCGTCGGATACGTCGACAGCGATGATCTGCTCGGCGCCGGCTATCCGGGCACCCTGCACGGCACACAGCCCGACTGCGCCCGCACCGATGACCGCTACCCGGTCGCCGCGGCGCACCCGTGCGGTGTTGAGCGCCGCTCCGGTTCCGGTGACGACGGTGCAGCCGAGCATCGCGCCGATCTCGATCGGCACATCCTCGTCCAGGGGAACCAGGGCATTCTCGTGGAAGACGCCTCGCTCACAGAACGTGCCCGCGTCCATCCCCCGGTACACGGGAGCGCCGTCGGCGCCGGCGAGATGGGTGCGCACCGTGCCGTCGTGCAGTCGGCCGTACCGGCTGCGGATGCCCAGGCAGTGGATCCGCTCGCCGCGCGCGCAGTGCCAGCACTCGCCACAGCTGGAGTTCCAGGTGACGACGACGTGGTCACCCTCGCGCACCCGGGTGGTGCCCTGGGCGACGCCGGTGACGATGCCCGCGGCCTCGTGTCCCGGAATGAATGGGAGCGGGTAGACCGGAAATCCGCCCTCCCAGCAGTGCACGTCGGAGCGGCAGACCGCCGATGCGACGATCTGCACCTCCACTTCACCCGGGCGGCTCGGTCCGTCGAGCCGGATGTCCTCCATGACGAGGTCCTGACCCGGCTCGTGGAGCACGGCCGCCTTCATCGGTCCGCCTCCAGCTGGGCGAGGGCTTCTTCCAGGCTGTCACCGCTGGTGGCCGGGGCGGCGGTGCGCAGACCGTCCACTACTGCTGCCAGGCTGCGTACGGTGGGTTCCCGGAAGAACTCACCCACCGAGACCTCCACGTCGAAGATGCGTCGGATCCGGGAGAGCACCTGCGTGGCCTGCAGGCTGCTGCCGCCGAGTTGGAAGAAGTTCTGTTCGGCTCCCACGCGCTCCGTCGAGAGCAGCGGCGCGAAGATCTCCTCGGCGACGACCCGCTCGGTCTCGGTAGCGGGGGCGGACTCCTGCGCGGTGGCGCCGTCGTCCTGCTGCCAGGCATCGTCGCCCGCCGGCAGTGCGGCCAGGTCCACCTTGCCGCTGGCGGTCAGCGGGATCTCGGAGATCTCGGTGAACTCGTTCGGCACCATGTAGCTGGGCAGTTTCCCGGCGACGAACGCGCGCAGGGCGGCGATGCGAGGGCGCGCTCCCGGGCGGGGCACGAAGTAGGCGGCCAGCCGCGTCTCGCCGCCCGCGCCGATGACGGTCCTGACCAGCCCCTGGCGCACCTGGGGGTGTTCGAGCAGGACGCGTTCGATCTCGCCGAGCTCGATACGGATGCCGCGGATCTTCACCTGCCGGTCCGCCCGGCCCTCGTACACCAGCTCACCGTCCCAGGTCCAGCGGGCCAGGTCGCCGGTGCGGTACATTCGCCAGCCCGTTCCGAACGGGTCTTGGGAGAACACCTCTTCGGTGAGGTCGGGCCGGTTCAGGTAGCCGCGCGCCGCTCCGAGGCCGCTGACATACAGCTCGCCACGGACCCCGACCGGGAGCGGACGGAGTCGCTCGTCGAGTACGTAGGCATGGTGGTTGCCCATCGCCCGGCCGATCGGGGGCGACTTGGTCCACTCGCCGGTGCACTCCTTGGCGATGACGGTCACGGTGGTCTCGGTCGGGCCGTATCCGTTGAAGAACCGCCGGCCGTCGGCCGCCCAACGGGTGGTCAGCTCGCCCGAGAAGGCCTCGCCACCGACGAACACGATGCGCAGGTCCGGGAAGTCACCGGGGTCCAGCAGTTCGAGCACGGCCGGGGGCAGGTCCACCACGCTGATGTGCCGACGTCGCATCAGCCGGGTGAGGTTGTCCGTGGAGTAGCGCTCCTCCTTGCCGCACAGATGCAGCGCGGCGCCGCTGAGCAGCGCTCCGAAGATCTCGAACACCGAGACGTCGAAGGTCGGCGTGGCGAACTGCAGGACGTTGTCGTCCGGGGAGAGGCCGAACATCTCCTGTGTGTTGTGGATGAAGTTGGTGACGGCACGGTGCTCGACCAGCACCCCCTTCGGCTTGCCCGAACTGCCTGAGGTGTAGATGACGTACGCCAGGCTGTCCGGTCGCGGGCCGGTCCGAGGCGCCTCGGCGGGCGCTCGGTCGATGTCGGCCGCGTCGTCGTCCAGGAGGATTTCCAGCCAGGGACCGCGAGGCAGTTGGCGGGTCAGCTCATATGTGCTGATGACCGCGGTGGGCGCGGCGTCCTGCATGATCGTCTCCACCCGGCCGGCGGGGAAGTCCACGTCGACGGGCACGTACGCGCCGCCCGCCTTGAGCACCGCGAGGATCGCGACCACCGAGTCGACCGATCGGGGCAGGAAGACGGCCACCCGGTCCTCGGGGCGCAGCCGGGAGGTGAGCAGGTGCTGTGCCAGCCGGTTGGCGCGGTCCCGCAGCTCGCCGTAGGTGAGCTCGACGTCCTCGTAGGTCACCGCCACGGCGTCGGGATCCGCCGCGGCGCGATCGTCGAACAAGTCGGTGATGACGGCCGGGGGCTCCTCGCGGACGCTGTCGTTCCACTCTTCCAGAACCAGGGCCCGCTCTCGTGGCGGCAGCACCTCCAGGTCGGCCGCGAGCTCCTGGGGCCGGTCCGTCACGCAGCGGAGCACCCTCTCGTAGCGGGCGAGCAACGCCTCGGCGCTCGCCGCGTCGAAAAGGTCGGTGGCGTAGTCGAGCACCACTTCGGCGCCGTCGCCGTCGCGCAGCACGGTGAGGGACAGCTCGGCGGCGTACGGCCGGTCGACGAGCACCGTCCACTGTGCTGTCGCATCCTGCCCGAACGGCCGTGCCTTCTCGGCCTGTCGCACCTGGAAGGTCGTCTGGGTCAGAGGCCCGCGGTTGCGGTCGCGGTCCGGGTTCACCGCCTCGACGATCCGCGGGAACGGCACCCGGGCCAGGCCATGGGCCGAGCGCAGGGAGATGTCGACACCCCTGACGACGTCACCGACGGTCGCGTCGTGGGGGAGCACGGTGCGTACGGGCAGCAGATTGGTGGCGTTGCCGATCAGGTCCGTCCATGTCGCGTCACGGTCGGAGACCGGTACGCCGACGGTCACGTCACGCTGGCCGCCGTGGCGGGAGAGCAGCAACGCGTATCCGGCGAGCAGGATGCTCTCGGGCAGCGCACCGAGTCCCTCGGCGATCTCGTCGAGACGGGCGAGCAGTCCGGCCGGCAGGCGAAGACGGGCCTGGTCCGAAGCCACCGGCAGATGGGAGGGATAGGGCCGGTCGACCGGCAGTTCGGCCGGCTCGACGCCGGTCAGTTCCTTGGTCAGGGTGGCCAGCGCCTCCTGGCCTTCCGGGCCGGTCAGCCAGGTGCTGCGCTGGTGCGCGTACGCCGTGTAGTCGCCGGCACCCCGCAGCTCGGCGGTGCTCGGGTCCTGCGCCTGGTACAGGGCGGCCAGCTGATCGCTCAGCGGGCGCAGCGAGGCACGGTCGAGCACGAGCGCCGACGATACGACCGTGATGTGCTCGCCGGCAGGGTCACGCCACATCGAGAACCGCACCGGTGGCCCGTCCGCGGCTTCGGCGAGCCGCGGCCCCGCGCCGTCGGGTAGTTCGACGACCACGTCGCCCGGGTCACTCGACAGCTGCTGGCGTACGGCGTCGCCCTCCTCCACGAAGACGGTCCGGAGCAGCGGTACGGCGTTGACGAGGCGTTCGAGCGCGGCCCGCAGCCTGAGCCGGTCCACCGGACCGGCGAGCAGAAGGTCGGCGGCGAACCGTCCGGCCGACCGGTCCCGGGCGGCGCGGCTCAGCACCCAGGCGTGTTCCTGCTGGCCACTCAGCGGCTCACCGGCCGGTGCGACGGTAGGCTTCTCGGCCCGCAGACGCTCCAGGAACTGCCGACGGCGATCCACCTGGCTCTGTACGGACCGCTGACTGATCTCGGTCATGGAATGTCTCCTCCGTGTCGTCGGGTCAGCCGAGCAGGTCGACGGCGGCGGCCAGCACCGCGTCGGTGTCGGGCAGCGCGGCGCGTTCGAGTCCGGGGTTGAACGGCATGGGGACAGCCGCCGCGGTCACACGGGCGGCGGGGGCCCGCAGTCGTCCGAAGGTCTCCTGGTCGGCGCAGACCCGGGCGATGACCTCGGCCGCGGCGGCGGATCCGGCCGGACCCTCCTCGACCACCAGCAGCCGTCCGGTGCGGCGGACCGACTCGCGTACCGCGTCGGCGTCCAGGGGGACCAGGGAGCGCAGGTCGATCACCTCGGCGTCTATGCCCGCGGCAGTCAGCCCGTCGAGGGCACCGAGCGCCACGGTGACGCCCGCGCCGATGCCGACCACAGTGACCTGGGTTCCGGCGCGCAGTCGCCTGGCGGTGCCGATGACCGGGTTGTCACCGACCGGATCGGCGTCGGCGGGCCCGGCGGCGAGCTGCGGTGATTCGAAGAAGATCACGGGGTTGGGGTCGTCGAACGACGCGCGCAGCAGCGCACCGGAGTCGTCGGTGGTGCCGGGTACGACCACCTTGAGGCCCGGACTCTGCATGAACACACCGAACGGTGTCTGCTCGTGCTGTGCGGCGAGGCCGAGTTCCGTCCGGGTGGAGGCCCGCAGGGTGAGCTGCAGACGGTACTGGCCGCCGGAGATGTAGCGCAGCTTCGCCGCCTGGTTGATGATCTGATCGGCGGCGACGAAGGCGAACGAGGAGCGCACCAGGTCGACGATCGGGTGCCAGCCGCGAACGGCCGCGCCGACGGCCATGCCGACCATCGCCGGTTCGGAGATGGCGCAGGTGCGCACGCGGTGCGGTCCGAATTCGTCGACCCAGTCCTCCAGCGGGTGACAGCCCATCAGGATCGCCTTGGGGTCGCGCAGGAGCTGCTCGCGCACGACGACGTCGATGCTCGACTGCACCGACATCGGTACGGCGTAGGGGGCCTCGGCAGACATGGGTTCAGTCGACGTAGACATCGGTGGTCGCCTCCTGACGGTCGGGCTCGGGGGAACGGCGGGCGAACTCGACGGCCGCAGCCGTCTCCTGGACGGCCCGGTCCTCGACGCGGTCCAGTTCGGCGGCCGGCACACCGGCGGCGACGAGCTCGTGGCGGGCCAGCAGGATCGGGTCCCGGGCAGCCCAGTGGGCGACCTCGTCGGCCGGCCGGTACTCCAGCGGGGGTGTACCGAGTTGGCTGTGGTAATAGGTCAGGTAGGTCATGGCCTGGATGAAGACCGGGCCGGCGCCGGACCGGGCGTGATCCACGGCCTCGGCCGCGGCCCTGTGCACGGCCAGGACGTCATTGCCGTCGACGGTCTGTGACTCCATCAGGTGACCCAGGCCGAAGCGCTCGAAGTCGGTGGACGGGGCCACCTGGTCGGTGCGGGTGTGATCCTGGTACATGTTGTTCTCGCAGACGAAGACCACGGGCAGCGACTGGGCGCTGGCGATGTTCATCGTCTCGTGGAAGATTCCCGAGCCGGTGGCGCCCTCACCGAAGAACGACAGGACGACGCCGCGCCCCTCCATCTGGGCGGCCAGGGCCGCTCCGGCGGCGTGCGGAATGCCCGCCGCCACGATGGAGGTGCCGCCGAGGAACCGCCGGCCGAGGTCCATCAGATGCATGGAGCCGCCCTTGCCACGGCAGGAGCCGGTGTCCTTGCCGAACAGTTCGGCCATCATCACGTCCTGCGCGCAACCGTGTGCGAGGGCGTGACCGTGCGAGCGGTAGTAGCTGCCGACCCAGTCGTCCTCACCGAGCACGGAACACATTCCCGTGGCGATCGCCTCGTGTCCGATGTACGGATGGATGACGCCGGGGATCTCGCCCGAGGTGCGCAGAGCCAGGGCCTCCTCCTCGAAGGCGCGGATCCGGCACATGGTGGTGAAGAGCCGACGGAGCAGCTCGGGATCGCCGTGCGGCCCGCCGAGCACCTCGGCCGGACGCGTACGATCCTCTTGACCGACGGTAAACATGTCTCACCTCGTCTGAAGTTGGCCGGAGAGCCACGCGTCGATGTGCGCGGCGGTGACGCCGATCTCCTGGTCGACCAGGCTGTAGTGGTCACCGGGCACGACCACGTCGGCGAATGCTGCTGCCGAGTACGCGCTCCACGCCCAGGAGAGGTCCGGGGAGTCGGCGGCGCGCACCAGCATCAGCGGATCGTCGTAGGTGCCGGTCGGCCGGTAGCGGGCCAGCGCGCGCAGGTTGGCCACGAACACCTCGGCCCGCGCCGCAAGCTGATCGACATCGGTTTCGGGGGTCAGGGCACCGCACCGGCACAGCGCCTGGTGCACCGTGACCAGTTGTTCGCGTGGCCCGAGGGGGGCCAGCGTCCGCATGTCCAGGTCCGCCGGAAGGGTGGTGCCCGTCATCGCGGCGATGTCGGCGGCGAACCGTGTCAGGAGGTCCGCCCGATCCGGTTCCGGTTCGGGATCGGGTGCGGGGGCGTCGAGCAGTACGACCCGGGTGGGGCGGTCCTGTTCGCGCAGCAGCCGGGCCGTCTCGAACGCGACGACGCCGCCGTACGACCAGCCGAGCAGGTCCACGGGCCCGGCCGGGCACTCGTGGACGATCCGGTCCCGGTAGTGCGCCGCCATCTCCTCGACCGTGTCGAGCGGAGCGGTGTCCCCGTCGAGACCGACCGCCTGCACGCCGACCATCGGGAAGGTGCCGGGCAGCACCGCGGCCAGGGTCAGGTAGCACAGGGCCGTACCGCCGCTGGGGTGGATGCAGAACATCGGCTCGCCGGTGCCGGCGCGCAACGGCACGAGATCGGCCCGCCGTGCGGAGCGGCGGCGGCCGGTTCCCGACGTGCGTGCCCGGGGGGCGATCGCCGTTGCGAGTCCCGCCACGGTCGGTTGCCCGAAGAACTCCCGGACGCCCAGTCGCACGCCCGTCCGCTGCCGTAGCGTGGCCAGCACCCGGGTCATGCCGAGGGAGGTCCCGCCGAGGGCGAAGAAGTCGTCGTGCACTCCTACGGGGTGAGGCACCACGTCGGCCACGACCTCCGCCACCAGGCGTTCCAGGTCGTTGCGCGGCGGCGACGACGTACTCGCGACGGCTCCCTGCTCTCCCGGGCCGGGCAGCCGTGTGCGGTCGACCTTGCCGTTCCCGGTCAGTGGCAGCCGAGGCAGGAAGATGAGCAACTGAGGAACCAGGTGCGCGGGGAGCCGTCCGGCCAGGTGCCCGCGGAGGCCGTCGGCGTCCGGTTCCGGGCGGGCCACCACGTAGGCCACCAGCCGGCGGTCGCCGTCGTCGTCCCTGACGGTCACGAAGGACTCGTGTACGCCGGGGAACTCGCCGATCGCGGCCTGTATCTCGCCTGGCTCGATGCGATACCCGCGCACCTTCACCTGCTGGTCGGCGCGGCCTCGGTAGTCCAGCTCACCGGACGGCAGACGGGCCGCCAGGTCACCGCTGCGGTAGAAGCGCTCTCCGGTCTCCGGGTGGGTTCCGAAGCGCTGGGCGGTCAGTTCGGGGCGGTTCAGATAGCCGTCGGCGACGCCGGCCCCGCCGACGAGCATCTCACCGGCCACGCCGATGGGCTGGTCGTTCCCGTACCGGTCGACCACCCGCACCGACAGGTCGGGAAGCGGCACCCCGATCGGGCTGTGTCCGCCCGGCTCGCGGGCGTCCGACGACCGGACACGCCGGTAGGTGACGTGGACCGTCGTCTCGGTGATGCCGTACATGTTGACCAGCACGGGCCGGTCGTCCCCGTACCGGTCGAACCAAGGCCGCAGCGAACCGTAGTCCAGCGCCTCGCCGCCGAAGACGACCGTGCGCAGGGACAGGTCCGGGGCGTCGGCTCGGGCGGCTTCCACCTGGCTCAGTTGGCGGAAGGCCGCCGGTGTCTGGCTGAGCACCGTGACCCGACGCCGGGCCAGCAGGTCACGGAAGGCGGCAGGATCGCGCGCCAGGTCCTCGGAGACCAGGACCACCTGCGCTCCCGACAGCAGAGCGCCCCAGATCTCCCACACCGAGAAGTCGAAAGCGGCGGAGTGGTAACAGGTCCAGACGTCGTCGGCCGCGAACGAGAACCAGTCGTCGGTGGCGGTGAACAACCGGACGACGTTGGCGTGGCTCACGCGCACGCCCTTGGGGCGCCCGGTCGAGCCGGAGGTGTAGATGACGTACGCGGTGTCCGCGGTCGAGGCGGGTTCCGGCGGCGGCTCGGGCGCGCGGTCGGTGTCGTGCACCTCGACGGCCGTCAGGTCCGCCGGCAGTCGCGTACGCAACCCGTCGGTGGTCAGCACCGCCGTCGGCCGGGCGTCCTCGCAGAGCAGACGCAGCCGCTCGACGGGGTAGTTCGGGTCCAGCGGCAGATACGCCGCGCCCGCTTTCAGCGCGGCGAGCATGGCGACGACGAGCACCGGCTCACGCGGCACGCACACCGCCACTCGGTCTCCGGGGAGCACACCCACCGCCTTCAGCCGTGCAGCGAGATGGTTCGCCCGCTCGTCCAGCTCTCGGTAGGTCATCGGGCGCGGGCCGTCGTCCTCGCCGCTGACGGCGGGGGCGTCCGGGCGCCGCCGGGCCTGCTCGGCCACCAGGCCGTGCAGGGTGCCCCGCACGTCGAAGGTGCGGTCCGGGCGGCTCCAGCCGTGCACGATGGTCCGTTCCGGCTCGGGCAGCAACGGCAACGACGCCAGCGGACGGTCCGGTTCGGCCAGTGCCGCGGTCAGGAGCGTGGCGTACTGGCCGAGCAGCCGCTCGACCGTACCGGCATCGAAGCGGGCGCTCGCGTACTCGGCCTCGACACGCAGGCTCTCGCCGGCCGCCACCGCCACCACGTTCAGGTCGAAGCGCGCGATGCCGAGTTCGGTCTCCATGGGTGCGACCTGGACATGGGCCAGCCGCAGGGCGTCGCCGACCTCCTCCTGATAGTTGAAGGCGGTCTGGAACAGCGGGTTGCGGCCGCTCTCCCGGCCGGCGCCGACGTGCTGGACCACCCGGTCGAACGGCACCGCCGCGTGGTCCACGGCATCGGCCACGCTGCCCCTCAGCCGGCGCACCAGATCCATGAAGGACATCTCGCCGTCGATGTCGCAGCGCAGCGCCACCATCGTGACGAACAGGCCGACCACGCGCTCCGCTTCGCTGCTCGGCCGGCTGTTGATCGCGGTGCCGAGGGCGAAGGACTGCTGGCCGCTCAGTCTGTGCAGCAGTGCCACGAAGCCGGCCATGGTGAGCAGGTAGGGAGTGCATCCCCGCGTGCGAGCCAGCTCCGTGAGCCGGCCGGCCAGCGGCACCGAGTGGACGACGGTTGCGCCCTCGTACTCGGCGCCGGGGCCGGGGGGCGCGGCGATCGGCAGGTCCAGGGGCTCCAGGCCCGCGAGTTCACCCCGCCAGAAGTCGAGGTGGGCATCCGCGGCGCCTGCGGCGGCCACGGTCTCCTCGACGGCGGTGCGATAGTCCCCCGGCTGCGGCAGTGTCCCGGAGCCGCCGGTGCGCGTCGCGTACAGCGCGCTGAGGTCCTCCAGGAGCAGACCGACCGACCAGCCGTCGGCGACGATGTGGTGCACGGTGAGCACCAGCACCCATTCCCGCGGCCCGACGTCGAGCAGGAGGGCGCGCAGCAGGCACCCACCGGCAAGATCGAACCGGCGTCCGGCCTCCTCGTCGATCCGCGCCCTGAGTGTGACGTCCCGGTCCCCGCCGGACGGCACGCTCAGCGTCTCGTGGCGGACCGGCGCGGGAGCACGCGCGCCGAGCCGCTGCACCGGTTCACCGTCGTGCAGCTCGAAACGCGCGTGCAGTGCCTCGTGCCGGGACCCCAGTTCGCGGAGGGCGGCGACCAGGGCGTCCGGGTCGAGCCGGCCGGTCAGGCGCAGCACGGTGGGAATGTTGTAGACCGGTCGATCCGGTGCCCATTGCTCCACCAGCCAGAGTCCGGCTTGGCTGGTCACCAGCGGCAGTGGTGCGCTCATGGCCGGATCACCCGCCCGCCGCGGCCGCGATGCCGCTGATCGTGGGCGCCTCGAAGAACGTCCTGAGGCTGGGCCGTACTCCGAGCCGCTCCCCCACCCGGGCGAGCACCCGCGTCGCGAGCAGCGACGAACCACCGTGGCTGAAGAAGTCGTCGGTGCGTCCGAGCCTGAATCCACCGAGGACCTCGGCCATGATCTCGGCGACCGCCTGCTCGGCGTCTCCGCGTGGCCGTTGTGCGGGGGTCAGTTCGGTCGGGGCGGCGGTGCGGGAGCGCTCCAGGAGCGCCGCCCGATCCAGCTTGCCGTTGTCGGTGGCGGGCAACTCGGCCAGGAACGTGAACGAGCTCGGCACCATGTACGCGGGCAGTGTCTTCAGCAGGTGCTGCCGCAGGCGCGGCGCGGCCGACTCGTCCTGCGGACCCACGACAAACGCCGACAGCACGACGGTGTCGTGTTCCTGGTGGGCGAGGACCACGCAGTCGCGGACGTCCTCGTGCTCCGACAACACCGTCTGGATCTCTCCGGGTTCAACCCGGAACCCGCGGATCTGCACCTGGTCGTCGATCCGGCCGAGGAAGTCGATCCGGCCGTCCGGGCGCCAGCGCACCAGGTCGCCGGTGGCGTACATCCGCGCCTTGGGGTCGTCGTCGAACGGGTCGCGCACGAAACGCTCCCCGGTGAGTTCCGGGCGGTGCAGGTACCCGAGAGCGACCTGCGGGCCTGCCAGGTACAGCTCGCCCGGTACCCCGACCGGTACGTCGTGGCCGGCTCCGTCCAGGACGTAGACCCGGGTGTTGTCGACCGGTGTGCCGATGGGCGGCTGCCGGTCGTCGGCGGTCACATCCGTCCAGACGGAGATGATGGTGTTCTCGGTGGGTCCGTAGTTGTTGGTGAAGCGGTAGCGCACGCCCGCCGGTTTGCCGCGGCGCAGCCGGTCCCCGCCGGTGAAGATGACGCGCAACGCGCGTGGCTGCACTCCTGATGCCTCGCCGGCCGTCAGGACGCTCTCGGCCAGCGCGGTGGGCAGGAACGCCGAGGAGATCTCCGTGCGGTCGAACCAGTCCAGCAGAGCGTCGGGGTCCAGCCGGATGTCGTCGGGCACGAGGTGCACGCTCGCGCCCGCCACCAGGTGCGCCCACAACTCCCAGGCAGCCGCGTCGAAGCCGAGCGCGGCCAGCATGCTCGCCCGGTCCGTGCGGTCGATCTCGTGGGCCCGCAGATGCCAGGCGCAGAAGTTCTGCAGGGCCCGGTGCGGTACGAGAACGCCCTTGGGGCGCCCGGTGGAACCGGAGGTGTAGATGACGTACGCGCCTGCTTCGGGGTCCGGGTCGGGCAGCGTGCCCACCGCGTCGACCGCCGGCACCTCGTCCAGGGGGCGGGCGAGCACGCCGGGCGGCAGCAGATCGCTCACGTCCGCGCCGTCGGTGAGCATCACGGCGGCACGACTGTCGGCCGCGATGTAGCGCTGGCGTTCGCGCGGATAGTCGGGATCCAGCGGCAGGTAGGCGGCGCCGGAGCGGAGTACGCCGAGCCACGCCGCGGCGAGGTCCACCTGCCGGGCCAGGCGTACCGCCACCACATCGCCGGGGCCGACGCCGCTCGCGCGCAGCCAGTGCGCCAGGTTGTCCGCGCGGCGCTGGAGCTCCGCGTACGTGCAGCTGCGGGTGCCGCCCTCGATCGCTGTGGCGTCGGGATGCTCGGCCGCCCGGTCGGCGATCAGCCGGGTGACAGGGACGGTCGCGTCACCGGTCCGCGGGCCCTTGCCCCACTCACGCACCCGCGCCAGTTCGGCGTCGGTCAGCCAGCGCAGTTCGGAGATCCTGCTGTCCGGTCGGCGGGCGCCGTCCGCCAGCAGTTCGAGGAAGTGCTCCGCGAAGCCTGCGATCGTCCCCTCGTCGAACAGGTCGGAGCTGTAGGCGATCCAGCCCTCGAATTGCCCGTCCTCGCACTCGCTGAGGTAGAACTCGATGTCGAAGCGGGTCACCGTCGGCGGCAGATCGACCAGTTCGAACTCCACCGGGTGGGCGCCGGTCGTCCGCCAGTGCCGCTCTTCGTTGGTCACCAACTGGAACATCACCTGTACCAGCGGCGAATGGGAGAGGTCCCGCCGGGCGCTGACGAGGTCGACCAGGCGGTCGAAGGGGACCTCGGCGTTCTCGTAGGCGGACAGCGCGGTGGCCCGGGCCCTGCGGATCAGGTGGCGGAAGCTCGGGTCGCCGGACAGGTCGGCCCGCAGGACCAGCGTGTTGACGAAGAACCCGATGACGCGCTCGAGTTCTTCGTGCCGCCGTCCGGCGTCGGGCGTACCGACCACCAGGTCTTCGACGCGCGCGTAGCGACCCAGTACGGTCTGGAACGCGGCCAGTGTGATCATGAAAAGGGTGGCGTTCTCCTCGCCGGCCAGCCGGCGCACGGCGGCCAGGGTGTCCTGGGGCACCCGGAACCGGTGCACGGCGCCGTGGAAGGCCTGCTCGGCGGGGCGCGGCCGGTCGGTGGGCAGTTCGAGCACCGTGGGCACGTCCTGCAGGGCGGACTCCCAGTATGCGAGCCGATCCGCCAGCCGCGGACCGGCGAGTTCACGCCGTTGCCACGCCTTGAAGTCGCAGTACCGCACCGAAGGGGGGTCCAGGGTTTGGCGCGTCGGGTCCCGGGCCGCGTCGTACGCGGTCACCAGATCACGGATGAAGACGAGCAAGGACCAGCCGTCGGCGACCGCGTGATGGATCGTCACCAGCAGCAGATGGTCTTCCGGGCCGAGCCGCAGCAGTCTGCCGCGGATCAGCGCGTCCTTGGCCAGATCGAAGGGTTCACTCTCCTCCCGGGCCATCAGTTCCCCGGTGGTCCGCTCGCGTTCGCCGGCCGGCATGCCGCTCAGGTCCTTGAACAGCAGGGGCATGCCGCGGTCCGTGTGCACCTCGACGTACGGGGTGCCGCCCCGGTCGACGAGGTTGCTCCGCAGTTCTGGTTGCTGAGCCATGACCGTGTCCAGCGCCCGGCGCAGTGCCGTGACGTCGAGTGGCCCGCGGATGCGATAGCCGGCCGGCAGGTTGTAAAAGGGGCTGTCCGGCGCCAGTTGCTGCATGAACCAGAGGCGCTCCTGGGCCGGTGAGGGCAGCTCGGTGGCCGCGTTCTCCGCCGCGTACAGCGCTGTGAAGTCGCTCAGGTCGAGCCGCTCGGTACGGAATCGTTCCCGTAGGGCGCGGCGTTGGTCTTCGTCCAGGCTGGACAGCCGGTCGCTCAGCGTTGCCACCGATGTCTCCCTCGGTCGTTGTCTCTGGTCAGCAGATGGCGGCCCGGTCGTCCGGATCGATGCCACCGGTGAGCCGCAGCAGGCCGGCCCGGCGCCACAGCGCGCGGGGGCTGCCCAGGCGGGGGATCTCGTCCCGGGCCCGGAGGTAGATCCGGGACACCCGGTTGGTGCGCAGCAAGCCGCGGGTGCCGTGCACATGAATAGCGGTGCGTGCTGCGGTGGCAAGGAGATCACCGGCGCCCGCCAGCACCTCGGTGGCGGCGAGTTCGGCGGTTTTGCCTGTATCCGCGAGCCAGGCGGCGCGGTGGACAGCCAGCCGGCTCGCCTCCAGATCGATGAGCAGGGCGGCCAGCGGGAAGGAGACCGCCTCGAAGTCGACGAGTTTGTGCCCGAACTGTTCGCGCTCCCTGACATGCGCGGCAGCGATGTCCAGCGCCTCACGGGCCATACCCACCAGGAAGGCGGCCTGGCGGATCCGGGCCCGGCTGACCGCCGTGCCCAGGCCGGCCGACGTGAGCCCGCTGCCGGACAGCGCGAACGGCCCCGTGCTGTCGATCCGGACCAGCACGCCGTCGACGGCCGGTGTCACCGCGCCGAGCCCGGTGACGTCCGCTCGTGACTCGCCCGACAGGAGGCCGGGCAGGGCGCCTCCGAGCGGGCCGTCCGGATCGGCACCGACCGCACAGTCGATCGCGAACACCGACGACCAGAGCGGTCCGCAAACGGTCGCGGCGCCCAGTTCCTCCCAGGCGACCACGGAGTTCGACAGGCCGAGTTCGAGGCCGCCGGAGCCCGCGGGTGCCTCCAGGGCCGGCAATGCCAGTTCACTCAGTGCGCACCAGAGCGCCTGGGGGTCCTCCTCGGCCGGGTGGCCCAGCACGCCGAGCTGTTTACGGATGCCGGTCTTCAGTTCGCGTTGGAACGCGTCGATCGTGAAGTCCATGATCCCCGCCCGCCCTCAGCCCGCCGCCAGGCGGGCGCTCGCCACTACCTGCAACATCACTTCGGAGGTGCCGGCCGAGATGGTCTGACCGGGTGCGTCCCGGTAGCCGGCCTCCAGGACACGAGTGGCGAGCGGGTCGCCTTGGGTCCCCGGGCACACTTCGAGGGCCGCCCATTGGGGGATACGCTCGGCCAGTTCCCCGCTGTACCACTTCGCCATCGCGGCGGCGACCTCGTCGACGCGGCCCTCGCCGAGGCGGCTGATCACCTGCCAGCTCAGCAGCCGGCTCTTGACCAAGTCGGCACCGTGGCGACCCGCCTCGACCAGTGCGTCACCCGTCTCGGTCCGTCCCGCGCCCGCGTCGAGGCCGTCGCGGACGCCTGTGGCGGCGGTTTCACCCTCGGTGCTCCGCAGCGCCCGGAGCGCATGCTCATACCAACGGCGTGCCTTGGTCGTGTAATCGAGGCCGGTGCGCTCGATCGTGAGTCCGCGCAGCAACAGCGCGAACCCTTCCCCGGGCCGGCCGAGCACGTCCTCGTCGCCGATGAAAACGTCGTCGAGCGTCACCTCGTTGAACCGCTCGTCGCTGATCGCGGGCAGCGGTTGCACCCGGATGCCGGGCGCGCGCATGTCGAGGATGAATACCGTGATGCCTTCGTAGCGGCTCGTTCCGCCGCCGGTGCGCGCCGCGCAGAGGGTGAGGTCGACCAGATGGCTCTTGAGGCTGAACACCTTGGTGCCGCTCAGCCGGTAGCCGCCGGGTACCCGGCGCGCCTCGGTGGTGATGCCGCTCAGGTCCGAACCGGCTTGCGGCTCGGTGTAGAGCACCCCGGCGAACGCCTCGGCCCGAGCCAGCCGCGGCAGGTATCTGGACTTCTGCTCCGCGCTGCCGGACAGCAGCAGGAACAGCCCGACGATCTGGATCGAGTTGACATGCAGTGTGTCGGGCACGCCGGCCGCCATGAGCTCCTCGGCGACGGCCGCCGCGGTGGACAGGCCGGCGTCGCGGCCGCCGTACTCGGTGGCCCAGTCCACCGCGAGGATGCCGTGCCGGCCCAGCATGCGGTAGAGCGGGCGGGCATCCTCGTCCACATCGGCATGCCGGTGGTAGCGCTCGAGCGCCGCCCGGATGTCAGCGGTGGCCAGCAGATCGCGCGTCTCCCGGCGGATGAGCCGTACCCGGTCGTCGAAGGCGAAGTCCATGGTCTACCCCTGGGGGTCTCGGTGGTGCCGGGTCAGGCGTGGCTCGCCGCGGCGGCGCCCGGCCTGCGGTCCCAGGTCCATTGGCCGGCGGAGTCGTCACCCCAGGATTCGAGCTGGCTCACCAGCTCCTGCAGGACTGCGTCGATGGTGTCCACGATCTGGTCACACTCGCGTCGGGTGATGACGAACGGCGGCACGAGGGTGATGCAGTTTCCGGTGTAGTTGAGCAGTACGCCGCGCTGCTCGCATGCGCGCCGGACGGCCTCCAGGAACGCCGGTCCCATGGGTGTGCCGTCGGGGCCGGTCAGTTCGAGGCCGATCAGCAGGCCGCGGCCGCGGACGTCGGTGATCACCGGCTGCCGGGTCGCCAGTTCACCGAGGGCTTCGCGCAGATGCTCACCGCGGGAACGGACCTGCGCCAGGAGGTCTTCCTCGGCGAGGGCGTCCAGCACCGCCAGGCCGGCGGCCATCGCCAGCGGGTGCCCGTCCGTCGTCGAGCCGTGCGGGAAGATCTTCGCCGGGTCGACGTCGAAGACGGCGCGGTAGATCTCCTCGTCGACGGCGAGCGCCGCGGACGGCACATAGCCTCCGCTGATTCCCTTGCCGAGCAGCAGCATGTCGGCCCGGACCCCGAGGGAGCCGCTCAGGGTGAGGTCACCGCAGCGGCCGAAACCGGTGGTCACCTCGTCGATGATGAAGTGCACCCCGTTGTCCCGGCAGATCTGTTCGAGCCGCCGCAGGTAGCCGGGCGCACCCTCGACGACGCGGGTGCCCATCATGGGCTCCACGATGAGCGCGGTGATCCGCTCCGCTCCGACCCGGTCGAGCAGTTGACCGAGGTGGGCTGCGCTGTGCTCGGCGCAGACGTCCGGTGAGGCGCCGTCGGGGCAGGTCGGGCAATGCGGCGGCGGGATGTGGTGGACGCCCGGAACCAGCGGGGCCTGGAGATCGTGCATGTCCGGTTCACCAGTCAGTGCCGTCGCCAGTCCGCCCGTGCCGTGCCAGCTGCTCTCCAGCGCCACGACGCCGGTCCGCTCCGGTTCGCCCTGGATCTTGCGGATGTACTTGGACAGCAGGACGGCCGCGGAGGTGACCTGCGAACCGGTGTTGCCGAAGCGCACGTGAGTCAGGTTCTCCGGCAGCCGGGCGCAGAGCCGGTTGGCGTACTCGGCGGCAACCGCGCTGGCCCGGTCGTAGCGGATGGTCTGCATGGACGGGAGCACATCGAGCTGCCCGTGCAGCGCGCGCAGTAGCCCGGGGTGGTCGAACCCCAGCGTCACGTTCCACAGCGACGAGCGGGCGTCCAGGTACCAACGGCCGGCTTGGTCCCGCACTTTGGCGCCGTGCCCCTCGACGAAGAACCGATCGTCGTCCGCGTCGAGGAAGAACCGGTGCATCGACATACCGGCGTGCCACAGCGCGTGGTTTTCGGGAGTCAGCATCATTGCCCCTTCGTCGGAACTGACTCGAACCACGGTAGGAAGATGCACGGAGCCGGACATCAGCGGTGATGTGGAAGTCGGAGCGCTACCTGTCAGTGGATCGGTGGCCGGGGCCTAGTCCTGAGGTGCAGGCATGGAGGCCGCCGGTAAGCGGCAGGAGTACCGCGCCGCGTCTTCGCCCCGTTCTGCCGGACTATTGGTTGCGTCCGAAACTAGCCGGTTCCGCGAGCCTGCCAGGGGAACTTGCCTTTCGTCCCATTGGCATCACCGGCGAAACGGCAGGGAGCCCGCACCGACGTGGTGTGTCTCGGTCGTCCGCCGGCACGGGGGAGGAAGCGTGTCCCTGCGCGTATTGATCTGTGACGAACGTCCTTTAGTCGGCGGCGGGTTGACGGACCTCCTCAGAACCGAACCGGACATGCAGGTCGTCGGCTGCGCCGACACCGAACCGCAGACGCTGAATCTGTTGAGGACGACCTCCCCCGACGTCCTGCTCGCCGGCATGCGCCACGGTGGAACCATCGGCCTCGACTTCGTCCGGCGGGTGATGAGCAGCGACGACTGGAACGCCGCGCTCGTGGTCTACACCCCGGGGACGAAACCGGACGACCGTGTCGATGACATCCTGCGGGCCGGAGCCGCGGGACTCCTGGCGGCCGGCGCCGGACGAGAAGAGCTCCTGATGGCGATCCGCGCGGTCGCCCGGGAACAGGCCATGCTGAGCCCTGCCGTGGCCCGCAGGCTGGTGGACTGGTATCGCGCCAAGAGTGGATCGAACGCCGAGGACGCCACCTGCGGACACCCGGCGATCGACGAACTCACGCCCCGGGAGCGCGAGGTGCTGACCCTGACCGCGACCGGTCTGTCCGCTGAAGAGGTGGCACAGCGCATGGTCATCCGGCTCGCGACGGTGCGCACCCACCTCTACCGTGTGCGGTGCAAACTGCGGTTGCGCGACCGGGCACATCTGGTGACCTACGCCTACCAGGCCGGCCTGATGACCTGACGTGCAGCGGGACGACCGCCTTCGTTCATCCGTCCTTCTCTCCACGACGCCCTGATGGTGACGGAGGATTCGGCGGAGTCGGTGACGTGGTGACTTCAGGGCGATGCCGGGCGAACGGGGGACGAGATGCTGAAAGTCTTGATTTGCGACGAACGCCCTCTGATAAGCGGTGCGTTACAGCAGATGCTCGCGGAGGAACCCGATCTGGAGATCGTCGGCGTAGCCGACAGCGGCGTTCACGCCATGATCCTGATGCGCTCGCACCACCCCGACGTGGTGGTCAGCGGCCCCAGGCTCGGCGGCATGAGCGGGACGGATCTCGCGGTGCAGCTGCGTGACGCGGCCACCGACTCCAAACCGCCACTCGTGCTCTACGGGGTACCGGACACGGAATCGGGCCTGGACGAGGCGCTGCAGGCCGGTGTGGACGGGCTGTGCGCGGATGACGCCGGCCGGGAGGAACTGGTTCTGGCCATCAAGGCGGTGGCTCAGGGCGGGGCCATGCTCGGTCCGTCGATCGCGCACCGCCTGCTCAGCTGGTTCCGCCAGTCGGAGCACCCCGCCGTCGCTGAGCCGGGGCCGCTCGCGACGTCGCTCACCTCCCGGGAACGTCAGGTACTGACGCTCACGGCGCAGGGCATGTCGATCGACGAAATCGCCGAAGAGCTGTTCATCGGCGTCGCCACCGTGCGTACGCATCTGTATCGCGTCAAGAGCAAATTGGAGCTGCGCGATCGTGCCGCGCTGGTCGCCTTCGTCTACCAGAGAGGCCTCATGCAGGAATCCGGTGACGACGCGGCGGACTGACGCCACGGCGGGACGGGTTCACGCTTCTGCGGACGCGTCCGGGGAGCGGCGCCCCCCGTCACGGACACCACTGATGCCCAGTCGGTCGAGGAAAGCCAGCCAGCGCTCCACCGCGTCGGGTTCCCTGGCCGCCCGGTGCAGGCCGGGCGGCGTACGGCCGGCGAGAATGTCGCTCACCCCGCAGGCCAGCGGCACAGACACGCAGCGGGCCATCGCGCTCTGCCGGTCATCACCGAGCACGTCGAGCAGATAGTCGCCCGACCATGCGGCGCCGTCGTCCGCGCGCACCTCCAGAGCCACCGCGAGCACCACTCGGTCGTGATCGTCGGCAGTGGCCGGGTAGCGGACGGCCAACTCGTCGGCCAGCGCGTCGATACGCCGCTGGTCGCCGTCGCGCAATGTGGCGAAGACCGGTGTCCACGCCTCACGCCATCCGGGCAGTCGCAGCGTCCCGCGGACGAAGGTCTGTGGCCGCCAGGCCGCGGGGATCGTGTAAGCGGTGAGGTAGTCGACGCTGTCGCGGTTGGGGTACGCCTCGAAGGGCTCATCGCCGATCGTGTACGGGACGGTGTCCTCCCACGGCTGTTCCGTGGTGCGCAGCCGTCCCCCGCGCCAGTAGCGGCTCGGTGAGCGCAGAGCGTTCAGCACACCGCGCGGCGCCCAGCTGAAGCGGTAGCGGAACTCGTTCGGCACCGCGGGCACACCGCCGCAGTAGGAGACAAAGGTGACGTCGGCCGAGGTGTCTCCGAGTTCCTCCCGGGCTTCACGCACGAGCTTGTGGGCGAAGAGGTGGTCGATGCCCGGGTCGAGACCGGCCTCCGTGAGTGCGACCACGCCGGCTTCGGCCGCCTTCCGCGCTCCGGCGACGAGTTCCTCCGAGGCATAGCTGGAGCAGGCGAAGTGCGCGCCACGGGCGACGGCAAGCCGCAGCAGCTCGGCGTGCCAGGCCGGCGGCAGCATGGACACCACCACGTCGCCCGGGGAGAGTTCGGCGTCCAGCGCCTCGGTGGTGAAGGCCCCTCCCTCGGCCCGGTCCGTCAGTCCGAGCTCGGCCAGCCGCCGCTCGGCGTGTGCGACATCGCGGTGCCACAGACGCACGCGGTCCGCCCGGTCGCAGAGCTCTTGGAGGCCACTGCCGGTGGACCGGCCGGCGCCGATCCAGTGCACGGTGCCCGTGGCGGGGATGTGGTCAGGCATGAGGTGCTCCCAAAGTGATTTCGGCGCGACGACAGACGTCACGTTGGACCTGCGAACAGCGGTGCCTACGCTGCCCCGTCCCGTAGGGCGGCAACTGCGGCGGGAGGACGACGGCAACGCGGTGTCGAGTCGCCGGGCGGCCGCGAAGGGGCGGGGTGTCGATCCCCATGACCATCGGCGGCCCTTCTCCGCGCGGTCGCGGCAGCCGTCGACCCGGGGTCGAGCGTCGTGGACCGGCAGTGCGTCGAACGGTCTCGATGCACAGGTCACGTCCGTGACCACGGTGAGCCTCACGTCCGCCCGCTCCGCAACTCGGCGTCCGGTCTGCTTCGAGCCTCGACGACGCTCCGGTCCAGCCGAAGTCGGCGAGCAGGGGACTTTCCGCGCAAACGCCTCGGTTCGATGCCCGCCATCAGCCCAGGCCAGGCACCGATGGGGGAAAACGACCAGCCGAGCGCCGACTGTGGGGCAGGCACGACGGCTGCCACCGGGGCGGGCGGTCAGGCCGGGTCGACGATGCCCGCGCGGAAAGCGAACGACACGAGCTGGGCACGGTCCTTCAGGCGCAGTTTGGTCTGCAACCGGTAGAGATGGGTTCGCACCGTCGCGGTACCGATGAACAAGGTCACGGCGATGTCCTCGGTCGACAGCCCGCGGGCGGCCAGGGTGAGGACCTCCTTCTCTCGCGGCGTCAGAACGGCGCCGAACGGCATGCCCGCCTTGCTCGGGGATTTCGGCGTGCTGTCCCTGAACCACTCCATCAGCCGCTGGGCGATACGCGGTCCCAGCATGGCCTGCCCTCGGGCCACCGCCCTTATGGCCATGGCGAGTTCCTCGCGGCTGGCGTCGTCGGTGAGCAGGCCGCTGACCCCTGCGTGCAGCACGTCGGCGAGGCTCTCGTCGAGGTCGCTCATGGCGAAGACGATGATCCGCGGCACCGGGTCGAGTGGCTCCCCGAGTAACTGGCGGACGAGATCCAGGATTGAGGTCTCCTCCGGGTGCAGTCCTATCACCACCACCTGCGGCACGTGGGTCCGTACGTGCATCACGGTCTCCATCGCGCTGCACGCGGTGTCGACGACCTCGATGTCGTCTTCGTGGCGCAGCAGGGAACAGAGCCCATCGAGCACCAGCGGTCGTTCGTCACACAAGAGCACTCGAAGCGGCACGGCACCGTCCCCCGTTTCGTTGCGGACACCCCTGTGACGCTACCGAGGCGTGGGGAGCATGACCATACGCAGGCTTAAGCGCCTTGCTTACCCCCGGCCTTCGGCGGGGTAATGCGGACGTTCAGGTTGGGAGGCGCTCATCAGGGTAGACGTGGAGATCGCTTATGCGGCCTCGATCATGCCTCCGGCGAGGGTCCGCTTCGTCGCCGGGTCGATGACGACGAAACTCCCGGTCCGCCGATTCCGCCGGTAGGCGTCGCACATGACCGGTCGGGTCGTGCGGAGGCTGACCCGCCCGATCTCGTTGAACCCCAGCGTGTCTGTCTCGCTGTGCCGCAGGGTGTTGACGTCCATGCGGTACCGCACGTCCCGGACCAGTGCCGGCACGGTGCGCGTGGTGTGCTTCACGAGCACCCGCATCCCGGCGCGCATCGGCTCCCGCGTCATCCAGCAGAGCATCGCGTCGACCTCCTGGGTGGTCCGCGGTTGACGACCGACGCGGGCCAGCAGATCACCCCGGGACAGGTCGATGTCGTCGGCGAGCCGGAGACTGACGGACATGGGGGCATATGCCTCCGACACCTCCCCCGCGGGGCTGTCGATGGCACTGACGCGGCTCGTCATACCGCTGGGCAGCGCGACTACTTCGTCGCCCACACGAACCACCCCGGCGGCGATCTGCCCGGCGTAGCCCCGGTAGTCGTGGTACTCGTCGGTGTGCGGGCGGATCACGTACTGCACGGGGAAGCGCAGGTCGTCCGGGGCCACATCGACCGGCACCCGCACCTGTTCCAAGTGGCGCAGCAGCGAGGGACCGTTGTACCAGGGCATGCGCTCAGTGCGTTCGACGACGTTGTCGCCGTGCAGTGCCGACATCGGGATGATGTCGAGATCGGGTGTGCGCAGCCGGGTGGAGAAGCGGGCGAACTCCCTCTCGACGCGCCGGAACGCCGCTTGGTCGTAGCCGACCAGGTCCATTTTGTTGACTGCCAGGACCAGGCGGGGGACCCCGAGCAAGGAGCACAGCAGGGCGTGCCGGCGGCTTTGTTCGGTCATCCCGTGGCGGGCGTCCACCAGCACCACCGCGAGGTCGGCCGTGGACGCGCCGGTGACCATGTTGCGGGTGTACTGGATGTGGCCCGGGGTGTCGGCGATGACGAACTTGCGCCGGTCGGTGGCGAAGTAGCGGTACGCGACGTCGATGGTGATGCCCTGCTCGCGTTCCGCTTTGAGGCCGTCGGTGAGCAGGGCCAGGTTGAGGTCGTCCCCGCCCATGCGGCGGGTGGCGCGGCGCACCGCATCGAGTTGGTCCTGCATCGCGGTCCGTGTGTCGTACAGCAGACGGCCGATCAAAGTGCTCTTGCCGTCGTCCACCGAGCCGGCCGTCGCCAGGCGCAGAATCTCCATCAGAAGTACCCCTCCCGCTTCCGGTCCTCCATGGCGGTCTCATTGACCCGGTCATCCGCCCGCGTGGCGCCGCGCTCGGTGAGCCGGCTGGAGATGATCTCGGCGAGCACCTCGGCGTTCGTGACGGCGCTGGAGCGTACCGCCCCGGTGCACGTCATGTCCCCGACCGTGCGGAAGCGCACCCTTATCGTGCGTGGCCGCTCCCCGTCGCGCCGCGGCAGCACGTCACTGGCGGCGAAGAACATGTCGTCGCGCTCGAGCACCGGGCGCTCGTGCGCGTAGTACAGCGAGGGCAGTGGCAGGTCGGCGTCGGCGATGTACTGCCACACATCCAGCTCGGTCCAGTTCGACAGCGGGAACACCCGCAGGGAAGAGCCCTGTGGGAGCATTCCGTTGTAGAGGTTCCACAGCTCCGGCCGCTGGTCCTTCGGGTCCCACTGACCGAATTCGTCACGGACGGAGAACACCCTCTCCTTGGCCCGTGCCTTCTCCTCGTCGCGCCGAGCGCCGCCGAACAGCGCGTCGAAGCCGTACTTGTGCACCGTGTCGAGGAGAACCGGTGTCTGCAGGACGTTGCGCGAGACGGCGCCGACCGGTTCGGCCACCGTGCCGGCCGCGATCGCGTCGGGCACTGAGCCCACGATCAGCCGGACTCCCATCAGTTCGACGTAGCGGTCGCGGAAGTCGAGGACTTCGGGGAAATTGTGCCCGGTGTCGATGTGCACGACCGGGAACGGGATCCGGGCCGGTGCGAAGGCCAGCTTCGCCAGGTGCAGAAGCAGGATCGAATCCTTGCCGCCGGAGAACAACAGGGCCGGCTGTTCTGCCTCGGCCGCCACCTCGCGGATGATGTGGAGGGCTTCGGCCTCCAGCGCCCGTAGATGATCAAGGCGCATCGTCGTGATCACGGGTGCACCCCCTTCGGTGTCGGAACGGGCGGCGCGGCGTCTGCCAGGTTGTCGTCCGCGACCAGACGAAGCTCGTCGACGGCCGCGCCGAGCACGTCGATGCCTCTGAGGAACTCGTCGATCACGATGTGCTCGCTCTCGGAGTGGTCCAACGAGCTGTCGCCCGGGCCGTAGGTGGCCATCGGGATGTCCCACACCTCGGCCAGGGTGTTCATGTCCGAGGTGGCGGTCTTGAGCTTCGGGTGCGGCGTTCCACCGACCCGGCGGATCCCCGCGGTCAGTGACCGGACGACCGGGTCGCGCCGGCCGACGCTGACCGCCCGCACGGCGTTGAGCACCTCGACGCTGCCGTCGCCCGCGAGATGGCGCAGCCGTGCGACGAGGGCGTCGCCGTCATAGCCCGGCGGGGTCCGGTAGCTGAGTTCGAGACGTGCCTCGACCATGTCTCCGACCAGCTCGCACAGGGTGACGCCGGGCAGTCGGAACGCGGCGTGGCTGCGTTCGGGGCCGGCGGCTTCCAGCGCCGCGGCCCAGAAGGCGGTTGCCGCCTCGACCGCCTTCTCCACCGGGTTGCTGGGGTGGGTGGCGGGCCGGCGCACGCGGTAGGCGATGTCGATCTTGCCCTTGTACCCCAGGACGACGCTGTCCCAGCCACTCGGCTCGCCGACGATCAGCGCGTCCGGCCGGGGCCACGAACGCCTGACGTGCATGGCACCGCGTGAGCCCGGTGTCTCTTCCTCCACCACCCCCGCGACGATCAGCGTGCCGGGGAACGAGGGCCCGGCCTTCACCGCGGAGGCCAGCATGGCGGCGAGCGGGCCCTTGGCGTCAACCGCGCCGCGGCCGTAGAGGCGGGTGTCCGTCAGCCGGGTCGCGATCGGGTCGTCGACCGTGTCCAGATGACCGACCATGGCGATGGTCGGTCCGGCTCCGCTGCCGATCTCACCGATGACGTTTCCGGCCTCGTCTATACGCGAGCGCATACCGAACTCGCTCATCCGGCCGGCCAGGAAGTCGGCCAGATCGCCCTCTTCCCCCGATGGTGAGGCGATGGCGACCATCCGGTGCAGCAGCTCCACGGCCTCCCGGCCGTTCACGACGACTTCCTCCGGTGGCTGCTGATCGTGACCCATGTGCCTCCGCCATCCAGGGCCCCGCGGACCGGCCCGGGCCTGCGGCCGTCGGCGATGACGACGTAACCCACGCCGCCGAGCAGTGCTTCCCGGGCGGCGACCAGCTTCATCGCCATGCCGCCCTTCGCCCAGCGCGGGGGTGGCCCCTTCGGCTCGATCACGACCTCCGACAGCACCGACCGCGGATCGGCAGCGTCCGACTGGACGCCCGCCGCGCCGGTGAGCAGGACCAACTCGTCGGCCTCGATCGCGGAGGCGATAGCGGCAGCCGCTCTGTCCGCGTCGACGTTGACCGCCTCGCCCTCCATGGTGATCGCGGGCGGCGAGACGACCGGCACGAGACCCTGGTCCAGCGCGTGGTTCAGCATCTCCGTCTCGACGTGCTCCACCGTGCCGGCCAGGTTGTCGCGGACCAGCATGATGCGGCCGTCGACCAGGGCTCGCTGGGCCCCCTTGCGGCGCGCCAGGATCAGCCGACCGTCAAGGCCGGTCATTCCCAGTGCCCGGACACTGCGGCGGGCCAGTGCCTGGACCAGCCGGGGTTTGACCGAACCGGCCAGGGCGAGCGTCACCACCTCCAGGGTCTTGGCGTCGGTGTGCCGGGAGGTGACACCATCCGGTGCGACCTGGCGGGCCTGCGGCACTCCCATCTCGTCCGCGAGGCGTTCGATCTCGGCGGAGCCGCCGTGCACCACCACTACACGGCGTCCCGCGTCGACCAGTTCGGCGATGTCGTCGACGATCGCTTCGGTGTCGACGCCGGCGTTGCCACCGATCTTGACCACGGTGGTCGACTGGTTCTCGTCTTCGGTGCGCATGAGTAGGCCTTCTTCGTGCGTTGCGGGGGGACGTCCGGATCAGGCGGGATGCAGGCCCGGGAACTCCAATCCGAGTCGCTCCGGCCAGCCCATCCGAATGTTGAGCGACTGCACCGCGTTGCCCGCCCCGCCCTTGACGAGGTTGTCCAGGGCGGCGACCGCCAGTACCTGCCGCGCTTCGGCGCGGAGCGCGAAGCCGACGTCGCAGAAGTTGGAACCGAGCAGGATCTTGGGTTCGGGCAGTCGGTAGGCGCCCCTGCGCTGCGCGACGATGCGGACGAAGGGTTCGTCGGCGTAGTGCTTGCGGTAGGCGCGGCGCACGTCCCGTTCGTCCACGGCGTCACGCACCGTGGCGCGACAGAGCACCTGTACGCCGCGCACCGCCTCCACCCCGGTCGCGGTCATGCTGGGCCGCACCCCGCAGGCCTGGGCGATCTCCGCCTCGTGTCGGTGGCCGGCGGGGGCGAACACCCGCATTGCCCCACTGCGTTCTGCGTGCAGGTTCATCTCCCCGGCGCTGGCGCCGGAGCCGCTGGAGCCGGTCCGTGCGTCGATCATGACGTCCGGCTCGATCAGCCCCTCGGCCGCGAGCGGGCGCAGGGCCAGGATCGCCGCGGTGGCCATGCAGCCGGGCACGGTGATCCGGTCGGCGCCCCGCAGTTCGCCGCGGGCGAGCTCCGGCGCACCGGACACGAAGTCGCCGAGGAGTCCGGGGGATCTGTGCTCGGCGCCGTAGTGCGTCGCGTACACCGCCGGGTCGGTGAGCCGGAAGTCACCGGAGAGGTCGATCACCGTCTTGGCGCGGTCGGCCAGTTCAGGCAGCAGAGACATCGCCGACCCGTGCGCCGAGGCGAGGAACAGCACGTCGTACCGGCTCAGTTCGGACTGGGCGCAGAAGGTCAGATCGGTGATGCCACGCAGATTCGGGTGCACACCGTCGACCCTCTTGCCGCCCAGTCGGCTGGACACCACCGCGACCGGCTCCACCCGGGGGTGCCCGAGCAGCAGCCGCAGCAGTTCCCCGCCGATGTAGCCCGCCCCGCCGACCAGGGCCGCGGTGATCACGAGGCCGCTCCCGCGAGGGCGGCGCCGCCCAGGACGACATCGAGCCGCTCCCGTGTCAGGTCCGCAATGGCGCCGGGCACGTCACAGGTCTCGCCGAGAGCCTGTTGCAGCCCGGCGAACTCCACGCCGCTGTTCACCTCGATCACCATGAGCCGTCCGTCGGTGTCCTCGACGAGGTCCACACCGGCGATCTGCGCACCGACCGCCCGGGCGGCACGGATCGCCGTGTCGGCCAGTTCTCCCTGCGGGTCGCAGGGGGTGGTGAGGGCGCCTCGTGCGACATTGGTGCGCCACTCGTCGGCAGTGCGGTAGACGGCCCCGACGACCTCGTCGCCGACGACGACCACCCTGATGTCGCGCCCGGGTTTCTCCACGTACGCCTGGAGGTAGATCACATGGGCCTGTGGGGCCGGCAGTGCCGCGCAGTGTTCGAGCACCGCCTGTGCCGCGTCCGGGTCGCGAAGGAGCGAGACCCTTCTGCCCCAGGACGAACTGAGGGGTTTCAGCACCACGGGGTAGCCGATGGCCTCGATCTCCTCCAGCGCGGCATCGGGGGTCAGGGCGAGCGTCGCGCGCGGCGTGGGCACTCCCGCCCTCGTGAGGGCCAGCGAGGTCGCCCACTTGTCGCCGCACACCTCGATGGCCCGGGCCGGGTTGAGCGTCACGGCGCCGGCGGCCTCCAGGCTCAGCGCGGCGTAGCGGGCCCGGGTCCCGGAGATCTCCCGGTTGAGCACCACCGGCCAGGGAGCGGCGCCGGTCAACTGGAAACGAAGCTTCCGCGGGTCCACGTGCTCGACCCGCACGGCGCGTGCGGCGAAGGCCGACAGGAGGCGTTTCTCCTCCAGCCGGATCCGGGAAGCGAGCAGGCCGACGGTGCCCTTCACTCGCCCCAGTCCTCTTCGGCCTCGGGTGCGATGACCAGCAGGACCGGGTCCACGGAGACCACTTCGAGCTCGCAGCGGCAGTCGGGACACTCGATGATCTCGCTGAGCCGCGTGCCGTCGGGCAGGTCGATCTTGTGTTCACATTCGGGGCAGGCGGTGATCATGTTTGATCCCTTTCCGGGAGGGGTGCGGTGGGCTGCTGTGCTGTGTGACCGCGGCGACGACGGCCTCGGCGGTGATGCCGTAGTGCCGCAGCAGGTCTTCGTGAGAGCCGACGAAGCCGGCGAAGCTGTCGGGCATGCCGATGCGCAGGACCCGCATCGGGTCGTGCTCGGCCAGGGTCTCCGTGACCACCGCGCCCAGTCCGCCTGAGCGCCAGTGCTCTTCGACGGTGACGACGAGTCGCCTGCCCGCAGCGGCCGCGAGCAGTCCGGGCACGTCGAATGGCTTGAGGGTGTGCATGTTCAGCACGCCGGCGTCGATACCCTGTCCGGCCAGGATCTCGGCGGCCTCCAGGGCGGCCAGCACCGGGTACGGCCCGCATCCTACGAGCAGGACGTCGGCGCCCGCACGCAGCCGTTGGGCCTTCCCGATGCGTGGCGGCTCGGGGTTGCCCGGCACTGCCGGGGTGGCTTTGCGGCCCATGCGGACGTAGAGCGGCCCAGGCAGGTCGAGTGCGGCGTCCACCACCGCCTCGGTGGCCGCGGCGTCGGCCGGTACCACCACCGTCATGTTCGGCAACGCGCGCATGACGGCGAGGTCTTCCAGACACTGGTGCGTGGGGCCGAGGTGGCCGGAGGACAGACCGCCGTGGGTGGCCATGATGCGTACCGGTACCGCGTTGTACGCGATGTCGATCTTGATGGCTTCCACCGCGCGTGACGTGGCGAACGCGGCCATGGTGTTGACGAACGGCATCCAGCCACTGGCGGCGAGGCCCGCGGCCATGCCCATCGCATTGTGTTCGGCGATGCCGATGTTGACGTACCGTCCGGCGGCGGTGCCGAAGTCGGTGCCGGTGAACAGGCCGGTATCGGTGTCGAGGCAGATGGTCCGCTCGTGCGCGGGAAGCACCGCGGCCAGGCGGTCGCGGTACGCGGTGCGGGCGGGTAGGGAGTCAGTCATCCGCACCGCCTCCTGCGGCGTCCGTGCGCCGTGGGGCCCTGCCCTGCTCGGCGGCGCGACGCAGCGCGGACAGCGCCCTTGCATGCTGGCGCTCGCCGAAGGCCACGTAGTGGCTGTTCGGTTTGCCGGCGACGAAGGGCACTCCTGCCCCCTTCGTCGTCCGCGCGACGAGCACGCTGGGGCAGCCCGGTTCCCACGGCGCGCTCGCCAGCGCCTCGCGGACCCGCGCCACGTCCTGTCCCGGGACCTCGCGCACGGCCCAGCCGAAGCTGCGCCAGCGCGCGGCGACCGGCTCCACAGGGCAGATCTCCTCGGTGTCCCCGGTGAGTTGCAGACCATTGCGGTCGACGACCGCGACGAGATTGTCGAGCCGCAGCCCGACCGCGCCCATCGCGGCCTCCCAGACGCTGCCTTCCTGCATCTCGCCGTCCCCGAGCGCCACATAGGTCTTCCGCGGGCTGCCGCTGAGCTTCGCCGCGAGAGCGAAGCCGAGAGCGAGCGCCGGGCCGTGTCCGAGTGATCCGGTCGGCATCTCGACGCCCGGCACGTCCCTGGTGGGGTGCCCCATCAGGCGGCTACCGGTTTCGGCGTAGTGCGCCAGCTCTTCCGCGTCGAAGTAACCGCGTTCGGCGAGCGTGCAGTACAGGCCGATCGCGGCATGGCCCTTGCTGAGCAGAAAGATGTCGCGATCAGGGTCTGCGGGCAGCGCCGGGTCGACGCGCATGACGTCGAAGTACAGCGCTGTCAGCACCTCGACCAGTGACAGTGAGCCGCCCAGGTGGCCGCCCTGCGGGTTGGCGCAGATGTCGACGATGCGTCGACGGATGTTCGACGCACGCGTGTGCAGCTCGTCGAGGGTGGTGGGGTCGGTGGTCAGGGTCATGCGTCGGCCCTCGCGATCGTCGCGAGCGTGTCACGGTGCGCCCAGACCTTCTCGAACGCGTCCGCGTAACGCTGTAACAATTCCCCGCTGCCAGGGTTCAGGTGCCGCCTCTGCAGCGTCAGCGAGTCGGCGATGACCGCCTCGGAGACCGGATGACTGCCGTCGGGCGCCCGGGGAGTGGCGGCCGCAGCCCACGGGTAACCGGCTCCGAAGCCAGTCCGCTCGACGAAGACTTTCTGCTGAGGCAGCGTGCGCAGCTGGTACTGCGACATCGGCACACCCTCGGCGCGCAAGACGCGCCGCAGCGCGCCGCGCAGAGCGGTCGGTGACACCCCGGGAACCCCCAGCGCCTCGGCGTCGAAACGGAAGCGCAGGATGTGCCAGGCGTGGGTCGAGCCGGGTCGCTCGGCAGGCACCTGGATGCCCGGCAAGGGGCGCAACCGCTCCAGGAAGGCGGTCACATTGGCCTGACGGGCCCGCTCGTACGCGTCGAACCGGCTGAGCTGACTGGTGGCGAACGCGGCCTGGACCGGGTTCATCTTGGCGTTCCAACCGAGCCGGTAGGAGAGGTAGTCGCGTGACTTGCCGGCTTCGATGACCTCGCCGAACTGACGGATCATCCGTGCCTTGTCGGCGAGCCTCGCGTCCGCGGTGGTCAGCAGTCCGCCCTCGCCGCAGGTGGGCAGGTTCTTGGTGACCTGGAGGCTGAACGCGGCGGCGTCACCCAGCGACCCGACCTGTCGCCCTTCGTAGTGGGCGCCATGGGCCTGGGCTGCGTCCTCGATCACGGCCAGACCGTGCCGGTCCGCCAGTTCCCGCAGCGGGCCCATCTCCGCGGGCATGCCGTGCAGATGCACCGGGATCAGCGCGACGGTACGTGAGGTGATCTTGCGTTCGACGTCCGCTGGGTCGAGGGTGAAGGTGACCGGGTCGATGTCGGCGAAGACCGGCACGGCCATCTGGTGCAACGGCGCCAGACCAGAGGCTATGAAACTCAGAGCCGGCACGATGACCTCGTCGCCGGGGCCGATCTCCAATGCTGCCAGGGCGATCTGCAGGGCGACCGTGCCGTTGGAGACTCCCACGCAACGATCCACCCCGACGCGTTCGGCGAACCGGGACTCCAGGTCGTCGACGGCGGTGGGCGTGTCGCTGTTGGACACCAGCTCGCCGCTGTCCAGGACGGCCAGCACCGCCTTGCGGTCCTCCTCGGTGACGATGGGCCAGGTGACAGCGCGACGATCACGCGGCACAGCTGCTCTGCCGCCCAGGATGGCGAGCTTGTCCACGTCGGTCCTCCTCTGAGCGTGAGAGTGATCAGCCCGGCGGCTGGGCCAGGGCGGTGACCGCCCTGGCCACCGCGGTGGCCGCGGCCTCGTAGCGGCGACACAGCCGGGTGCCGTGCCGGTGCAGGTCATCCGCGGCGGCGACCGGGTCCGGCCAGCCGTGCGCCGCGGTCAGGCGCAGTCCGCTCCAGGTGTGCGCGGCGGTCTCGACCTGCCGGCCCGCTTCGCGCAGGGCCGGTACGGCCCACGCGTGTCCTCGGGCGCGCAGCAGTTCACCGTGCAGGCTGCACATCGCCTGCTGCCCCCAGCCGAAGGTGTAGACGGACTTGAGCACGTCGCTGTCCCCGGCACGGGACGCCTCGACGACATGCTCGACGTAGCGGCGCAGACCGGCGAGGCCGGTCCAGTGGCCGCTGTGGGGCGAGCGTTCGGCGTGCAGGTCCGTGTCGTTGGCGCGCAGCGCCGCCATGAGCGTGGCCGGGTCGTCGCCCGGCCACGGCGCCCCGATGTCGAGGGTCAGGTATCGCCGCCCGATGCGGGCGTCGCTGAAGAAGGCGTCTTGGTCGTCGGCGGGGTTGGACGAACCCCAGGCAGCCAAGAAGTCCTCCGCGCGGATCGCGCCGGAGAACGCGGGGGGCATGGTGTCGGAGACGAGAACGAGCCCGCGGGTCCGGTCCACACCGAACACCAGCACCAGATGCGCGGCGTGCACGTCGTGGAACGCCGGCCGGAACGGAAGGTGGTAGTTGTCGACGGCCGCGACCGGCAGCACACCGCCGTCGATCAGTGCGGCGAGTTCGCCCAACGGGTCCGCCGTGGTGGGCACGGACCAGGATGAGCACACCGGGTGGTACGGCATCATGGTCGCCGCCACGTCACCGGGTGAGCGCTCGGGGTAGTAGAACTCCTCCGGCCGTACGTCACCCGGGATGTGCCGGAACTCCCAGCGGGCGCCGAGGGCGGCTACCGGGTCGTGTCCGGCATGGGTGAGCAGCGCACCGAACACCGACTGCAGGCAACTGATCGGATCCCGGTAGAACGTCGGCGGCTGACGGGCCGCCTGGCTCGGGAGCATGGCGGCCGCCACCTCGGGCGTCGTCGCGGTCATCGTGCCTCCCTCGTCGTCGAGGTGGCCACCGGCACCGCGGGTTGCAGCGTGATGGCGAAGACGTGCAGGGCCACGTTGCGGGGCAGACCGATCCCGGCGAGGGGAGCGCGCCGGGAGACCGGGACCCGTTGCGACCACAATGTCGCCGGAACGCCGAACTGTGTGTGGATCGGATAGTGCATCAGGGTCTCGAAGGCTCGGACCTCACCGAAGGCCGGCGGGGCCGCCCAGAAGTCGGAAACCCTGACGCACTCGAAATCGACCGTGCCGTCCGCGAAGTGCAGCGCGAACTCGTCCTCGACCCGCCGCTCCCCCGCAGCCAGCAGATGGATCCAATCGATCAGTCCTGGCTGCGCACCGACCTCGATGTACTGGCCCGCGCAGCGCACGTTGTCCGGTTCGGAGGTTCCGACCGGAGGCATGGTGAAGGGCACGGCGTCGACCAGGACGGCGGTTCCCGGTGCGGGCAGGTCCTCCGCTGCGAAGGAGTTGCCCCACACGTTGAACCGGCCGGCCGCGGTGGCGGTGACCGTCGACGTGCCGACATTGTCGAGATGCGGTGACAGATCAATGTTTCGCACCTTTGCATTGAAGCCCGGGAGGTCCTTGCGCCGACTCCCTGTCGCGCTGATTCCCGATACCCGCCGGACGTACGAGCCGTGCGGGGGACACCGCCCTTTCTCGCTCCTGTGTGGACGCGTGTAAGCGCAGTGCTGAACCCCCTCCGGCAGTATGAATACGCATCCCCGCACTGGGTACGGTGGCCAGCCCGCCCCGCTACCGAGAGGAAACGCCATGAAGGAGTTCCGAGCCGACGGCGGCCCCGATCATCTGCTGCTCGCTCTGTGGAGCGCACCGCGCAGCAGGTCCACCGCCTTCGAGCGGATGATGATGGAACGCGGGGACTTCGATGTCGTACACGAACCGTTCTCGCACGTCGCCGACTTCGGGTCCGCCGAAGTGGCGGGGCGCACGGTCGCGTCGGAGACGGAACTGATCGAGGCGCTGCGGGCCGTCCCCGGGCGCGTGTTCTTCAAGGACACGACGGATTTCCACTACCCTGCGCTGCTCGCCGACACGGACTTCCTGACGAGCGCGACGCACACCTTCATCATTCGTGATCCAGCCGAGGTGATCGCCTCGCACGCGGCCCTCAACCCCCGGCTGACCCGCGATGAGATCGGCTTCTCCCGGTTGTACGAGATCTACAACGCGGTCGTGGCGGCGACGGGTACCGAGCCGGTCGTCATCGACTCCGACGATCTGCTGGACCGTCCGGAGGCGACGGTCCGCGCCTACTGCGAAAGGGTCGGCATACCGTTCCAGGCCGCGGCCCTGCACTGGGAGCCCGGGGTCCCCCCGCAGTGGCAGCGCACCGAAAAGTGGCATCGCGACGCGAGCAAGAGCAGTACCTTTACACGCCGTTCGACGGAGGACACCGGTGCCGGCGTCGCGGACGACCCGGTGCTGGGCGAGTTCCACCGCTTCCATCTGCCGTACTACATGAAGCTGCGCGAACAACGGTTGGCGGTATGAGCCGTGCCGGGCTGCGTGCGGGTCGGGCCGCGCGGCTGCCTTCGGCCGGATTCGCAGGACGGCCTGCGGGCCGGTGGCCCGTCCGGCCCGGAAGAACCGAGGCCCCTGTCAGTTCTTCCGGGATCCGAGCACGCAGAACTCGTTGCCCTCCGGGTCGGCCAGAACGACCCAGGGCTCATCGCGCTGGCCGATGTCGACGTGCCGCGCGCCCAAGGCCACCAGGCGAGTGACCTCACTGGCCTGGTCATCCGGCCGCAGGTCCAGGTGGAGCCGGTTCTTCACGATCTTCCCGTCCCCCACCGGGGTGAAGAGAATGCCCGGGAAACGGCGTGGATCCTGCCTGATCTCGAACTCCTCCCCGGTGTCGACGACCACCACCCAGCCGAGGGCCCGAGCCCACCATCGCCCCAGCCCCGTGTGGTCCGCCGCATCGACGATCAACTGATCCCAACTCACAGCCATCCGCCGAGTCTACGTCCGCATCCGCGCTCTTTCCGGGACGTGCGTCGGCCGGACACAACGCGAGGGATCTCCGCCGGACTTCATTCGGTTGCTGGAGTCCGGAGCATGCCCATCGGGTCGGAAGACCGGGTGGACTCGAACACGCTCCACGTCCGGGGCTCTGGCGACGACAATCTGACGGGCGTCTTCCTGCCCTCCCCCAGCCGAGGTGTACGTACGCCGCCCATCGGCTCGGCAGCAGTGGAATGTCTCGTTCAAGGCGCCGGCCGGCGGCACCCGTCGGAAGGGGGGACGGGAGGGAGCTGCGACCGTCCTGGCGATCTTTCTTCTCGTCACATCGGAACGATCTTGATGCTGCCGGGGACGATGCTGCTCGTGATCGGGGCAGCCTTGATCCTCGTGGGGATGGTTCTGGTCGCCATCGCGACCTTCTTGCTGATCCGGAGGGCGTTGGAGCGCCGAGAGCAGGAAGAGGGTCGGTTAGGGTCGGGCGTTGGAGAGTGGCGACGCTGATCCGAGGTGGTGCTCACCTGGTAGGTGTCCCGGCGGGGGTCTCCTGGGCCCCCGCCGGGCCCTGTGTCATGCCGGTCGGATGTTCTCCGCCTGCGGCCCCTTCTGGCCCTGCGTGACGTCGAACTCGACTTTCTGCCCCTCCTGCAGCTCGCGGAATCCCTGAGCGGCGATGTTGGAGTAGTGGGCGAAGACGTCAGGTCCGCCGCCTTCCTGCTCGATGAAGCCGAATCCCTTCTCGCTGTTGAACCACTTGACGGTGCCCTTGGCCATGGCCTGCTCCTTCGAGGAAGACCGGGCTCGCACCCTGCGGGCCCGGGAGGTGATCGCCTTGGTCCGGAGCGGCGCTGAACAGCAAGAACGCCCATGATCGTGATCACGGGCGCACGGGACTTCGGAACCACGACTGCTGAATTCGACGCTACACCGCTCGGTCGGAAGCTGCTGGCGACACGGCCGTCGATCGCGGAAGCCGATCATGGTTCACCCGGACGACAGCTGCCGGCTTGCCGAGAGACCGCCACCCCGGCCCATCAGCGCCTCTGGCGTGGACTGCCCGGACCTGCCGGATCCCGTCCAGGTCGCGCACGATGACCGGAGCCGTGTCGTCGGCGGCGGCGTCTCGGTTGCTGTCACCGGCGACAGCGGCAGATCAGTCGGCCGGTCCGGCACCGAAGGAGGACCGATTTCCCCGTCCCAGTTCCCCGACGGACAGCAGGGCGGAGCCTGTGCCGGTGGGTCCCGTAGGGGTGCCGGGCAGAAAGTGGAGGCGGCCCGCGGCCCAGGCAGCACGGTCAGCTCGGCGCGACCGTCGCGGTTGTGAGCAGGCCGGAGGCGCCGGCCCGCCCCCTGGCCGTCACGCTGCCGCGATGCCAGAGGAGAACTCTGCGCCCGTGTGATCCGGGTGGTCGCTGCCGTCATGCCGTGTGCCGGCGCACGCGGGGCGGTTTCCGTTCTGATCCGCCACGAGCGTGACGCATGGTCGTGGTGACGGTGCCGGCTGCACCGGCGGTCGCGGCGCCGCCGGTGCAGGTGAGGCAGGAAGCCGCGCGAGGCGTGGTCAGGCCGTGTCGCGCAGGCGGTCAGGAGCTCAGCTCGACGGCAGGCGAGCGGTCCGGTGAGGGACGCAGGACGCCGGCCGCGACGGTGGCGGTCGCGCAGAACAGGGTGAGCAGCAGAAAGGTGTGGTTGAGGGCCATGAGATGGGTCATCCAGCCGATGACGGCGGGGCCTGCCAGCATGCCGATGTACCCCAGTCCGGCGACCCGGGAGACGTTGGTGCCCGCGGCGGCGGGGTCCGTGTGTCCGGCGGCGCTGAACAGTTGCGGGATGCAACCGGACAGGCCCAGGCCGAACAGCGCCCAGCCGGTCAGCGCCGCCCAGATCCAGGGCGAGAGGGCCACTGCCGTGATGCCGACGGCGGCCAGAGCCGCGCCGTACCGCAGGACGGCGACCGGCCCGAATCGGGCGGATATCCGGTCCGCCATGAGCCTGCCGGCGGTCATGGTGGCCGCGTAGGTGCCGTAGGCGAAGGCGGCGGTGCTCTCCGGCGCATCCAGGACATCCTTCAGGTGCAGGACGCTCCAGTCGTTGGCGGCTCCCTCGCAGAGCATGATCAGCAGAGCCAGGACCGCCAGGAGCCAGATCCGGGAGGGAACGGCACGCTTCTTCATCCGGGGTCCGCTCTCCGCATCGTCCACTTCGGCGATCGACGGGGCGGGCAGGAGACCACGAGCCGGCACCAGGGCGATGATCACGCCGACGGCGGCAGCGGTGCCCAGTGTCATGGCCGGGTCCCAGCCGATGTCGAGGGCCGCGGCACCGGCGAGCGCTGCCAGGACACCACCGACGGAGAAAGTGGCGTGGAAAGCCGACATGACAGGCCGTTCGTACGCCTTCTCCACCTGCACGGCGTGCGCGTTCATACTGACGTCGAGGGTGCCGTTTCCGAATCCGAAGAGCAGGAGGGCTGCTCCGAGGGTCCACGGTTCCCGGGCGAGACCGGGCAGGACCAGGGTCGCGCTGCACAGCACTCCGGCCAGAGGAACGACGGTCCGTGTGCCGAGCCGGTCGGACAGACGCCCGCCGGCCTGCATCCCGGCGAAGGCACCGGCGCCCAACAGTACGAGGAACCCGCCCAGGGCCGCGTGGCTGATGCCCACGCGTTCCTCGATGGCCGGGATCTGCACCACCCACATACCCAGCAACGTGCCATTGAGTACGAAATAGACAAATGTCACAACGCGAGATGCGCGCAGCGCTCTTTCCATGCAGTCCACCGTAACGAACACCTGATCTGTTTGAAAGGACCTATTTCAAACATCTTCACTGTTCGACAGGAGTGGTGTTGAATCACGGTATGAGCAGCGTGGAACGTCACCGACTGATCGCCGAGGCTGTCCAGAAGGCGGGGACGGCCACCGTCGCCGATCTCGCCGACCTGACGGGCGCATCGGAGATGACCATCCGTCGCGATCTGGACCACTTGGCCCAGCAAGGCGTCCTCGAACGGTTCCGTGGCGGTGCTCGTACCCTCCTGCTCCGGGGCGACGAACCCCCCTTCGCGCTGCGCGCCCACGAAGCCCTCGATGCCAAGCGCCGGATCGCGGCGGAGGTGGCGTCACTCATCACCGACGGCGAAACCGTCCTGCTCGACAGCGGCACGACCTGTCTGGAAGTCGCGCGCCTGCTGCACGGCCGCCAGGTGACCGTCATGCCCCTGTCGCTTCAGGCGATCCACACTCTCGACGACGCCCCCGAGCCGACCTCGCTCCTGGTCCCCGGAGGCCGGCCCCGCCCCGGCGAAGGAGCCCTCATCGGTCCTCTCACCCTCGCCTCCCTTTCGGCCCTGCGTTTCGACACCGCCGTCCTCGGCTGCTGCGGCTTGACCGCCGGCGACGGCATGACCGCCTACGACCTCGACGAAGCAGCGGTGAAGAAGGCCGTCATCACCTCGGCGCGCCGCATCATCGCCGCAGCCGACGGCAGCAAGCTGGGCCGCACCGCTCACGCCTACGTCGGGCCCTCCGCCCTGGTGCACATCCTCGTCACCGACACCACCGCACCCGCCGCCGAAACCACCGCACTCGAGAACAACGGCACCACTGTCAAGATCGTCTGAGCTTCCGGCCGCCATTGCTGCGCAGAACGGCATGCCAGCGAGCGAGAGGGTGACCTGCGTGAGGACAGCCGGCCGGGTCAAGAGCGGATGTTCGCTCGGACCGCCTCCTGGATGGGCGTCGGCCCCTCGTTGAGTTCGAGGATCTGCCGGCCGATCCGGGGCTCGTGGAGCAGTTCCACGAGGGTGGCGGCGACATCGTCGCGAGTGATCTCACCATGGAGCTCTGCCGGGCCGAGGGACACGCTGCCGGTTCCCGGACCGTCGAGAAGGAGTGACGGACGGAGGATCAGCCAATTCAGATCGCTGCGGCTGACCGCTACGTCTGCGCCCTTCTTCACGGCGAAGTAGTACTCGACCTCTTCGCCCAGGTCGCGTTCCCGCCATGCTTCCGGAAGCACCGACACCAGCACGAAGCGCTCCACACCGGCGACGCGGGCAGCTTTGATCGCCTTGACGACCCCATCGCCGTCGATCGCCGTCGTGACTTCCCTGCTGCCGCCATTCGATCCGGCGCTGAACACGATTACGTCGACGTCACCGAAGGCCGCCGCGAGTTGGTCCACGGTCATGCCGGAAAGATCGCCGACTCGTGCGTTCACACCTCGCGTTGCGAGTTCCGCATGCTGGTCCTCCCGCCGAACCAGCCCGTGGACGGCGTCCCCCCGGGAGCGCAGCCTCTGCGTCAGCAGACCACCGATACCGCCGGTGATGCCGATGATGAAGACGTCCACGCCGGATGCTCCCTTCTCCTCGATGCTGCTCTTCGGCTCCGGCGTCAGACCGGCGCCTCAATGATCAACGAGCCGTGTCCGCGCGGCTATTCCAGGCATGCGGAGGCCCCGGGCCCGGCCCCTCCCAAGGCGGAGGCCTGGGCCGCGCGACGATCACGGCCACCGCCGACCAGATCGCCAGGCCGGCACGGCACCTCCGCAGGACGGGAGACAGAGCCCATGCGGTTCACCGGGTAGCCCGTGTCACGGGGCAGGCAGTGGATCATTCCAGCGGGCCCTCCGGTAGCGTCGGGGTATGAGTCATCCGCACCCCAATTTGAAGGCCGCCCCTCCTCTGCCGACCGGAGGCCTGCGCGTCGTCGCCCTCGGCGGCCTCGGCGAGATCGGTCGCAACATGACCGTCTTCGAGCACGCCGGCAAACTGTTGATCGTGGACTGCGGGGTGCTGTTCCCGGAGGAGAACCAGCCCGGCGTGGACGTGATCCTGCCGGACTTCACCTCGATCAGGGACCGCCTCGACGACATCGTCGCCATCGTCCTCACCCACGGCCACGAAGACCACATCGGCGGCGTGCCCTACCTGCTGCGGGAGCGGTCGGACATTCCCGTCGTCGGCTCGAAGCTCACCCTGGCCTTCCTGGAGGCCAAGCTCAAGGAGCACGGGATCAGGCCCCGGTCGGTGCGTGTACGCGAGGGCGACCGGCGTGGTTTTGGTCCCTTCGACTGCGAGTTCGTGGCCGTCAACCACTCCATCCCGGACAGCCTCGCGGTGGCCCTGCGTACCTCGGCCGGGCTGGTGCTGCACACCGGTGACTTCAAGATGGACCAGTTCCCGCTGGACGACCGGATCACCGACCTGCGTGCCTTCGCCCGGCTCGGCGAGGAGGGAGTGGACCTGTTCCTCACCGACTCCACCAACGCCGAGGTCCCCGGCTTCACCACCTCCGAACGCGAGCTGAACCCCGCGATCGAGCAGGTGATGCGCACGGCACCGCGGCGAGTGATCGTCTCCAGTTTCGCCAGCCACGTACACCGCATCCAGCAGGTCCTGGACGCCGCCCACGCACACGGCCGCAAGGTGGCCTTCGTGGGCCGCTCGATGGTCCGCAACATGGGCATCGCCCGCGACCTGGGCTATCTCAAGGTTCCGTCCGGCCTGGTCGTGAACGCCAAGGAGCTGGAGAAGCTGCCGGACCACCGGATCACCCTGGTGTGTACGGGCTCCCAGGGCGAACCCATGGCGGCACTGTCGCGGATGGCCAACCGCGACCACTCGATCCGCATCGGCAAGGGCGACACCGTCCTGCTCGCCAGTTCCCTCATCCCCGGCAACGAGAACGCCATCTACCGGGTGATCAACGGCCTGACCCGGTGGGGCGCCAACGTCGTCCACAAGGGCAACGCCAAGGTGCACGTCTCCGGCCACGCCAGCGCCGGGGAGCTCGTCTACTGCTACAACATCGTCCGCCCCCGTAACGTCATGCCCGTCCACGGCGAGTTCCGTCACCTGCGGGCCAACGCCGACCTCGCCATCCGGACCGGCGTGGATCCCGAGCGGGTCGTCGTCGCCGAGGACGGTGTCGTCGTCGACCTCGTCGACGGTCGCGCCTCCATCACGGGCAAGGTGCCCGCGGGCAACGTCTACGTGGACGGGATGGAGGTCGGGGGCGCGACGGAGGCCTCCCTCAAGGACCGTCTCACGCTGGCCGAGGAAGGCGTCGTCACCGTCGTGGCCATCGTCGACGCCGACACCGGCGCGCTGGCCGAGGCTCCCGACTTCCTGGCCCGCGGCTTCGTCCACGACGAGACCACCTTCGAGCCGGTCATCCCCGTCATCGAGAAGACGTTGGCCAACGCCGCCCAAGAGGGCGTCGGTGACGCCCACCAGCTCGAACAGCTCATCGCCCGAGCCGTGGCCAACTGGGCGTTCCGCACCCACCGCCGCAGGCCAATGGTCATCCCGGTCATCATCGACGCCTGAGCCGGACGCCATCACGAGAGTCGCCGACCCCGACCCGGCGCGGACGAGGAGCACGAATGAGCGCGCGCTTCGAGGAGATCGACTGGCAACCGACACCGATCGGTGAGATCAGTCTGCGCCGACGCCGCGACCCGGTGTCGGGCGACGACGTGTACGAGGTGAAGCTCGGCGACGAGTTCCTGATGTCCAGCCTCTTCACCACCGGTGAGACCGCCCTCGCGGAACTCGCACTGGCCGAGCTGCCGGACACCGAACTGGATGTCGCCGTCGGCGGCCTGGGGCTCGGCTACACCGCCCAGGCCGCACTGGACGACCGCCGGGTGCGTTCACTGACCGTGATCGACGCGCTCGCCGAAGTCATCGACTGGCACCGGCGGCACCTGGTGCCCGTGGCGGGCCGGCTGACGTCGGACGCCCGCTGCCGCCTGGTACACGGTGACTTCTTCGCGCTGGCCGCCGACCCCGGTGGTCTGGACCCGGAGGAGCCGGGCCGCCGCTTCCACGTCATCCTGCTCGACGTCGACCACTCACCGCGCCATGTGCTCCACCCCCGGCACGCGGCGCTCTACCAGCCCGCCGGGCTTCGCGCCCTGGCCGGCCACCTCCGCCCCGGCGGGGTTTTCGCCCTGTGGTCGAACGACCCGCCCGACAAGGAGTTCACCACCGCGCTCACGGAGGTCTTCGCACACGCGACGGCCCATGTCGTCGACTTCGACAATCCCCTGCGCGGAGGCACCTCGGCCAACACCGTCTACGTGGCCGGCAAGGCACCGGACGCGCCATAGGGCGACGGCTCACCCTTGGTCCGGCGATGCCCGCCCCGCCGGGCGTGAGGGAGCCCGTGACGGAGAGGGGCATCACGCGACAGCGGCAGCGTGGTTCAGTCCGACCGCTCACCGTCGGCGTCGGACTCGGAGGGCTCGTGGCCGTGCGCGGCTCGTTGCGTCCCTTGCCCCGGGCGCGCAGACGCGGTGCCGGCCTTGAGGTCGCGGCCGCGTGGCCGGGAACGCGGGGTGGTAGGTGGCGGACCGGGTAAGGTCCCGCAGATGCAGCGCGCCGGTGAGCAGGTCCCGGTGGCTGGTGCGGAGGGCGCTGACGCCGAAGCAGCAGGTCGGGCGCGCGCATGTCGGCGATGACGCCGTGGTCCGCGGGGGCGCCGACGTCGAGGGGCAGGGCACAGGCGTCGAGAGGCCGCGTGGCGCAGGTCCCACGGCACGGGTGGTGCCTGCGTCGTGGACGGCCCGGTCAGGGCGGGACGGCGGGCCGCCCGGCGGGCCCGGCGCGAGGTGAGGTCGGCCTGCGGGAAGCTCCCGGGTCGGGACGATTCCGGAGTTCCCGCCGGGCCGACGGCGTCGACCTCGCACCCTGCCGGGATCGCCGTCGCCGGGGACCGCGTGCCCGGCCTGAACCTGCCGCTCGGCTGGGACCTGGAGCTGCGGCCCCTCCCCCGCACCGCACATGGTGATGCGGGCGGACGAGGAGGCACTGCTCGACGACGAGGCGACCCGCTCGGCGCGGGCGCGGTTCCTGGTCGGTGACGAGGCCGTTCTCAGCGCAGGAAGCCGCGTGGAAGGCGCTCACGCGTTGAGGAGGGTGGAGGCCTGGCCGGTCCGGTCCGGTGGGGAGTCTGGACCTGCGGGCGTTCCCCTGTGGGAACGACCTGCTGGTGCGTCTGCGTACGGAGCCCGCCCACGCGCGCTGACCTGTCGGGGCGAGAGGGTTCAGCTGCGCCCTGGGCCGGAGACCGCCTCTGAACAGGCGTTTCCCGTCCCCGGCGGGCCGGGGACGGGAAACGGTGGCGGATCAGCGTTCGGGCGTACCGCCGTCCCGGTAGGAACGCCGCACCGCGTCCCCGGCCTTGTCGGTCTTGGCGTCGTACTTGTTGCCCGTCCGCTCGTCGACCATGCGCTCGGCGCTCGTGACGCCCTTGTCGGCCTGATCGGGGTGGCCCTTGGCCATCTGCTTGGCCTTGTTCATCATGTCGCCCAGCTTGCCCATGGATACCTCCCGGGAGTGCACGTGCGTTGTTCCTCGCCGTGGGTACCCCTCAGGCCGGGTGTGAATCACCCGCGGTCGCCCACGCGTGCGGCCATGTTCCCGGCCGGGTGCTGGCTGTCATGGATGAGCTGGTGGGCGAGGCCGATCTCCTCGAGATCGAAAGTCCGGGACAGGGTCGATGATGCCCTGGTCGATCAGCCGGGTGACCTCCCGTGCCTCACGGGCGTGGGCCGCGTCGGCGTCGTGGGCGGTGCCGTGCGGCTGGGGGTGCGTCGAGCATGGCGGGACTTCGACGTGCTCGCCGTCGCGTCGGAGCGCGCGGGCCAGGGCGTGGGTGACGAAGCCACCGTAAGACCAGCCCAGCAGCCGGTACGGCCAGTGTGGCTGCACCTGGCGCATTGGGTCGACGTAGTGGGGTGACCACGGCGGCGACGTCCGGCGCGGGGGCCGGTGCCGTCGAGAGCGGCCGCCCGGATGCCGTGGACGGGCTGGTCGCCGACCAAGACGCGGCAGCAGGCGCGTGCAACGCCAGGAGCCCGCCGGGCCCGGGGGGGGGGACGCAAGAACAGGGTCCGCTCGATGACGATCCTCATGCGCCGTCCCGTCGGTGCCTCCGGTAGTCGCTCAGCCAGCGGAGGCCTGCGCTCGTGCCGGCACGGGGGTTGTACTCGCAGCCGATCCACCCGTCGAAGCCCAGCTCGTCGACCGCGTCGAACAGGTGGCGGACGTTGAGCTCACCCCGGTCGGGTTCGTTGCGGTCGGGCACGCCCGCTATCTGCAGATGACCGACCCGGCCGGACGGCAGGTCGCGGCGCAGGGCCGTGGTGAGGTCGCCCTCGACGATCTGGCAGTGGTAGAGGTCGAGCTGCACCTTGAGGTTCGCTGCTCCCACCTCCTGCACCACGGCGTGGGCCTCGGCCTGGGCGCTCAGGAAGTATCCGGGCATGTCGCGGCCGTTGATCGGCTCGATCAGGATGTCGACGTTCACCGCGGTGGCCCGCTCCGCCGCCCAGGCCAGGTTGGTCAGGTAGGTGTCGCGGTGCCCGGCCCGCTCGACCGGTGTCGCATCCGGCCGGACCAGCCCCGCCATCAGGTGCACCCGCGGGCAGCCCAGCGCCGCCGCGTACTCCAGCGCCCGGTCGACCCCGGAACGCATCTCCGCCTCCCGTCCGGGCAGCGCCGCCATCCCGCGCTCTCCGGCCTCCCACGCTCCGGCAGGCGCGTTGAAGAGAACCTGTCTGAGGCCGTGGTCGTCGAGCCGGCGGCGCAGCTCGCTGGCGTCGTACGCGTAGGGGAAGAGGTACTCGACGGCCTGGAAGCCGTCGGCCGAGGCCGCGGCGAAGCGGTCGAGGAAATCGTGCTCGGTGTACATCATGGACAGGTTCGCTGCGAACCTCGGCATGCCGGCTCCTGTGTTCCCGGCCGGGACGGCCAGGGTCAGTGGTTGATGACGTGCTTCTGCGTGGCGAGCGCCGCGACTGCACCGGGATCATCGCCGAGCCGGTGACGTCCTACGAGCGCGCCGATCACAGGTGGCCCGCGAGACCCCGCCGGGCCCCGGACCGAAGGTCCTCGGTCATGAGGTCCGCCTAGGCCGTCTCTGTGGCATGTACAGGTTCGGCCGTCTGCTCGTGCAGTACACGCACCGCGTCCTCCGCTCCGCTGCGCGGGCTGGAGAGCACGGGCTTGCCGACGGCTTCGGCGATCGCGGGAGCCAGCCGTGCCATGGACGCCTGCGCCAGCACGATCGCGTCGACCTCGGTGACCAGCGCCCGTGCCCCGTCCAACACCATCGCGTCGTGACGGTCGCGGTCACCGGACATCAGCACCGAGAAGGCGCCCTCGCAGAGCCGCTCGTGAACGGTGATGTCGCGACCGGCCGCCCGGGCCTTCTCCTCGACGAGGGCACGGGTCGGCGGCAGCGTCGTGGGGACCGTCGCCAGGACGCCGACGGCGTCCGCGGTCTCGACCGCTGACGCGGTCATCGCGTCGTCGATCTTGACGATCGGGACGGAGACCAGGCGTCGGGCCACGTCGATGGCCGGACCGACCGAGGAGCAGGCGGAGAAGATGACGTCGGCCCCCGCGGCCTCCGCGGCCTGGGCCAGGTGCACCACGCGCTGCGTGCTGGCACATGAGACCTCACCGTCGCGCACCACTGCTGCGAGCACGTCGCTGTCGACGAAGTGCAGGACCTTGGCGTCCGGCGCGAGTTCCGTGAGGTACTCGTTGATGACCGAATCGGGGTCGACGAACAGCAGGCTGGTGTGCAAAACGGCGATCGAGGCAGTGGTGGACATGGAGTCTCCAACAGGGTGCGGTCTCGGACCGCGTGCCGAGGAGGGCACACGGTCCGAGACGGAGCGGTGCGAACCGCGCGCAACGCGCACGGCCGGGGGGCGTAAGGCGGTCGTGTGTCCGTCGGTGTGGTGTGCGGGTCGGGGCCAGCGGGCTGGGTTCAGGTCACGCGTTTTCCCCCTCGGCAATGGGGCTCAAGCGGCCGATGACCTCCAGGGCGGCGTTCCGGACCGCGTCGCGGCCCGCCGCCCACAGGGAGACGACGTCGGAGCCGGGCAGCGCGGACGGGAGGGTCACGCGGACGGCCTCCAGACAGGCGCGGCGCAGTTCGGCGTTGACGTTGACCTTGGCGACGCCTCGGGCGAGGGCGCAGTGCAGTTCCTCGACGGGCAGACCGCTGGCGCCGTGCAGGACGAGCGGGACCGGTACGGACTCGTGGATCGCGGCCAGCCGCTGCAGGTCCAGGCGGACCGGGTGCTTGGTGAAGCCGTGGACGTTGCCGACGGCGACGGCGAGTGCGTCCACACCCGTCGCGGCCACGAATTCGGCCGCTTGCTGTGGATCGGTCATCGCCGCGGCCTGCGCGACGGCGTCGGTGGAGACGTCCTCGTCGCCCGGCAGGGCACCGAGCTCGGCCTCCACCCAGGCACCGTGGTCACGAGCCCGCCGGACCGCCTCCTTCGTCAATGCGATGTTCTCGGCGAACGGCAGATGGGAGCCGTCGACCATGACGGAGGTGTAGCCCGCCTCCAGGCAGGCGATGATCTCGTCCAGGTCCCGGCTGTGATCGAGGTGCACACCGAGGCGGGCGGCGGAGTGTTCGGCCGCGTCCAGGGCCAGCCGCATCAGGGCGTCGCGCCCGGCGTGCTTGAAAGGGCTGGAGCCCGCCTGGATGATGACCGGCCGTCCGGCTTCCTCGGCGGCGGCCGTGATGCCCTGGACCGTCTCCAGGTTGTAGGCGACGAACCCGGGCAGGGCGTGACCGGCGGCCGCTGCCTGTTTCAGGGCATCGGTTCCGTGCAGCAGCATCAGACGATCCTCAGCAGGTCGAGGGCGTCGGCGAGCGCGTCGGTGCTCCCGACGTTCCCGGCGAAGACGATGTAGGGGATGCCGGCGGCGGGGCCGTCCGCGGGCTCCCAGAGCGAGACGATGCCCGGCAGTAGCGTGCCCCGGGCCCAGGCACGGCGGATCTGAAGGCCGTGGGTGGCGGTGTCGCTGGAGGTGATACCGCCCTTGGCGACGACGAAAGCGGGCCGCCGGGTGGCGTTGATCTGGCGCACGGCCTCCACGAGCGCGGCGGAGACCCGGCGGGAGATCGCCAGGCTGTCGTCCGCGTCGGCACCCGTCACCAGCACGCGGGAGGTGCGGATCACGGCGTCCGCCGAGTCCAGTGCGCCGGCTGCCGCGGCCGCGACCTCGGCGATGTGGGCGTCACGCCGCTCCTCGTCGAGCAGGAGGGTCACGTCCAGCTCGTACTCGGCGATCCCGCCTCGCTCCCGCAGCCGGTCCAACTGCCGTGTGGTAAGCGCGACATGGGACCCTGCGACGATGAGACCGTGCGGTGCGTCCCCGCGCAGCGGGCGCAGTTCGGCCCGTGTGAGCGGTGCTCGCGCCGCCTGTCCGGCGCGGGCCCTGACGAAGGACGGCCCGACCCGGTACAGCAGCCGCGTGCCGTTCTCCTCCGCCTCCGCGAGGGCCAGGGCGAGCACCCGCAGGTCGTCGTCGCACATCGCGTCGACCACGGCCGGGCGTCCGCCGCGCAGCGAGGACAGCAGCCGCGCGGTGTGCGTCGGGCCGCCTCCGCGCAGGTCGTCGAGGGTGACGCGCAGGACCTCGTCCGCGGGCACGCGCCCGCCCGTCTTCTCCTCGACCCACTCGGGCAGCGACGAGCTGCGGTAACCGAAGGTCGCGTCACGGGCGAACTCGCTCTCGCCGACCGGCAGCAGCCCGTCGGCCGTCCGCATCCAATGGCGTGAGCCGACGGTCAGCCGCCCCGCCTCGATGTAGGCGGGGACCAGTACCACTCCGTCCGGAGCTCCGCCGTCCAGCTCGGTCAGTTCTTCGGCGAGGACATCGGTCTCCAGCGGGTAGTGGCCGCGCAGTGTCGAGTCCCCCCGGCTGGCCAGGACGTAGCCGGTGCCCTCGGCCGCCGCCGCCACGCGCAGGGCGCGGACCACCTCGCGGTTGCGGGCTGCCGCCTCCTCAGGGGACAGACTGCGGGTGTTGGTGAGCACGAAGAAGACGGCGCTGTCCTGGCGCAGCGCCCAGCGCAGGTCATCCACCGTCCAGGAAGTCAGGACGGGCACGTCGGCGACCGTTTGGGTGCCGGTCGGGTCGTCGTCGAGGACGACGAGACGGGGGCCGCCGGATATGCGGGCGGCCACTTCCGCGGCGCTCACCTCGCGTACCGGAGGCAGCCCTTCCAGCACTGCGGCCTCGGGGACGGGCCGCGCCTGGGCAGGGGAGGGTAGAGACATGGCGAATTCCTGACCTGTTACGAGTAGTGAGCGGGCGCGTCAGTCGAGGCCGCGCTTGATCACGTCACACCAGGCCATGCCCGGGTCCCGCGACGACATCGGGACGGAGCAGCCCGGCGAGCGTACCGGCGGGGCCCTACTCCAGGGCGAGTTCGGGGCCCCGCGTCCGGTGGTGAGAGCCTCCTGGCGATGCCGGTCACCGCCTCGAAGCCGATGTGCGGGGTGGAGGCGGTGACCGGGCCGGATCGAGTTCTCCAGCGCCGCCCGCAGCGCCTCGGTGCCGGCCGTGATTCCCGCGACGCGCCGCTCGGCCGGGGTCGGGCACACGCACTCCAGGTGCGTGTGCCCTCCGGGGGAACGGAAAACGCCGGGGTGTGGGGTGGGAGGTCCTCGGGACTGTCCGTGCGGGACGCTGTGCGTCGGCGTCAGATGCCGAGCATGGTGTTGAGCTCGTTCAGGGACTTCACGGTGATGTAGTCGTAGCCGTGGGTGACCGGGTCGCTGCCGCGGTCCAGGAGGACGAGGTTGCGAAAGCCCATGTCGTGCATCGGCAGCAGGTCGTAGCGGGTGTGCGAGGAGACGTGCACGAAGTCCTCGGGGGACGCGTCGAGCTGGTCGAGCATGTACTCGAAGGCGGCGTAGCGGGGCTTGTAGCAGCCGGCCTGCTCCGCGGTGAGGACCGCGTGGAAGTCCGCCCCGAGCCGGGGCACGCTCTCCTGAAGGAAGGAGTCGTCCGCGTTGGACAGGATGACCAGCTTGTAGTTCTCGCCCATCTTCTTCAGCGGTTCCGGCACATCGGCGCGCGGGCCCCAGCTGCGGACGCCGTCGCCGAGCCGCTTGCCGGCGTCCGGGGCGGCCTTGATGCCCCACTTGCGGCAGACGCCCTCGAAGGCGTCCTGCAGTGTCTGCTCGTAGGGCTTGTACTCGCCGCAGACCGAGTCGTAGCGGTAGCCGCGGAACTCCTTGACGAACTGGTCCCAGTGCTCGGCCGGGATCTGGTCGCCGACGAGCTCACGCGTGATGGGGTTCATCGGCCAGTCGATCAACGTGCCGTAGCAGTCGAACGAGACGTACTTGGGGCGCCACTGGAACGAGGGAATGGGCATGGGAGTGCTCACTTTCTTGCTGCGGGGAACTGGCTGCGGGCAACTCCGATATCGGACATGCCCATGACAGAGATGTCGGAGTGGGGTGCGGGGTGTGGGGGTGCGGGGTGATGTCGTCGACACTCGCCCCGGGTCAGGTGGCGCCGACTCCTGCCGGAGCGAGGAAGTCGACGGGGTGCTCCGTGGTGCCGTCGAGCGCCAGGTCGGCGGCGATCTCGCCCATCGCGGGCGAGAGCTTGAAGCCGCTGCCGGAGAAACCGGCCATGACGATGATGTCGTCCTCGCCGGGGAGATGACCGACGAGCGGGTTTCCGGACTCGGTGTAGCCCTCCATGTAGGCCGACATCCTGATGGGGTCGGGGTTCAGATCCGGCATGAGTTCACCGATGAGCTCGCGGAAGATGCCGATTTCTTCGGGGCGGACCGTACGGTCGAGCCGTTCGGGCTCGGGCACCGCCGCGTGGTATTTGAAGGAGAGACCGAGCTTGACGGAGATGCCGTCGGGCGACGGGATTCCGAAGCAGTCGTGGGGCGTGGCGCGCACGAAGGGAGGGGCACCGCCCGCGAACCAGTCGTGGCGGGTGGGCAGGTGCCAGGAGCAGACCACCCGGCGGACGTCGACGGTCTGTGGCAGGTCCGGGAGCAGTGTGTTGATCCAGGGCCCCACGGTCACCACGGCGGCGTCCACATGGTCCGTGCCCTGGTCGGTGACGATCTTCACCCCGCCGCCCGTCGCGGGGACGAGCTCGCGCACCGTGGTGTAGCGGTGCAGCCGGGCGCCCAGCTGCTCGGCACGGGCGGCGGCGGCCTGGATCGACGCCTCCGGCCTGATGACGGCGCCCAACCGGTCGAGGACGGCGGTGTGTCCGTCCGAAAGCCGGTGCTGCGGGTAGCGGCGGGCGAGTTCCTCCCGGTCCAGCACCTCGTGATCCAGCCCCTCGACGGCGCTGATGGAAAGGAGAAGGCGCATGGACGGCGAGGCGCTCTCGCCCATCACCAGGCTGCCGCTGCGGCGTCTCAGCGACCGGCCCGTCTCCGTCTGAAGCTGCTCCCACATCCGGTCCGCGAGCCGCAGCAGCGGAACATACCCGGGCTCGCCGAGGTGGGCGGCTCGGTAGATGCGGCTCTCGCCCCCGGCCGCGCCGCGGTCGTGACCCGGTGCGTACCTGTCGTAGCCGATGACCTCGGCTCCGCGGGCGGCCAGTCGCCACATGACCTGGCTGCCCATGCTGCCGGCACCGATCACGGCGACGCGCTTCGGGATGCTCATGATTCGCTCCTTTCTTCCAGTTCGGGTCCCGCTGGAATGGCGGCCACTTTCGGCCATGGAATCCTGCAGGTCAACCCATACTTCGCTTCACCCTTGAGGCAGGGGGAGACGGCTCAGAGGAGTTCGATCAGCTTGTCGGTGAACTCGGCGGTGGTGGCGGTTCCGCCCAGGTCACGGGTGCGGGTATCGGTCTTGGCCAGGACCGAGGCGATCGCGTCCGTGATGTCCCTGGCCGCGGCGGGATGGCCGAGGTGGTCGAGCATCATGCCTGCGGACCAGATCGCGCCCAGCGGGTTGGCGATGCCCTGGCCCGCGATGTCGGGCGCGGAGCCGTGCACCGGCTCGAACATCGAGGGGAAGTCCCGTTCGGGGTTGAGGTTGGCCGCCGGGGCGATACCGATGGATCCGGCGACCGCGGCCGCGAGGTCGCTGAGGATGTCGCCGAAGAGGTTGGAGGCGACGACGACGTCGAAGCGGCCTGGTTCGAGGACGAACTTGGCCGCGAGCGCGTCGATGTGCTCCTGGCCCCAGGCGACCTGCGGGAACGAGGCGGCCCGCTCGGCGACGAGCTGGTCCCAGAACGGCATGGTGTGCACGATGCCGTTCGACTTGGTCGCGGAGGTCAGGCGTCCGCCGCGCTGGGAGGCGAGCGCGAAGGCGTAGTCCAGCACGCGCGTGACACCGGCCCGGGTGAAGACGGCCTCCTGCACGGCGATCTCGTCCGGGAAGCCTCTGTTGAGCCGGCCGCCGACCTCGCTGTACTCGCCTTCCATGTTCTCGCGCACGACGACGAAATCGACCTCGCCCGGCCGCGCGCCGCGCACCGGACTGTCGATGCCCTCGAAGACACGGATGGGCCGGAGGTTGACGTACTGGCGGAAGCTGCGCCGGATCGGGATCAGCAGCCCCCACAGCGAGACATGGTCGGGCACCCCCGGGTATCCCACCGCGCCCAGCAGGATCGCGTCCGCCTCGCGCAGCTGGTCGATCCCGTCGGCGGGCATCATGGCGCCCTCCCGCAGGTACCGCTCGCATGACCAGTCGTACGGCGTGTAGGACAGGCTGAAGCCGTGGCGGCGGCCGAGCACATCGAGCACCTGCTGTGCCGGGGGCAGCACCTCGGCGCCGATGCCGTCGCCGGGGATCAGGGCAATGCGGTGGTTCGTCGTCATGCCGACCATTGCAGCGCGGCGGCCCGTGGCGCGTCCAAGACGCAGAACGGATCTCCCTTATAAGGGGCGCCTATCAGCCGTCGGACGCCGAGGTCGTGTATGCGACGAATGCGGCGGCCGCGGGCGACAGGATGCCGCGGCGGGCGACGAGGGCGATGTCCAGGGTGGTCTCCGGCTCGATGTCCAGGACGCGGGTGCCCAGTCGCCGGGCGAGGTCCCGCCAGGAGTCCGTGACCACCGCGAGCCCGACCCCGGCCAGTACCAGGGGCATGAGCGACACGCGGTGCTCCGTCTCGGCCGCGACGGTGAACTCGATGCCCTGCTTCCGCAGCGCGTCGACGTAGGCGCGCATCCCTGTACCCGGCTGCCCGACGATCAGCCGCTGTCCCGCGAGCTCCCGGCATTCCACCGCCGTCCGATCGACGAACGGGCCGTCGGCCGGCACCACCAGCACGAAACGCTGCCGCCCCAGCGCATGCGAGACGACCTCCTTGTCGGAGACCGGACCGGCGGACGCCAGAAGCCCCAACTCCACGGCACCCGTGCGCACCATGTCGATCACGTCACGCGACGTGAACGCCGCGTTGATGGCCACCGAGACGCCGGGATACCGGTGGCTGAAGGCACTCACCAAGGTCGTCAGCGGTTCCACCGCCTGCGACGGCATCGACGCCACGTCCAGACGCCCCTCACGCAGGTCACGCACCGCCGCCACACTCGCCCGCGCCGTCTCCAGACTCCGCACGGCTTCCCGGGCGGGCTCGATCAGGGCCCTTCCGGCCTCCGTGAGGACTGCCCTGCGCCCGATGCGATGGAACAGCTCGGAGCCGAGATCACGCTCCAGCGCCCGCACGGCCTGCGACAGCGACGGCTGCGACACGTACAGAGCCGAGGCCGCACGGTTGAATCCGCCACGATCAACAATCGCGAGGAAGTATTCCAGCTGCCGAACGTCCATACGTGCCCTCTGCCTCAGGAGACCGGCCGACGACTCGATCGGTCCCGACCATGGTCGCGTGAAGGATCGCCTCGGACCAAGTACGGACCGCCGATGCACCGGCCGAAATCCTCTCCGAAGTGCGGTCACGGCCGGCTGAGGCACTCAATCGTGAGCTGGTGCGTCGAGAACGTCACGGACTCCAAGGATCTCCGACTCTCGGGTTTGTCTCATCGATGTCGCCGTGGACGCCGTCGAGTCGGTGCACTGGCCGGCGACGGGGCCCTCGATCTCCGGCCTGCCCTCCAGCTCCATACCGAGTTCCACGAAGAACCGAGGCGGCATCCAAGTCCGCGGCGCCGCGTTCGTGGCAGGGGGCACATCGGACGGGCTGTCCGGGGGCGGGAAGGCCTCGCCTCACAAGGTCGGCAACGCGTCACACTTATACCCTTTTAATACTATTCAGGATGATCCATGAAGGTCGGGCAGTCTCCCGGCAGGGATGAGAATGCGGTGACGAGGGAGCAGCGGACGCCGGGGCTGTCTGGCGCGCGCCGCGCGGAGCGGGTCGACGGCCTGCCGTTCCACCCTCCTGTTCTCGGCGCCGTACGTACCGCGGCCAGGGCCGCTGCCCTGACGGGCGGTCTGCTCGGGCTGGTGAGCCTGGCCGGTTGGATCTCCGACACCGACGCGCTGAAGAAGGTGCTGCCCGGTGCCGCGGTGTCGATGAAGTTCAACACCGCCGTGGCGATCGTGGCGCTCGGCTTCTCCCTGTGGGTGATCGTCCGCGGTGCGGTCCGCCCGCGCACCCTCGCCGCGGCCCGGGCGGCGGCGGTTCTCGCCGCCGTGCTCGGCGTACTGACCCTCGTGGAGTACGCGACCGGGGCGAGCCTGGGCGTCGACGAGTTGCTCTACGAGGACACCACCGCGGCGGTGGGAACGGGGGCGCCGGGACGCATGGCGCCGAACACGGCCGCGGCGCTCACGCTCGCGGGGGCGGCCACCCTGTGCGCCGGGGTGCCGCGGGTCCCCGCCTGGGCGAGTCAGATCCCGGGCCTGGCCGTCGGAGCCCTCGGCATGCTGCGGCTGTACGGGGCCGCCTACGCGGTGCCCGAACTGGAGCGGTTCGGCGCCTACACGGGCATGGCCCTGCACACCGCTCTCGCGCTGGTGCTACTGGGGGCCGCCCTCTTCCTGGCCCGCCCGGACGAGGGCCCCGCGGGGCTGCTGTGGAACGCGGGTACGACGGGCGCGCTGGGACGGTGGCTGTTCGTCACGGTGGTGGTGGTGCCGCCGCTGCTGGGCTGGGCTGTCTTGGCAGGTGAGGACGCGGGCGTGTTCGGGGTACGGCTGAGTACCGCTCTGCTCGTCTGCACTCACGTGGCCGTGTTCACGGCGGTGATCTTCACGACCCTGGCGGTGGGCCGGCGGGTGGAAGCGGCTCACGCCCGGCTGGAGTGGCAGGTACGCCAGAACGAACTACTTCAGGCCTTCATGGATCACACGCCCGCGGTGGTGTTCATCAAGGATCTCGACGGGCGCTTCCTGGCGGTCAACACGACGTTCGAGCAGAGCCTGGGCCTGCGTCGGGAGCAGGTCCTCGGCCGCCGGGACCGGGACGTCATGCCGTCCGACCTGGGGCGGCGAGCGCGGGCCGCCGACCTCGCCATGCTGGCGGAGGGCAAGCCGGTGCAGCGCGAGGAACTGCTCGCCCTGCCGGGCGGCGCGCGGGAGTTCCTCTCCACTCTCTTCCCGCTCACCGACACCTCGGGCAGTCCCTACGCCGTCTGCGGTGTGGTCACCGACATCACCGACCGCGTCGCGGCCCAGCGCGAGGCCCAACGGTCCCACCGGCGGTTCCGGGCGCTGCTGGAATCCGCGCCCGACGCCACCCTGATCACGGACGGCGACGGCACCGTGGTCATGGCCAACCCGCAGGTCACGCGCCTCTTCGGCCGTTCGCCGGGCGACCTCGTAGGCACCGATGTGGTCCACTTGGCGCCCGTCGCGCGGCGACGGCGGCACGGCGCCCTCCTCGGCGCCTACCTCCGCCTGCGCGATCCGAGGCCGGTGGTGCTGGACCGGGACCTGTACGGACTGCGCGACGACGGCTCGGAGTTCCCTGTCGAGGTGAGCGTCAGCAGTGTCGAGTCCGAGCAGGAGACCCTCGTCTTCCTGACCGTACGGGACATCACCGAGCGCAGACGGGCGGAGACCGAACGTGCCGAGCGCTACGAGCAACAGCGCCGGATCGCCTACACCCTGCAGCACAGCCTGATGGGACAGCCGCCCCGCCTCACGTACCTGCCCAGCGCCCACCGGTACCTGGCGTCCGTCCAGGACCCCGGCGTCGGCGGCGACTGGTTCGACGTCATCCCCCTCGCCAGGCGCCGCACAGGCGTCCTCGTCGGCGACGTGATGGGCCGGGGCCTGGAGGCCGCGGCCGTCATGGGACAGTTGCGCGCCGCCTCCCACGCCCTGGCCCGCACGGGCGCCACGCCCGGTGTGCTCATGACCGGGCTGGACGCGTTCGTGAGCGACCTGGCCGACCAACTGGTCACGTGCGTCTACCTCGTGATCGACCAGGAAGCGAACGAGGTCACCCTGTGCTCGGCAGGACACCTTCCCGTCATCGCCCTGCCGCCCGGCGGGCCGGTCTGCCGACTGGGAGCCCCGGTCGGTGTGCCGCTGGGTGTCAACGACTCGTCCGGCATGTCGCTGCCGTTCGAGGACGCCAGCCATCCGCTGCCGCCCGGCAGCACACTCGCGCTCTACACCGACGGGCTGGTCGAACGCCCCGGTACCGACATCGAGGCCCAGATCGACGTCCTCGCCCACACCCTCGGCAGTGAACTGAAGGACGTGCCGGCGGACCCGGAGACGCTGGACCGTGCCGCGGACCGGCTGCTCGGAACCCTCGTCCCGGACACGGCCACCCATGACGACGACGTGACACTGCTCCTCGTCGGCCTGCCGGAAGCGGCGCAGTAGGGGCCCCGAAGGGAAACGTCCCGTTCACCCGGCGGGTCTGTCACGGTCCGGGTACGCCTCGCGCATACTTCTGGCCACGCAACCGCAGTGGCCGAAAGATATGCCTTCGAGCGCGGGACCGGCCGCCGCCGAACGGCGGCCCAGGGGGGATGGCGATGCACACGTGGGAAGTGCCCGGATACACCGGGTCGCTCGAACTCGGGGAAGGGGCGAGCGGGCGGGTCGTCCTGGCCGTCCACGAGGAGACCGGCATCCCGGTCGCGGTGAAGTACCTCAGCGAGTCCCTGCGCACCCGGCCGGGTTTCGTGCACGACTTCCGGGCGGAGGCGCGCCTGCTGGCCGGGCTGGAGAGCGCGTACGTCGCCGGGTTGTACGAGTACGTGGAGAGCCCGGACGGCGCCGCCATCGTGATGGAGCTGGTCGACGGGGTCTCGCTGCGTGCGCTGCTGAAGCGGGAGGGCCCGCTGGACCCCGAGGCCGCGCTCGTCATCCTCAAGGGATCGTTGCTCGGGCTGGCCGACGCGCACCGGATCGGCGTCGTCCACCGCGACTACAAGCCGGAGAACGTCCTGGTCACAGCGGATGGATGCTCCAAGCTGGTCGACTTCGGCATCGCGGTGGATGCGGGCACCAGCTCGGGCGTGGCCGGAACCCCTTCCTACATGGCCCCCGAGCAGTGGACCGGCGCGCCCGCCTCCCCCACGGCCGACGTGTACGCGGCCACCGCCACCTTCTTCGAATGCCTGACGGGCCACAAGCCGTACCTGGGCGACAACCTGGCCGAGCTCGCGCTCCAGCACGTCGACGCGCCCGTGCCGGCCGATGAGGCCCCCGAGGCGCTGCGGGACGTGGTGCGCCGGGGTCTGGCCAAGAACCCCGAGGAACGGCCCGCCCGCGCCGAGGATCTCGTCGCGGAACTGGAAGCCGCCGCCTCAACCGCCTACGGCCCCGACTGGGAGGAACGCGGCCGGGGCCGGCTGGCCGCCCTGGTATGCCTGCTGCCGCTGCTCCTGCCCTCGTTCCGCGAGGGGCCCCGCAGCACCACGGACACGGCACGCACGGTCCTGCGCCGTCAGCCGGGACGAGGCCCGGCGCAGTCGTGGCTGCCCGGACGCCCGGGACTGCTCGTGTCCGCCGCCGTCGCGGCTCTCGGTACCCTCCTCCTGACCCTCGGTGTCCCGTTCGACCCGGGGACCGCCGCGCAGCGGTCGGCCCAGGCTCTGGCCACCACCAGCCCTCAGCCCGGCCGAGGGCCGGCCGCTCCGCCCGCTCCCACGGACTCCTTGCCGCCGTCGGCGTCCACCACGCCCACCGAGCCGGCCGGGTCCTCGCCGTCACCCACCCCGTCCCCCTCGGCCCCGACGGCCACCGGTTCCGCTGAACCCCCGGCCCCCACCACGCCCTCCGGGGACGAGGAGACCACCGCGCCCGGCGGTCCGGCCACCGCGGCGACACCTGCGACCACCACCCCCGCCCCGCCTGCCGCACCCGCCGTCAAGGACGTGGTGGTGTCGGCGTTCCGGCAGACAGGTCCCACGACCGCCACCGCCACGATCGGGATCACCACGGACGGCACCGGCCCGGTCTCGGTCACGGTCTCCTGGTTCACGAGCCGCACGGCGGGCCCGCTGGGCACTTTGGACGGTGCGTCCCAGACCTTCGAACGCAGCGGCGCCACCCAGTACACGCTCACCGTCGACCACGCCTTCCAGACCCTGGACTGTTACTGGGCGGTCCAGGCCACCACGACCCCGGCCGCCGCCGACGGGGGCGCCTCACAGCAGCTCCTCACCAGGCGGTGCGACCTCCGGTGACCGCATACGACGACGACCACGCTCCCTGGCCCGCCTGCGAGCCCACCGAGACACCGCGATCCGTCGGCGAGCCCACCGAGGTATTGCCCACCGTCCGCCGGCCGCCTCAGACGCTGCGGTCCGTGGACGAGCAAACGGATGTCCTCGTACCAGCAGCCGAAGGGGGTGCCGCCACCCGCGGCCCCGGCACGACCCGGGACCTACGGCCCGCCGGCAGCCGCGCCCCGAGCGACCGGTGCCGCGGCCCGGCGCTGTCGCAGCAGGGCGCCCGCCCCGATCGCGCCGGCGATGAGCAGCCCGGCGGTGACGAGGGCGAGCCGAGCCCGGCCGACGCCGCATACAGCGCCACTGTGCTGGCCAGCCACTGGATCGAGCGCCCCGAACGTGACGAGACCCTCGTCGAACCTGCGGCGCGGAATCGGCCGGTGCCCGACCGCGTCGAGGGCACCGTGCTTCGCTTCGGCCCGGGCGTGACCGCCACCGTCGCTAACGGCACCCACCGGATGCTTCCCGCCGCCCCGACTCCCCCACCCGGGCGTCGGCCGCGCAGACACGCACTGCCCGTGCTCGTCGTGCTCTGCGTCCTCGCGCTCCTCGCCTGGCAGCGGCTCGGACCGCCTCTCACGGTCAGCGCGGCCACGGTCGCGGCCCGGCCGGCGGAACTCGGCTGCGACGGCACCGCATCCATCGTCGCCCTCGTCACCACGAACGGCCGCCCGGGCACCCTGTCCTACCGCTGGATCCGCAGCGACGGCACCGCCTCGGGCGTCCTGGAGGAAGTGATGGTCCGGGGACAGAAACGGGCACGGCTGCATCTGCGGTGGACCTTCCAGGGACCGGGGCACCACACGGCCCGGGCCGAGCTGCGCATCCTGTCCCCGGCCGAGCGCACGGTCACCACCCGTTTCGCCTACGCCTGCCCCTGACCGCTCGCCCCGTCCGGCCCCGGTACCGACCACGAACGGCCGACGCACCCAGCGGCCCCTCACAGCGCGGATCTGTACATTTGTACCGAAGGGAGGACAAAATGCCAGGCGTGCCGATGGCCATGCCCCTTCCATGACCCTCGCGGGCGAGGACCACATGTTCGCTGTGAGTGCGCCGATCCTGACCACGTTCCTGGTGTACGTGGCCGCCATGATCGGGATCGGTGTCTGGGCGTACACCCGCACGCGCACCTTCACGGACTTCGCCCTCGGCGGTCGCAGACTCAACGCCTTCGTCGCAGCCCTGTCCGCGGGCGCCAGCGACATGTCGGGCTGGCTGTTCCTCGCCTTGCCCGGAGCGGTGTACGCGGCGGGCCTCGGTGCCAGCTGGATCGCCGTCGGCCTGGTGATCGGCACCTACCTCAACTGGCTCTTCGTCGCCCCCCGGCTGCGCACCTACACCGAACGTGCCGAGAACGCCGTGAGCCTGTCGGCCTATCTGGAGGAGCGGTTCGAGGACCGCACCCGGATGCTGCGAGTGGTGTCGGCCGCCGTCACCCTGGTGTTCTTCACCGTCTACGTGGCCAGTGGTCTGGTGGCCGGCGGACTGCTTTTCGAGCAGGTCTTCGACATCCGCTTCGGCCTCGGGGTGAGCCTGACCGCCCTGCTGATCGTCGTCTACGCCTGCCTGGGCGGCTTCCTCGCCGTGAGCATGACGCATGTGATGCAGGGGAGCCTGATGTTCCTCGCACTGGTCGTGCTCCCCCTGACCGGCATCACGGTGCTCGGCGGGTTCGGGGCCCTGGAGGACGCCCTCGACCGGAAGACCCCGGAGCTGCTGGACATGGGAGCCAGAGTCGGCTACGCGGACGGTCAGTGGTCGGCTGGCGGGTCACTGGGAGCCGTGGCCACGGTCTCGCTGCTCGCCTGGGGTCTCGGCTACTTCGGCCAGCCGCACATCCTGGCCCGCTTCATGGGCATCCGCAGTACCCGTGCGATCCCGGCGGCCCGCCGGATCGGCACCGTCTGGGTCGCCGTCGTGCTCGTCGGCGCCACCCTCGTCGGCCTGGTCGGCATCGCCCAGCCGGGCGCCCCGCTCGGTGCACCGGACACGGTGTACATCGCCCTGGCCCGGACCCTGCTCACTCCCTGGGTCGCCGGCGTGATCCTGATCGCCGTCCTGGCCGCGATCATGTCGACCGCCGACAGCCAGCTCCTCGTGTCGTCCACCGCCCTCACCGAGGACTTCTACCGCGCGTTCCTCCACCGGCGGGCCGGGGATCGGACACTGGTGCTGGTCGGCCGATGCGCCGTCGTCCTGGTGATCCTGGTGGCCTACGTGATCGCGCTCAGGCGCGGCGGACTGCTGGACATCGTCGGCGAGGCCTGGGCGGGCTTCGGAGCCGCCTTCGGCCCGGTGGTACTCCTCTCCCTGTACTGGCCGCGCATGACATGGGCCGGCGCCATGGCCGGAATCGTGTCGGGCGCGGGCACGGTCCTGTGGTGGGACCAGATCAACCCGCTCCTCGGCCCCCTGGAGTCCGGCATCTACGAGATGGTGCCGGGCGTCCTGGTCGCCACGGCCGCCGCACTGCTCTTCGGCAGCTTCGTCGGCCGGCCGCCCAAGCGCGCCTTCTGGCGGATGCCGAACGGAGGCGTGAGCCAGCTGATGGTGACGCCGTTCCTCACCGACGCGCCCATCGGCATGGCCGTCCTGGACGCGGACCTGCGCTACGTCTGGGTGAACGAACCACTGGAGCGTCTCGTCCCCCTCGAACGACGCCTGGGACGTCAGGTGAGCGAGGTGCTGCCGCAGTCGGAGGCCGAAGCCTTCGAGGAACGCATGCGCAAGGTCCTGGAGACCGGGGAACCGGTGCTCGACCACGAGTACCGCGCCCCCAGCCACCTGGCCCCCGACCGGATCCGCGCCTGCTCCGCCTCCTTCTTCGGCATGAAGGACCGCAAAGGCCGCACCGTCGGCGTCTCCTACATGGTCGTCGACGTCACCGAGCGGTGGCGGGCCCAGGAACGCCTGGCTCTGCTGAACGACGCCGGTGCGCGGATCGGCAGCACACTGGAGGTGACCCGGACAGCGCAGGAACTGGCGGACGAGGCGGTGCCCTCCGTCGCCGAGTTCGTCGCCGTCGATCTGCTGGACTCGGTCATGAGGGGCGAGGAGCCGGCGCCGGGCCCGGTGGGCATGGCACCCGCCATCCGGCGCGCGGGCCAGCAGTCGGTGCGCGAGGGCTGTCCGGAGGCGAGCCTGGCCGTGGGGGAAACGGTCAGGCGTGCTGCCTTGTCGCCGGTGACCCGGTGCCTGCAAGAGAGCCGGACCCTGGTGGAGCGGATCCTCGACCTTTCGGCCAGCGCCTGGGTGACCGAGGACGAGTCGCTGGGCTCGACCTTCCGCGACTTCGGCTTCCGCTCGGTGATGGTGGTGCCTGTACGGGCGCGTGGCGTCACACTCGGGGTGGCGACGTTCGCGCGCACCGACCGCACCGGCCCGTTCGAGGACGACGACGTGCGTCTCGCCGAAGAACTCGTGTCCCGGGCCGCCGTGTCCGTCGACAACGCACGCCGCTTCACCCGCGAACGCACCGCGGCCCGCTCCATGCAGCGCTACCTGCTGCCGCAGGAACTGGCCGGAGGCTCCGCGCTGGAAGTGGCGTCCTGGTACCTGCCCGCGGACGCCCCCAGCGGTGTGGGCGGTGACTGGTTCGACGTGATCCCGCTGTCCGGGGCCCGGGTCGCCCTGGTCGTCGGGGACGTTGTCGGGCATGGCATGAACGCGGCGGCGACCATGGGCCGTCTGCGCACCGCCGTGCGTACGCTCGCCGACCTGGACCTCCCTCCGGACGAGCTGCTGGCCCATCTCGACGATCTCGTCATCGGCCATCTGGGCGCGTACGACGGCAAGGGTCCGGCGGCGGCCGGCGACGAGAGCGCGGGCGCCGCGTTCCTCGGGGCCACCTGCCTGTACGCCGTGTACGACCCGGTCAGCAGACGGTGCACGCTGGCCAGGGCCGGGCACCTCCCGCCCGTGATCGTCGGCTGCGACGGCACCGCCGGCGTTCTCGAGCTGCCCGCCGGACCACCCCTGGGGCTCGGCTACCTCCCCTTCGAGTCCACCGAAGTGGAGCTGGCCGAGGGCACTCTCCTCGCCCTCTACACGGACGGCCTCATCGAGACCTACGACCGGGACATCGACGTAGGCCTCAACCGGCTGGGCGACGCCCTCGGGGCACGCGGGCCGGCACTGGAGGAGATCGGCCAGGGCACGGTGGACGCCCTGCTGACCGGCCCGCCCTCCGACGACGTGGCCCTGCTTCTCGCCCGGACCCGGGTCCTGGCCCCGGACCAGGTCGTCTCCTGGAACCTGCCCGGCGATCCGGCCGCAGTCGCCCACGCCCGCGGTCTCGTCGGCCGGCAACTGGACGCGTGGGGCCTGCCCGACCTGACCTTCACCTCGGAACTCATCGTCAGCGAACTGGTCACCAACGCCATCCGTCACGCGACCGGACCGGTCGAACTGCGCCTGATCCGGGACCGCGTCCTGATCTGCGAGGTCTCCGACGGCGCCAGCACCTCACCACGGTTGCGCCATGCCCGGACCACCGACGAGGGAGGGCGAGGACTGCTGATCGTGGCCCAGCTCGCCCAGCGCTGGGGGACCCGCTACACGACGACCGGCAAGGTCATCTGGACGGAGCAGGCCCTCCCGGCCGACCCGCTCGAGTGAGGGCGCGCGGCCCGGAAGCCGGTGCAGCGCGCTCGATCCGTCCGGCCGGCACCGCGTTCTGGTCGAGTACGGCGGTCCGCTAGGTGTACTGACCCGTGAGGTTGGGGACGCGGCTGGCGGGTGGTTGGCCTTTCAGCGCGGTGTGTCCGCGGTGGTGATTGTAGGTGTGCAGC
>NZ_JBIVQO010000012.1:0-281729 GCF_044755265.1 Streptomyces sp. NPDC092370 | reverse complement strand
GACTCTATCAGATCTTTTCTCGACCCGATTTCCTCGGTGCTTTCCAGGTTTCCGCTTTCGCGTTTCCCTTTCCGGCGGTTCCGACTTTATCAGAACTTCTGAGTCGGATTTTCCTCCCCGGCTGGGCATGGCCCTGGTGCCTGAGTTGGCCCGGGTGCCCCGTCGGGAGGAGTTGTAAACCTACTGGAGCGGGGCGCCTCGATGCAAATCGAGGCGCCCCGCTCCTAGTTGGCGTGGGCTCAGGCCGGACGAGCCGTCAGACCTCCACCACCACAGGCAGGATCATCGGCCGGCGCCGGTAGGTGTCCGAAACCCACTTGCCCAGCGTGCGGCGCACGAGCTGCTGGAGCTGGTGGGGTTCGACCACGCCGTCCTGCGCGGAGCGTTCGAGCACTTCCGTGATCCTGGGCGCGACATCGCTGAAGGCGGAGTCCTCGATGCCCGATCCGCGGGCCTGGATGTGCGGGCCGCCGGTGATCTTCCCGGTGGACGAGTCGATGACCACGAAGACCGAGATGATGCCCTCGTCACCGAGGATCCTGCGGTCCTTGAGGGCCGGCTCGCCCACGTCACCGACCGAGAGGCCGTCGACGTAGACGTAGCCCGCCTGGACCTTGCCCGAAATCTTGGCCTTGCCCTCGACGAGGTCGACGGCGACGCCGTCCTCGGCGATGACGATGCGGTCGTGCGGCACACCGGTCAGGGCGCCCAGCTCGGCGTTGGCACGCAGATGACGCCATTCGCCGTGCACCGGCATCAGGTTTCTGGGCCGGCAGATGTTGTAGAAGTACAGCAGCTCGCCCGCGGAGGCATGGCCGGAGACATGGACCTTGGCGTTGCCCTTGTGGACCACGTGGGCGCCCCAGCGGGTGAGGCCGTTGATCACGCGGTAGACCGCGTTCTCGTTGCCGGGGATCAGGGACGACGCCAGGATCACCGTGTCGCCCTGGACGATGCGGATCTGGTGGTCGCGGTTGGCCATGCGGGACAGGGCCGCCATCGGTTCGCCCTGGGAGCCCGTGCAGACCAGGACCACCTCGCTGTCCGGGAGATCGTCGAGCGTCTTGACGTCCACGACCAGGCCCGGCGGGACCTTCAGATAGCCCAGGTCCCGGGCGATGCCCATGTTGCGGACCATGGAGCGGCCGACGAAGGCCACGCGGCGGCCGTACTCGTGCGCCGCGTCCAGGATCTGCTGGATGCGGTGCACGTGGCTGGCGAAGCTCGCGACGATGATGCGCTTGCTGGCTCCGGCGAACACCTGGCGCAGGACGTTGGAGATCTCCCGCTCGGGCGGGACGAACCCGGGCACCTCGGCGTTCGTCGAGTCCGAGAGGAGGAGGTCGATGCCCTCCTCGCTCAGACGCGCGAAGGCGTGGAGGTCCGTGAGGCGGCTGTCCAGCGGGAGCTGGTCCATCTTGAAGTCGCCGGTGTGGACGACCATGCCCGCTGGGGTGCGGATGGCCACGGCCAGCGCGTCGGGGATGGAGTGGTTGACCGCGATGAACTCGCAGTCGAAGGGGCCGATGCGCTCGCGGTGCCCTTCCGCCACCTCGAGGGTGTACGGCCGGATGCGGTGCTCCTGGAGCTTGGCCTCGATCAGGGCGAGGGTCAGCTTGGAGCCGATCAGCGGGATGTCCGGCTTCTCGCGCAGGAGGTAGGGGACGCCGCCGATGTGGTCCTCGTGCCCGTGCGTGAGCACGATGCCCTCGATGTCGTCGAGGCGGTCCCTGATGGACGAGAAGTCCGGCAGGATCAGATCGATTCCGGGCTGCTCCTCCTCGGGGAAGAGCACTCCGCAGTCGACGATCAACAGGCGGCCGCCGAATTCGAAGACGGTCATGTTCCGGCCGATTTCGCCGAGGCCGCCGAGCGGAGTGACACGCAGGCCGCCCTCGGGGAGCGGCGGGGGCGTGCGGAGTTCGGGATGCGGATGACTCAAAAGACTCTCCTCACCACACACGCCACGTGCCGGTGGGGCACGTGGCGCGCGTGACGTTCGTGCATGAGCAGTTGTGTGTGGGGTGGTGCGAGCACGTGGCCCGCCTATTCAGTTGTGAAGCAGTTGCGCGGAGGTCCGCGCGAAGTCCGATGTCAGAGCTGTACCCCGCCGGCGGCAAGATCGATCTTGAGTTGCTCGATCTCCTCGGGCGCGCATTCGACCATGGGGGCGCGCAGGGGCCCACCCGGCAGTCCCTGGAGGGCGAGCGCCGCCTTGGTGGTCATCACGCCCTGGGTGCGGAACATGCCCGTGTAGACGGCGAGCAGCTTCTGGTGGATCTCGGTGGCCTTCTGGACGTCACCGGAGGTGTACGCCTCGACCAGGGCACGCAGCTCAGGGGTGACGACGTGGCCGACGACCGAGACGAAGCCGACCGCGCCGACCGAGAGCAGGGGCAGGTTGAGCATGTCATCGCCGGAGTACCAGGCGAGACCGGAGCGGGCGATGGCCCAGCTGGCGCGGCCCAGATCGCCCTTGGCGTCCTTGTTGGCGACGATCCGCGGGTGCTCGGCGAGGCGGACGAGCGTCTCGGTGTTGATCGGGACGCCGCTGCGGCCGGGGATGTCGTAGAGCATCACCGGGAGGCCGGTGGTGTCGGCGATCGCCGTGAAGTGCCGGTAGAGGCCTTCCTGCGGAGGCTTGTTGTAGTACGGAGTCACCACGAGCAGGCCGTGTGCGCCGGTGCGCTCGGCCGCACGGGCGAGTTCGATGCTGTGGTGTGTGTCGTTGGTGCCGACTCCGGCCACCACGTGGGCTCGGTCTCCGACCGCCTCCAGGACCGCCCGGACGAGATCCGCTTTCTCCGCGTCGCTGGTGGTCGGGGACTCGCCCGTGGTGCCATTGATGACCAGGCCGTCGTTGCCTGCGTCCACCAGGTGGGTGGCGAGCCGCTGCGCGCCGTCGAGGTCGAGTGCGCCGTCCGCCGTGAAGGGCGTGACCATGGCGGTGAGGACCCGCCCGAAGGGGGTCTGCGGAGTCGAGGTCGGAGCCATGGGTTACACGCTACTCGTTGCTCAGGACCGGGTCTGCCCGCGGGGCGGGCGACAAGTCGTGACAAAGGTGGAGCCCGGCACTGCCTGCTCGGGGGTTCAAGCAGTGCCGGACCCGTTTGATCAGGCTAGATGAACTTCTCTAAATGCCGCAATACGGACACTTCGCGCGGCTGAACCGCACATCTGTGCCTGACCGGGGACTCGACGGTGCGTTACGGCGCCACCCGTCCGTTCGCGTTGAAGGCGGCGTAGGTGAGCGGCATCAGCCGGGACCACTCGGCCTCCATCTTCTCGCCGACCATCTCGATCTCGCGCTGCGGGAAGGACGGCACCTTGGCCAGCTCGTGCTGGGTGCGCAGGCCGAGGAAGTGCATCAGCGAGCGGGCGTTGCAGGTGGCGTACATCGAGGAGTACAGGCCGACCGGCAGGACCGCACGGGCGACCTCGCGGGCGACACCGGCGGCGAGCATCTCCTGGTAGGCCTCGTACGCCTGGCGGTACGAGTCCTCCATGACGCGGCCGACCAGTTCCTGCTGGGCCTGGGTGCCCTCGACGAAGACGTACTTGCCGGGGCGGCCCTCCTGGACCAGCTTGCGGGACTCGTCGGGGACGTAGAAGACGGGCTGGAGCTCGCGGTAGCGGCCGCTCTCCTCGTTGTACGACCAGCCGACGCGGTGCCGCATGAACTCGCGGAAGACGAAGATCGGGGCGCTGATGAGGAAGGTCATGGAGTTGTGCTCGAAGGGGCTGCCGTGCCGGTCCCGCATCAGGTAGTTGATCAGGCCCTTGGAACGCTCGGGGTCCTTCTTCAGCTCGTCCAGGGACTGCTCGCCCAGGGTCGAGACGCGGGCGGCGAAGAGGACGTCCGCGTCGGACGCGGTGTGCTTGACCAGCTCGACGGTGACGTCGCTGCGGTAGCTGGGCTTGAGGTCGTCGGCGGGGGTGTCGGTCACGGTTGGCAGGGCCTTCCCATCTCGTCGTGTGGCGACGCCACTCTACGGCCCGCCGAAATCAGCGCGATCGGTGCCGTGCCGCAATGAAGTCGGTGAAACAGGGCACCTCTGAGGGAGTTCGTTCGTCTCTACAGACGACAGTGATCCGTTCCACCCCCCGAAGGAGAAGCACCCCTGATGTTCGGTCGGCGTGAACCCGTACCGTTTGCCTTCGTAGCCGAGGCCGACAGGTTCCGCAGCAATGTCACTCCCCCACCGCGCGAGCGGTCGTCCGTCGGTCAGATGGCCGGCCGTGGCCTGCTGGGGCTCACCATCGTGGCGGGGCTCGTGGGGTCCCTGGTCATCGGGACGCCCGCGCTGACGCCCGCCAAGACGGCTGATCAGCCTCAGCAGTCGCAGGCGTCCGAGAAGCGCTGAACGGCGCCGCACCGGCGGTGACTCCATCCGGCCCCCCGCCAGTGGTGACCGGGGACACAGATCGGTAGCCTCACCGGGCACAGCCCACGCATGGATCGAGTGAGGACCAGCCGTGCCCCTGCCCTTCCTGACGGCCGATCGCGCTTTCGAGGCGGCGGACGACGTTCCGTTGCCCTACGACGACCGTGACCGCTGGCGGCGTCCGTACCGGCCCGGTCCGTGGCGGGTCGGAGCGGCGGCGCTCGCGTTGCTGCTCGCCTCGTTCGTGCTGTTCGCGGCGGTCGTCATCGCCGCGACGACCCAACTGGCGTCGGCCGCGGTGGTGTTCGCCCTCGCGCTGCTCGTCATCGCCGCGGCGGTGCGCCTGCTGCGCGTGGGCGTGTGGGTCAGCGCGCGAGGGCTGCGGCGCGTGGGTTTCCTCACCACGCGTACGGCGTCCTGGGAGCAGGTCGTCTCCGTGCGTACGGTGCAACAGCCGGTGCGCTGGCTGGGACTGCCGCGGACCGTCCAAGGGCAGGCGCTGCTGCTCGGACGCCAGGGCCGGGACACCGGTCCTTCGCCACTGCTGACCACCCACAACGCGGATTTCCTGGGTCGCGCGGAGGCCTTCGACCGGGCTGCGGACTCGGTCGAGGCGTGGGCCGAGGAGTACGGCCCGCGCTGACGTCCCCACTCATGCCGGCGGGGGGGGGGGCCGGGGCGCCCGCCGCCCCCCCCCCCCCCGCGGGGGGGGGGGGCCCCCCCCCCCCCCGGGCCCCCCCCCGCCGGCATGAGTGGGGACTGGTTCAGGCGGCGTCGGGCTGCTTGCCGTCGTGCAGGGCGATCGCGCGCTGCATCGCCTTGCGGGCGCGCGGGGTGTCGCGGGCGTCGTGGTAGGCGACGGCCAGGCGGAACCAGGCGCGCCAGTCGTCGGGGGCGTCCTCCGTCTCGGCCTTGCGCTTGGCGAAGACCTCGTCGGCCGAGTCCCGGTCGATGCGCCCGCTGGGGGTGCGCCGCAGTTCGTCGACGGGCAGGCCGCCCTCGGCGTCGAGTTCGGCGGCGAGTTGGCCGGCCTTGCGGGCGAACTGGGTGTTCTTCCACAGGAACCACAGGCCGATGACCGGCAGGATCAGCACGGCGACACCGAAGGTGACGGTGAGGGCCGTGCCGGTTTCGATGAGCAGGACGCCGCGGCTGCCGACCAGGACGAAGTAGACGACCAGGACGGCTGCGGTGAGGGCGTAGGTGAGCTTCGCGCGCATGACGGTCAGGGGCTCAGTTCAGGTCCAGGAAGTGTTCCAGGCCGAGGGTCAGGCCCGGGGTGCTCACCACCCGGCGGGCGCCGAGCAGGATGCCCGGCATGAAGCTGCTGTGGTGGAGCGAGTCGTGCCGGACCGTGAGGGTCTCGCCCTCGGCGCCGAGCAGGACCTCTTGGTGGGCCAGCAGACCGCGCAGCCGCACGGCGTGGACCGGGACGCCGTCGACGTCGGCGCCGCGGGAACCGGCGAGGGCGGTGGCCGTGGCGTCGGGGGCCGGGGCGGTGCCGGCGGTGCGGCGGGCCTCGGCGATGAGCTGGGCGGTGCGCGTGGCGGTGCCGGAGGGGGCGTCCACCTTGTTCGGGTGGTGCAGCTCGACGACCTCGACGGACTCGAAGTAGGGGGCGGCGAGCTGCGCGAACTTCATCGTGAGGACGGCCCCGATGGAGAAGTTCGGCGCGATGAGCACGCCCGTCTCCGGGGAGGCGGACAGCCAGCCGTTCAGCTGCGCGAGGCGTTCGTCGGTCCAGCCGGTGGTGCCGACGACCGCGTGGATGCCATGACCGACGCAGAACTCGAGGTTGGCCATGACCGAGTCGGGCGTGGTCAGTTCGACCGCGACCTGGGCGCCGGAGTCGGTCAGCGTCTCCAGCTTGTCGCCCCGGCCGAGGGCGGCGACCAGTTCCATGTCCTCGGCGGCTTCGACGGCTCGTACGGCTTCCGAGCCGATCCGGCCCTTGGCGCCGAGGACCGCCACGCGCAGCTTGCTCATCTCTTGTGCTTCCTTCACCAGGGGGTGGTCAGGCGACGGCGTCGTGCAGACGAGCCGCCTGTTTGTCCTTCAGCGGGCCGATGACCGACAGGGAGGGCCGCCGTCCCAGGATCTCGCGGGCCACCTCGCGGACGTCGTCGGGGGTGACCGACGTTATCCGGGACAGCATGTCGTCGACGGACATCTGCTCGCCCCAGCACAGCTCGCTCTTGCCGATACGGTTCATCAGCGCGCCGGTGTCCTCCAGGCCGAGGACCGTGGACCCCTGGAGCTGCCCGATCGCACGCCCTATCTCCTCGTCGGACAGGCCGTGCTCGGCGACGAGGTCGAGTTCGTCGCGGCAGATCTTCAGCACGTCGTGCACCTGCGACGGACGGCAGCCGGCGTACACGCCGAACAGGCCGCAGTCGGCGAAGCCCGAGGTGTACGAGTACACGCTGTAGGCCAGGCCGCGCTTCTCGCGGACCTCCTGGAAGAGCCGGGAGGACATGCCGCCGCCGAGGGCGGTGTTCAGCACGCCCAGGGCCCAGCGCCGCTCGTCCGTGCGGGACAGGCCCGGCATGCCGAGCACGACATGTGCCTGCTCGGTCTTGCGGTCGATCAGCTCGACGCGGCCCGCGGTGCGCAGGGCACGCCTGCCGCCGCGCGGGGCGACGGGGTCGGCGGCGAGGTCCTTGAAGGCACCGGCCTTCTCGAAGGCGGCACGGACCTGCCGTACGACCTTGTTGTGGTCGATGTTGCCGGCACAGGCGACGACCAGGTGGGTCGGGTCGTAGTGCTTCTTGTAGAAGCGGCGGATGCGGTCGGCGGTGAGGGCGTTGACCGTGTCGACCGTGCCGAGGACCGGGCGGCCGAGGGGGTTGTCGCCGAACATCGTGTGCGCGAACAGGTCGTGCACGCAGTCGCCCGGGTCGTCCTCGGTCATGGCGATCTCTTCGAGGATCGCGCCCCGCTCGACGTTCACGTCCTCTTCGAGGATGAGGGAGCCCGTCAGCATGTCGCAGACGACGTCGATGGCGAGGGGCAGGTCGGCGTCGAGCACGCGTGCGTAGTAGCACGTGTACTCCTTCGCCGTGAACGCGTTCATCTCGCCGCCGACCGCGTCGAGGGCGGAGGAGATGTCCAGGGCGGACCTGCGGTTCGTGCCCTTGAAGAGCAGGTGCTCCAGGTAGTGGGTGGCGCCGTTCAGGGCCGGGGTCTCGTCGCGGGATCCGACGTGTGCCCAGATGCCGAAGGTGGCGGAGCGGACCGAGGGTAGGGTTTCGGTGACGATGCGCAGTCCGCCCGGGAGGGTGGTCTTGCGGACCGTGCCGATGCCGTTCTCGCCCTTGATGAGGGTTTGGGTACGGGCGACGGCCCGCGCCTCCGAGGAGGTGCGGGCCGTCGCCTGGGAGCGCTGGGACGTCACTTGTCGGCGTCGTCCTTCTTCTCGTCAGAGCCTTCCTCGCCCTCGACCACGGGGATCAGGGAGAGCTTGCCGCGGGAGTCGATCTCGGCGATCTCGACCTGGACCTTCGCGCCCACGCCGAGGACGTCCTCGACGTTCTCCACGCGCTTGCCGCCGGCGAGCTTGCGGATCTGCGAGATGTGCAGCAGACCGTCCTTGCCCGGGAGCAGCGACACGAACGCGCCGAAGGTGGTCGTCTTCACGACCGTGCCCAGGTAGCGCTCGCCGACCTCCGGCATGGTCGGGTTGGCGATGCCGTTGATCGTGGTGCGGGCGGCCTCGGCGGACGGTCCGTCGACCGCGCCGATGTAGATCGTGCCGTCGTCCTCGATCGTGATGTCGGCGCCGGTGTCCTCCTGGATCTGGTTGATCATCTTGCCCTTGGGGCCGATGACCTCGCCGATCTTGTCCACGGGGATCTTGACGGTGATGATCCGCGGGGCGTTCGGGGACATCTCGTCCGGCGTGTCGATCGCTTCCATCATCACGTCGAGGATGTGGAGGCGGGCGTCACGGGCCTGCTTGAGAGCGGCGGCCAGGACGGAGGCGGGGATGCCGTCCAGCTTGGTGTCGAGCTGGAGGGCGGTCACGAACTCCTTGGTGCCGGCGACCTTGAAGTCCATGTCGCCGAAGGCGTCCTCCGCACCGAGGATGTCGGTGAGGGTGACGTAGTGCGTCTCGCCCTCGATCTCCTGGGAGATCAGGCCCATGGCGATACCTGCGACGGGGGCCTTCAGCGGCACACCGGCGTTCAGCAGCGACATGGTGGAGGCGCAGACCGAGCCCATGGACGTCGAGCCGTTGGAGCTCAGCGCCTCGGAGACCTGGCGGATCGCGTAGGGGAACTCCTCGCGCGTCGGCAGGACCGGCACGAGGGCGCGCTCGGCGAGGGCGCCGTGGCCGATCTCGCGGCGCTTCGGGGAGCCGACGCGGCCGGTCTCGCCGGTGGAGTACGGCGGGAAGTTGTAGTTGTGCATGTAGCGCTTGCGGGTCACCGGGGAGAGGGTGTCCAGCTGCTGCTCCATGCGGAGCATGTTGAGGGTGGTGACGCCCAGGATCTGGGTCTCGCCACGCTCGAACACCGCGGAGCCGTGCACGCGCGGGATGGCCTCGACCTCGGCGGCGAGCGTACGGATGTCCGTCACACCGCGGCCGTCGATGCGCTTCTTCTCCTTGATCACGCGCTCGCGGACCAGCTGCTTGGTGAGCGAGCGGTACGCGGCGGAGATCTCCTTCTCGCGGCCCTCGAACTCCGGGAGGAGCTTCTCGGCGGCCAGACCCTTGACGCGGTCCAGCTCGGCCTCGCGCTCCTGCTTGCCGGCGATGGTGAGCGCCTGGGCGAGCTCGGGCTTGACGGCCGCGGTGAGCGCCTCCAGGACGTCGTCCTGGTAGTCGAGGAAGATCGGGAACTCGCCGGTGGGCTTGGCGGCCTTCGAGGCGAGGTCGGCCTGGGCCTTGCAGAGCACCTTGATGAAGGGCTTCGCGGCGTCCAGACCGGCGGCGACGACCTCTTCGGTCGGCGCCTCGGCACCGCCCTTGACCAGCTGGATGGTCTTCTCGGTGGCCTCGGCCTCGACCATCATGATCGCGACGTCGCCGTCCTCCAGGGTGCGGCCCGCGACGACCATGTCGAAGACGGCGTCCTCGAGCTCGGTGTGCGTCGGGAAGGCCACCCACTGGCCGTTGATCAGCGCGACGCGGACGCCGCCGATCGGGCCGGAGAAGGGCAGGCCGGCCAGCTGCGTGGACGCGGACGCGGCGTTGATCGCCACGACGTCGTACAGGTGGTCGGGGTTGAGCGCCATGATCGTGGCGACGACCTGGATCTCGTTGCGCAGGCCCTTCTTGAAGGAGGGGCGCAGCGGGCGGTCGATCAGGCGGCAGGTGAGGATCGCGTCCTCGGAGGGGCGGCCCTCGCGGCGGAAGAAGCTGCCGGGGATCTTGCCGGCGGCGTACATCCGCTCCTCGACGTCCACCGTGAGGGGGAAGAAGTCGAGCTGGTCCTTGGGGTTCTTGGAGGCGGTGGTGGCCGACAGCACCATGGTGTCGTCGTCCAGGTACGCCACGGCGGAGCCGGCGGCCTGCTTGGCCAGGCGGCCCGTCTCGAAGCGGATGGTGCGGGTGCCGAAGGCGCCATTGTCGATGACGGCCTCGGCGTAGTGGGTCTCGTTCTCCACTAGTACTTTCTCCTCGTCCTCGTCTCCCGGCCCGTGTGGCGGGAAGACGGTTGCGGAGAAGCGCTCCGGGCTGTGCGGGCCGGTCTTCGATCGAAGCACCCGGGCTCGCTTCCCCCGGGGGCCACTACCGAGGACCGGCGGCGGCTGGGTGCGCCTCTCCTCTTCTTGTCATGCTGTGTCGTTCGTCCTGCGTTGTGCTACCACACTACAAAGCAGTGGTGACACTCCGCACGTACAGCAAAGGGAGCGGTCCCCTTTCCTTCGGGAACCGCTCCCCTCACGGCGTCTTACTTGGCGCCCGCCGCACCACGGCGGATGCCGAGGCGGTCGACCAGCGCACGGAAGCGCTGGATGTCCTTCTTCGCCAGGTACTGGAGAAGGCGGCGACGCTGGCCCACCAGGATCAGCAGGCCACGGCGGGAGTGGTGGTCGTGCTTGTGGGTCTTGAGGTGCTCGGTCAGGTCCGAGATGCGGCGCGAGAGCATGGCGACCTGGACCTCGGGGGAGCCGGTGTCGCCCTCCTTCTGGCCGAACTCGGTGATGATCTGCTTCTTCGTAGCGGCGTCGAGCGGCACGCGTACTCCTCGTAGTCTGTGATGGCCACCGAGTGCCCCCGGTCTGTGTCTCGGGGGAGCTTCCATGACTCGGAAGGCGGGGATCCGCTGGGCGCGGCCTCCAGAGCGGTGAGCTCCGGGGGTGCGTACACAAACGGCCGTCGTCCAGGGTATCAGGTGGTCGGGGCCCTCTTCGCCCTGGTCCTTCGAAGCTCCCGGCCGGAGGGGAGGAGGCCACTAGGGTGAGCAGATTCGGATCGTTCGTACGTCGGGAAGGGGTCGCTGCGGCATGGCGGAGACGGCTGAGGAGATCAAGGCACGCAAGGAGCGGGAGCGGGACGAGCTCTACGCCCTCGACATCTCCGATGTCGAGTGGCACAGCGCGCCGGGAACCGAGGACCACGAGGAGCGGGTCGAGATCGCCTACCTGCCCGAGGGGGCCGTGGCGATGCGCTCGTCACTCGACCCGGAGACGGTGTTGCGCTACACGGAGGCGGAGTGGCGGGCGTTCGTGCTGGGGGCTCGGGACGGGGAGTTCGACCTTGAGCCGGGGGCGCGCAGCGGGGGGCCTGAAGCCGGGCGGTAAGCGCCGCCGTGGACGACGAGGGGTGAGCCGGTGAACGGCCGCCCCTCTTCGCATGTCCCGCGCTTTCGCATGTCCCGCGCTTCGCATGTACTCGTCTTTCGCATGTCCCGTCCTTCGTTCGCGCGCCTCAAGGCGGCTGCTTCCTCATGACCCCAAGACGGTGGCGCTGCAAGGCGGTTGGCGATTCTTCACATGTATCGCCCGGTTTATTCACCAACGTGCGTGCCGTATACGTCACTTCCGGGCACCTTCTGGGCAGGTTGTGACGCGACGGACAGCTGCTCGGGGGTGGACGGGCCTGCCGGGGCGGGGCTTGTGGTGATTAGGCTGGGACGGGGCGCGCCGTCGGAACCGTGGCCGGCGTCGGCGTCCCAGGGGGGAAGGCGGGGGAGCCTGTGGAGCGGACGACCTCGGACGACCTCGATTCGCCTCAAGCGACTACGCACGACGTCGGACGACAAGCAAGGGTCGCCCCAGCACGCCATGAGGGTGCTCGACCACACCAGGAGGAACACTGTGAGCAGCGATCGGGACGGGATCCGCGGGGGCTGGGCGACACCCGGCGATGACCAGCCCGACGCGGAGACCGCGGCAGAGGTGACGGGCGAGTTCACCATCGACTACGCGCCGCCCGCCTGGTACACGCAGAACGCCTCGGGGAACTCGAGTGCGGGGCAGGGGGCGGGAGCGTCCGAGGACTCCAGTGCTTCGGGGGCGCCCGCGGGTTCGGGAACGCCGGGACCTTCCGGCGTGCCCGAAGGTCCCGGGGGGCACGGGGCTTCCGGCGCGGCCGGCGGTTCGGGAGTTCCGGGGGCTGCTGGGGTGCCCGGTGCTTCCGGGATGCCGAAGGTACCGGTGCCGCCGCTGCCGGGCCTCGCTCCGCCGCCGCATGCCAACCCTTCCGGTGGTCCTTCGTCCCTTCCGACGTCCCTGCCGGGGCAGGCCTCCGCCCCGGCTCCGGCGCCCGGGGCGCCCTTCACTCCTCCCGCGCCTGCGCCCGCTCCGGGTGCTCCGTTCACGCCGCCCGCGCCCGGTGCGCCCTTCACGCCACCGACGCCGCCCGCACCCTCTTCCCAGAGCCCCTCTGCCGTGCCCAGGCTTCCGATGGGCAGCGGCTTCGAGCCGCAGGGACCGCAGCCGGGGGCTCAGCCCCACGGGCAGACCGAGGCACCCGCGGGGGGCCCGGCCTCTCCGACTGCCGTGCCGAACGTCCCCGCGAGCGCGTACCGGACGCAGTGGACACCGTCGGCTCCGCCGCAGGCCCCGGCCGTTGCCGAAGCTCCGGCGACTCCCCCTGCCGCCTCTGAGACCCCGGCCGTTCCCGACGCTCCGGCGACTCCCCCTGCCGCCTCTGAGACTCCGGCCGTTCCCGACGCTTCGGCTGATCCGGCTGCCGACGAGGCCGAGGAGCCGGGCGCCGGTGACCTCGAGAGCGGCGCCACCATGCGCTTCTCCGCCGTGGCCCTGCAGCGGGAGATCGAGGAGCGTGCCGCGGCGCAGACGGTTCCCACAGCCGGTACCGCCGACGCCCCCGAGGTGCCGGGCGTCGACGGCGACGGTGACACCGAGAGCAAGAACGCCGACGGGGCCGGCGGCGGTATCCGTACCGATGACGCGGAGGGCGACGGCTCCGGCGCGGAGGTCGACGACGTCTCCGCCGCGGTCTCGGAGTACGCGCTGGACGCGGACGCGTTCATCGACGTGCCGTCGGCCGAGGAGTCCGAGTCGGCGAACACGCGCTCGGAAGCCGAGGAGATCGCGTCCGGCGTTCCCGACCCGCAGGCCGCAGAGGACGTCCCGGCCGAAGAAGCCGATGCCCAGGACGTCGCGCCCGACGACGCCGGGGCGGGGGACGCCGGAGCGGAGGACGCCGGATCCGGGGACGCCGAGCCGGAGGACACCCATCCCGAGGACGCCCAGCCCGAGGACGCCCAGCCCGAAGACGCCCAGCCCGGGGCCGACGAGCCTGTGGACGCCGTACCGGCCGAAGCTGAGCACGAAGACGCGGGCACGGCTGCTGCCGAGACTGCCGACTCGCAGGCTTTTGACGCTCCTCTCGCGGATGCCGAGCCTGTGAGCGCCGAGCCCACCGACGCGGTGCCTTCCGGCGCCGAGGCCTCCGGCGCCGAGCCCGTCGACAGCGTTTCCGAGGATGCCGCCGGGCCGGGTGCGGGCGAGGCCCAGCCGGCCTGGGCTCCCCCGGCCCCGCAGGGCGTACCGCCACTGCCGCCGTCGTACCAGCCGGCCGTCCCGGCGCCCGCGAGCCACTGGCCCGCACAGCAGCAGCCGCAGGCCCAGGCCGCGGCCCCGAACGTGCCCGCGCAGCCGACGGCGGCGCAGGGGCAGCCGCCGGTGCCGCCGCAGCCGTCGGTACCGGCCCAGCAGCCGCCGTTCCAGCCGCAGGCGCCGCAGCCCGCGCCTGCCGCGTGGAACCAGCCGCCCGCCCAGCCCGCACCGCAGCCCGCCTACGGCTTCCCGCACCCGGGAGCCCAGCCCCCGGCCGCGCCGAACGCCCAGGGCGGCTACGGCTTCCCGCAGCCCGGCGCCCCCGCACAGGCGGCACAGCCCCCGGCGCCGGTCCAGCAGCCGGACGGCCCGCCGCCGCCTCCCACGCAGGACGGCTACGGCTTCCCGCAGCCGGGCACGCCGGACCCGGCAGCACCGCAGCAGCCCTCGGCCCAGCAGCCCGCCGCACCGACGCCGATCCCGCAGGACGGCTACGGCTTCCCGCAGCCCGGCGCCCCCGCACAGGCGGCACAGCCCCCGGCGCCGGTCCAGCAGCCGGACGGCCCCCCGCTGCCTCCCACGCAGGACGGCTACGGCTTCCCGCAGCCGGGCACGCCCCACGCCCAGGGCGGTTACGGCTTCCCCCAGCAGTCCCAGCCCGGCGTACCCCCGCAAGCCCAGCCGCAGCCCGGGGCCCAGCCTCCGCACGCCGGGCAGCACGAGCAGCAGTCGGGTCAGCCGGTCCATCCGGGGCAGCCCGGGCAGCCCGGGCAGCCCGGGCAGCCCCAGCAGCCCGTGGACCCCCGTACGGGTGCCGCCTGGCCGCAGCCGATGCAGCACGACCAGCGGCGGCCCACCAACCCCGGCGTCGCGCCGCTCGGTTACACCGCTGCCGTGGAGCTGTCGTCCGACCGGTTGCTCAACAGCAAGAAACAGAAGGCGAAGAGCAGCCGTCCGGCGGCCGGTGGTGGTCGGTTCAAGATCGGCGGGAAGAAGGAGGAGGCCGAGCGGCAGCGGAAGCTGGACCTGATCCGCACGCCCGTGCTGTCCTGCTACCGGATCGCCGTGATCAGCCTCAAGGGCGGTGTCGGCAAGACGACCACGACCACCGCGCTCGGCTCCACGCTCGCCACCGAGCGGCAGGACAAGATCCTCGCGATCGACGCCAACCCGGACGCGGGCACCCTCGGGCGCCGGGTGCGGCGGGAGACCGGGGCCACCATCCGTGACCTCGTCCAGGCGATCCCGTACCTCAACTCGTACATGGACATCCGGCGGTTCACCTCGCAGGCCCCCTCAGGTCTGGAGATCATCGCCAACGACGTCGATCCGGCCGTGTCCACCACCTTCAACGACGAGGACTACCGGCGCGCGATCGACGTGCTGGGCAAGCAGTACCCGGTGATCCTCACCGACTCCGGTACCGGCCTGCTCTACAGCGCCATGCGCGGTGTGCTCGACCTGGCCGACCAGCTCATCATCATCTCGACGCCGTCCGTAGACGGTGCGAGCAGTGCCAGCACGACCCTGGACTGGCTGTCCGCGCACGGGTACGCCGACCTCGTCTCGCGGTCCATCACCGTCATCTCCGGGGTGCGCGAGACCGGCAAGATGATCAAGGTCGACGACATCGTGACGCACTTCGAGACGCGCTGCCGTGGTGTCATCGTCGTGCCGTTCGACGAGCATCTCGCCGCGGGCGCCGAGGTCGACCTCGACATGATGCGGCCGAAGGTGCGGGAGGCGTACTTCAACCTCGCGGCGATGGTCGCCGAGGACTTCACCCGCCATCAGCAGGCGCACGGTCTGTGGACCTCCGACGGCAATCCGCCGCCGGTCGCGGCCCCGCCGATGCCCGGCCATGCCATGCCCGGGCAGCCCTACGCCCAGCCGGGCCAGCCGCCGTACCCCGGGCAACAGCAGCCGGGTCCGTATCCGCAGCAGCCGCAGCCGCAGCCGCAGCCCGGCCAGCCGTACGCCCAGCCGAGCCAGCCGTACCCGCAGCCCGGCCAGCCGTACGCCCAGCCGAGTCAGCCGTACCCGCAGCAGGGTCAGCCCCCGGTCCAGCCCGGCCAGCCGTACGCCCAGCCGAGTCAGCCGTACCCGCAGCAGGGTCAGCCCCCGGTCCAGCCCGGCCAGCCCTACCCGCAGGCCGCTGGTCAGCCCCCCTATCCGCAGCCCGGCCAGCCGGGACAGCCCGGTCCGCAGCCGGGGCAACCGGCGGCCCACCCCGGGCAGCCGTACCCCCAGCCCGGTCAACCCCCGGCCGCTCCCCCGCAGCCGGGCTACGGCTACCCGCAGCCGGGACAGCCCGGTCAACCCGGCCACCCGGCCCAGCCCGACGGGCAGACTCCGCCGCCCCCGCCCCCGACGCAGTAATCGCCTCACCCGATCGGCCCCATTCGAGGGGACGTTCGCCGCCCGGCCCGCGCCGTTCCGACTCGGCGCGGGCCTCGGCGCGTTCAGGGGTGAATTCCGTTGCCAGGCCCTGGCCAGGAGCGCGTCAGTGGTCTCGACCAATGGGGGCGGAAAGCTCGCCAATTCGTTATTTCCGCAGGCCACAAGGGGTGAACTCGCCGTTGACGGGTGAAGAGGCCGCTGGTACACACACATCACGCATCTGACAGCTGATCAACCCGTCCTTCCCGTCCGAGCGATGACGCGAGGTCCGACCATGGGCACGAACGATCAGAAACGCAGCCTCCCGCACGGCCTCCGGCTCGTCGCCCTGGCCGGGGCGGCCGCGCTCACCCTCACCGCCGGTCTCGCGACCCCGTTCGCCCCGGCGCACCAGCAGGCCCGGGCGGCCGGCGACGGCAAGAAGGTGCTGACCGTCGCGGTGGCGCAGAGCGTGGACTCGCTCAGCCCGTTCCTCGCGGTCCGGCTGCTCAGTACGAGCATTCACCGGCTCATGTACGAGTACCTGACCAACTACGACCCCAAGGACAACCACGCCATCCCGGGCCTGGCCACCAAGTGGGAGCCGTCGGCGGACAAGCTGACTTGGACCTACACGATCCGTGACAACTCCACGTGGTCGGACGGGCAGCAGGTCACCGCCGAGGACGCGGCCTGGACGTTCAACACGATGATGACCGACACCGGCGCGGCCACGGCGAACGGCAGCTACGTCGGGAACTTCCGCAAGGTGACCGCCCCGAGCCCCACCAAACTGGTCATCGAGCTGAAGAAGCCGCAGGCCACGATGGCCGCGCTGGACGTGCCGATCGTGCCGAAGCACGTGTGGGAGAAGGTCTCGGACTTCTCCGAGTTCAACAACGACAAGAGTTTCCCCGTGGTGGGGAACGGGCCGTTCGTGCTGAGCGGCTACAAGGCCGACAGCCATGTCCGGCTCAAGGCCAACAAGAGCTTCTGGCGCGGATCGCCGAAGTTCGACGAGCTGGTCTTCCGCTACTACAAAGACCAGGACGCGGCCGTGTCGGCACTGCGCAAGGGGGAGGTGTCCTTCGTCGCCGGGTCCCCGTCCCTGACGCCCGCTCAGGCGGAGTCGTTGAAGGGCGCGGACGACATCCAGGTCAACGACGCCCCCGGCCGCCGCTTCTACGCCCTCGCCACCAACCCGGGCGCGAAGGCGAAGAACGGCGAGAAGTTCGGCGACGGCCACCCGTCCCTGCTGGACCAGCGGGTGCGCAACGCCCTGTTCCGGGCCGTCGACCGCGAGGCCATCATCGACAAGGTGTTCCGGGGCCACGCCGTCGAGGGCGAGGGCTACATCCCGCCGCGCTTCCAGGACTACTTCTGGCGGCCCTCCGCGAGCCAGAAGCTGGCGTACGACCCGGCCGAGGCCGCCCGGCTGCTCGACCGGGCGGGGTACAAGAAGAACGGCGACGGCAAGCGCGTCGGCAAGGACGGCAAGCCGATCACCTACCGCGTGCTGTGCCACGCCACCGATCCGAACGACAAGGCGGTCGGCAAGTACCTCCAGGAGTGGTGGGGCGAGCTCGGCATCGGCGTCCGGCTCAACTGCCTGGACAACGTGACGGACCCCTGGCTGGCCGGCAAGTACGACCTGGCCTTCGACGGCTGGTCGGTCAACCCCGATCCGGACTTCGTGCTGTCCATCCACACGTGCGGGGCGCTCCCGGCGACCCCGAAGGACACGGGCGCCACGGACAACTTCATCTGCGACAAGCAGTACGACGAGCTCTACGCCCGGCAGCTCACCGAGTACGACCCCGCCAAACGGGCGGACATCGTCAAGCAGATGGAGTCGCGGCTGTACGACCTCGGGTACATGAACGTCATGGCGTATCCGAACGCGGTCGAGGCCTTCCGGACGGACCAGATCAAGTCGATCACGACCATGCCGGCGAAGGCGGGCAACATCTACGGCCAGGACGGCTACTGGAGCTGGTGGTCGGCGGTCCCCGCGGACTCCGGCGGCTCCTCCGACAACGCGTCGTCGACGGGGGTCGTGGTCGGGATCGCCGCGGGTGTCGTGGTCCTGACCGGGCTCGGTGTCTTCGCGGCGATGCGGCGGCGGGCCACCGCCGAGGAACGCGAGTGAAGCGGCGAGCGGGTACCCATGACCGCTGACGCGACTCCCGCGCTGGTCGAGGACAAGCAGCAGACGGCCGCAGGGCCGCGGGTACGCAAGGGCTCCGCGTACCCGCGGTACCTGGCGGGAAAGGTGGCCGGTGCCGCCGTGTCGCTGCTCGCCGTGCTCGTGACCAGCTTCTTCCTCTTCCGGCTGATCCCCGGCGACCCGGTGAAGACCATGACGGGCGGCCGTCAGGTGTCGGCGGAGCAGCTGGCCGCCTATCGCGAGGAGTTCGGGCTCGGCCTGCCGTTGTGGCGGCAGTTCACCGACTACTGCGGCAAGGCCCTCTCGGGCGACTTCGGCACGTCGTACCAGTTCCGCGCCCCCGTCGTCGACAAGATCACCGAGGCGCTGCCGAACACGTTGCTGCTCACCGGGACCGCGTTCGTCCTCTACACGGTACTGGGCATCCTCCTCGGCACCCGGTCGGCCTGGCGGCACGGCAAGCTCGGCGACCGTGTCAACACGGGCCTCGCGCTGACGCTGTACTCCATCCCGTCCTTCTGGCTGGGACTGCTGCTGATCATCGTGCTGTCGGTGGGCATCGGCCCGCTGCCCGGCATGTTCCCGACCGGCGGCATGGAATCGGGCGGCGAGGAGGGCTTCGCGTACGTCCTCGACGTGGCGCACCATCTGGTGCTGCCGGTGGTGACGCTGGTGGCCGTGGAGTACGGGCAGACGCTGCTGGTCACGCGGTCGGCGCTGCTGGACGAGATGGGCAGCGACTATCTGACGACCGCGCGGGCCAAGGGGCTTCGCGACGACCTCGTGCGCCGTCGGCACGCCGTGCCGAACGCGCTGCTGCCGACCGTGACGCTGATCTTCATCAACCTCGGCCGGACGGTGGCGGGCGTGATCCTCGTGGAGACGGTGTTCTCCTGGCCCGGCCTCGGCGGGCTGTTCTACCAGGCGCTGAGCGTGCCCGATCTGCCACTCGTGCAGGGTCTGTTCTTCGTGTTCGCCGCCGCGGTGATCCTGATGAACACCCTCGCCGACCTGGTCTATCCACTGCTGGACCCCCGGGTGGCCCGATGACGACGACCGAGACGGCCCCGAGTCCGCGCGCCCTCGCCCGGCAGCGGCGCCGGGCATCCGTCGCCCGCTTCTGGCGGCTGTACCGCCGCGAGCGGGCAGGGCTGTACGGCCTGACCGCGCTGTCGCTGTGCGCGCTGCTGGCGCTGTTCGCACCGCTGTTCGTGGGCTCCGACGTGAGCAGTGTGACGGAGGCGCCGGGGCTTCCGATGCAGAGCCCGAGCGCCGAGTTCCCCCTCGGCACCGACCAGTTCGGGCGGGACCTGCTGGGCCTGGTGATCTGGGGCTCGCGGGTTTCGCTGCTGGTCGGGCTGCTCGCCGCCGTGCTGTCGGTGGCGATCGGCACCCTGATCGGGGTGACGGCCGGGCACTTCAAGGGCTGGTACGCGACGGTGATGATGCGGATCACCGACTGGTTCCTGGTCATGCCGACGCTGGTGCTGGCGATCGCCCTGGCGACCGTGATGTCCCGCTCGCTGACCACGACCGTCGTAGCGATCGGCGTGACCACCTGGCCGACCACGGCCCGGCTGGTGCGCGCCCAGACCCTCGCCGTGGAGACCCGGCCGTACATCGAGCGGGCCAGGGCGCTCGGCGGCGGCCACTGGCACGTCATGTCCCGGCACGTCCTGCCCAACGTGATGCCGCTGGTGCTGGCCCAGACGACGCTGATCATCTCCTCGGCCATCCTCGCCGAGGCGACCCTCGCCTTCCTCGGCCTGGGCGACCCGACGGTCGTGTCGTGGGGCGGGCTGCTCCAGGACGCGCGCGAGGCGGGCGCGGTCAGTGCCGGGGACTGGTGGTACCTGGTGCCGCCGGGCATCGCCATCGCCGTGGTGGCGCTGGCGTTCACGCTGTGCGGGCGGGCCGTGGAGTCCGTCCTCAACCCCAGGCTGGGGGTGTCGCGTTGAGTCTGCTCGACGTCAGGAACCTGACCGTGACGTACGCGGGCGGGGCGGCCGCGGTGCGCGGGGTGGACCTGCGCCTGGAGGCGGGCCACAAGCTCGGCCTCGCCGGGGAGTCCGGCTGCGGCAAGTCCACGCTGGCGCTGGCCCTGCTGCGGCTGCTGCCGGCGGGCGCCCGGATCACCGGGGAGGTGCTCCTCGACGGCGAGGACGTGCTGACCATGAAGTGGGGCCGGGTCCGGGCGGTCCGCTGGGCCGGGGCCTCCATCGTCTTCCAGGGCGCGATGCACTCCCTGAACGCCGTGCACCGCGTCGGCGACCAGATCGCCGAGCCGATCCTGCTGCACAAGAAGGCGACCCCGGCTGGGGCGAAGAGGAGGACCGGCGAGCTGCTGGAGCAGGTCGGCCTGCCCGCGGCCCGGGCCGGCGCCTACCCCCACGAGCTGTCCGGCGGACAGCGCCAGCGCGTCATGATCGCCATGGCGCTGGCCTGCGAACCCCGGCTGGTCATCGCCGACGAGCCGACCACCGCCCTGGACGTGATGATCCAGGCCCAGATCCTCCGGCTCATCGAGCAGCTGGTCGCGGACCAGGACCTCGGCCTCGTCATGATCAGCCACGACCTGGCGGTCCTCGCCGACACCTGCGACCGGCTCGCGGTGATGTACGCGGGCCGGGTGGTCGAGGAGGGCCCGGCCGCCCAGGTGTACGAGGACGCCCGGCACCCGTACGCCAAGGCCCTCTCCGCCGCGTTCCCGCGTATCGGCGACCCGGCGTCCCGGTTCGCGCCGCAAGGGCTGGCGGGTGACCCACCGGACGCGGCGGCGCTGCCGTCCGGCTGCACGTTCCATCCCCGGTGCCCGGTGGCGCTGGAGTCCTGCGCCGAGGAGGACCCGGCGCTGCGCGCGGCGGGACCGGAGCGGCGGGCGGCGTGCGTGCTGGCCGGCCCGCCGGACGCGGCGGCCGTCGAGGAGCGGGCGGCGACGAAACCCGAGTCCCGTGAGGCGGTCCGGGATCCGCAGGCCCGTGGTGAGCGGTCGGCCGAGGAGCCGGAAGCCCTGGAGGAAGCGAGGCCCAGCACACCATGACCATCTCCCCGACGGCTCCCGAGGTCACCACGGCCCCGCTGCTGAGCGCCCAGGGCCTGCACGTCACCTTTCCCGGCCGGCACGGCGGCCCCCGGGCCCGCGCGGTGGACGGCGTCGACCTCGACATCCGCCCCGGCGAGATCGTCGCGCTGGTCGGCGAGTCCGGCTGCGGCAAGACGACCCTGGCCCGCAGTCTGCTGGGACTGGTCGAGCCGACGGCGGGCCGGGTCACCTTCGACGGACGCCCGCTCGCCTACTCCGGCCGGTCCCTCAAGGCCTACCGGAAACGCGTCCAGCTGGTCCTCCAGGACCCGAGCGGCTCCCTCAACCCCCGCCACACGGTGTACGACGCGGTCGCCGAGGGCCCGCGCATCCACGGCTACGGCGGCGACGAGCGCACAGCGGTCGCCGAGGCCCTGTCCCGGGCCGGTCTGCGCCCCCCGGAGCGCTTCTTCCTGCGCTACCCGCACGAACTGTCCGGCGGGCAGCGCCAGCGTGTCGTCATCGCCGGCGCACTCGTCCTGGAACCCGAACTCCTCGTCGCCGACGAACCGGTGGCGTCCCTCGACGCCTCGGTGCGCGGCGAGATCCTCGCCCTGCTGCTACGGCTGCGCGCCGAGCTGGGCCTGTCCGCGCTGGTCGTCACGCACGACCTGGGCCTGGCGTGGAACATCGCCGACCGGGTCGCCGTGATGTACCTGGGCCGGATCGTGGAGACGGGCGCGGTCGAGCAGGTCCTCACGGCCCCCCGGCACCCGTACACCCAGGCTCTGTTGTCCGTCCTCCCCGAGGCCCCGGGCACCCCGGTGGTCCTCACGGGCGAGCCCCCGGACCCCTCCCGCGTCCCGTCGGGCTGCCGCTTCCACGCCCGCTGCCAGATTCTCGCGAGCGGTGAGGCGGAACGGGCGGGCGTGGCGGACGCGTGCAGGAATCAAGACCTGAAAATCCTCGACGGCAGCGAACCGTCCCAGGTGGCCTGCCACTGGGCAGCTTCCAACTCGCCCCAGAGGGGCGCGGGGAACCGCGCGACCAGGCACGTCTCACCCGCGGACGGCCCTCGAGAAGACTAGGCGGACGGCTCAGCCGCGGCCACGAGATCACGGCACTTCTGCACGTCCCGCCCCATCTGTTCCAGCAGCGCGTCAAGCGTGTCGAACGTCGCCTGCCCCCGCACGAACGCCAAGAAGTCCACCGCGACATGCAATCCGTACAGATCGAGCCCCACCCGGTCGATGGCGTACGCCTCCACCGTGCGCTCGGTCCCCTCGAACTGCGGGTTCGTCCCCACGGAGATCGCGGCCGGCATCACTTCGCCCTGGGCGTGCAGCCAGCCGGCGTACACACCGTCGGCCGGGACGGCCGTGTGCGGCAGGGTCTCGACATTGGCCGTGGGGAAGCCCAGTTCGCGCCCGCGCTGCGCGCCTCGGACGACGACGCCCTCGACCCGGTGGGGACGTCCCAGGATCTCCGCCGCGCCCTGGAGGTCGCCCTCGGCGACCAGCCGTCGCGTCAGCGTGGAGGAGAACGGCTCGCCGCCGCCCGCCTCACCGGTCACGAACAGATCGACGACCTCGACCTCGAAGTCGTAGATCTTGCCCTGCGTGGACAAGAACTCCACGTTCCCGGCGGCCTTGTGGCCGAAGCGGAAGTTGGGGCCCTCGACGACCGCCTTGGCGTGCAGCTTGTCGACGAGGACCTTGACGACGAAGTCGGCCGGGGACAGCTTCGAGAACTCGGTCGTGAAGGGGAGGATGAGCACCGCGTCCACGCCCAGGCCGGCCATGAGTTCGGCGCGGCGGTGGTGCGGGGCGAGCAGCGGCGGGTGGCTGCCGGGGCGGACGACCTCGCTGGGGTGCGGGTCGAAGGTGACGACGACGGCGGGCACGCCCAGTTCCCGGGCGCGGTCCACCGCGTGCCGGATGATCAGCTGGTGTCCGCGGTGGACTCCGTCGTAGGAGCCGATGGTGACGACGCTGCGCCCCCAGTCCTGGGGGATGTCCTCCAAGCCACGCCAGCGCTGCACTGTGCCTGCTCCTTGTCGAAAGCTCGTCGAACCCGTGTCCGGTCGTTGTCCGTGGTTGCCTCGTGCGCAGGTCTAAGGGTGCCATGCCGGGTGCCTCCTGCCCGCATCGGCATGGGGGCTGTGACAGGGCGCACGGCACCGTAGTGCCGCCCCGTGCCCGGGAGGCCGGTCACGCGGGGACGCCGGCGCCCGCCAGGTTCTCGATCATCCGGCGGGAGCCGGGCCCGACCAGTGCCGCCCACTGCTCGGGCGCGTCGGCCAGCCAGCCGGCCGCCCGGGCGGCGAAGCCGGGCACGTGCCGGCCCAGGTCCACCAGGGCGCGGTCGAAGCGGGCGGCGCCCTCCGGGGTGCGCACGAGGAGCAGTCCGATGCGGTGGACGAGCTCGCGCAGGTCGTCGTCGCCGTTGCGGGCGGCGGCGTGCAGCAGCGCGTCGAGGACGTCGGTGTCGTGTTCCTCGACCAAAAGGGCTTCGCGTAGTTCGCGGCGAAGCGGGCGCGAGGCGGGGATGCCGGGCGGTGACAGGACGGCGGCGAGGGCGCAGCGCAGGCGCACGTCACCGTCCTCCAGCAGGCCGGTGACCAGCGGCAGGAGCACGGGCCGGGCGGCGGGGCCGCGGTCCAGCCGCTGGTCCGCGTACGCGGCCACCTGCCCGGCGAGTTCCGGCCGCTGCCGTGCCGCCCGGCACACCAGCGCGGCGATCCGCCGGGCCAGGCCGGGCGGGGTGGCGTCGGCGAGTGCCCGCAGCGCCTCCTCCGCGTCCGGCCGCTCCAGCCGGGCGGCGAAGGCCCCGAGGACCGGCTCGGGGTCGGTCGGGAGAGCCCCGGCCAGCACGTCCGGTGAGAACTGCGGGTCGCCCGCCGCGAAGTACTCCAGCGCCCTCGGCAGGTAGCGCGCCCGCGTGTGGGGGTCCTGGACGAGGAGGGCGAGCGCGCCGCCGTGCAGGGCGCGGTCGGCGGGGCGGGCGAGCAGGGTGAGGGCCGCGTAGCGCAGGAGGGCGCGGTCGTGCCCCGTGCTGACGTGCGGCGCGACGCGCAGTCCGTGCGCCACGGCGGCTCTCCTGCGCACCGGCCGCTCGTCGCGCGCCCACCGGTCGACGGCTCGGCACACCGCCGACGGCTCCTCCTCGGCCAGCACGGCGAGGAGTTCGTCGGCCCGCCGGTGCCCGCGGTCGACGAGCACGTCCGTCAGTTCGTCCAGGGCACCGTGGCGGTGGGTGTACAGCAGCGCCTGTGCGGCGGTGGCCACGGTCGCGTGCGGGGTGGCGGGCAGCGGCTGCTCGTCGTCGAACCAGCGGGCGAGCTGCGGTTGCACGGCGGTGGGGTCGGTAACAAGGAGTCCGGCGACGGCGTCCAGGAAACGGGGCCCGGACTCGCGGGGCGGCCCGTCGGCGTGCACCAGCCGCCGCAGCAGCGCACAGCGCTCCTCCTCGGGCAGCCGTACGCCGGTCCAGAAGGCGGGCCCGAGCTCCTGCGGCACGGGCCGCTCCTGTCGCCGCCAGGCCACGATCCGGTCGGCGAGCAGCCGCAGCACCTCGGTGCAGGGCGTCGCGTCGGGAAGGACCGGGAGCGTCCCGGCGAGCAGCCGGGCGGCCCACCAGGAGCGTGGATCGGCGTCCAGGGCGTGCACCAGGTCGGCCAGGCGGGAGGCCAGCTCACGGGTGCCGCGTTGGCGGGCGAGGTACAGCAGGGCCTGGACGACCGGCCCGATGCGGTGGTGCGGCACCGGGTCCGGCCGGTCGTCCTCACCGCGGTGGACGAGGACGTGCAGGGCCTCGTCGAGGTCGAGGTGCGTGCCCTGGAGCCAGTCGGCGAGCCCTTCGTGCGCGAAGCGGTAGCCGGACCCGGCGGGCACGAGCAGACCCTCGGCGAGTACGGCCGACGCCCAGCCGGGGCAGCCGCCGAGCCGCGCCGGGACGGGCCCCCAGGGGAACACCGCCTCGAACGCGTCCCGGTCCAGGTCTCCCGGCCCCGGGCCGAGGCTGCGCCGGGCGGCCTCGTGCACCTGCCCGGCCACCTTGGCGGCCAGCCGGCGTACGGCACTGCCGCGCAGGCCGTTGCCGGCTGCCAGCCGCCTGGCGATGCGCAGGGCCATCAGGTCCAGGTAGGCGGAGAAGACGTCGTGCCGGTCGACGGGGGCCGTGAGGACGACCGGGGGGTCGGCGGCGTCGCCGAACTCGTCCCGGACCTCGGCGAGCAGACGGAGGGTGAGGGGGTGGCGGGCGTCGGTGCCGCCGAGGGCGCCCTCGGCGATGCCGTGCCGCAGCCGGGCCGCGCGGGCCTCGTCCTCGGTGAGGTCGCCGAGTCGTACGCAGGAGGGTCGGCGCAGCGGGTCCGGCATCTCCTCCCAGTACTCCGGGCGGCACGCCACCACCATGCGCACTCCGGTCTCCCGCAGCCAGCGCACGGTCGCGTCCGCCCAGTCGGCCAGGCGGTCGGCCACCGCCGGTGGCATCTCCTCGGGGCCGTCCAGGAGGAGCAGCAGGGGCCGGCCGAGGGAACCGGCGAGGCGGACCAGGCACTCGGGCGTGGTGTCCCCCGGGTCGGCCGGGGAGGGCAGGTGGGGCGGGAGCGTCCGGGCGGCGACGACAGGGGCGGCCCGGGTGAGCGCGCGGCGTACGGCGTCCGCCACCGATGTGTCGTCGTCCCGCAGTTCGCAGCCGCGCACCCACAGCGTGGGATGCCCGCTGCGGCCACGGCGTGCGGCGAGCGCCGCGAGTTCCGTCGTACGACCGCTGCCGGGTGGTCCGACGAGACCGAGGACGGCTGTCCGGCCTGCCGCGAAGGCGTCCAACTCGGCCGCGGTGTCCGCCCGTTCGACCGGCTCCGCCACACCGGTCCCGCCGGGCGGACCGTCCAGCCCCACCGATGTGCCGGTCAGCTCCAGCACTCCGGCCAGGTTGAGATCGGGCCCATAGGCGGGGACCGTCGCCGCGTTCTCGGCGAGCAGTTCGGCGAGCGGGCCCCCCGCTCCGGGGACCCGGGAGTGCAGCGGTACGGCGAATCCGACGTCGCGGTGGTCGGAGCTGAGCGCCGTGCCGAGGACGGCGACGACGGCGCCCGTCTCGGCGTCGAGCACGGGCCCCCCGGCCGCTCCGCCGCCCAGCCGCAGCGCGTCCCGCCCCGCCGTGCCCACCGCCAGCTCCAGCGCGTCGAGGCGGTGGAAGCGGTCCGTGGCCGTGTACGTCACGGCGGCCGGGCCCAGCACCCGGGCCTCGCGCCAGCCGCCGGCGGCGATCCGCACATAGGCGCCGGTCCCGGGGCCGTCCCGCACGGTGACGGGCAGGGGCGGCACGCCGAGGCCCTCGGTCCGCACGAGGGCCAGGTCCAGCGCGGGCAGCGGGACGACCGCGTCGGCGGCCACGACCCGGCGGCGGTCCCCGGCCCCGTGCAGCACGAGGCGGGGCAGCCCGTCGACGGCCTCGTGGCTGGTGATCAGGGTGCCCCTGTGGTCGGCCAGGAAGCCGGTGCCGCGGGGGCGGCCGGCCGGATCGTGGATACGGACGAGGGCGTCATCGGGGAACGCCCTGTCCTCGTGCCCCGCTGTTCCGGGGCTGTCCTGGGAGCGTTGTGGACTGTCGTCCGCCTCCCGGGACCGGTTCCGCGACGCCATTCGTCGAGCCTCCCCGCCGTACACCCGTGCCCTTGTGTTCGACGGTAGAGGCGGGATGATCAGCGGGACAGGTCGCCCTGCGAAAGCGCCCCCTTCCGCTCCCCCGGTTCACTCCGAGCGCCCGCACGGACGGGTGAAGGAACCGGGGCGGCTGGATACACCCTAGGGGTGGGGGAACCGAGGGGGACCGTGGAGCGGCGCACGTGGAGGTACCCCATGGCCGCCGCTCCACGGGCGGCTCCCGGTCCCCCGATTCCCCGTCAGGCGAAGACGGCCAGGCTCTTGGCCTTGCCCCGCTGCTCCTCGACGAGGGCGAGGAAGCGGCCCTCAGGATCGAAGACGGCGACGGGGCCGGAGCCCGCGTACGTCTCGGGCATCTCCAGCCGTACGCCGTTGGTGAGCAGCTTGGCCCGCCGGGTGTCGACGTCCCAGCGGGGGAACGCGGCCGTGGCGGCCTCGGCGATGGGCAACACGGTCAGTTCCTGCTGGAGCTGCTCGAGCGTGCGGGCCGCGTCCAGCTTGTAAGGGCCGACGCGGGTGCGGCGCAGGGCGGTGAGGTGACCGCCGACGCCGAGGTCGGCGCCCAGGTCGCGGGCCAGGGCCCGGATGTAGGTGCCGGAGGAGCAGACGACCGAGACGACCAGGTCGAGTACGGCCGTGCCGTCGTCGGCGACGGCGTCGCGGACGTCGTACACGCCGAAGGAGGAGACCGTGACGGGCCGGGCCGGGATCTCGAACTCCTCGCCCTCCCGGGCCCGCTTGTAGGAGCGCACTCCGTTGATCTTGATGGCGCTGACCTTGGACGGCACCTGCATGATGGCGCCGGTCAGCTTGGCGATGCCGGCGTCGACGGCGTCGCGGGTGACCCCGGAGGCGTCGGTGGAGGAGGTGATCTCTCCCTCGGCGTCGTCCGTGAGGGTGTTCTGCCCGAGCCGGATGGTGCCCAGGTACTCCTTCTCGGTCAGCGCGAGGTGGCCGAGGAGCTTGGTGGCCTTCTCGACGCCGAGGACGAGGACGCCCGTCGCCATCGGGTCGAGCGTGCCGGCGTGCCCGACGCGTCGCGTCCTGGCGATGCCGCGCATCTTGGCGACGACGTCGTGCGAAGTGAAGCCCGACGGCTTGTCGACGATGACAAGGCCGTCGGGCGTGGTGTGCTTCTGGGTCATTCGGCGGCGTCGTCCGTCTCGTCGTCGTCTTCGGGCTTGCGGTACGGGTCGGCGTCGCCGGCGTACTTCGCGCCCGCGGACGCCTCGCGCACCTTCTCGTCGGACTGGCGCGCCTTGTCGAGGAGGTCCTCGATGGTGCGGGCGTTGTCCGGGAGGGCGTCCATGACGAAGGCCAGGGTCGGCGTGAACTTCACCCCGGCGGCCCGGCCCACCTCGGAGCGCAGGACGCCCTTGGCGCTCTCCAGGCCGGCCGCGGCCGCCGCGCGCTCCTCGTCGTCCCCGTACACCGTGTAGAAGACGGTCGCCTCCCGCAGGTCACCCGTGACCCGGGTGTCCGTGATGGTGACGTGCGAGCCGAGCCGCGGGTCCTTGATCCCGCGCTGCAGCTTCTGGGCCACCACCTCTCGGATGAGGTCCGCCAGCCTTTTAGCCCGCGCGTTGTCGGCCACTGGTCCGTCTCCTTAAGTGCTTACTCGTTGCTTCAGTCTTCGTCGCTGTGGAGCCTGCGTCGAACCGAGAGCAGTTCGACTTCGGGCCGCCCGGCGACCAGCCGCTCACAGCGGTCCAGTACGTCGGTGAGGTGTCCCGTCTCCCCCGAGACCACGGCGAGTCCGATCTCGGCCCTGCGGTGGAGGTCCTGGTTACCCGTCTCCGCCGCGCTCACCCCGTACTTGCGCTGGAGTTCGGCCACGATCGGACGGACGACAGAGCGTTTCTCCTTGAGCGAGTGGACGTCGCCGAGGAGCAGATCGAAGGACAGAGTCCCCACATACATGTGTGTATCCGGATGTCCCGCCGGCTCGGGGTACGGGCGCCGCGCTTGGACGCCGATACGGGAACCGTACACGCAACGGCCGGGGCCGATCGACGGAATAAGTCCCGCCGACCGGCCCCGATCGTGACTCAGGTCAGACGCGCGGCTTCTCGCGCATCTCGTACGTCGCGATGACGTCGTCGACCTTGATGTCGTTGAAGTTGCCGAGGTTGATACCGCCCTCGAACCCTTCGCGAATCTCGGTGACGTCGTCCTTGAAGCGACGCAGACCCTCGATGTTGAGGTTCTCCGCGACCACCTTGCCGTCGCGGATGAGGCGCGCCTTGGTGTTGCGCTTGACCTCGCCGGAGCGGATGAGAACACCCGCGATGTTGCCCAGCTTGGACGACTTGAAGACCTCGCGGATCTCCGCCGTACCGAGCTCGACCTCTTCGTACTCCGGCTTGAGCATGCCCTTGAGGGCCGCCTCGATCTCCTCGATCGCCTGGTAGATGACCGAGTAGTACCGGACGTCGACACCCTCGCGCTCGGCCATCTGCTGCGCACGCCCCGCGGCGCGCACGTTGAAGCCGATGACGATGGCGTCGGAGCCCATGGCCAGGTCGATGTCGGACTCCGTGACCGCACCGACACCACGGTGCAGCACGCGGATGTCGACCTCTTCGCCGACGTCCAGCTGGAGCAGCGAGGACTCGAGGGCCTCGACGGATCCGGAAGCGTCACCCTTGATGATCAGGTTCAGCTGCTGGACCTCGCCGGCCTTGAGCACCTTGTCCAGGTCCTCCAGCGACACACGGCGCGTGCGCTTGGCGAACGCGGCGTTCCGCTCACGGGCGGCGCGCTTCTCCGCGATCTGACGGGCCGTACGGTCCTCGTCGACGACGAGGAAGTTGTCGCCCGCACCCGGGACGTTGGTGAGGCCCAGGACCTGCACCGGCGTCGAGGGACCGGCCTCGGCCACGCTGTTGCCGTTGTCGTCGTGCATCGCCCGGACTCGGCCGTACGCGTCGCCGACCACCATGGTGTCGCCGACCCGCAGCGTGCCGCGCTGGACGAGGACCGTCGACACGGCACCACGGCCGCGGTCGAGACGGGACTCGATCGCGATGCCCTGCGCGTCCTGGTTCGGGTTGGCCCGCAGGTCGAGCGAGGCGTCGGCCGTGAGGACCACGGCCTCCAGCAGGGAGTCGATGTGCAGACCCTGCTTGGCGGAGATGTCGACGAACATGGTGTCGCCGCCGTACTCCTCTGCCACCAGGCCGTACTCGGTCAGCTGACCGCGCACCTTGGTCGGGTCGGCGCCCTCGACGTCGATCTTGTTGACCGCGACGACGATCGGGACCTCGGCCGCCTTGGCGTGGTTGAGCGCCTCGACCGTCTGCGGCATGACGCCGTCGTTGGCCGCGACGACCAGGATGGCGATGTCGGTCGACCTCGCACCACGGGCACGCATGGCGGTGAACGCCTCGTGACCCGGGGTGTCGATGAAGGTGATCTTGCGCTCTTCGTCGTTGACCTCGGTCGCGACCTGGTAGGCACCGATGTGCTGGGTGATGCCGCCGGCCTCGCCCGCGATGACGTTCGTCTTGCGGATGGCGTCGAGGAGCCGGGTCTTACCGTGGTCGACGTGACCCATGACGGTGACGACCGGCGGGCGGACCATGAGGTCCTCCTCGTCGCCCTCGTCCTCACCGAACTCGATGTCGAAGGACTCGAGGAGCTCGCGGTCCTCCTCCTCCGGGCTGACGATCTGAACCGTGTAGTTCATCTCGTCGGCGAGGAGCTGCAGCGTCTCGTCGGAGACGGACTGCGTGGCCGTGACCATCTCGCCGAGGTTCATCATGACCGCGACGAGCGACGCCGGGTTGGCGTTGATCTTCTCCGCGAAGTCGGTGAGCGAGGCACCGCGCGACAGGCGAACGGTCTCGCCGTTGCCGCGAGGCAGCATCACACCGCCGACCGACGGGGCCTGCATGGCCTCGTACTCCTGGCGCCTCTGCCGCTTCGACTTGCGGCCACGACGCGCCGGACCGCCGGGACGGCCGAAGGCACCCTGCGTGCCACCACGGCCACCGGGACCACCGGGACGACCACCGAAGCCGGGACGGCCACCGCCGCCGGGGCCACCGGGACGACCGGCGAAACCGCCGCCACCGGGACCACCCGGGCGACCGGCGAAACCGCCACCGCCGCCACCGGGACGACCGGCGAAGCCGCCGCCACCCGGGCGACCGCCGCCGCCACCGGGACGACCGGCGCCACCGGGACCGCGGCCGCCGGGGCCACCGCCACCGGGACGCGGGCCGGCAGCCGGACGCTGCGGCATCATGCCGGGGTTGGGACGCGGGCCGCCGGGACCGCCGCCGGGACGGGGGCCGCCGCCCTGCGGGCGGGGCATGCCGCCCGGGGTCGGACGCGCGCCGCCCGGAGCCTGCGGACGAGGACCGCCGCCGGCACCCTGCGGACGGGGACCGCCCTGGCCCTGGCCCTGCGGACGCGGGGCGCCGCCGGGCGCACCGGGGCCGCCGGGACGCGGGGCACCACCGGGACGGGGCGCCTGCGGGCGCGCCATGCCGGTGGAACCACCAGAGGTGAACGGGTTGTTGCCCGGACGGGGACCCGCCGGACGGGCACCGGGACGCGGGGCGCCGCCACCCTGGCGCGGAGCGCCGGGACGGTCGCCACGGTCACCGCGACCCTGGCCGCCCTGTCCGGAACCACCCGGGCGCGGAGCACCCGGACGCGGCGCCTGGCCGGCCGGACGCGGGGCGCCCGGACGCGGGCCGGAGCCCTGGGACCCCTGGGACGAGGACGGCGAGGACGGCGAGGACGGCGCGGCGGGAGCCGACGGGGGTGCCGTGAACTCGGGCGTGGTCGGAGCCGGGGACGCCGGGGCGGGCCGCGGCGCGGGCTTCGGGCCCGGGGTGGGACGGGGGCCGGAAGCAGCCGGCGCGGCCGGGGCCGCGGGCTTCTCGGCGGCCGGCTTGGGGGCCGGCGGGCGCGGGGCGGCCGGACGGGCAGCCTGCGCGGGTGAGGGGGCGCCCGGCTTTGCCGGGGCAGCCTTGCGGGCAGGGGCGGACTTGCCGCCTCCGCTGCCCTGCTGGAGGGCGTCCGTCAGCTTGCGTACAACAGGCGCTTCGATCGTCGAAGACGCCGAACGGACGAATTCACCGAGTTCCTGGAGCTTGGCCATGACGACCTTGCTCTCGACACCGAACTCCTTGGCGAGTTCGTAGACCCGGACCTTAGCCACTTCGCTCCTTTGAGGTCCGGGTTGCGTCCGGACCGTCGCTAGTTCATGGGCGTACTCATCGCGTACTCATCGAGTGCTCATCGCAATCTCGACCTGCTTTCGACTCGCGAGGTACCTAGCCGCACGGGGTTCCGTACGGCACGTCTTACCGTGTTGCCTGCTCGGCAACTGTCGTCTGCTCGACGTATCGGCGCAACGCCTTTGTGTCGAGCGGTCCCGGGACGCGCAGTGCCCTCGGGAACGCCCGGCGGCGTACCGCCTGGTCGAGACAGACCGGTGCGGGGTGAACGTACGCACCCCGGCCGGGCAGCGTACCGCGTGGATCAGGGACGCATGCGTCCTTGATCGCCACGATCCGCAGCAGTTCCGTCTTGGCCGCTCGCTCCCGGCACCCCACACACGTGCGTTCAGGGCATGCTTGGTCGCGCGTCCGGCCAGACACCGTTAAGTCTACCTCCCCGTGCGCGCCTCACCCCTTTGGGGCAGGATTCGAACAGTTGGCGCGCATGAACCTGTCGTGATCTGAACGGCCCGCGGCTTGGATCTATTCCTCGGAGTGGTTACCGGCCGGTTCCGTGTCCGGGCGGATGTCGATCCGCCAGCCGGTCAGCCGGGCCGCGAGGCGGGCGTTCTGCCCTTCCTTGCCGATGGCCAGGGACAGCTGGTAGTCGGGCACGGTTACGCGGGCCGACCGAGTCGCCATGTCCACGATCTCCACCTTGGAGACCCGGGCCGGGGACAGCGCGTTCGCCACCATGTCGGCCGGATCGTCCGACCAGTCCACGATGTCGATCTTCTCACCGTTCAGCTCGGCCATGACGTTGCGCACGCGGCCGCCCATGGGGCCGATGCAGGCGCCCTTGGCGTTCAGGCCGGAGCGGGTGGACCGTACGGCGATCTTCGTGCGGTGACCGGCCTCACGGGCGATCGCGGAGATCTCCACCGAACCGTCGGCGATCTCCGGCACCTCCAGGGCGAAGAGCTTCTTCACCAGGTTGGGGTGCGTGCGCGACAGCGTCACGGACGGACCGCGGACGCCCTTGGCGACCCGGACCACGTAGCTGCGCAGCCGCATGCCGTGCTGGTAGGTCTCCCCCGGCACCTGCTCCTGCACCGGCAGGATGGCCTCGAGCTTGCCGATGTCGACGAGCACGTTCTTCGGGTCGCGGCCCTGCTGGACCACGCCGGTGACGATGTCGCCCTCACGCCCGGCGTACTCGCCGAGCGTCGCGTCGTCCTCGGCGTCGCGCAGGCGTTGCAGGATGACCTGCTTGGCCGTGGTGGCGGCGATACGGCCGAAACCGGACGGGGTGTCGTCGAACTCGCGGGCCTCCTGGCCCTCCTCGAGGTCGTCGGGGTCCTCCTTCGCCCACACGGTCACATGGCCGGTCTCCCGGTTGAGCTCCACGCGCGCGTGGCGGCGGCTTCCCTCGGTGCGGTGGTAGGCGATGAGGAGGGCCGACTCGATCGCCTCGACCAGCAGGGGGAAGGAGATCTCCTTCTCCCGAACCAAGCCCCGCAGGGCACTCATGTCGATGTCCACGGCTACGCCTCCTCTTCCTTCTTGTCCTTGCGGCTGAACTCGACCTGGACACGCGCCCGGACGATGTCGTCGAAGACGAGTCTGCGCGCGGTGGCCTTGCGGCCCTTGACCCCGGGTACCTCGGTGTCGACACCCTCGTCGTCGACCTTCAGGATCCTGGCGACCAGTTCGCCGCCCTCGGCCAGCTGGAACTTCACCAGCCGGTCCGTGGCGCGGACGTAGTGCCGGTGTTCCGTGAGCAGGCGCTCCGCGCCCGGGGTGCCGACCTCGAGGGTGTACTCACCCTCGCCCATCGCGTTCGTCTCGTCGAGCTTCGCCGAGAGCGCGCGGCTCACATCGGCGATCTGGTCCAGGTCGGCGCCCGTGTCCGAGTCGACGACGACCCGCAGCACACGCTTGCGTCCGACGGAGTCCACTTCGATCTCTTCGAGATCCAGGCCCTGAGAGGTGACGAGCGGCTCCAGCAGTCCTCGCAGCCTCTCGCTCTGGGTGGTGCTCATCCGGGTGACTCCTCGGCCGCGTGTGCTGTTGTGGGATGGGGCGCGTGTCTGGTCAAAGGGTATCCGGTCGCGGGGTGTGTTGCCGTCCACCCGGTCACGGACGGTGCCGCTGAGTGATGCCGGGCGGGGGCCCGGGTACCGTGATCACGGGCGTGCAGCCCTTGCCGTCCCTTCTTTCTCGAATGATTCTCGAATGTTTCTCGAAACGAGCCCCCGAGGACGTCTGACGTGCCGTTCCCCCCATCGCCGCGTGCCCGCTCCGGGCCGCGCAGAAGGAGTCTGCTCGCCGTCGCCCCGGCGGCTCTCGCCCTGCCGGGCTGCACCGGCGGGGACTCCGGCGGGCCGGCCGGCGACGGCCCGTCGGCCGCCGACCGGGCACGCGCGCGTGCGGCCCGGGACAGCGAGGGGCTGGTGGAGCGGTACGACGCGGTGATCGCCGCCCGGCCGGGGCTCGCGGAGCGGCTGCGGCCACTGCGCGAGGAGGTGGTGCGGCACGCGCAGGCGTTCGGCGGTGGCCGGACGCCATCGGCCTCGGCCTCTCCTCCGGCATCCGCGTCGGCCTCTCCGTCGCCGTCCGCTTCGGTGTCGTCCGCGCCGTCCGCGGCTGTGCCGGGGAACGACAAGGACGCCCTCGCCGGGCTCGCCGCCGCGGAGCGGGAGCTCGCGGACCGGCGGGCCAAGGCGCTGGACAAGGTGCCGGGTGAGTTGGCGCGGCTGCTGGCGTCGGTGGCGGCGGCCGGGGCGGCGCACGTGTATCTGCTGACGGAGGGAGACGCGTGAGCGAGGCGAGGGACCGGGAGCTCAGGGCCCTTCAGGCGGCGCTGGCGGCCGAGCACGCGGCGGTGTACGGGTACGGCGTCGTCGGCGGGAAGATCGGTGACGGGCAGCGCGCCGAAGCACTCACGGCGTACGACGCGCACCGAGCGCGCCGGGATGCGCTGGTGCGCGAGGTGAAGGACCTGGGGGGCCGGCCGGTGGCCGCGTCCGCCGGGTACGCACTGCCGTTCGCGGTGCCGGACGCGGCGGCGGCCGTGCGGTTCGCCGCCGCGCTGGAGGACCGGGTGGCCGGAGTGTACGCCGACATGGTGCGCGCGGCGGGCGGCGAGCGGCGCGCCCTGGCCGCCGAGGCGCTGCGGGAGGCGGCGGTGCGGGCGGTGCGCTGGCGCGGCGGGAGCGTAGCCTTCCCTGGGCTCGCCGAGCGGGCCGGCACGGCCCCGCCCTCGGCGGCGCCGACGGCGTGACGCGTGCAGGGCGCGCACCGCGGACAGCATGAAGGGAACGACTCGCGCATGGTTTTCGAACCGCCTGAGCGCCTGGTGAGGGCACTCGGTGAGACGGCGCCGGACGGTGACGACTGGCTGGAGAAGCTGCCCGTGGCTACGCAGCAGGCCGTCGCGCTGCGCGAGTTGACCGTGGAGCGGGTGCAGGTGCCCGGCGGGCGCAGCAGCCTGGTGGTACTGGTGCGGGCGGCCGACGGATCGCCCGCCGTGCTGAAGCTGGCGCCGGGCCGGGCCCGTCCGGAGGCCGAGCGGGCCGCGCTCGCGCACTGGGCCGGGCGGGGTGCCGTGCACCTGCTGGAACCCTTCTCGACCGAGGGCGTCCTGCTGCTGGAGCGGCTGCATCCGGACGTGTCGCTGCGGTCGCTGCCGGAGGCGAAGGCGCTGCTGGAGGCGGCGGGGACGCTGCGGCGGCTGTGGGTGGACCCGCCCGCCGACTTCCCCTTCGAGACGGTGGCCGAACGGACCGGGCGGCAGGCCGAGGCGATGCGGGCCCGGGCGCAGGCCGATCCCGAGGTCGCCCCGCTGGTCGACCTGGCGCTCGCGGCGCGCGAGGAGTTGCTGGCCGCGCCGCCCGAACACCGGCTGCTGCACGGCACCTTCCGGCAGAGCAAGGTGCTCGCCGGGGAGCGGATGCCGTGGCTGGCCGTCGGGCCCGACCCGGTGGTCGGCGAGTGCGCGTTCGATCTGGCCCGGCTGGTCCGGGACCGGGTGGAGGACCTGATCGCCCAGCCGTCCGGCGCGGCCACGACCCGGCGGCGGGTGAAGCGGCTGGCCGAGTCCCTGGACGTGGACCAGGGCCGGCTGCGGGGCTGGACGCTGTTCCGGGCCGTGGAGTCCGGGGTGCGGGCGGGCCGGGTGGGGCGGCCCCGGGACGCCGAGCTGCTGCTGGAGTTCGCCGGGTGGCTGTAGGGCGCCGGCGGTACCGAGGGGCCGGGGGCCGCACCCCCGGACCGCCGGTTCCGCCCGTGCCCCGAAGCACCGGGCGGACGGGGCGGGCCGGCCCGCCCGGCGCCCTCAGTGCTACGCCGTGAGACGGGCGACGGCCTCCTCGACCGTGAGTTCCTCGCGCTCGCCGGTGCGGCGGTCCTTCAGCTCCACCACGCCGTCGGCGGCTCGCCGACCCGCCACCAGGATCTGCGGTACGCCGATCAGCTCGGAGTCCGTGAATTTGACGCCCGGAGAGACGCCGGGGCGGTCGTCGACCAGGACGCGGACTCCGGCCGCGGCCAGCTTCCCGGAGATGTCGAGGGCCAGCTCGGTCTGCAGGGCCTTGCCGGCGGCGACCACGTGGACGTCGGCCGGGGCGACCTCCTTGGGCCAGCACAGGCCCTTGTCGTCGGCGCTCTGCTCGGCCAGGGCGGCCACCGCGCGGGAGACGCCGATGCCGTAGGAGCCCATGGTGACGCGGACCGGCTTGCCGTTCTGGCCGAGGACGTCGAGCTTGAGGGCGTCGGCGTACTTGCGGCCCAGCTGGAAGATGTGGCCGATCTCGATGGCGCGGTCCAGGACGAGGCCCGTGCCGCACTGGGGACAGGGGTCGCCCTCCTGCACGACCACGACGTCGACGTAACCGTCGACCTCGAAGTCACGGCCCGCGACGACGTTCTGCGTGTGCGTGCCGGGCTTGTTGGCGCCGGTGATCCACGCCGTGCCCGGGGCGACCCGGGGGTCGGCGATGTAGGTGACCTTGTCGAGGCCCTGCGGTCCGACGTAGCCGCGGACCAGGTCGGGGCGGGCGGCGAAGTCCGTCTCGGTGACCAGTTCGACGGTGGCCGGGGCGAAGTGCGCCTCGACCTTGCCCATGTCGACCTCGCGGTCCCCGGGGACACCGACGGCGACGATCTCGCCGTCGACCTTCACGAGGAGGTTCTTCAGCGTGGCGGAGGCGGGGACGCCGAGGGAGGCGGCGAGGGTCTCGATGGTCGGGGTGTCGGGGGTCGGGATGTCCTCGGCGGCCGGGACGCCCGAGCCGTCGACGGGCTTCAACTCGTAGGTGATCGCCTCGGTGTTGGCCGCGAAGTCGCAGTTCGGGCAGTCGGCGAAGGTGTCCTCGCCGGCCTCGGCGGGGGCGAGGAACTCCTCGGACTTGGAGCCGCCCATCGCGCCGGCGGTGGCGGCGCAGATGCGGTAGTCGAGGCCGAGGCGCGCGAAGATCTTCTGGTAGGCCTCGCGGTGCAGGGCGTACGACGTGGCGAGGCCCTCGTCCTCGGTGTCGAAGGAGTAGGAGTCCTTCATCAGGAACTCGCGGCCGCGCAGGATGCCGGCCCGCGGGCGGGCCTCGTCGCGGTACTTGTTCTGGATCTGGTAGAGGATGACCGGCAGGTCCTTGTAGGAGGACGCCTGGTCCTTCACCAGGAGGGTGAAGATCTCCTCGTGGGTGGGGCCGAGGAGGTAGTCGCCGCCCTTGCGGTCCTGGAGACGGAACAGCTCGGGGCCGTACTCCTCCCAGCGGCCGGTGGCCTCGTAGGGCTCGCGCGGCAGGATGGCGGGGAGCAGGACCTCCTGGGCGCCGACGGCGTCCATCTCCTCACGGACGATCCGCTCGACGTTGGCCAGCACCTTCTTGCCGAGGGGCAGCCAGCTCCAGATGCCGGCGGCGGTACGGCGCACGTAGCCGGCGCGGACGAGGAGCTTGTGGCTGAGGACCTCGGCGTCGGCCGGGTCGTCGCGCAACGTCTTCGCCAACAACTGGGACATGCGCTGGACCGGTACGTTCGCCATGGTTCCTCTGCTCCTGCTGCTGGGGGTCCCCCCTCCCGGGCGGAGCCGCGAGCGGGGGAAGGTGATGGCAGGAGGTTAGCCGGGGGGTGCGGGGCGGTGGAAATCGGTTATCCGCGGCGCAGGGGCAGTGGGGCGCCCATCACGGCGTAGGGCTTCGGCGCGCTGGGGAAGAGGACCTGGCGGGCCAGGTCCTGGTAGCCGAGGGAGCGGTAGAGGGCACGGGCGGGGCTGTCGGTGTCGATCGCGGAGAGGATCGAGCGGGGTTCGGCGGCGCTGTCGGTGATCGTGGTGATCAGGGAGCGTCCGAGGCCGCGGTTCTGGTACGCGGGGTGGACGTGCAATTCGGTGATCACGAAGGAGTCGTCGAGCCAGCGGTCGTTGTGCCGCTCGCGCAGGTAGGGCTCCACGACGGTGGACCACCAGTGGGTGCGGTCGTTGGGCATGCCGTAGACGAACCCGACCAGATCGCCGCCGGCTGTGGCGCCGAGGGCGCGGGCGCCGGGATAGGTCATGTGGCGGAGGACGATCTGGCGGCGGACGGCGACTTCGTCGGGGCCGAGGCCGAAGGCCACGGCTTGGACGGCCAGGGCCTCGTCCACGTGGGCGGAGAGGTCGAGGGGGCCGATCACCAGGTCCATGGCGGGGAGCCTACAGGGGGGTTTCCGTCGCCGTCCGGGTGCCGGTCGATGTGGTCCGCTCGCACGCCGCCCGGCGGAGTCGCGCGCCGCCGCCGCGCGCCCCTGGAGGCCGGTTCGCGCCCGGGCCCTAGAAGAGGACGCTCATGAAGGCGCCGACTTCTTCGAAGCCCACCCGGCGGTACGTCCTGCGCGCCGCCGTGTTGAAGTCGTTGACGTAGAGGCTGACCACGGGGGCGACGTCGGCCAGTGCGTAGCGCAGTACGGCCGCCATGCCGGGGGCCGCCAGGCCGGTGCCCCGATGTTCGGGGGCCACCCACACGCCCTGGATCTGGCAGGCGCGGTCGGTCGCGGCGCCGATCTCGGCCTTGAAGACGACCTTGCCGTCCGAGTCGAAGCGGGCGAAGGCGCGGCCGGAGCCGACGAGTTCGGCGACGCGGGCCTGGTAGAGCAGGCCTCCGTCGCCGGCCAGCGGGGAGACGCCGACCTCCTCGGTGAACATCGCGACACACGCCGGCATGATCGTCTCCATCTCGTCCTTGCGGACGCGGCGGACGTAGGGGTCCGGGGTGACGTCGGCCGGGAGGTGGTCGGTGACCATGAGCGGCTGGTGGCGGCGGACCTCGCGGGCCGGACCCCAATGGGGTTCCAGCAGCCGCCACAGATCGGAGGTGGCGCCGGAGGGGCCGACGATGGAGGAGCAGCGGCGCCCGGCGCGGCGGGCACGGTCGGCGAAAGCGCGGACGGCGCGCGGACCGGCGCAGATCGGGACGAGGTTGGCTCCGGCGTAGCAGAGGGACGTGAGAATACCGTCCTCGTACCAGCCCCACATCTCACCGCCGAGCCGCCACGGGTCGAGCCCGGCGATCTGCACGCGGGACGTCACGAAGGCGTTCGCGACCGGCTCGCGGTCGAGAACGGCGAGCGCGGCGTCCAGGTCGCTCGGTTCGAGGAGCCGTGAGGTCGTCTGGGTCAACACGTGCGGGGGCCTCACACACTGGGGTCGGCTGATCCCCGCACTATAGCTGCGCTGCTTGGGCCGGGGCGCCCGGAGCTCGGGGGTACTGCTCTGCGGGCGGCTGCGGGGCTTTTCGTGGCTGGGCGCGCAGTGCCCCGCGCCCCTGTGAGACAGGGCGCGGGGCCACCGCCGATCCGAGGAGGCTCAGCCCGCGACCGCCACCGACGGCTCGCCCGAGGCCACGCCGTCCTTCTCCATCTGCTCGGCCAGCTTCATGGCCTCCTCGATGAGGGTCTCCACGATCTTGGACTCGGGGACGGTCTTGATGACCTCGCCCTTGACGAAGATCTGGCCCTTGCCGTTGCCGGAGGCGACGCCGAGGTCGGCCTCGCGGGCCTCCCCGGGGCCGTTCACCACGCAGCCCATGACGGCGACGCGGAGCGGGACGTCCATCCCGGTGAGGCCGGCGGTGACCTCTTCGGCCAGCTTGTAGACGTCGACCTGGGCGCGGCCGCAGGACGGGCAGGAGACGATCTCCAGGCCGCGCTCCTTGAGGTTCAGGGACTCCAGGATCTGGATGCCGACCTTGACCTCCTCGGCGGGCGGCGCGCTCAACGACACCCGGATCGTGTCGCCGATGCCCTGGGACAGGAGCGCGCCGAAGGCGACCGCCGACTTGATCGTGCCCTGGAAGGCGGGACCGGCCTCCGTGACGCCGAGGTGCAGCGGGTAGTCGCACTGGGCGGCGAGCTGCTTGTACGCCTCGATCATGATGACCGGGTCGTTGTGCTTGACGGAGATCTTGATGTCGCGGAAGTCGTGCTCCTCGAAGAGGGACGCCTCCCACAGGGCCGACTCGACCAGGGCCTCGGGGGTCGCCTTGCCGTACTTCTGGAGCAGGCGCCGGTCGAGGGAGCCGGCGTTGACGCCGATGCGGATCGGGGTGCCGTGGTCCCGGGCCGCCTTGGCGATCTCCTTGACCTTGTCGTCGAACTGCTTGATGTTGCCCGGGTTGACGCGGACCGCCGCGCAGCCCGCCTCGATCGCGGCGAACACGTACTTCGGCTGGAAGTGGATGTCGGCGATGACGGGGATCTGCGACTTGCGGGCGATGGTCGCAAGGGCGTCGGCGTCGTCCTGGGTCGGGCAGGCGACACGGACGATCTGGCAGCCGGAGGCGGTGAGTTCGGCGATCTGCTGGAGGGTGGCGCCGATGTCCGACGTGCGCGTCGTGGTCATCGACTGCACCGAGACCGGGGCGTCCCCGCCGACGGCCACGGACCCGACCTGGATCTGGCGGCTCTTCCGGCGCTCGGCGAGCTTGGTCGGAACGGACGGCATGCCGAGAGAAATCGCAGTCATCTGCTGTGCAACCCCAAGTCGTGGATCAAGGTCCGGTCCCGTGAGCAGCGGGCTCCGAGCTTCGAGATTACGGCACCGGCCCGGGCGCGGGCACATCCCACCCGCGTTGCCACTCGATGGGAGGCGGCCCGGCACAAAGCCCGCCGGGCCGCCGTGAACTCCGTGCGACTAGGAGATCCTCACCGGATTCACCACGTCGGCGATCAGGACCAGGATCGTGAAGCAGATGAAGATCCCGGCGACGACGTAGGCGACCGGCATGAGCTTCGCCACGTCGAAGGGGCCCGGGTCCGGACGGCGCAGCACCTTGGCCGTGTTGCGGCGCAGCGACTCCCACAGCGCGCCCGCGATGTGCCCGCCGTCGAGCGGCAGCAGCGGGAGCATGTTGAACAGGAACAGGGAGAGGTTGAAGCCCGCGACCAGCATCAGCGCCATGGCCAGCTGCTGGGTGGGCGGGATGTCGAGCGTGAAGATCTCACCGCCGACCCGGGCCGCGCCGACCACGCCCATCGGGGAGTCGGCCTCGCGCTCGGCGCCGTCGAACGCCGCGTTCCACAGGGCCGGGACCTTGCCGGGGAGGGCGGCGAGGGAGTCGACGGCCTCGCCGATCCGGTCGCCCATCCAGGTCACGGAGTCGCCGAAGTCCTGCTTGACCACGCCCGTGGCGGCGCTGAAGCCGAGGAAGCCGGCCTGGACGTACTGGCCCTCGACGATCTGGCCGCTCGCGTCCTTCTTGGCGACCTGGTTGGTGGCGATCTTCGCGTGCAGGGTGATGTCCTGGCCCTTGCGGTCGACGACGATCGGCACCTCCTTGCCGGGAGTGGCGCGGATCAGGTCGGACAGCTTGTTCCAGTCGTCGGTCTTCACCCCGTCGAAGGAGACGATCTTGTCGCCCGCCTTGAGGCCCGCCGCGGCGGCGGGGGCGGCCGGGTCGCCCTTCTCGCACTTGTCGCGGTTCTCGTTCTGGGCGATGACGCACTGGGAGACCGAGCTGACCGTGGTGGTCTGCTGGGTGATGCCGAAGCCCATCAGGACGGTGAGGAACAGCGCCACCGCCAGGACCAGGTTCATGAAGGGGCCCGCGAACATCACGATCACGCGCTTCCAGGGGGCGCGCGTGTAGAACATGCGGTTCTCGTCGCCCGGCTTGAGTTCCTCGTAGGCGGCGGTGCGGGCGTCCTCGATCATGCCGCGCCACGGGGAGGTGGAGCGGGCTTCCATGCGGCCGTCCGGGCCGGGCGGGAACATGCCGATCATGCGGATGTAGCCGCCGAACGGGATGGCCTTGATGCCGTACTCCGTCTCGCCCCTGTTGCGCGAGAAGAGCGTGGGGCCGAAGCCGACCATGTACTGCGGCACGCGGATGCCGAAGAACTTGGCGGTGGACAGGTGCCCCAGCTCGTGCCACGCGATCGAGACCAGCAGGCCGACCGCGAAGAGGACTATGCCGAGGATGAACATCAGGGTTGTCATGCACGGGCCTCCGCCGTCTGTGCCGCCAGTTCCCGGGCCCTGGTCCGCGCCCAGGTCTCCGCTTCGAGGACGTCCGACACGGTGAGCGAGGTTCCCGTACGCGGCGTGCCGTGCTCCTCGACGACCCGGGTGACGGTCTCCATGATCCCGTTGAAGGGCAGTGCGCCCTGACGGAACGCCTCCACGCACTCCTCGTTGGCCGCATTGAACACCGCCGGGGCGGTGCCCGCGAGCTCGCCCACGTGCCGGGCGAGGTTCACCGCGGGGAAGGCCTCGTTGTCGAGCGGGAAGAACTCCCAGGTCGAGGCCTTGCTCCAGTCGAAGGTGGGCGCCGCGTCGGGGACGCGCTCGGGCCAGCCGAGGCCGATGGCGATGGGCCCGCGCATGTCGGGCGGGGTCGCCTGGGCCAGTGTCGATCCATCCGTGAACTCAACCATCGAGTGGACATACGACTGGGGATGCACGACGACCTCAATGCGGTCGAAGGGAATGTCGTAGAGGAGGTGCGCCTCGATGACCTCCAGGCCCTTGTTGACGAGGGTCGCGGAGTTGATCGTGATGACCGGGCCCATGGCCCAGGTGGGGTGGGCGAGGGCGTCCTCGACGGTGACGTCCGCGAGCTCGGCCTTCGTGCGGCCGCGGAAGGGGCCGCCGGAGGCGGTGACCACGAGCTTGCGGACGTCGGCGCGAGTGCCCGCGGCCAGGGCCTGGAAGAGCGCGGCGTGCTCGGAGTCGACCGGGATGATCTGCCCGGGCTTGGCGAGGGCCTTGACCAGCGGGCCGCCCACGATGAGCGACTCCTTGTTGGCGAGCGCGAGGGTGCGGCCCGCCTCCAGGGCGGCCAGGGTCGGGGCGAGTCCGATGGAGCCGGTGATGCCGTTCAGGACGGTGTGGCAGTCGGAGGCCGCGATCTGGGACGCCGCGTCCGGGCCGGCGAGGAGCTCGGGGAGCGGCTCGCTCGTGCCGTACTGCGCGGTGAGCGCCTCGCGCAGGGCCGGTACGACGTCCTCGCGGGCCACGGCGACCGTCCGCACCCGCAGCCGGTACGCCTGCTCGGCGAGGAGGGCGACCCGGCCGCCGTTCGCCGAGAGGCCGGTGACGCGGAACCGGTCGGGGTTGCGCAGCACGAGGTCGATGGCCTGGGTGCCGATGGACCCGGTGGAGCCGAGGATCACCACGTCCTTGGGACCGTCTCCCACTACGGGGTCGTGGACGAGGTGCGGATCGGCGAGGGGGGCTGGACTGTCGCTCATTGCTCCATTGTTGCCGTAAGGCCGGTGTGTGAGGACAGCGCATCCCCTTCATGGGGGCGCGCGCCACACCTGCGCACGCCCCTTTGAAGGCCGGGTTCAGCGGATCGGCCGGTGGACGTTCTCCTTCTGCGACGGTCCCGGTGTCGCGTCCGCGATCCAGGGGCCCTCGCCCGACGGGTCGATGATGCCCTGCTCCAGCCACTCGTAGGTGCCGGACAGGACGCCCTTGACGACCTTGTGGTCGAGGTCGTCGGTGTTGGTCCACAGGCGGGTGAAGAGCTCCTCGATGCGGATCCTGGCCTGGCGGCAGAAGACATCGGCGAGCTGGTATGCCTCACGGCCGTGGTCGCCCTGGCCGCGCAGGAGTTCGGCCCGGACGCATGAGGCGCTCATGGCGAACAGTTCGGCGCCGATGTCGACGATCCGGCCGAGGAAACCCTGCTTGGACTCCATCCGGCCCTGCCAGCGGGACATGGCGTAGAAGGTGGAGCGGGCCAGCTTGCGGGCGGTGCGCTCGACGTAGCGCAGGTGCCCGGAGAGATCCACCTCGTGTTTGAACTCGCCGTAGGAGGTCGGCAGCCGGCCCGGTCCGGCGACCAGCTTCGGCAGCCACTTGGCGTAGAAGACGCCCGCGTTCGCACCCGCCCTGGCCTTGTCGCCGAGGGACTTCTCGGGGTCGATCAGGTCACCGGCTACCGAGAGGTGGGCGTCGACGGCCTCGCGCGCGATCAGCAGGTGCATGATCTCGGTGGAGCCCTCGAAGATGCGGTTGATACGCAGGTCGCGCAGGAGCTGCTCGGCGGGGACGCCGCGCTCGCCGCGGGCGCGCAGGGAGTCGGCCGTCTCGAAGCCTCGGCCGCCGCGGATCTGGACGAGCTCGTCGGCCATCGTCCAGGCCATCTCGGAGGCGTACAGCTTGGCGAGGGCGCCTTCGATGCGGATGTCGTTGCGGTCCTCGTCGGCCATCTGCGAGGCCAGGTCCGTCACGGCCTCCAGGGCGAAGGTGGTGGCCGCGATGAAGGAGATCTTGGAGCCGACCGCCTCGTGGTGTGCGACGGGCTTGCCCCACTGCTCGCGGGCCGCCGACCACTCCCGGGCGATCTTCAGGCACCACTTGCCGGCCGCGACGCACGACGCGGGCAGGGAGAGCCGCCCGGTGTTGAGGGTGGTCAGGGCGATCTTCAGGCCCTGGCCCTCGTCGCCGACGCGGTTGGCGGCGGGGACGCGGACCTGGTGGAAGCGGGTGACGCCGTTCTCGATGCCGCGCAGGCCCATGAAGGCGTTGCGGTTCTCGACGGTGACGCCCGGTGAGTTCGTCTCCACGACGAAAGCGGTGATGCCGCCCCGGTGGCCCTCGCTCTTCGGGACCCGGGCCATGACGACCAAGAGGTCGGCGACGACGCCGTTGGTGGTCCACAGCTTCACGCCGTCGAGGACGTAGTCGTCGCCGTCGGGCACGGCGGTGGTGGCGAGGCGGGCCGGGTCGGAGCCGACGTCGGGCTCGGTGAGCAGGAAGGCGCTGATGTCCGTGCGGGCGCAGCGGGGCAGGAAGCGCTCCCGCTGCTCCTGGGTGCCGAACAGCTTCAGGGGCTGGGGCACGCCGATCGACTGGTGGGCGGACAGCAGCACGCCGACCGCGGGACTCGCGGAGCCGGCCAGGGCGAGCGCCTTGTTGTAGTACACCTGTCCCAGACCGAGTCCGCCGTACTTGGTGTCGATTTTCATGCCGAAGGCGCCGAGCTCCTTCAACCCGTCGATCACCTCGTCGGGGATCCTGGCCTCACGCTCGATGAGGGCCCCGTCGATCTTCGTCTCGACGAAGTCGCGGAGCTTGGCGAGGAACTCCTCGCCGCGCTGGGCCGCCTCGTCGTCCGGCAGGGGGTGGGGGTGGATGAGGTCCAGCCGGAAGCGGCCGAGGAACAGCTCCTTGGCGAAGCTGGGCTTGCGCCAGTGCTGTTCCCGGGCGGCCTCCGCCACCTCGCGGGCCTCCCGCTCGGTGACGGCGGGACGGGAAGAGGGAGTGGTGGAAGCGGACATGAGGGGCACCTCGCCGCAACTAGAAGATGGAGGACCGTTTCGTTACCGACCAGCGCTACTGGATCGTTGGTACCCGAATCCGGACGCTCCCACCAGTCCTCGCGCGTCCGTTCGGCCGAAGGGGGCGGAGTGCCCGCGCCCCTTGCCGCGGGCCCGACGACGGTGTTGCATCGAGGTGTCCTTCCGGCGGCGGTTGCGGACCTGAGAGCCCTACGGGAAATCTGCATCGAAGCGCTTCGACAACCTATGGACACCCACCCGTGCTGGGGCTACTGTCGAACCACCCCCACCCACCCTTATCAGCAACGCGCATTGTCGAAGCGCTTCACAAGCTTGGAGAGCTGGATGGTCACCCTCGCCGAGGTCGCCCAGCACGCCGGAGTATCGGCGAGCACGGTGAGCTATGTCCTCAGCGGCAAGCGGTCCATCTCCGCGAACACCCGGCAGCGGGTCGAGCGGAGCATCCGCGAGCTCGGGTACCACCCGAACGCCGGGGCCCGGGCCCTGGCCAGCAGCAAGTCGAACATCATCGCGCTCATGGTCCCGCTGCGCACGGACATGTACGTGCCCGTGATGATGGAGATCGCCATCGCCGTGGCGACCTCCGCCCGTGCCCACGGATACGACGTGCTGCTGCTCACCGGCGAGGAGGGCCCCGACGCGGTACGCCGGGTGGCGGGCAGCGGGCTCGCCGACGGCATGATCCTGATGGACGTCGAACTCGACGACGAGCGGCTGCCGCTGCTGCGCGATACGGACCAGCCGTCCGTGCTGATCGGACTGCCCTCCGACACCTCCGGCCTGACCTGCGTCGATCTTGACTTCAGGGCGACCGGCGCGCTGTGCGTGGAGCACCTCGCCAAACAGGGGCACCAGGACATCGCTGTCATCGGGGAGGCCCCGGCCGTCTACGAGCGGCACACCGGCTTCGCCGAGCGCACCCTCGACGGACTCAGGTCGCGTTCCCGGGAGCTGGGCGTGCGCTTGCTGCACCGGCCGTGCGAGGGCGGGTACGACGCGATGGCGACCACCCTCGCCCGGATCCTCGACGAACGCCCGGACACCTCGGGGCTCATCGTGCAGAACGAGTCGGCGGTCGAGCCGCTGCTCGCGCTGCTGCGGCAGCAGGGCCGTGCCGTGCCGGAGGACGTGTCGGTGGTCGCGATCTGCCCCGACCAGGTCGCGACGCAGGCTTCGGTGCGGCTCACGTCGGTCGCCATCCCCGCCCAGGAGATGGGCCGGCACGCCGTGGACCACCTGGTCGCCAAGCTCGAGGGGCGCGGCAGCGACGAGGTCGTGCTGATCGCGCCCGAGCTGACGGTACGAGGGAGCACGGGACCGGCGCCGAGCCGGTCGTAGGCACCCCTTCTCCCCGGCCGTCGTCAACACCGCCCTCCTCTCGGGGGCACCCCCATGTCTGCACTCCTCCAGGAGCACAGGAGCACGCGTGAATCAGCATGCCGAAACCCAGCCCCAGGTGAGCCTGGCGCAGTCGTCCCCCACCGTCGGCACCTTCCGCGAGCGGGACGGCGCTCTGGAGTGGAGCGGCCGTCAGGAGACCCTCCGGATCGAGCCGTGGGGCCCGGACGCCGTCCGGGTGCGTGCCCGGCTCGGCGGCCCGGTCCTCGAAGGACTCCCGGGCGCCCTGCTCGACGAGGCTCCCGCGACGCCGGCCTCGGTGAAGATCGAGGACGGCCGGGGGCTGCTGACCGTCGGCGCGCTCACCGTCGAGGTGAGCGCGCAGGGCCTGATCCGCTTCCTGCGCACGGAGGACTCCGCCGAGCTCCTCGCCGAGGACCGCGCCCACTTCTGGTGGCCCGGCTCCCGCCTCTACACGGCCGTCGGCAACGGCCACCACCGTCTGGAGCAGCGCTTCGCCGCCTACGACGACGAGAAGCTGTACGGCCTCGGCCAGCACCAGCACGGGCGGCTGGATCAGAAGGGCCTGGTCCTGGATCTGATCCAGCGCAACGCCGAGGTCGGCATCCCGGTGCTGACCTCCAGCCGCGGCTACACGCTGCTGTGGAACAACCCGGCGATCGGCCGGGTGGAGCTGGCGCACAACGGCACCCGGTGGGTCGCCGACTCGGCCCGGCAGATCGACTACTGGATCACGGCGGGCGATCCGGCCGGCGGCCAGCGCCGCTACAGCGCGGTGACCGGCCGCAGCCCGATGCTGCCGGAGTGGGCGGCGGGCTTCTGGCAGTGCAAGCTGCGCTACCGCACCCAGGACGAACTGATGCAGGTGGCCCGGGAGTACAAGCGGCGCGGTCTGCCCATCTCGGCGATCGTCTGCGACTTCTTCCACTGGACGCACCTGGGCGACTGGAAGTTCGACCCGAAGGAGTGGCCGGACCCGGCGGCGATGGTGCGCGAGCTGGAGGAGCTCGGCATCAAGCTGGTGGTGAGCGTGTGGCCGTCGGTGTCGCCGCTGAGCGAGAACCACCCGGTCCTGGAGCAGCGCGGCTGGTTCATCGGCACCCAGTACGGGCCGATGGCGCACGCCGACTGGCCCGACAAGGAGGTCGCCTCCACGGTCCAGGTGGCCTTCTACGACGCCACCAACCCGGAGGCCCGGGAGTTCGTGTGGTCGAAGGTGAAGGAGAACTACCTCGACCCGTACGGCATCACGGCGTTCTGGCTGGACGCCTGCGAGCCGGAGCTGAAGCCCGGTTTCCAGGAGAACCTGCGCTACTGGGCGGGACCGGGCCTGGAGGTCGGCAACGCGTACCCGGCGGAGAACGCCCGCACGTTCTACGAGGGCCTGCTCGCCACCGGTGAGGAGGAGATCGTCACCCTCAACCGCTCGGCGTGGGCGGGCAGTCAGCGCTACGGTGCCGCCCTGTGGTCCGGTGACATCGGCACGGACTTCCCGACCCTGCGCCGACAGATCGCGGCCGGCCTCAACACGGCCCTGTCGGGCATCCCGTGGTGGAACACCGACATCGGCGGCTTCCACGGCGGCGACCCGGACGACCCGGCTTACCGGGAGGTGATGGTCCGCTGGTTCCAGTTCGGCGCGCTGTCCCCGCTGATGCGCCTGCACGGCTTCCGCGACCCGGGCATGCCGCTGGGTCCGGAGATGACCGGCGGCCCCAACGAGGTGTGGTCGTACGGCGAGGAGGCCGGGGCGATCCTGGAGCGTTACCTGCGGCTGCGCGAGCGGCTGAAGCCGTACGTGCTGGACGTCATGCGGGCGGCCCACGAGGAGGGCCTGCCGGTGATGCGGCCGCTGTTCCTGGAGTTCCCGGACGACCCGGCGACGTGGTCGGTCGACGACTCCTACCTGTTCGGCCCGGACCTGCTGGTGGCTCCGGTGCTGACGGCCGGCGCCACCGCCCGTACCGCGTATCTGCCGGCCGGCGCCGGCTGGACGGACGCGTGGACCGGTGAGACGTACGAGGGCGGCCGGGCCGTGACGGTCGACGCCCCGCTGGACCGCATCCCGCTGTTCCTGCGGGACGGGGCGCGGCTGCCTGTAGCGGAGTAGCCGCGTCGAAGGGGGTGGCCGGATCGATGGAGGTCTTCCGGCCACCCCCTTGCATCCGTACGGCCAACTTCCCTCCAGCGCCGCGAAGTTCCAGAAGGTAGGTTTCCCGCGTGCCCTCGACTCCGCTCGCCCTCACCCTCGCCAACCTGGCGCTGCGGCCCTCCTTCGGCTCCCGCCGTAACCCCGGCCGGATCTTCGACCGCATCGTGGTGGAGGCCGGTGAGGCGCCGGGAGACCGGGAGTTCGTCGACGACTTCCGGGCCCTGCTGCGCTGGTGGGCGAAGGCCGAGCACCTCACCCCGGTCGGCTGGCAGGCCGCGCAGGGCCACGTGCGGCGGCATCTCGCCAACCGGGCGCGGGTGCGGCGGCTGATCGCCGAGCACCCGGAGATCGAGCGGGAGCCGATCGAGAAGCCGGTCTTCGTCGTGGGGCTGCCCCGCACCGCGACCACCGTCACGCACTCGGTGCTGTCGATATCCGACGGGCACCGGTGTCCCCTGCTGTGGGAACTGCTGGCGCCCGACCTGGAGTTACCGCCCCGGCGGCGGCGCAGGGCGATCACGGCCGGACGCCGGATGGTCCAGGGCACGGACCTCTTCGCGCCGCGCTTCCGCGACATCCACGCGATGGCCGCCGAGGGCCCCGAGGAGTGCACGTTCGTCCTGCCGCACGCCCTGATGCCGTTCTCCCAGGCCCGCATCCCCGAATACCGGCAGTGGCACTGCGCGCGGGACTTCACCGCCGACTACCGGTACCTCAAGCAGGTCTACCAGGTGCTCCAGTTCGGCCGTCCGCGGCGGCGCTGGATGCTGAAGTCCCCCATGCACCTGGAGAACCTGGACGCGCTGCGCACGGTCTTCCCGGACGCCACGATCGTGTGGTGCCATCGCGACCCGGTCACCGTCGTGGCGTCCTTCTGTTCCCTGATCGAGCACGGCATGGCCGTCAGCACCCGTCCCGTCGACCTGACCGGCATCGGCGCCACCTGGCTGGGCCTGCTGAGCCGTGCCATGACACGCGGCCTCGCGGCCCGGGCCGCGATCCCCGCCGAGCAACTGGTGGACGTCCCGTACTCCTGGCTCGGCTCCGATCCCGCGGCCGGCGCCCCGAAGCTGTACGCCGCCGTGGGCGCCCGGTGGACCGAGGCCGACGCGGCCCGGCTCCCCGCGGCCGTCGCCCGCCCCCGGGGCGCCCGCAAGCACACCTATGACCTGTCCCGCTACGGCCTGACCCGCGACGAGGTGGCGTCGGCCTTCGCCGAGTACGACGCGCTGCGGGGCGAGGTCGACCACGCCTGAGGAGGACGTGGCCGGCCTCGCCCCTGATGCGGGGTCAGCCTCCGTTGATGGTCAGGTCGTTGGTGTTGAAGTTGAGTCCACCGGAGGAGGAGGTGATCTCATAGCCGAACTGGACGTCGCCGATGGTCTCGTTGCCGGGCATCCAGCCCTTGGTGTAGGCGATCCAGTTGAGGACCGGCTTGATGTCGACGGTGCCGGAGTTGGAGTCGGACGTCCGCAGGAACGAGAACACCTGGTTCGACCCGTTGCTGCCCCTGTAGGCGTTCCAGTTGTGGCCGCCCAGCGTGACGTTGCCCTGGTAGCTGCCGATCGGGCCGACGGCTCCGTTGTAGTTGACCCAGAGCATGATCTCGTACTGGTGGTCGGTGTCCCAGATGTCGTACGACGTGTTGTACGCGCCGGACGAGGGGACGCTGACGTTGTAGTTGCTGGTGAGCCAGCCGAGGGAGTTGATCGTCTTGTTGATCGTCTTCGTGGAGTTGGGGTAGGACTTGATGCCGCCGGTGTTGGGGTGGTTGGCCCAGACACCCCAGTTGGTCCCGGAGTTGGCCCACGCGCACTGGCTGCCCGCGCCGGAGCCCCAGATGTTGTTGTAGAGCTTGTAGCCGTTCAGGCTGGTGTTGCCCCATCGGTCGCAGGAGTTCCAGACTGCTGCCGAGGCGGGGGCGGAGGCGAGGCCGACGGTGGCACCGAGAGCCATCGCCGGCGCGAGCACCGCCATAGTGATCTTGCGTATCCTGCTTTTGACCATGGTGTCCCTTCCACGGGTGGGGGGATTGTGGGGGGGGGTGCTACCACGCCCCCTTGCTGAGGACGTGGTCCTCTCCGGCGACAAGGTCGAGCGGCTCCGCGTCGCCGGAAGAAGTTCTGACTTCGATACGGACGGTGCGAGTCGGCTTGAGGACCGCCGTCGCCCCGTCGGGCGCCCAGGTCAGATCGACCTCGGCGCCGAACCGCGTGCGCACGCCCGTGAGCCGGCCTGCCGGGAGAGCGGGCGGCAGCGCGGGCAGGAGGACCAGCCGGTGGGGCGTCGACTGGACAAGCATCTCGATCAGCACGGCGGGCAGGGTGTGCGCCGCGTCGGCGTTGTAGACGCGACGGCCGGGGTAGTGCGCGCTCATCAGGGAGGCGTGGAAGAAGTCGCCGTCCAGGACCTGGCCGAGGGCGTGGGCGACACGGTCGCCGTCCAGGAGCCGGGCCGCGATGAGGGCGTGGTGGAGGTGCCCGTGCGCGGAGTCGTTCTCGGCGCCGCGCAGTGCGAGGGCGCGGTGGGCGGCGGCGGCGAGCTCGGGGGTGTCGTAGGGGGTGACCTCCTCGAGCGGCCATACGCCGTAGAGGTGGCTGAGGTGGCGGTGGTCGTAGGAGTCCGTGAGGCCGGGCCAGGCCCATTCGGCCAGGGCGCCGTCGTCGTTGATCCGGTGCGGCGGGAGCCGGTCGGCGAGAGCTCGCCAACGGTCGGCGTCCGGAGTGTCCCCGTGGTAGGCGGCGGCCGTGCGCAGGGCGTGGCGGGCCGCCGAGAGGTCCATGGCGGCGTTGATCGTGCCCCAGCTCGCGTTGGCGGGGCGGTTCTCGGGTGAGTAGGACGGGATGACGACGAGGTGTCCGTTCTCGTCCGTCCTGGTGAGGAAGTCCTCGTAGAAGAGGGCGACTTCGGCGAGTGCGGCGGCGGTGCGGGGGTCTCGGGTGCCGTGCGTCTCGTCGTGGTCGACGAGCGGCTTGAGCAGCCAGTCGGCTCCGGCGGTCCACAGGTGCAGGGGGTATTCGCGGTTGTAGTGGTAGCAGTGGCCGGACTCGCCGTCGGTGTGGGCGGGGGCGACGACGCCCCGGGTGCCGAAGATCGCGCGGGCGTTGTCGCGCCAGTCGGGGAGCTGGCTGTGGAGCAGGTTCGCGTGTGCCCGGGTGACCTCGGGGAGGGCGGCGGCAGCGGCGGAGGCGGTCTGGAGGTTGAGGTTGGCGTCGTTGGTGAAGGCTCCCGACCAGGCGGTGTCCCAGTCGCCGGTCCACAGGCCGGTCAGGCGGGGCGGGAAGAGGCCGCTCGCGGAGAGCAGGTGGTAGCGCCCGGCGGCGAAGAGACGCTCCAGCAGGGCCGCGCTGCGGGGCCGCTTCAGCAGCTCCGAGCCGGGCAGGGCCCGTTCGGCGGGGTCGGCGGCGAGGTCGAGGGTGACGCGCTCGTAGGCGGTGCGGTGCAGGGCGGTGTGGCGGTCGAGGAGTTCGTCGTACGCACCGGGCAGGTCGCGCAGGGCACGGCCCTCGGCGACCACGTCGAGTTCGCCGGTGTGCCGGTGCACCCGCGTCAGGATGAGCACGGACCGGGCGCCCTCGACGCGCACGCCCGGCGGCACCAGGGTGGTCGTGCCGCCGGTGACGGTGATGTGGCTGACGCCGGTGCAGGCCTTGTCGCTGTCCGGGTAGCGGGCGCGCAGGCTCAGCAGGGCGCCCTCGGGGGTGAGGACGGCCCCGTGGCCGATGCCCAGTCCGGTGGGGGCACCGGGCAGCCCGGGGTCGAGGTCGATGTCGAGGATGAGGCCGGGGCCGCTGACGTGCTGGACGATCACGTCGTCGGCGCGGGAGACGAAGACCCGGCTGGTCCAGCCGGTGCAGGTCGCACGCACCACGCCGGTGGTGAAGTCGACGTCGCGGCGGTAGTCGTGACACGTGTCGGCGGGCCGGTCCAGCCGGACCTGGAAGGCGGGGTGGAACGGCCGCACCCACTGGAGCGGACGGCCGTCGGTGAAGCTCTCCGCGGCGGTCGTGTCGCCCGCGAGGAGGCGGTCCTGGAGGGCGGGGAGGCCGGCGGCGAGCTGCGGGGGCCGGGTGTCGCCGCCGTTGGGCCGCACCAGAGTGTGGTGGGTGACGATGACCCTCTCCGCGTCCGGATCTCCGCACACGAGGGCGCCGTGGTGGCCGTTGCCGCTCAGGAACGCGTCCTCCCAGCGGGCGGCCGGGTGCGGCTCCCAACTGCCGTGGACGGGTGCGGAGGTGGTCATGGCCGGAGCACCGCCGCCTCGTAGCGGCCGAGGGTGACCCGGCCGGTGACGTCCGTGCCCGTCAGCAGGTCATGGTGGGTGCCGGGCACGTCGAGGGTCACCGGCTCGCGGCCGTGGTTGAGCACGAACAGCAGCTCGCCCCGGCGTATGGCCTCGACCTGCTCGGGCAGGCCGTCGAGCACCGGCCGGACACCCGCGCCCCGCGCGATCGAAGCCAGCAGGTCGCACAGCGACTCGGGGTCCGGGAGCGTGGAGACGTACCAGGCTCGGCCCTTGCGCAGGACCGCGGGCAGTCCGTCGAGTTCGCCGCCCTTGTACGGCACGGTCTCCTCCGCGGTGCCGTCCCCCTCCAGCTCCTCGGACCACAGCGTGCCCCGAAAGCCCTCGCAGACGACGGTCTCCCCCTCGTCCAGCGGCCACCACTCGTGCAGGGTCCGGATGCCGAACAGCTCGCGCAGCCGGGCGTCCATGCCGCCGGGGCGCACACGGTCGTCCTCGTCGGCGACGCCGGTCTGGAAGCCGCAGACGAGGGTGCCGCCCTGCCGTACGTACGCGAGGAGGTTGTCGATCGCGGTGTCGGTGAGGGCGTACAACTGCGGCACGACGACGAGCGAGTACGGCGTCAGGTCGTGTTCGGGGTGGGCGAAGTCGGTGGTGAGGTGCGCCTGCCACAGGGCCCGGTGCCAGGCGCGCAGGACGTCCGGGTACTCCACCCGGCTGGACAGGCGGCCCTCGTGGGTGCCGGCCCACCAGGCGTGCCAGTCGTGCAGGACGGCGACGTTCGCGGTGAGGTGCCGTCCGGCCACCTCGGGCGCGATCCGCTCCAGGTCGGCGCCGAGCCGCTTGACCTCCTGGTACGTCCGGCCCTCCTCTCCGGCGTGGCTGACCATGCCGGAGTGGAACTTCTCCGCGCCCTGCCGGGACTGCCGCCACTGGAAGTAGCAGACGGCGTCGGCGCCCCGGGCCACGGCCTGGAGGGACCAGAGCCGGTTGAGACCGCGCGGCTTGGGGTGGTTCACCCCCCGCCAGTTGACCGGCCCGGCCGCCTGCTCCATCAGCATCCAGGGCCCGCGCGCCTGGGAACGGGTCATGTCCTGGACCAGGGCGCCGCTCTGGGCGCCGAGGGGGTCGCGCGGGTCGGGGTAGAGGTCGACGGAGACGACGTCCTCCTCCTCGGCCCAGCGCCAGGCGTCCTGCCCGAACCACAGCGGCATGAAGTTGCTGGTGACCGGGATGTGCGGGGTGTGCCGGCGGACGATGTCGCGCTCGGCGACGTAGCACTCCAGGAGCATGTCGGAGGTGAAGCGCCGGAAGTCCAGGACCTGGCCGGGGTTGCGCATGTAGTGGGGCAGGCGGGGCGGCAGGACGCCGTCCCAGCAGTCGTAGCCCTGGCTCCAGAAGGCGGTGCCCCAGGCCTCGTTGAGGGCGTCGAGCGTGCCGTACTTCTCCCGCAGCCAGCGGCGGAAGGCGGCGGCGGCCTCGTCGCCGTAGTCGAAGGTGCAGTACTCGTTGTTGATGTGCCACATGGTGAGGGCCGGGTGGCCGCCGTAGCGGGCGGCCAGGTCCTCGGTGATGGCGGCGGCGTAGCGCCGGTAGGTGGCGCTGGAGTGCGAGAAGTGCTGCCGACCGCCCCACCACTCGGTGCGGCCGTCCTCGGTCACGGGCAGGGTGTCGGGGTGCAGCCGGCCCATCCAGGGCGGGGGCGAGGAGGTCGGGGTGGCGAGGACGACGCCGATGCCGTTGTCGTGCATCAGGTCCATCAGCGTGTCCAGCCAGCCGAATTCCCGCGCCCCGGGCTCCGGTTCGAGGGTCGACCAGGAGAAGACGCCGAGGGTGACCGAGTTGACGCCGGCGGCCTTCATCAGCCGGACGTCCTCGTGCCAGGTCTCCTCCGGCCACTGCTCCGGGTTGTAGTCGCCGCCGAAGAGGAGCCGGCCCCGGGTGGCGTCGCTCAGGCCGGGGCGGGTCCCCCCGGGCATCAGACGGGCTCCCCGTACTGCACGCCGCGCCCGTTGGTTGCGACGTAGACCCGGCCGTACACGCGCGGGTCGCCGGTGATGGCCGCTCCGGTCCAGCCCCACTGGTGCCGGTCGTCGTTGATCCGCGTCCAGGTCTTCGCCTCGTCGTCGGAGCGGTACACCGCGGTGATGGTGTCCGTGGCGCCGACCAGGTAGATCGCCGGGTAGGAGGCGCCCTCGGCGGCCTTGCCGAAGCCCAGGGTGTGTGAGGCGTGGCAGCTGCCGACCTTGGCCAGGGTCGCGCCCCCGTCGGTGGAGCGGTACAGCCCGTTGCCCTTCAGGCTCAGCCACAGGTCACCCGAGCGGCCCGGCGCCGCCACCAGCTGGAACTCGCTGTCGCCCGTGCTCAGGCCGGTGGCCCGCGCGGTGAAGGTCCGGCCGCTGTCGGTGCTGGCGAACACCGTGCCGGTGGTGGTGTCGTAGGCGTAGAAGCGGGTCGGGTCGACGGGGTCCGCGATGGGGGCGGCGCCCTTGGGGAAGGAGGCGACCTCGGTCCAGGTGGCGCCGTTGTCGGCCGAGCGGTAGCCGGGGTTGGCCGTGCCGAAGGACCACAGCAGCACGCTGCCGTCGGCGTTGGTGGCGATGGGTCCCGGCGCGGACTTGGCAACGTCCGGCTGGGTCTTGAAGGGCGCCCAGGTCTTGCCGCCGTCGTTGGAGTGGGCGCCGTTGCCGTGCTCGCCCCAGCCCGCCCGGACCACGTACGACGGCTTGGCCGCGGCCAGCCACAGGCCGGTGGAGGTGCCGAACACCGGGTTCGAGGCCATGCCGCGCGACGGCGACGCCGTGAGCCGCTCGTGGTACATCACACCGATGTCCCCGGACCCGCTGAGCAGATGCGCCTCACCGGTCGGCGGTGAGACCAGCTGCCGTATGGACGCCTCCTCCACGCCGCGGATCTGCGGGGCCCAGTGCTTGAGGTCGCGAGTGCCGTAGAGGGTGGCGCCGGTGCCGTACACGATGTGCTTCGAGTCGTACGGGTCGAGAGCGAGGGCCTGGATCCACCAGCCGAACTTGGGCTTGTCCCCGCCCCACTTGAGGTAGGGGGTCTCGGAGACGTCGAGGACGGCTGTGTCCTTCAGGGACGTCCAGGTGCGGCCGCCGTTCGTGGAGCGGAAGACGGTGTCGATCTCGGCCCAGCGGTTGTTCGTGGAGACGACCACCGTGCCGGGGCGGCGGGCGTCGACGGCGACACCGCCGTAGCCGAAGGAGTCGGCGGAGCCGTCGGCCGTCGTGCCGCCCGGCTTCACCGGGGTAACCTCACTCCACTGCCCGCTGCTGGTGCGCAGCTTGTGCACGCTGCCGTCCAACTGCCCGTTGGGGCCGGGCCCATCGGCATAGGTCACGTACAGCTCGCGCGTGTGGCGGTCGTACGCGGCGCGGATCGGCACCTTGGCGGCGGTGCCGGTGGGCTGCCCCGGGACGGCCTTCCAGGTGGTGCCGTCGGTGGTTCGGTAGAGGTTCGCGGAGGTGCCGTCGGAGTCGCCCCAGCCGGCATAGACGCTGCGGCCCGCGGCAACCAGGAGCGTGATGCCCTGGCCGGTGGCACTGGGAGTGGCCGGGAAGCTCACGGCCTTCCAGGTGGCGCCCCGGTCGGTCGACTTGAGCAGCCCGTCGTGCCGGGTTCCCAGCCACAGCGTGTCGCTGTCCCGCGGATCGACGAGCAGCCGCTCCCCCGCACCCCGCCCGTCCTCGTTGCCCCCGAGCTTGACGGTGAGGTCGGTGCGCTTCCACGTGGCCCCCCGGTCCTCGGACCGCAGGACGGCCCCGTTGCCGGCCCACGACTGCGTGTACGTGCCGAGGGCGAGGTACACCCGGTTCGGATGCGCCGGGTCGACGGCCATGGCCTCCACACCGAGCAGGTTCCAGTCGTCCCAGCCGAGGTGGTCGGTGAGCGGGATCCACCGACCGGTCCGGTCGTCCCACCGGTAGGCACCACCGATGTCGGTTCGGAGGTAGGCGAGCCCGCGACAGGAAGGATGGAACAGCACTCCGGTGATGAACCCGGTGCCGCCCTGGACGGCGTTGCGCCAGCGGTATCCGCGCTTCGCGGGGGTGGCGGCGGCCTGCGCCCGCCCCTGGGTCATCGGAAGGGAGACCGCCGCGGCGGCGACAGCGGTCCCGGCGAGAACGGAACGCCTGGAGAGGCTGGACGCATGCATGACACACACCTCGTCGTTCTGAAAGGAGGGGGGAAGCGCCCCGTGAGGGGCGCGGGGAACCGCGCGAACAGCCACAAGCCGCCCGCAGTCGCCGAACAACCGGAGCACCCCACCGGGTGGGCGTCGATCAGCCCTTGACGGCCCCGGTGAGCATGCCCTTCTTGAAGTGCTTCTGGACGAAGGGGGACAGCACGGCGACGGGAAGCAGAGCCATGACCATCACCGCCATCTGGATGGAGAGGGCCGAAATCTGGCCGGTGTTGATCTGCGCGGCGAGCCCGACCGGACGCTCCTGCTTCTGCACGAGCTGGATCATGACGTTCTGAAGCGGCATCATGTCCTGGTCGGTGAGGTAGATGGAGGCGTTGAACCAGGCGCTCCAGTAGCCCACCGCGTAGAACAGGGAGATCACCGCGATCACGGCACGCGAGAGCGGCATGACGATCTGCCACAGGATCCGGAAGTCCCCGGCCCCGTCGATCCGCGCACTGTCGGTGAGCTCCTGCGAGATGTTCATGAAGAACGCCCGCAGGACCAGGATGTTGAAGACGCTGACCGCACTGGGCAGGATCAGCGCCAGATAGGTGTCGGTCAGCCCGAGCGCCTGCACCAGCAGGTAGGTCGGGATCAGCCCGGCGCCGAAGAACATCGTCGCGAGCAAGGTCATCAGGATCCAGCGGTGGCCGAGCGAGCCGGAGCGCGAGAGCCCGTAGGCGCACAGCACCGACACCGTCATGCTGAACAGCGTGCCCACGACGGTGATGCCGAGGCTGACGAGCGCCGCGCGCTGGACCTGGCCACCGCCGAGCAGTTCCTGGTAGGCGATGAAGGTGATGTCCTTGGGGATCACCACCAGCCCGCCGGCCGCGTCGATGGTCTTCTTCGAGGACAGGCTGGTGACGATCACGATCCACAGGGGGAACAGGATCGCGAAGCAGGCGAAGGCGAGGACGACGCCCTTGGCCGCGAGTCCGGCCTTGGCGGGCTCCTCCTCCCATGACGGGCGAGGCGGGGCGGCCCAGGGACTGGGCTTCTTGGCCACCTCGGTCAGCGACGGCCGGTCGACGACTGTGCTCACTTCTTGTACACCCCCTGCTCGCCCATGAGGTGGGCGACCTTGTTCGCCACGAGGACGAGGGTCAGGCCGACGATGCCCTTGATCAGTCCGGCCGCGGCCGCGTAACTGAAGTCCTGGTTACGGATGCCGTTCCACCACACGTACGTGTCGAGCACGTCCGACGCCTCCGGCCCGACCGCGTCGCGTTGCAGCAGCAGCTGCTCGAAGCCGACGGTGAGGGCGTCGCCCACCCGCAGGACCAGCAGCAGCGCGATGACCGGCCTCAGCGCGGGGAGCGTGATGTGCCACATGCGGCGCCAGCGTCCGGCACCGTCCATCGCGGAGGCTTCGTACAGGTCGTTGCTGACGGAGGAGAGGGCCGCGAGGAACACGATGACGCCCCAGCCCGCGTCCTTCCAGATGCCCTCGACCGTGACCAGGTACTTGAAGATCTCCGGGTCGGTCATGATGTCGAACCCGCCCCGCCCGTGATCGCGCAGGGTCTGCGCGATGATGCCCGCGCCGCCGAAGATCTGCTGGAAGACCGTGACCACCAGGACCCACGAGAAGAAGTGGGGGAGGTACAGGACCGCCTGGGCGACGGCCCGTACCCGGGGCCTGATCACGCTGTTGATGAGCAGCGCGAGCAGGATCGGCACCGGGAAGAAGAGCACGAGCTGGAGGAAGAACAGCACGAAGGTGTTCTGCACCGCGTGCCAGAACTCGGAGTCGGAGAAGACCCGTTCGAACTGCTCCAGGCCGACCCATGGACTCTCGAACATGGCGACGAAGCCGTTTTCGCTGAGATACGGGTCGTAGTCCTGGAAGGCGACGACGTTGCCGAGGATCGGCACGTAGTTGAAGACGAGCACCAGCAGCACGGCCGGCACGGTCATCAGGACGAGCGTCCGGTCACGGCGGAAGCGGATCCGCAGACTCAGCTTTTCCGCGCGTCTCCCCTTGCGCTCTCCGGCCGACCGGCCCCGCCCGGAGGACCCGTCCGCCTTCGTCGTACCGTCCGTCGTCTGCGCCTCGGCCCTGCTGCGAGGCACCGTGCTGTGGGACACGGCCTTCTCCTTGCCTCAGCGCCGGGTTAGTTCGCGGAACCGTTGTCGTCGAGGAGCTTCTTGTACCAGGCCCGCAGGTCGTCGCCGCCCTGCTTCTTCCAGTCCGAGACCGCCTGCTGCACGTCGCTGATCTTCTTGCGCCCGCGCACGACGTCGTCCTCGAGCTGCTCGAAGTCGTCGGCCAGGTTGGTCCACCGGTTGGGCTCGGTGATGGTCATGCCGTGGAAGGAGGACTTCTTGGTGAAGGCGCCCATCCGCTGCTGCCACTCGACCTGCTGCCTGGCTATCTCGGGCAGGTCCGGGTGGGCGATGTAGGCGGCGGGGTCGCCGGTGTAGTCGAAGGCGCCGTTGACCTCGTTGACGCCCCTGGTCGTCTTCGTCGGCACTCCGTCCTTCACCGTGTAGTCGGTGCCCTCGACGCCGTAGGCGGTGAGCATGTACTCCTTGGTGCCGTACGGCGAGGCGCAGTAGTTGGCGAGGGCGAGGACATCCTGGACGACCTGCTTGGACGCCTTCTTGTTGACGAAGGTGAAGATGTTCGCGGGCTGGACCGCCCACAAGGCCGGGTCACCGCCGTCGTGACCGAAGATGTCCATCACACCCATGTCGAAGTCCTTGTTCTGGGTGCGCTGTTCGGCCGTCCTGCCCCACAGGGCGGAGAGGTCGTCGTTGTAGACGATGCACTGGCCGGCGGTGAACCGGTTGGCCGCCTGGCCCTGGTTGGCCGCCTTGGCATCGGGGTGGACCACGCCGGCCGCGAAGAGCTTGCGGGTCCACTCCAGGGCTTCGAGATACGCCTCGGTCTCGATCCGGTTGATCAGCTTGTCGCCCTCGAGGTTCCACCACAGCGCCTTGTCGGCCCCGCTCAGCACGCCGAACACACTGAACGCGGTCCACTTCATGTCGTCGCAGGCCCACACCTTCGCCTTGGCGTCGGTGGCCTCCTTCGCCCAGGCCAGGAACTCGTCCGCCGACGTGGGGAGCGTGTAGCCCTTCTTGTCGAAGACGTCCTTGCGGTAGAAGGGGGCGATGTTCAGGACGGGCGCGGCGGGCATCGGGACCGCGCGCAGCTGGCCGCCGAAGATGGAGCGCTGCCAGGCGTCGGTGGGGACGGCCGCGAGGTTCGGGTAGTCCTTGACCTTGTCACCGGAAAGGTACTCGCCGAGGTCCGCGAACTTGGCGTTGATGGCGCTCGGTATCTTGCCGTTCAGGTTCCAGCCCGGGACGACCACCACGTCCGGGATGTCGCTGGAGGCGAGGATGGCGCCCAGCTTCTCGTCGTAGGTGTTGCCGTCCTGGTTCTGCCAGCTGACCTCGACCCCGATGGCCTCGTTCATGGCCTTGTAGTACGGGTTGTTGTTCGACGGGGGCGTGCCCCAGAACGGGGCCATGATCTTGATCTTGCTGCCCTTGCCGAGCTTCTCCGGTACCGCGGTCTTCAGGGTGCTGAGGTCCAGCGGCCGGGTGAACCCCGCGGCCGAGCCGTTCTTCGAGGGGATGTCGGGGCTGACGATGTTCCGCGCCACGAAGGCCGGAAGGAGCTTCTTGGCGTCCTTCCCGGAGGTGGTCCCCTCCTTGCGCCCTTCTTGCGACCCCCCGCACGCGGCAAGCAGCGGCATCCCACCCGCCACCGCTGCGGTGGCGACCGCCGTGGAGGCGAGGAAACTTCTCCGGCTCGGTCCGGAGGAGGCGGCGTTCGGCGTCATTGCGTCAACCCTTCATGGCGCACCAGGACACCCGGCGGAGGCCGTCGGCTGCGGTGTCTCGAGTGGAACTGGCTGAGCTGAAGCGACCTTTCGACCGACCAGGCGTTCACAGTCGAAGCGCTTCGATGTTGCTGTGAGGTTAAGTGAACACCCCAGGGCGCACAAGGGTCGTTCCCAAACTTACTGCGCCTGCCGAGACCCGGACCTTTCCTTGTGCACTGCTTGAAGTGACGGCACTGATCCCTTGACACCCGACCCGTCGGCCACTCAGCATCGAAGCGCTTCGAAAGCACCTCCACGATCCATCGCAAGGGGATCCCCACGTGACCGCACACACCCCGTCCACCGAACCGTTCCGCGACCCGCAGCTGCCGCTCGCGAAGCGCGTCGACGATCTGCTGGGACGGCTCACTCTCGACGAGAAGCTGTCGTTCCTGCACCAGTTCACGCCCGCTGTGGAGCGGCTCGGCGTGGCCGCGTTCCGCACCGGCCAGGAGGCCCTGCACGGCGTCGCGTGGATGGGCCCGGCGACGGTGTTCCCGCAGGCTGTGGGCCTGGGCGCCACCTGGAACCCGGAGCTGGTGCGGCGCGTCGGCGACGCGGTGTCCAAGGAGGTCCGGGCGATGCGCGCCAAGGACGACCGGGTCGGCCTCAACGTCTGGGCCCCGACGGTCAACCTGCTGCGCCACCCCCTGTGGGGGCGCAACGAGGAGGGCTACTCGGAGGACCCGAAGCTCACCTCGGCGATCGCCACGGCCTACACGCACGGCCTGCGCGGCGACCACCCCGTCTACTGGCGCACCGCACCCGTGCTGAAGCACTGGCTGGCCCACAACAACGAGACGGACCGCGACACGACATCGAGTTCGGTGCGTCCGCGCGTGCTGCACGAGTACGACCTGCGGGCCTTCCGCGAGACCGTCGAGGCGGGGGCGGTGGCCGGGGTGATGCCGGCCTACAACCTGGTCAACGGCCGCCCCAACCACGTCTCCCCGTACCTGTCGGAGCACCTGCGGACCTGGACCGACGAGGAACTGATGGTCTGCTCGGACGCGGGCGCGCCGAGCAACCTGGTCGACTCCGAGCACTACTTCGACACCCATGAGGAGGCCACCGCCGCCGCCCTCGTCGCCGGTGTCGACAGCTTCACCGACCACGGCACGGACTCCTCGCAGATGACCGGGCGGTTGCGCGGCGCTCTGGAGCGCGGTCTGCTGACCGAGGCCGATCTCGACAGGGCCGTCCGCCGGCAGCTCTCGGTCCGTTTCCGGCTCGGGGAGTTCGACCCGCAGGACGACCCGCACGAGGCGACGGCCGAGTTCGACACCCCGGCGCATCGCGCCCTCGCCCAGGAGGCCGCCGAGCAGGCGATCGTGCTGCTCAAGAACGAAGGGGCGCTGCCGCTCGCCCCGGACGCCCGGATCGCGGTGGTCGGGCCGCTCGCCGACGAGTGCAAGCTCGACTGGTACAGCGGCACGCTCCTGCACCGCTCCACCCCGCTGGACGGCCTGTACGAGCGGTTCGGCGCGGAGCGGGTGGAGTTCGCGGAGGGCGTGGACCGGGTCCGGCTGAAGACCTCCACGGGCGCGTTCCTGCACGTGCCGGTGGCCGAGGGGGCCGCCGACGAGGTGCGCGGCGCCGAGGGCGCGCTCGACCCGGCACTGCTCGCGGGCCGCACCGACCTGCCCGCGCTCACGACCGACGAGGCCGGTACCGAACTGGCGCTCGCGGACTGGGGCGACGGCGTCCTGACCCTGCGCGCCCCCGACGGCCGTTACCTGTCGGTCGCCGACGACGGCTACCTCCGAGCCTCCGCCGACCAGCCGGGCGGCTGGTTCGTGCAGGAGACGTTCCGCCTGGAACCGCACGGGAACGGGCACCTCCTGAAGCACCTGGGGACGGGTCGGCACGTGTGTGTCTCCGCCGACGGCGTGAAGGTTGCCGACGAGGATCCGGAGATCTTCGAGCTGGTCGTCGCCGAGCGGGGCGAGGAGGCGGTGGCGCGTGCCGCCGCGGGGGCCGACGTGGTCGTGGTGGTCGCGGGCAACGACCCCCACATCAACGGCCGTGAGACCGAGGACCGCACGACCCTGCGCCTGCCCGGACAGCAGGAGCGGCTGCTGCGGGCGGCCCGCGCGGCGAACCCGGCCACCGTGCTGGCGCTGGTCTCCGCCTACCCGTACGCCGTCGACACGGCCGAGCTGCCCGCGGTGCTGTGGACCGCGCACGGCGGCCAGGCGGGCGGCATCGCCCTGGCCCGCGTCCTGGCCGGCGACGTCTCCCCCGCCGGCCGCCTCCCGCAGACCTGGTACGCCGATGACGCCGACCTGCCACATCTCCTCGACTACGACGTGATCGGCGCCCGCCAGACGTACCTCTACTTCGAGGGGACGCCCCTGTACCCCTTCGGGCACGGCCTGTCGTACGCGTCGTTCGCGTACGACGGTCTGACGGCCCGGGTCGAGGACGCGACGGTGCGGGTCTCCTTCTCCGTCACCAACACCGGTGACGTCACGGCCGACGAGGTCGCGCAGCTCTACGCCCGGGCCGTCGACGCGTCCGTGCCGCGTCCGCGCCGCGAGCTGCTGGACCACCGTCGCGTCACCCTCGCCCCGGGGGCGACGGCCGAGCTGGGCTTCGAGGTCCCGCTGACAGCTTTCGGGTTCTGGGACGTGGCCCAGGACCGGTGGCGCGTGGAGCCGGGCGGGTACGAGCTGCTGGCCGCGGCGTCCAGCGAGGACGTCCGGCTGCGGACGACCGTCACGCTCGACGGCGAGCCGTCCCTGCCGCGCGCGGTCGTCGCAGACGGTCTCCCGGCGGCCGGGTTCGACGAGCACAGCGGCATCGAGATCGTCGACCGGACGAAGGTCTCGGGTGACGCGGTGACACCGGCGGGCGCGGAGCCGGGCGAACTGGTCTACCGGGTCTGTGACTTCGGGCGTGGCGTCGCCGAGGTGACAGTGGAGGTGGCCGGCGAGGGCACGGTCGAGCTGTCCCTCGACGGCGGCCCCGTCCTCGCGGCGCTGTCTCCCGCCGCACCGACCTCGGGCCCCTACGACTACGTCTCCCTCAGCGCGTCCGTCGTCGCCGCGGGCGTTCACGACGTGCACCTCAGGCTGCGCGGCCCGCTGCGGCTCGCGCACGTCGGCTTCTCCGGTTGAGGGTCCGGAGCAGGCCGGCACAGAGAAGGGGCCCGGCACCGGAAGGCATCGGTGCCGGGCCCTTTCACAGAGCCTATATGAAAATGGTTTCCACGAGGTAGGGGTTACGCCGGAGACGCCTAGAGGGTGATGCCGGTGAGGACCAGCACACGCTCGTAGGTGTAGTCCTCCATGGCGAAGCGCACGCCCTCGCGGCCCACACCGGACTGCTTGACGCCGCCGTACGGCATCTGGTCGGCGCGGTAGGACGGCACGTCGCCGATGACGACGCCGCCGACCTCCAGGGCCCGGTGAGCCCGGAAGGCGGTCTGCAGATCGTGGGTGAACACGCCCGCCTGGAGGCCGTACTTGGAGTCGTTGACGGCGGCGAAGGCCGCGGCCTCACCGTCCGCCCTCTGCACCGTGAGGACCGGCCCGAAGACCTCCTCGCAGGAGAGCGTGACATCGGCCGGGACCTCGGCCAGGACGGTCGGCGCGTACGAGGCGCCGTCGCGCTTGCCGCCGGTGAGCAGCCGCGCCCCGGCGTCCACGGCCTCCTGGACCCACGTCTCGACGCGCCGGGCGGCGTCCTCGCTGACCAGCGGGCCGACGTCGGTCTTGTCGTCGCTCGGGTCGCCGGTGACCTGGGCCTCGACGGCGGCGACGATGCGCGGCAGCAGCCGGTCGTACACCGAGGCGTCGGCGATGACCCGCTGCACGGAGATGCAGGACTGGCCGCCCTGGTAGTTGGAGAAGGTGGCGATGCGGTTCGCCGCCCATTCGAGGTCCTCGTCGCTCGCCCAGTCGGCGAGGACGACGGCCGCGCCGTTGCCGCCCAGCTCCAGGGTGCAGTGCTTGCGCGGCACCGAGTCCATGATCGCGTAGCCGACCTTCTCGGAGCCGGTGAAGGAGATCACGGGCAGGCGCTCGTCCTGCACGAGGGCGGGCATCTTGTCGTTGGCGACCGGCAGGATGCTCCAGGAGCCCGCCGGCAGCTCGGTCTCGGCCAGCAGCTCGCCGATGATCAGGCCGGACAGCGGGGTCGCCGGGGCCGGCTTCAGGATGATCGGGGCGCCGGCGGCGATGGCCGGGGCGACCTTGTGGGCGCAGAGGTTCAGCGGGAAGTTGAAGGGCGCGATGCCGAGCACCACACCCTTCGGGAAGCGGCGGGTGAGGGCGAGCCGGCCCTGGCCGCCGAGGTCGGTGTCGAGACGCTGGGCCTCGCCGCCGTTGAACCGCCGGGCCTCCTCGGCCGCGAACCGGAACACCGACACGGCCCGTCCGACCTCGCCGCGCGCCCACTTCAGGGGCTTGCCGTTCTCGGCGGAGATCAGCCGCGCGATCTCCTCGGTGCGCTCGACGAGGCGCTTGCTGACGTGGTCGAGGGCGGCGGCCCGGACATGGGCCGGGGTGGCGGCGAACTCGTCCAGAACGGCGTGCGCGGCGGCCACGGCCTCCTCGACCTGCGCGTCCGTCGGCACGCTCACCTTGCCGACGAGCCGCCCGTCCCACGGGGACGTGACGTCGAAGGTGTCCTCGCCGGTGGCCTGGCGGCCGGCGAGCCAGAAGGCGTGGGTGGAGGTCATAGGGGTTCCGGCCCTTCGGCGTTGGGGGTGATCCTGAGCTACGGGATCAACGGTAGGCGCGAGGTGACCGAAGGGCGTTTGTCCGAGCCGTAGCAGTGAGGGACGCGGACACTACGGTTTGGCTACTCGGTGCCGACCGCCTTCAAAGCCAGCCACAGCTCCATCCGGACGTCCGGGTCGTCCAGGGACCGGCCGAGGATCTCCTCGACCCGGCGCATGCGGTAGCGCAGGGTGTGCCGGTGGACGCCGAGGTCGGCCGCCGCCGCGTCCCACTGGCCGTGCTTGGACAGCCAGGCACGCAGGGAGGCGACCAGGTCACCCCGGCCGGTGGCGTCGTGCTCGTACAGCGGCCGCAGCATGCCGTCGGCGAAGGCCCGCACCGCGTCGTCCGCCAGCAGCGGCAGCACCGATCCGGCGGCCATCCGCTCGTGCTCCACGAGGACGCGCCCGCGCCGCCGCGCCACCGACAGCGCCTGCTCGGCCTGCTTGTAGGCGGCGGACGCGGCGATGGGCCCGGCCGGTGCCGACAGGCCGACGACCAGTTCGTCCTCCTCGCCGCCCGGCACCTTCTCGTGTATGCCGGCGCGGGCCGTCTCCAGGGCGGTCGCGTACTCCCCGCAGGCCGCCGCGGCGGCACCGCCGTCCGCGGCCAGGACCACCAGCCGCTCCCCCTCCGGCACCACCAGCACGGCCTCGCCGGCGCGGGCCGCCGCGGACTCCACGACGTCCGCGAGCGCCGCGAGGGGATCCCCGCCCGCGTCGGCCGCGGCCAGCGCGGCGGCCGAGGGCCGGTCCACGGCCGGGGCGCCCTTGTGGGCCTCGGCACGGGCCAGCGCGGCCGACGCCGACACCGGCACCCGCTCCGCGACCAGCATCCGGAACGGCGCGTCCAGCAGCTCGCCGTACAGGTCCCCGGCGACCGCACGGGCGTGATCCGGCTCCCCGGCCAGCAGCATGCGCAGCACCGCCGAACCGACCCGCTGCTCGGCCGCCTGGAGGGAGCGGGAGCGTTCCGTGGTCAGGGTCAGCAGCGCGATGGCCGAGTGGACGGCGTAGCGCTCGGCGGTACCCGGGGCGGCGGCCGTGCCGACGGCGAGGGCCGCCCGGGGACGCCGGCCGGTGCCGAGGGTGTGCAGCTCGACCCGGTCCTCGTTCTCCGGCCCGCCGACCACCGACGAGGCGGGCGCGGGGCGGTCCCGCAGCTTCTGCACGTCACCGGTGAGCCGTGCGGCACGCCGCACCGCCCATTCCGGGGCCGTGGCGACGACCGCTCCGGAGGCGTCGTACAGCGCCGCCCATCCGTCGACCTGTGCGGCCAGCGCGGCCAGCACCCCCTCGGGGCCGCCGGTCTGGGCCTGCCGGGTCAGCTCGCGCTGGGCGGCGAACCCTGCGGTGACGGCCCGGTACTGGTCGGCGGCGATCGCGGCGGACACGGCCTTGCTGATGGCGAGGAACGGCGTGCGGCGCGGCACCTCCAGCAGCGGCAGGCCCTCCTCCTCGGCCGCCTCGACGAGCGCCTCGGGGACCTCCTCGTAGTTGACGCCGACGGCGAAGCCGAGCCCGGCCACTTTGGCCCCGGTCAGCCGCCGGACGTAGCGGCGCATGGCCTCCGGGTCCTCGGCGTCCAGCTTGAGCGCGGTGATCAGCAGCAGTTCCCCGCCCTCCATGTAGGGCACGGGGTCGGCGAGCTCGCTGGGGTGCGCCCAACGGACCGGCACGTCGAGGCGGTCCTGCCCCGCCCGCACGGTCAGCTTCAGCGCGGAGTGGTGGACGAGCGAGGCGAGCGTCGGGGGCATGAGGCCTTCTGCGTCAGGGCTGTGTGATCGCTGTGGTCTTTTGGCCGCCGCGTATGAACGACCTGTGACGATTCTGCCTCACCGTACGGTCCCCGCGTACCCGCACGGGCAGGTCAGCCCCGCAGATCGACCAGCAGCGGTGGCGCGTGCTCGCCCTTGACGTCGGTCAGCGACAGCACCGCGTGCCCGGCTGGCACGGCGTGCGCCAGCTCGGAGGCGGACCAGCGCTCCCGCTCGACCTGCCGCACGGTCACCGCCCGCGCGGTCGGGGCCTTGCCGGTGATCACCCGGCGCAGCATGTGCACGGCCTTGCCCGCCGGGGTCTCGGCGATGATCTGCCGGTCCGTGACGTCGCGGGCCTCGGTCCACTCCTTGCCCCACACCTCGGCGAAGTCCTGCCCGTCCCACGGCGTGAGCCCCGCCAGCGCCATCCGGCAGCCGGTCGCCCCGAGCAGCGGCCCGCGCAGCGGCCGGGCCACGTCGTCCAGGGTCCGCAGGGTGAGCACGACCCCGGCGTTGCCGGACCGCAGCCGCTGGATGCCGCGCACCGCCTCGGGCGTCACCACTCCCGTGGCGTCGTCCAGCAGCAGGCAGGCGAACAGCGACCGGTCCTCGCGTACGGCGACGCTCGCCGTGAACTGCGCGAGCACCAGCCGTGCGAGCATCCGGGAGGCGTCGGCGTGACCGCGCTGGGGCAGGTCGATGCGCACCCGCACCGGATGGTCGAGGGCCTTGAGCGTGAAGGGCCGGGACTGCCCGGAGGTGTCGAAGAACCCGGCGAAGGCGGGCCGGTCGAGCAGCGCGACGCGATCGCCGAGCGCCCCGCCGACGTCCCCGGGCTGCCCCATCTGCCGCTCCCGGGCGTCGAGCTCGCGCAGCAGCGACTCCTGCCCGGCCTCCCGGAGCCCCTGCCGCAGCGCGGCGAACGGCCCGGGCGTGCCGTCGAGCAACTGCCGCAGCTCCGGTACGGAGGGGAAGCGCCCGTGCACGGCCCGGAACGGCCCGAGCAGCTGGGCGAGGACCGTGGTGGAGCGCCGGCTGTCGCTGCCGGGATGCGGGTCGGCGAGATCCCCGACGAGTGCCTCGGCGAGCACGGCCGCGGCCTCGTCCGGGTCGGTGGTGCCGCCGTACAGATCGAGGTCGTACTCGGACTCCTGGTTCCCGATCCGCACGACCACGTCGTACGCGTCGGCCGGCCCGAGTCCCGCCCCGGCCGCCCCGACGACGACCACGGCGGCCCGTCCGGCGAGGGCGTGCAGGCACAGCGACTCGGCGAGGGGCCGGACGACCGTCCCGGTCTTGCCGGACCCGGCGGGGCCGACGGCCACGAGGGAGGTGCCGAGCAGGTCGGGCCCGAGGGCGAGACCGGTGCCGCGGTAGCTGTAGGGGTTGCGGGCGTCGTCCACCGTGGTCCCGAGCCGTACCTGGCCGGTGACGAGATCGTGCCGGGCGAGCCGGGCGGGCAGGTCGCGCTCGCCGGAGGGGTGCAGGCACGCGGCGGCGCCGTCCTTGAGCACGGCGCCGCTGAAGGTGGCGAGGCTGTGCCGTCCGGTGCGCACGCCCTGCCAGGCGCGCATGATCCGGGCGTGGTCGACGTCCCGCATCAGCCCGGACCGGGCCTCGGCGGCGAGGCGCTGGGCGGCGTCGACGGCCCCGGCCGCGCGCAGCTCGTTCCACTGGGCCGGGTCGTCCTCGGGGTCCGTCCGGGCCTCCTGGGCCTGCGGCCGGCGGAAGCGGGGGGTGACGAAGCGGCGCCACAGCTCGCCCCAGCGGCCGAGCCGGGCCGCCCCGACCATGATCGCCAGCGCGACGAGCAGCTCGTACCCCTGGTAGACGACGAACGTCCCGGTCTCACCGAGGTCGCTGTCGCCGCCCCGCCAGGCGTCGGGGACGATCAGGTCGAACGGCACCCACCACCAGGTGCCGAGGTAGCCGTTCTGCAGCAGCGACCAGATCAGCCACCCCACGAGGAAGGCGATCAGCGCCCCGCTCAGCAGCTGGCGGGTGGGGATCTCCTCGGGTTCCTCCGCCGGCCGCGGCCGGTGCCCGAACCGCCACACGCCCGGCGCGGCGTCGGGCCGCGGCGTGCGCAGCCAGGTGAGGAAGGCCGACCCGTCCGGCAGCGGCGGTGTCGCCGGTGCCCTCGGCGGCCGGGGAGGCATCGCCGGCACCTGTGGAGGCCCCGCCGGACGCGGCACGGGACTCGCATGCGTACCCCGCGGGTCCTGCGTCCCGTCGCTGTCCATCGCCCTTGCCCCCTGACCAGCCGCTGAGTCCACCATCAGCGAGCCAATCTAACGCCCTCCCCTGGGGAGTTCACCGCTTACACGGCCGGGTCGTGGGCACCGGTCCACGAGACTGCCATGTCCACCCCGGACAAGGCGCTGCGCCGACAACGCCCACATGGAGCATGCCCACCCCCCTTCCCCCGCCCTAGCCTGCGAGAAAAGAAGCCGAGCGTCTGTCAGAGACCATCCGCACCACCCCAGGAGCCCCGCATGACCGCACTTCCGCAGGAGCGCCGCGTCGTCACCGCCATTCCCGGTCCGAAGTCGCAGGAGCTGCAGGCCCGCCGTACCGCCGCGGTCGCGCAGGGCGTGGGGTCCGTGCTGCCCGTGTTCACGGCGCGCGCGGGCGGCGGGATCATCGAGGACGTCGACGGCAACCGGCTGATCGACTTCGGGTCGGGCATCGCCGTGACGTCCGTGGGCGCCTCCGCCGAGGCCGTCGTACGGCGGGCGTCGGCGCAGCTGGCCGACTTCACCCACACCTGTTTCATGGTCACGCCGTACGAGGGGTACGTCGAGGTCGCCGAGGCGCTCGCCGAGCTGACGCCCGGTGACCACGCCAAGAAGAGCGCCCTGTTCAACTCCGGCGCCGAGGCCGTCGAGAACGCCGTGAAGATCGCGCGGGCGTACACCAAGCGGCAGGCCGTCGTGGTGTTCGACCACGGCTACCACGGGCGCACCAACCTGACGATGGCGCTGACCGCGAAGAACATGCCGTACAAGCACGGCTTCGGTCCGTTCGCGCCCGAGGTGTACCGCGTGCCGGTGGCGTACGGCTACCGCTGGCCGACCGGGCCCGAGAACGCCGGCCCCGAGGCCGCCGCGCAGGCCATCGACCAGATCAGCAAGCAGGTCGGCGCGGAGAACGTCGCCGCGATCATCATCGAGCCGGTGCTCGGCGAGGGCGGCTTCATCGAGCCGGCCAAGGGCTTCCTGCCGGCGATCAGCCGGTTCGCGAAGGATCACGGCATCGTCTTCGTCGCCGACGAGATCCAGTCCGGCTTCTGCCGCACGGGCCAGTGGTTCGCGTGTGAGGACGAGGGCATCGTCCCGGACCTCATCACCACGGCCAAGGGCATCGCCGGCGGTCTGCCGCTCGCGGCCGTCACCGGGCGCGCCGAGATCATGGACGCCGCGCACGCCGGCGGCCTGGGCGGCACCTACGGCGGCAACCCGGTCGCCTGCGCCGGCGCGCTCGGCTCCATCGAGACGATGAAGGAGCTCGACCTCAACGCCAAGGCGAAGAACATCGAGACGGTCATGAAGGCCCGCCTCGGCGCCATGGCGGAGAAGTTCGAGATCATCGGCGACGTCCGCGGCCGCGGCGCGATGATCGCCATCGAGCTGGTCAAGGACCGCGCCACGAAGGAGCCCGCCCCGGAGGCGACCGCCGCGCTCGCCAAGGCCTGCCACGCCGAGGGCCTGCTGGTCCTGACCTGTGGCACCTACGGCAACGTGCTCCGCTTCCTGCCCCCGCTGGTGATCGGCGAGGACCTGCTGAACGAGGGCCTCGACATCATCGAGCAGGCGTTCTCCCGCATCTGAGCCGTCGGCGCGCGCATCTGAGCCACCGTCCGGGCAGGTGAGCCGCCCCGGTTCCGCTATCGGGGCGGTGAGCGGCAGGGCGTGTGAAGAAGGTGTGCGAGGTGGATGACAGGCGCCCCCGCGGACTGTCCTGCGCCCTGCCCCTGTCGTAGGTTCTACCCAGATGAGAGACACACCCCCACCCACAGGGGACTGTGGGTGACATCAGGCCGGGGCCTCCCCAGCTTCGACCTGGTCGTGCCCTCGCGCACACAACCGGAGCCTGAGGCTCTGGATCTCCTCACCGATCGGACAGTCGCCCGCCCCAAACCCCCCGGGGCGCGCGACGTTCCGGTCCGGACGGCCGCCCCGGAATCACCCCCCCTGTTCCGGGGCGGCCGACCTCCATTTCCGCCCCCCTCGGTGTGACGCCGCCTGATCCGTGGTCGGTGCGGCTTCTGCGCGGCCGGTGCCGGCTCCCGGCCGGTGGATCCCCCGCGGGCGGTGGCCGGCTGGTTCGGGTGGTCGTTGGCCGGGGCGGCGAGTGGGCGGGTGCGCTCGTGCCAAGCTGTGCCCCATGCCGATCACCGCGAACCAGGAACGCGCCGCCCTCCCCGGCTCCATCGCCCTCCTGCTCGCCCTTCCGGCTCTCCTGTTCGCCCTGATCACCTGGCAGGTCGCCGCCGACGGCCCGCTCGTCCGGCTCGACGAGCGCCTGAGCCGTCTCCTCGTGAACCCGGACCGCTGCTCCGAACTCCTCGCCGATCTGGGCAACGTCCAGGTCGCGGTCCCGTTGCTCGCCGTCGCGCTCGGGTGCGTCGCCGCAGGCGACCGGCGCGCCGGCACGGGCCGCTGGTGGCTGCCCGTCGCCGCCGCGGCCCTGCTCATGGCCCTGGTCCCGGCGCTGGTCGTCCCGCTGAAGGAGCTCATGGCCCGCCCGGGCACCCCGGCCGAACCGCCCGGCACCGGCTACTACCCCTCGGGCCACACCGCCACGGCCGCCGTCGCCTACGGCTCCGCGACCCTGCTGCTGCTTCCCCGGCTCGGCACGGACCTCGCCCGGCGCGCGCTGATCGCCCTGTGCGCCGCGCTGGTCCTCGGCACGAGCTACGGCCTGGTCCGCCGCGGCTACCACTGGCCCCTCGACGTGGTGGCCGGCTGGTGTCTGGGGGCGGTGCTGCTGTCGTCGCTGTGGCTGTTCCTCCGGCGGACGACGCCGGCGGATCAACCGCGGCGGTAGGGCGCTAACCGTCGCTCCCCGTCGCCAGACCCGCCGCCGCCTCGTGCATCGCCAGTTCCAGCAGGGCCGGGTCCGTCAGCATGCCCGAGCCGTCCGGGGGGACCAGCCAGCGCACGCCGCCGGGTGAGGAGCGGCCCGGGTGCGGCACGACGATCCACGTGCCGGAGCCCGCCGTGCGGATGCCGGTGCCCAGCCAGCGGGCCGCGGTGCCCGGCGGCACGAAGAACCCCATGCGGGCGTCGCCGAAGTCGACGAGCACGGGGCCCGGCCGGTCGAGGACGCGGGTGAGCACGTCGAGCGTGGCGTAACCGAGTTCGCCGGGCAGGATGAGCACGTCCCAGGCGCTGCCGGCCGGCAGCAGCGCGACTCCGAGCGGGTTGCGCTCCCATTCCCAGCGGCAGACTCCGGGATCGGGTGCGACGGATGCGAGCCACTCGACCGCCGTCTTCGCACCGGTCATCGGAAAGACCCCCTTCATACGCGCGGATCCCACGGACGCGCGGGGCGTCCGGAGGCCATCACGAGGGAGAAGGGGGTGCCCCCCGGTCATTACGCGGATTCCGGCACCTCGTTGGAGTGAACCGGATCACACCCGGTCGTTCAGCTGTCGAATCCCAGCCCCAGCCGGTCCATCGTGCGCAGCCAGAGGTTACGGCGGCCTCCCTGGGCGTCGGCGCGGGCCAGCGACCACTTGGTGAGGGCGATGCCCGTCCAGGCGAACGGCTCCGGCGGGAAGGGCAGGGGCTTCTTGCGGACCATTTCCAGCTCCGTGCGTTCCGTGCGCTCCCCCGCCAGCAGGTCCAGCATCACCTCGGCGCCGAAGCGGGTGGCGCCGACCCCGAGGCCGGTGTACCCGGCCGCGTAGGCCACCTTGCCCTGGTGGGCGGTGCCGAAGAACGCCGAGAAGCGGGAGCAGGTGTCGATCGCGCCGCCCCACGCGTGGCTGAAGCGGACGCCCTCCAGCTGCGGGAAGCAGGTGAAGAAGTGCCCGGCCAGCTTGGCGTAGGTCTCGGGGCGGTCGTCGTACTCGGCGCGGACGCGGCCGCCGTAGGGGTAGATCGCGTCGTAGCCGCCCCACAGGACGCGGTTGTCGGCGGACAGGCGGAAGTAGTGGAACTGGTTGGCGCTGTCACCGAGCCCTTGGCGGTTCTTCCAGCCGATCGAGTCGAGTTGCTCGGCGGTCAGCGGCTCGGTCATCAGGGCGTAGTCGTAGACCGGGACGGTGTACGAGCGGACCCGGCGGACCAGGTTCGGGAAGATGTTGGTGCCGAGGGCGACCCGACGGGCGCGGATCCCGCCGTAGGGGGTGCGTACGGCCATGCCGGGACCGTACGGCTTCAGGGTCAGGGCGGGGGTGTGCTCGTAGACCCGCACGCCCAGCTCCACGCACGCCCGCTTCAGGCCCCAGGCGAGCTTCGCCGGGTTCAGCATGGCGACGCCCCTGCGGTCCCACAGGCCCGCCTGGAAGGTGGGCGAGTTCACCTGTTCCCGTACGGCGTCGGCGTCCAGGTACTCGACGCCCTCCGCCAGGCCTCGGCGGGACGTCTCCTCGTGCCACTGGCGCAGTTCCCGCGCCTGGTAGGGCTCGGTGGCGACGTCGATCTCGCCGGTGCGTTCGAAGTCGCAGTCGAGGGAGTGCCGGGCGACCGCCGCCTCGATGGCGTCGAGGTTGCGGGCGCCCAGTTCCTGGAGCCGGTGGATCTCGTCGGGCCAGCGGGTGAGGCCGTTGGGCAGGCCGTGGGTGAGGGAGGCGGCGCAGAATCCGCCGTTGCGGCCGGAGGCGGCCCAGCCCACCTCGCGGCCCTCCACCAGCACCACGTCCCGCTGCGGTTCGCGTTCCTTGGCGATCAGCGCCGTCCACAGCCCGCTGTAGCCACCCCCGACGACCAGCAGGTCGCAGGTCTCCGAGGTGGTGAGGGCGGGTTCGGGGCGGGGCCGGCCGGGGTCGTCCAGCCAGTACGGGACCGGCTGAGCGTCGGAAAGCGAACGGGTCCACTGATTCATGGCGCTCGGGGCCATGATGTCAACTCCCTACGGTTATGCCTTGTGCCTGTTGCGGCGGTTTCCGGCGATCATGGAAACCAGGACGAACAGTACGGCGACCACGAACATGGTCGTTCCGATGACATTGATCTGGACGGGCGTTCCACGCTGCGCCGAGCCCCAGACGAACATGGGGAACGTGACGGTCGAGCCGGCGTTGAAATTCGTGATGATGAAGTCGTCGAAGGAGAGCGCGAAGGCGAGCAGGGCGCCCGCCGCGATTCCGGGTGCCGCGATGGGCAGTGTGACCCGGACGAAGGTCTGGAACGGGCCCGCGTACAGGTCCCGTGCCGCCTCCTCCAGTTTCGGGTCCATCGACATCACGCGTGCTTTGACGGCCGTGACCACGAAACTCAGGCAGAACATGATGTGGGCGATGAGGATCGTCCAGAAGCCGAGCTGGGCGCCCATGTTGAGGAACAGGGTGAGCAGCGAGGCGGCCATGACGACCTCGGGCATCGCCATCGGCAGGAAGATCAGCGAGTTCACGGCGCCCCGGGCGCGGAACCGGTAGCGGACCAGGGCGAAGGCGATCAGGGTGCCGAGGAGCGTGGCGCCGAGCGTCGCCCAGAGCGCGATCTGGAGGCTGAGGGACAGCGAGTCGCACAGTCCCGAGACGCCGCACGGGTCCTTCCAGGCGTCCAGTGAGAACTGCTGCCATGCGTAATTGAAGCGCCCCTTCGGTTTGTTGAAGGAGAACACCGTCACGACGACGTTCGGCAGGAGCAGATAGCCGAGGGTCAGCAGTCCCGCCAGGACGACGAGATTTCTCTTGAGCCAGTTGACGAAGGGCATTTAGACCAGATCCTCCGTCCCGGACCTGCGGATGTAGAGGGTGACCATGAGCAGGATGGCCGCCATGAGGATGAAGGAGAGCGCCGCGGCCGTCGGATAGTCGAGCACTCTCAGGAACTGCGTCTGGATGACGTTGCCGACCATGCGGGTGTCGGTGGAGCCGAGGAGATCGGCGTTCACGTAGTCACCGGCCGCCGGGATGAAGGTCAGCAGCGTGCCGGAGACGACACCCGGCATCGACAGCGGGAAGGTCACCTTGCGGAAGGTCGTCGAGGGGCGGGCGTACAGGTCCCCGGCGGCCTCGTGGAGCCGGCCGTCGATGCGCTCCAGCGAGGTGTACAGCGGCAGGATCATGAACGGCAGGAAGTTGTACGTCAGGCCGCACACCACCGCGAGCGGCGTGGCCAGGACGCGGTCGCCCGCGGTCATGCCGAGCCAGTTGGTGACGTCCAGGACGTGCAGGGTGTTGAGCGCGCCGACGACCGGGCCGCCGTCGGCGAGGATCGTCTTCCAGGCCAGGGTGCGGATCAGGAAGCTGGTGAAGAAGGGCGCGATCACCAGAATCATGATCAGGTTCTTCCAGCGGCCCGCGCGGAAGGCGATCAGATACGCCAGCGGGTAGCCGAGCAGCAGGCACAGGATCGTCGCCGTGCCCGCGTAGAGCACCGAGCGGACGAACTGCGGCCAGTACGCGGTCAGCGCGTCCCAGTAGGTGGCGAAGTGCCAGGTGACCTCGTAGCCCTGCTCCAGGGAGCCCGTCTGCACGGACGTGGAGGCCTGGTAGATCATCGGCAGTGCGAAGAAGACGACCAGCCAGAGGATGCCGGGCAGCAGCAGCCAGTACGGCGTCCAGCGCCCCCTGCGCTTTCGGGGCTTCGGTTCGGGTGCTCGGGGCGCGAGCGGCGGTGGCGCCTCGGTGAGTGTGCTCATCAGGCCGCCTCTTCCACTCCGGCGTCGGCGTCCTGGGCGGCGTCCAGACCGAAGGTGTGGGCCGGGTTCCAGTGCAGGACCACCTCGGCGCCGGGCACCAGGCGGGGGTCGCGGTCGATGTTCTGGGCGTACACCCCGAAGTCGGAGCAGACCGGGCTGTCGACGACGTACTGCGTGGAGACGCCGATGAAGCTGGAGTCGGCGATCCTTCCGGTGATGCGGTTGCGGCCCTCGGGAATCTCGCCGGCGTCGTTCGCGTGGGTGAGGGAGATCTTCTCCGGGCGGACACCGACCAGCACCCTGCCGCCGGTCGTCGTGGAGGCGGAACAGCGCGCCTCGGGCAGGACGAGCTTGCCGCCGCCCGCCTTCAGCACGATCTCGTCACCGCTCTTGGAGTCGACCTCGGCCTCGATGAAGTTGGAGGTGCCGAGGAAGTTGGCGACGAACGTGGTGCGCGGGTTCTCGTAGAGGTCGGTCGGCGCGCCCAGCTGCTCGACGCGGCCCGCGTTCATCACGGCGACCGTGTCGGCCATGGTCATGGCCTCCTCCTGGTCGTGCGTGACATGCACGAAGGTGATGCCGACCTCGGTCTGGATGCGCTTGAGCTCCAGCTGCATCTGGCGGCGCAGCTTGAGGTCCAGGGCGCCGAGCGGTTCGTCGAGGAGCAGCACCTTGGGGTGGTTGATCAGGGCGCGGGCCACCGCGACGCGCTGCTGCTGGCCGCCGGAGAGCTGGTGCGGCTTCTTGCGGGCCTGCTCGCCGAGCTGGACCAGGTCGAGCATCTCCTCGACCTGCTTCTTCACCGACTTCCATCCGCGCCGGCGCAGGCCGAAGGCGACGTTTTCGAAGATGTCCAGGTGCGGGAAGAGGGCGTACGACTGGAAGACCGTGTTCACCGGCCGTTTGTACGGCGGCAGCGCGGTCACGTCCTGGTCCCCGAGGAACACCGTGCCGGCGGAGGGCTCCTCCAGGCCGGCGATCATGCGCAGGGTGGTGGTCTTGCCGCAGCCGGAGGCGCCGAGCAGGGCGAAGAAGGAGCCCTGTGGCACGGTCAGGTCGAGCGGGTGCACGGCGGTGAAGGCGCCGTAGGTCTTGGTTATGCCCGTGAGGCGGACGTCGCCGCTGGGGTCCGTCTTGTTCGTCATGGTGGTCACGCCCCCGTCAGCTTCGCGAACTTCGCTTCGAACTCGGTCTCTTCCTTCGAGCTCAGCGAGCGGAAGGCATGGGACTTGGCGGCCATGGCCTTGTCGGGAATGATCAGCGGGTTGTTCGCCGCGTCCTCGTCGATCTTCGCGAGTTCGGCCTTCACACCGTCGACGGGGCACACGTAGTTGATGTACGCGGCGAGTTCGGCGGCGGTCCTCGGCTCGTAGTAGAAGTCGATGAGCCGCTCGGCGTTGGTCTTGTGCCGGGCCTTGTTGGGGATCAGCAGGTTGTCGGTCGACGTCACGTAGCCGCTGTCGGGGATGAGGAAGTCGATGTCGGGGCTGTCCGCCTTGAGCTGCACGACGTCCCCGGCCCAGGCGACACAGGCCGCGAAGTCGCCGCTGGTCAGGTCCGAGGTGTAGTCGTTGCCGGTGAAGCGGCGGATCTGGCCCTTGTCGACGGCCTTCTGGAGGCGGGCGATGGCCGCGTCGTAGTCGTCGGCGGTGAAGTCGGCCGGGTCCTTGCCCATGTCGAGCAGCGTCATGCCGATGCTGTCGCGCATCTCCGACAGGAAGCCGACCCGGCCCTTGAGCTTGGGGTTGTCGAGCAGGTCGGATATGGACGTCACCTCGACGCCGTCGAGGGCCTTCTTGTTGTACGCGATGACCGTGGAGATGCCCTGCCAGACGTACGAGTAGGCGCGGCCCGGGTCCCAGTCGGGGCTGCGGAACTGGGCCGACAGGTTGGCGTAGGCGTGCGGCAGGTTGCTCGGGTCGAGCTTCTGCACCCAGCCGAGGCGGATGAGGCGGGCGGCCAGCCAGTCGGTGAGGACGATCAGGTCGCGGCCGGTGTCCTGGCCTGCGGCGAGCTGCGGCTTGATCTTGCCGAAGAACTCGTTGTTGTCGTTGATGTCCTCGGTGTACTTGACCTTGACGCCGGTGCGCTTCGTGAACTGCTCCAGCGTCGGGTGGTGCTTGCCGCTGTCGTCGACGTCCATGTATTCGGTCCAGTTGGAGAAGCTCACCGTCTTCTCCTTGGCCGAGTGGTCCTGCGCCGAGACGCCGCCCTGCGACTGACCTGCTGCCGGGATGCCGCAGGCGCTCAGCGTCCCGAGTCCGCCGGCTGCGAGCGCCCCGCCCGCGGAGGCGCGCAGCAGCGACCGCCGGGTGAGGGCGGCCCTGCCGTTCCTGAAACTGCGCCGCACGGCGGCCACTTGGGCCGCGGACAGGCGGTCGGGCTCGTACTGCTCCATGCGCGTGGTGCCCTTTCGGAGGGTGGACGGCCGTTGGTCAGGCGGCCTGCATACGGCTAGCGATCCCCGAACACGGTGCGGTGCCAGTCCTTGGCGGCCACCGCGGTGTTGTCGAACATGACGTGCTTGATCTGGGTGTACTCCTCGAAGGAGTACGCGGACATGTCCTTGCCGTAGCCGGAGGACTTGTAGCCGCCGTGCGGCATCTCGCTGATGATCGGGATGTGGTCGTTGATCCAGACGCAGCCGGCCCTGATCTCCCGGGTGGCCCGGTTCGCGCGGTACACGTCCCGGCTCCAGGCGGAGGCCGCCAGCCCGTACGGGGTGTCGTTGGCGAGCGCGATGCCCTCGTCGTCGGTGTCGAACGGCAGCACGGTCAGGACCGGTCCGAAGATCTCCGACTGGACGACCTCGCTGTCCTGGGCCGCGTCGGCGATCAGGGTGGGCCGGTAGTAGGCGCCCTTGGCGAGCTCCCCCTCGGGGGCCTCGCCGCCGGTCACCACGCGCGCGTAGGCACGCGCCCGGTCCACGAAGCCGGCGACCCGGTCCCGCTGCGCGTGCGAGATCAGCGGGCCGAGGTCGGTGCCGGCGGCGAAGGGGTCGCCGAGCCGGACCGTCTCCATCAGCGCCGCCGTCCGCTCCACGAAGGCCTCGTACAGCGGCCGCTGCACGTACGCGCGCGTGGCGGCCGTGCAGTCCTGCCCGGTGTTGATGAGGGAGCCCGCGACCGCGCCGTGGGCGGCGGCCTCCAAGTCGGCGTCGTCGAAGACCACGAAGGGTGCCTTGCCGCCGAGCTCCAGGTGGAGGCGCTTGACGGTGGCGGTGGCGACCTCGGCGACACGCTTGCCGACGGCGGTGGATCCGGTGAAGGAGGTCATGGCCACGTCGGGGTGGCCGACGAGGTGTTCCCCGGCCTCCTTGCCGGTGCCGGTGACGATGTTGATCACCCCGTCCGGGATCCCGGCGTCGGTGGCAGCCTGGGCGAAGAGCAGCGAGGTCAGCGGGGTGAGCTCGGCGGGCTTCAGGACGATGGTGTTGCCCGCGGCGATCGCCGGGAGGATCTTCCAGGCGGCCATCTGGAGGGGGTAGTTCCAGGGCGCGATCGACCCGACGACCCCGATGGGCTCGCGCCGGACGTACGAGGTGTGGTCGCCGGAGTACTCACCGGCGGACTGCCCCTGCAGGTGCCGTGCGGCACCGGCGAAGAAGGCGGTGTTGTCGATGGTCCCGGGGACGTCGAACTCACGGGTCAGCTTGAGCGGCTTGCCGCACTGGAGCGACTCGGCGCGGGCGAAGTCCTCCGCCCGGTCGGCGAGGATCGCGGCGAACCGGTGCAGGGCGTCGGACCGCTCGCCGGGTGTCGCTCCCGCCCAGCCGGGGAAGGCCGCGCGGGCGGCGGCGACGGCCCGGTCGACGTCGGCCGTGCCCGCCAGCTCGTAGGTGAGGACCTCCTCGCCCGACGCCGGGTCGACGACCGCGTGCGTGCGGCCGGAGGTGCCCTTGGCCGGACGGCCCGCGATGTACTGCGCGCCCTCCGCGAAGCGTTCCTCGGCCGGAAATCGGTCCGGGGTGGCAATGCCCGGGTTGTGCATGTGGCTCTCCTCCGTGTCCCCTGATGGGGCCGGCGTGGCTCAGGCTCGATTTGAGTGCCGATCCTGACAGAGGTATGCCACTCCAACAAGTGATTCCGTTGTTGATTTTTGGTTACGCGACGGAATCTGTCGACCAGGTGTCGAGTCCGCCGCGAAAAGGCAGGACGCTGTGTCAGTGGTGCGTGCCACACTCGCGTGCGTGGAGAGGATCACGGGGGCGGTCGGCTCGCAGGAGGCCCTGATCAGGGCGGTCCGCGCGGGGGCCAAGGTGAAGTATCTGCACTTCTGGGGTCACCGGCCGCGGCCGGACGGCCGGATCGGGGCGAGCTGTCTGAGCCAGTGGTGGCCGGCGCCGTTCACGGTCGACGGCGTGGCGTACGCGACGGCCGAGCACTGGATGATGGCCGCCAAGGCCCGGCTCTTCGAGGACGCGGCGGCGGAGCGTGCCGTGCTGGCCGCGGCGCATCCCGCCGAGGCGAAGAAGGCCGGGCGGCTGGTGCGCGGCTTCGACGAGGCGACCTGGCGGCGGGAGCGCTTCGGGATCGTCGTGGAGGGCAGCGTCCACAAATTCGGCGCGCATCCGGAGCTCCAGGGATATCTGCTGGGCACGGGCGATCGGGTCCTGGTGGAGGCGAGCCCGGTGGACCGGGTGTGGGGCATCGGACTGGCCGCGGACGACGAGGCGGCGACCGATCCGCAGCGGTGGCGGGGGCCCAACCTGCTGGGGTTCGCGCTGATGGAGGCGCGGGAGCGGCTGCGGGCGACGAGAGCATGAGTGAGGGGCCGGTCCCGGGACCGGCCCCTCACTCATGCTCGGCAGCTCCTGTCAGGCAGCCGCGCCGAGTCCGCCCATGATGCCGGCGAACAGCAGGAAGCCCAGCAGCGGCAGGATCACGGTGGCGATGATGCCGCAGACCAGGCCGGCCGTCGCCGCGCCCTTGTTCGTCGCCTCACCGCGGGTGGCCTTGCCGCGGCCGATGGCGCCGAAGATGATCGCGAGGATGCCCAGGATCACGCCGAAGAACCACAGCAGGAAGGTCAGGCTGCACACCACACCGATGATGCCCAGCACCAGTCCCGTGGTTCCCATGCCGTTGCTCGGCTGCGCGGTCATCCCGTAGCCGGGCGCCTGCGGGTAGCCCACGGGCGGCGCCGCCGGGTAGCCGGGGCTGCCCTGGGGGTAGCCGTAGCCCGGGCCGGGCTGCTGCTGCTGCTGCGGATAGCCGTATCCCGGGGCCGGCTGCTGCGGCGGCTGGGCCGGCGGGCCGAAACCCCCCGGGGGCGGATTGGTGTTGGACATGACGCTCTCCCCTCCGTTGTCAGACCAGGGCATCGTAGTGGCCGACCAGGCCGCCAAGAGCCCTTGTTTCAGCGGTGGGACGGAGCGGTGGCCACCGGGCCGAGGGTCCCGTAGTACGGGTCGTCGTCGGGGTCGTCGCTGTTGATCGCGGCCGTGATGCCGACGGCGATCAGGACGATGACGGTGATGCCGAGGATGATCCCGATGATGCCCATGATCAGACCGGCCTGGGCCTGACCGTGGTTGGTGGCCACCCCGGCCTCGGCGCGCTTGCGGCCCTTGATGCCGAAGACCACGGCGAGGATGCCGGTGACCAGGGAGACCACGCCGTAGAGGCAGAACAGGGCGCAGGAGATGATGCCGAGCACCATCGCGGCGACGCCCATGCCGTTCTGAGGGGCCATGGGCATGCCGGGCCAGCCGTAGCCGGACTGGGGATAACCGGGGTAGCCGTAGCCGCCGGGCGCTCCCGGGCCGGTGGGAGCCACGGGCGGGGGCGGGACGGCACCGGTGCCGGTACCGGACGGGTCGTACTGCGGCGTGCCGGTGGGCGGGGTGAACCCCGGCATGGAGGTGACCGTGGCCTGGTCGTGCACGGACGGTGGCTGCGGAGCCGGGTTCTTGTCGAGCGAGGGCTTGCTCTCCGGTGGCGCCCACGGGTCGTGGCTGCCGCCGTCTGGCTGCGTCGCGTCCGTCATCGTGCATCCCCCCTGGGTCGATCGTGTCGCCATGCTACGGGGCCGTGCGCCGCGGGCCACAGGGCGGGTGCGGCGGCCGGGCGTGCCCCGGCCCGTCACGGATCGCCAGGTCCCGCGCCCCCGGGAAGCGGCGCCGCCCCACCGCATACGATGAATCCGAGTCATCGATCAGCCGATCACCCGCGCCCGCCCGCCCTGCGCCGGCCGGAGCGCCGTTCCGGGGAGGAACCTTGGCCCAGCATCTCGTCGATCCCCACGCCTCGCGCGACCTGTCGGCGTTCATCGCCGGACTGCCCAAGTCGGAACTGCATGTGCACCACGTGGGCTCCGCCTCCCCCCGGATCGTCTCCGAACTGGCCGCGCGGCACCCCGACTCCAAGGTGCCGACCGACCCCGAGGCGCTGGCCGACTACTTCACGTTCACCGACTTCGCCCACTTCATCGACGTGTACCTGTCGGTCGTCGACCTGATCCGCACCCCGGAGGACGTCCGGCTGCTGACGTACGAGGTGGCCCGGGACATGGCCCGCCAGCAGGTGCGGTACGCCGAGCTGACCATCACCCCCTTCTCGTCCACCCGGCGCGGCATCGACGAGCGCGCCTTCATGGACGCGATCGAGGACGCCCGCAAGGCCGCCGAGGCCGACTTCGGGACCGTGCTGCGCTGGTGCTTCGACATTCCCGGCGAGGCGGGCCTGGAGGCCGCCGAGGAGACGACCCGGCTGGCTACCGACGACCGGCTGCGCCCCGAGGGCCTCGTCTCCTTCGGCCTCGGCGGGCCGGAGGTCGGCGTGGAACGCCCGCAGTTCAAGCCGTACTTCGACCGGGCGATCGCCGCCGGGCTGCACTCCGTACCGCACGCCGGCGAGACGACCGGCCCGCAGACGGTGTGGGACGCGCTGACCCACCTGCGGGCCGAGCGCATCGGCCACGGCACCAGCTCCGCGCAGGACCCGGAGCTGCTCGCGCATCTCGCCGAGCACCGCATCCCGCTGGAGGTGTGCCCGACTTCGAACATCGCCACCCGCGCGGTGCGCACCCTCGACGAGCACCCGATCAGGGAGTTCGTGCGGGCCGGGGTCGTCGTCACCGTCAACTCCGACGACCCGCCGATGTTCGGCACCGACCTGGACAACGAGTACGCGGTCGCCGCCCGGCTGCTGGACCTCGACGAGCGCGGCCTGGCCGAGCTGGCGAAGAACGCCGTCGAGGCGTCCTTCCTGGACGCGCCCGGCAGGGCCCGGATCACGGACGAGATCGACTCGTACACCGCGCAGTGGCTCTCCCGGTGACGCACGCCCCGATCGCCGTGGCTCACCGGGGCGACCCCTACCGCGTCCGCGAGAACACCGTCGCCTCGCTGCGTTCCGCGCTGCGCCGGGGCGCGGACGCGGTGGAGATCGACGTACGGCTCACCCGGGACGGCGTGCCGGTGCTGCTGCACGACGCGACGCTGAAGCGGCTCTGGGAGCACGAGCGGCCGGTGCGCGCCCTGTCCTCGCAGGAGGTGCGCGGGCTGACCGGCGGCGGGGTGCCCACTCTGGCCGAGGCACTGGCCGCGACCGACGGGCACCGGGTGATGATCGACCTGCCCGGCTCGCCCGATGTGCGGGCGGTGCGCCGGATCATGGGTGTCGTGGCGGAGGCCGGTGCGGCGGACCGCGTCTACTACTGCGCGGGCGCCGACGCCATGCTCGCCGTGCGCGCGGCGGATCCGGCCGCCGAGATCGCCCTCACCTGGACGACACTGGCCCCGCCCCGGCCGGTCCTGCTGGAGGCGATCCGCCCGCGCTGGCTCAACTACCGCTTCTCGCTGGTGGACCGCCCCCTCGCCGAGCGTGTGCACCGCGACGGCCACCTGCTGTCCGTCTGGACCCCCGACACACGCCGCTCCATGCGACGGCTGCTTCAGGCGGGCGTGGACTCGATCACGACGAACCGCGTCGACGTGCTGTGCGCTACACGCGCGAGCGCTGCGGCACCGTCGCCGGATCGGCCGGCGTCGCGCGCGTGACGTACTGCGGCACCGGCGCGCTGTCCGTGCCGGTGTCACGGACGAGGCCGTAGCGCAGGGCGCCCTGGCCGGGCCCTTCGTTGACGTCCTTGTCCACGGCCTGCCGGCTCGACGGGAAGACGGTGATGCCGTAGTCGCAGCCGCGTTCGTTCTGGGTGAGCGTGACGGTGCCGTCGAGGTAGAAGTACTCGTTCTGCCACATCTGCTGGGTGCCGGGCGGGAGAACGGCGTAGCCGATGCCGGGGCCGCCCATGCCGGTGGCGTAGCCGTTCGGGGCGCCGGGCAGAGGATCGTCCATCCGGCGCCAGCCGCCGGACGCCACGTGGAACAGTTTGCCCTTCAGGCCGGTCCAGGAGGGCATGACCAGCGCGCCGGGCCGGGACTTGGGTGAGATCTGCCAGCGGACCAGGACGTAGCCCCGGCCGGTGAGGGTCACGCTGTCCCCGCGGTGCTGCATGACCGCCTTCGGACCGCCGGTGCTGGTGAGGCCGGACTCGGGGCGACGCGGCAGGGCGGCGGGCCGGGTGTCCGGATCGGGGGCGCGGTCGACGGCGTCGACGACGGTGCCGTACGGGTCGGCCGTCTTCGTCGCCGACGGCGACGACCTGGGGGTCGGAGCGGGCGGTGCGGCGGATCGCGGCGGTGCGGAGGGGGCCGAAGCGGTGGGGGTGGCGGCGGCCCGGGGCGGCGGGGCGTCCGGCGGCTGGGTGACGACGTAGGCGCCGCCCGCGACGATCGTCGCGCCCGCCGTCATCGCGACGGCCGGCTTGGTGAGCGCGCCGAGCAGCTTGGCGGACCAGCCCGCGGAGCCGGCGGCCGCGGCGGTCTTGCCGCCGAGAGCGAGCGACAGGGTGAAGCCGACGGGCAGCGGGACGAGGGCGATGCCCACCAGGAGGCGTTCGGCCGGGACGACGGACTCGCGGGTGTCGCCGCAGTAGCCACAGCCGCGGATGTGCCGGGCCAGCCGCTTGCGCCACACCGAGTCGGGCCGCCCGTGCCAGCGTCCGGTGAGCTCCCGCAGGCCGGGGCAGGCGCCGTCCAGGGCGCGGACGATGCCGCGCGAGGTCTCCAGGCGCTCCTTCATCCGCTGCACGCGCACGGCGGCGTGCTGCCGGGTGATGCCGACGGCGTCGGCCAGTTCGCGCCGGGTCAGTTCACCCGCGACCTCCAGCCACCACAGCGACAGCAGCTGCCGGTCCTCCTCGTCGAGCCAGCGCACCGCCTCGGCGACCTCACGCCGCTGCCCTTCCAACTGGAGTCGCAGCACGGTCAATTCGGCGAAGTCGGAGGCCACCGCCTCCTCCAGCCGGGCCGGGCTCCGCCGCCGGGCCCGGTCGCGGATCTGCCGCATGGCGATCGCCACCAGCCAGGACCGGAAGCTGTCCGGGTCGCGCAGGGAGCCGAGGTTTCCGACCGCGCGCAGCATCGTCTCCTGGACGACGTCGTCGACGTCGGCGTGCCCGTTCAGGGCGCGGCCCACGATGTTGTAGACCAGCGGCAGCCAGCCCGCGACCAGCTCGTCCAGCGCCCGCCGGTCCCCGGCCTGCGCCGCCCTGATGACGGCACGCAGGTGCTCACTGTCCACGGGGACCTCTCGCGGGCTGGGGTCGGTACGTCCGGCACGCACCCTCTCAGGCGGCGCGGGGGGCTTGGCTCTGTGCGGGATCACATGCGGGGAGACGGCGTGAAGGTTCTCGGGATAACAGTTTTTCTCATCCGCTGAGCACCGGGGTGACCACCGGCGCGGTCAGCGCCTCCAGCCGCTCGGTCCGCTGCCGTACGACGTACTGCGGGATCGCCCCGAACAACTGAAGGCCATGTCGATCACCGGCCGCCGGAAGGGGACCCGCGCAGCGGTCCGCGGATCAGGGCGAGCGGGACGGTGCCCACGCAGGCGATCATCCCGAACTCGACGACCCGGATGTCGCGGACCGGATCGCGGCAGGACCCGTAGCGGGCGACCGCGGTCACCCGGTGCGCGGACGAAGAACACCAGCCAGGCGCGCGGATGCGCTTCACCAGGATGGCTCTCTCGCTCATCGAGGCACTCCACGGCGGTATCGGGCATGTCGAAAGGTTGTACGCGCAGCGCGACGGCCCCGGGCGAAGCGGAAGCCCGCCCGGGGCCGTCGGCACGTCACCGCGTGACTACGCGTCCAGCGACGTCATCACGTGCTTGATCCGCGTGTAGTCCTCGAAGCCGTACCCCGACAGGTCCTTGCCGTAGCCGGACTTCTTGAAGCCGCCGTGCGGCATCTCGGCGACCAGCGGGATGTGCGTGTTGATCCACACGCAGCCGAAGTCGAGCTTCTTGGACATCCGCATGGCGCGGCCGTGGTCCTTGGTCCACACCGAGGAGGCCAGCGCGTACTCGACGCCGTTGGCCCACCGCACCGCCTGCTCCTCGTCGGAGAAGGACTGCACGGTGATGACCGGGCCGAAGACCTCGTTCTGGATGATCTCGTCGTCCTGCTTCAGGCCCGAGACCACGGTCGGCGCGTAGAAGTAGCCCTTGTCGCCGACCCGCTTGCCGCCGGCTTCCACGCGCGCGTGCGCGGGCAGCCGGTCGATGAAGCCCTCGACCTGCTTGAGCTGGTTGGGGTTGTTGAGCGGGCCGAACAGCACGTCCTCGTCATCCGGCTGCCCGGTCTTGGTCTCGGAGGCGGCCTTCGCGAGCGCGGAGACGAACTCGTCGTGGATGGACTCGTGGACGAGCACGCGCGTGGCGGCGGTGCAGTCCTGGCCGGCGTTGAAGTAGCCCGCCACCGAGATGTCCTCGACGGCCTTGGCGATGTCGGTGTCCTCGAAGACCAGGACCGGCGCCTTGCCGCCCAGCTCCAGGTGGACACGCTTGACGTCCTTGGCGGCGGACTCGGCGACCTGGATGCCGGCGCGCACGGAACCGGTGATGGAGGCCATCGCCGGGGTGTCGTGCTCGACCATCAGACGGCCGGTCTCGCGGTCGCCGCAGATGACGTTGAAGACGCCCTTGGGGACGATCGAGCCGATGATCTCGGCGATGAGGACCGTCGAGGCCGGGGTGGTGTCGGACGGCTTCAGGACGACGGTGTTGCCCGCCGCGATGGCCGGGGCGAACTTCCAGACGGCCATCATCATCGGGTAGTTCCACGGCGCGACCTGGGCGCAGACGCCGACCGGCTCGCGGCGCACGATGGAGGTCAGGCCCTCCATGTACTCACCGGCCGAGCGGCCCTCGAGCATCCGCGCCGCACCCGCGAAGAAGCGGATCTGGTCGACCATCGGCGGGATCTCCTCGGAGCGGGTCAGCCCGACCGGCTTGCCCGTGTTCTCCACCTCGGCCGCGATCAGTTCCTCGGCGCGCTCCTCGAAGGCGTCCGCGATCTTCAGCAGGGCCTTCTGACGCTCGGCGGGCGTGGTGTCGCGCCAGCCGGGAAAGGCCTCGGCGGCCGCCGCCATCGCGGCGTCCACGTCCGCCTGCCCGGACAGCGGAGCGGTCGCGTACGCCTCGCCCGTCGCGGGATTGACCACTTCGGTGGTCCGTCCGTCGGCGGCGTCCCGGAACTCACCGCCGATGTAGTTGCGCAAGCGACGCAGCTCGGTGCTCACTGCCGGCCCTCCAGTTCGGATGTCCAGTACTTGAGACACCCACCCTAGTCGGCCGACCCACGTTTTCAACACCCCCGCTCCCTCCGTTCGTGCGGAATCCGCAGGTATCAGGGACCCAGACAACGGATTTCATCGATCGAGGCTTGCGGAAGTGTCGAGACCTCGTGCACAGTGACCTCGTGGCCAGTCGAAGCGCAGACCAGAAGGGCTCGCGGGAGCACCGCGAGCCCTCCCGCGAGTCCAGGAACGGCAGCTCGCCGCAGCTGGACGCCGTCTCCCTCGCCATCATCGAGCAGCTCCAGGAGGACGGCCGCCGGCCGTACGCCGCCATCGGCAAGGCCGTGGGCCTGTCGGAGGCGGCCGTGCGCCAGCGCGTCCAGAAGCTGCTCGATCAGGGCGTGATGCAGATCGTCGCCGTCACGGACCCGCTCACCGTGGGCTTCCGCAGACAGGCGATGGTCGGCGTCAACGTGGAGGGCGACGTGGAGTCGGTCGCCGACGCGCTGTCGGCCATGTCCGAATGCGAGTACGTGGTGATGACCGCGGGCTCCTTCGACCTGATGGTGGAGATCGTCTGCGAGGACGACGACCACCTCCTGGACGTCATCAACAAACGCATGCGGGCCGTGCCCGGTGTGCGCTCCACCGAGAGCTTCGTCTACCTCAAGCTCAAGAAGCAGACCTACATGTGGGGAACCCGATAACCGTGAGGACCCGATAGCCGTGAGCAAGGACCTCTCCCAGACCGCGTACGACCACCTGTGGATGCACTTCACGCGCATGTCGTCGTACGAGAAGGCCCCCGTCCCCACCATCGTCCGGGGCGAGGGCACGTACATCTACGACGACAAGGGCAAGCGCTACCTGGACGGCCTCGCCGGCCTCTTCGTGGTGCAGGCCGGACACGGCCGGGTCGAGCTCGCCGAGACCGCCTTCAAGCAGGCACAGGAGCTCGCGTTCTTCCCGGTGTGGTCCTACGCCCACCCCAAGGCCGTCGAGCTGGCCGAGCGACTCGCCGGACACGCGCCGGGCGACCTCAACAAGGTCTTCTTCACCACCGGCGGCGGTGAGGCGGTCGAGACCGCCTGGAAGCTCGCCAAGCAGTACTTCAAGCTGGTCGGCAAGCCCACCAAGCACAAGGTCATCTCCCGCGCGGTCGCCTATCACGGCACCCCGCAGGGCGCTCTGTCCATCACCGGCCTGCCGGCCCTGAAGGCCCCCTTCGAGCCGCTGGTCCCGGGCGCCCACAAGGTCCCGAACACCAACATCTACCGCGCCCCGATCCACGGCGACGACCCCGAGGCCTACGGCCGCTGGGCCGCCGACCAGATCGAGCAGCAGATCCTCTTCGAGGGTCCGGACACCGTCGCCGCGGTCTTCCTGGAGCCGGTGCAGAACGCGGGCGGCTGCTTCCCGCCGCCTCCCGGCTACTTCCAGCGGGTCCGCGAGATCTGCGACCGGTACGACGTACTGCTCGTCTCGGACGAGGTCATCTGCGCCTTCGGCCGCCTGGGCACCTACTTCGCCTGCGACAAGTTCGACTACGTGCCGGACATGATCACCTGCGCCAAGGGCATGACCTCGGGCTACTCCCCGATCGGCGCGTGCATCATCTCCGACCGCCTGGCCGAGCCGTTCTACACGGGCGACAACACCTTCCTGCACGGCTACACCTTCGGCGGCCACCCGGTCTCCGCGGCCGTGGGCCTGGCCAACCTCGACCTGTTCGAGCGCGAGAACCTCAACCAGCACGTCCTGGACAACGAGGGCAACTTCCGCGCCACCCTGGAGAAGCTCCACGACCTGCCGATCGTCGGCGACGTCCGCGGCAACGGCTTCTTCTACGGCATCGAGCTGGTGAAGGACAAGCACACCAAGGAGTCCTTCAACGACGAGGAGACCGAGCGCGTCCTGTACGGCTTCCTCTCCAAGGCGCTGTACGACAACGGCCTGTACTGCCGCGCCGACGACCGCGGTGACCCGGTCGTCCAGCTCGCCCCGCCGCTGATCTCCGACCAGTCGACGTTCGACGAGATCGAGCAGATCCTGCGCGCCACCCTCTCGGAGGCGTGGACGAAGCTCTGACGCCTCGTCGCTCAGATCGTCTTTCCGGATGATCAACACCGGCTCCGGTGCCGCCCGTTCGAGTGAGAAACGGCGGCCCGGGGCCGCGTGCTGTCCGGCGTCCCGCCGCCTTCTGCCTAGCGTGCCCAGTGACTGATCGGCCCTGCCTTCGTTCCCCCGCACGGGGGATGGACACGGGAACTACGGATCTGAACCGAGGTGTACGCGCATGGAGGCCAGGCCGGACAACGACGTGCTCTGGGCACGCGCCCTGCACTTCCAGCACGACGACGGCTCGCCCGCGCTCTGCGGGATCTCGCTCGGCGTGCGGGAGGGCGAGATTCTCGCCATCGGCGGCCCGCGCGGCAGCGGCAAGACGACCCTGCTGCGGTGCCTGTCCGGTCTGGTGCCCGTCCGGCGCGGTGAGGTCTGGTTCAACAGCGTGCCCGTGCACACCATGGGACCCCTCACCCGCGAGCGGCTGCGCCGCGACCGCTTCGGCTGGATCGACCCGGTCCCCTCTCTGGTCCCGGAGCTCGACGTCTGGGAGAACACCGCCCTGCCGCTGATGCTGCGCGGCACCAGCCGGCGCCGCGCCAAGGCCGCGGCCCTGGAGTGGCTGGAGCGCCTGGACATCGGCGACAGCGCCCGCAAACGTCCGCACCAACTGGTGCAGGCAGAGCGCCAGCGGGTCTGCATCGCCCGCGCCCTGGCCCCCGCGCCCTCGGTCCTGTTCGCCGACGAGCCCACGGCGCCCCTGCACCGCGCCGACCGCACCCATGTGCTGCGCACCCTCACCACGGCGGCCCGCTCCCACCGCATCACCGTCGTCCTGGCCACCCACGACGCGGAGACCGCGGCCCTCGCCGACCGCACGGTGTCCCTGCTGGACGGGCGGCGCGTGCAGACGGTGCACCTGCCTCCGGTCAGCGAGAACGCCGAGCCGGAAGGCCGGGCAGCGTGCTCGCTCTCCGTCTGACCCGCGGCGCCCACCCCGCCGTCCAGCTGCGCCGCCTCCTGGTCACGGCCGCCTCGGCGGGCACGGGTTTCCTGCTGCTCTGCGCCCTCGGCTACGCGCTGGGCCACCCCGGCGCCCCCGGTTCCGCCCTGCTGCGGCTCGCCTGGTGCACGGCTCCACTGGCCGCCACGGTGTACTTCGCGGTCGCGGTGGCCCGTACCGACCCCGGCACCAGGCCGCGCCCCGGCCTCTCGGCGATCGGTCTCGGGCCGGTGCGCCTGATGGTTGTCTCGGCGACGACGACCGCCCTGTCCTGCACCCTCGGCTCGATGCTGGCCCTGCTCGTCTTCCTGCACCTGCGGGGCGACCTGACGGGCATGCCCTTCGACGGCGCCGCTGCCGAGTGGCTCGCCGCAAACCAGCCCCTGCCGCTGCCGGCGGCCCTGACCCTGCTGGCGCTCGTGCCCGTCGGCGCGTCGGTGGCGGTGGCGCTGGTCCTGCGGCCGCGCGAGGCGGCGCCGACCGGGTCGGGGACGGTCCGGATGTACGGCCGCTTCGGCGCCTACCGGGACACCGGCACCCGCGAGACCTTCGGGGCGTACGGCCGGTTCGGCCGGCAGCTCGCCCGCCCCGCGACCGGCGGCACCGCCGGGTCCGTCACGAAGAGCGGCCCGCCGGCGGCCCGGGCCGGCGGGCCGGTCCCGGCCGCGGCCGTCGGCTCCATTGGGTCGGTGAGCGCGGTCGCGGATCCCCCCGGGTCACCCGCGGCGCACCCGGACCCTGAGGAGCCGGCCGAGGACGTCACTCCGCCCGGCACCCCGCACCCCGCCTCACCGGAGCCGACGGGAGCGAGGAGCCCGGCCGGTGAATCCGCTCAGGGGCTCAGCCCGCGCGCGGCGGCGCCGGACGCGGCCGGCGCCATCAGCCCCGCCGGTGCCCTGGCACGGCACACCGGCCCGACCGCCGACGCCACCGACGCCACCGACGGCCCAGTCCCCGAGGCGACCGTGCCGGACTGCACCGCGGCCCCCTCCGGTCTGCCCTGGGGCATCACCGTGCTGGCCGCGGGCCTGGCCGTGGAGAGCTACACGAGCCGCACCGCCGCCACCCCGCCCGACCTCAGCTTCTCCGGTGCCTCCCCCGGCGTGATGGCGGGCTGGGCGCTGGCCGCCGTCGGCCTGGCCCTGGCCGGTCCGGGCCTGACCCACCTGTGCGGACGGCTGCTCCAGTCGGTCCGCCCGGGCGCCCTGCGGCTCCTGGCCGGCCGCATCCTCATGGCGGAGTCCGTCCGCATCGGGCGCCCCCTGGGCGTCGTCTGCGCGGTCGTGTCCGCCGCGTGGGCCATGGCGCTGCTGCACGCCCCGGACGGGCTCTCGCTCGGTCCGCTCACCACCCTCGGTGTGCTCCTCGTGGCCGGCTGCACCGTGGCGACGCTCCTCACGGCCGCCGTCGAGGCCCGGCAGGCCCGCGCCGGCACCACCGCAGCGCTGCTGCGCCTCGGCGCCCCCGCCACGATGCTGCGCGGTGCCGCCGCCCTGCGCGCGGGTGCGCTGCTCGCCCTGTTCGGTCCCCTCTCCCTGACGGTCGCGGAACTCGCGGCGCTGCCCCTGGCGCGCTGAGGCGCACGGCAGCCGCCGGAGAACTCGTACGAAAAAAATCGTCGTACGGCGATGAGTTCCGGGCCGGCACCCGGTCTGTCCCCGTGTAACGACCCGGATGTGATGGGAGCGACCTCGCATGTACCAGCAGATGATCTTCGTGAACCTGTGCACCGGCGACCTGGGTGCCTCGAAGAAGTTCTTCACCGAGCTGGGCTTCACGATCAACGAGCAGTTCAGCGACGACACGACCGCCTCGGTCGTGATCAGCGACACCATCGTGGTCATGGTGCACACCAGGGAGAAGTACCTCCAGTTCACCAAGAAGGAGGTCGCGGACTCGACGAAGACCAGCGAGGTGCTGCTCGCGCTGAGCGCCGAGAGCCGGCAGAAGGTCGACGAACTGGTCGAGAAGGCGGTCTCGGCGGGCGGTTCCGTCTCCGGTGAGACGCAGGACCACGGCTTCATGTACGGCCGCGCGTTCGACGATGTCGACGGCCACACCTTCGAGGTCGTGTGGATGGACCCGGCGGCCGTCCAGGGCTGAGCGGCGGCGCTGTGCCAGCATGGGCGAGTGCAGACGATGCCCGCCCATGCGGCCCACCATGACGACCGTGAGATAGAGACCCTGGAGGAGTTCGACGCCACCATCTCGGCGCGCGGCTCGCTCGCCGGATACCGCGTCCAGGCCGTCGACCTGACCGACCGTACGCGCGCGTTGCTCGGCACGGACACGGCGGGCGCGCTCTTCCTCGGCTGCGCGATGCGCGAGGAGGCGGCCGCGAAGATCCGCGGGGACGGCGCCCTGGTCTTCCCGCCGGTCCCGGGCCTGCCGTTCGACCCGTACCGCGGGCTCGTCTACTCCCCGGACGAACTCTTCGCGTCGCTGGCCGACGGTTACGAGGCCACGCCCGACGCCTTGGCCTACGCCTGGTTCCAGCGCACGAAGGCGGACCGCGACATCTACGCCTCCATGCTGCGCGCGGTCCACGACGACTCCGTCTCGGACGCGCTCGACGAACTCCTGTCCGGCGCCCGGGTCGTGGGTGTGATGGGCGGCCACGCGATGGCGCGCGGCACCGAGGAGTACGCCGGCGCCGCACGGCTCGGCCGGGAACTGGCCCGCGCCGGCTTCACGATCGCCACCGGCGGCGGACCGGGCGCGATGGAGGCCGCGAACCTCGGCGCGTACGCGGCCCCGTTCGGTGACGAGATGCTCACGGAGTCACTGGAACTCCTCGGCAAGGCGCCGTACTTCAGCCCGTCGATCACCCACTGGGCCTCGGCCGCCTTCGAGGTGCGCACCCGCTGGCCCCGCGGCGGCCGCTCGGTCGGCATCCCCACCTGGTTCTACGGTCACGAACCGCCGAACGCCTTCGCCTCCCACATCGCCAAGTACTTCGCCAACGCCACCCGCGAGGACGGCCTGCTGGCCCGGTCCAACGCGGGTGTGGTGTTCCTGCCGGGCGCCGCCGGAACCGTGCAGGAGATCTTCGACAACGCGACGCCCAACTACTACGAGTCCCGCGGCGAGCCGACGCCGATGGTGCTGGTGAACCGCACGCACTGGACGGAGAAGCTGCCCGCGTGGCCGCTGCTCCGGTCGCTGGCCCGGGAGCGTTCGATGGAGACGCGCATCGCGCTGGTGGAGCGGATCGAGGAGGCGCCGGGGGCGTTGAAACGTCTCGGCGGTTAACAAGAAGGCAAAGCAAGTGCTTGCGAGCCGCATATGCGTTGACACTACTTATGCAGCGCTTATAGACCTGTGAGTCTCAAGGTGGTGCTGATGTTCAGTCAACACTGCCTCAACCCCCCGCTTTAGCAATCCTGTGAAGGACAAACGTGGCAGTTCTGTCCGTATCCCGCCGCGCACGTGCCGTGCGCGTCCTCGGTGTCGTCTCCGCCTCGGCCGCGCTCGCGCTCGGCACCGCCGGCAACGCGCTCGCCTGCGACATCAGCGAGTTCTCCGCCGAGGCGAAGTGCGACGGTGACAAGGGCGTCATCACCGTCACCGACGTGGACCCCGCCGGCATCCCGGCGACGGTCACCGTGTACCTGGAGAACAACGGCGCCGACGTGAAGAAGATCGGCGAGCAGGTCGTGAAGGGCTCGCGCAAGGGCACCACCATCACCTTCGCCGAGGACTGGAAGCCGGACGCCGAGTACCGCATCCACGTCAAGGCGGCGGGCTACGTCGACGAGGACATCAAGCCGAACCTCGTCACTCCGGCCACGGCCTGCAAGAAGAAGGAGGAGGAGGAGGAGCCCCCGGCTTCGACTCCCCCGGCGACGCCGACCCCGTCGGCCTCCCCGTCGAAGCCGGCCGAGGAGACCGAGACCCCGGCTCCGGAGCCCTCGGAGAGCCAGAGCACCTCGCCGGCGGGCAACGTGCCCGCCCCGGCCGGTGACTCCAACCTCGCCGAGACCGGTGCCGACTCCAACACCGGCCTCATCGCCGGCATCGCGGCGGCCCTGGTCGTCGTCGGTGGCGGTGCGGTGTTCTTCGGCATGCGTCGTCGCGGGGCGGACAGCGACAGCTGACGCCCGCGCACACCGTGACGTGGCCCGTCCCCCGGCCCGGGGGCGGGCCACGTCCCGTCTCATCCGAAGGTCGCCCGCTCCAGCCAGAACTCCAGCAGCTCCCGGTCGCCGAGCACCTGCAACTCCTCGGCGTCCAGCGGGAGCCGACGGTAGAACGCCAGCAGCACGGAGGTGAGCGGTCCGCGCAGGGCGACGGTGGCCTTCTCGTGCCCCCGGCGCCAGGAGACACCGTCCTCGGTGAGCTCGACGAGCCACTCGGCGTTCACTCCGGGCCCGGTGTCGGTGGCGTGCAGATGGATGCTGCGGTCCGGGCCGCGCAGATCCCTCACCTCGTCGTCCGGCACGGTCCGCTGCACGTACTGGACGATCTGCAGCCACTCGTCGACCGCGTCGGCGGCCACCTCGGGCGCGACCTCGTAGGGCAGCCCCGCGGCCAGCGTGGCGTCCGCGCGGTGCACGGTGATCTCATGCGTCACCCGGCGGGCCCAGAACCCGGTGCTGCGGATTCCCGCCCAGGCCCACACCTCGGTATCCGGTCCGGCCTCGCGCAGCGCCGCGACGGCCCGCTCGCCGCTCTTGGCCAGCCACGCGTCCAGCACCGCGGCGTCACCCCGGCCCGCGGGACCCGTGAGGTGCGGCACCCGCTCCTCGGGCACCTCCTCCTGGGCCCGGGTCCGCACGATGAACTCCACCCAGCGCAGGGCACCGCCCGTGTGCCGGACCAGGTCCTCCAGCGACCAGTCGGGGCAGGTGGGAACGGTGCCGGACAGATCGACGCCCGAGGTCACGACGGACCTCAACAGGCCGACCTGGTGGGTGATCTCGTCGCAATAGCGGTCGTGAGCGAGCAGCGTCATGTCCGGCACCCTAAGCCGGAAGCGATCAGCCGAGCACCACGATTTCGGCCGGGTCGAACTCCACGCCGACCGCGTCCCCGACCTCCGGCGCGTCCCGCAGCGCGCACGCCGCCTCCAAGCGCGGGGCGTTCTCCGGCTGGAGGTGGACGGCGACGTGGGTGCCCCGGAAGGTGCGGGCGGTCACCGTGCAGCGCAGGCCCGTGCCAGCGGGCACGAGGCGCACTCCGGCGGGGCGTACGAGCAGCGTGCGCGTCCCGTGCGGGGCACCCTCCGGCACCGGCACCTTGCCCCACGGGGTGTCCGCGGCCTCCGCCCCGACCGTCGCATCGGCCACGTTCTCGAAGCCGAGGAAACGGGCGACGAACGCGTCGGCGGGCCGTTGCCACACATCGAGGGGCGTCCCGGACTGGGCGATCCGCCCGTCCCGCATCACCACGACCCGGTCGGCCAGCGCGAAGGCCTCCCCCTGGTCGTGCGTCACGGCGAGCACGGTGGTGCCCAACCGGCCGAACAGTTCCTTCAGTTCGACGACCAGCCGCTCCCTCAGCGACCGGTCGAGCTGTCCCAGCGGCTCGTCCAGCATCAGCAGCCGGGGGCTCGGCGCCAGGGCCCGGGCCAGCGCCACCCGCTGCTGCTCTCCGCCGGACAGCGCGGCGACGGCCCGGCGGCCCGCACCGGGCAATCCCACGAGGTCCAGCAACTCCCGAACCCGCTCCACCTGTCGGCGCTTCGGCTCACCCCGCATCCGCAGCCCGAAGGCCACGTTGCCGCCCACGTCCCGCTGCGGGAACAGCTGGTGGTCCTGGAACATCAGCCCGACGCCCCGCCGGTGCGCCGGCACGCCCGCCTGGTCGCGCCCGTCGAGCACCACCCGCCCGGTGTCGAGGGGTTGCAACCCGGCCACCGCCCGCAGCAGGGTCGACTTGCCGCTGCCGCTGGGCCCGAGCACACACACGACCTCGTGCTCGGCGACCTCCAGATCGACGGCGTCCAGCACGGCACGCCCTCCGAAGCGAACCGTCGCCCCCCGCAGAGCCAGCAGCATCAGAACTCCCCCGTCCGGTCCGTGCGGAGCCTCTCCAGCACCAGCAGGGCCACGGCGCACACCACCATCAGAATCGTCGAAAGGGCCATCGCCTGGCCGTAGTTGAGGTCCCCGGGCCGCCCCAGCAGCCGGGCCACGGCCACCGGCAGCGTCGGCCGGTCGGGCCGTGCGATGAACACCGTGGCGCCGAACTCCCCGAGCGACACGGCGAAGGCGAACCCGGCCGCGATCAGCAGCGCCCGCCGCACCATCGGCAGGTCCACCTCCCGCCACACCCGCCAGGGGGCGGCCCCGAGCACCGAGGCCGCCTCCCGCAGCCGCACGTCCACCGCCCGCAGCACGGGCAGCATGGTCCGCACCACGAACGGCACCCCGACCAGCGCCTGCGCGAGCGGCACCAGGATCCAGGAGGACCTGAGGTCCAGCGGCGGCTCGTCGAGGGAGATCAGGAACCCGAAGCCGACGGTCACCGCGGACACCCCGAGCGGCAGCATCAGCAGTGCGTCGAAGCCGCGCACGAACCGCCCGGCGTCCCGGCGGGTGAGCGCGACCGCGGCGAGGCCCCCGATCACCACGGCGATGAACGTGGCGGCGACGGCGTAGGACAGGCTGTTGCCGATCGCCTCGATCGGCGGGACCAGGAACACTCCCCCGTCCTCGCTGGTCAGCGCCCGGTAGTAGCCGAGGCCCGGCGCGCCCAGAGACCGTTGCACCAGCACCGCCGGCGGGAGCACGAGCAGCAAGGCGACGGTGACGAGCACCCCGCCGAGCATCGCCCACTGCCCCGCGCCGCGGGGCCGGCGCGCGGTCACGGACGCGTCCACCAGCCGCAGGGCGGTCTCCCGCCGTCGCACGGTCCAGGCGTGCACCGCGAGGATCGCGCCCACCGCCACGAACTGGATCATGGTCAGCACGGCCGCGGTGGACAGATCGAAGATCTCGGACGTCTGCCGGTAGATCTCCACCTCCAGGGTGGAGAAGGTGGGCCCGCCGAGGATCTGCACGACGCCGAAGGAGGTGAAGGTGAACAGGAAGACCATGAGCGCGGCGGCGGCCACGGCCGGGGCGAGCGCGGGCAGGGTGACCTGCCGCCAGGCCTTCAGCGGGGACGCCCCGAGCATCCGTGCGGCCTCCTCCTGCCGGGGGTCGAGCTGCGCCCAGAGCCCTCCGACGGTGCGGACGACGACCGCGTAGTTGAAGAAGACGTGCGCGAGCAGGATCGCCCACACCGTGGTGTCCAGACGTACGCCCCACAGCTCGTCGAGCAGCCCGCCCCGCCCGACCAGCGCCAGGAACGCCGTACCGACGACGACCGTCGGCAGCACGAACGGGACGGTGACGACCGCCCTCAGGACCTGCTTGCCGGGGAAGTCGAAGCGTGCGAAGACGTACGCGCCGGGGAGCGCGACGAGCAGCGTGAGCGCGGTGGAGACCACCGCCTGCCAGGTGGTGAACCACAGGACGTGCCGGACGTCGGATTGCGCCAGCACGTCCGCGATCCGCCCGAGGTGCCAGGTCCCGTCGGCCTTCAGGCCGCGTGCGACGATCGCGGCGACGGGGTAGGCGAAGAAGACCGCGAAGAACGCGACGGGCGCGGCCAGCAGGCCGAACCGCGCCGCCGCGCCCCGCCGCCGAACGGCTACTTCAGTACGAGCGAGGTCCACGACTTGACCCACTGGTCGCGGTGGTCGGCGATCTTCGCCGCGTCCATGGTCTCGGGGTTCTTCGCCTGCGGCCCGAACTTCACGAACTCCGGCGGCACCTGGGCGCCCTCGCGCACCGGGTACACGAACATGTTCATCGGCATGTCCTCCTGGAACCGCTCGGTGAGCAGGAAGTCCAGGAACGCCTTGCCGCCCTTGGTGTTCTTCGCGTTGCTGAGCAGCCCCGCGTACTCGACCTGCCGGAAGCAGGTGCCCTCGGCGACCCCGGTCGGCGCCGTGCTCGGCTTCGGGTCGGCGAAGACGACCTCGGCGGGCGGCGAGGAGGCGTAGGACACGACGAGCGGCCGGTCGCCCTTGGCCTTCTTACCGCCCGCCGAGCCGGAGAACTCCTCGTTGTAAGCCTGCTCCCAGCCGTCGACGACCTTCACACCGTTGGCCTTGAGCTTCTTCCAGTAGCTCTCCCAGCCGTCGTCGCCGTACGCGGCGGCGGTGCCGAGCAGGAAGCCGAGGCCGGGCGAGGAGGCGGAGGCGTTCTCGGTGACGAGCAGGTTCTTGTACTGCGGCTTGACCAGGTCGTCGAAGCTGCGCGGCGGCTGCAGCTTGTGGTCGGCGAAGTACTTCTTGTCGTAGTTGACGCAGATGTCGCCGGTGTCGATGGGAGTGACCCGGTGCTGCTCCTGGTCGACGCGGTACTCGGCCTTGATCCGGTCCGAGCCCTTGGGCTCGTAGGACTGGAAGAGGCCGTTGTCGAGGGCGCGGGACAGCAGGGTGTTGTCGACGCCGAAGAAGACGTCGCCCTGCGGGTTGTCCTTGGTCAGGATGGCCTTGTTGACGGCCTGCCCGGCGTCGCCGTCCTTCAGGAAGTCGACCTTGTACCCGGACTGCTTCTCGAAGGCCGCGATGACGTCCTTGGACGCGGCCCATGAGTCGTGGCTGACGAGCGTCACGGTCTTGGAGTCACCGGACCCCTGTCCGCCGTCGGACGACCCGCACGCGGCGAGCGTGCCGGCCATGCCGAGCCCGACGACCGCCGCCGTCAGCCGCTTTGCGTTGATGCTCACTGGATTCCTCCTGGAGTGACCAGGAGAAGACGCGGCCCTGCCCGGGACTTCCGGAGTCCCGGGCAGGGCGCAACAGCTCGAGTGGTGACCGATCTCCCTACCCAGAATGACCTGGGCCAGGTTCGGAGGGTCTGCGGCCGTGTGCCGCACTCTCAGCGCTGTGGCGCTCCCCTGTCGGAATATGCAGATGTCGAATATGAGGGTGCTTACGACGGTCAGACTACCGTTCGGTGGCCGCGAGCTGACCACACGCCCCGTCGATCTCCTGACCACGGGTGTCCCGGACCGTCACCGGCACACCATGGGCGGCGATGGCCTCCACGAACGCCTTCTCGTCCTCGGGCCGGGAAGCCGTCCACTTCGACCCGGGCGTCGGGTTCAGCGGGATCAGGTTGACGTGCACCGGCCTGCCCTTGAGCATCCGGCCGAGCCGGTCACCACGCCACGCCTGGTCGTTGATGTCCCTGATCAGCGCGTACTCGATGGACAGCCGCCGGCCGGACTTGGCGCTGTACTCGAAGCCGGCGTCCAGCACCTCGCGGACCTTCCAGCGCGTGTTCACGGGCACGAGGGTGTCGCGCAGCTCGTCGTCGGGGGCGTGCAGCGAGATGGCGAGGCGGCACTTGAACCCCTCGTCGGAGAAGCGGTGGATGGCCGGGACGAGCCCGACCGTCGAGACGGTGATGCCGCGCTGCGAGAGGCCCACCCCGTCGGGCTCGGGGTCGGTGAGCCGCCGGATGGCACCGGCGACCCGGTTGTAGTTGGCGAGCGGCTCGCCCATGCCCATGAAGACGATGTTGCTCAGCCGGGCGGGACCGCCGGGGACCTCACCGTCCCGCAGGGCCCGCATGCCGTCCACGATCTGGTGCACGATCTCGGCGGTGGACAGATTCCGGTCCAGACCGGCCTGCCCGGTCGCACAGAACGGGCAGTTCATCCCGCATCCGGCCTGGGAGCTGATGCACATGGTCACACGGTCCGGGTAGCGCATCAGCACGGACTCGACGAGCGTCCCGTCGAACAGCCGCCACAGCGTCTTGCGGGTGGTGCCCTGGTCGGTCGACAGATGCCGCACGACGGTCATCAGCTCGGGCAGCAGCGCTTCCTGCAGCCGCCCACGAGCACCGGCCGGAATGTCGGTCCACTGCTCCGGATCATGCGCGTACCGCGCGAAGTAGTGCTGCGAGAGCTGCTTGGCACGAAACGGCTTCTCCCCGACAGCGGCAACGGCCTCCTTGCGCTCGGCAGGAGTGAGATCGGCGAGATGCCGCGGCGGCTTCTTGGCTCCGCGCGGGGCGACGAAAGTGAGTTCTCCGGGTGCAGGCATAACCCTTCCAGTGTGGCAGATCAACGGCGGGTGCCCAGGCCCGGAGCGGGGTGGGAGTGGTCACCTGCGGGTGCCGACTGTCGGCGTCGGCCGGCCTCGGACGGCCCAGGGACCCCGAGGGAAGCCGCAACGGTTCAGAACCCGGCCATGGACTTGTCGAGCACCCCGCCCAGCGCCCCGTAGACGCTGCAGCGAACCGAGTGACGTGTCTGCGGCGGAGCCCGAACCCACGATGAACGACATCGCGAAGAGCCCGCCGAGGACCACTGCTACCCCCGGCGGCGCTGTGCCGAGCCGTCGACGCCGCCCGCCGTGGGACGGCGACGTCCTACCCGCCCGTGTGCTCCAGCCGGTCCTTGAGGAGCTGCTCGTTGCGCGGGAGTTCCTTGCGGACCTGGGAGCGTACGACGAGAGGGACCAGGACCTTGCCCATGCCGTGGCCCTCCAGGTCGATGCCGATCGTGACGTGCGAGCGGCGGCCCTCGTCATAGGGTTCGACCTCGCCGTGCACCTGGGCACGGACGGGGCCGTCGACGCCGCGCATGCCCCAACTGCGGGGCGGGTCGTACTCGGTGACCTCCATGGTCATCGGCATGACGCGGCGGCCGACGTGCCGGGTCACACGGACCTTGGTGCCGACGCCGACGGGCCCCTCGTCGAGCCGCTCCGCGGACACGGCGCTCAGCTGCCACTCCGGCAGGCGCGAGGCGTCCATGACGTACTGATAGACCTCCTCGGGCCGGCAGTCGACGTCGATGCTCTCTCGGATGATGGCCATGATGGCCTCCTTTGGGAGGTACATCTGAATCGTCCCACTTCGGCCCCCCGGGCGTCTCCCCGAGACGGCAGCGAGCCCCCGCCCGGCAGGGCGGGGGCTCGCTGACCGGGATCGCCTCAGCCGGATCCGACGAACAGCACGAGCAGCAGCCACACCACCGGAGCCGTGGGCAGCAGCGAGTCGAGCCGGTCCATGATGCCGCCGTGCCCCGGCAGCAGCGTTCCCATGTCCTTGATGCCGAGGTCCCGCTTGATCATGGACTCGCCGAGGTCGCCGAGCGTGGCGGTGACCGCGACCGCGAGACCCAGCACCAGACCCTGCCACCAGGCGCCGTCGTCGATGAGGAACTGCATGCACAGCGCCCCCGCGACCATGGCGAAGGAGATCGCGCCGAGCAGGCCCTCGCGGGTCTTGCCGGGGCTGATGCGCGGGGCGAGCTTGTGCCGGCCGAACCGCCAGCCGACGGCGTAGGCCCCGGTGTCGCTGACGACCGTGAGCAGCAGGAAGGTGAGCACCCGCTGCGGTCCGTCGTCCGCGGTCAGCATCATCGCCACGAACGTCGCCAGGAACGGCACGTAGAACGCCGCGAAGACGCCCGCGGTGACGTCCCTCAGGTAGCCCTCGGGCGGTTCCGTCATGCGCCAGACCAGGACGCCCAGCGTCGTGAGCGCCATCGCCACCCACGCGCCCTCGGCACCCCGGACGTACCCGGCGACGACCATCGCGGCACCGCCGAGCGCGAGCGGCACGAGGGGCGCCCGGATGCCCTTGCGTTCCTCCAGCCGCTTGGTCAGCTCCCACAGGCCCACCACGACGGCCACCGCCACGACGCCGACGAAGACGGCCTTGACGACGAACAGCGACGCGACGATCACCGCACCGAGCCCGACACCGACCCCTATCGCGGCACTCAGGTCGCGACCCGCGCTCTTCTTCGGCGGCTTGGGCGCCGGCTGCGAGGCGTCGGGCATGGGCTCCGGATTCGTGTCGTTTCGGACCGGTGGGCCGCTCAGCCGAGCAGCCCCCCGGTCGTCATCCTGGTTTCCGCCGAATGCGGTCACGTCGGGCACGATGGGCATGGGGCGAGTCTGAGGCGCTTCATACGCATCGTATGCGGGGCCCGCGGAGGCGGCCCCTTGGACGTGCCCGTGGCCTGAGCCCTGGACGTGCCCCTGACCATGCCCTTGGTCGGTGGGCCCCCAGTACCCGGCCTGTGGCGGCGCCCCCCAGGAAGAGTCGTTCATCAGACCTCGAGCAGCTCCGCTTCCTTGTGCTTCAGGAGCTCGTCCACCTGCGCGACGTACTTCGCGGTGGTGTCGTCGAGCTCCTTCTCAGCACGGCGGCCCTCGTCCTCGCCGACCTCGCCGTCCTTGATCAGCTTGTCGATGGCGTCCTTGGCCTTGCGGCGCACGGAGCGGATGGAGACCTTGGCGTCCTCACCCTTGCTCTTGGCCACCTTGATGTACTCGCGGCGGCGCTCCTCGGTCAGCTCGGGGAACACCACTCGGATGATGTTACCGTCGTTGCTCGGGTTGACGCCCAGGTCGGAGTCGCGGATGGCCTGCTCGATGTTGCGCAGCGCGCTCTTGTCGAACGGGGTCACCACGGCCATGCGCGGCTCGGGCACCGAGAACGAGGCCAGCTGGTTGATCGGGGTCGGCGCGCCGTAGTAGTCGGCCACGATCTTGTTGAACATCGCCGGGTGCGCACGGCCGGTGCGGATCGCGGCGAAGTCCTCCTTGGCGACCACGACGGCCTTCTCCATCTTCTCCTCGGCCTCGAGGAGGGTCTCTTCGATCACCACTTGCTCCTGCGTGTCTTGAGTAGGCCCGGCTGCGGTTCCATGTGGGGCGGCGGCCGGCTGCGTCGCGTCTTCTTCCTGCACGGTTCCCGACCGGCAGGACATTGTCCATCCCCCGGCCCGGCTCCGTCCCGTCCGTCCCCCGGACGGGGTTGTTCCCGGGTTGTCAGTCCCGGCTGCCGGGTTCCCCCACCAGCGTGCCGATCTTCTCACCCTTGACGGCGCGTGCGATGTTGCCCTCCGCCAGCAGCTCGAAGACCACGATCGGGAGCTTGTTGTCGCGGCACAGCGTCACGGCTGTGGCGTCGGCGACCTTCAGATCACGCGTGATCACTTCGCCGTAGCCGAGGTGATCGAACTTCACCGCGTCCGGGTTGGTCTTGGGGTCGGAGTCGTAGACCCCGTCCACACCGTTCTTGCCCATCAGCAGTGCCTCGGCGTCGATCTCCAGGGCACGCTGGGCGGCGGTGGTGTCGGTGGAGAAGTACGGCATCCCCATCCCGGCGCCGAAGATGACCACACGGCCCTTCTCCAGGTGCCGCACCGCGCGCAGCGGGATGTACGGCTCGGCGACCTGCCCCATGGTGATGGCGGTCTGCACCCGGCAGTCCACGCCCACCTTCTCCAGGAAGTCCTGGAGGGCGAGGCAGTTCATGACCGTGCCGAGCATGCCCATGTAGTCGGAGCGGGCCCGGTCCATGCCGCGCTGCTGGAGTTCGGCACCGCGGAAGAAGTTGCCGCCGCCGATGACGACCGCGATCTGCGCACCGTCACGCACGACGGCCGCGATCTCGCGGGCGATCTTGTGCACCACGTCGGGGTCGACGCCAAGGCCGCCGCCGCCGGAGAAGGCCTCTCCGGACAGCTTCAGCAGAAACCGGCCGCGTACTTTGCCGTCGTCGCTCTTCTGGGCCTTGGTGGTCATGGGGGATCCCGCCTCTTTCACGTGTTGCACATACCAAGAAGGCCATTGCCGGTGGGGCGTGTTTCGCATCCCATGCGGCAATGGCCTCCTCGTCAGATCTGATGTCGTCCGCCACTCATGTGACGGCGTACGCGGACGACTGCTGTCGACCCTATCGGGGCCGGGCGTCGAGCGCGGTACGGACTCAGATGCCGACCTTGATGCGCGTGAAGCGCTTCAGGGTGACACCGGCCTCGTCCAGGACCTTCTGGACGGACTTCTTGTTGTCGAGCGCGTACGGCTGGCCGAGCAGCGTGGCGTCCTTGAAGAAGCCGTTGAGGCGACCCTCGACGATCTTCGGCAGGGCGGCCTCGGGCTTGCCCTCGGCGCGGGTGGTCTCCTCGGCGACGCGGCGCTCGGACTCGACGACCTCGGCCGGCACGTCCTCCTTGGAGAGGTACTTCGGCGCGAAGGCGGCGATGTGCTGGGCGACGCCCTTGGCGATCTCCGCGTTCGGCTTGTCCAGCTCGACGAGGACACCGATCTGCGGGGGCAGGTCGGGCATCGTGCGGTGCATGTACGCCGTCACGAAGCCGTCGGCGTACTGCGCGAAGCGGTCCAGGACGATCTTCTCGCCCAGGTTGGCGTTGGCCTCGTCCACGAACGCCTGGACGGTCTTGCCGGCCTCGATCTCGGAGGCGAGCAGGGCCTCGAGGTCGGCCGGGGAGGTCTTGGCGACGTGCTCGGCGATGGTCTTGGCCACGGCCTGGAACTTGTCACCCTTGGCGACGAAGTCCGTCTCGCACTTCAGCTCGACCAGGACACCGGAGGAGTTGTCGTCGGCGATGATCGAGACGACGGCACCGTTCTCGGCGGAACGGCCCTCGCGCTTGGCGACGCCCTTCTGGCCCTTGATGCGGAGCGCCTCGACGGCCTTCTCGACGTTGCCCTCGGCCTCGTCCAGCGCCTTCTTGCAGTCCATCATGCCGGCGCCCGTGAGCTCACGGAGCTTCTTGACGTCGGCGGCGGTGTAGTTCGCCATGAGTCTGTGAATCTCTCTCGAAGTCTGGAAGATCGAAGATCTGCGGATGCGGATGCGCCCCATGGAGCCGGAAGGCGCTGTCCGTCCGCCGACCTACGGGTTAACGGCGGGAGCGGACTTCACCGCGCCGAAGGCGCTGGTGGATGCGGTACCGCTCCCGCCGTCAACTCGGACTGACGGGTCAGGCCTGCTCGGCCTCGGCCTCGGCCGGCTTCTCGTCCTCGGCGGCCGGAGCAGCCTCGGGGGCCGGAGCAGCCTCAGCCTCAGCGGCGGGGGCGGCCTCGGCCGGAGCGGCCTCAGCGGCGGGGGCAGCCTCGTCGGCCTTCTTCTCGCCCTCGAGCAGGTCGCGCTCCCACTCGGCCAGCGGCTCGCCCGCGGCCTTCTCGCCCTTGCCCTCGGTGGCGACACCGGAGCGGGAGATGAGGCCCTCGGCGACCGCGTCCGCGATCACACGGGTGAGCAGGGTGACGGAGCGGATCGCGTCGTCGTTGCCCGGGATCTTGTAGTCGACCTCGTCGGGGTCGCAGTTGGTGTCGAGGATCGCGACGACCGGGATGTTCAGCTTCCGGGCCTCACCAACGGCGATGTGCTCCTTCTTGGTGTCCACGATCCAGACGGCGCTGGGCACCTTCTGCATCTCGCGGATACCGCCGAGGGTCTTCTCCAGCTTGGCCTTCTCGCGCGAGAGCACGAGAAGCTCCTTCTTGGTCAGACCGGACGCGGCGACGTCCTCGAAGTCGATCTGCTCGAGCTCCTTGAGGCGCTGCAGACGCTTGTAGACGGTCGAGAAGTTGGTGAGCATGCCGCCCAGCCAGCGCTGGTTGACGTAGGGCATGCCGACGCGGGTGGCCTGCTCGGCGATGGCCTCCTGCGCCTGCTTCTTCGTGCCGACGAACATGACCGTGCCGCCGTGGGCGACGGTCTCCTTGACGAACTCGTAGGCGCGGTCGATGTACGACAGCGACTGGAGCAGGTCGATGATGTAGATGCCGTTGCGCTCCGTGAAGATGAAGCGCTTCATCTTCGGGTTCCAACGACGGGTCTGGTGACCGAAGTGGACGCCGCTCTCCAGCAGCTCCCGCATCGTGACGACGGCCATGGCCGTATCTCCTTGAATTTCTCGGTTGTGCCGCGGACGCCGGACGGCTTCCGCGCCTGACGCCCACTGCGCGCCGTTCCACGAGGGACCGAGGGGCGCTGACACGGGCCCTTGTCGGGCTTCGTGTCGGGGCGTGCGAAGTCGACCCGATGGCTCGGGTCGCCACCAGAAGTGTACGGGACCCGCGGGGTGCCGGGTGACGCCGTTGTCCACAACCGGGCGGCGCTCCACAGCGGCGAGCGGTGACACCGGCACTCCGGGACGCTTTCCGCATGCGAGCGAAGCGATGTGCGCGCGTCGGTGCGCGCCTGATCCTGCTGCTGATCGTCACGGCGACGGCCCTGCTGGCGCCACCACCACCGCTGTTCGCGGCGGATGCGCCCCCCGCGGACGCCACCGTGCCGGCGATCGGCCGCACCTGGCCCGTCGGCCTGCGCCCGGCGGTCCTACGGGGGTGGGAACCCCCGGCGACGGTCTACGGGCCCGGCCATCGGGGCGTGGACCTGGCGGCGACTCCTGGAACACCGGTGCGGGCGGTGACCGCGGGCCGGGTCTCCTTCGCGGGCCGGGTGGCGGGCAAGGGCGTGGTGTCGGTGGAGCTCACGGGAACGGGCGACCCGCCCCTGCGTACGACCTACGAACCGGTGACGGCGTCGGTCGAGGAGGGCGAGGAGGTGGAACCGGGTGAGGTGATCGGCACGGTGGACCCGGGCGGCTCGCACTGCGCGGCCCCCTGCGTGCACTGGGGCCTGCGCCGCGACGAGAGTTACCTGAACCCGCTGTCGCTCCTGCCGCCCTGGCTCCTGCACCGGGGCCCGTCGAGGCTGCTGCCGCTCGCGTAGCCGCGCCCCCGCGTGCCGCCCCGCGCCGTACGGGCGGGCGCGGCGGCTCCCGGCTCCACCAGACCGCACAACCCCCCGCCCCCACGCCGTACGGGCGGGCGGGCGCGGCGGCTCCCGGCTCCACCAGACCGCTCACCCCCCGGCCCCGACGCCGTACGGGCGGGCGGGCGCGGCGGCTCCCGGCTCCGCCGGACCGCTCACCCCCCGGCCCCGACGCCTTCAGCCCCGCACGCCCCGCAGAGCCATGGATACAGCCGCGTCGGTGATGGCGGTCGGCTCTTCCGCTGCCCCGAGCTCGATCCTCCGCACGGCCGCGTCCACGACGCCCTGCAGCAGCATCGCCGCCAACCGGGGCTGCGCGTGCCCCAGCTCGGCCAGCGCCTCGACGATCATCGCGACCAGCCCGCCGTGCGCCGCCCGGATCTTCTCCCGCGCCCCCGCGTCGAGCTCACTCGCGGAGATCGCGACCACGGCCCGGTGCCGCCGGTCCCCGACCAGCTCCAGCTGCCGGCGCACGTACGCCTCGACTTTGGCCTCGGCCGTCCCGGCCCGCTCCATCGCCGCCGACACATCCGCCGCCCAGACCGGGAAGTCGACCTCGCACAGCTCCTCGACCACGGCCGCCCGAGACCGGAAGTACTCGTAGACGGACGAGCGCGCGAGGCCCGTCCGCTCGGCGAGGGCCGGGAAGGTCAGCGCCTCCGTACCGCCCTCGGACAACAAGGAACGAGCCGCGTCCAGCAGGGCGGCTCGCTGCATCGACCGGTGCTCGGCCACGGAGGCCGCTCGAATCCTTGGCACGTCAACACTCTACGGACGCGTCCCGCCGGACGGGAGTGGTTGATGCCGACTCGACGGCATCCGGCCAGGTCAGCGGCCGAAGCTCGCCAGTTTCGCTCTGAGCTGCAGCACCGATTTGGTGTGGATCTGGCTGACCCGGCTCTCGGTCACGCCCAGGACGTTCCCGATCTCGGCCAGGGTGAGGCCCTCGTAGTAGTAGAGCGTGACCACGGTCTTCTCCCGGTCGGGCAGGGTACTGATGGCCCGCGCCAGAAACCTGCGAAGCTCCCGGTCCTCGGCGACCTCGACGGGGTTGTCGGCGGCGGTGTCCTCCAGCGTGTCCATCACGCTGAGCCCGTCGCCGCCCTCGCCGCCCCCGTGCAGCAGCTCTTCCAGAGCCACCACGTTGGCCAGCGACAACTGACTGAACACCGCGTGGAGTTCCTCGACGGCGATGCCCATCTCGGAGGCCACCTCGCCCTCGGTCGGCGTCCGCCGCAGCCGCGCCTCCAGCGTGGCGTACGCCCGCTCCACATTGCGCGCCTTCTGCCGCACCGAGCGGGGGATCCAGTCCAGCGCCCGCAGTTCGTCGATCATCGCGCCGCGGATGCGGGTGATCGCGTACGTCTCGAACTTGATCTCCCGCTCGATGTCGAACTTCTCGATCGCGTCGATCAGCCCGAACACCCCGGACGAGACGAAGTCCGCCTGCTCGACGTTGGACGGCAGCCCCACACTGACCCGTCCCGCGACGTACTTCACGAGGGGTGAGTAGTGCAGGATCAGCTGCTCCCGCAGCCGCTCGTCCCCCGTCGCCTTGTACGACCGCCACAGCTCGTCGAGCGTCGAGGGAGCGGGCGGCCGCACGCTGCCACCGTCACGGGCGGCTGGGGGGATCGCCGCCCGGTCGGACCCGGAGGTGTGCTGGGGCATTCGTCGCCTTGTGCCGTTCTGCTGCGGAGTGGTGCTGCTGGGGTGATCTGTCTGTCCGATGTCGAGTTGCCTGTCCCTGTAGGGATCCTCGTGAGCGTAGCGTGACTGCGGTGTCGCGGTGCGCGAAGGCCGGATGCGGAGGCGGGCGCAGATACGTTCCGGGGGACGCCCTTCCGAGGCGGCACGGTCGCTCGGTGTGATCACCGGAGAAGCCCAACTGGGCGCATTTCCAAGGGTTCTCGGGGTTCCCCCGGACGGCCGAACGTAGATGGTCAACACGGTCCGTGACGGTCGCGGACCGACATCACCGCCTGGCGTGTCAACTTCCAGCCGTCGCCGTGTCGTTCGACGTAACCGAGTGCTCGGAGTTCGTACAGTCTCGCGATCGCCTCGTCCTGTGCGGTCTGGGCGGAGCGGGCGATCTCGTCCGGCCGGGCCGTCCCGTGCCCCGGCAGTGCGGCGAGTACCTGCCGGGCGGCGGGTTCCAGCAGGTCGCGGGGCAGGACCGGACCGCGCCGGTCGGGGGCCAGCTCTCCGATGTCACCGACCAGTTCGATGACGTCCGCGACGTCGGTGACCAGGGCGGCTTCCCCGCGCAGCAGATCGTGCACTCCGGCGGAGAGTCCGCTGGTGGCCGGGCCCGGGACGCCCATCGTGTGCCGGCCGAGGCGCTGCGCCGCCCGCGCGGTGACCAGGGAGCCGCTGCGGTGGGCGGCCTCGACGACCACGGTGCCGCGGGTGAGCGCCGCGATCACTCTGTTCCGCAGGATGAACCGGCTCGGCGTCGGGTGGTCGCCGGGCGGCAACTCGCCGATGACCAATCCCTGTTCCGCGATTCTGCTGATCAACTGGGTGTGGCCGCGGGGGTAGGGCCGGTCGACGCCGCAGGCGAGGACCGCGACGGTGGCGCCACCGGCCCCGAGCGCTCCGCGGTGGGCGGCGCCGTCGACTCCGTAGGCGCCGCCGGACACCACCACCCAGCCCTGCTCGGCGAGGCCGGCGGCGAGGGTGGCGGCCATGTGGGCCCCGTACTCGGTGCAGGCCCGGGCGCCGACCACGGCGACGGACTTCAGCGCCCACATGCGCAGACTGGGCCGCCCGCGCACCCAGAGGCCCAGGGGCCGGGCATCCCCGAGATCGTCGAGCTGCCCCGGCCACTCCGCTGTTCCGGGAGGCACGAACCGCACCCCGGCGGCCCGGGCCGCTTCCAGGTCCCGGTGCGGCCGGGCGGCCTCGGCCCGGGCCACCAGCCCGGCCCACCGCTTGGCGCTCACCCCCGGCGGCGCGGCCCCACCCTGCCTCAGCCGCCGTACCACCTCTCCGACCCCGAATTCCCGCACCCACCGACCGCCGACCTCGTCACCGGGCTCGATGACCCGGGTGAGCAGGACACGGCCGAGCAGTTCACCGTCCGGTTCGCCGACGGCGTTCACGTCATTGCCCCGATGGCCATGGGGACTCCTCGCGGCACCCCGGTGCGCAGCTGGAGCGCGAGGGCGACGTCCGTCGCGTCGGGCCGGTCGTGGCCGACGAGGTCGGCGACGGTCCAGGCCACGCGCAGGACGCGGTCGAGTCCGCGGGCGGTCAGGACACCACGCTCCAGGCTCCGCTCGGCCTCGTCCATCGCGCCGGGCACCGCGCACCAGCGGCTGCGCAGCTCACGGCCGGGCACCTCGCCGTTCGTGCGCCAAGGGGTCCCGGCAAGGCGCTCGGCAGCCCGTTGCCGGGCCGCCCGCACTCGGTCGGCGACCGTTGCGGTCGACTCGCCTCCGGCGCCGGAGGCGGTCAGCTCGGTGCGGGTGACGCGGTCCACTTCGACGCGCAGATCGACCCGGTCGAGCAGCGGACCGGACAGCCTGGCCTGGTAGCGGCGGATCGCCGAGGGCGGACACTCGCACAGGTCGTCCCGCTGCGAGAACCGGCCGCACGGGCAGGGGTTGGCGGCGAGGACCATCAGGAACTTCGCCGGGAAGCGCACGACTCCCGCACTGCGCGCGATCACGACATGGCCCGCCTCCAGCGGCTGTCGCAGGGCGTCCAACGCATGGCTGCTGAATTCCGGCGTCTCGTCCAGGAACAGCACGCCGCGATGAGACAACGACACCGCCCCGGGCCGCGCGGTGCCCGGGCCGCCGCCGACGAGTGCCTGCATCGTGGCCGAGTGGTGGGGGGCGCAGTAGGGGGCGACGTCGATCAACGGCTTGCCCGGAGGCAGTAGGCCGGCCACCGAGTGGACCGCGGTGACCTCCAGCGAATCCTGCCGGCCGAGCCGGGGCAGGATGGCCGGCAACCGCTCCGCGAGCATCGTCTTGCCGGCGCCGGGCGGCCCTTCGAGGAAGAGGTGGTGTCCGCCCGCTGCTGCCACCTCCACCGCCGTGCGTGCCGACGTCTGCCCGACGACGTCCGCCAGGTCGTGACCGTGGTCGTGCTGGGTCGCACCGAGGCTGCGCATGCCCGTGGCCGCGCCCGTGCCCGGGACCCGGAGGCCGGCGAGGAGCGGGTCGGGGCGGCCCAGCTCGTCCTGTTCCTCGTCGGGCAGGGGTTCGTCGGCCAGGACGGCGATCAGCTGCCGCAGACTGCGCACGCCCAGCACCGACACCCCGGGCACGAGGGTGGCCTCTGCGGCGGCACACTCCGGCACCACCACCTGCTCATACCCCGCGTCGGCCGCCGCCAGCACCGCCGGCAGCACTCCCCGCACCGGCCGCACCCGCCCGTCCAGCCCGAGCTCGCCGATCATCACGATGTCGGCGAGGACCCGTGGGTCGATTCGCTCCGCCGCACCGAGGACCGCCGCCGCGACGGCCAGGTCGAAGCCGCTGCCGGACTTCGGCACCGAGGCCGGACTCAGACCGACCGTGAGCTTCTTCTGGGGCCAGGCCGCGCCCGAGTTGACGACCGCGGCGCGCACCCGGTCCCGGCTCTCCGTGAGGCTCTTGTCGGGCAGTCCCACCAGGGTGAACGCCGCGACGCCGGGTTCGAGGTCGGCCTGGACCTCGACGACCACGCCCTCGACGCCCACCAGGGCGACCGAACACGTACGGGCGAATGCCATTCAGGCCACCCCCCGCACGTGCTCGACCACGGCGGCGCCGCGGGCGGGCAGCAGTACACCGATCACGTCGATGCGGACCCCGCCGGGCGGGGCGCCCCCGTGCGTCTGGATCCACCGCTCCGCCAGGTCCCGCAGCCGCTGCGCCTTCTGCGGGGTCACGGCCGCCATCGGATGCTCGAAGGGGCTCTCCCTGCGGGTCTTCACCTCGCAGACGACCAGGACGTCCCCGTCCCTGGCCACGATGTCGATCTCGCCGACGCGGCCGGAGCGCCAGTTGCGCTCCAGGACCGTCAGACCGGCCTCGGCCAGCCGCCGTGCGGCCAGACTCTCCCCGTACCTGCCCATCGCGCTGCGGGCCAGATGTGCGTTCATGTCGGCACCACCTCCGGCGCCAACGATCGGGCACCCGCCGCCACGAAGTGGATCTTGGTGGACAGCTCAGTGGCTGTGGACAACCTCGCCGCCCACCCGGGTGACCGGATGCCGCGACGCCGGGGCGGGCTCACCCGCTCGGCAGCTCCAGATCGCTCTTGTTCAGTTCCTCGATGTTCACGTCCTTGAACGTGAGGACCCGAACCTGCTTCACGAACCGCGCGGGCCGGTACATGTCCCACACCCAGGCGTCTGCCATGGAGACCTCGAAGAACACCTCACCCTGGACCGAGTGCACCTGCATCTCGTAGTCGTTGGTGAGGTAGAAGCGCCGCTCGGTCTCGATCACGTATTTGAACAGACCGACGACATCGCGGTACTCCCGGTAGAGCTTCAGCTCCATCTCGGTCTCGTACTTCTCGAGGTCCTCGGCGCTCATGGCATGTTCCCCTTCAGCCGTGCGATCCCCCCATTGTGCGCCAGTCCGGTGAGCCCCTAGACGATTTCCGGGTCAAGGATCACAGGCCTGGCCGGGGGACCTTCGTCGAGCAGCGTGCGCAGCAGCCCGGCGAGTCTGGTCGGATACACCGTCTCATGTGCCCGGCTCAGTTCCGGACACGTCCACCAGCGCGCTCCGGCGACGCTGCGCCGTTCCAGCTCGGTCAGCCCGGCGGCGGCGACCGTCGTGCGGTCCGTGCGAGCCAGGTAGTACCACTCGTCCTGGTCCCAGCGGCGGCCCGCGAACGGGAAGGAGCACCTCCGCCGCCACAGCACCGGTCCGAGCTCCACCTCGGTGATACCCGTCTCCTCGGCGAGTTCCCGCAGGGCGGCCTGTTCACGGCTCTCCTCGCCCTCCACTCCCCCGCCGGGCGTGAACCACCAGTCGTCGGCCGGGTCGTCGGGCTCGTGTCCGTGCAGCAGGAGGATGCGGTCCTGCGGGTCGAGCAGCACGACCCGGGCGACCCTGCGCAGCCCGCCCCGGTAGGTGTCCTGGCTCGGCTCCACGGCCTCAGCGGACACCTGCGGGCTCCGAGCTCGCCCGTCGGGCCCGGGCGGCCGCGGAGCGCTTGGCGATGGGCCCGTAGGCGCCCCCGCCCAGGACGAGCACGGCGCCGACGATCACGAGAAGGGTGATCGTCCGCAGCGGGCCGGGCGAGGAGAGGGCGCCGAGCGGCTCGAAGCCGGTGGGGCGCTCCAGCATGCCCTTCATCGGCCACACGACGGCATCGACGCGGGCGTCCACGGCGGAGCGCGCCACCGTGCCGCTGGCGGCGTCGGTCAGGTGGGCGGTGGAGTCCACGGAGTTGCCGCGCTCGTCGCCGAGCAGGAAGAGACGGCCCTTGGGGACGGCCACGGTCGGGAAATTGCTCATCTCGGCCGGGGTGCCCTCGGGCAGGTACGTCTCGTCGATCTCCTTGCCGTTGACCTTCAGCCTGCCGTCCTGGCAGCAGGAGACCGTGTCACCGCCGACGGCGACCACGCGCTTGACCATCGGCGCGTTGGCCCAGGTCGCGTCCTTGAAGACGACGACGTCACCGCGGCGGACCTCGGCTCCGTCGACGCGCTGCGCCAGGATCCTCTCGCCCGCGTCGATCGTCGGGGTCATGGAACTGGTGGGGACCGTGTACGGCCGGTAGACCACCGCTCCCCAGGCGAAACCGCCGAGGAACAACACAAGGCCCAGTGCGACGGCCAGCCCGGACAACCGCTGTCCGGTCCGACTGCCCACCGGGCCCGTGCTCGGGCCACCGCTGCGCGGGGCCGTGTGCGTCATGCTCTCGCCACCCATGGGTCCGCACCCTACCCGGGGGTACCGGCCGGGGTCAGCCCATGGCCGGGATCACCGCTTCCGGCTACGCCACCACACCACCGGCACCACGCCAGCCAGGGCCAGGCCCTGCGGCGCGGCCGGCAAATCGGCGGCGGCCGGCTGGGCGTTCAGCCCGGACTGGTCGAAGGTGTCCGGGACCGGCAGGGTGTCCCAGCGGTTGATCGGCCAGGCGACGACGACGGCGCGTCCGACGACGTCCTTCACCGGGACCATGCCGTGGTTCTTGTCGGCCTGGTTGTAGCGGGAGTCCCGCGAGTTCTGCCGGTGGTCGCCCATGACCCAGATGAAGCCCTCGGGGATCTTCACCTTGAACTGGCCGCCCTGGTCGTCCTGGCTGCACGGCGTGTTGCCGGCGTAGACGTACGACCGCTCGTCCAGCGCCTTGCCGTTGACCGTGAGCGGGCCGGTGCCCTTGCACTGGATCGTGTCGCCGCCGACGCCGATGACGCGCTTAATGAGGTCCTTCTCCTCGGAGGACGGCATGAGGCCGATCCAGCTGAGGAAGGTCTGCAGGGCGTTCGGGTCCGTGGTGGGCTCGCCCGCCAGCCAGTTGTCCGGGTCGTGGAAGACGACGACCTCGCCGCGCTCCGGCTCGGACCCGAACCAGGGGGTGAGCTTGTCGACCAGGACCCGGTCACCCTGCTGGAGGGTGTTCTGCATCGAGTCGGAGGGGATGGAGAAGGCCTGCACCAGGAAGGTCTTGATCAGCAGCGCCAGTACCAGCGCGATACCGATCAGGATGGGCAGCTCCTTCCAGAAGGAACGCGGCTTCTTCGGTGTCCGGGCCGTGCCGCCCGGCCCCTGGTCCTCGGCTGTCGTGTGCTCGCCCGTCACCCTGTCGTCCTCGGCTGCCCCGGAGTCATTCCCGGAGGTCACGGCGCTGTCCGCGGCCGGGACGGCGGATTGCGCGGGGCGTCCGCGATGCTCCTCGCCGTCGTGTCCGGACCGTGCGCCAACCGCCACATCCCCCACGCCAACTCCTCACTCTGTGCCGCTGCCTGCCGCCGATACGGCGCAGGCCCACCACTCCCATAACGAGCGGGAGTTCCGCAGGGGTCGGGAGCTGGATCGTTCCGTTCGAATCGTAGGGGGCAACCCTATGCGACAGTTCGGGAGCAGCGGTCGACCCGGTGGCCGAGTCGGACACGGAGGCGTACGTATTCGGTTCCTCCAGCATGTTCCAGTGGCCGAAGGGCCAGGCGATGACCATGGCGCGGCCCACGACCTCGTCCTCGGAGACCGTGCCCCCGTAGTCGGTGTCCTGGTGGGCGCGGGAGTCCGCGGAATTGTTCCGGTGGTCGCCCATGACCCACAACCGCCCCTGGGGGACGGTGATGTCGAACGGCGTGTCGGACGGGGCGGCGCCGGGATGGAGGTAGTCCTCGATCAGCGGGACGCCGTTGACGGTGACGCGCCCCTGCGTGTCGCAGCACTTGACCCGGTCGCCACCGACGCCGACGACCCGCTTGATGAGGTCCTTCTCGTTCTCGGAGGGCAACAGGCCGATGAAGGTGAGCCCTTCCTTGACCTGCTTGACGACGATGGGGTCGGTCTTCTGCGTGGTCGGCTGCTCGTCCTTGAGCCAGCCTCCCGGGTCCTTGAACACGACGACGTCCCCGCGCTGCGGCTTCGAGCCGAACCACGGGGTGAGCTTGTCCACCAGGACGCGGTCGCCGATCTGGATCGTCTGCTCCATGGAGCCGGACGGGATGACGAAAGCCTGGACGAGGAACGTCTTCAGCACGAGCGCTATCAGGACGGCGACGCCCACCAGGAGCGGTATCTCCTTGACGGCACCGCGCCTGCGGCGCCGCTTGACCTTGCGCTGGAGCTTGCGGCGCTCGGCGCGCGTACGACCGCTGCCGGACGGGGCGGCGGCGCGCCGGACGCCGGTGGGCAGCAGGTTCTCCGCGGGGCCCGCGGGGACGCCACGCGGTTTGCCTCGGTTACCCATGGGCGCCCGCCCTCGCGGCCGCGGGCACGCGCGCGTAGGCGTCGGGGCGGTGCAGCCGGCCGGCGTGGCCGAAGGGCCAGACGATCCAGTCGGCGCGTCCGATCACCTCGCCGACGGGGATCATGCCGCCGCCGGGCGATCCGAGGTGGTCGCGGGAGTCGCTGGAGTCGCCGCGGTGGTCGCCGAGGACGAACAGGGCGCCCTCGGGCACGACGACGTCGAAGGGCACCGCGGACGGGCTGTCGCCGGGATACAGGAAGCCCGACTCGTCGACCGGCCGGCCGTTCACCTGGATCCTCCCCTCGCTGTCGCAGCAGACCACGTGGTCTCCCCCCACGCCGACAACGCGTTTGATGTAGTCCGCGTGCCCGAAGTACCCGGTCCCGTCGAACACGACGATGTCTCCCCGCTGCGGCGCGGCATCGAAACGGTACGCCAACCTATTTACGAGAACCCGGTCCCCGATCCTCAATCCCGGCTCCATGGATCCGCTGGGGATCTGGAACGGGCGCAGCACGAACGTGCTGAGCAGCAGCAGGAACAGCAGGCAGAGCAGCAGGGTGAGAGTGATCCGGCCGCCCGGGACCCAGGAGCTGACCCGCGCCACCAACGCGAAGCGCGACCGGTCCTCCGGCCCTGCGGCTTCCGAGGTCGTCGCCTCGGAACCGGAAGGGCGGGAGGAGCGGTCGCGCTCCGTCGGCTGTGCTTCGGTGTCCATCGGAGCCAGATGCTATCCGGCCCCGACGCGAACCCCGGAGAGCGCTCAGCTCTCGCGCTTCTCCTTGATCTTCGCGGCCTTGCCGCGCAGCTCGCGCAGGTAGTACAGCTTGGCGCGGCGGACGTCACCCTTGGTGACGAGCTCGATCTTCTCCACGATCGGGGTGTGCACCGGGAAGGTGCGCTCGACGCCGACGGAGAAGGAGACCTTGCGGACCGTGAAGGTCTCGCGCACGCCGGAGCCCTGGCGGCGGATCACGACGCCCTTGAACTGCTGCACACGGGAGCGGTTGCCCTCGATGACGCGGACGTGCACGTTGACCGTGTCGCCCGGGCGGAAGGCGGGGACGTCGCTGCGCAGCGACGCGGAGTCGACGGTGTCGAGCAGGTGAGACATTTCGTCTGCTTTCCTCGCTGATGCCACAGGTCATCAACGGAAACTAGGTCTTTCGGAATGTGGGTTGCGCGGGTCGGGGCGGACGTCGTCTCCCCCTGTGGCAGGGGCGCACGCCGGACGGACGCACAACAGCTGGCTATTCTTCCACGCCCTCGGTCCTGCGCCAAAATCGGCCGTACGGCTCCCCCGCCGGGTCCGGTGCCCACCCCAGGATGGAGAGCATCTCGCGGTCCTTCTTGTCGAAGGCCTTGGGGTCGCAGCGCTCGATGAGGTCGGGCCGGTGGGCGGTGGTGCGCTTCAGTGCCTCGTCGCGGCGCCAGCGGGCGATCTTGCCGTGGTGGCCGCTGAGCAGCACGTCGGGGATGTCGCGGCCGCGCCACTCGGGGGGCTTGGTGTAGACGGGCCCCTCCAGCAGGTTCGCCATGGCGCCGGGGGCGAAGGAGTCGTCCCGGTGGGACTCGGCGTTGCCCAGGACACCGGGCAGCAGCCGCGCCACGGCCTCCGTGACGACGAGGACGGCGGCCTCGCCGCCGGCCAGGACGTAGTCGCCGATGGACACCTCGTAGACCGGCATCCGGGTCGCGTACTCGTCGACGACGCGGCGGTCGATGCCCTCGTAGCGGGCCGGCGCGAAGATCAGCCACGGGCGCTCGGAGAGGTGGACGGCGAGTTCCTGGGTGAAGGGGCGGCCGCTGGGCGTGGGCACGATGAGGGCGGGCGCCCGGGAGCCCGTCTCGTAGCCGTCGGCCAGGACGGAGTCCAGCGCGTCCCCCCACGGCTCGGTCTTCATGACCATGCCGGGGCCGCCGCCGTACGGGGTGTCGTCGACCGTGTTGTGGCGGTCGTAGGTCCAGGAGCGCAGGTCGTGGATGTGCACGCCGAGCTGTCCCCGCGCGCGCGCCTTGCCGACGAGGGAGACGTTCAGCGGTTCCAGGTACTCGGGGAAGATCGTGACGACGTCGAGGCGCATTACGGCTCTTCCCGGCTGGAGGCGATCTCGGCACGGTCGTCGATCAGACCGGGCGGCGGGGTGATGACGGCCCTCTGCTCCTCCAGGTCGATCTCGGCGACGATCTCCTCGACGAAGGGGATCAGCACCTCGCTGCCGTCGGGGCGCTCCACGATGAACAGGTCCTGCGAGGGCAGGTGGGAGATCTCCGTGATCCGGCCGACCTCGGTGCCGTCCGCGGTGACCACGTCGAGGTCGATGAGCTGGTGGTCGTAGTACTCGTCCTCGTCCTCGGGACGTTCCTCCGGATCGACCTCGGCGATCAGGAGGGTGTTGCGCAGGGCCTCGGCGCCGCTGCGGTCGCTGACGCCTTCGAAGCGCAGCAGGAGGCGGCCGCTGTGGACGCGGCCCGTCTCGATGGTGAGCGGTCCCGTGGTGGCGGGATCGGTGGCGAGCACGGCACCGGGGGCGAGTCTCAGCTCCGGTTCGTCGGTCCGTACCTCGACGGTGACCTCACCCTTGATGCCATGGGCACGGCCGATCCGTGCGACTACCAGCTGCACGTGTCCAAGTCTCCTGTCATACAGCGACGGGCCGGGGACGGCCCTCAGGCCCTCCCCGGCCCGAGCCGGTTGCGATAGGCGTCAGCGGACGTGGTCCACGTCGACGAGGTCGACGCGGACACCGCGACCGCCGATGGCGCCCACGACGGTACGCAGGGCGCGTGCGGTGCGGCCGTTGCGGCCGATCACCTTGCCGAGGTCGTCCGGGTGGACCCGGACCTCGAGCACGCGACCGCGGCGCAGGTTGCGCGAGGCGACCTGCACATCGTCAGGGTTGTCGACGATGCCCTTCACGAGGTGCTCGAGAGCCTCCTCGAGCATGCTCAGGCCTCGGTCGAAGCGGACTCAGCGGCGGCCTCGTCCTTCTTCTCAGCCTTCTTCTTCTGGGTGATCGCCTCACCCTTGCCCTCGTCGTCGCCGCCGATGGCCTCGAACGACGGACGCGCGGCCTTCTCCGGCTGCGTCAGCAGCGGAGCCGGGGCGGGCTCGCCCTTGAACTTCTGCCAGTCGCCGGTCTTCTTGAGGATGGCCATCACGGGCTCGGTCGGCTGAGCGCCGACACCGAGCCAGTACGCCACGCGCTCGGCGTCGACCTCGATCACCGACGGGTTGTACGTCGGGTGGTACTTGCCGATCTCCTCGATGGCCCGGCCGTCACGGCGGGTACGGGAGTCGGCGACGACGATGCGGTAGTGAGGCGAACGGATCTTGCCCAGACGCTTCAGCTTGATCTTGACTGCCACGGGAGTGGGTTCTCCTGGTTTTGACGTGGTTGGGCACGGCGGGAAAAGCCGCGTGGGGTTGCGGTACCCGAGTGCCCGATGGACGCGTCAGCCGGAGGCGAGAGGGTTCCTGTGCGGCTGTCGAGTACAGCTAGCCATTGTGCCACACCCTGTGGGTCCCTCCGGGCCGGGGGCATGAGCCGCTGCGCGGGCACGCCGAAAGCGCACCCGGCGTGGAGGTGAAGCCGTCGGGTGCGCCTCACGGCCCGATCCTGCGCCACTGACCGGCAGCCACGAGATGCCGGTGGAGGGCGTCAGCTCGCTACCGCTCCCACGACGTCCGGGATCCGGAACGGCTTGCCGCAGCCGCCGCAGACGATGGGGGCCTGGGCGAGGACGGACGGGACGACCCGGACGTTGCGGCCGCAGTCGCAGACCGCCTTGACCCGGACGCCGCCGCCGGAGGAGCCGTGGCGGGCGGCCGGGCCCCGGAAGGTGCGGGAGGTGTCGGAGGAGGTCGCGACGGTGTGGGCCTTCAGGGCCCGCTGGAGGCGTTCCATGGTCGGGCGGTAACGGCGCTTCGCCTCGGGGGTGAGCGTGACCAGGGAGAAGCCGCTGCTGGGATGCGGTTCCTCGGGGTGGTCCAGGCCCAGCTCCTCGGCGATCGCGAGGAATCTGCGGTTGTGGTAGCGGCCGGCACGGGAGGTGTCGCGGACGCCGCGCGCGGCGGCGATGCCATGGACTGCCTCATGGAGCAGTCGCTCGAAGGAGAGCTCGTGACCGCACGCGGACGACGACTCCCCGATCAGGGACTCTGGCGCGGCAAGGTCGGGCAGCTCGGGGTGGTACCGCTGAATGTCGGCCCACGCCTGTGCCAGCTCTGCGGCGAGTACAGGTGGTGTCTGTGTCGTGCTCACGTAATGACAACGAGCCGGGGTGCCCCGGTGTTCCGATTCCGGGCCATCCCAAATAATTTGCACGTACCCGTCAGTTGCCTCTGATGCGTCCCGACGAGGGCGGGTGCGCTGATCTGGGGAGAAGCCTCACAGCTCGCCACAAGGTGGTGCGTAGTTCCGCGTACGCGCCGGCGCGTAGAGCGCATACGCGCGCCGGTGCACCAGGGATCCGCCGATACGCAAGAGGCGTTTCGGTCACCTCGCGCCCCGCTCGGTCGGCGCGGGCACTCCTTGGTGAGCGCGTGCGACGACCGCGAGGTTACCCGGTGCGCCGCCGGCGTCCGGCACCGACCCGCCCCCCTGCGGCCGGACACCGTGCGGCCGCCGCGCCATCGGGGCGCCCGGGTTGCCGGAATGTGAAATCTCGCCATAGGCACATGACAACTCACGAACCGGGCCGCATCCCACTGGACGACAGGTCGAGGGGGGAGTTACCTGGCATACGGGGGTAGTGCGAGCGCACTGTCACGGGGGCCATGGAATCGGGCAAGAGGCAACTCTCGGCGGATTGGGGCGCTTACTTATGACACCTACGCTCGTGCGGCAGCACCTGCCTCACGCGGGGACCGCACCCCGCGTGGATGTACGTGCACGCGCGCGTGACTGGTCCGAGATCCAGGAGCGGATGCTCGTACCGCTCTACGAGGCCGTCTACGAGCGACTGGAAGTGGGTCCCGCCACGCGGCTGCTCGGCCTCGGCTGCGGTTCCGGGCTCTCCCTGCTCATGGCCGCCACCCGGGGAGCGGCGGTCACCGGTGTCGACGCTTCCCCCGAAAGAATGGCCCTCGCACGGGAGCGGCTGCTCCCCGAGGCGCCGGGTGCACGTCCGCGTCCGCGCACCCGGCTGGTCGACGGCTCGCCGCGGGACACCGCGGAGCCGGGCGCTCCGGGGTACACCCTGGTGACCGCCTTCGAGCCGATCGGGTGCCTCGCGGGTGACTCGGAGGGGCTGGGCGGACTGCTCGAGGAGGCCACGCCGCTCGCCCAGCGCGGTGCGGCCGTGGTACTGGCCGGCTGGGGCCCGCCGGAGCGCTGCGCGACGGCGTCCGTGATGCGGGTGGCCACGAAGCTGGCGGAGCCGTTGCGCGCCTCGGGCAGCTGGCGTCCCGCCTGCCGGGACGATCTGGAGGACGTCGCCCAGCGGGCCGGGCTCAAGCCGGACGGGTCGGGGCGGGTGGCGTGCCCCTTCGGCTACGCCGACGTGGACAGCGCGGTACGCGGCCTGAAGTCGACGGGGCTGTTCGACGCGGCGATGACGGCGACGGACCAGGTGCAGGTGGACAAGGAACTGACCGAGGCCCTGCATCCGCACCAGCGGCAGGACGGGACGGTGTGGATGCCGAACGTGTTCCGCTATCTGATCGCCAGGACGCCCTGAGTCCCTGAAGCCCTGAAGCCCTGACGGACAGGCTTCCGACGCGGGCGTGAAGGGCACGAGGAAAGCACCGGGGGCCCGGCGCAGGAGGCCGACGCGGACACCGAGGCGGAGGCGGCGAAGGCGAGGGGCGCCCCCCGAGAAAAGGGGGCGCCCCTCACCGCGGTTCCGGGCGGGTCGTCAGCCCATGAACTTCTTGAACTCGTCGGGGAGTTCGAAGTCCTTGCCGCCCTGCTGCGGCAGCCCGAACGCGTTGCCGCCCTCGGCCGCGGCGGCCCGGCGGGCGGCCTCCTCCTGCTCCTGCTGCTTGCGCTTCATCGGGTTGCCGGAGCGCTGCTTGCCCTTGGCCTGCTTCTGCTTCTTCTTCGTCCGGCCCGGACCGCCACCCATGCCGGGCATCCCCGGCATCCCGGGCATGCCGCCGCCCTGGGCCATGCGGGACATCATCTTGCGGGCCTCGAAGAACCGCTCGACCAGGTTCTTGACCGCGCTGACCTCGACGCCGGAGCCCTTGGCGATACGGGCGCGGCGCGAGCCGTTGATGATCGTCGGCTCCTGGCGCTCGGCCGGGGTCATCGACTTGATGATGGCGGCCGTGCGGTCGACGTCCCGCTCGTCGAGGTTGTTGATCTGGTCCTTCATCTGGCCCATGCCCGGCAGCATGCCGAGCAGCTTGGAGAGGGAGCCCATCTTGCGGACCTGCTCCATCTGGGCCAGGAAGTCGTCCAGGGTGAAGTCCTGGCCCTTCTTGGACGCCAGCTTCGAGGCCATCTTCTCGGCCTCTTCCTGGCTGAACGTCTTCTCCGCCTGCTCGATCAGGGTGAGCAGGTCACCCATGTCGAGGATGCGGGAAGCCATCCGGTCAGGGTGGAACGCGTCGAAGTCGTCGAGCTTCTCGCCGTTCGACGCGAACATGATCGGCTTGCCGGTGATCTGCCGGATCGACAGGGCCGCACCACCGCGGGCGTCACCGTCGAGCTTGGAGAGCACCACGCCGTCGAAGCCGACACCGTCACGGAAGGCCTCGGCGGTGTTGACGGCGTCCTGGCCGATCATCGCGTCGACGACGAACAGGATCTCGTCCGGGGAGACGGCGTCGCGGATGTCCGCGGCCTGCCGCATCATCTCCTGGTCGATGCCGAGGCGGCCGGCGGTGTCCACGATCACGATGTCGTGGACCTTGGTCCTTGCGTGCTCGATGGAGTCCTTGGCGACCTTGACCGGGTCACCGACGCCGTTGCCCGGCTCGGGGGCGTAGACCGCGACACCGGCGCGCTCGGCGACGACGCTGAGCTGGTTGACGGCGTTGGGGCGCTGGAGGTCACAGGCGACCAGCAGCGGCGAGTGTCCCTGCTCCTTGAGCCAGTGGCCGAGCTTGCCCGCGAGGGTCGTCTTACCGGCACCCTGCAGACCCGCCAGCATGATCACGGTGGGCGGCTGCTTGGCGAAGCGCAGGCGCCGGGTCTCACCGCCGAGGATGGTCACGAGTTCGTCGTTGACGATCTTGAGGACCTGCTGGGCGGGGTTGAGCGCCTTGCTGACCTCGGCGCCGAGGGCGCGCTCCTTGACGTTCTTGATGAACGTCCGGACGACGGGAAGCGCCACGTCCGCCTCGAGGAGCGCGATCCGGATCTCGCGCGCCGTGGCGTCGATGTCCGCCTCGGAGAGCCGTCCCTTGCCGCGCAGGTTCTTGAAGGTCGCTGAGAGGCGATCGGAAAGAGTATCGAACACGGCGCTCGCGGTCCTCGGGGTCGGTGGCTACAGGGAATCGCCCTCCAGGGTATCCCGGCGTGACAAGTCGCCGGGTCGGCCTCAGCCCCGCAGTGTCTCCTCCAGCTTCCGCGCCACGGATGCCGCCTCCTCCCCGGGCAGGGGCGCGCCCTCCGGCCCGGTCACGTAGAAGGCGTCGACGGCGTTGGCGCCGAGCGTGGAGACGTGCGCGCTGCGTACCCGCACGCTCGCGTCCTCCAGGGCACGGCCGATGCGGAACAGCAGCCCCGGGGCGTCCTGGGAGCGGACCTCGATGACCGTGGCCAGCCGGGAGGCGGCCGGGTGGACGGACACCCGGGCCGCCGGCGCGATCACGCCCCGGCGGCGCGGATAGGCCGCGTCCCGTTCGGCGAGGCGGCCGGCGATGTCCAGGGAGCCGTCCAGGGCCCGGACGAGGTCCGCGCGCAGCCGGGCGGCCTGCGGCAGGGAGCCGTACTCGGCGGCGACCCGCCAGTCCAGCAGCAGGACGGAGCCCTCGACACCGTCCGGGAGGTGCAGGGAGCGCAGTTCCGCGGTCCGTACGGTCAGCCGGTGCATGGCGAGGACACCGGCCACCGCCGGCAGCACCCCGGGCTGGTCGGGGACGGCGATGAGCAGCTCCACGCCGAGCGGCTCGGGGTCGCCGGACGGTTCCTGCCCGGCGGGCGGCTCGGTCTGCGCCCGCAGGGCGAGCACCGGGCTGCCCGTCGCGGCCGCCTCCAGGGCGAGGCGCTCCTGCTCGGCGGTCGGCGCGGCCTCCTCGGGGTCGTCCGGCGCGTCTCCGGCGAGCACCGCCGAGACCCGCTTGACCAGGTCCGCGACGAGGGAGCCGCGCCAGGACGACCAGGCGGCCGGGCCGGTCGCGAGGGCGTCGGCCTCGGTGAGCGCGTGCAGCAGCTCCAGGGTGCCCTGGGAGCCGACGGCCTCGGCGACCGCGCGCACGGTGGCAGGGTCCTCCAGGTCGCGCCGGGTGGCGGTGTCGATGAGCAGCAGGTGGTGGCGTACGAGGGTGGCGACGACGGTCACGTCGTGGCGGTCGAAGCCGATGCGGGCGGCGACGTCCTTGGCGATGATCTCGCCCGCGACCGAGTGGTCGCCGGGCCAGCCCTTGCCGATGTCGTGCAGCAGCGCGGCGACCAGCAGCAGGTCGGGGCGGCTGACCCGGCGGGTGAACTCGGAGGCGCACACCGCCGTCTCGATCAGGTGCCGGTCGACGGTCCACAGGTGCACGGCGTTGCGCTGCGGGCGGCAGCGGACCCGCTCCCAGTCGGGCAGCAGCCGGGTGATCAGCCCCTCCGCCTCCAGCGCCTCCCAGACCTCGATGGTGGGGCGGCCGGAGCCGAGCAGGGTGACGAGCTGTTCGCGGGCCTCGGCGGGCCAGGGCGTGGGCAGCGGGCGCACGGTGGCCGCCAGGCGCCGTACGGCGTGCAACGAGAGCGGGAGTCCGGCCTGCGCGGCGGCGGCCGCGGCGCGCAGCGGCAGTACCGGGTCGCGCTCGGGGCGCGCGGCCCGGGCGAGCACCACCTCGCCGTCCTGCTCGACCACGCCCTCGGCCAGCGGGGACCGCTCGGCGGTCGGCTTCCCGCCGCCCAGCATGGCGCGCAGCCGGGGTCGCACGGCGCGCGACCGCAGGACGCGTCCCACCTCGCGCCAGGTGACATCGCTGGCGTACGACACGAGCCGCGCCGCCTCGTACACCTGCCGGAGCAGGGTGTCCGCGTCGAGCAGGCCGAGCTCGGCGGCCACCTGGTCCTGCTCCTGGAGGGCGAGCCGGTCGGTCGCCCGCCCAGTGGCCAGGTGCAGGGCGTCCCGGACGTCGAGCAGCCGGCGCCGGGCGTCGGCGAGGCCCTCGCGGGGGGCGTCGGCGAGCCAGGAGGCGGCGACGGCCCGCAGGGCGGTGGCGTCCCGCAGCCCGCCACGGGCCTCCTTCAGGTCGGGCTCCAGCAGGTACTGCAACTCGCCCTGGCGTTCGGCACGCTCGGCGCACAGTTCCTGGAGCTCGGGGAGGCGTTTGGGCGCTTGGTTGCGCCAGTCGGCCAGGACGGCGGTGCGCAGTCCCGCGGTGAGCCCGAGGTCACCGGCGACGTGCCGGGCGTCGAGCAGGCCGAGCTGCACCTTGAGGTCCTCGCCCGCGGTCTTGCGGGCCTCGGCGGGTGTGCGGACGGAGTGGTCGAGGGCCAGGCCCAGGTCCCAGACGGGGTACCAGAGCCGGTCGGCCAGGGCGGCGACCGCCTTGGCGTCGCTGCCGTCGTGCAGCAGGAGCAGGTCGAGGTCGCTGCGCGGGGACAGCTCTCCGCGCCCGTAGCCGCCGACGGCGACCAGGGAGGCCCCGCGCAGCCCCTCCGCGCCCGCGGTGAACAGGCCGGTCAGCCAGTCGTCCGTCAATTCGGCCAGGGCCGCACGGCGCGGCGGCCCGGACCGCGTCTCCTCGGTGAGGAGACGCAGCCGGGCCGCCGCGTAGCCGCTGGGTCCCGAGTCCTCTGCTTCCTTCTGCACGTCCGTACCCGTCACCCAGTGGCTCCTGTTCCGTCGTCCTGCCTCAGAGCGCGTCGGGACCGCGCTCGCCGGTCCTGACCCGTACGGCCGTCTCGACCGGGATGGACCAGACCTTGCCGTCACCGATCTTGCCGGTGCGGGCCGCCTTGACCACCACGTCGATCAGCTGCTCGGCGTCGTCGTCCTCGACCAGGACCTCGATGCGGATCTTGGGGACGAGGTCGACGGTGTACTCGGCACCGCGGTAGACCTCGGTGTGGCCCCTCTGACGACCGTAGCCGCTGGCCTCGGTGACCGTCAGGCCGTGTACTCCGAAGGCCTGCAGGGCCTCCTTGATCTCGTCGAGCCGGTGCGGCTTCACGACGGCGGTGATGAGCTTCATGCGTCCACCTTCTTGCTCGCGGCTGCGGCGACCGGGGCCGTGACGGCCGTCTTGGCGGCGCCGCCACCGGCACCGCTGAAGTCGTATGCGGTCTCGGCGTGCTCGGCCTGGTCGATGCCGGCGACCTCGTCGTCCTCGGGAACCCGCATGCCCATGGTCTTGTCGAGGATGAAGGCGAGGATCGCGGAGACGATCAGGGAGTAGGCGAGCACCGCGAAGACACCGGCGCACTGCTTCCAGAACTGGGTCAGGCCGCCGCCGTAGAAGAGGCCCTCGACCTCGGACTGGCCCTTGCCGCTGGCGAAGAAGCCGATCAGCAGGGAGCCGAGGACACCGCCGACCAGGTGGACGCCGACGACGTCGAGGGAGTCGTCGTAGCCGAACCTGTACTTCAGGCCGACGGCCATGGCGCACAGCACACCGGCGATGGCGCCGACGGCGATCGCGCCGAGCGGGGTGACCGCGCCGCCGGCGGGGGTGATGGCGACCAGGCCCGCGACCGCGCCGGAGGCGGCACCCAGCGTGGTGAAGGCGCCGTGGCGGATCTTCTCGTAGAGCAGCCAGGCCAGCATGGCGGCGGCGGTGGCGACCTGGGTGTTGACGAACATCAGCGCGCCGACGCCGTCGTCGTTGCCGAGCCAGGAGCCGGCGTTGAAGCCGAACCAGCCGAACCACAGCAGACCGGCGCCGAGCATGACCAGCGGCAGGCTGTGCGGGCGCATCGGGTCCTTCTTGAAGCCGACGCGCTTGCCGATGACGAGGATCACGCCGAGCGCCGCGGCACCGGCGTTGATGTGCACCGCCGTACCACCGGCGAAGTCGATGACGCCCATTTCGAAGGCCCAGCCTCCGGCGCCCCACACCCAGTGCGCGACCGGGAAGTAGACGACCGTGGCCCACAGGGCGATGAACAGCGCCCAGGCGCTGAACTTCACGCGGTCCGCGAGGGCACCGCTGATCAGGGCGGGCGTGATGATCGCGAACATCAGCTGGAAGACCAGGAACACGAACACCGGAATCGTGTAGCCGGGCCACAGCTCCGTCAGGCCGATGTTGCCGAGGCCGACCCAGTCGGAGTTCCAGCCGATGAGGCTGGCGGAGTCGGTGCCGAACGCCATGGAGAAGCCGTACAGCACCCACAGGATGGTGACGATCCCGAGGCTGATGAAGCTCATCATCAGCATGTTCAGGGTGCTCTTGACGCGGACCATGCCTCCGTAGAAGAAGGCCAGACCCGGCGTCATGAGCATCACCAGGGCGGAACAGATGAGCATGAACCCTGTGTTCGCGGCAGACAGCTTGGGCGCTTCTGCGGCAAGGGTGATGGCTGGTGCCATCGGCGTCTCCTCGTCATTGGTACGGCCCCGTGCGGGCGAAGCCTCGAGCGGAATGAGGGGTGGGCCGGTTATGCGCCACGAGATTGGCGCAGCGCGGTTTCGGTGGAAGCCCCTCGTTGTTTCGCGGCCGTGACGAAGGCGCGTGCTGTGTTACGCCTCGATGAACTGCCGGATTGCGGGCGCGCCGATCGTTATCGTGGCGCAACCTTCGGTTTCGGGCAGCCGCGGGCACCCGGACCGGCCGCGGCCGGCCTTCCGATGACCTGGCATGGGGGAGCCGAGTCGGGCAGTTCGGGAGGGCCGGCCGCGGCCGGGGTTCCGGAGTCGGGTCGTGCGGCTTGATCAGACCGCTTCGGCTGCGGTCTCGGGCAGTTCGGCGGCGAGCCGCTCGGTGAGATCGACGACCTCGCCGAGGTCACCGAAGTCGCGTGCGGCCGTGTCGACCGTCTTGCGGATACGGGTGTTGACGCGCTCGGAGCGGACCTTCTTGGCGACCTGCATGGCCTCGGCCGCGAAGACCGTGCTCTGCCCGGGCTCGCGCTGGAGGAGGTGCACCGTGGCCATGCCGATGAGGTTCAGTGCGTACGACCGCTGGTGCTCGCCGTCCTCGGCGAAGAGCTCCACCGCTCGCTGCATCAGCGGCTCGGCCAGCGAGGCGTAGGTGGGGCTGCGCCCGGCGACGTATGCCAGATCGCGGTAGGAGTGGGAGTTCTCGCCGTACAGCTCGGCCTCGGAGAAGAAGCGGATCCAGTCGGGGTCGGGTTCGTCCCACTCGTCGGCCTCGGAGAAGGTGTCCTCGGCCATCCGGACCGCCCGCTTGCACTTGCCGGGCTGCCCCATGTTGGCGTAGGCGCGGGCCTCCATCGCATACAGCATCGACTGGGTGCGCGGGCTCGCGCAGTCCCGGCTGCCGTACTGCGCGAGGTGGATCAGCTCCAGCGCGTCGTCGGGGCGCCCGAGGTGGATCATCTGGCGGCTCATGCTGGACAGCACGTAGGAGCCGAGGGGCCGGTCACCGGCTTCCTTGGAGGCGTGCAGCGCGAGGACGAAGTACTTCTGCGCGGTCGGCTGGAGCCCGATGTCGTACGACATCCAGCCGGCCAGCTCGGCGAGCTCGGCGGCGACCTTGAACAGCCGCCGGGTCGTGGCCTCGGGCTGGGGTTCCTGGAGGAGGTCCGTCACCTCGTGCAGCTGCCCGACGACCGCCTTGCGGCGCAGGCCGCCGCCGCACTGGGCGTCCCACTGCCGGAACATCATCGTGGTGGACTCCAGCAGGTCCAGCTCCGGCTTGGAGAGCCGGCCGCGGGCGCGTCCCGAACCGGGGTCGGGCTCGGAACGCGGGGCCGGCGGCGAGGGGACGAGCCAGCGCTGCATGGGTTCGATGAGGGCCGGGCCCGCGGACAGGACCAGCGAGCTCCCGAGGAAGCCGCGCCGCGCCAGCATCAGGTCGCTGCGCGAGAACTCGCTGAGCAGGGCCACGGTCTGCGGGCCCGTCCAGGGCAGGTCGACGCCGGTCGTGGAGGGTGACTGGCGCGCGGTGCGCAGCCCCAGGTCCTCGACGGAGACGACGACGCCGAAGCGCTCCGAGAACAGCTCGGACAGGATCCTGGGGATCGGTTCGCGGGGGTTCTCGCCGTCGAGCCAGCGGCGCACGCGGGAGGTGTCCGTGGAGATGTGGTTGGCGCCCAACTGCCGTGCCCTGCGGTTGACCTGGCGGGCCAGCTCGCCCTTGGACCAGCCGCTGCGCACGAACCAGGAGGTGAGCAGCTCGTTCGGGCGCTTGTCAGCGTGCGTCGCGCTCGCAGCGTTCGTCGCGCTTCCGCCGTTGCCGCTCACTGGAACGCCCCCATCCCTGAGACCACTTGCCGCCGAGTGCGCCAAGCCCCATCAGCATGCCGGTTCGCACTGCCGTCCGTCCGGCCCTTGTCACCCTTCGAACGGAATGACGACTTGCCTCCGGCATACCCGCGAGCGCATGTGCCCCCAGGTCTCGTGCACACAGAGTAATCCTACGATCACCCGTCTGACCACGGCCCGCACGGAAACGCCACCATTCGCCACCCCATCGAATGAACTCCTGTACACCTGGGCGCGATTCACTTGACAGAGCACAACCGGAGCGGGTGCAGCGGCGCACTCGGGGGCGCGCACCGCCGGGCACGCAACCCTGAACACATCCGGGCGCCGAATGAACCGACCGCCACCGGGAAGGCGGAAACAGAGAGTCACGCATCGCGTCCGCAGCGTAACCACCGGTGCGTCGGACCCGTTGGAGGGGGCATGGGCTTCACGATCGGCATCAGCCGGGGCATGCGCGACATCCGGTCCGGCTCACGCCGCCGCGGCCGCACGTCGGACGCCACGGCCGTGGCCGAGTACACAGGGCTGTGGGGCTGGGACGTGGTGCCGGGAGCCCGGGCCTCGGCGGGCGCCTGCTCCTGCGGCCGCGGCGACTGCCCGGCGCCGGGCGCGCACCCGCTGGACTTCGCGCCGGTGCTCGCCGCCGGCGCCACGCTGGACGACGTGACCGAGATCTGGGGCGAGTTCCCCGGCGCCTCGGTGATGCTGCCGGTGGGCCGGGCGTTCGACGTCATCGAGGTGGCGGAGCCCGCCGGCTGCCGCGCTCTGGCCCGGCTGGAGCGCATGGGCCTGCCCGTCGGCCCGGTCGCGGCGACCCCGGACGGCCGCGCGCACTTCTTCGTCGCCCCCGGCGCCGCCGCCGATCTGCCCGGCCTCCTCTACCGCATGGGCTGGGACGACCCGCACTCCCTCGACCTGCGCGGCCTCGGCCCCGGCGCGCACATCACGGCACCGCCGTCCGACCGCGGGGGCCTCGGCCAGGTGCGCTGGCTGCGCTCCCCCGCCCTGGACTCGGCGTCCCGCCCGCCGGAAGCCCGCCTGGTGCTGGGCACACTGGCGTATGTGGCCCACCGGTCGCGGGCCTGACCGCGCCGCGGACGTACATGGCGAAGCGCCCGTACCCGACTGCATCTCGGGACGGGCGCTTCTGTGACGCGCGGATCGCGCGGTACGGCTGAGGGGAGCTCACTCCCCGATAAGGGCGTCGACGAAGGCCTCCGGCTCGAACGGCGCCAGGTCGTCCGCGCCCTCGCCGAGCCCGATGAGCTTGACCGGGACGCCCAGCTCGCGCTGGACCGCGACCACGATGCCGCCCTTGGCCGTGCCGTCGAGCTTGGTGAGCACGATGCCGGTGATGTTGACGACCTCGGAGAAGACCCGCGCCTGGACCAGGCCGTTCTGGCCGGTGGTGGCGTCCAGGACGAGCAGCACCTCGTCGACCGGGGCCTGCTTCTCCACGACCCGCTTGACCTTGCCGAGCTCGTCCATGAGGCCGGTCTTGGTGTGCAGACGGCCGGCGGTGTCGATGAGCACGACGTTCGCGCCCATCTCCTTGCCCTCCTTGACCGCGTCGAACGCCACGGAGGCCGGGTCGCCGCCCTCGGGTCCGCGCACGGTGTGGGCGCCGACGCGCTCGCCCCAGGTCTGCAGCTGATCGGCCGCGGCGGCCCGGAAGGTGTCGGCGGCGCCGAGGACGACGCTCTGACCGTCGGCCACCAGGACACGGGCGAGCTTGCCGGTGGTGGTGGTCTTGCCGGTGCCGTTGACGCCGACGACCATGACGATGCCCGGCTTGCGGTCCTCCGGCTCGGTCTTGACCGCGCGGTCCATGTCGCGGCCGACCAGCGTGATCAGCTCCTCGCGGAGCAGGGTGCGCAGTTCCTCGGTGGTGCGGGTGCCGAGCACCTTCACGCGCTCGCGCAGCCGCTCGACCAGCTCCTGGGTGGGCTGCACGCCGACGTCGGCGGTGAGCAGCGTGTCCTCGATCTCCTCCCAGGTGTCCTCGTCGAGGTGCTCGCGCGACAGCAGGGTGAGCAGTCCCTTGCCGAGGGCGTTCTGCGAGCGGGAGAGCCGGGTCCGCAGCCGGACCAGGCGGCCGGCGGTGGGTTCCGGAATCTCGATCGCGGGAGCTTCGGCGGGCGGCTCCTCGACTACGACCGGGGCCGAGCCGTCCGGGAGATCCACCTCCTCTATCGTGCGCCGCGGTTCCTCCCGCGGCGTCTCGGCCTCGTCGCCGACGTGCGGCTCGGCCGGTGGGGCGGTGATGTCGGGCGCGGCGGGCGGGGGCGGGGGCAGCTGCTTCTTGCGCCGGCTGCCGACGATGAGCCCGCCGAGCGCGCCGATCACGACCACGGCGATGACTACAGCAAGGATGACGATGTCCATAACGCGTCCAGTATCAGCCATGGGGCCCCGGGGCACCCTGCTCGCACCGCCCCGGAACGCCGCGGGCCGCCGGATCTCCACACCCCTGGATATCTGACACATCGTCAGCTAGCGTCCCCCGGACACCCGCCCGGCGGAGGGAGACGCCCCATGCCCGTCACGGTCGCACGCTTCAACCTCGTCGCTCCCGGGGCCGGCCCCGCCGAGCTCGGCGCCAGGTACCGGGCGGCCCTGGAGATGGCCGCGTACGCCGACGACCGGGGCGTCACGACGGTGCAGACGGAGGAGCACCACGGGGCGGACAACAACTGGCTGCCGTCGCCGTTCGCCTTCGCGGGGGCGGTCTTCGGCGCCACCCGGCGCGTCGCGGTCACCGTCTCGGCGATCATCGGCCCGCTACACGACCCGCTGCGGCTGGCCGAGGAGATGGCCGTGCTGGACCTGCTGAGCAGCGGCCGGCTGGTGACGGTCGCCGGCATCGGGTACCGGCCGCAGGAGTACGACCTGTTCGGCGTGGACTTCGCCCGGCGCGGCGCACTCCAGGACGAGTTGCTGGAGACCCTGCTGAAGGCGTGGACCGGCGAACCCTTCTCCTACCGGGGCCGCACGGTGCGCATCACCCCGCGCCCTTTCACCGCACCGCACCCGCCGCTCCTGGTCGGCGGCTCCTCCAGGGCCGCCGCGCGCCGGGCCGCCCGGCTCGGTCTGCCCTTCTTCCCGAGCGCGCATCTGCCGGAGCTGGCGGCGTACTACAAGGAGCTGCTCGTCGAGTACGGCACCGAGGGCTGGGTCATGATGCCCGCCGCCGAGACAGCGCTGCTGCACGTGGCCGAGGACCCGGACCGGGCCTGGGCGCGGTACGGCCGGCATTTCCTGCACGAGGCGCGGACGTACGCCTCCTGGCAGTCGGGCGCGGTGCGCTCCGCCGTGAAGTCGGCCGCCACGACCGTGGAGGACCTGCGCGCGGAGGGCGTCTACCGGATCCTCACCCCGGACGCGTGCGTGGCGCTGGGACTGGACTCCTATGTCCTGCATCCGCTGGCGGGCGGGATGCCGGTGGAGGAGGGGTGGCGCAGTCTGCGGCTCTTCTGCGAGCAGGTGCTGCCGCGGCTGGGGAGCTGAACGCTCACGGATGTCCGGTGGCCGGCCGGGGCGCCCTCGGTGATCCGCTGACGCCATGTGTCTCTCGGCCGACGTGTTCCTGCGCGAGCCGGACGGACAACGGCGGATACTCGACGCCCCCGAGGGGCGCGACGACTCGGCCGGGTTCGAGTCCTGGCACCGCCGGTGCGCGCTGGGTGGCCCGGTTCTTGCCGGTGGCGGTCGACTACGACCTGGAGGTCGGGACGTGGCGGAGTTCCTGCGCGAGGCCGGCGCCGCTGCGCGATCGCCTCGATGCCGTCGTCGCGAGTACAGGACGCCCGCGGGGGTTCGCCGAGCACCGGGAAGGGCTGGTGCGTCGCCCGGAACCCGGAGGTGGCCCCCTGCGCGCCCGGGTGATCGGGGGCGGTGTCCTCGTCTGGTGACGCGACGGACCACCGCCCCGGCGCGGGCAGTGGCCGAGCCGGGGCGGTGGCGGGTCACGGGGAGAGGGGCAGCGGGGACTTTGGCCCTTCTCCCCGAGTCGGGGGAACGGGTCAGCCCATCTCCTCCAGGGCCTTGCCCTTGGTCTCCTTCACGAACTTCAGGACGAACGGGATCGACAGCGCGGCGAAGGCGGTGTAGATCACGTAGGTCACGGAGAGGTTCCAGTCGGCCAGCGACGGGAAGCTCGCGGTGATGGCCCAGTTGGCGATCCACTGCGCGGCGGCGGCCACACCCAGCGCGGCGGCACGGATCCGGTTCGGGAACATCTCGCCGAGCATGACCCAGACGACCACGCCCCAGGACAGGGCGAAGAAGAGGACGAAGATGTGCGCGGCGATCAGGGCGATCCAGCCCTGCGCGGCCGGCAGCTTGCCGTCGACGAGGTGGTACGAGAACGCCCAGGCCTCCAGGGCGAGGCCGACGACCATGCCGACCGATCCGATGATCGCGAGGGGCCTGCGTCCGATGCGGTCGACGAAGATCATCGCGATGACGGTGCCGAGGATGTTGATGATCGACGTGGTGAAGGAGTAGAAGAACGAGTCCGTCGGGTCGACCCCGACCGACTGCCACAGCGTCGAGGAGTAGTAGAACGCGACGTTGATGCCGACGAACTGCTGGAAGACCGACAGGCCGATGCCGATCCAGACGATCGGCTTGAAGAAGAAGCTGCCGCCGAGCAGGTCCTTGAAGCTCGACTTGTGCTCGCTCTTCATGGCGCCCTCGATCTCGGCGACACGGGCGTCGAGGTCCACGTCCTTGCCCTCGACCTCGGTGAGGATCTCCCGGGCGCGCTCGTACTTGCCGACGGAGATCAGGAAGCGCGGGGACTCGGGGATGGCGAAGGAGAGCAGTCCGTAGAGGACGGCCGGGACGACCATGACGCCGAGCATGACCTGCCAGGCCTCCAGGCCCATCAGCTTGCCGCGCTGGTCACCGTCGGCGGCGTTCAGCAGACCCCAGTTGACCAGCTGCGAGACGGCGATGCCGATGACGATCGCGGCCTGCTGGAAGGAGCCGAGCCGGCCGCGGTAGGCGGGCGGGGCGACCTCGGCGATGTAGGCCGGGCCGATCACGGAGGCCATGCCGATGGCGAAGCCGCCCACGACGCGCCAGAAGGCGAGGTCCCACAGCGCGAAGGGCAGCGCGGAGCCGATGGCGCTGATCGTGAAGAGAACCGCGGCGATCTGCATGCACCGGATACGGCCGATGCGGTCGGCTATGCGGCCGGCGGTGGCGGCGCCGACGGCGCAGCCGATGAGGGCGATGGCGATGACCTGGGCCAGGGCTGCGGAGCCGACGTCGTAGCGGCCGCGGATGGCCTCGACGGCGCCGTTGATCACGGAGCTGTCGTAGCCGAAGAGGAAACCGCCCATGGCGGCAGCCGCGGCGATGAAGATGACGTGCCCGAGATGATCGGGGTGAGCCGTCCTGGCTCCTGACTTGGGTGCCTGCGCTGTGCTGGTCACGTGTACTCCTCGGGCCACCGGCAACGCTGCCGGAGGGGATCAGCCCTTCGAGGTGCCACCTGAAGGTACCTGAAGGTAAAAGGAACGTTGCCGAGACTATGTCTTCAAGTTTCGAAGTCAATAGTCGACTGCAGGGAATCCGATGCAGGAGTGTGTCAGCTATGTGTTCAAGAAATGAAGTCACCGAGGAGTCGCAGGTGGGGCCGGTGTACCGCCCATGCATCTAGCGAAGGCGTTGGCTGATGACCTTCGACACACCGTCGCCCTGCATGGAGACGCCGTAGAGCGCGTCGGCGACCTCCATCGTGCGCTTCTGGTGAGTGATCACGATCAGCTGGGAGGCTTCCTGGAGCTCCTGCATGATCCGGATGAGCCGCTGGAGGTTGGTGTCGTCGAGGGCGGCCTCGACCTCGTCCATGACGTAGAACGGGCTGGGCCGCGCCTTGAAGATCGACACGAGCATCGCCACCGCCGTCAGCGACCGCTCCCCGCCCGAGAGCAGTGACAGCCGCTTGACCTTCTTGCCCGGCGGCCGCGCCTCGACATCCACGCCCGTGGTGAGCATGTTGTCGGGGTCGGTCAGCACCAACCGCCCCTCACCACCGGGGAACAGCCGGCTGAAGACGCCCTCGAACTCCCGGGCCGTGTCGCGGTAGGCCTCGGTGAAGACCTGCTCGACGCGCTCGTCGACCTCCCTCACCACCTGCAGGAGGTCCGCTCGCGTCTTCTTCAGGTCCTCGAGCTGCTCGCTGAGGAACTGGTGGCGTTCCTCCAGCGCCGCGAACTCCTCCAAGGCGAGCGGATTCACCTTGCCGAGCTGCTGGTAGGCACGCTCGGCGGCCTTGAGACGCTTCTCCTGCTCGGCCCGGAGATACGGCCGGGGCCGGTTGCGCGGGTGCTCCGGGTCCTCCGGCAGCTCCTCGCCCTCGGCGGGGGGCGAGGGCGGCACGAGCTGGCGCGGCCCGTACTCCGCCACCAGTCCGGCCGGTTCGACACCCAGCTCCTCCAGCGCCTTGGTCTCCAGCTGCTCGATGCGCAGCCGCTTCTCGGCGCCGAGTACCTCGCCGCGATGGACCGAATCCGTCAACTTGTCGAGCTCGGCCTTGAGGTCGCGTCCCTCGGTGCGGGCACGGACGAGCTCCTGCTCCCGGCGGGCCTTGGCGGCCTCGGCGGCGGTGCGCTCCTCGTCGGCCCGGGCGAGGGAGACCTCGACGTGCGCGAGCAGTTGCCGGGCGCCCGAGCCGACGGCTTCGGCGACGGCCGCCTCGTGCCGCAGCCGGGCCCGCCGCTGCTCGGCACGCGCGCGTGCCTCGCGCTCCGCGCGGGCTGCCCGGTCCAGGGAGTCGGCCCGGCCCGCCAGGCCCTTGACCCGTTCCTCGTGCGTACGGACCTGGAGGCGTGCCTCCATCTCGGTCTGGCGGGCGTTGGCACCGTCGGCCGCGAGCCGGTCCCGTGCGGAGGTGTCGGGCTCCTCCTCGATCGGCATCTCCTCGGCGACGGCGAGCCGCTCGGCGAGTTCCTCGACCTCCTGGAGCGCCTTGTCGAGGGCCTCCTGCGCCCGGGCCGCGGCGGCGGCGGACCGCTCGGCCTCTCCCGCCGCCCCGCGGGCCTGTCCGGCGAGGCGGCCGAGCTGCTGGGCGACGGACGACTTCTCCCGGTCGGCGGCCCGGCGCCGCTCCCCCAGTTCCTCGACCCGCGCGGCACACTCCGTGCGGCGTTCGACGGCCGTGTGCTGGGCCTCGGTGAGCTCCTCGCAGCGGACCGCCAGCTCTTCGAGCTCGGCGGCGGCCTCGTCGACGGAGGCCTGGACCTCCAGGAGGCTCGGGGCGCCGGCGGAGCCGCCGTGGGCGAAATGCGCGCCCAGGAGGTCGCCCTCGGCGGTGACGGCGGTGAGGCCGGGGTGGGCGTAGACGAGGTCTTCGGCGTCTTCGAGGGTGCTGACGACGACGATGCCGCGAAGGAGGCGGCGGACGGCCGGCATGAGGTCACAAGGGCCGCGGACCAGGTCCGCGGCGAAGGTGTGACCGGCGTCCGCGGGCCCGTCGGGGCCCGCCGCGCCTGCGGGGTGAGTGTCTCCCGCCAGGAGCAGTGTCGCCCGGCCTCCGTCCTGTTTGCGCAGGAGTCTGATCGCGTCCGCGGCCGATGCCGGGCTCGTCACCGCGATGGCGTCCGCCGCCGCCCCGAACGCCGCGGCCAGGGCGACCTCGTGCCCCGGGGTCACCGTGAGGAGTTCCGCCGCCGGGCCGAGCAGGCCGGAGAGGCGGTCCTTCGCCGCGAGCAGTATCCCGGTGCCGTCCTTGCGGCGCAGACCGAGTGCCAGGGTTTCGTGACGGGCCTGGGTGGCGGCCCGCTTGCGTTCCGCCGCCGTGGCGTCCTCGCGCGCTGCCGTGAGGGCGGCCTCGGCCTCGGCCAGCCGCTGCTTCGCCGCCTCGTGCAGCTCGGAGAGCTCCGCGTCGCCGGCGTCGAGGCCGTCGACCTCGGCCTTGAGCGCCTCGTACTCCTCCTGGGCGGCGACGGCACGTTCCTGCGCCTCGTCGCGCGCGGCGGCCAGGCGTTCGATCTCGGCCTGGGCGGAGGCCGCGCGCGAGCGGGCGGCGTTGACCTGGCCGCCGAGCCGGGCCAGGCCCTCACGCCGGTCGGCGATGGCGCGGGCGGCGTCCTTCAGACGCCGTTCCTCCTGGGTGAGCGCGCGTTCCAGCTCGGCGCGGTGGGCGACCGTGTCCTCCAAGGCGCGTTCGGCCGCCTCCAGGGCCGCTTCCAGCTCGGCCTCCTGCTCACGGATGCGGGCGGCCTCACGCTCCATGTCCTCGGGGTCGCGTCCGCGCCGCTCCTCGGGGGGCGCGGAGGTGGCGCTCTTCACCCGGGCGTCGGCCAGCGAGATCGTGCCGCGCACCCGCTCGGCGAGCTGGGAGAGCTCGTACCAGGTCTGCTGGGCCCGCTGGAGACGCGGCGTGAGCTGCCGGACCTCGTCCTCCAGGAGGGCCTCGCGCCGGAGCGCCTTGCGCAGCTCCTGCTCCGCGGACTCCTTGCGCTCCTTCAGCGCGGCCTCGTCGGCGACCTCGGCGTCGAGGGCTTCCCGGAGCCGTACGAGGTCGTCGGCGAGGAGGCGCAGGCGGGCGTCGCGCAGGTCGGCCTGGATGACGGCGGCCCTGCGGGCGACGGCGGCCTGGCGGCCGAGCGGCTTGAGCTGGCGTCGGAGTTCGTCGGTGAGGTCCTGCACGCGGGCGAGGTTGGCCTGCATCGCGTCCAGTTTGCGCAGCGCCTTCTCCTTGCGCTTGCGGTGCTTGAGGACGCCGGCGGCCTCCTCGATGAAGGCGCGGCGGCCCATGGGGTCGGCGTGCAGCACGGAGTCGAGCTGGCCCTGCCCGACGATCACGTGCATCTCGCGGCCGATGCCGGAGTCGGAGAGGAGTTCCTGGATGTCGAGCAGACGGCAGGTGTCGCCGTTGATCTGGTATTCGCTGCCGCCGTTGCGGAACATGATCCGCGTGATGGTGACCTCGGCGTACTCGATGGGCAGGGCCCCGTCGGAGTTGTCGATGGTCAAGGACACCTCGGCACGGCCCAGCGGGGGGCGGCCGGTGGTGCCGGCGAAGATGACGTCCTCCATCTTGCCGCCGCGCAGCGACTTGGCGCCCTGCTCGCCCATGACCCAGCTGAGCGCGTCGACGACGTTGGACTTGCCCGAGCCGTTCGGTCCGACGACGCACGTGATCCCCGGCTCGAACCGGAGGGTGGTCGCAGAGGCGAACGACTTGAACCCGCGGAGGGTCAGGGCCTTGAGGTGCACGCCGCCGGACTCTACCGCCCGGGTCGGTCTCACTCCATGAACCCGCGGTTTCGCCGCTGAACACGCAGGGCACATCAGACGTTAAAGACGGTGAAGGATGCGGGGGCAAGAAAGAAGGGACGCCGACAGGGCGTCCCTTGCACTTCTGACAACTAGGTGGTTGTGACGGGCGGCCCAACCACTGCTGTGCTGTTGTGGAGCGATGCAGTGATCAGGTGAGCGCAGGCTCCGCCTGGTGTGCGTCAACGCTCTCCAGGATCCTGTCGTGAGAAGCGGCAGCCGTCAGCGCTTCGTTCTCGGCCTGGATTCGTCCGAGCTCGGATTCCAGGTCCTGGACGCGCTGCTGGAGCCGTCGCATCTCGGCGAGGAGTCGCGGGTCGGAGCCGCCGACGTAACCGAGAAGCGCCTTTGCCATGATGGATGGTCCTCCACAATGCGTGACCGACCGCTGCGGTGTGGGTCGTGAGGGATTCGCACCCGCGGTTTTGGCAGGGCCTGGAGTTGTACTGCCGTTCAGCCATGCCAAACAGCTAAGGTGCGCGGGGCTTTCAGCGTCTCACCAAAAAGTTTGACGGTCAACACGATCACGCCCCGTATTGGGGGCGACCCGGGCACGGACGGCCTGGAACGGCCGTACTGCGGCTTCTGCGGGGCCCTCGGGGCGTGGCGATCATCCTTGCGTGTGGAGCGGGCCAAGGCAAGCGGTTCTGGCAATCACCAGGGAGTTTTCGTTCGGGGCGGTCGTCCGCGAGCCGTTAGCGGGCGGCCTCGGCAACCGCCCGGCGCGGGTGATCACCGGATGGCGAAGCCGTCATAACCGCCGCGAGGTGTGTCCCAGATCTCGGTGACGCCGTCCACGCGGCCGGGCGTGTCGTCACTCCGGAGCCACTCCAGCAGGCCTTCACAGCCCTGGCGCCCACCCTCGGCGACCACCTGGACCCGCCCGTCGCCCAAATTGAGAGCAAAACCACTCAGGCCGCCGATCTCCAATGCCTTGGCCCGCGTGAACCAGCGGAAACCCACACCTTGGACGCGTCCGCGCACCCAGGCGACCAATCGCACATCCTCGCTCATGACTGCAACCTAACCGCCCATTCTCCCTCCGGGCACTTCGTCCCCTTGCGTCATGCGGTACCGTCCCCCCTCAACGAATCTCATATGAAACTCACACAATCGAGTGAGTTTGGTGTTGATCTCGAGGACGAGTCGACCGCCAGGACGAGGAAGGCCAGGACATGGGACGCCACCGACGCTCCGACGCCGGCCGCGCCGCCACGGGCCGCGCCACGGGAACCACCCACGCCGACGGCTTCGCGGAGGGCCACGATCCGCTGTACTCCGGCGCGGACGACGCCCCGACGATGGGCATCGCTCCCTATCTGAACCCGGAGGCGTACGCCCACGCGAAGAGCGAGGCCTACCTGTTCGGGGCGGAGGCTGCCGCCGCGGGTGACCGCTACGGAGACACGGCCGTCTTCGCGAGCGAGGGCTTCACGCCCGACGGCGGCGCCCGGCGCGCGGGTTCGCACCGCCGCCGCAAGAAGACCGCCCGGCCCATGCGCACCGGACTGCTCGGTGTCTCCGCCGCCGTCGCCCTCGGTACGGTCGCGGTCGCCACGGGCGCCGTACCCGGTCTCGAGAACTACCAGCTCGGCGGCAACGGCGGGGCCGACAAGGTGCAGGCAGGGGACACCCCGACCAACACCCCAATCGAGCAGGGCGGCACCTCCGGCAGCGCCGAAAGCCGCGACGAGGCGTCCCCCAGCCGGAACGCCGAGCGTGCCGGCTCGCCGTCGCCGTCCGCCTCGAAGTCGTCGGCAGCGCCGACGAAGACGCCGGAGAAGCCGGAGAAGACGCCGGAGAAGACTCCGGAGAAGAAGAAGCCGGCGGCCACCCCGAGCCAGACGCCGGACGACACGCCCTCGCGCACGGCCACGAAGGCACCGAGGAAGCCCAGCGCTTCCGCCGCCCTGTCCGGAGAGTCCGCCGCCGCGGCCCAGGTCCTCAGCCTCGTGAACGAGGAGCGGGCCAAGGTGGGCTGCAGCCCGGTCGCCGCCAACAGCGCCCTGACCGGCCTGGCCCAGAGCTACAGCGAGGACATGGCCGCGCGGGGCTTCTTCGACCACACCGACCCGGACGGGCGCACGCCCTGGAACCGGGCCGAGAAGGCCGGGATATCCAACCTGGGCGGTGAGAACATCGCCCGCGGCCAGGCCGACGCCGCGGCCGTGATGGACGCCTGGATGAACAGCCCCGGCCACCGCGCGAACATACTGAACTGCGACTTCAAGACGCTGGGCGTCGGTGTCGAGCTCGGCTCGGGCGGCCCCTGGTGGACCCAGAACTTCGGCTACTAGGCTTCTCGGCCGTGCTCAGGCGGCGGCCAGGCCCTTGAGGAACACCCTGGCCGTCTCCGTCACGCGGCGGCCCAGATGCTCGGCGGTGGCGATGTCGGCCTTGTGGACGGCGTCCGGGCCCTCGTCGGCGTTGGTCTGAGCGGCCGCGCCCAGGAAGACGCCGAGACGGTTCAGGTCGTGCTCGGAGCCGGTGCTGCTGTTCCAGCCCGGGAGCAGACCGAGGCTGACCCAGTGCATGCCGAGCTGCGCGGCGAGGATCTGGAAGTACTGCAGGGTGTGCAGCTTGTCGCCGCTCTTGGACGCGGAGTTGGTGAAGCCCGCGGCCAGCTTGTCCTTCCAGGCCTGGGTGGCCCAGCGCTTGGAGGTGGCCTCCGCGAAGGCGTGGAAGGCGCCGGACGCGGTGCCCATGTAGGTCGGCGATCCGAACACGATGGCGTCCGAGCGGTCGAGGATCGCCCACTGCTCCTCGGTGATCTCGTCGACCTTGATCAGATGGACCTCGGCACCGGCCTCGACGGCACCGGCACGGACGGCCTCGGCGATCACGGCGGTATGGCCGTAGCCGGAGTGGTAGGCGAGGGAGACAACAGGGGTGGTCACGTGAGTACTCCTGGAGTAGGCAGGTCGCTGACGATGAACAAAGGAAAGCACTAACTTTTGGTTAGTGCAACCTTCTGGTTAGCGCTGTGCTGACGTAGGCTGGGCATATGACCACCACCCAGGAGCTCACCGAGGGGCTGGACGACCTCCCGTACAACGTGTTCGCCAAGGCCTGTCCGTCGCGCGGCACGCTGGAGCACATCACGGGCCGCTGGGGCGGCCTCACGCTCGGCGCCCTGTACGAGGGCTCGCTGCGCTTCAACGAGCTGCGCCGCCGCGTCGACGGGGTGAGCGAGAAGATGCTGTCCCAGACCCTGCACGCCCTGGAGCGCGACGGCCTGGTCCACCGCGAGGCCCAGCCCACCAACCCACCCCGTGTGGACTACGAACTGACACCGCTGGGGCGCGCCGTGGCCGAACGCCTGCTCGCCCTCATCCACTTCGTGGAGGGCAACATGGACGATGTCCTGGCCGCGCGCGAGCGGTACGACTCCGCTAGGAAGTGATCCGCGGCGGCCGCTGGCATTTCGGGCAGAAGTAGCTCGACCGGTTCATCCAGGGCCGCCGCCGCATGGGCGTGCCGCAGCGCCGGCAGGGCAGACCCTCACGGCCGTACGCGTCGAGCGACCGGTCGAAGTAGCCGGACTCGCCGTTGACGTTGACGTACAGGCTGTCGAAGCTGGTGCCACCCACCGCGAGGGCGGCGTTCATCACGTCTCGCACATGACCCAGGAGAAGCAGGGTGCGCGGGCGGGTGAAGGTCGCGGTCGGGCGCTCGTAGTGGATGCGGGCGCGCCACAGCGCCTCGTCCGCGTAGATGTTGCCGACGCCGCTGATCAGCGACTGGTCGAGCAGGGCGCGCTTGATCGTGGACCGCTTGCGGCGCAGCGCCTGGTGGAAGGCCTCGTCGTCGAAGAGCTCGTCGAGCGGGTCGCGGGCGATGTGCGCGATGACGTCGGGCAGGCCCTCGGGGGAGTTCTCGTGCAGCGACAGACCGCCGAAGGTCCGCTGGTCGACGAAGCGGAGTTCGGTGTCCAGCGCGTCGGTGAATCGGACCCGGATGCGCAGGTGCTTCTCGTCCGGGGCCGTGTGCGGCTGGACCAGGAGCTGGCCGCTCATGCCGAGGTGGGCGAGGACCGACTGGTCCGTGTCCTCCAGGGGTAGCCACAGGTACTTGCCGCGACGGCTGGGGACGCCGACGCGGTGGCCCTTCAGACGGTGCGCGAAGTCGTCGGCGCCCGCGAGGTGGCGGCGCACCGCACGCGGGTGCAGCACCTCGGCCTCGGCGACGGTCCGGTGGGCGACCCACCGCTCGAGACCGCGCCGTACGACCTCGACCTCGGGCAACTCGGGCATGGGGGTCCCCCGTCACAAGCCTGTGGATGACGCGAGCGCCCGCCCCGGGCAGGGGCGGGCGCTCGGGTGCGCTGTACTCATACCGCCCGGTGCAGGGCGGCGGCGGTCAGCCGTCGACGGCGGCGTCGACGGCTTCGTGGGCGGCCTGAGCGGCTGCCGTCTGCGTCGCCTGCGCGGCCTTCGCCGCCTTGGCGCGCTCGTCCGCCGCGGCCCGGATGGACCGCCATGCGGACTCGGCGGCCTGCTGCTCCGCCTCCTTCTTGCTGCGGCCGGTGCCGGTGCCGTACGAGACGCCTCCGACGCGGGCGGCAGCAGTGAAGGTCTTCTCGTGATCGGGGCCGGTCTCCGTGACCAGGTACTCGGGAACACCGAGCCCCTCGGTCGCGGTGAGCTCCTGGAGACTGGTCTTCCAGTCCAGGCCGGCTCCGAGGTTCGAGGACTTCTCGATCAGGGGGTCGAACAGGCGGTGCACGAGCTCCGCCGCCGAGTCCAGGCCCTGGTCGAGGTAGACCGCGCCGATCACCGCTTCGAGGGTGTCGGCGAGGATGGACGCCTTGTCCCGGCCGCCCGTGCCCTCTTCACCCCGGCCGAGCCGGATGAAGGAGCCCAGGTCGAGCCCGCGGCCCACTTCGGCGAGTGCACGCGAGTTGACCACCGCGGCCCGCAGTTTGGCCAGTTGGCCTTCCGGCAGGTCGGGGTGGGTGCGGTACAGCGTGTCCGTGACCACGAGGCCGAGGACGGAGTCCCCGAGGAACTCCAGGCGCTCGTTGGTCGGCAGACCGCCGTTCTCGTATGCGTACGACCGGTGGGTCAGTGCGCGCACCAGAAGGGCGGACTCGAGCTTGTAGCCGAGCCGCCCTTCCAGAAGCGTGTGGGACGAGGCCTGGTTGTTGTCCGCCGGAGCACTCCCGCTCACACGGGAAGACTTGTTCTTAGGCGTGGACACAGTGCCTCTCACCAGCCGCTCAGACCTCGAGGACCTGGCGCTTGTTGTAGGTGCCGCACGACGGGCACGCGATGTGCTGCAGCTTGGGCTCGTGGCAGCGCTCGCACGCAACCAGGGTGGGGACCGCAGCCTTCCACTGCGACCGGCGGTGGCGCGTGTTGCTGCGCGACATCTTCCGCTTCGGAACAGCCACGGCTACTTCTCCTGCTTCTCGTCGACGCCCGCTTCGGCGCCGCTCATCTCGTCCTTCTCGCCGTCCTTCATGGTGCCGGCGAGTCCCTGCAATGCCGCCCAACGGATGTCGACGGCGTCGTGGTGGTGGTCCGGGTCGTCCGCCAGCCGCGCGCCGCATTCGGCGCACAGACCCGGGCAGTCTTCCTGGCACACCGGCTGCATCGGCAGTGAGAGCACCACCGCGTCACGCAGCACGGGCTCGAGGTCGAACAAGCCGTCCTCGAGGAAGAGCCTGTCCTCGTCATCCTCGGCGTCGTCGCCCGGTTCCGCGATCACGCGGCCCCGGTCGTCGGCGTCAGGGTACGAGAACATCTCCTGGAACTCCGCTTCGAGCTCCTGCTCGAGCGGCTCCAGACACCTTACGCACTCCCCTTCGGCCGCGGCACGGGCGGTGCCTGTGACGAGCACCCCTTCCATGACCGACTCCAGGCGGAGTTCGAGCTCCACCGGGGCGCCTTCCGGCACTCCGATGACTCCCTTGAGACCGAGGTCCCTGGGAGCGTCGACCGTGCGGGTCAGGCGCTGGAGCGCACCAGGCCGCCGGCCCAGCTCGTGCGTGTCGAACACGAGGGGGTTGCGGTGGTCGAGGCGGGCGTTCAGAGCCATTCCTGCTTTCGATCTGTCACTCGGGGAGCCGCCGCCCTGCGGTGTCCCGGGCAGCGTTGATCGCGGACGTACGCGCGACCGAAGAGCCAGGATACTGGACCTTTCGCTGTCGTCCCAATCCGGTGCTCAGCCCTGGCCGCGGCCCTGCTCGTAGGCGCGCAGCTGCTCGGCGCTGATCATGCCGGTGTCGAAGAGACTGGTCTCGTCGAGGGCGTACCCCTGCTGGGCCTGCTGCGCCTGCTGCTGGGACTGGTGCGGGTCATAGGCGGCCTGCTGGGGGTCGTAGCCCTGGTAGGCGTAGGGGTCGGCCTGCGGATAGCCGTACTGGTCCTGCTGGGCGGCGTAGGCCTGCTGCGGGTACCCCGCGTACGGGTCGGGCTGCTGCTGGGCGGGGGCGTACGCCGGCTGCGGCTGCGCGTACTCCTCCTGCGGCCCGGGCCGCTCGGCCAAGGGCTTTTCCGCGAGGGCGGCCAGGTCGGCGAGGTAGTCGGCGTCGCTGGAGTGCTGGATGGTGCTCGCGTCGTGGGCGAGGGCGCCGAGGTCGTCGGTGGCGATCCGGCCGTGCAGCTTCTGCCGGCCGCGGCCGACCGCCTCCAGGGTCTTGGCGAGGACCGCCTCGAAGGCGCCGAGCTTGACGTCGACGTACTCGTCGGCGCTGCGGCGCTGGGTCTGCGGGTCGTGGCTGCGCTCGGGGGCGTCCTCGTCCTCGTAGCCCTGCTCGTCCGTGCCGGGGCCGGTGCCCAGGAGCTTCTCGCGGCCGCGGCCGACGGAACCCAGGGTCTTGGTGAGGACGACCTCGAAGTTGGCGAGCTTGGAATCGACGTATTCGTCGGCCTCGGCGCGGATCTCCTCGGCCTCCTGACGGGCCTCGGCGAGGATCCGGTCGGCCTCGGCCTGGGAGCGGCGGGCGATCTCGGTGCCGGAGATCAGCGAGCCGCGCTCGGCGTGCGCGCTCTCGATGATCCGCTGAGCCTCCTGGCGGGCCTGCTCGACCATCTGCTCACGGCCGCCGATCAGCTCCTGCGCCTGGGCGAGGGAGTCGGGCAGGGCCGCGCGCACCTCTTCCAGCATCGCGAGCAGGTCGGCGCGGTTGACCACGCACGAGGCCGACATGGGCATGGACCGGGCGCCGGAGACCGCGGAGACGATCTCGTCGAGCTTCTTCTGCACGTCCACCGTGTGCTCGCCACTCTCTACAGATGCGTTGGAGACGGACGGGACGACTGTACGGCCATGAGGTCGCCTCGGGACACCGGGTGACGGGCAGTCGGGACCCCGCGGGAGGGCCGGGGCGCCCTCAGCCCTTCCTCAGGCGCTCGGTGAGCTCCTGGAGGACCTCCGCCGGGACCAGGTGGGAGACGTCACCGCCCCAGGTCGCGACTTCCTTGACCAGGGAGGACGACAGGAAGCTGTAGGTGGGGTTGGTGGGGATGAAGAGGGTCTCCACGCCCGAGAGGCCGTTGTTCATCTGGGCCATCTGCAGCTCGTAGTCGAAGTCGCTGACCGCGCGCAGGCCCTTGACGATGGCGGGGATCTCGCGCTGCTTGCAGAAGTCGACGAGCAGGCCGTGGAAGGCCTCCACGCGGACGTTGCCGTACTCGGCGGTGACCCGGCGGATCAGGTCGATCCGCTCATCGATCTCGAACAGGCCCTTCTTGGCCTGGTTGATCATCACCGCGACGTAGACCTCGTCGTACAGCCTGGAGGCGCGGGAGATGATGTCGAGGTGTCCGTTGGTGATCGGGTCGAACGACCCGGGACAGACGGCGCGGCGCACTTGTGATCCCTCGCTCTCCGGTCCGGTCATCGTGCGTCTTCGCACGTAGAGGCGGCGCGACCGTACCAAAACGTTCCCTCGCCGTAGCGACGGGCCCGGAGGGGTTCGAAACCCCCGGGCCACCGGAATTCACCGCCTCTGGTGCTGCGCTCCACGGTGACGAGGGCATCCTCGGTGAGCCAGCCCTCCGTGCGGAGTGTGAGGAGGATCTCCCGAAGATCGTCGTCCGCGACGGCGTACGGCGGGTCGAGGAAGACGAGGTCGTACGGGTCACCGGGGGGTGGCGTGCGGATGATCTGTTCCGCTTTGCCTGATCTGACCTCCGCGCCGGGGAGCCCGAGGCTCTGCACGTTCTCGCGGACCGTGCGGACGGCTTTGGCATCGGCCTCCACCAGGAGGGCGTGGCCGGCCCCCCGGGAGAGTGCCTCCAGGCCCACGGCCCCCGAGCCCGCGTAGAGGTCGAGGACGCGTTCGCCTTCCAGAGGGCCGCCGAGGAGCGACTGCCAGGTGGAGAAGAGGCCCTCCCGGGCCCGGTCGGAGGTGGGGCGGGTTCCTGTCCCCGGCGGAACGGCCAGGCGGCGTCCGCCGGCCCGGCCGGCGATCACGCGGGTCATCTGTGGTCCTTGGTCGTGGGTCGCATCTAGGTTCAGTGTGGCTGGTCGCGCCCGCGCGGCGGTAGCCGCATGAGGAGTACGGGCCCGCGCCCCTGAGGTGGCCGTACTCAGCCCTTGTCCAGGTACTGCTCCCTCTCCTCGTCCAGAAGGGCGTCGAGAGCCGTGCGCAGGCCGGGCAGGCCGGTCAGCTCCGGGTCGGCCGCCACCACCGCGGTCGCCTCCCGCCTCGCCTCGGCGATGATCTCCTCGTCCTCGATGACCGCGAGCATCCTCAGGGAGGTGCGGGCGCCCGACTGGGCCTGGCCGAGGACATCGCCCTCGCGGCGTTGTTCGAGGTCGATGCGGGACAGTTCGAAGCCGTCGAGGGTGGCGGCGACCGCACCCAGGCGCTGGCGCGCCGGGCTCGCCTCGGGCATCTCGGTGACCAGGAGGCACAGGCCGGGGGCCGAGCCACGGCCCACGCGGCCGCGCAGCTGGTGGAGCTGGGAGACGCCGAAGCGGTCGGCGTCCATGATCACCATGACGGTGGCGTTGGGGACGTTGACGCCGACCTCGATGACCGTCGTGGCGACCAGGACGTGGGTCTCGCCGGCGGCGAAGCGGCGCATGACGGCGTCCTTGTCGTCGGGGTGCATCCTGCCGTGCAGGACCTCCACTCGGAGGCCCTGGAGGGGACCCTTGGACAGCTGGTCGGCCACTTCGAGGACGGCGAGCGGCGGGCGCTTCTCCGCGGCGTCCTCCGGGGGCTTTACGGCCTTCTTCCGGCCGGCCTTCTTCGGGTCGTCCTCCTCGTCGTCGCCGATGCGGGGGCAGACGACGTATGCCTGATGGCCGTTCTCCACCTCCTCGCGGACCCGCTCCCACGCGCGGGACAGGAAGTGGGGCTTGTCGGCGGCCGGGACGACATGGCTGGCGATCGGCGAGCGGCCGGCCGGGAGCTGGTCCAGGACGGAGGTCTCCAGGTCGCCGAAGACGGTCATGGCGACCGTGCGCGGGATGGGCGTGGCCGTCATGACCAGGAGGTGCGGGGGCTGTTTGCCCTTGCCGCGCAGGGCGTCGCGCTGCTCGACGCCGAAGCGGTGCTGTTCGTCGACCACGACCAGGCCCAGGTCGTGGAACTGCACCTTGTCCTCGATCAGCGCGTGCGTGCCGATGACGATGCCGGCCTCGCCGGTGGTGAGGTCGAGCAGGGCGTGCCGCCGGGCGGCCGTCCCCATGGAACCGGTGAGCAGCACCACCTTGGTGGCCTGTTCGGACCCGCCGAGCATGCCGCCCTCGGCCAGCTCGCCCATCATCTCGACGATGGACCGGTGATGCTGCTGCGCGAGCACTTCGGTGGGCGCGAGCATGGCGGCCTGGCCGCCCGCGTCGACCACGGCGAGCATGGCGCGCAGGGCGACCATGGTGTTGTGGGTGACGGTGAAGTTGTCGGTGACGTAGGCATGGCCGGGGTGGGCGACGCTGATGCACTGGACGGGCTTGCGCCCCACGTACTCGACCGCCCGGATGCCGCGCCGGAACGTGTCGTGCTGCGGCCTCGGACGCACGCGGCCGGCCTTGCGCGCAAGCCGGAACGGGGCGTACTCGTCAGGCAGGGCGACCGACACGGTGCAGGCGGGCTTCTTCGGGAGCACCAGTGCCCGGCCGCCGAGAGAACGGACGAGCCAGGCGACGTCCTCGGCGAGCCGGCGTGACGCGGAGCACAGGGAGATGCTCATGCCGTCGGCGTCGACGGTGCCGTCCGTATCCATGAGCCCTTGCAAGAGTGCGAGACGGTCCTTGACCGACGCGTTCTTGAAAGCGTCCGGGACGAACTTGCCGTGGGACGTCACTCCCCACAGGTCCACTTCACGCAGGGCCTGGATCACGGGGTTCCGCATGCCTCCGGCCCGCTCCACGAGCTGAATCGTGTAGTCGCAGCGGGCTCCCCTCACCGGTACCAGCCGACATGCAGGCGCTACTGCGGCGGCCACCGCGTCATGGATCTCCGCGTCGATGGTGGAGAGCCGGAGACTGTGCCGGAACGAACCGTCTCCGAGCAGTACACCGAGCAGGTACGGGTCGAGGGGCAGACCCGCGTCGCCACCCAGGTCGACCGGCTTGGCCACGGGGATGTACCACTTCGATGAACCGTCGGCCTCGAACGTGTCGAGACGGATCTCCCGGGTCGCCATGACCTCGGGTGCCTGACTGCGATGCCGTCCGCACCTGGTGCCGACGATCCAAAGGTGCTCGTCATCGCACTCGACGGAACTTCCGTCGGACAGAACGATGCGCCACACGTCGCGTTCCCCCTGAGGGAAGACGCCGTCGATCAGCGCGATCTCCCCGTCCGGCACCACCACTTCGTCCCCGACCCGAAGCTCGCCCATGCGGCGGAAACCCGTGGGAGTGAGTACCAGCGAGTCGAGGGGCTGGGCCTTGCCCGAGCCGACCTCCCCCTGCAGCAGCCGGTGCATCGGGTGGTCGGTGGCCAGGTCGTCGAAGATCTCCCGGGAGACGCGCTGCTGGCCGTCGGTGAGGGTGAAGGGAAGGCGGGCGTCGAAGGCGGTGAGGAGGCCGTCGGGGGCGGGCTTGCGGGGGACGGCGGGGAGTTGGGCGTCCGCGTGACGGCGGCGGGCCAGGGCGACCTGGAGGACGAAGGCCTCGTCCCACTTGAGGCGGGAGCGGGCGTCCTCGATGTCCGCCTTGGTGTGCGGGCGGTGGATCTTGAGGAGGGCCTCGGGGAGGGGCACCAGGCCGCGGCCCCGACGCAGGGTGTCGGGGAGCGGGTCGACGGCCTCCTGGGCGGTGGGCAGGACCGTCTGGATCGCCTTGCCGATCTTCCAGGACTCCAGCTTGGCGGTGGCGGGGTAGATCGGGATCAGGGCACCCGCCCAGGTCTCGACGGACTCCTCCGGGTCACCGCGCAGCAACTCGTAGGCCGGATGGGCGAGTTGGAGGCGTCGGTTGAAGACGGAGACCTTGCCCGCGAACATCGCGCGGGTGCCCGGCAGGAGTTCCTTGTGGGGTTTGTGGACTCCGGCGCCGAAGAAGACCAGTTGGAGCCGGCCGCTGCCGTCCGTGATCGTGACCTCCAGGCGCTGGCCCTTGCCGCGCGGGGCCTTGGCGGAGGCGAAGGTGTGCAGGCGGGCGTCGGCGACCTGCGCGACCACCGTGACGTGCTCGTCCATCGGAAGGTCGGCGAGGTGGGTGAGCTGGCCGCGCTCCTCGTATCTGCGCGGGTAGTGGTGGAGGAGGTCGCCGACGGTGAGCAGGCCGAGGTGCTCGGCCATCACCTTCGCGGTGGCGGGGCCGAGCACCGACTTCAGCGGTTGGCGCAGGGGTTCTTCCAGTGCGGGCACGAGATCCATTGCACACCACGCCACTGACAATGGCTTCCAGGCCGCGGCCGGATCGCCGTAAAGATCCCGGAAACCCCTGGTCAGGCGGCTGGTTCGGGCCTTAGGATGACGCGCTCTTGGCCCTTCTTCGCGGTCACCGCCTCACCGGGACCGCCCGACCCCGCGCCGTCGCGAGTCCCCCACCGGCGCCGTGATGATGGACTCCCAGACCTCACCGGCATCCCAGCCCTCCCCGCCGCCCCCTTCACCTCATACGTTCCAGGTCGACCTGCGTGGCCTGGTGGACCTGCTCTCCCAGCACCTCTACTCCAGTCCGAAGGTGTATCTGCGCGAGCTGCTGCAGAACGCCGTGGACGCCATCACGGCCAGACGCGCGGACGAGCCCGGCGCCCCTGCCCGGGTCCGGCTGTACGCGGAGGGCGGTGCCCTGCGTGTCGAGGACACCGGCGTGGGGCTCACCGAGGCGGACGTGCACAGCCTGCTGGCCACCATCGGGCGCAGCTCGAAGCGCGCCGAGGGGCTTCAGGAGGTCCGGTCCGGCTTCCTCGGGCAGTTCGGGATCGGGCTGCTGGCCTGTTTCGTCGTCGCCGAGCGGATCCGGGTCGTCAGCCGCAGCGCCCGTACGCCCGGGGCGCCGCCGGTCGAGTGGACGGCGTCCGAGGACGGTTCGTACACCGTGCGGACGTTGCCGGACGCCGAGCGGCCCGAACCGGGCACCACCGTGCATCTGGTGGCCCGGGCGGGCGCCGCGGAGTGGCTCGCGCCCGGACGGGTCGAGACGCTGGCACGGAACTTCGGGTCGCTGCTGCCGTACGACGTGCGGGTCGGAGACGAGGCGGTCACCGACCTTCCGGCACCGTGGGACCGCCCGTACCCGGGCCCGGCCGCCCGCCGCGTCGCCCTCGCCCGGCACTGTCACGAGCTGTTCGGCTTCACCCCGCTGGACACGATCGACCTGTCCGTGCCGGTGGCCGGCATCCGCGGGGTGGCCTTCGTGCTGCCCTCGGCGGTGAACCCGGCCCAGCGCGCGGGTCACCGCGTGCATCTGAAGGGCATGCTGCTGACCGAGCGGGCCGAACAGCTGCTGCCCGACTGGGCGTTCTTCGTGCGCTGCGTGCTCGACACGGACAGCCTGCGGCCCACGGCGTCGCGCGAGGCGCTGTACGAGGACGAGACGCTGGCCGGTGTGCGGGAGGCGCTGGGCGAGCGGATCCGTTCCTGGCTGACGGCGCTGGCGGCCGGTGACCCGGAGCGGCTGGCCGCGTTCCTGTCGGTGCACCACCTGGGCGTGAAGTCGCTGGCCCGGCACGACCGGGAGATGCTGCGCACGATGCTGCCGTGGCTGCCGTTCGAGACGACCGGCGGGCGGCTGTCCCTGGAGGAGTTCGCGCAGCGGCATGCGGTGGTGCACTTCACACGGACCGTCGAGGAGTACCGGCAGGTCGCGCCGATCGCGTCCGCGCAGGGCATCGGCGTGATCAACGGCGGCTACACGTACGACAGCGAGCTGATTCAGGCGCTGCCGTCGGTGCGGCCGGGCACGGTGGTCGCCGAGCTGGACGCGGAGACGGTGACCGCGCATCTGGACGCGGTCGACCCGGCCGAGGAACTGGCCCTGTCCGGCTTCCTGGCGGCGGCCCGGGCCCGGCTCGACCCGCTCGGCTGCGACGTCGTCCTGCGGGCCTTCCACCCGCTGACCCTGCCCGCGCTGCACCTCGACGACCGGGACGCCCGGCACGAGCAGGCCAGGGCGGACGCCGAGGCGCGGGCCGACGACCTGTGGGCGGGCATCCTCGGCTCCCTGCGCGGCAGCGCCCCCCGCGCGCGTCTGGTGCTGAACCATCTCAACCCGCTCGTGCGGCGGATAGCCGCGCTGCCCGACCCGGAGCTGATCGGCACCGCCACGGAGTCGCTGTACGGGCAGGCGCTGCTGATGGCGCAGCGGCCCCTGAGGCCGGCCGACTCGGCGCTGCTCAACCGCGCGTTCATCGGCCTCCTGGAGTGGGCCACGCACAGCGAGGACGGTCGGGCATGAGCGGGATCCTGGACCTCGACGCGCTGCGCGAGGCGATGGCGGAGAACGCCGGGCGGCCGGAGGGGCCGGCCCGCAACGCGCGCGCGGAGCAGCTGCTGACGGCGGCCGAGAAGCTGAACAACCCGCTCGCCGTGATCGAGGCCCTCGGCCATCAGCTGAAGGTCTACAACTACAGCTCCGAGAAGGGGAAGATGTTCGTCCCCTTCGCGCGTCTGCTGCGCATGTGGGACGAACGGCCCGAGGACTTCGACGCGCACGAGACCCACTCGCTGCACTGGGTCTTCAAATGGGTCTCGGCCGGCATGCTGGACCAGCCGCACATCCCGCTCGCGTCGATCGAGAAGTGGCTCGGCGAGATGGAGCACCGCTACCGGCTGGCCGGGCACTCCGAGCGGGCGGTGCGCAGTGCCGAGCACAGTGTGGCCGCGCATGTCGGGGACGTGGCGCGGGCCGAGCGGGCGTACGCCGCGTGGCTGGCCGCCGACCGGGACGGCATGTCCGACTGCCACGCCTGCGAGCTGCACGGTCAGGGCTGGTGGCAGGCGGAGCAGGGGCGGGACGCTCAGGCCCTGCAGCTGTGGCGGCCGGTGCTGGAGGGCGAGTACGCCTGCGCCCACGAGCCGCACTCGGCCCTCGCGTCCTCCCTGGTGCCGCTGCTGCGGCTGGGCCGCCTGGACGAGGCCCGCGCCCACCACCTGCGGGGCCTTCGGCTCGTCCGGGCGATGGAGAGCATGCGCGGCGCGTACGCGGAGCACGTGGAGTTCTGCGCGCTGACCGGCAACGAGGCGCGGGGCCTGGAACTGCTCGCGGAGCGGCCGGCGTACTTCACCGGTGACGGGCATCCGCGGGGCAAGCTGGACTTCATGAGCGTGGTGGCCCTGCTCATGGACCGCCTGACCGGGCTCGGGCTGGGCGAGCGGCAGGTGCCGGGCCCGGCCGGCCGGGAGTGGACCGCCCGTGAACTCGCCGCGCACGCGCGCGGGGAGGCCCTCGCCCTGGCGGCGCGCTTCGACGAGCGCAACGGCACCACGCACGTGAGCGAACGGGCACGCGCGCGTATGGCGCGGCGACCGCTGGTGGAACGGCTGCCGCTGGGCGTGCGGTCGGTGCGGCGGGCGCCCCTGCCCGCTCCCTCCACGGCTTTGGCCCCCGTCACCCGGCAGCCGGATCTGCCCTCCCTCCTGGCCGGGGCACGACAGCTGTCGGACACCCTGCGGCCGGGCGCCGTGGAGGCGTGGGCGGCGGTCGCCGAGGCCGCTCAGGGCGTCGAACTGGATCCGCGCGACCGTGCGGAGATGGCCGACCACGAGGCGATGTCCCTCGGCCCCGAGGGCATCGCCCTCTTCGAACGGGCCGCCGGCCTCTACACGGAGGCGGGCGACCCGGGCGAGGCCCTCGCGGCACGCGCGCGTGGAGCGTACGTCCGCGCGCTCGCGGGCGATGTGGACGGCGCCGTCGCGGCGGTGACGGGTCCGTACGACGAGGTCCTCGCGCTGTACGCCGCCGACGGCACCGGTATACGGCAGACCGCGGCCGTCGTGATGAGCCGGGCGCGGATCCTGACGCGGCGGGCGCACGGCGGCGAGGGCGACAGCGCGGTGCGAGCCGAGGCCGAGGCGGCCGTCCGGGAGGTCCTCGCGCTGGTCGACGGCCGGGCCGGGGAGGACGTACGGCTGGCCGCGCGGGCCGCCGAGGCCCGCGCGATGCTCGGGGAGCTGGCGGGGCTCGCAGGGGACCTGGAGACGGCCGCGGAGCTGTTCGCCCGGGGCGCGGCGGCGTTCGTCGAGGCGGGGCTGCCGTGGTTCGCGGTGGAGTACGAGGCCCGGCTGGCCTCCCTGGCCCACCACCTCGGCGACACGGCGGAGACGGAGCGGGCACTGCGGGCGGCCCTGGAGCACGGCGGAGCGGAGCTGGAGGCGCCCGGACGGGCCCAGCTGCACCTCCAGCTCGCCGAGGTCGTCGGTGGCCGGGGCGAGGCCGTCGAGGCCGCCCGGCACGCCCTGGAGGCCGCGCACTGGGCCGACGAGGCGGGCGAGTCGGCGACGCTGGGTGCCTGGGCGCGACAGCAGCTCGGCGGGTTTCTGCTGCGGCAGGGGCGGTGGGCCGAGGCCGCGGAGGTGCTGGAGTCGGCGCTGCCCGATCTGACCGCCCAGACGCACGGCGACGGGGCGGTCGTGCAGACGCAGTGGTGGCTCGGCGACTGCCTGAGCGAGCTCGGCGAGCACCGCGCGGCCGCCGAACGGCGGCTGCAGGCCGCCGAGATCGCCCGCCGCTGGCCCGAGCAGCACGACCACGCGACCCTCGCCCACCTGGCCGGGGAGTCCCTCGGGCAGGCCGGGCTGCCCGCCGAGGCGGACCGGGCCTACGCGCGCGCGGGCGATCTGTGGCGCGACCTCGGCAACACGACCGGCCTGGTCCGCTCCCTGCGGGCCCGTGCCTGGCTGGCGCTGCACGCCGAGGACGGGCCGGGAGCGGCACGGAACCTGATGGCGGAGGCGGCCCGGGAGTGCGAGGCGGCCCGGGACACGGCGTCCGACGAGGAGTCCCGGCAGCAGCTCGTCGCCGAACTGGGCCATACCCACGGGCAGTTCGGCGATCTGCTGGTCCGCTCCGTCTCCGGGGACGCCGAAGGCCCCGCGGCCCGGGCCGTGTTCGAGGAGGCTCTGGCTCACGTGGCGCGGTCGGCCGAGGTGTTCGCCTCTCTCGGGGACGACGCCCTGCACAGCCGCACCGGAGCGGAACTCGCGGCGGGCCGGCTCGAGGCGGACCTGGGCCGCCCCGCCGACGCGATGGCACGCGCGCGTGCGGTGCTGGCCGCCTACGAGGAGCACGGCGCCGGTGAGGACGATGTGGTGCGGGCCCGGCGGCTGGAGGCGGAGGAGCTGCTCCGTCCGCCGGCGCGGCGGCCGGACTGAGAGGGCTCGATCAGGTACGTGTCGGGCAAGGGCCGCCCAGGCAGCCCCCAGGTGCGGGCCCGGGTCCGTACGCCGATGCCGGGCCTACTCCACGCCGATGAGGAGCAGCGCCCCCTGCCGTCCGCCCCGGTACAGAACGGTGTCGACGGCGAGGTACCTCTCGCGGACCCGGCCCTCCAGGTGCTCGGCGACGGTGTCGGGGGCCTCGTCGCCGAGGACCAGGGTGACCATCTCGCCCCCGGCCGAGAGCATCCGGTCCAGGACGGTCTCGGCGGTCTCGGCGACGTCCGCGCCGATCACGGCCACGTCCCCGTCGATGAGCCCCAGGACATCGCCAGCCTGGCAGATGCCGGCCATCGTCCAGGACTGGCGTTCGGCGACGGTCACCTCGGCGTAGCGGGTGGCCCCGGCGGCCGACGTCATCGAGACGACGTCCTCGTCGAAGCGGCGGTCCGGCTCGTGCACGGCCAGCGCCGCGATGCCCTGGACCGCCGACCGGGTGGGGATCAGCGCCACGCGGATGCCCTCCGTGCGGACCTGCTCGGCGGCCGCCGCCGCCGTGTGGCGCAGGTCGGCGTCGTTCGGCAGCAGCACGACCTCGCGCGCGTGGGCCCGCCGTACGGCCTGGACGAGCTCGCCGCTCGCGGGCGGCTCCCCGGGGCGGGCGAGCACGGTCGTCGCGCCGGCCTCGGTGTACAGACCGGCCAGGCCCTCGCCGGGCACGACGGCCACGACGGCCCGCTGGGCGCGTTCCCGGGGCGGCCGCTCGGCGCCGGTGGTGTGCACGTCGCCCGCGCCGAAGTGCGTGATGCGGATCCGGTGGGGCCGCCCGGCCTCGATGCCGGCCTCGACGGCGGCGCCCGCGTCGTCCACATGGACGTGGACGTTCCACAGTCCGTCGCCGCCGACCACGACGAGGGAGTCGCCGAGGGCGTCGAGCCGCTCGCGCAGCCGCTCCACGTCCCGGTCCTCGGCTTCCAGGAGGTAGATCACCTCGAACGCCGGTGCCTCCCGGCCCGGTGCGGCGGCGCTGTCGGCGCACTCGTCCCGGACGCCGTCGACCGGCACGGGGCCCGCTCCCGGGTCCACGCGCGCGTGGGGAGCCTCGAAGGGGCCGCTGCACGCGAGCGCTCCCGGCTTCTCCCCCGTGAGCGTCTCCACCAGCGCCCCGAGCACCGCCACCAGGCCCCGCCCCCCGGCGTCGACCACTCCGGCACGTTCCAGGACGGGCAGCCGGGCCGGGGTCGCGGCGAGGGCCGCCCGGGCACCGTCGTAGGCCGCCCGGGCCACCGCCCCGCAGTCGCCCTCCGCGCTGTCCGCGGCGTCGGCGGCGGCCGAGGCGACGGTGAGGACGGTGCCCTCGACGGGGTGGGCCACGGCCCGGCGGGCGGAGTCGGCCGCGTGCCGCAGGGCGAGCCGCAGGCCCTGCCCGTCCGCTCGGGCGGCGCCGTCGCCGGCCAGCACCTGGGCCATGCCACGCAGCAGCTGGGCGAGGATCGTCCCGGAGTTCCCGCGGGCACCGATCAGGGCGCCGTGCGCCATGGCCCGGGTCGCGTCGGCGAGCGTCGGGCCGTCCGGGCCGGACGCCGCCGCGTGCCCGGTGAAGACCGCCTCGACGGCCGCGGCGGCCGACTCCACGGTCAGATACAGGTTCGTGCCGGTGTCGCCGTCCGCGACCGGATAGACGTTGATCGCGTCGATCTCCTCACGCGCCCGCCCCAGGGTCTCGAGCGCGAGACCGCACCAGGTGCGCACCGCGAGAGCATCGAAGAATGTCTGCGGCACCTGCGCCACCGCGCCTCCCTGAGCTGCTGGACGTGGCACGCAGCGTAGACCCCGGGGCGGTGTTCACCGGAAGAGGGAGGGGACCGGACCCCTGAGCTGCCGTGGTAGTTTCGTTCCACGGGTGCAGCCGTTGTATGCTGCTCCGGTTGCCCGATCTGATCGGGCCTTCCCCCTGGCAACGCCACTCAGATCTCGCGGGCTCCTGGAGTCCGAGAATCTTGATCCCGGCCTGCCGGGATCAACCGTAAGTGCATCTGAAGTCTTTGGAGTGACCCGTGGCTGCCAACTGCGACGTCTGCGGCAAGGGGCCGGGCTTCGGCAACAACATCTCGCACTCGCACCGCCGTACGTCCCGCCGCTGGAACCCGAACATCCAGCGTGTGCGTACCGTGGTGGGCGGGACGCCGAAGCGCGTGAACGCTTGCACCTCGTGCATCAAGGCCGGCAAGGTCTCGCGCTGACGCTCAGCTAGCGCGCGGCCACTGCTGGTTCGCTGCAAAGCCGGTCCACCTCTGGTGGGCCGGCTCTTTGCCGTTCCCAGAGACGTTGCCCGGGCCAGCCAAGCGTTCCCCGCGGGCCCACGGCCCGGCGGGCCCGGGCGGCGCGGTGCGACGCCGGAGCGTCGCAGTCCGGCGCCGCGGCCCGGCGGTTACGCGCCCCCGCGGAAGCGCCAGCCGTGATCCACGGGCCCGATTCCCCCACCGAGCGCGAACCCGGCCGCCACCGCCCCCGTGACGTACTGCTTCGCCGCCGCCACCGCCTCCGGCACGGACCGCCCCTTCGCGAGCTGGGAGGCGATCGCGGAGGCGAGCGTGCAGCCGGTGCCGTGGGTGTGTCGGTTGTCATGCCTCGGCGCCCGCAGCCAGTGCTCCTCGGAGCCGTCGGTGAGCAGGTCGACGGCGTCACCGGGCAAGTGTCCGCCCTTGATCAGCACCCAGCGCGGCCCGTATCCGAGGACGGCCGAGGCGGCCTGCCGCATCTCCGCCTCCGACTGGACCCGTACGCCGGTGATCTGGGCCACCTCGTCGAGGTTCGGTGTGGCGACCGTCGCCACCGGCAGCAGCTTCGTACGCACGGAGTCCAGCGCCGAGGCGGCGAGCAGGGCGTCGCCGTGCTTGGAGACGCCCACCGGGTCGACGACGGCCGGGGCGTCCGTCCCCGCGATCAACTCCGCCACCGCCTCCACCAGTTCCGCGGAGGCCAGCATGCCGGTCTTGACCGCCTGGACGCCGATGTCGTCGACGACACTGCGGTACTGGGCCCGCACGGCCTCCACGGGCAGTTCCCAAGCCCCCTGCACGCCGAGGGAGTTCTGCGCGGTCACCGCCGTGACGACGCTCATGCCGTGCACGCCGAGCGCGAGCATCGTCTTGAGGTCGGCCTGGATGCCCGCGCCACCGCCGGAGTCGGAGCCCGCCACCGTCAGGACGTTGGGGATCATGACTCTATGTCGGCGAAGTGATCCCAGCCGCCCTTGCTGGTCCACGGCGCCCCGTCGACCGTCACCTGCGGCAGCGCCGAGGGGTTGAGGACCTCGCCGATGACCTTCCAGCGGGCGGGCAGCTTCACGTCCGGCGGGAAGGTCGCCACCATCGCGTGGTCCTCTCCCCCGGTCAGCACCCACTGCATGGGGTCGACCCCGACGGCCTGCCCGATGTCGTTCATCTGGGACGGGATGTCGATCGCCCCGGATCGGATGTCGATGCGGACCTTGCTGGCCTCCGCGATGTGCCCGAGGTCGGCGATCAGCCCGTCGCTCACGTCGCACATCGCGGTCGCCCCGAGCCCGGCGGCCGCGGGACCCGCGTGGTACGGCGGCTCGGGCCGCCGGTGGGCCTCCACGAAGGCCCGCGGCGAGCGGAACCCCCGGGACAGTACCGCGTACCCGGCCGCGGACCAGCCCAGCCAGCCCGTCACCGCGACGAGATCGCCGGGCTGCGCCCCCGCCCGCGTCACCGGCTCCTGGTTGCGCAGATCACCGAGCGCGGTGATCGACACCATGATCGAGTCGCCGCGTACGACGTCTCCGCCGACCACGGCGGCGCCCGCCACCTGGCATTCGTCGCGCAAGCCGTCCATCAGCTCGCTGGGCCAGGTCACCGGCAGCTCGGCCGGGACGACCAGGCCGAGCAGCAGCGCGGTCGGTACCGCGCCCATGGCGGCGATGTCGGCGAGGTTCTGCGCGGCCGCCTTGCGGCCCACGTCGTAGGCCGTCGACCAGTCGCGGCGGAAGTGCCGGCCCTCCACCAGGATGTCGGTGCTCGCCACGACCCTGCGGTCGGGCGCGGCCACCACGGCGGCGTCGTCGCCGGGGCCGACCCGGACCGCCGGGGTGGTGGTCAGACGGGAGGTGAGCTCCCTGATGAGCCCGAACTCACCGAGCTCACCAACAGTGCCCTTCATTGCCCTTTCGCCCCTTCTGTCCCTGTCCGTGCCCGGTCGCGAGGCATCTCAGTCCTCGCTACGGTCGAAGTGACCGTCAAGTTCTGCCGGACCTGCACCCCGGCGCGCAAGACCCGGTCCCCGCAGGTCTCCCCGCGGCGAGCGACGACGCGATACCGTGGCGTTCCTTTTCCCCACATGATCCTCGTGGCCGCCCTGGAGGTTCCGTGGTACAGGCGTACATCCTGATCCAGACGGAGGTCGGCAAGGCGTCGACCGTCGCCGAGACGATCAGCAAGATCCCTGGGGTCATCCAGGCCGAGGACGTGACGGGACCGTACGACGTGATCGTGCGGGCGCAGGCCGACACCGTCGACGATCTCGGCCGCATGGTGGTCGCCAAGGTCCAGCAGGTGGACGGCATCACCCGCACCCTGACCTGCCCGGTCGTCCATCTGTAGCCCCCGTCTACCCTGTGCCGGTGAACTCTTTCCGTCACCGGCACCGTTGTGTCTTCCGCGTGTTCCGGCTGCCCGCTCTCGCGCTGTTGATCACTGTTGCGGGCTGCTCCTCAGCAGACGACAGCGCGTCGGCGGCGGTTCCCAGTCCGGACCCGAAGGTCGCGGAACTGTGCCGGGACCTGGACAAGGTACTGCCCGCGACGGTGGACGGTGAGCGCCGTGAGGATCCCGAGCCCGCGTCGGCGCTGACGGCGGGCTGGGGCAGCCCGGCGATCATACTTCGCTGCGGTGTGCCGCAGCCGCCGAAGATGATCGACCCGAAGGTGGCGGACGGACGGGATCCGGACGCGGTCGCCGGGGGTGTGAACGGCGTCGACTGGCTGATGGAGAGCCGGGAAGGCGGGGGGCACCTCTTCACGACCGCCAACCGGGAGGCTTACGTGGAGGTACGGGTACCCGAGGGTCCGGACAGCTCCGGCGTGCTGATCGACCTGGCCCCGGCCGTGAAGAAGGCGATCCCCGAGGGGATCGCCTCCTGAAGCCCGCGTTTCTAGGGCCGGTTCACCGCAGCCCGGTCGGCCTGCGCAGTGCCGCCTGCACCAGGCGGTCGATCAGCTCCGGGTAGCTCACCCCGCTCGCCTGCCACATCTGCGGATACATCGAGATGGGCGTGAAGCCGGGCATCGTGTTGATCTCGTTGATCACGAACTCGCCGTCCTCGGTGAGGAAGAAGTCCGCGCGCACCAGGCCTTCGCAGGACGCCGCCTCGAACGCGTCGACCGCCAGGCGCTGGACCTCGGCCGTCTCCTCGGGCGTCAGGGGCGCCGGGACGAGCCCCGGGGTGGAGTCGATGTACTTGGCCTCGAAGTCGTAGTACGCGTGCGCCTCGGGCGAGGGGATCTCCGCGGGGAGGGAGGCCCGGGGGCCGTCCTCGAACTCCAGGACGCCGCATTCGATCTCACGGCCGCGCAGCGCGGCCTCCACGAGGATCTTCGGGTCGTGCCGCCGGGCCTCGGCGATGGCCTCGTCGAGGCCGGAGAGGTCGTCGACCTTGGTGATGCCGATCGAGGAACCGGCCCGCGAGGGCTTCACGAAGAGCGGCCAGCCGTGCTCGCCTGCGAAGTCGACGATCTTCTTGCGGGCGGCCGCCTGGTTCTGCTCCCACTCGCGCGGGCGCACCACCACGTACGGGCCGACCTTCAGCCCGAAGGAGGTGAACACCCGCTTCATGTACTCCTTGTCCTGGCCCACGGCCGAGGCGAGCACACCCGAACCCACGTACGGGACGCCGGAGAGCTCCAGGAGGCCCTGGAGGGTGCCGTCCTCACCGTACGGGCCGTGCAGCACCGGGAAGACCACGTCGACCTCGCCGAGGGCCTTGGGCACCGAACCCGGCTCGCTGTAGACGACTTCGCGGCTGGCGGGATCGACGGGAAGGATCACCGCGCCCTCGGTGGACTCGGCGAGCAGGTCGACGCTGGGCGGACGCCGGTCGACGATCGCCATCCGCTCCGGTTCGTCCGCCGTGAGCGCCCAACGCCCGTCCTGGGTGATGCCGATCGGCAGGACGTCGTACTTCGTCCGGTCGATGGCCTTGAGGACGGCGCCGGCGGTGACCACGGAGATCCCGTGTTCGGAGCTGCGCCCGCCGAACACGACGGCCACACGCGGCTTGCGAGGCGGCTGCTCGGGGCTCTGGGGGAGGTTCTCGGTGCTCATATCGCGTTGAGAGTACCCGTAGGTAAGGCCGCGAGTCAGCGCGCGCGGCCTCGCGTCGCTCAGCGTCGTTCGGGCTTCGCGCTGCGCGACATCAGCTCCTTGAGAGCCACCACCGGGGGCTTGCCCTCGTGCACGATGCCGACGACTGTCTCCGTGAGGGGCATGTCGACGCCGTGCCGCCGGGCCAGATCCAGCACCGACTCGCAGGACTTGACGCCCTCGGCGGTCTGCTTGGTGACCGCGATGGTCTCCTGGAGGGTCATGCCCTTGCCGAGGTTGGTCCCGAAGGTGTGGTTGCGCGACAGCGGCGAGGAGCAGGTGGCCACCAGGTCGCCCAGTCCCGCGAGTCCGGAGAAGGTCAGCGGGTCGGCGCCGAGCGCCATGCCGAGACGGGTGGTCTCGGCGAGACCGCGGGTGATGAGGGATCCCTTGGCGTTGTCACCGAGGCCCATGCCGTCCGCGATGCCGACGGCGAGGCCGATGACGTTCTTCACGGCTCCGCCCAGTTCGCATCCCACCACGTCGGTGTTGGTGTACGGGCGGAAGTAGGGGGTGTGGCAGGCGGCCTGCAGCCGCTGGGCGACGGCCTCGTCGGTGCAGGCGACCACGGCCGCGGCCGGCATCCGCGCGGCGATCTCCCGGGCCAGGTTGGGCCCGGTGACCACGGCGATCCGGTCCGGGCCGACCTTCGCGACGTCGTCGATGACCTCGCTCATCCGCATCGCGGAGCCGAGTTCGACGCCCTTCATCAGCGACACGAGGACCGTGTCGGGGGCCAGCAGCGGGCTCCACTCGGCGAGGTTGGCGCGCAGGGTCTGCGAGGGGACCGACAGGACGGTGAAGTCGGCGTCCGCGACGGCCTGCGCGGGGTCGGTGGTGGCCCGTACGTTCTCCGGGAGCTCGACGCCCGGGAAGTAGTCGGGATTGGTCCGCGTGGCGTTGATCGCCTCCGCGACCTCCGGGCGGCGCGCCCACAGGGTGACCTCGCACCCCGCGTCGGCGAGCACCATGCCGAAGGCCGTACCCCACGAACCGGCGCTCAGGACCGCCGCCTTGACCGGCTTGCTCACTTGCCCAGCCCCTCTTCCTGCACGGTCTGTCCGGACTTCTGGTGTGTCGTCGTCTGCGCCTCGGTGCGGCGCCGTTGCTCGATCCGCTCCCGGCGCGGGTCGTACGGCGTCTCGGGCGCCTTCTCACCGCGGATCAGCTCCAGCTGGGTGGTGACGGCGGCCATGATGACCTCCGTGGCCTCCTTCAGCAGGTCCGCAGTCATCTCCCGGTCGTAGAACCGGGCGAGGTCGACCGGCGGCCCGGCGAGCACGCGGTGCGTCTTGCGCGGCAGCAGATGCGGCTTCTTCGCGTACGGCGGCAGCAGTTCGTTGCAGCCCCACTGCGCCACGGGGATCACCGGGCACTTGGTCTGCAGGGCCACGCGCGCGGCACCGGTCTTGCCGGTCATGGGCCAGCCGTCCGGGTCGCGGGTGAGGGTGCCCTCGGGATAGAACGCGACGCATTCGCCGCGGTCCACGGCGTCGATGGCGGCCCGGAAGGCGCTCAGCGCGTCCGTGCTCTCGCGGTAGACGGGGATCTGCCCGGTGCCGCGCATCGCGGCTCCGACGAATCCCTTCTTGAAAAGCCCGCTCTTCGCGAGGAATCGCGGGACGCGCCCGGTGTTGTACTGAAAGTGTGCGTAAGCGAAGGGGTCGATGTGCGAATTGTGGTTCACCGCGGTGATAAAGCCACCCTCAGCCGGAATGTGCTCCATTCCGCGCCAGTCCCGCCTGAGCAGAACCACCAGCGGCGGTTTACAGATCACCGCGGCGAAGCGGTACCAGAAGCCGATTCTGCGGCGGGGCACGCGGACACCTTCCTCTAGGGCCTGAAGCCGGGGCCACGGGGGGCCGCACAAGTGTCGCCCCAGGCCGCCGGTCTGTCGAGAACACCGTACGCCCCGGCACGCCGCCCGCCCGATGCCCCGGGTGACAATGACCGCGACAAGAGGAGGACGGAACATCCGTGCAGTGGACCCTGGTCGTACCCCTGAAGCCCCTGGCCCAGGCCAAGAGCAGGCTCGCGGACACCGCGGACGACGGGCTGCGGCCGGACCTGGCGCTGGCCTTCGCCCAGGACACGGTGGCGGCCGCGCTGGCCTGCCCCGCGGTGCGGGATGTGGCAGTCGTCACGGACGACGCCCGGGCGGGCCGTGAGCTGGCCGCACTGGGCGCCGCGATCATCCCCGACGAGCCCGGCGGTGGCCTCAACGCCGCCCTGGCACACGCGGCGCGGGCCGTACGCTCCGTCCGCCCGTCCGGCGCGGTGGCCGCGCTGAACGCCGACCTGCCGGCACTGCGCCCCGCGGAATTGTCCCGCATTCTCGAAACCGCCGCCGAATTCCCGCGCGCATTTCTTCCGGATGCGGCCGGAATCGGCACGACGTTGCTGGCCGCAGCACCGGGCTGTGCATTGCGCCCGGCCTTCGGTGCGGATTCCCGGGCCCGGCACCGTGCCTCCGGGGCGGTGGAACTGCCCCTCACCGCGGTGGACTCCGTACGCCAGGACGTGGACACCGGCGCCGACCTGCGCAGCGCGCTGGCCCTGGGGGTCGGCCCTCATACGGCCGCGGCCGCCGCGCGGTTGCTGATACCCGGGCAGTAGGCTGCGGCCATGCAGGCGACCGCGTACACGTACGACCCCGAAAGCCGCAGCGGGCAGGTGCTCCTGGACGACGGCACCCCGGTGCCCTTCGACGCGGCCGCGTTCGACGCGGGGGGCCTTCGGCTGCTGCGCCCCGGCCAGCGGGTCCGTATCGAGGTGGAGGGCACGAAAGACGCCCCGCGGATCACACTGGTGACCCTGCAGACCCTCTGATCACTTCCTGAACACGCCGCGGGCCGGACTCCATGCGGAGTCCGGCCCGGCGCGTGAGTACCCCAGTGCCCTTACTTCTTGCGGGCGGTGGTCTTCTTGGCGGTGGTCTTGCGCGCCGTCGACTTCTTGGCGGGCGCCTTCGTGGCCGTGGCCTTCTTCGCCGGGGCCTTCTTCGCGGCGGTGGTCTTCTTCGCGGCGGTGGTCTTGGACGTCGCCGTGGTCTTGGCGGGCGCCTTCTTCGCGGTGGTCTTCTTCGCGGCCGCCGACTTCGTGGTGGTGGCCTTCTTCGCCGTCGTCTTCTTGGCGGTGGTCTTCTTCGCGGCGGCCGACTTCGTGGTCGCCTTCTTCGCGGCGGCCTTCTTGACCGTCGCGCCGGCACCGCCGCTCAGGCTGCCCTTGGGCGCCTTCTTGACGGAGACCTCGCCACCACGCGGCAGCTTCTTCGAACCGCTGACCAGGTCCTTGAAGCCCTGACCGGCACGGAAACGCGGAACGGAGGTCTTCTTGACCCGAACCCGCTCGCCCGTCTGAGGATTACGGGCGTACCGCGCCGGACGGTCGACTTTCTCGAACGAACCGAAGCCGGTGACCGAAACCCGCTCACCCGAGACGACCGCGCGGACGATGGCGTCCAGGACATGGTCGACAGCGTCGGCAGCCTGCTGGCGGCCGCCCATCTTGTCGGCAATCGCTTCTACGAGCTGCGCCTTGTTCACGTCTTCCCCTTCGGAGACATCGCTAGAACGAAAGTGTTCAAGCTTTTTCGCACGTTAGGCAGATATATACCGCAAATCAAACACGAAACGGGCTTATCACCCTTGTGCCGCAACGAACTCGACGGTGTCGGTGGGTTCAGGGTTCCTCGTCGGGGAGACGTCCCTCGTCGAGGTCCGCGGTGAACCGCTCCAGCCGCCTTGCCGCGTCGGCGAGATCGTGCTTGGCCGCGGCCGTAATGACCAGCAGCTTCCGGGTCAGCGCCATCCGTACGCCCTCCGGGACTTGCAGTGCGCGCACCCTTGTGTGCGCTTCCTTGAGTTGGCCCGCGACCGCCGCATAGAGCTCGAGTTGGCCGTCGTGTTCCATGCACAGATTGTGCCATCTGGGGCGAGTTGTCGCCTGCGCAGGGGACAACTGCCGCCTCGGACGGCCTCTCCGGCACACGTGGAAGTCACGGCTGTACCACTCACGTACCCCCGCAACCACCGCCTTAACGTGGGAAGTTGGCAGCCGAACAGAGGGTGGACAGGGCCGTTCGGGTGCAGACACGGCTGTACCCCCGATCGGGCTGATCGGGGGTACAGAGGGGGTGCCGCAGTGGCCGAAAGTCGCCTTGTCCAGGGGCGGCGGAGCGTGCCCGGGGTCAGACCGGGAGCGTCCGCGGCTTGAACGCCGGGCGCTTCGCCTCGTACGCGGAGATGTCCGCCTCGTTCTGCAGGGTGATCGAGATGTCGTCGAGGCCGTTCAGCAGCCGCCAGCGGGCGTTCTCGTCGAGTTCGAAGGAGGCGGTGATGCCCTCGGCGCGCACCTCGCGGCTCTCCAGGTCGACGGTGATCTCGGCCTGCGGGTCCTTCTCCGTGAGCTCCCACAGCGAATCCACGATCTTCTGCTCCAGAACCACCGTGAGCAGGCCGTTCTTGAGCGAGTTGCCGCGGAAGATGTCGGCGAAGCGGGAGGAGATCACGGCCTTGAAGCCGTAGTTCTGCAGCGCCCAGACGGCGTGCTCACGGGAGGAGCCGGTGCCGAAGTCAGGACCGGCGACCAGCACGGTCGCGCCCTGCCGCTCGGGCTGGTTGAGCACGAACGACGCGTCCTTGCGCCAGGCCTCGAACAGCCCGTCCTCGAATCCGTCGCGCGTGACCTTCTTGAGCCAGTGGGCGGGGATGATCTGGTCGGTGTCGACGTTGCTGCGGCGCAGTGGGACGGCCCGGCCGGTGTGGGTGGTGAAGGCTTCCATGACTGATCAGACTCCAGCGGGCGTACGGGTCTCGGCGTCGGACAGGTCGGCCGGGGAGGCCAGGTGGCCCAGGACGGCCGTGGCGGCCGCGACCTGCGGCGACACCAGGTGCGTCCGGCCGCCCTTGCCCTGCCGGCCTTCGAAGTTGCGGTTGGAGGTGGACGCGGAGCGCTCACCGGGGGCCAGCTGGTCGGGGTTCATGCCCAGGCACATCGAGCAGCCCGCGTGCCGCCACTCGGCGCCGGCCTCCTTGAAGACCACGTCCAGCCCCTCGGAGACGGCCTGCAGACCGACCCGCGCGGAGCCCGGGACGACCAGCATCCGTACGCCGTCGGCGACTTTGCGGTCCTTCAGCAGCTCGGCGGCGGCGCGCAGGTCCTCGATGCGGCCGTTGGTGCACGAGCCTACGAAGACGGTGTCCACCTTGATGGAGCGCAGCGGCTGCCCTGCCTCCAACCCCATGTACTCCAGGGCCTTTTCGGCGGCGTAGCGCTCCGATGCGTCTTCGTACGAAGCGGGATCGGGGACGGACGCCGAAAGCGGTGCGCCCTGGCCCGGGTTGGTGCCCCAGGTGACGAACGGCGACAGTTCGGCGGCGTCGATGACGACCTCGGCGTCGAACTCGGCGTCCTCGTCGGTCCTGAGCGTCTTCCAGTACGCGACGGCCGCGTCCCAGTCCTCGCCCTCGGGGGCGTGCGGGCGGCCCTTGAGGTAGGCGAACGTGGTCTCGTCCGGGGCGATCATGCCCGCGCGGGCGCCGGCCTCGATCGACATGTTGCAGATGGTCATGCGGGCTTCCATCGAGAGCTTCTCGATGGCCTCGCCGCGGTATTCCAGGACGTAGCCCTGGCCGCCGCCGGTGCCGATCTTCGCGATGATCGCCAAAATCAGGTCCTTGGCGGTGACGCCGTCGGGCAGTTCGCCGTCGACCGTGATCGCCATGGTCTTGGGGCGGGACATCGGCAGCGTCTGGGTGGCCAGCACGTGCTCCACCTGGGAGGTGCCGATGCCGAACGCCAGCGCGCCGAAGGCGCCGTGCGTGGAGGTGTGCGAGTCGCCGCAGACGACGGTGGTGCCGGGCTGGGTCAGACCCAGCTGCGGACCCACGACGTGCACGACGCCCTGCTCGACGTCGCCCAGCGGGTGCAGCCGCACGCCGAAGTCGGCGGCGTTCTTGCGCAGCGTCTCCAGCTGGATCCGGGAGACCGGGTCCGCGATCGGCTTGTCGATGTCGAGGGTGGGGGTGTTGTGGTCCTCGGTCGCGATGGTGAGGTCCAGGCGCCGCACGGTGCGACCGCTCTTGCGGAGGCCGTCGAAGGCCTGCGGGCTGGTCACCTCGTGCAGCAGGTGCAGATCGATGAAGAGAAGGTCGGGCTCGCCCTCCGCGCGCCGGACGACGTGGTCGTCCCAGACTTTCTCCGCGAGTGTCCTACCCATCGCTTTTCCCTCCGGACGGCGACGATCCGCCGACCCAACTAGAGATCTTGAGGAGGCGGTGCCCGTACCCCTGATTCCGAGCACACACCACCAGGCCCTTACGTCACGGGCCGTTGTGACTTCGTGATTCCAGGGTGGCGCGTTCCACGGAAATTTGAACTTGCGTTTCACAGAGTGAGACGCAAGTATCGTTTCATGGACAACAGTAGCGGCGTCGGCGTTCTGGACAAGGCGGCCCTCGTCCTGAGCGCTCTGGAGTCCGGTCCGGCCACCCTCGCGGGTCTGGTCGGTGCCACCGGACTGGCACGACCCACGGCCCACCGCCTGGCCGTGGCCCTGGAACACCACCGCATGGTGGCGCGCGACATGCAGGGCCGTTTCATTCTCGGCCCTCGGCTGGCAGAGCTGGCCGCGGCCGCGGGTGAGGACCGTCTCCTCGCCACCGCCGGCCCGGTGCTCACACATCTTCGCGACATCACGGGCGAGAGCGCGCAGCTCTATCGCCGCCAGGGCGACATGCGCATCTGCGTCGCCGCGGCTGAGCGCCTGTCCGGACTGCGGGACACCGTCCCGGTCGGTTCGACGCTCACGATGAAGGCCGGTTCCTCGGCGCAGATCCTGCTGGCCTGGGAGGAGCCGGAGCGGCTGCACCGCGGGTTGCAGGGGGCGCGCTTCACGGCGACGGCGCTGTCGGGTGTGCGGCGGCGGGGCTGGGCCCAGTCGATCGGTGAGCGGGAGCCGGGCGTCGCGTCCGTCTCGGCGCCGGTGCGAGGGCCGTCGAACCGTGTGGTGGCGGCGGTGTCGGTGTCCGGGCCGATCGAGCGGCTGACGCGGCATCCCGGCCGGATGCACGCACAGGCCGTGATCGATGCAGCCGGGCGCCTCTCCGAGGCGTTGCGGCGCACCGGCTGAAGCGACGGCGCGTTCGCGGGAAGGCCGGCCTCAACGCCGCGGCAGGCCTTCCCGAGCAGGCACCGGGACACCGGGAGGACATACGGAAGAGGCCCCCCACCGAAGTGGAGGGCCTTTCTCTTGTGTACCCCCGACCGGATTCGAACCGGCGCTACCGCCTTGAGAGGGCGGCGTGCTAGGCCGCTACACAACGGGGGCCTGGACACTGCGTTTCCGCAGGTCCGAGCTGGTCTACCTGGACTCGAACCAAGACTAACTGAACCAGAATCAGTCGTGCTGCCAATTACACCATAGACCAATGTGGTATAGACCAGTCAGTACCCCCGACCGGATTCGAACCGGCGCTACCGCCTTGAGAGGGCGGCGTGCTAGGCCGCTACACAACGGGGGCCCTAGCGGTTCCGACATGATCGTCGATCACTTGGAACCAGTACCCCCGACCGGATTCGAACCGGCGCTACTGCCTTGAGAGGGCAGCGTGCTAGGCCGCTACACAACGGGGGCGATGCAGATGAGCTCTGCGAGCTGGCCTACCTGGACTCGAACCAAGACTAACTGAACCAGAATCAGTCGTGCTGCCAATTACACCATAGGCCACTGGAACGCAAGCCCCGGGGGGTTGTGTTCTAGCTGTGCGCCTGGGATTCCGACCTTCCGGCCCGCTCCCCGCGGCGCAGGAAGAACATTACCCGAAGGTGGACGGGGCTCCAAAACGAGTATCCGAGCCGAGCAGGGACGGCAGTTCGGCCAGCGTGGCGATGCGGTGCGGCCCGACGGGCGGGTCGATCGTGGCGTACAGGCCGCCGCGGTCGATCCACACCGACAGCAGTCCGGCGTCGGCGGCACCCCTCCCGTCGATCTCCGGGTGGTCGCCGACGTAGGCGACCTGGTGCGGCGGCAGTCCGAGGAATGCGCAGGCCGCGAGGAACGCCCCGGCCTCGGGCTTGGAGATGCCGAGCTCGGCCGCGCACAGGATGGTCTCGAAGCGGTCGTGGACGCCGAGGGCGCGCAGCTTGCGGTCCTGGACCTGGAGGCTGGAGTTGGAGAGCACGGCGTGCCGGTGGCTGGCGGAGAGGGCGTCGAGCACGGGCAGGACGTCCGGGAAGAGGGCCCAGACCGCCTCGTAGTGAGTGACGTACCGCTGGAACCACGCGTCGGCCTCGGCGTCGGTGAGGGCCCGGTCCAGGAACACCCGTACCCGCTCGCGCCGCTGGTCCTCGAAGGTGGCCTCGCCGGCCGAGAAGCGGGCCCACTGCAGGTGGGTGACCTCCCTCCAGTGGTCGATGGCCTGCTCGACGCTGTCGTAGCGGTCGAGCAGGCCCTCGGCCGTGAGGTGGGCGCGCATGCCGAGGCGGTCGGCGGTGCTGTAGTCGAAGAGGGTGTCGTCGACGTCCCAGACCACGGCTTGGATGCTCATACTCCGACCGTACCCACCGCGATGTGCTCTCAGCCCAGGCTCATGCCGCCGGAGAGGGCGAGGTCGGGGCCCTGGCCGTCGCGGGGGTGATCGCTGAGCTTCCAGGTGGAGGCGCCGCCCGTGGCGCCGCCTCCGCTGTCGGTGGTGCCGTCCCAGGCGGGGCGTACGACGGCGCCCGTGGAAGCCCCGGTCAGCGTGCGGACGGCCTTGCCGGAGGCGTTGGTGAGGGTCAGGGTCCAGGTGGCGGGCTTGTTGAGCTGCCACACCGGTGCCCAGGGGAACGTCTTGGGTGAACTCCCGGTGACGGCCGGGCGGACACGGCGAGGGCGGCGCCCGAACCGGACGCCGCCCTCGCCGTGCGGGTGTTTGGCGTTACGCGGCCAGCTTCGCCAGCGCCGCGTCGATCCGGGCGAGGGTGGTGTCCTTGCCCAGGACCTCCAGGGACTCGAACAGCGGCAGACCGACCGTGCGGCCGGTGACGGCGACGCGGACGGGGGCCTGGGCCTTGCCGAGCTTGAGGCCGTGGGCCTCGCCGGCGGCCAGGACGGCCTCCTTGAGCGACTCGGCGGAGGACCAGTCGGCGGCCTCCAGCTTCTCGCGGGCCGTGCGCAGCAGGGCGTCCGAGCCCTCCTTCATCGCCTTCGCCCAGCTGGCCTCGTCCTCCACCGGCTCCGGCAGGAACAGGAAGTCGACGTTGTCGGTGATCTCGGAGAGCACCTTGAGGCGGGTCTGTGCGTGCGGGGCGATGGCCTGCCACTTCGCCTCGTCGAAGGCTTCCGGCGCCCAGGGGGCGAAAGGCGCCTGGAGCCAGGGACGGCAGCGCTCGGTGAAGTCCTTCACGTCCAGCAGACGGATGTGGTCGCCGTTGATGGCCTCGCACTTCTTCAGGTCGAAGCGGGCCGGGTTGGGGTTCACGTCGGAGATCTCGAACGCCGCGATCATCTCGTCGATCGAGAAGACGTCCTGGTCGGCCGAGAGGGACCAGCCGAGCAGCGAGAGGTAGTTGAGCAGGCCCTCGGGGAGGAAGCCACGCTCCCGGTAGAGGTTGAGGGAGGACTGCGGGTCGCGCTTGGAGAGCTTCTTGTTGCCCTCGCCCATCACGTACGGCAGGTGGCCGAACGACGGGATCTCCTTGGCGATGCCCAGCTCGATCAGCGCCTTGTACAGGGCGATCTGGCGCGGGGTGGAGGAAAGCAGGTCCTCGCCGCGCAGGACGTGGGTGATCTCCATCAGGGCGTCGTCGACCGGGTTGACCAGCGTGTACAGCGGGGCCCCGTTGGCACGGACGATGCCGTAGTCCGGGACGTTCTCCGCCGTGAAGGTCAGCTCGCCGCGGACCAGGTCGGTGAAGGTGATCGTCTCGTCGGGCATCCGGAAGCGGACGATCGGCTCGCGGCCCTGGGCCGTGTACTCCTCGACCTGGGCTTCGGTCAGCGCGCGGCAGTGGCCGTCGTAGCCGGACGGCTTGCCGGCGGCGCGGGCGGCCTCGCGGCGGGTGTCCAGCTCCTCCTGGGAGCAGTAGCAGTGGTAGGCGTGCCCGGCGTCGAGCAGCTTCCGCGCGACGTCCTTGTAGAGGTCCATGCGCTGCGACTGGCGGTACGGCGCGTGCGGGCCGCCGACCTCGGGGCCCTCGTCCCAGTCGAAGCCCAGCCAGCGCATCGAGTCGAGCAGCTGGGTGTACGACTCCTCGGAGTCGCGGGCCGCGTCGGTGTCCTCGATGCGGAAGACCAGGGTGCCCTGGTGGTGCTTGGCGAACGCCCAGTTGAACAGGGCGGTGCGGACCAGGCCCACGTGGGGGTTACCGGTGGGCGAGGGACAGAAACGGACGCGTGGGGGTACGCCCTGTCCGAGCGGAGTCGAGGACTTGGGGGAAGGAGAGCCGGGTGCGCTAGCCACGCTTGACAACCTTGTTGGTGAGAGTGCCGATGCCTTCGATGGTGACGGCGACCTCGTCGCCGACGTTCAGGGGGCCGACCCCAGCGGGGGTGCCCGTGAGGATCACGTCGCCGGGGAGCAGCGTCATGGCCTCGGTGATGTTGACGATCAGATCCTCGATCGAGTGGATCATCTCGCTGGTGCGGCCCAGCTGACGCTGCTGGCCGTTGACCGTGAGCTGGATGGTGAGGTCGCTCGCGTCCAGGTCCGTCTCCACCCAGGGGCCGAGCGGGCAGGAGCTGTCGAAGCCCTTGGCCCGGGCCCACTGCTTCTCGCGCTTCTGCACGTCGCGGGCGGTGATGTCGTTGGCGCAGGTGTACCCGAAGATCACGTCCTTGACGCGCTCGCGGGGGACCTCGCGGCACATCCGGCCGATGACGACGGCCAGCTCGGCCTCGTGGTGCACCTCCTCGGAGAAGGAGGGGTACTGGATGTCGTCGCCGGGGCCGATCACCGAGGTGGACGGCTTGAAGAAGGCGAAGGGGGCGTCGGGGACCTCGTGGCCCAGCTCGCGCGCGTGCTCGCCGTAGTTGCGGCCGAAGGCCACGACCTTGTTGGGGAGCACCGGCGGCAGCAGCCTGACCTTGCTCACCGGCACCTTCGTACCGGAGAGCTCGAAGTCCGCGAACGGGATGCCCTTGATGATGTCCAGGACGAGTTCGTCCTGCTTGTCGCCCTCGATGGCACCGAAGGCGACGTTCCCGTCGATGGAGAATCTGGCGATGCGCACGGGATGCTTGGCCCCTTGACTGAAGCGGCTGGAGTCTGACGGTCCAGGCTAACGCGGGGAGGTCCCCCTGCCCCGCGCATGGTGAAGGGGCGCCCCGTCGCGGGGGGCGCCCCTCGGAAATCCGTGTCCCGCCGCCGTGAGCATCCGACGGCCCGCACGCGTACTACCTGGTGTCATTCCGCGGCTGCGGCGGCCGCGACGGGGCTCTCCATGAGGACGGTGCGCTTGGGGTTGGCGGTCTGGGCCGGGAGTTCGACGGGGTGCTCCGGCTGCTCCGGCGTCTGCAGTTCGTCGGCGTCCTGCAGGTGCGCCAGCGTCGTGCGCCGCGGGTTGGCGATCTTGTGGAACATCGTCGTCGTCTTCACTGTTTACTTGACCCTGTCCTGTGACGGGCGCCGGGAGGAGCGTGAGCCCCCCGGGGGGCGCGGGTTGTCGGTTGTGCCATCGCTGTAAAGCGTCAGGCTAAACATGCGATTCCCCGGTCCAGCCGCCCGGAGGCCATGATCGGCATGTGAGTTTCCTCACGAATCAGTGGGTGAATCGGTCATTCCGGACTCGCACTCCACCCCAACGAAACGGACATTGACTCACTGAAGCCCTCATTCCGCTCCTGATCATGGCGACTGGGACACCTGGCCGAGCTCGACGACTCGGGGGGTTTACGCCCGAAATGGGTGAACTAGCTTTCTACGTCCGGTGACCCGGCACTCACGTGGTGTCACCTAAGTCACGGCTCGGCCTACGGGCCTTGTTGGAGATCCTGTGCTGTGCTGGAATCTCACGGACCGCCGCAGGATCGAGCCGGCGCACAGGGGGCGCACAGACGCGCCGAGTGGCGGTGAGAAGGGGGAACCAGCGCCGGTCACTCACGACCACCACGGGGGCGTTTTTCAGGGCGTCCCCAGAACGCCGACACCGTGCCCCGCCGTTCAGGCGACGGGGTGCCTGGTCCAGAGGTTGCGACGCTAGTGCAGGGACGTTTCAAGAGGGATGGCAACGCTTCGGCGGGGCCGGAGCCGCGCGGCGGGACTGGCCCCATGAATGGCGGCCCCTCGCCCCAGCACGCCCAGAACCAGGGCCCGGCCGTCGACGGCGGTGAGCGCTCCGGCCCGGCCTCGCCCGGCACCGCGAGCCCGGCCAAAGGCCTGAAGCCGCCGGCGGGTCCGGTGGGCCCCGGCCCGCGAATAGCCCTGCGGAACTGGCGCATCTCCACCCGCCTGGTCTCGCTGCTCGCACTCCCCGTGGTCGCCGCCACGTCGTTGGGCGCCCTGCGTATCAACGACTCCATGGACAACATCCAGCAGCTGGACAACATGAAGCTGCTGACGGATCTGACCAAGCAGGCCACCGAGTTGTCGGCCGCCCTCCAGGAGGAGCGCGACCAGTCGGCCGGCCCGCTGGCCCACGGCGGCAAGGCGACCGACTTCACGGTCAAGGGACTTCGCGAGAAGACCGACCGGGCGAGGAAGAACTTCCTCGACAGCTCCGAGGAGATCGACAGCACCAGCAAGGACGGCAACCTCAAGGGCGTCCGCGAGTACCTCGTCCAGATCGCCGGCGAGCTCGGCGACCTGGAGCAGATCCGCAAGGGCGCCTACGCCTCCGAGGACAACTCCACGCAGACGGTCGAGGCGTACCACCGTCTGATCGAGAACCTGATCGACCTCTCCCAGGACATGGCCGAGGCGACCAGCAACCCGGACATGATCCAGCGCACGCGTGCGCTCGCGGCGTTCTCCTCCGCCAAGGAGTACTCCTCGATCCAGCGTGCGGCCCTGGCGGCGGCGCTCCCCGCGAGCAACACCACCACCGGCAAGCTCTCGCCGAACGACCGGCTCTACGCCGAGTCGGCCCTGGAGAGCCAGGACTCCGAGCTCCGCACCTTCAAGAGCATCTACGGCGAGGACGCCGCCGCCGAGCTGCTGAAGCCGATCGAGGACGGCGGCAACTCCACGATCAAGGCGACCGACACCTACGCCGGCCGCGCCCTGAAATCCGCGAGCGGTCTCGCCCAGCAGGACAAGCGGTCCTACCGCGACTGGCTGGACGACAGCTCCACCAAGATCCAGCAGATGAAGAACATCGAGCACACGCTGCTCGAGGAGATGGAGCAGAAGGCCCGCGAGCTGCGCAGCGCCACCGAGCGCGACGCGATCATCTCCGGTGCCCTGATCCTGATCGTGCTGGGTGTGTCGCTGGTCGGCGCCTTCGTCGTGGCGCGGTCGATGATCCGCTCGCTGCGCCGCCTGGAGGACACCGCGACCAAGGTCGCCTCCGACCGCCTGCCCGAGCTGGTCAAGCAGCTGTCCGAGTCCGACCCGCAGGACGTCGACACGTCCGTGGAGTCGGTCGGTGTGCACTCCCGGGACGAGATCGGCCGAGTGGCCGCGGCCTTCGACGACGTGCACCGCGAGGCGGTCCGCCTCGCCGCCGAGCAGGCCCTCCTGCGGGGCAACGTCAACGCGATGTTCACCAACCTCTCGCGCCGCTCCCAGGGTCTGATCCAGCGCCAGCTGTCGCTGATCTCCGAGCTGGAGTCCCGTGAGGCCGACCCGGACCAGCTGTCCTCCCTCTTCAAGCTCGACCACCTCGCGACCCGCATGCGCCGTAACGGCGAGAACCTCCTCGTCCTCGCGGGTGAGGAGCCCGGCCGCCGCTGGACCCGTCCGGTGCCGCTGGTCGACGTGCTCCGCGCCGCCGCGTCCGAGGTGGAGCAGTACGAGCGCATCGAGCTGTCCTCCGTGCCGACCACCGAAGTGGCCGGCCGCGTGGTCAACGACCTCGTGCACCTGCTCGCCGAGCTGCTGGAGAACGCGACCTCGTTCTCCTCGCCGCAGACCAAGGTCAAGGTCACCGGTCACGCCCTGCCCGACGGTCGTGTGCTGATCGAGATCCACGACACCGGCATCGGCCTCTCCCCCGAGGACCTCGCCGCGATCAACGAGCGGCTCGCCTCTCCCCCGACGGTGGACGTCTCCGTCTCCCGCCGCATGGGTCTGTTCGTGGTCGGCCGGCTGTCCCAGCGGCACGGCATCCGCATCCAGCTGCGCCCGTCCGACTCCGGTGGCACGACCGCGCTGGTCATGCTGCCCGTCGATGTCGCCCAGGGCGGCAGGAAGCCCCAGCCCAAGCAGCCCGGCCAGCCGCCGGTCGGTGGCGGACCCGCCGCCGCGCAGGCCGCCGCCGGTGCGGCCGCGGCCCGGCGTGCGGCCGGTGCCGGCCAGAACGCCGGAGCCCTCGGGGCCGGAGCGTCCGGCGGTGCCTTCGGCGGCGGTGCGTCCGGCGGTGGCCGGCTCGCTCCGGGCCAGAGCCCGCGGGCCGCGCTGCCCGGGCGGGACGCGGACGGTGGCCGTCCGGGAGCACCGGGCGGAGCGCGTGGACCGCAGGGCCCCGGCACCTCTTCGTTCGAGCAGGGTGGTGCCCCGCAGGCTCCGGCCGGTGCCGGATTCGGCCAGCAGGCGCCGGGTGCCCCGCAGGGTCTGCAGGCCGCGGGCACCAACGGGCCGCAGGGCCAGGACGCCTTCGGCGGTGGCCGCGGCCGGAAGAAGCAGGGCAAGAACTCCGATCAGGGCAAGGGCCGTCGCCCGCAGCTGCCGCCGCGTGGCGGTCCGCGGGCAGAGCTGCCCGGGGGTGACGCGCAATCGCGGGTGCCGAGCTGGAGCGACGAGAACGCCCAGCCGCCGGTGCCGCGTGCCTCGCTGGACGCCCCGCGAGGCCACGAGGAGCCGGACGCCACCCGCACCGCGTCCATGCCGCGTGTCGACGACCGTCAGGGCCCCGGCTCGACGTCGGAGATGCCGGCCGTCCCGCGGGACAACGACCGGCAGGGTCCCGGCTCGCCGGCCGACTTCGGCGCTCCGCAGCACGCGGACCCGTTCGGCCCGGGCGCGAACGCGTCGCAGGGCCCGGGCCAGTTCGTCCGGCCGGACGTCTTCGGCACCACGGGCGGCCGCCCCGATCCGTCGTCCACGGCGGGCCAGTACCCGGCACCGCAGTCCTACGACAACGGTTCCACGGGCCAGTACCCGGCTCCGCAGTCCTACGACAACGGTTCCACGGGCCAGTACCCGGCTCCGCAGTCCTACGACAACGGTTCGACCGGCCAGTACCCGGCTCAGCGGCAGGACAACGGCTCGACCGGGCACTACCCCGTGTCCCGCCAGGACAACGGCTCCGGCCGGCCCACCCTGCCCGGTCCGGCCACACCGGCCGACCCGGCGGGCACGGGCCAGTACGAGCGGCCGCAGGTCAACGGTGGGCGGGGCGGTGCCGACTTCGGGGCCCCGCGTCCGCCCGCCCCGCAGGCCCGGCCCGTTCGGCAGGAGCCCGAGGCCCTGCCACCGGCGTCCGGTCCGGGCGACGGTCGTACCCCGCTGTACGACACGCTGGAGACCAACTGGTTCCACGGCCAGCAGGAGCAGCAGCCGCAGAACAACGGCTCCGCTCCGGCCGCCCCGCAGCAACCGCAGGGACCCACCGGTCCGCAGCGGTCCGCCGCCCCCGCCGGCTGGCGCGCCTCGCCGAACGACGACCTCGTCCGCCAGGCCGAACGCGTCCGCCAGCCCGCCGCGGGTGGTGTCACCACCTCCGGCCTGCCGCGCCGGGTGCCCCGGGCGAACCTCGTCCCGGGCACGGCGCAGCAGCAAACCCACCAGAGCGGTCCGCAGATCTCGCGTGCGCCCGATGACGTGCGCGGCCGGCTGACCAATCTCCGTCGGGGAATCGCACAGGGTCGTCAGGCCGGGTCCACCCAGACCGGCAGCCACCCACGGCCCACTCACCAGCAGGAGCGTTAGTTGAGTCCGATGAGCCAGGCGGCACAGAATCTCAACTGGTTGATCACCAACTTCGTGGACAACACCCCCGGGGTGTCCCACACCGTCGTCGTGTCCGCCGACGGTCTCCTCCTGGCGATGTCGGAGGGTTTTCCGCGCGACCGCGCGGACCAGCTCGCAGCCGTCGCCTCGGGCCTGACGTCTCTGACGGCCGGCGCCTCCCGGATCTTCGAGGGTGGTGAGGTGGCGCAGACGGTCGTGGAGATGGAGCGAGGGTTCCTCTTCCTCATGTCCGTCTCGGACGGCTCGTCCCTGGCCGTTCTCGCCCACCCCGAGTGCGACATCGGCCTCGTCGGCTACGAGATGGCGCTCCTGGTCGACCGCGCGGGCGCGGTCCTCACCCCCGACCTGCGAGCTGAGCTCCAAGGCAGCCTGCTCCACTGATCGGCCCCGGCACCACCCGTCTCACCACATCACCGTCCGGCTGCCACATACCCCACACAGGCCCCGTCAGACGGCTTGCTGACCGACTTGCTGTCCCGCCCGGAGGACCCATGACCCCGCCCACCGCCTCTCATGATCCGTACGCGGAGCCGTACGAGGACGAGGGCGACCAGCCGCTGGTACGGCCTTACGCCATGACCGGCGGCCGGACACGGCCGCGCTATCAGCTGGCCATCGAGGCACTGATCAGTACGACCGCGGACCCCGCCGCGCTCATGGGACTGCTCCCGGAGCACCAGCGGATCTGCCACCTCTGCCGTGAGGTGAAGTCGGTGGCCGAGGTCTCGGCGCTGCTCAACATGCCGCTGGGTGTGGCCCGGATCCTGGTCGCGGACCTCGCCGAGGCCGGTCTCGTCGCGATCCACCAGCCGGGCGGCGACGACGCCACCGGTGCACCGGACGTGACACTGCTCGAAAGGGTGCTCAGTGGACTTCGCAAGCTCTGACGCGGGTCGATCCACCACCTCCGCGAAGATCGTGGTGGCCGGCGGCTTCGGCGTGGGCAAGACCACGTTCGTGGGTGCCGTCTCGGAGATCAACCCGCTGCGCACGGAGGCCGTGATGACCTCCGCCAGCGCGGGCATCGACGACCTGACCCACACCGGGGACAAGACCACCACCACGGTGGCCATGGACTTCGGCCGCATCACGCTGGACCAGGACCTGATCCTGTACCTCTTCGGTACGCCGGGCCAGGACCGCTTCTGGTTCATGTGGGACGACCTGGTGCGCGGTGCGATCGGCGCGGTGGTGCTCGTGGACACCCGGCGCCTGGCCGACTGCTTCCCGGCAGTCGACTACTTCGAGAACTCGGGTCTGCCGTTCGTCGTGGCGCTGAACGGCTTCGACGGCCAGCAGCCCTACCAGCCCGAAGAGGTGCGCGAGGCGCTGCAGATCGGACCGGACACCCCGATCATCACCACCGACGCCCGCCACCGGTCGGATGCGAAGAGTGCCCTGATCACACTGGTCGAGCACGCTCTGATGGCACGGCTGAGGTAGCACCCAATTCAGATACGCCATACGGCAGTTGTCGTAGATGCGCCGGAGCCGGCTGTGTCCTTTGACACGGTCGGCCAAGGTGTTCATAACGTTTCGGCAGAGGAATGGGGTGGTACGGCCACGCGTCGCGCACATCCGGTCTCGCTGCGCTCACAATCGCCCCGCCTTTTGGCGGGGCTCGCTCTTTATGACCGTTTTATCTGGGGCTTACATCACGTTGAATCCCCTCCCCGGACTGTTTGGAAGAGCGCAGGTCGTCGTGCTGGAATGCCTGAACTGCCCAATAGTCAATGACGTACTCGTCCATCGAGTCGTGTTGGGCTCTGAACACTGCGGCACAACGTTGGTGCCGACCGCCGAGAGGTTGTTGGTCGAGTGAGGCGAAGCAAGAACAGTCCCGAGCCGTCGGCCCGGGGCAACTTCACCCCGCCGCCGCGCACAGCGGCGCCCGCCCCCGTGCCCGGTTCGGAGCCGACGGCCGCGCCCGCCGAGAGCGGCGGCCGTCTCTCCCCGCGCAACTGGCGCGTGGCGACCAGGCTCAACGCCATCCTGCTCATACCCGTGGTGGTCGGCCTCGTCATGGGCGGCTTCCAGGTGAAGAGCTCGATCGACACCTGGCAGGAGGCCGAGGACGCGGAGAACACCGCGCGTCTGGTCCGCGCCTCGCTGCTCTACGCCAACGCCCTCTACAACGAACGTGACGCCTCGGCGGCGCCCCTGCTGAAGGGCAGTGCCCAGACCGCGCAGGACAAGGCGACCGTCACGCAGGTCCGCAAGGCCACCGACGAGGCGGCCGACGCCTTCGACGCCGCGGCCCAGAACATGCCGGCGAAGCCCGGCCTGGAGCGGCGGCTGGACCTGTTCCGCAAGGCGGAGCCGAAGCTCGCCACCCTGCGCCAGGTCGCGTACACCTCCAAGCTCAGGGGCGTGCAGACCGAGGAGGGCTACGTCGAGGTCGCCCACCCGCTGACGGAGTTCGCCAACGAGCTGGGTCTGGGCACCGGCAACATCACCAGCTACGGCCGGACCGTGTACGCCATCGAGCTCACCAAGGCGGCCCTGTCGCTGCAGCGCTCCATCGGCATGCACATCCTGGTCAAGCCGGGCCCGGACGCCGGCAACCTGGCCAGCCAGCGCATCGCCCTGTCCTCGTACGCCTATCTCGAGCGCATCGCCGTGCAGGAGTACATCGGCGGCGGCACCGAGCAGGACGCGGCCAAGCTCGACGCGGCCGAGACCAAGATCAAGGCCGACGCCGCCGTGATGGCCCGGGAGGCCAAGGCCAAGAACCCGGACTACGTCCCGCCGCCGTCCAACCCGACGACGATGATCTCCGCCGTCGCGACGCTCCAGAGCACGGACCCGAGCGCCCGCGCCGCCCTCGCCGAGAAGGGCATCACCGCCGAGAACTGGTGGGCGGTCAACACCCTCAAGTTCAACGCGTACGAGAAGATCGAGACGGACCTGGCCGACAAGGCCGTGAGCGAAGCGTCCGACATCGCCGACGACGCCCAGCGTGACGCCTACATCACCGGTGCCGCCGTCGTGGTCGCCCTGCTCCTGGCCTTCATCCTGGCCGGCGCGGTCGCCCGCCAGATGAGCCGCTCGATGCGCCAGCTGCGAAACGCCGCCTTCGGCATCGCCGAGCAGCGCCTGCCGATGCTGGTCGACCAGCTCTCCCGCACCGACCCGGGCCGCGTCGACACCCGTGTGCAGGCCATCCCGATCACCACCACGGACGAGATCGGCGAGGTCGCCCGTGCCTTCGACCAGGTCCACCGCGAGGCCGTCCGGCTCGCCGCCGAGCAGGCCCTGCTGCGGGGCAACATCAACGCGATCTTCACCAACCTGTCGCGCCGCAACCAGTCCCTGATCGAGGGCCAGCTGACCCTGATCACCGACCTGGAGAACAACGAGGCCGACCCGGACCAGCTGGAGAACCTCTTCCGCCTGGACCACCTGGCCACGCGCATGCGCCGCAACGGCGAGAACCTCCTCGTCCTCGCCGGCGAGGAGCCCGGCCGCCGCTGGGACCAGCCGGTCCCGCTGGTCGACGTGCTGCGTGCCGCCTCCTCCGAGGTGGAGCAGTACGAGCGCATCGAGCTGTCCGGCGTCCCGGAGGCCGAGATCCACGGCCGTGCCGTGACCGACCTCGTGCACCTGCTCGCCGAGCTGCTGGAGAACGCGACGACGTTCTCCTCCCCTCAGACCAAGGTCCGCGTGACCGCCACCCGTCTCCCCGACGGCCGGGTCATGATCGAGATCCACGACAAGGGCATCGGCCTCACCGCCGAGGACTTCGCTGACATCAACCACAAGCTGGCCAACCCGCCGACCGTGGACGCCGCGATCTCCCAGCGCATGGGCCTGTTCGTGGTCGGCCGGCTGTCGGACCGGCACGGCATCCGCGTCCAGCTGCGCCCCTCGGGCGAGCAGGCCGGGACGACCTCGCTGGTCATGCTGCCGGACGCGATCACCCACGGTGGTGGCGGCGAGCACCACGTGGACCGCGACGAGTTCACCGTCTCGCAGATCATCCCGGAGCAGAACTTCGGCGGCGAGAACTTCGGCCAGCCCATGCGCACGGCCGCGGAGCTCGGCTTCGACGACAGCCGCTACTCCGAAGTCCCCGACGACATACGGGAGCTGGACCCCGTCGGCCGCTCCCTGATGCGCGAGGAGCGCCGGGCGGCCCTGGAGGCCCAGTCGCACGAGCAGCCCGCGCTGCCCGGGCAGAGCGACCAGCAGTCCACCGAGGCGACCGGGTACCGCGACGAGTACACCAACGGGCAGCAGGGCTACGACGCCGGGCAGGCCTACGACACCGGCCAGAGCGGCTACCCGGAGCAGCAGCCGTCCGCGTACGACCGTCAGGCGCCCTACGAGGAGCAGCAGGCGTCGTACGAGGAGCAGCGGCACACGGCGTACGAGGAGCCGCAGCGGGCGGCGTACGATGAGCAGTACTACGCGCCGGGCGGCGGCCTGCCGCAGAACGACACCTTCTCGCCGAACGGCGGCTACCCGGAGCCTTCCTATGCGGAGCCGGCTCAGGAGAAGCCCTCGGCGCAGGGCACGGGCGGGCAGGGCGGATTCGCCGCGTTCGAACAGCGCCGTCACCAGGATGACTGGCCGCAGCAGGACGGTTACCAGAACGGCTACCCGAGCCAGTACCCTTCTCAAGCCCCGGAAACGGAATCTGCGCAGGCCGCTGACGCGAGTGAGCAGGACCGCGTAGGCTTCGACCGTCCGGGATCGAGCCCCTCCGCCGCTCACACGATGACCGACGCCGGGCTTCCCCGCCGTGGACCCACCGCGAGCGGTGCGAACGGTACGGGTGGTGGCGCACGCCAGGTGAGCCAGGAACCGCCGGCCTCCGCTCCGGGGAACAACGGGGACGACTGGCGCTCGGCGAACGACGAGCGGTGGCAGCAGGCCTCGCAGCTCCGGAAGCCCAAGGCGGGCGGGGTCACCTCCTCCGGCCTGCCGAGGCGGGTGCCCAAGGCCAACCTGATCGAGGGGGCCGCCGAAAGCACCCACCAGGGAGGCCCACAGGTCTCCCGCGCCCCGGAGGACGTCCGGGGCAGGCTGAGCAACCTGCGTCGAGGCGTCCAGCGCGGGCGCAGCGCAGGCAGTGAAACGAACGGCCAGGGCTTCGGTCCTGACAGCACCTACAACCAGGAGCGTTAGTGTGAGCCCGATGAGCCAGGCGGCACAGAACCTGAACTGGTTGATCACCAACTTCGTGGACAACACCCCGGGGGTGTCCCACACGGTGGTGGTCTCCGCCGACGGACTCCTTCTGGCGATGTCCGAAGGCTTCCCCCGTGACCGCGCCGACCAGCTCGCGGCCGTCGCCTCCGGTTTGACGTCTCTGACGGCAGGCGCCTCCCGGATCTTCGAGGGTGGCAGCGTGAATCAGACGGTTGTGGAGATGGAGCGGGGATTCCTGTTCATCATGTCCATCTCAGACGGATCGTCGCTCGCGGTCCTCGCGCATCCGGAGGCGGACATCGGCCTCGTCGGGTACGAGATGGCGCTGCTGGTCGACCGAGCCGGTACGGTCCTGACACCGGACCTTCGTGCGGAGCTCCAGGGGAGCCTGCTCAACTAACAGACGGACGGTGCGTTTTGGCGTCCCGGGGCCGTAAGGTCTTGGGACGCGGCTCCACAGCGATGGGTGCCAGGCACAGTCGGAGGAGGAGAAAGTGGCAACACCCCCAGGCGGTTCGTCTTCGGACAACTGGTCGTACGGCCCTGCCCAGGGTCAGGGCGACGGTGGTCAGAACCCGAACCGTTACAACTTCCCCTCCGCGCCCAGCCACCGGCAGCCGTACGCGCCGCAGGGCCCCGGCCCCTCGCCGTACGACCAGCCGCCGGCGCCGCGCATCCAGCCCGTGCAACCGCAGCGCCGCAGCCCCGAGCCGACGCCCGGCGGGGGGTCGAACCACCACAATCCGTTGGTGCGTCCGTACGCCATGACCGGCGGCCGGACCCGCCCGCGCTACCAGCTCGCCATCGAGGCGCTGGTGCACACCACTGCGCAGCCGCACCAGATGCAGGGCCAGTTGCCCGAGCATCAGCGGATCTGCAACCTCTGCCGGGAAATCAAGTCGGTCGCCGAGATCTCGGCGCTCCTCACGATCCCTCTCGGCGTGGCCAGGATCCTCGTCGCCGACTTGGCGGAGGCGGGACTGGTCGCCATCCATCAGCCCGGCGGCGACGAGAACGCCGGCGGCCAGCCAGACGTGACACTGCTCGAAAGGGTGCTCAGTGGACTTCGCAAGCTCTAGCGGAGGGCCTTCCCGCTCCACCACGTCCGCGAAGATCGTGGTGGCTGGCGGCTTCGGCGTGGGCAAGACCACGTTCGTGGGTGCCGTCTCGGAGATCAACCCGCTGCGCACCGAGGCCGTCATGACGTCCGCTTCGGCCGGCATCGACGACCTCACCCACACCGGGGACAAGACGACCACGACGGTCGCCATGGACTTCGGCCGTATCACCCTGGACCAGGACCTGATCCTGTACCTCTTCGGTACGCCGGGCCAGGACCGTTTCTGGTTCATGTGGGACGACCTGGTGCGCGGCGCCATCGGCGCGATCGTGCTGGTCGACACGAGGAGGCTCGCCGACTGCTTCCCCGCCGTCGACTACTTCGAGAACAGCGGCCTGCCGTTCGTCATCGCGCTGAACGGCTTCGACGGCCAGCAGCCGTACACGCCGGACGAGGTGCGAGAGGCGCTCCAGATCGGCCCTGACACCCCGATCATCACGACCGACGCCCGGCACCGCGCCGACGCGAAGTCGGCGCTGATCACGCTGGTGGAGCACGCGCTGATGGCACGGCTCCGTTAGTTCCCTCTCCGCGGGACAGCCCCTGGCGGCCATCGGCTGCCCGGGGCTGTCGTGTGTCCGGGGCTGCTGTGTGTCCGGGGCCCGCCCGCCGAAAAAAGAAGGCCCCTCCATGAGGGGCCTTCTTCCGGGTTCCGCGGTCGGTCAGGTCAGCGCCAGCTGTGCGGGGCGCGGAAGCCGGGCTCGCGCTCCAGGCGGCGCCAGCCGGCCTTGATGCGGCCGCGGTGGGCCGGGGTCGGGTCCGTGGGACGGGCGGCGGCGCGGGCCAGGAGGATGGCCGTGATGGCGGCGACTTCCTCGGGCTCGGCGTGGCCCTTCTCGACGCGGATGTCAGAGGATTCCATGGGTGTCAGTCTCCGTGAGGAAGATGTCCGCCGGGTTACTGCGGCGGGTTGCCGTGCTTGCGGGACGGCAGGTCCGCGTGCTTGGTCTGGAGCATGGCGAGGGACTTGATGAGCACCTCGCGGGTCTCCGCGGGGTCGATGACGTCGTCGACCAGGCCGCGCTCGGCCGCGTAGTAGGGGTGCATCAGCTCGGACTTGTACTCCTTGACCATGCGGGCCCGCATGGCCTCGGGGTCCTCGGCCTCGGCGATCTGGCGGCGGAAGATGACGTTGGCCGCGCCCTCCGCGCCCATGACGGCGATCTCGTTGGTCGGCCAGGCGTAGGTGAGGTCCGCACCGATGGACTGGCTGTCCATGACGATGTACGCACCTCCGTAGGCCTTCCGCAGGATCAGGGAGATCCTCGGCACGGTCGCGTTGCAGTAGGCGTAGAGGAGCTTCGCGCCGTGGCGGATGATGCCACCGTGCTCCTGGTCGACGCCCGGGAGGAAGCCGGGGACGTCCAGAAGAGTGATGATCGGGATGTTGAAGGCGTCGCACATCTGGACGAAGCGGGCCGCCTTCTCGGAGGCCTCGATGTCCAGCACGCCCGCCAGCGACTGGGGCTGGTTGGCGACGATGCCGACGACCTGCCCGTCCATCCGGCCCAGCGCGCAGATGATGTTGCGGGCCCAGCGCTCGTGGACCTCGAGGTACTCGCCGTCGTCGACGAGCTCCTCGATGACCTTGGCCATGTCGTAGGGCCGGTTGCCGTCCGCCGGGACCAGGTCCAGCAGGACGTCCGAGCGGCGGTCGGCCGGGTCGGAGGACTCGGTGCGGGGCGGGTTCTCGCGGTTGTTCTGCGGGAGCAGGGAGAGGAGGTAGCGGACCTCGGCGATGCAGGTCTCCTCGTCGTCGTAGGCGAAGTGCGCCACGCCCGAGGTCTCGGCGTGGACGTCGGCGCCGCCCAGGCCGTTCTGCGTGATCTCCTCGCCGGTGACCGCCTTGACGACGTCCGGGCCGGTGATGAACATCTGCGAGGTCTCGCGGACCATGAAGACGAAGTCGGTGAGGGCCGGGCTGTAGGCCGCGCCACCGGCGCACGGACCGAGCATCACCGAGATCTGCGGGATCACGCCCGAGGCCTTGGTGTTGCGCTGGAAGATGCCGCCGTAGCCGGCGAGCGCCGAGACGCCCTCCTGGATACGGGCGCCCGCACCGTCGTTCAGCGACACCAGGGGCGCCCCGGCCGCGATGGCCATGTCCATGATCTTGTGGATCTTCGTGGCGTGGGCCTCGCCCAGGGCGCCGCCGAAGATGCGGAAGTCGTGCGCGTAGACGAAGACCGTGCGGCCCTCCACCGTGCCCCAGCCGGTGATCACACCGTCCGTGTACGGCTTCTTGGCCTCCAGGCCGAAGCCGGTGGCCCGGTGCCGGCGCAGCTGCTCGACCTCCCGGAAGGAGTCCGGGTCGAGGAGGAGTTCGATGCGCTCCCGCGCGGTCAGCTTGCCCTTGGCGTGCTGCGCCGCCGTCGCCTTCTCGCTCGGTCCGGCCATCGCCTGCGCACGGATCTCGTGCAGTTCGGCCACGCGTCCGCGCGCGTCGGTCGGCTCACCCGGCGCCTCATCCAAAACGGTCATGTAGCGACCTTACGAAGCCAACCGAGGAATGCGGGCCGTCGACTCCTCACAGTCTCCGGCGTGTTTTCCTGGTACCACTGAACAGAACCAGGGCGGCGTTGACCCTTTCCGACTGCTCAGCGGGCGTGTCGCTTGTAGGGGCCGCACAAAACGATCAGGCGAGAGCCACCTCACAGATGTGTGTGGCGCATGCCTCCCCAGGGGTGACGCGCACGCGCAACCGGCGGCCTGTGGAGAGCACCTCGACCGTCTCGTCCGCCCGGACGACCCGGCGGACCGGGCCGTCCCAGGTGATCTCCAGGGGCTCGCCCGTGCGCGGCGGTTCGCTCACGCAGAGGGTAGCGGTACGTCCCCGGCGGACCGTCAGCACGCTCGCGGCCGCGGAGGCGGTGAGCGGGCCCGCCGTGCCGGTCCTCCAGAAATTGGCGGCCGTGCAGCCGAGGGAGGGCACGGTGACCGCCTGGCGGGCGGCATCGTTGGCGAGCACCGACATCCAGCGGCGGTCGGCGGCACGGCGGGCGACCGCCCGGCGGGACGCCCCGGGCATGAGGACGTAGGCGTACGTGGCGTCCTCGGGGTCGGTGCCGTGGTCCAGCCAGAGGGTCTGCCAACGGAGGGTGCGCCGCTGCGGTGTGCCGCCGGTGTTGATGTCGGACCAGGCGCCGGTGCGGTCCTCGCGCAGCGCCCTGGGCTCACGGCCGAGCAGGACCCAGCCGCCGTGGTCCTCCAGGTGGGCCCAGTTCGGGCCCTTGACGAAGCGTTGGGTGCCGGATTCGCCGAGGTTGCGGTTGTCGACGATCGTTTCGACCGGGACGCCGTCGGCACAGGTGATCCCGGCTCCCAGACAGATGACCGCGTCCGCGACGCAGAACCAGGACTTGCGGGCTTCGAGAGTGGAGCCGAGGCCCTTGAGGTGCTGGCCGAGGGCCGCGTAGGTGCCGTCGGTGGCGCCGCCGACCCAGCGCGTGTCCGGGCGGGCCGCACCCCACTCACCGCCTTCGCGGTCGGCGAGCCGCTTGGTCGAGACGGTGGTGCCGGGCAGGCGGTACCAGTCGACGGTCGGCCAGAACCAGTCCGTGTACTGGTCGCTCGCGGAGGCCCACCAGCTGACCATGCCCGCGCCGGTGTGCCAGCCGCGCGCGTTCTCGCCGTTGCCGCACTCGTAGTGGGCGATGCGGTCGCTGGCCATGGCGATGCTCACGGTGAAGCCGGGTCGGCGGTGGACGGCCCGGTCCATGGCGGCGAAGAGGTGGTGCCCGGCGGGTTCGGGGGCGGCCGGGACGGGCGAGGCGGCGATGGTGTTGAGCCGGGACAGGTCCGCGACCCCGAACTGGGGGGCCGTCAGGATCGGGCTCACGATGTCCCGTTCGGCCCACCCCTTGATACGGGCGTGCCAGCGGTCGCGCTCCGCCGGGCTCGCGCCGGCCGCGAGGAGGGCGATGGCGGCGATGAGCTGGTGGCCGTGGTAATGGTCGCTGCGCATGACCGGCCGGTCGTCGGTGAGGAGGTGACCGCGGCTGATGGCCCGGCCGTTGACGCTGTCCATGACCAGCCCGTCGTGGAGGAGCGGCGCGAAGGCGCGTTCGACGCTGTCGAGGACGATCTGCCGGTCGGGGTCGGTGATCTCCCAGTCGGATCCGGCGAGCAGGGCGAGGAGCCGGCCGAGACCGTCGAGCATGACCTGGCCGTAGGTGCCCGAATAGGCGACCCAGGTGTGCTGGACGAACGAGCCGTCGGCGTAGAGGCCGTCGCCCCGGACGACGTACGGGAAGACCGGCGAGAGCGCGTCCCGTGCCAGGGCGATCCTCTTGGGGTCGCGGCCGAGGATGCCGCTCAGGGCGGCGGAACGGCACAGATCGACGCGGTTGGCGCCGGTGGAGGTGCCGGTGTAGTCCCCGAGGGCCGAGTCGGGGACGAAGTGGTCGACGACGGCGCAGGCGGCGCGCACCCGGGTCTCCCCCAGTTGCTCGTGCAGGGCGGCCGTGATGTCCATCAGCGGACGGGGGCTGCCGATCTGCCATTCCCACCAGTTGCCGTAGCGGGGGGTGGAGGGGTGGTAGACGGTGGCGGAGAGGTGGTCGAGGCCGCGCAGGATGCCGGCGAGGAGGCCGGGGTCGGCGGTCGAGCCGGTGCCCTGCCGGACGTAGGCCCGGGTCATGGTCCACAGGCGGCCGTAGCCGAGGGTGATGCCGGCCGGCGGGTCGAAGGGGTGGCCCGGCCAGAGGGAGTCCGCCGCCGGGGCCATGCTCGCGAGCAGGCCGCGGGCGAGTGTGCCGGTCTCGGCGAGCCGGGCCGCGTAGGGCTCGGCCGCCGGGTCGTAGCCGGTGCCGAGCAAGATGCCGAGCCAGCGTCGGCGGAGGGTGTCGTACGGATCGCCCGGGCCGCCCAGGTCGCCTGGGTCGGCCGGCTCATCCGCGGCGTCGGCGCCCCGGCCCGCGGGCGCTGCGCCCCCGGTCGCCGCGAGGGCCGTGGCCGCCAGCAGCAGGGCGCGGCGGCTGGGCCGGAGCCGGGCGGCGGCCACGGCCGTACCGGGGGGAAGGACGCGACGCTGGGGAGTCATGCCCATGCCCTACCACGGGGAGACAGTCACCTGAACGGTGCATCCGGCCGAAGTGACCGCAACGGGGGAACGGGCCAGGGCGACCGGAAGCGGCGAACGGCCGGGACTACCGGAACCACTGACGACCAGGGGGACCGGAACGGCGAAGCCAAGACGGCCGGAGCCACCGACCGCCGGAGTGACCGGAACGGCGAACGGCCGGGAGAGCCAGAACCGCAATCCGCCGGGAGAGCCGAGAGCCGAAACCGCGATCCGCCAGGAGGGCCACAACCGCGAACGGCCGGGAAAGCCCAAACCGCGATCCGCCAGGAGGGCGGAAACGTGAACGGCCAGGAACGCCACAACCGGAAACGGCCAGGAGCGCCACAACCACGAACGGCCGGGAAAGCCCAAACCGCGATCCGCCGGGCGCGCCACAACCACGAACGGCCGGGAAAGCCGAAACGGCGATCCGCCGGGAGGGCGGAAACGTGAACGGCCGGGAGGGCCGGAACCGCGAAAAGCCGTCCGGGGTCAGCCGAAGCGGTTCAGCAGGCGGCGGTACAGGCCCGGTGCCAGGCCGCGGACCCGGCCCGGGACGGTGAGCCAGGTGGGGACGTAGGCCTCGTCGCGGTTGTGCCGCACGGCTTCCCAGATGGTGCCGGCCACGCAGCCGGGCGAGAGGAGACCGGAGCGCTTGCCGTCATAGGGCCTGCCGCGGCGGGGCTGGAAGGCCTTGTCGACGGCTCCGGACACGACGAAGGTCACCCCGACGCCCGTGCCGCGCAGTTCCTGGCGCAGCGCCTCGGCGAAGGCGGCCAGGCCGGCCTTGGCGGCGGAGTACACCGCTTCCTCTCGCAGGCCCACGCAGCCCGCGACCGAGCCGAGCAGCACCACGCGGCCCCGTCCGGCCGCGATCATGGAGGGCAGCACCTCGCGTACGAGGTGGAGCGTGGCGTTGAGGTCCAGGGTCAGCACCCGGTCGATGTCGGTGTGCGGCATGGCGGCGAAGGGGCCCGTCCACCCGAGGCCCGCTCCGGCGACCAGGACGTCGATCCGGCCGGTGGTGTGCAGCGCGGACTGGGCCAGCAGACGCGGACCGCCCGGGGCGGCGAGGTCGGCGGGCAGCACGACGGCCGACGTACCGAACGCCGTCTGCTCCAGGCGGTGCCGGTCTCGCCCGTTGAGGATCAGCTGCCAGCCGTCCATGGCGAACCGCCGCGCCGTCGCCGCGCCGATACCCGAGGAGGCTCCGGTGACCAGGGCGACGCGCCGGTCGAGACGCCGCGGCGGCCCGTATTGGTTCACCCGGTCGGGGACGGGCGTCGTGGCGCGGTGCGGGACGGGGTCCGCCGGCGGGTCGTAGGCCGAGCCGGAGCCGGTGAGTGTCACGAGTCGCTCTCCCCTGCGCTGTGCGTCCGCCGTGGTCTCTCGTCTGTCTCCATGCGCTCCCTAGAAACGGAACCCCTTCTCGCCGGAGGCCGCCACCGCAGGGCGCGCGGTTGCGCCAACCGGGGGACTTTAGGGGGCCGCGGAAGGCGTCGTGGACCTACCCGCGCGAAGATGTTGAACATTGAACGGAATAGGTCTACGGTGGGCCTCGTTGGAGTAGTTAAAGATTCAACATCCCACTCAGGAGGCGTACACACCATGAGCATCTTCAGCCGCGACGACGCCCGGACCGCCACCACCACCGGTACCGCCGTGACCCCCGAGCCGGCCGCCCTGACCGGCGACTACACGATCGATCCCGCCCACTCGACGATCGGGTTCGTCGCCCGACACGCCATGGTCACCAACGTCAAGGGCAGCTTCCAGGACTTCACGGGCACGCTGCACCTGGACGGCTCCGACCCGTCGCGATCGACGGCCTCCCTCGACGTCGTGATGGCCAGCATCAGCACGGGCAACGCCGACCGTGACGGCCACCTGAAGAGCGCGGACTTCTTCAAGGCGGACGAGTTCCCGGCCATGACGTTCCGCTCCACCGAGGCACAGGCGCTGGGCGGTGACGACTACCGGATCACCGGCGACCTGACGATCCTGGGCACCACCCGCCCTCTCACCATCGACCTCGAGTTCAACGGTGCCGCGAAGGACCCCTTCGGCAACGAGCGCGTCGGCTTCGAGGGCAAGGCGGAGATCCTGCGCTCCGAGTGGGGCCTGACCTGGAACGCCGCGCTGGAGACCGGCGGTGTCCTGGTATCCGACAAGATCAAGCTCAACTTCGACATCTCGGCCGTCAGGAACGCGTGAGCCCCGCGGGACCGGCCCGGTGACACGCCACCGGGCCGGTCTGGCCGGTTCCGGGCCCTTGTGCAAAGACTGTCGGCGTTCTCATAATCCAGCAGCAGTGTTTTGACCAGTCCATGCCAGCACATGGACGTTCTTTTTGCCCTTGTTGCTGTCATGCACTCGTCAATCTGATGCTTCGGTTGCACATCTCCCCGGTCAACCCCCCACGAAAGGCATCACGTTGAAGAGACTTCTGACGGCCCTCAAGAGATGCGCGGTCCTCGGCGCCGCCGCGCTCGCGATCGCCAGTCTTCAGCCCGTCTCCGCCGCACAGGCCGCCCCCTCGCCCGTCGTCGGCGGGACCCGGGCCGCACAGGGCGAGTTCCCGTTCATGGTCCGGCTCTCCATGGGCTGTGGCGGTGCGCTCTACACCCAGCAGATCGTGCTCACGGCCGCGCACTGCGTGGGCCGGTCCGGCAACAACACCGGCATCACCGCCACCGCGGGGGTCGTCGACCTCCAGTCCACCAGCGGCCGGGTCCAGGTCCGCTCCACCAAGGTGCTGCGCGCCCCCGGCTACAACGGCACCGGCAAGGACTGGGCGCTCATCAAGCTCGCCCAGCCGATCAACCTGCCGACTCTGAAGATCGCCACCACCGCGCAGTACAACACCGGTGACTTCACCGTCGCGGGCTGGGGCGCGAACCGTGAGGGCGGCTCCCAGCAGCGCTACCTCCTGAAGGCGACCGTCCCGTTCGTCAGCGACTCCGCCTGCAAGGCCTACGGCGGTCTCTACGGCGACCTCGTCGCCGGCGAGGAGATCTGTGCGGGCTTCGACGCGGGCGGCGTCGACACCTGCCAGGGCGACTCCGGCGGCCCGATGTTCCGCAAGGACAACGCCGGCGACTGGATCCAGGTCGGCATCGTCAGCTGGGGCGAGGGCTGCGCCCGCCCCGAGGCCCCCGGCGTCTACACGGAGGTCTCCGCCTTCGCCTCCGCCATCGCCTCGGCGGCATCGACCCTCTGACCCACGGCTTCGCGGGCCCGACGCCGATGAGGCGCCGGGCCCGTTGCGTTCGGCCCCGCGGCATGCAGCGGCGTCCGGGCCCGGCGCTTCGCGACGGCACGACCGCCCGGCCTCAGCCGTGCGCGCTCCCTGACTCCAGCCTCCGCACCGCCGCCGCCACCTGCGCGGCCCGGCTCCCCGTCGTCCTGGCCCGCAGGACGCCGAGCATCACCAGATACCGGTCCGTGCGGCCCAGCGCCTCGAAGGCCGCGGCGGCGCGAGGGCTCCGGGCCAGGGCCACCACCAGGTCCCGAGGGACCTCCGCCTCCTTCTGCGACGCGTACGCCGCCTCCCACCGGCCGTCCGCCCGCGCGGCCGCCACCTCGGCGAGTCCGCCCGGCCGCATCCGTCCGGCGGCCGTCAGTTCCTCGACGCGCCGGACGTTGACCATGGACCAGAGGCTGCCGGGGCGCCGCGGGGTGATCCTCTGGAGGTAGGACGACGCGTCGAGGCCCTTGCGCTGCCCGGTGATCCAGCCGTGGCAGAGGGCCACGTCGTTGACGTCGGCGGCGCTGACGGACGGGATGCCCGAGCCCTTCTTCGCCACCTTGACCCACAGGCCGGGATGCGGGGCCGGATGGTCGGTGAGCCAGGCGTCCAGGTCGGCCGTGGTCGTGAAGGAGACAGGGTCCGGGGCGTCGGAGGTGGTCATGGCCCCACGGTAGGGACGCGATAGGACAGATCGTGTCCGCTACGCGAGCAGCGCGCGGGCCTGTTCACGGGCCTGGCCGACGGCGTCCGGCAAGGCGCCCAGCCCGTGAGAAACCCAGGGCGGTCCAGGAGCATCGGCGTCCTGGCCGTCGAGTCCGCGGACTCGGGGTCGGTCTTCGGCGAGACCCTCGTACAGGCCCCGCTCAGAACCCGCCGCCGAAGTCGCCACCCCCGCCACCGAAGTCGCCTCCCCCGCCACCGAAGTCCCCTCCCCCGAAGCCGCCTCCGAAATCGCCGGTGTCGAAGTCCGCGCCGGAGACGTCACCGCCCTCGTAGCCGCCGAAGTCGCCGTAGCCGGAGCCGTAGTCGGCCGCGTAGGCGGGGCCGGCCATCATGCTGCCGAGCATGGTGCCGACGAGGAGGCCGGGCAGGAGACCGCCGCCGAAGTAACCGCCGGCCCAGGGGCCGTACGCCGGACCGGCCTCCCAGTAGGGGCGGCGGCCGTAGTCGGTGTCGACCTCGCGGATCACCGGGTCGCGGCCCTCGGCCAGACGCCGCTCGTCGGCCGCGCAGACCGGGACCTCGCGGGCGCTGCCGGTCGGGGGCGTCCAGGTGGCGTCGGCTACGGAGGGGCCGTGGCGCGGGTCGAAGAAGCAGGGCGGCCGGCGCTCCGGCAGGGCTCCGCCCTCGCGGCGGGCCGCGAGGCGGGCGAGGGAGAACCGGCCGTCCTCCACGGCCTGGGTGACGGCCCGGACGTCCTCCGGTTTCGTCGCGCCAGCCATCAGCGACTTCGCCTGCTCGTAGGCGTCCAGGGCACGCTCGTAGTCGGCGCGCATCGCGTCGTCGGCGCCGGGTTCCCCGGGGTGGAAGTCGAGCCGGTCGAGTTCCTCGCCGAACGCGGTGATGTCCTCGTCGACGACCACCCGCAGCTTCTCCAGCGCGGCCCGCTGCTCCTCCTCGTGCCGGCGCCGGTTGCGGCGGGCCAGGGTGTAGGCGCCCGCGCCGCCGGCCGCGACCAGGGCGCCGACCGTGATCAGGCCGCCGACCGGCACGTCGGTGCCCGAGCCGTCGCTCCAGCCGCTCGGCGCCGAGCCGCCCACGTTGCGCAGGGCATCGTCGACGAAGTCGTTCAGCTGGGCCTTGGTGTCGCCCCCGTTCTGCACCGCCGTGACCAGGTTGGACACCGCCTGGCGACTCATCACGGAGCTGTCGGCCCGGGCGTCGAACCGGTCGCCGAGGTGGACGCCGTACAGGCCGGTGACACCGGTCTCGGTGCGGAGGTTCCGGAAGAGGTCCTGCGTGGGGTAGCCGGCCGGGAGGACCGCCACGAACACCGGCTTGTCCGCGTCCTTGATCTTGTCGGCGAGGGCCTCCGCGTCCGACGCGGCCAGCTGTCCCGAGGCGGCCGGATCGACGTAGACGGGGCTCTCGCGCAGGTGCCGGGCGACATCGGACAGGTCGGTGGCCGCATGCGCCCCGGACGCACCGGCCAGCAGCACCGCCAGGACGGCGGCGAACGGCACGATCAGCAGACGTACGACGGTACGCACCAGCACGGCCTTCATATGTTCGAAGCTACCTGAAAGGGCGCAAAAAGGGTGATCCGTCGAGGCAGAGATTTGTCGACGCGGCTGCGCCTAGGATGCCCTTCGGCCATCCATGAGGGGCGGGGACAGGGACATGTTCGGACGACGCAGGGCTGCGGACATGACGGTGTCCGAACTGACCGAGCTGGACCGGTCGCGCACGCGGGCCGACCTGCTGTGGGAGCTCTTCCGGCACGCCGAGGCGGAGGTGACGTCGGCGATCGGCTGGTATCTCGCCCGGCGCAGGGGACCGTCGCTGTGGTCGCGTTCGCTGCGGGCGCTCGCCACGCTGCTGGGCATCGTCGGCACCATCACACCGCTGGTGCACGCGGCCGCGCCCACAGCCGTGCAGCCCGAGTGGGGTTTCGTGTTCCTGGCCGGCGGCGCCGGCTGCGTCCTCTTCGACCGGATCTTCGGGTTCTCGGCGTCCTGGACCCGCTACATCCGTGCGGAGCTGGCGTTGCAGCAGATCCTCAAGAAGGCGCAGTCCGACTGGGCGCAGGCGTTCCTGAGGACCACCGACTCCCCCAGCGACAAGGAGCAGGCCGCCCTGCTCGGCGTGATCGAGCGGCTGCGGGCCGACGCCCAGCGCATCATCGAGGACGAGGGCACGGCGTGGGTCGGGTATCTGGCCGACGGCGTCGAGGAGCTGACCCGCTCCACCAGCACCGCCGGCGGCCAGCGTTCCCACACCGCGGGTCTCTTCCGCCTCGACCGGACGCCCGGCCGTGACCGGGGCGGCGAGGTCCCGGTACCGCGCTCCCGGGACACGGCGATGTGACACGCGCCCCGGGCACCCGCCCCGGCGGGAGTGCGGCTACTGCGCCGGAGCGACTCCGGCGCGCAGCAGGCCGTAGGTGTACGCGTCCTCCAGGGCCTGCCAGCTCGCGGCGATGACGTTCTCGGCGACACCGACCGTCGACCACTCGCCCGTGCCGTCGGACGTGGAGATCAGAACGCGGGTCGTGGAGTTGGTGCCGTGCCTGCCCTCCAGGATGCGGACCTTGTAGTCCACCAGCTCCAGCTTGGCGAGCTGGGGGTAGATCTTCTCCAGGCCCACGCGCAGGGAGCGGTCGAGGGCGTTGACCGGGCCGTTGCCCTCGGCGGTGGCGACGATGCGCTCGCCCTTGGCCCACAGCTTGACCGTGGCCTCGTTGGCGTGGGAGCCGTCGGGCCGGTCCTCGACGATCGCCCGCCAGGACTCGACCTCGAAGTAGCGCAGCGGCATGCCCTGCACCTCGGCGCGCAGGAGGAGTTCGAAGCTCGCGTCGGCCGCCTCGTACGTGTAACCCTCGAGTTCGCGTTCCTTGACCCGCTCCACCACCCGGCCGACCAGCTCGCGGTCGCCGCCGAGGTCGACGCCGAGCTCCTTGCCCTTGAGCTCGATGGACGCGCGCCCGGCCATGTCGGAGACCAGCATCCGCATGGTGTTCCCGACCAGTTCGGGGTCGATGTGCTGGTAGAGGTCCGGGTCGACCTTGATCGCCGAGGCGTGCAGACCGGCCTTGTGGGCGAAGGCGGAGAGGCCGACGTAGGGCTGGTGCGTGGAGGGGGTGAGGTTGACGACCTCGGCGATCGCGTGCGAGATGCGGGTCATCTCGCGCAGGCGCCCCTCGGGCAGCACCTTCTTGCCGTACTTCAGCTCCAGGGCCGCCACGACCGGGAAGAGGTTGGCGTTGCCGACGCGCTCGCCGTAGCCGTTGGCCGTGCACTGCACGTGGGTCGCGCCCGCGTCGACGGCGGCCAGGGTGTTGGCGACGGCGCAGCCCGTGTCGTCCTGGGCGTGGATGCCGAGGCGGGCGCCGGTGTCGGCGAGGACGGTGGAGACGACGGCCTGGATCTGGGCCGGGAGCATGCCGCCGTTGGTGTCGCACAGGACGACCACGTCCGCGCCGGCCTCCGACGCGGTACGGACGACCGCCTTGGCGTACTCCGGGTTGGCGCGGTAGCCGTCGAAGAAGTGCTCGCAGTCGATGAAGACGCGGCGGCCCTGCTCCTTGAGGAAGGAGACGGTGTCGCGGACCATGGCCAGGTTCTCGTCCAGGGTCGTGCGCAGGGCGAGCTCGACATGGCGGTCGTGCGACTTGGCGACGAGCGTGATCACCGGCGCGCCCGACTCCAGGAGCGCCCTGACCTGGGGGTCCTCGGCGGCGGTGGTGCCGGCGCGGCGAGTGGAGCCGAACGCGACGAGCTGGGCGTGCCGGAAGTCGATCTCCTGCTGGGCGCGGGCGAAGAACTCGGTGTCCCGGGGGTTGGCGCCCGGCCAGCCGCCCTCGATGAAGCCCACCCCGAAGTCGTCCAGGTGCCGTGCGATGGCCAGCTTGTCCGCGACGGTGAGGTTGATGCCCTCCCGCTGGGCACCGTCGCGCAGGGTGGTGTCGAAGACGTGGAACGAATCGTCGAGCTCGCTGCTAGCGGTCATGGTCTCAAGGCTCCTGAGGATGGGATCTCGGTCGTACCGGAATGACCGGCTCCACCGCCCTCACATACTCCCTCGCGCTCTCGCCTCCGGCTGTGGGTGGGCCGAAAATGCGAAAAACCTCTCGCGGGTGCGAGAGGTCTGCGCGCGGGTCGAGGACGACGGTGTCCGCCCGTACCTGGTCGTACGTGGCGGTCACTGCGGACCGGCGCGCCTGCTGCCAATAATCGTGGCGAACGAGAGCACGGCGGAAGTCTGGCACAACCCCGCGCTTCGCTCACCGCCGTCTCAGGATGCGGTCGGTCACCCCCCGTGACGGGCGTGGACGCGCGAGGCTCGGCCCGCCGGGCGGGGCCTCGCCGTCGGTGCCGTCCGGGGCGACGCTCGCCTTCTCGGTCCGCGGCGCCGGCGTGGGCGCGGCGGCCCATGCCGATCGAACAGCGCTCGGCTCCGACCTCTGCCTGGGAGTGATCGTCTTGGGCCGGCTGCCGCCGCCCTTCGGCCCGGACTGGTGGTCGTAGGTCAGCGCGGTGCTCGCGGGCACGGTGGTGGGCGTGGCTGTTCACGGCCCCGCTGGCGCTGGTCCCGTTGCGCACCGGCACCAACCGGTCGGCCCCCTCCGGCGCCCCCGTTCGGAGTCCGCGGGCGGCTGGCCGGCTCGGTGGTCGGGCACCCGCCGGCCCTCGGTCACACGGCGCTGACCGTGTGGATCGGCGGGGACGTGATGGTGAGCGTGCCGGCCGGCCGGGCCGCCGCAGGGCGGGGTGGACTTGCAGCTTCCTGCTGTCGGGGGTGGTGGGCGGGGTGGCGTACGCGCTGACGGCCCCGGGTTCCGCGCGGCGGGAACCCGGGGCCGGTCAAGGCAGCCACTACGTCTTGCCCGACTCGATCGGGCGGTGGAGGGGCGAGGCCCGGGGGTCCGGGGCGGGCTGGTCTTCTTCGGCCACCCCCACGCGAAGCCCCCCGGGACCGAGGACGACTCAGCCCAGCCGGTGCATCCAGCCGTGCTTGTCCTCGGCCGTACCGCGCTGGATGTCCAGCAGCGCCTGGCGCAGCCGCAGCGTGACCTCGCCCGGCTCTCCCTCGCTCTGCTTCCACTCCGCCCCGGACCGCTTCACCGTACCGACCGGAGTGATCACCGCGGCCGTACCGCAGGCGAAGACCTCCGTGAGCGACCCGTCCTCCGAGTCACGCTGCCACTGGTCGACCGAGATCCGGGCCTCCTCCGCCTCGTACCCGAGGTCACGGGCGACGGCGAGCAGGGAGTCCCGGGTGACGCCCTCCAGGATCGACCCGGTGAGCGTCGGCGTGACGATCTTGTTCCCGTACACGAAGTACAGGTTCATGCCGCCCAGCTCCTCGACCCATGTGTGCTCCACGGCGTCGAGGTAGCAGACCTGGTCGCAGCCCTTCGTGGCGGCCTCGGCCTGGGCGAGCAGGGACGCCGCGTAGTTGCCGCCCGTCTTCGCGTCGCCCATGCCACCGGGGACGGCACGGACGCGGTCCTCGGAGACCCAGATGGACACCGGCTTCACACCACCGGGGAAGTACGCCCCGGCCGGGGAGGCGATCACCAGGAACAGGTACTCGTTGGCCGGCTTCACCCCCAGACCGACCTCGGTGGCGATCATGAAGGGGCGCAGGTAGAGGGACTCCTCGCCGCCGTGCGCCGGCACCCATGCCTGGTCCTGCCGGACCAGGGCGTCGCAGGCCTCGATGAACGTCTCGACCGGCAGCTCGGGCATCGCGAGCCGGCGGGCGGAACGCTGGAAGCGCTCGGCGTTCTTCTCGGGGCGGAAGGTGGCGACGGACCCGTCGGCCTGGCGGTAGGCCTTCAGCCCCTCGAAGATCTCCTGCGCGTAGTGCAGAACCGTGGTGGCGGGGTCCAGGGAGATCGGCGCGTACGGCACGAGCTGACCGTCGTGCCAGCCCCGGCCTTCCGTCCACTTGATCGTCACCATGTGATCGGTGAAGTGGCGGCCGAACCCGGGGTTGGCCAGGATCGCCTCGCGGTCTGCGGCGGAGAGCGGGTGGGCGGAGGGCTTGAGCTCGATCGTGGGCGTCGTCATGGGTTGATGTCCTTCACCGGTTGTAGTGACGGGCCGCGCTCGGTACTGCTCTGATGGTGACCAGTGCTAGGACGTCCGAGCATTCCCTCGTTCCGCGGCCTCGCGTTCGATTATCGCCCGGGGGCGGCGGCGCAAGGAACGGGGTGAATGCGGCCCGGTGGTCGATGGTGGCACCCGGCGGGAACATGCGAAAGCCGCCGGGCGCGGTTGCGACCCGGCGGCTTGCGGTGTGCAGCGGCGGGTCAGCCGGCTACGCGTACGGCGAGCGCGTCGCCGATCTCCGAGGTGGAGCGGGCGGGCTTGCCGGTGCGCTCGGCGAGGTCGGCGGCGACCGCCCCGTCGATGCGGGCGGCCTCGGCCTCGTAGCCGAGGTGGCGCAGGAGCAGGGCGACGGACAGCACGGTGGCGGTCGGGTCGGCCTTGCCCTGGCCGGCGATGTCCGGGGCCGAGCCGTGCACGGGCTCGAACATCGAGGGGAACTCGCCGGAGGGGTTGATGTTCCCGCTGGCGGCGACGCCGATGCCGCCGGAGACGGCTGCGGCGAGGTCGGTGACGATGTCGCCGAAGAGGTTGTCGGTGACGATCACGTCGAAGCGCTCGGGCTGCGTGACGAGGTAGATCGTCGCCGCGTCCACGTGCATGTACTCGGTGGTGACCTCGGGGAACTCCGCGGCCACCTTGTTGAAGACGTTCGTCCACAGGTGGCCCGCGAAGGTCAGCACGTTGTTCTTGTGGATCAGCGCCAGCTTCTTGCGCGGGCGGGCCTGGGCACGCGCGAAGGCGTCACGGACCACGCGCTCGACACCGAAGGCCGTGTTCACGGAGACCTCGGTGGCGACCTCGTGCTCGGTGCCCTTGCGGATCGTGCCGCCGTTGCCGGTGTACGGGCCCTCGGTGCCCTCGCGCACGACGACGAAGTCGATCTGCGGCTCGCCGGCGAGCGGGGTGGCGACACCCGGAAGGAGCTTCGACGGACGCAGGTTGACGTGGTGGTCGAAGGCGAAGCGGAGCTTGAGCAGGAAGCCGCGCTCCAGGACGCCGGAGGGCACGCTCGGGTCGCCGATCGCGCCGAGCAGGATGGCGTCGTGCCGCTTCAGGGCGTCGAGGTCGGCGTCGGTCAGGGTCTCACCGGTGGCGTGGTAGCGCCGGGCGCCGAAGTCGTACTCCTCGGTCTCCAGCTTCACATCCTGCGGAAGGACGGCGGAGAGGACCTTCAGACCTTCGACCACGACCTCCTGGCCGATGCCGTCACCGGGGATCACTGCGAGATTGATGCTGCGAGACATGCGGGCACCCTACTCCTCGTCCCATGGAATGACATTCGGTGTCCGTGATGCGGACAGCCAGGAGGCCCCGACGGAGGGACGGCACCCCTCCGCCGCATGCCGTTCACCCATATGTGGTGCGGCCGTCGGCCTCCGCTGGGAAGTTCACTGGACATGGAGATCCCCCACTTCGGCATCCCGCCCGAGCTCGCCCGCCGGATGAGCATGGCGGAGCAGCACGAATACCTGCGGACACGACTGTCCCGGCGGCGCACCCTGGTGACCGCGGGCGCGGTGGCGAGCGGGCTGCTGACCGGCTGCTCGGGTTCCGGCTCGCGTCCCGGGCGGGACGGCGCCGCGGCGGCCGGGAGCCCGTCGCCCGGCCCCTCGCAGGCGCCCGGTTCCCTCATCACGCCCTTCGGCCGCCATCTCGCCTTCGGCGCCGACCCGAAGACGCAGATGCGGATCTCCTGGCAGGTGCCGCTCGCGGTGAAGAAGCCGTACGTACGGGTGGGACTGCGCCCCGACGACCTCGACCGCAAGGTCGAGGCGGAGCTGCGCGACCTGCACACCCCGGAGCTGAAGGGCATCCGGGCGGCGGTCGACCAGTACTACCTGCATGCCGCGCTGGACGGTCTGCGCCCGGACACGACGTACTACTACGGCGTCGGTCACGAGGGCTTCGACCCGGCGTCCCCGCGGCACCGGCCGACCGTCACGTCCTTCCGCACGGCGCCCGCGCGCCCGCCGGAGCGGTTCGTGTTCACCGCGTTCGGCGACCAGGGCGTCGGGGAGGATGCGGCCCTCAACGACCGGACGCTGCTGCGCCGGAAGCCCGCCTTCCATCTGCACGCCGGCGACATCTGCTACGCCGATCCGACCGGCAAGGGCAAGGAGTCGGACGTCTTCGACGCCGGACAGTGGGACCGGTTCCTGAAGCAGACCGAGCCGGTGGCCAGGTCGGTGCCGTGGATGGTGACGACCGGCAACCACGACATGGAGGCCTGGTACTCACCGGACGGCTACGGCGGCCAGCTCGCCCGGTTCTCCCTGCCGGACAGCGGCTTCGACGCGCGCACGGCGCCGGGCGTGTACGCCTTCACGTACGGCAACGTCGGCGTGGTCGCGCTGGACGCGAACGACGTGTCGTACGAGATCCCCGCCAACTTCGGCTACACGGAGGGGAGGCAGACCAGGTGGCTGGAGAAGAAGCTCGGCGAACTGAGGTCGTCCGCGGACGTCGACTTCATCGTCGTGTTCTTCCACCACTGCGCCTACTCGACGTCCACGCACGCCTCCGACGGCGGGGTGCGCGCCGAGTGGCTGCCGTTGTTCGCCCGGCACGAGGTGGACCTGGTGATCAACGGCCACAACCACGTCTACGAGCGGACCGACGCCATCCGGGACGGCGAGGTGGGCAGGCCGGTGCCGGTCGGCGCGACGACGGATCCGCGGCGGGACGGGATCGTGTACGTCACCGCGGGCGGCGGCGGCAAGGAACTGTACGGCTTCCCCGGCGGCGTGAAGGAGAGCTACGAGGGGAACACCGCGGACCACGAGCCGGTCGCCACGTTCCGGTGGACCAAGTCCCGGGACACCAGGGCGGAGTCGGTGCAGTGGTCGCGGGTGCGCTACCGCGGATTCTCGTTCCTCTCGGTGGAGGCGGAGAGCGGCGCCAGGCCGAAGCTCACGGTGTCGGCGCTGGCGTCGAGCGGTGAGCGGATCGACCATTTCGAGGTGCGGCGCGGGGCGTGAGGCCCCGCACCGCGCCTCGTCGGGCGGCTCCCGTTCCTGCGGCGGCTCAGTGGCCGCTGGATCCGCCGTTGTCCCTGCGGTCGAGGGCGCGCTGGAGCGCTGCGGCGGCGTTCTTGCGGTCTGACTCGGTCGTACGGGAGACGTGACGGACTCGGCGGCGGACGGTCGTCTCGGCCATGGGAAATCGACTCCTTCGTCAGCACGGAGTGCGCAGGGAGGGTTACGAGACTGCCCCACTGCCTATGGGCGTGGGTGGGACCCCCAGAAGGGGCGGGGAGCGGCGCCGCAGGGGTTGCCTGCACGGGGCCCGGCTCACGACCGCCATTCGCTTGGTCGAGCGAGACGTTCGGCTCCTACAAAGCTAAGGGAGGCCGGAGCGTCTGTCTCCACAATTACTCGGACTTCCTACTATCTGAGACGGTGGACTGGGTCACACCATGCTGACCTGCGGTGATTCCTAGAGCACGTCGCCGTCGCGCCAGTCGAAGAGGAGCGGGTGAGCGGGGTCGAGGGAGCCGGCGGTGGCGGTCCGTACGTAGGTGCTCCCCTCCTCGTCCGGCATCCGGACGACGCCGTCCCGAGGGCTCAGGGCGTGCACCTCCCCCGTCCACGGCTGCCAGCCGCGGGAGGTGTAGAGCCGGGCCCCGTCGTCGCTGGCGGAGAGGGCGCCGAGGTCGTAGGCGCGGTCGACGACGCGCTCCAGTTCCGCCATGACCCGGCCGCCGAGGCCGGTGCGGCGGGCGTCGGCGCGAACGGCGACGTTCTCGACGTACCCGGTGCGCAGCCACCGGTCGCGATGCCGCACCCGGCGCATCACGACCGCTCCGTGCGCGGCGAGCCCCGAGCCGTCGTGCACGAGGGCGTGCATGCCGCCGAGGCCGTGGTCCCAGTCCTCGTCGCCGAAGTCGCCGTCGAACGCGGCGTCCAGGAGGCCTCGTACGGCGTCGAGTTCGGCGGGGGTGAGGTCGGCGGTGTGGGCGGTGCGCGCTCGGGTGGTCATCGGGCCAGTCTTCCCGGCGGACATGCCGGCGGGCCAGGTCGTTTCGCGACCTGGCCCGCCGGTGCGGCCGGATGTCAGCCCATGTGCGGGTAGGTGTAGTCGGTCGGCGGGACCAGCGTCTCCTTGATGGCGCGGGTCAGGGTCCAGCGCATCAGGTTCTGCGGGGCACCGGCCTTGTCGTTGGTGCCGGAGGCACGGCCGCCGCCGAAGGGCTGCTGGCCGACGACGGCACCGGTCGACTTGTCGTTGATGTAGAAGTTGCCGGCCGCGTAGCGCAGCTTGTGCGCCGTGTGGGCGGCCGCGGCGCGGTCACCCGCGATGACCGAGCCGGTCAGGGCGTAGTCGGAGACGGCTTCCATCTGGGTCAGCATCTCGTCGTACCGGTCGTCCTCGTAGACGTGCACGGCGAGGATCGGGCCGAAGTACTCGGTGCGGAAGACCTCGTTGTCCGGGTCGGTGCACTCGATGACCGTCGGACGGACGAACCAGCCCTCGGAGTCGTCGTAGGTGCCGCCCGCGACGATCGTGCAGGAGGCGTCCTCCCGGGCCCGGTCGATGGCGGCCTTGTTCTTGGCGAAGGCACGCTCGTCGATGACGGCGCCGATGAAGTTCGACAGGTCGGTGACGTCACCCATCTTGATGCCGTCGACCTCGGTGGCGAACTCCTCCTTGAAGCCGGAGTTCCAGATCGAGGCGGGAATGTACGCCCGGGACGTGGCGCTGCACTTCTGGCCCTGGTACTCGAAGGCACCGCGGGTCAGGGCGGTCTTGAGGATCGCCGGGTCGGCCGAGGGGTGGGCGACGAGGAAGTCCTTGCCGCCGGTCTCGCCGACGAGGCGCGGGTAGGTGCGGTACTTCTCGATGTTCGCGCCGACCGTCTTCCACAGGTACTGGAAGGTCGGGGTCGACCCGGTGAAGTGGATGCCGGCGAGGTCGCGGTGGTCCAAGGCGACCTTGGAGACCTCGATGCCGTCGCCGGTGACGAGGTTGATGACGCCCTTGGGCAGACCGGCCTCCTCCAGCAGCTGCATGAGCAGGACGGCGGCGTGCGTCTGCGTCGGGGACGGCTTCCAGACGACGACGTTGCCCATCAGGGCCGGGGCCGTCGGCAGGTTGCCCGCGATCGCGGTGAAGTTGAAGGGCGTGATCGCGTAGACGAAGCCCTCCAGCGGGCGGTGGTCCAGACGGTTCCACACGCCCGGGGCGTTCGCCGGCGGCTGCTCGGCGAGCAGGTTGCGGGCGTAGGAGACGTTGAAGCGCCAGAAGTCGACCAGCTCGCACGGGGTGTCGATCTCGGCCTGCTGGGCGGTCTTGGACTGGCCGAGCATGGTCGAGGCGGCGAGCGTCTCGCGCCAGGGGCCGGCCAGCAGCTCGGCGGCGCGCAGGATGATCGCCGCGCGGTCGTCGAAGGACATCGCGCGCCAGGCGGGCGCGGCGGCGAGGGCCGCGTCGATCGCGTCCCGGGCGTCCGCCTGCGTGGCGTTGCGGTAGGTGCCGAGCACGGCCTGGTGGTTGTGCGGCTGGACGACCTGGAACGCCTCGCCGCCGCCCATCCGCTTCTCACCGCCGATGGTGCAGGGCAGGTCGATCGGGTTGTCGGCCAGCTCCTTCAGCCGGGCCTCCAGCCGCGCCCGTTCCGGCGAGCCGGGGGCGTAGCCGCGCACCGGCTCGTTGACGGGGGTGGGGACCTGGGTCACAGCGTCCATGTTTTCCGTAACTCCTTACTGAGCGGTGATTCGGTCAGCCCTGGGTGAGCATGCTTCGGGCGAAGAAGCGCAGGTTCGCCGGCTTCTTTGCGAGTCGGCGCATGCCGTGCCTATCCGGGGGCGACCCCCGGACCCCCGGCAGGGGCCGCAGCACAGCGCCGTTCCATCAGCCACGTGTGATCACACTCCTGACGAAGAAGCGCAGGTTCGCCGGCTTCTCCGCGAGTCGGCGCATGAAGTAGCCGTACCAGTCGGTGCCGTAGGCGGTGTACACGCGCATCCGGTGGCCCTCGGCGGCCAGCCGCAGGTGCTCCTCGCCGCGGATGCCGTAGAGCATCTGGAACTCGTACTCGTCGGACTTGCGCCCGGCCCGGTGGGCGAGCTCCTGGCCGATCGCGATCAGGCGCGGGTCGTGGGACCCGATCATCGGGTACCCCTCCCCCTCCATCAACGTCCGCAGGATCCGCACGTATGCCCGGTCGATCTCGTGCCTGTCCTGGTACGCGACCGAGGCCGGTTCCTTGTAGGCGCCCTTGACCAGGCGGACCCGGCTGCCGCTCGCGGCGAGGCGGCGGGCGTCGTCCTCGGTGCGGAAGAGGTAGGCCTGGATGACGCACCCGGTCTGCGGGAAGTCCTTGCGCAGTTCCTCGTGGATGGCGAACATCGAGTCCAGCGTGGTGTGGTCCTCGGCGTCGAGCGTGACCGTGGTGCCGATCTCGGCAGCGGCCTCGACGACCGGGCGGACGTTCTTCAGCGCCAGCTCGTGGCCGTCCTCCAGGGCCTGCCCGAACATCGACAGCTTCACCGACATCTCGGCGCGGGTGCCGAGCTCCAGCGGCTTGAGACGGTCGACGAGCTCCAGATAGGCGTCCCGGGCGGCGGCGGCCTGCGCGGGGTTGGTGATGTCCTCGCCGACGACGTCCATCGTCAGCTCCAGGCCCTGCCCGGTCAGGTTCCGGATGACGGGGACGATGTCGTCGACGTCCTCGCCCGGGATGAAGCGGTCGACGACCTGCTTGGTCACCGGGGCCGCCGAGATCAGGCGTCGCATCCGGTCGCTGCGCGACGCGGCGAGAATCACGGGACCCAGCACGGGGCACCTCCAGAGCACAAGCAACGTGAGGGCCGGACCCCTCGCGGATGACACGTCGGGTACGGCACGGAGAACCACCGTGAAACCTAAGGATCCCTCCGATCGTCTGCCATCGACAGCTGTCACGCATCCGTGCCGCAGATCTCAGACAGATGTATGAAGGGCTTCGGGAAGTGCGGGACAATGCCCGGGTGACGTCGGAACACAGGGGCGACTACGAGGAGCTCGTCGACGAGATCTCGGAGCTGCTCGGCGCGCCCGCGACCCTGGAGAACCGGGACTTCGAGCTGATCGCCTTCGGGGCGTACGACAGTGAGAGCGACCTCGATCCGTCGGCCCTGGACCCGGTGCGCACCCGTTCGATCCTCACCCGCCGCTCGACGGCGGCGGTCCGCGCCTGGTTCGAGGGCTTCGGCATCACGCGGGCGACGGGTCCCGTCCGTATCCCGCCGACCCCGGAGGCCGGTGTCTACCGGGGCCGGATCTGTCTCCCCGTCCGCCACCGGGGCGTGGTCCACGGCTACGTCTGGCTCCTGGACGACGATCCCGGCCCGAGCGAGCTCCGGCTCGCCGACGCCATGCGGGTCACGGCCCGCATCGGTGCCCTGCTCGCGGACGAGGCGCAGCACGGCGCCGACCTCAGCCGTGAGCTCCGGGCCGTGCTCACCGCCGAGCGCGGCTGGCAGAGCGACATGGCCGTCGCCGAGCTCCGCACGGCCCTCGGTCCCCGGGCCGAGGGCCTGCACACCCTGGTGTGCATCGCCCCCTGGCCCTCGGCCGACCCGGACGACGCCCCGTCGGTCCGCGCGGTCCCGGGTGCGACGGCCCTGTGCACCCTGCCGTGGGGGGCGACGGCCCAGTGTGTGGCCGTGCTCCTGCGCCTGCGCTCCCCCGAGGTCATGACTCCGGCCACCACGGCGGCGGGGCGGCTGCTGGAGCGGGCGCGCGGGGCGAGCGGCCCGGCGAGCGCGGCCGGGCAGGGGCCGGGTTCCGGCGGTCCGGGCGGAGCCGGCGCCGGCGGTTCGGACGGCGCGGCAAGCGGTCCGGCCGGGATGTCACGCTCCGCCAGGTCCCACCCCACGGCGTCCGCCGGCGGAGCGACCGGTGCCGCCCCGCCCGGCCGCCCCGGTGACGCGTCGCGCGGAGCCGGCGGACCCGCCGCCGGTGTCGCCACCCCCCGTTCCGGCCTCGCCGACCTGGCGGCCGCCTGGCGGGAGGCGTCGGCGGCCGCCCGGGCGGCGCTGGCCGAGGCGCGGCTGGGGCCCGTCGCGCAGTGGACGTCGATCGGGCCGTTCCGGATGCTGACCGCTCTGCCCCCGGAGATCGCCCGCGACCCCGCCGCCCGGACCCTGCTCGCCCCGGCCCACCACGAACTCGCCCGGACGGCCGAGGTCTACCTCGACTGCGCCGGCCAGGCCGCCCGGGCCGCCGCCGAACTGGGCGTCCACCGCCAGACCCTGTACTACCGCCTGTCCCGGATCGAGAAGCTCACCGGACTCGACCTGGACGACGGCGAGGACCGTCTGCTGCTGCACATGACCCTGAAGGCACACCGGCTGTGAGGACCGCCCCGCCCATGCCCCTGCTGCTGCTGGACCTGGACAACACCCTGGTCGACCGGGACGCCGCGTTCCGAGCGGCGGTCGTGGACTTCCTGGCCGTGCACGCCCTGCCCGCGCACGACGCCGAGTGGCTGATGACCGTCGACGCCGGCGGCTACACGCCCCGCGCCGAGGTGGCCCGGGCCGTACGCGCACGGTACGGCGAGCAGGTCCCCGGCCCGGCCGTCCGCTCGCTGCTCGACGGGGGCGCGGCCGACCGCGTGGTCCTGTCCGCTCCCGTCCGCACCGCCCTCGTCCGGGCGGCCACCGCCGGCTGGACCCTGGTCATCGTCACCAACGGCCGCACCGCGCAGCAGGAGGCCAAGATCCGCGGGACCGGTCTCGACGCGCTGGCCCACGGCTGGGTCGTTTCCGAGGCGGTCGGCCACAAAAAGCCCGCGCCGGAGATCTTCCACGCCGCTGCCGCCACCGTCGGCGCCACCCTGGAGGGCGCCTGGATGATCGGCGACTCGCCGCACGCCGACATCGCCGGGGCGGCCGGCATCGGCGTCCGCAGCGTCTGGGTGTCGGCCGGCCGCCCCTGGACCGGGACGGCACACACCCCCACCCGGACCGCCCCCGACACCGTGTCCGCCATCGACTCGGTCGTCGACACCCCCGGGTGAGGGGGACGCGTCACTTCACTTCCCCCTGGCGGCCTCGATCACCTGGCGGAGCCCGGCGGCGAGCTGCCCTGCCTCCGGCGCGCTCTTCGGATCGAAGGTCCACTGCGCCATGAGCCCCATCATCAGGGTCAGGTAGAAGTATCCGAGGGTGTCCACCTGCTCGTCCGTCACCTCGTCCTCGGGCCCCCCGTGGAAGAGCGTGACGATGCCGCGCGCCCCCTCCCGCTGGGCCCGCGCGAGGTGCTCCCGCACCTCCGGCAGCTGGTCCCCCATGGCGACGATCTCCGTGCTGAGCCGCCACAGGGAGCCCGGCTCCCGCATGGTCCCGATGATGTTCGCCCACACCTCGGTGAACCGCTCGAGCGACCCCGGCTCACCCCTGAGCTCGCCGCCGCCCTCGAACGCGTCGGACATCCCCTCCACCATCTCGACGTACGCCTGCGCGAGCAGCGCGTCCTTCGAGCCGTAGTGGTACCCGATCGATGCCAGGTTGGTCCCCGACTCCTTGACGATGTCGCGCGCGGTGGTGCGCAGGAAGCCCTTCGCCAGCAGGCAGCGCTTGGCGCCTTCCAGCAGATCCTCACGGTGTCCCATGGCATGCCACCCTATCCGCCACCCAGACGAGCGTATTAAACATGCGTACTAGACAAGCGTATAAGACGCTCGTACAGTCCTGCCCATGACGATCGAACCCCACCCGCCCGCCCTCGCCGGCCACCGCGCATGGACAGCGCTGGGCGTGCTGATGCTTCCGCTGCTGCTGGTCTCGATGGACGTGTCGGTGCTCTACTTCGCGGCCCCTCAGATCAGCGCCGACCTTGAACCCACCGGCACCCAGCAGTTGTGGATCTTCGACATCTACGCCTTCGTCCTGGCTGGACTGCTGATGACGATGGGAGCGCTGGGCGACCGCATCGGCCGTCGCAAGCTGCTGCTGATCGGCGCCGCCGCCTTCGGAGCCGCCTCGCTGGCCGCGGCGTACGCCCACAGCGCCGAGGCCCTGATCGCGGCCCGCGCGCTGCTGGGCATCGGCGGCGCCACCCTGATGCCGTCGACGCTGGCGCTGGTCCGCACGATGTTCACCGACCCCGCGCAGCGCGCGAAGGCGATCGCCCTGTGGTCCGGCGTGATGGCCGGCGGCGTCGCGCTCGGCTCGGTGATGAGCGGCGTGCTCGTCGAGCACTTCTGGTGGGGCTCGGTCTTCCTGGTCAACCTGCCCGCGATGGCCCTGCTGCTGGTTCTCGGACCGATCCTGCTTCCCGAGTCGAGGAACCCCTCCCCCGGCCGCTTCGACTGGCTGAGCGTACCGCTGTCGATGGCGGCGGTACTGCCGGTGATCTACGGCCTGAAGGAGATCACGACGGAGGGCTGGAACGTCCGGTACGTCGTCTCGATCACCGTCGGCCTGCTCTTCGCCGCCCTCTTCGTCCACCGGCAGCGCACGTCGGCCTCACCCATGATCCCGCCCTCGCTGTTCCGCATCCGCGGCTTCGGGCCCGCCGTCGCGTTGAACCTGCTCTCCCTGTTCGCGATGATGGGCTCGGCGTTCTTCACCACGCAGTACATCCAGTCGGTGCTCGACAAGAGCGCGCTGGAGGCCTCGCTGTGGTCGCTGCTCCCGTCGATGCCGATCGGCGTGGCGGCCCCGATGGCTGCCGTGCTGGTCCAAAAGGGCCTGTCCCGCGCCGCGGTCGTCACGGCGGGCTTCGTCATCTCCGCGAGCGGTTACGGGCTGCTGGCCCTCGCCGGCCCGGATTCGATGTGGCTCGTGCTGACCGCGTGCGGTGTCCTGGCCTTCGGCATCGTGATGGTGACGACCCAGGTCATGGACCTGGCGATGGGCGCGGCCCCGGTGGAACGGGCGGCCACCGCCTCATCGTTGATGGAGACCGGCGCGGAGTTCGGCGGTGCCCTGGGCATGGCGGTCCTGGGCTCGATCGGTACGGCCGTCTACCGCCGCGAGATCCCCGGCTCCGCCCCGGCCCCCGCCCACGAGACGCTGGGCGGCGCGCTGGCCGTGGCCGAGCGACTGCCGGGGCGCGCGGGGGACGCCCTGGCGACGACGGCCCGGGAGGCCTTCACCAGCGCGATGAACGGGGCGGCGATCGCGGGCGCGGCCCTGCTGCTGTGCGCGGCGGTGCCGGCCGCGATCACGCTCCGGCGGGTGCCCGGCCCCGAGGGGCCGGGCACGGAGAACGCTGGACGGCCCGACTCGCTGGAACGAGTCAGCCCGTCCGGGGTGTGAAGTCGAGTCCGGGCAGGGGGAACGAGGCCCCGGGGGCGACAGCCCCCGGGGAAGGTCAGGCCAGGTTCACGGAACGCGCGGACGTGGCACCGATCTCCGCGGCCACCTCGGCCAGCACACCCGCGGTCACCGTGTCGTCCACGGTCAGCACCGCCAGCGCCTCGCCACCGGCCGCCGCCCGCGACACCTGCATGCCGGCGATGTTGAGGCCCGCCTCGCCGAGGATGCGGCCCACCGTGCCGACGACGCCCGGACGGTCCTCGTACTTCAGCACGATCATGTGGTCGGCGAGCGCGAGGTCGACGTCGAACTCCCCGACGGCGACGAGCTTCTGCAGGTGCTTGGGGCCGGCCAGCGTGCCGGACACCGACACCTCCTCGCCGTCGGCGAGGGTGCCGCGCACCGTGACCACGTTGCGGTGCTCGGTCGCCTCGGAGCTGGTGGTGAGGCGCACCTCGACACCCCGCTCCTGCGCGAACAGCGGGGCGTTGACGTACGACACCGTCTCGTCGACGACGTCCTCGAAGACACCCTTGAGCGCGGACAGCTCCAGAACCTTCACGTCGTGCTGGGTGATCTCGCCGTACACCTCGACGTCCAGGCGGACCGCGACCTCACCGGCGAGCGCGGTGAAGATCCGGCCCAGGCGCTCGGCGAGCGGCAGGCCCGGCTTGACGTCCTCGGCGATGACACCGCCCTGCACGTTCACCGCGTCCGGCACGAGCTCACCGGCGAGGGCGAGGCGCACCGAGCGGGCGACCGCGATACCGGCCTTCTCCTGCGCCTCGTCGGTGGAGGCACCGAGGTGCGGGGTGCAGACGACCTGGTCGAACTCGAACAGCGGGGAGTCCGTGCAGGGCTCCTTCGCGTACACGTCGAGACCGGCACCGGCGACCCGGCCCTCCTTGAGGGCGGAGTACAGCGCCTCCTCGTCGACGATCCCGCCGCGCGCGGCGTTGACGATGCGCACGCTCGGCTTGACCTTGCGCAGCGCCTCGTCGCCGATCAGGCCGAGGGTCTCGGGCGTCTTGGGGAGGTGGACGGTGATGAAGTCGGAGACCTCGAGCAGCTCGTCCAGCGACAGCACCTTGACGCCCATCTGCGCGGCGCGGGCGGGCTGCACGTAGGGGTCGTAGGCGACGACCTTCATGCCGAAGGCCGACATGCGCTGCGCGACGAGCGCGCCGATGCGGCCGAGGCCGACGACACCGAGGGTCTTCTCGGCCAGCTCGACGCCCGTGTACTTGCTGCGCTTCCACTCGCCGTTCTTCAGCGCGGCGTTGGCCTGCGGGATGTTACGGGCCGTGGCGACGAGCAGACCGCAGGCCAGCTCGGCGGCGGTCACGATGTTCGAGGTGGGGGCGTTGACGACCATCACGCCGGCCTTGGTGGCGGCGGAGACGTCCACGTTGTCCAGGCCGACGCCGGCTCGTGCGACGACCTTCAGCTTGTTCGCGGCGGCGATCGCCTCGGCGTCGACCTTGGTGGCCGAACGGACCAGGATCGCGTCCACGTCGGCGATGGCCGGGAGCAGCTCGGCTCGGTCCGCGCCGTTGCAGTGGCGGATCTCGAAGTCCGGGCCCAGGGCGTCGACGGTGGCGGGCGACAGCTCTTCAGCGATGAGTACGACGGGTTTCGAGCTCACGTGAGTCCTCACAAATCCAGTGCTGCGGACGGCCGTCCCGACGGCCGCAGGCGGTGGAGGGTTGCTTGCCGCGTGGAAGACGCACGACGCTGTGGGCCTGACGCGTATGTGTGCAGCAGTCTAGTGGCGCCGGGGGCATCGTCCTGTGCCGCTGCGGAAGGATCACCCGTCCGTGGCCGGACGGGATGGACAACGCCGTACCACCGACGTTACCCGGGGTTCACCGAAGGGGCCGGAGCGGGATGCTCCGGCCCCTTCGGGCAGGCGGCTTACGCCTCCTCGTCGACCCAGCTCATGAGCTTGCGCAGCTCCTTGCCGGTGGTCTCCAGCAGGTGCTCGGAGTCCTGCTTCTTGTACTCGTTGTACTTCTTCAGACCGCCGTGGTACTCGTCCATCCACTGCTGCGCGAACGTGCCGTCCTGGATCTCGGCGAGGACCTTCTTCATCTCGGCCTTGGTGGCGTCCGTGATGATCCGCGGGCCGGTGACGTAGTCGCCCCACTCGGCGGTCTCGGAGATCGACCAGCGCATCTTCTCCAGGCCGCCCTCGTACATGAGGTCCACGATCAGCTTCAGCTCGTGCAGGCACTCGAAGTAGGCGATCTCCGGCTGGTAGCCGGCCTCGGTCAGCGTCTCGAAGCCCGCCTTGACCAGCGCCGCGGTGCCACCGCACAGGACGGCCTGCTCACCGAACAGGTCGGTCTCGGTCTCCTCGGTGAAGGTCGTCTTGATGACGCCGGCGCGGGTGCCGCCGATGCCCTTCGCGTACGACAGGGCCAGCGCGAAGGCGTTGCCCGTGGCGTCCTGCTCGACGGCGGCGATGCAGGGAACGCCGCGGCCCTCCTCGTACTGGCGGCGCACCAGGTGGCCCGGGCCCTTGGGGGCGACCATGCAGACGTCGACGCCGGCCGGGGGCTTGATGAAGCCGTAGCGGATGTTCAGGCCGTGGCCGAAGAACAGGGCGTCGCCGTCGTTCAGGTTCGGGGCGATGTGCTCCTCGTAGACCTGGGCCTGGATGGGGTCCGGGACGAGGATCATGATGACGTCGGCCTCGGCGGCGGCCTCCGACGGGCTCACCACGCGCAGGCCCTGCTCCTCGGCCTTGGCCTTGGACTTGGAGCCCTCGTGCAGACCGACGCGGACGTCGACACCCGAGTCGCGCAGCGACAGCGCGTGGGCGTGGCCCTGGCTGCCGTACCCGATGACCGCGACCTTGCGGCCCTGGATGATGGACAGGTCGGCGTCGGCGTCGTAGAACAGCTCGGCCACTTTGGGTTCTCTCCTCGGGAGTGCAGGTGTTGCGTCCCACCGTATGACGGCGGGCGGAAGGGAAGCTTGAGGGTCTCGGAATACGGGCGGCCGACGGCGCGCCGACCGCCCGTTCTCCGTCTTATGCCGACCGGTCCAGGGCGCGCAGCGACCGGTCCGTGATGGAACGGGCACCACGGCCGATCGCGATGGTGCCGGACTGGACGAGTTCCTTGATGCCGTACGGCTCCAGCATCTTGAGCATCGCGGTCAGCTTCTCGCCGGATCCGGTGGCCTCGATGGTGACGGCCTCCGGGGAGACGTCGACGGTCTTGGCGCGGAACAGCTGGACGATCTCGACGATCTGGGAGCGCGTCTCGTTGTCGGCGCGCACCTTCACCAGGACGAGTTCGCGCTGCACCGCCTGCGACGGCTCCAGCTCGACGATCTTCAGCACGTTGACGAGCTTGTTGAGCTGCTTGGTGACCTGTTCCAGCGGCAGGTCCTCCACGCCGACGACGATGGTGATGCGGGAGATGTCGGGGTGCTCGGTGACACCGACGGCGAGCGAGTCGATGTTGAAGCCGCGGCGGGAGAACAGGGCGGCGATCCGGGCGAGGATGCCGGGGGTGTTCTCCACCAGGACGGAGAGCGTGTGCTTGGACATGATCTGCTTCCTTTACGGCTCTCAGTCGTCTTCGTTGTCGCCGAAGTCGGGGCGGACGTCCCGGGCGGCCATGATCTCGTCGTTGGAGGTGCCGGCGGCGACCATCGGCCAGACCATCGCGTCCTCGTGGACGATGAAGTCGACGACGACCGGGCGGTCGTTGATGGAGTTGGCCTCTTCGATGACCTTGTCGAGGTCGTCCGGGGACTCGCAGCGGATCGCGTAGCAGCCCATGGCCTCCGACAGCTTCACGAAGTCGGGGACGCGGGTGCCGCGGGCCGCGGGGTTGACGTCGTCCGGGCCGGAGTGCAGGACGGTGTTGGAGTACCGCTGGTTGTAGAAGAGGGTCTGCCACTGGCGGACCATCCCGAGGGCGCCGTTGTTGATGACGGCGACCTTGATCGGGATGTTGTTCAGGGCGCAGGTGGCGAGCTCCTGGTTGGTCATCTGGAAGCAGCCGTCGCCGTCGATCGCCCAGACCGACCGGTCGGGCGCGCCGGCCTTGGCGCCCATGGCGGCCGGGACGGCGTAGCCCATGGTTCCGGCGCCGCCGGAGTTCAGCCAGGTGCCCGGCTTGTCGTACTCGATGTAGTGCGCGGCCCACATCTGGTGCTGACCGACACCCGCCGTGAAGATCGTGCCCTCGGGGGCGAGCTGTCCGATGCGCTCGATGACCTGCTGCGGGGAGAGCGAGCCGTCGCCGGGCTGGTCGTAGCCGAGCGGGTAGGTGTCGCGCCAGCGGCTCAGGTCCTTCCACCAGGCGCTGTAGTCGCCCTGGTGACCCTCGCTGTGCTCCTTCTGGACCGCCTGGACCAGGTCGGCGATGACCTCGCGGGCGTCACCGACGATCGGCACGTCGGCGGCGCGGTTCTTGCCGATCTCGGCCGGGTCGATGTCCGCGTGGACGATCTTGGCGTGCGGGGCGAAGCTGTCCAGCTTGCCGGTGACGCGGTCGTCGAAGCGGGCACCGAGGGCGACGATCAGGTCGGCCTTCTGCAGACCGGTGACGGCGGCCACCGAGCCGTGCATGCCGGGCATGCCCAGGTGGAGCGGGTGGTTGTCCGGGAACGAGCCGAGCGCCATCAGGGTGGTGGTGACGGGCGCGCCGGTGAGCTCGGCGAGCACCTTCAGTTCGGCGGTGGCGTTGGCCTTGAGCACACCCCCGCCGACGTACAGCACCGGCCGCTTGGCCTGGGTGATCAGCTTGGCGGCTTCGCGGATCTGCTTGGCGTGCGGCTTGGTCACCGGACGGTAGCCGGGCAGGTCCATGACCGGCGGCCAGGAGAAGGTCGTCTTCGCCTGGAGGGCGTCCTTGGCGATGTCGACCAGGACCGGGCCGGGCCGGCCGGTGGAGGCGATGTGGAAGGCCTGGGCGATGACCCGCGGGATGTCATCGGCCTTGGTGACCAGGAAGTTGTGCTTGGTGATCGGCATGGTGATGCCGACGATGTCCGCCTCCTGGAAGGCGTCCGTGCCGATCGCCTTGGAGGCCACCTGTCCGGTGATCGCGACCATCGGCACCGAGTCCATGTGCGCGTCGGCGATCGGCGTGACCAGGTTGGTCGCGCCGGGGCCCGAGGTCGCCATACAGACGCCGACCTTGCCGGTGGCCAGCGCGTACCCCTCGGCCGCGTGACCGGCGCCCTGCTCGTGGCGCACCAGGATGTGACGCACGCGGGTGGAGTCCATCAGCGGGTCGTACGCCGGAAGGATGCAACCACCGGGAATGCCGAATACCGTGTCGGCGCCGACCTCCTCGAGAGAGCGGATGAGGGACTGCGCGCCCGTCACCTGCTCGGGGGCGGAGTGTCCTCCGGATCGGGGCCGGGGCTGCGGGTGGTGGGCCCCGGTGGCCTGCTCGGTCATCGGCATTCTCTTCTCAGACGCTGAGGGTTTTTGCGAGGTTTGTACGGTCTTCGGCTGCTGCACGAAAGGCGCCTGTGCAACAAAAAACCCCTCGTGCCATGAGGCAAGCGAGGGGAGCGCGCCGGGTGGGGTCGCTGAGCGGTCGAGGCTCAGCGTCAGCCGACGCGCTTTCCAAGTACGAGAATTCGGGTGCGCATGGCACTGACCCTCCCCCCGGCACGCACTCACTGTCAAGTGGGTGGGACGGGAGTCTCATTATGTGAACGAAGGGCCGCGCCGCCTCCGATGACGGCGGACACCCCCGAGCCGTACACCCGCGGAGTGCCTCCCGCGAAGGCCGGTTCGACCGGCCCGTTGGGCACCGGATAGTGGCCGGAAGCGAGCGCCCGGCGCAGCCGGTACTCGTCGAGGGGCCCGGAGAACGCCATGCCCTGCCCGTGCGTGCAGCCCATCGTGCGCAGGGCGATGACCTGCTCGGGCAGATCCACCCCTTCGGCCACGGACTTCAGCCCGAGGTCGCCGGCGATGCGCAGCAGCCCGTTGGTGATCTTGTAGAGCCGCGCGGACTCGACGACGCCCTCGACCAGACCGCGGTCGAGCTTCAGGACGTCGACGGGGAGCCGCCTGAGGGCCGTGATCGCCGCGTAGCCGCTGCCGAACCCGTCGAGCGAGATCCGTACGCCGACCCGCCGCAGGGCGCTCAGGCGGCGCTCCAGCTCGTCCAGCGAGACCCTGGGGTCGGCGTCCGACAGCTCGATGATCAGCGACCCGGGCGGCAACCCGTGCCGCGTGAGCAGCGCCTCGATCGAGCCCAGAGGCATCGACCGGTCCAGCAGCCGACGGGCACTCATCCGGATGACGACCGGCACGGACATCCCGGTCTCGTGCCGCTCGGCGGCCTGCTCGACGGCCTCCTCGATCATCCAGCGGCCCAGCTCGGCGGTCTTGTCGCTGTCCTCGGCAACCCGCAGGAACTCCGCGGGGGTGAAGAGCACCCCCTGCGAGGAGCGCCAGCGCGCCTGCGCGGACACCGACGTGATCCGGCCGTCCTCCAGGGACACCACCGGCTGGTGCAGCAGGGCGAACTCCCCGTCGTGCAGCGCGGCCCGCAGACGGGTGGCCAGCTCCGCCTTGCGGACGACGTCCTGCTGCATCTGCGGCTTGTACAGCTCGACGCGTCCCTTGCCGCCGGCCTTGGCGCGGTACATGGCCAGGTCGGCGTTGCGCAGCAGTTCGCCCGCGCCGAGGCCGGCGTCCGCGAAGGCCACGCCGATGGAGGCGTTGACCCGGACATCGTTGCCGTCGATGAGGTAGGGCTGGGACAGCGTCGTCCTGAGGCGGTCGGCGAGCTCCAGGATGTGCCGCTCCCGGGCGTCCCGGTCGCGGGTGTTGTCCCCGGCGATCAGAGCCGCGAACTCGTCTCCGCCGAGCCGGGAGGCGGTGTCGCCGTGCCGGACGGATTCCTGGAGTCTGCGCGCGGCCTGGACGAGCAGCTCGTCCCCGGCCTGGTGCCCGATCGTGTCGTTGACGGCCTTGAAGCCGTCGAGGTCGATGAAGAGCACGGCCGTGTTCCGCAGGGCCACACCCCGGTCGCAGGCGCGGCGGCCCGAGAGGGCGTGCTGGACGCGCTTGGTGAACAGGGCGCGGTTGGGCAGGTCCGTGAGCGGGTCGTGTTCGGCGTTGTGCTGCAACTGGGCCTGGAGCCGAACCCGTTCGGTCACGTCCCGGCTGTTGAAGATGAGGCCGCCGTGATGGCGGTTGATGGTCGACTCGACGTTCAGCCAGCCTCCGTCACCCGAGCGGAAGCGGCACTCGATGCGGGTGGTGGGTTCCTCGGCGGGATGGGCGGCGAGGAATCTGCGCACCTCGTGCACGACGCAGCCCAGGTCCTCGGGGTGGATCAGGTTGGCCAGTTCCGTACCCACCAGCTCCTCCGCCGAGCGGCCGTACACCCCGGCGGCGGCCGGGGAGACATACCTGAGGACGCCGCTGGGAGCGGCGATCATGATGACGTCGCTGGAGCCCTGCACCAGGGAGCGGAAGTGGTTCTCCTTCTGCGCCAGCTCCTGGGTGAGGGTGATGTTGTCGAGCAGCATGATGCCCTGGCGCACGACGAGCGCGAGCACCACGGTGCCCCCGGTCAGCAGGACCACGCGGTCGACGCTGCGGCCGTTGAGGACGTTGTAGAGGATGCCCAGGGTGCACACGGCGGCCGCGAGATACGGCGTGAGGGCGGCGAGGGAGCCGGCGGTGGGCCGGGCGGCCGCGTACCGGCTGTGCTCGGCCTCGGGCAGCGGCGCCTGGTGGTGGGGTCCGCTGCGCTGCCCGGGCACGTGCTCGTGCACCACGCGGGTGTGCCCCGTGCCGCGCCGGTCCGGGCCATACCGGTCGGCGCTCGCGCGGGGCCCCGCCCACGGGGCGTACGCCAGGAGCAGCGAGCCCGCGAACCAGCCCGCGTCGAGCAGCTGGCCGGAGCGGTAGTCGTGCTGCATGAGCGGCGAGGTGAACAGGGCGTCGCACATCACGGTCAGCGCGAGGGCGCCGATGGCGGTGTTGACCGCGGAGCGGTTCACCGCGGACCGCCTGAAGTGCAGGGCGAGCACCATGCTGACCAGCGCGATGTCGAGCAGCGGATACGCCAGCGACAACGCGATCTGCGCCACGCCGGGTCCTTCCGACTTCGCGGCCTGGGCGAGGGCGAGGCTCCACGCCAGCGTGAGCAACGAGCCGCCGATCAGCCAGGCGTCCAGCCCGAGACAGACCCAGCCGGCCTTGGTCACCGGCCGCTTCGCGAGCACGAGCAGCCCGACGATGGCGGGCGGCGCGAAGCAGAGGAAGAACAGGTCGGCGTAGCTGGGACTGGGCACGGGCAGTCCCAGGACCACCTCGTACCACCCCCAGACCAGGTTGCCCAAGGCGGCCATGGTCGAGGACAGGCCGAACAGCAGCCAGGCGGGTCGAAAGCGGGTGGCGCGGCGGCGGGCGTAGAGGAAGCACGAGACGGCGGCGGTGCCGGCTGCGGCGCTCAGCCCGAAGTCACCCATGAACAGGGCCACTTCGTACGAACCCCAGCCGAGCGCGGCCCCGAGGACGTATCCCGCGCAGACCAGGGCGAGGACGAGTTGGAGGGCCGGCCCCGACCGGCGGCCGGAGACCGGAGTGCGAGGCAGCAGCGCGTCCGGTGACGAAGGCTGCGCCCGCAGCGCTCCGTCCAGCGTGGGGGTGGGGGGCGCGCTCACCGGGTCCTCCCGGTCCACGCCGCTCCCGGGTCCCGGTGAACCGGCTGGTCGTGCCTTCTGCGGCTGCCGGCCCTGCGGCGGCGACGGCTCTGTTCGGTGTGGTGTCCGCTGCGGCGTTCACCGTGGTGGGTGTGGTGGCCGCCGTGACCGGCGTGGTGACCGCGTCCGCCGGCGGTCGTCCACCAGGGTCGCCGCCGGCCGCCCCGCCCCGTCGGATCGCTCGTCCAAAGGCCGTGCATCGCCTGTCTCCCCCCTCACAGTCCGAAGTGTCCGTCCCCGGCGCCGAACAGTCCCCGGCGCAGCCCCTGTCGGGACGATACACCAGTCTCGTCACTCAGGGACATAGGTTCTCTACGCTCCGTGACGATCAACAAATATATGAGTACCCACCGCACCCGAAGGATTGCGGACGGTGCTCGGAGGTCTCTCAGTCCGTTGATGCACCCGTCGTGAGGATCACGTTGCGGAGCGGCTCCCGGTTCACATATCGGCGCAACTGGTCCACCAGGAGCCGCTTGGCGCGCGGAAGGAACGCGGAGGTGGGGCCGCCGACATGAGGGCTGATGAGTACCCCCGGCGCACGCCACAAGGGGTGTTCGCGCGCCAGCGGCTCCGGATCGGTGACGTCGAGGGCGGCGGTGATGCGGCCGCCCTCCAGCTCGGCGAGCAGGGCCTTGGTGTCGACGACGGGGCCGCGGGCGACGTTGACGAGGAGCGCGCCGTCCTTCATCCGGGACAGGAAGTCGGCTCCGGCCAGGCCACGGGTGGATTCGTTGAGCGGGGTCGACAGGATGACGATGTCCGCCTCCGGCAGCAGGGCGGGGAGTTGGGTGAGCGGATGCACCGGCCCGCGCGCCGTGGTGCGCTCGGAGCGCGCGACGCGCGCCACCCGCGCCACCTCGAACGGAACGAGCCGATCCTCGATGGCCTCGCCGATCGAGCCGTATCCCACGATGAGGACGTTCTTGTCGGCGAGCGCCGGCCGGAACCCGCCGAGCCACTCCCCCCGGTCCTGTGCACGGACGAAGTCGGGGATCCCGCGCAGCGAGGCGAGGATCAGCGCGAGGGCGAGCTCACCGGTGCTGGCCTCGTGCACCCCACGTGCGTTGCACAGCCGCACGCCCGCGGGCAGGTGCCCGAGCCCCGGCTCCACGTGGTCGATGCCGGCGGAGAGGGTCTGCACGACCCGCACGTTGCTCATCCGCCCCAGGGGACGCACGCACAGCGGGCTGGGCTTCATGTAGGGGACGACGTAGAAGGCGCAGTCGGCCGGGTCCGCGGGGAAGTCCTCGGCGCCGTTCCAGAACCGGTACTCCGGACCCTCGGGGAGTCCCTCGATCTCGCCCGGCGGGATGGGCAGCCACACGTCAGCAGTCATGCTCTGGAGGCTATGTCAGGAGCGTGTGACGGCAGAGGTTAGGTTGGGGTGGCCGGAACAGGGAGGGTCACGACCAGGTGGAGCGCAGGACGATCGGCGCGGCGGCGCTCGCGGTGGGGGCCGTCGGACTCGGATGCATGCCGATGAGCTGGGCCTACAGCGCGTCGCGGCGACGCGGCGACGAGTCGCTCAGGGCGGTGCACCGGGCGCTCGACCTGGGCGCGTCCCTGCTGGACACGGCCGACATGTACGGCCCCTTCACCAACGAGCTGCTGGTGGGGCGGGCGTTGAAGGAGCGGCGGTCCGACGCGTTCGTGTCGACGAAGGTCGGGCTGCTCGTGGGCGACCAGCACATCGTCGCCAACGGCCGCCCCAGGTATGTGAAGCGGGCCTGTGACGCGTCACTGCGGCGGCTCCAGACGGACGTCATAGACCTCTACCAGCTGCACCGGGCCGACCCCGAGGTGCCGGTCGAGGAGACCTGGGGTGCGATGGCGGAGCTCGTCCAGGCCGGAAAAGTACGGGCGTTGGGCCTGTGCGCGGTCGGCGCGCGAGCCGGCCGCCGTGCCGGGGCCCGGCTGCACGACGGGACGATCCGGCAGCTGGAGCGCGTGCAGCAGGTCTTCCCGGTGAGCGCGGTGGAGGCGGAGCTGTCGGTGTGGTCGCCGGAGGCGCTGGAGACGCTGCTGCCGTGGTGCCAGACGCGGGGCGTGGGCTTCCTCGCCGCGATGCCGCTGGGCAACGGCTTCCTGACCGGCAGGCTGCGGCCCGGCGCGGGCTTCGAGGCGGACGACCTGCGCGCCCGCCACCCCCGCTTCACCGCCGAGATGATGGCCGCGAACCAGCCGTTCGTCGCGGGCCTGCGCCGCGTGGCCCGCCGGCACGGCGCGGACGTCACGCCCGCCCAGGTCGCCCTCGCGTGGGTGCTGGCCCAGGGCCCGCACGTGGTCCCCGTCCCCGGCACCAAGCAGGAGCGCTGGGTCACGGAGAACACGGCCGCCACGGCACTGCGCCTGACCCTCGACGATCTCCAGGAGATAGCCCGGCTGCCCCCGGCCCAGGGGTCGTGGGACTGAGCCGGTCCCACCGGGCGCGTTTCGGGCAAATCCCGCGTTCCCGGTTCGGCCTTGCGTGATCGGGAACCTCAGAGCCACGAGCGGTGTATGACAGGGAGAGGACCTGCCCCGTCGAAGGGACCATGATCGTGCATCGTCGAGCCGTCCCGGCCGTGCTGGCCGCCGCCGCGCTCCTGCTGACGGCCGGTTGCTCCAACGACGGCGGAGGGCCGTCCGGTGCCGACGACAGCTCGTCCCCCGGCCGTACGGCGCCGTCGTCCGCCCCGCCGGGGCAGCCCGCCGAGGAGACGCCTCCCGCCCAGGGTTCGGTGAAGGTGGTGCGCACCGTCGCCGAGGGCCTGAAGTCCCCCTGGGGGCTCGCTGAGCTGCCGGGCGGCGGGCTCCTCGTCGCCTCCCGGGACGACGGGACGATCCTCCGGGTCGACGAGAAAACCGGCAAGAAGACCGAAGTGGGCGAGGTGCCGGGAGTCTCGGCGGCCGGCGAGGGCGGTCTCCTCGGCCTCGCCCTGTCCCCCGACTACGCGTCGGACCACATGGTCTATGCCTACTTCACCTCGGCCTCCGACAACCGCATCGTCCGTATGATCCACGACGAGCGGAAGCCCGCCGGTGAGCGGCTCGGTGCGCCCGACACGATCTTCAAAGGCATCCCCAAGGGCTTCGTCCACAACGGCGGCCGCATCGCGTTCGGCCCGGACAAGATGCTGTACGTGGGCACGGGCGAGAGCGGCGAGACCGGCCTGTCCCAGGACAAGGACTCCGTGGGCGGCAAGATCCTGCGCCTGACCCCGGAGGGCGAACCGGCGCCGGGCAACCCGTACCCGGACTCCCCGGTGTACTCGTACGGGCACCGCAATGTGCAGGGTCTCGCCTGGGACGGCAGGCAACGGCTGTTCGCCGCGGAGTTCGGGCAGGACACCTGGGACGAACTCAACGCGATCAAGCCAGGGGACAACTACGGCTGGCCGGAGGCCGAGGGCCGGTCCGACGACAAGCGGTTCCACAACCCGGTCGACCAGTGGAGCACGGCCGAGGCCTCCCCCAGCGGCATCGCCTACGCCGAGGGGTCGATCTGGATGGCGGGGCTGCGCGGCAAGCGGCTGTGGCGCATCCCGCTGAACGGCACCGAGGCCTCGGCCGAACCGCAGGCCTTCCTGGAGGGCGAGTACGGCCGGCTGCGCACGGTGGTGCCCGCGGGCGGCGACCGGCTGTGGCTGGTGACCAGCAACACGGACGGCCGGGGCGACCCGAAGGACGGGGACGACCGGATCCTCGAACTGAAGGTGGGCTAGACCCCCGGGTCCCCCGCCGGTGCCGCGTTCCTCCAGCGTGCTGCGCGGCCTCGGGTTGCCGCCGTAGACCTCGTCTCCCGCGACCCAGGCGGCCCGATGGCCGGCGTCGAGGAATCGGGTGACCATGCGAGCGGCCGGCTCCGGCTTGGTCGCGAACTCCGTATGGTCACCGAGGCCGGCGGCCATCTACGCTGGGCCTGCGGCCACCGCATGATCGTTTGTCTTCACGCACCGATGATCAACGGTGGCCACACCCGTCTCCACACCGCGTCAGGTCGCGCAGCGTCTGCCTGCCGTCCTGTGTATCGGAGGGCTTGTGCAACGTGGCGAAGTCTGGTGGGTCCAGTTCGACGAGCGGAGGTTGGTCGTACTGCTGTCAGGAGACGACGCGTCCGGGTTCCAGGTGATGCAGGTCGTCGCCCCGGCGGGCTTCGACATCAGCGGTCTGGGCATCGAAGTGCCGGTCGGCGCCGGTGAAGGGCTGCCGCTCGAAGGCGTGCTGCGGCTCGCGTTCCCGCGTCCAGGCTTCACCCCGTGCACGTGGCTGACCACCGTGTCCCGGGACGACCTGATAGAGCGGGCGGCCGTCCTGTCCTCCAGGAAGCTCAGCGAGATCGACGATGCCCTCCGCCTCGCTGAACAGGCACAGGAGCGGACCCCGGCAACGACCGTGAAGCTCAGCGAGACAAGGGACGCCCTCCGTCGCGGTGAACTCGGGTAGAAGGAGAAGGAGCCGACGCCCGCGACGGCATGGGCGATCCCGGGCGAGATGATCCACGCTTGCGGTAGGCAGAAGTGCAGGCTCTTCCTCTGATCGGCACCGGCGAGGGTGGTCGCTGCTGGAAACAGTCCGCTACCAGGTCGAGGTCGACCTGCTCGGGGACGCCAGGGTCAGCACCCGCACGTACGAGTGGCCACAGCCCGGGCTGCGGGTGGCCCGTTGAAGCAACTCGGAGCGACCAGGGGCGTCGACGAGACCCAGCAGGGGGAGATGCCGCACCGCGGCCCTACTGCCCTGACCAGCGCGGCATCGGCCGCTCGGTGGCTGTCACCCGTTCGTGTGTCCCGGTGCGCGCCGTCGCCAGGCGTCGTACAGGCTCAGAGGTAGCTCTTGTCTGGCGGCGGTGCCGGAATGAAAGGACTCTTTATGGCGGTCCGTGACAAAGTGCGCACTATTGGGCACAGCGGTCTGGAAGTGCTTGACGTTGCCGTGTCCAGGCAGTGCACAGTCGAGATCAAGGAACCCCGCGATACCCTCACTCTCAGTCGGCGCCTGAATGGGGTGAAGCTGGATGTGGTGGATGACCCCAACTTCACAGGGCTCAAGTTCGGGCAGACCATTCCTTGGGGCAGCATCCGGGCTTCCGGGCCTGAAGGGTTGCGCATCTCCTACCGGGTGCGGACTGGGCGGGATGTGACGGGAGCCCCGGAGTTCTAAAGCGTCATTTCTGACGGCGGAATCGCTCGTCGAGCCGTGCAGGACGCGTACGGGCGCCGCATCGGCTAAGCCGGCGTGCCGACCGACGGCTCAACGGCCTCTACAGGGAGGGCCTGGTTCCCGAACGGCAGCAGCATCCCGAGGCTGGCCGTGGGACAGACCGTCAGCATCTCCACCTCGTCGGCGCGGGTCGCCAGGCCGATTCCTGCCGGTGCAGCCGAAGTGACCCTTCGCGACGTGGACGTGACCACGGTCCACCGGTCGCAGGACAACCCTGCCTCGGTGCAGGAGGCGGACCCTGGTGAGCAGTTCGTCATCTGGACGATGAAGGTTACGAACCCCGGCCCGGACGAGTTCGACCTCTACCCGCTGACGGTGGCGCAGCGGTGGACGTCGGGCGGCCAGGTGACAGGGCCGGACCTGCTTCTGGGCGTCGACGACGATCTCGGCGGCGAGCCCGACCCGCGACCGGGCGAGACCGTCACCGGCAGCGGCAGGGCCGTCGTCCCAGAAGGGGGCGGAAAGCTGGAGTTCGCCGACCGGCAGGGCGCCCCGATGTTCGAGATCGCCGTGAAGCGAGAGGGAGTCACCAGGCCGGTTGCGGCGGCCACCGGAACGCCTCCTCGGTGAGCTGCTCCCCACTCGTGGGCGTCATCGTATGGCGCCCGGCTGCCTCCTCCCACTGCGGTCCACCGGGTCCACCGGGTGCTCCGGCTCCTCCTCGGGCGGGCGTACGACGACCTTCCCGGACGTGAGATCTATCGGCCCGCGTCCGGGATCGCCGTCCCCGACGTCCTCGCGGGTCAGTTCCAGGCGGTTCTGCTCGTCGCGGGTGTGCTTGCGCCCGGGTGAGAACAGTTCCTCGAACACGTTGAACAACGAAGCCTCCCAGGGCCGCGGGGCCCGCGGCATCCGCGACGCCCCTTACAGCGTAGGCCTCAGCCCGCCGGACCGGGCATGAGCATTTCGGCCGGGAACAGCCCCAGCCGGTGAGCCACCGCCGCGGCCTCGCCCCGCCCGGAGACCCCGAGCTTGCCGAGGATGTTGGAGACGTGCACGCTCGCGGTCTTCGGCGAGATGAACAGCTCCTGCGCTATCCGGCGGTTGGTGTGGCCGGCGGCGACCAGGCGGAGCACGTCCCGTTCCCGGCTGGTGAGGCCGAGGGCCTCGACGGGGTCGGCCGCCGCGGGGCCCGGTTCCCCGGCACGCGTGAGCGGGAGGCGGGCGCGCCGGCCGAGCGCCCGGGCGGCGTCGGCGAGCGGCCGGGCACCGAGGTGGCCGGCGACGGTGTGGGTGAGGCGGAGCAGTTCCGTGGCGCGCTCACGCTCGTCCTCGCCGCCGACCGCCAGCAGGGAATCGGCCAGGCGGTAGCGGACGCGGGCGAGGTCGTAGGGCCGGTCAAGGGGTTCGAACGCGGCGACCACCTCGGACCAGCCGTCCGGGGTGCTCCGGCCCTCGGCGCGGTGCAGTTCGGCGCGGACCCACTGCTCGTGGGCGAGCCAGACGGGGGCATGGGTGGTGAGGCGCTTGACGGCCCCGAGGATGCCGTCCAGAACGTCCTCGCGGCCCTCGCGGGCGGCCGGCAGCGCCCGGGAGTCGGCCTCGGCGGTGGCCGCTTCGAGCAGCAGGGGCCAGGCGTAGCGCTGGGTGCCGAGCGGGAAGCCCGGTTCCAGGGTGCGGACGAGTTCGGCGCGGGCGTCGGCCAGGCGTCCCTCGGCGGCGGCGAGCGCGATGGTGAGCCAGGAGATCGGCAGGTCGTGCTGCGGCATGGGGTCGTGCGGGCCGTAGGCGGCGCGGCCCTGGGCGAGATGGCGGGCCGCCTCGGACAGCTGCCCGCGCGCGAGCGCCAGGAAGGCCAGGCAGTTGGCGCCGGACCCGTGCGGACCGGCCGTCTGTCCGCGCCGCTGGGCGTTGCCGGCGGCCTCGACGGCCTCGTCCCAGCGGCCGAGGGAGATGAGCGATTCGGCGAGGTTGCTCCAGATCCAGGCCTCGGCGTCCCGCAGCCCCATCGTCCCCGTGAGCCGCAGGCCCTCGCGCAGGATGGCGACGGCCTCCTCGGAGCGGCCGACGCCTTCGAGGACGGAGGGCAGGTTCACATGACTGCGGCCCACGATCGCCGCGAGGCCCCGGGCGACCACCTCGTCCTTGACGTCGTACATGTGGCCGAGCCCGGTGTCGATCTGCCCGGCGTCGACCATCAGTCCGCCGAGGGTGAGCCGGGCGTTGGACTCGATGTCGTCGGCGCCGACCATGCGGGCGTACTCGACGGCCCGTTCGGCGGCCGTCAGGGCGTCCGGGCCCGGTTCGTGGAGCATCGACCAGTGGGCTGCCGTGGCCAGCACCTCGGCGTGCACCTCGGACGGCGGCAGGCCGCGCACCAGTTCCTGTGCGGTGGCGATCTCCTTCCAGCCGTCGCCCCGGGCCAGCCCCTGCACCAGCCGGGAGCGCTGGATCCAGAACCAGGCGGCACGGTGGGGGTCCGCCCTGCTCTCCTCGTCCAGCAGCCGCAGCGCCCGCTTGGTGATCTTCAGGGCGCGTTCGCGTTCCCCGCAGAGCCGTCCGGCGACGGCCGCCTCGGCCAGCAGGTCCAGGTAGCGCAGGGCGGTGGTGGCCGGGTCGCATCCGCAGGGAGGGTAGACCTCGGCGTAGTCGACCGGGCGCAGGGTGCGGCGTACGGCGTCGGGGGCGCTGTCCCACAGTTCCATGGCCCGCTCCAGCAGCCGGAGTTGCTCGGCGTAGGCGTGCCGGCGGCGGGCGGAGACGGAGGCTTCGAGGACGGCGGGCAGGGCCTTGGCGGCGTCGTGGGCGTGGTACCAGTAGCTGGCCAGGCGTGTGGTCCACTGGTCGGCGGGGACGAGGGCCGGGTCGCTCTCCAGGGCTTCGGCGTAGCGGCGGTTGAGGCGGGAGCGTTCGCCGGGGAGCAGGTCGTCGCTGACGGCCTCGCGGACCAGGGAGTGCCGGAAGCGGTAGCCGTCACCGCCGGGCGCGGGGGCGAGGATGCCGGCGTTCACGGCGGCCCGCAACGCCTCGATGAGGTCGTCCTCGGTGAGCCGGGCGACGGCGGCCAGCAGCCGGTATTCGACGGTGGAGCCACCCTCGGCGACGATCCGGGCGACCTGCTGGGCGGGCTCCGGCATCCTCTCGACGCGGACGAGCAGCAGATCGCGCAGCGAGTCGGTCAGGCCGGTCCGGCAGCCCTCGTGGGCGGCGACGGCGAGTTCCTCGACGAAGAAGGCGTTGCCGTCGGAGCGCTCGAAGATCGCGTCGACCTGGTCCGGTTCGGGATCGTGGGCGAGGATCCCGGCGATCTGGTGGCACACCTCGTCGCGGTTGAAGCGGGCGAGTTCGAGGCGGCGGATCGTGCGGAGCCGGTCGAGCTCGGCGAGCAGGGGCCGGAGCGGATGGCGGCGGTGGATGTCGTCGGAACGATAGGTGGCGAGGACGACGAGGCGGCCGGTGCGCAAGGTGCGCAGGAGGTACGAGAGCAGATGCCGGGTGGAGGCGTCGGCCCAGTGCAGGTCCTCCAGGGCGAGGACGACGGTGTGCTCGGCGGAGACGCGTTCCAGCAGGCGTGCGGTGAGCTCGAAGAGACGGGCCATGCCGTCCTCGTCGTGCCGCCCGGCCCTCGACTCGCCCAGTTCGGGCAGCAGGCGGGCCAGTTCCTCCTCCTGGCCGGCGGCCGCGGTGGCCAGCTCGCCGGGGAGTTCGCGGCGCAGTGCGCGCAGGGCGGTGGAGAAGGGGGCGAAGGGCAGCCCGTCGGCGCCGATCTCCACGCAGCCGCCGAGCGCGATCACCGCCCCGCGGCGACGGGCGGCGGCGGCGAACTCCTCGACCAGGCGGGTCTTGCCGACTCCGGCCTCCCCGCCGATGAGCAGCGCCTGGGGCTCGCCCTCGCCGGCGCGGACGAGCGCGTCGTGCAGCGTGCCCAATTCCTCGGCACGGCCGACGAACACGGGGCTGACGGACCTGGTCTCCACGGCCCCGAGCATCGCATGCGGACCGGACGGCGCGGCACCGGTTTTCCGGTGAACGGCCGCAGCAGCGGCCGCCGTTACGGTGCGAACGGCGGCCGCTGCCCCGCGGGCGGCCATGACGGTGGCCGGTCCCGGCCCGGTGTTCACGCCGCCCGGGCGGAGCGGAGCCGGCGGAAACGGCGACTATGGCTCTCGTGCTCGGCGGAGTGTTCCTCCGTCGAGCGCCGGGCCGCGCGGCGGGCGGCGACGACCTCGCGGACCAGGCGTTCGTGGTCGGCGCGGCGGATGAGGTCGGCGGTGCGCACGTGCTGGAGCTCGTACTCGTACATGGTGTGTCCTTGGTGAGAGGGCCGGTCACGGAGGGTTTCTCCGCGATGACCTCACTCTCGTCTCCCAGGCGGGGCAGCCGCATCGGGAGAGTTCCGCATCTTCGGCGGTGCGAGAGGCCTTAGACACGGCTGAGGGGCCCCAGGAGGTTCCGTAAGGTGCTTACGGAACCCCTGAGACCCCTCGGGATGTGCGGCGGCTCAGCTCGCCGAGGGCAGTCCGAGCAGGATGCCGGTGTACTTGAGCACGGCCAGGAACAGGCCGATGACGCCGAGCGCGACTCCGGCCCAGGCGACGGACTTGATCCAGGAGGCCTGGATCCTGCCGGGCGTGCCGAACGCGGGGCGGGCGAGCGTCACGACGCCGACGACCAGCGCGATCAGCGCGAACAGACCGCCCCACAGGGCGGTGGTCCGCCAGGCGTCGCCGTAGACCGCCTGGATCTGCTGGGCCACGCCCGCGTTCTGCGCCGTCTCCAGCTGACCGATGAGGTTCTGGCGCGCGGACGCCACGGTGCCGATCCAGCTGCCGGTGAGCGAGACGACGCCCAGTGCGGCCGAGACCACGGCGGCGGCGCCCTGGCCGACGCCGGAGGGGCTCTCCTGCTTGGTCTGCGCGTCCTCGGGCGCGGCCGGGACCTCGCTCTGGGGCACCTCGTCGGACTCGGTGGTGTCCACCGCCCTCTCGTCGGTCGTGGCCTTGGTGGCCTCGGTCTCGTCCACTGCGTTCGTTGCCATGCCTCGCACCGTAGGGTCGCTGTCTGAGAAGTCTCTTAATGATCGTCGTGAGCGGCACGCGCGCGTGCGGCGCGCCACTCGGGTGCCAGCACCGACCAGACTTCGAGATCGTGCCGTACGCCACCATAGGGGTGTGCCTCGCGCCGCACACCGTCACGGGTCATACCGAGCCGCCGCGCCACGTTCAGACTCGGCTGGTTGCCGGAGGCGGCGACCCACTCGACGCGGTGGATGCCGCGCTCCTCGACGGCCCAGTCGATGAGGACCCGCATCGCGCGGGTGACCAGGCCCCGGCCCGTTCCGGCGGGCTCCAGCCAGCAGCCGACCTCGCAGTTCCCGGTCGCCGCGTCGAAGTTCAGGAACAGCACCCCTCCCACCAGCGTCCCGTCCAGCCACAGGCCGTGCAAGGAGCCCGTGTCGGCGGCGCGCATGTCGGCATACCGCTGGAGCTTCGTCCGCGCCGAGGCCAGGTCCGTCTCGGTGGTCCCGAACGGGATGTACCGCCCGATGAACTCCCGGCCCCGCTCCAGGTGCGCCAGGAACTCTCCGGCGTGCCAGGGCTCCAGAGGCTTCAGCTCGACGTCGTCACCCAGGGATATCGCGTACATCCCGCTGCCGCTCCTCCTCCGCCAGGACGTCCGCCACCTCGGCGTCCGTCGCGGCGGCCAGCCTCTCATGGGCGGCACGGCTCTCGGGCGGCTCGATGCTGATGCGCGGCATGCGCTTGTCGAGCCAGCGGGGCAGCCACCAGTTGGCCCCGCCGAGCAGGTGCATCAGGGCGGGGACCAGGAGGGTGCGCAGGACGAAGGCGTCCAGGGCGACGGCGGCGGCCAGGGCGATGCCGAACATGGCGATGACCCGGTCGCCGCTGAGGACGAAGGCGAGGAAGACGGAGATCATGATGACCGCCGCCGAGTTGATCACCCGGCTGGTCTCGGCGAGGCCGACGCGCACGGCCCGCCGATTGTCCCCGGTCTCCAGCCACTCCTCGTACATCCGGCTGACCAGGAAGACCTGGTAGTCCATGGAGAGGCCGAACAGCACCGACACCATGATCACGGGCAGGAAGGGCTCTATGGGCCCCGCGCTGCCGAGGCCGAGCAGTTCGCTGCCGCAGCCCCATTGGAAGATCGCGACCACCACGCCGAAGGCGGAGGCCACGGCGGCGACGTTCATCGCGGCGGCCTTCAGCGGGATGCCGACGGACCGGAAGGCGAGCAGGAGCAGCAGACAGCCCAGGCCGATGACGGCCCCGACGAACACGGGCAGCTTGGAGACGATGACGTCGGCGAAATCGTCGTAACCGGCCGTCATGCCGCCCACCTGCACGTCCAGGGAGGTGCCCGCCTCGGCACGCGGCAGCACCTCGTCACGCAGCCGGTCGACGAGGTCGCTGGTCGCTTGCGACTGCGGGGAGGACTTCGGGACGACGGTGAGGTACGCGGTGTGGCCGCCGGAGTCGAAGGTCACCGGGGTCACCGCGGCGACGCCGTCGGTGGCGCGGAGGGTGCCGTCGAGGTTGTCCAGGGCGAGCCTGTCGCCGGCTCCGTCGACCTTCGTGACGAGGGTGAGCGGGCCGTTCACCCCCGGGCCGAAGCCCTCGGCCAAGAGGTCGTAGGCCTGCCGGGTGGTGGCCGTCTTCGGGCCGTTGCCCTGGTCGGAGGTGCCCAGGTGCAGGGAGAAGGTGGGCAGCGCGAGGACGGCCATGACGACCAGGGCGACCGCGCCGAGCACCTTGGGGTGGCGCTCCACGAAGGCCGACCAGCGGGCCGCGAAGCCGGTGGGCACCTCGGGTTCCGGCCCGTGCTCCGCGAGGCGGCGGCGCTCACGGCGGCTGAGCGCACGCATGCCGATGAAGGACAGCAGGGCGGGCAGCAGGGTCACGGAGGCGGCCACGGTGAGGATCACGGTGAGGCTCGCCGCTATGGCGACGCCGTTGAGGAAGCTCAGCCGGAGGATCAGCATGCCCAGCAGGGCGATGCAAACGGTGGCACCCGCGAAGACGACCGCCCGTCCCGTGGTCGCGACGGCGTTCGTGGCCGCCTCGGTGACGGACAGCCCTCGTTTCAGCCCGCGCCGGTGTCTGGTGACGATGAACAGCGCGTAGTCGATGCCGACGCCGAGCCCGATCAGCATGCCCAGCATGGGCGCGAAGTCGGCGACGGTCATGACGTGCCCGAGCAGCACGATCCCGGCGTAGGCGGTGCCGACGCCGACCAGGGCGGTGGCGATGGGCAGCAGGGACGCGGCGAGCGAGCCGAAGGCGAGGAACAGCACCACCGCGGCGACGATCACGCCGACGATCTCGGCCAGGTGCCCGCCGGAGGACTCGGTGAGCGCGACGGCGCTGCCGCCCAGCTCCACCCGGAGCCCGTCGGTCTCGGCGCTCTTCGCGGTGTCGACGACGGCCTGTGCCTCGCCCTTGCCGATGTCCTCGGCCCGGTCGTCGAAGGTGACCGAGGCGTACGCCGTGCGGCCGTCCTCGCTGATGCGGCCCGCGCCCGGCCCGCCGTAAGGGCTGGTGACCGAGGCCACGCCGGGGAGGTTCTCGATCCGGTCCAGGGTGCGGGTCATCGTCTGCTCGACGTCGGCGGCGCGGACGCTGCCGGAGGTGTGCCAGACGACGGTGTCACTGTCCCCGCCGAGCTGCGGGAAGCCCTCGTGCAGCAGCTCGGTGGCACGGCCCGACTCGGTACCGGGGACCTGGTAGTCGTTCGAGTACGCGGCGCCGGCGACGGCGGCGCCCGCGGCGATCCCAGAGAACGCGAGGAGCCACAGCAGGACGCTGAGCAGACGGCGCTGGACACACCAGTGTGCGAGGGCTGCCACGAAACGTGCTCCCGGAGTTGCCTTGTGTGGATCTTTGACCGGGAACAGTCGTACGTGAACTGAACGGCCAGCAAAGAACGCATGAGCAATGCGCTGCCACTCTGACAAACCCACGAGATCATTTGTCGGTTTCGTGGGCTTATTCACAGCTTCCGGCCTCAGTCGAACTGGTCCCCCAGCGCCATCACCATCACGCCCGCGACCAGCAGCCACAGCGCGCGCCGGGTACGGCCACGGGAGCCCAGCACGGCGGCGGCAGCGCAGACGGCGGCCCCTCCGGCGTACGCGGCCGGGACGAGCGCCGGTGCGGAACCGGTGAGGCGGAGCAGCGCCGCGGCGAGCCCCGCCACGGTCAGTGCGGCGCCGGTGGCCGCCGCCGTCCAGCGGGCCCGGCGCGCGTCTTCCATGAGGTCGTCGGCCTCGTCCTGACCGGCGACCGTCTCCCCGTCCGCCGTCTGCGGACCGGTGTCGGAATCAGCACGTCCACTCATGGCCGAGACGGTAGCGTGCCGGGCGGGGAAAACCGGATGCGGGGCCGGTGGGCCGGCTGTTAGCGTCCGCTGGTCCGAGGACTGCCCGCGGCATCCCGCCGCCCGGCCGAAGCAGGTGCATTGTTTGACGGTCCGACCGAGCTCCTACGCATCCCCCTTCTTCCTCAAGGACTCAAGGAGCCCGTCCACCGATGCCGGACATCACTTCCCGGACCTCGAACGCCCCCCTTACTGACCGTGTGAGCCACCCCGGCTATCCGCGCAGCAACGGCTACGACGCCCGCTGGACCATCGACAACCAGATGGGCCCGCACGCGCTGTGGCTGCTGGAGTGGCTGGCCCCCGCCCTGGGGCTCGACGCCCTGAGCCCCGCGTCCCGCGTGCTCGACCTGGGCTGCGGCCGCGCCATGACGTCGATCTTCCTCGCCAAGGAGTACGACGCCCAGGTCACCGCCGCCGACCTGTGGGTCAAGCCCGGCGAGAACGCCGGGCGCATCGCCGAAGCGGGCGTCGCCGACCGCGTCCTGCCCGTGCTGGCCGAGGCGCACGACCTGCCGTTCGGCGAGAACAGCTTCGACACGATCGTCTCGATCGACGCCTACCAGTACTTCGGCACCGACGACCTGTACCTGCCCGAGCTGACGCGGCTGCTGAAGCCCGGCGGGCGGATCGGCGTCGTCGTACCGGCGCTGCGCGAGGAGATCGACGGCGTCGAGCCGCCGGAGCACCTCGAGCCGTACTGGGAGCCCGCGTTCTGGTGCTTCCACACGGCCGGCTGGTGGCGGCGCCACTGGACCCGCAGCGGTGCCGTGGAGGTCGAGACGGCCGACTGGCTGGAGGACGGCTGGCGCGACTGGCTGCGCTGGTGCGAGGTCGTGGCCGAGGAGCACACGGACGAGTGGCACGTCCGGATGGCCGGACAGTGCGCCGAGATGCTGCGCCTCGACCGGGGCGAGACGCTGGGCTTCGTCCGGGTCGTGGGTCGTCGCCTCTGAGCATGACGAGGGGGGATGCGCCGGGTTCGGCGTATCCCCCCTCGGTCGCGTCGGCGGGGCTCAGCCCTCGTCGACGCCCAGCTTCTGAAGGATCAGTTCCTTGACGCGGGCCGCGTCGGCCTGCCCCCGGGTCGCCTTCATGACCGCGCCGACCAGGGCGCCGGCCGCGGCCACCTTGCCGCCGCGGATCTTGTCCGCGATGGCCGGGTTGCCGGCGATGGCCTCCTCGACGGCGGTGGTGAGGGCGCCCTCGTCGGAGACGACCTTCAGGCCCCGCTTGTCGACGACCTCGTCCGGGGTGCCCTCGCCCGCGAGGACGCCCTCGATGACCTGCCGGGCCAGCTTGTCGTTCAGGTCGCCCTTCGCGACGAGCTCGGTGACCCGGGCGACCTGGGCCGGCGTGATCGCAAGCTCGTCGAGCGCCGTGCCCGACTCGTTGGCGCTGCGGGCCAGCTCGCCCATCCACCACTTGCGGGCGGACGCCGCGTCGGCCCCGGCCTCGATGGTGGCGACGATCGGCTCCAGAGCACCGGCGTTGAGGATCGCCTGCATGTCTGTGGCCGAGACGCCCCACTCCTCGCGGAGCCGGTTGCGGCGGACCAGCGGCAGCTCGGGCAGCCCGGCGCGGATCTCCTCGACCCATGCACGGGACGGGGCCACCGGGACGAGGTCGGGCTCCGGGAAGTACCGGTAGTCCTCGGCCTCCTCCTTCACCCGGCCCGAGGTCGTCGACCCCGTGTCCTCGTGGAAGTGGCGGGTCTCCTGGATGATCGTGCCGCCGGACGACAGCACGGCCGCGTGCCGCTGGATCTCGAAGCGGGCCGCGCGCTCCACGGACCGCAGCGAGTTCACGTTCTTCGTCTCGGAGCGGGTGCCGAACTTCTCGGTGCCGTTCGGCCGCAGCGACAGGTTCACGTCGCAGCGCATCTGGCCCATCTCCATCCGGGCCTCGGAGACGCCGAGCGCCTTGATGAGCTCGCGCAGCTCACGGACGTAGGCCCGCGCGACCTCGGGTGCGCGCTCGCCCGCGCCCTCGATCGGCTTGGTGACGATCTCGATGAGCGGGATGCCGGCGCGGTTGTAGTCCAGCAGCGAGTGCGAGGCGCCGTGGATACGGCCCGTCGCGCCACCGACGTGGGTCGACTTGCCGGTGTCCTCCTCCATGTGGGCGCGCTCGATCTCCACACGGAAGGTCTCACCGTCCTCCAGCTGCACGTCGAGGTATCCGTTGAAGGCGATCGGCTCGTCGTACTGGGAGGTCTGGAAGTTCTTCGGCATGTCCGGATAGAAGTAGTTCTTCCGGGCGAAGCGGCACCACTCGGCGATCTCGCAGTTCAGCGCGAGGCCGATCTTGATGGCGGACTCGACGCCGGTCGCGTTGACGACCGGGAGCGCGCCGGGCAGGCCCAGGCAGACCGGGCAGGTCTGCGTGTTGGCGTCCTGGCCGAGGGCGGTCGAGCAGCCGCAGAACATCTTGGTCTTGGTGCCGAGTTCGACATGGACCTCGAGGCCCATGACGGGGTCGTACGACGCGAGTGCGTCCTCGTACGACACCAGGTCGGTCGTGGTGGTCACGGTGAACTTCCCTCTCAGCCCAACAGGACGTCGTCGTCGCCCAGCTGCTTCAGCTCGCGGTAGAGAATGGCCAGGTTGGTGACGACCGCGGCTCCGGTCACGACGGCGTCGAGCAGCCGCAGCGTGTCGTTGTCTCCGCGGGCCTTCTTGATCTGCTTGTAGACCCCGACGGCGCCGAACGCCGACGTGGCCATCGAGATGTACAGCCCGGACTTGGACTTCTTGAAGCCCTTGGCCTTGGACAGTGCGCTCACAGCGACGGAGCCTCCTCGATCAGCGGGTGGCCCCACTTTTCCACGAAGGCGGCCTCGACGGCCGCACCCACCTTGTACAGGCGGTCGTCCTTCATGACGGGGGCGATGATCTGCAGACCGACCGGGAGGTTGTCCTCCGGGGCGAGGCCGCACGGCAGCGACATGGCCGCGTTGCCCGCCAGGTTGGTCGGGATGGTGCACAGGTCGGCGAGGTACATCGCCATCGGGTCGTCGGCGCGCTCGCCGATCGGGAATGCGGTGGTCGGCGTCGTCGGGGAGACGATCACGTCGACCTGCTCGAACGCCTTGTCGAAGTCCTGCTTGATGAGCGTGCGGACCTTCTGGGCGCTGCCGTAGTAGGCGTCGTAGTAGCCGCTCGACAGGGCGTAGGTACCGAGCATGATGCGACGCTTGACCTCGGGGCCGAAGCCGGCCTCGCGGGTGAGGGAGGTGACTTCCTCGGCGGAGTGCGTGCCGTCGTCGCCGGTCCGCAGGCCGTAGCGCAGGCCGTCGAACCGGGCCAGGTTGGAGGAGCACTCGCTCGGCGCGATCAGGTAGTACGCCGACAGCGCGAGGTCGAAGGACGGGCAGTCCAGCTCGACGATCTCGGCGCCCAGCTCCTTCAGCAGCGCGACGGACTCGTCGAACCGCTGGATGACGCCGGCCTGGTAACCCTCACCGCGGAACTGCTTGACGACGCCGACGCGCATGCCCTCGACCGAGCCGTTGCGCGCGGCCTCGACGACCGGCGGGACCGGGGCGTCGATGGACGTGGAGTCGAGCGGGTCGTGCCCCGCGATCACCTCGTGCAGCAGGGCCGCGTCCAGGACCGTGCGGGCGCAGGGGCCGCCCTGGTCGAGGGAAGAGGAGAAGGCCACCATGCCGTAGCGGGACACCCCGCCGTACGTCGGCTTCACACCGACGGTGCCGGTGACGGCGGCGGGCTGGCGGATGGAGCCGCCCGTGTCGGTGCCGATGGCGAGGGGGGCCATGTGCGCGGCCAGCGCCGCGGAGGAACCGCCACCGGAGCCGCCGGGGATCCTGGTCAGGTCCCAGGGGTTGCCGGTCGGGCCGTAGGCGCTGTTCTCGGTGGAGGACCCCATGGCGAACTCGTCCATGTTGGTCTTTCCGAGGATGACGACGTCGGCGGCCTTCAGGCGCTGGGTGACGGTCGCGTCGTACGGCGGGATCCAGCCCTCGAGGATCTTCGAGCCGACCGTGGTCGGGATGCCCTCGGTGGTGAAGATGTCCTTCAGTGCGAGGGGCACACCGGCCAGCGGGCCGAGCTTCTCGCCCTTGGCGCGCTTGTCGTCGACGGCACGAGCCTGGGCCAGGGCGCCCTCCCGGTCGACGTGCAGGAAGGCGTGCACCTTCTCGTCGACGGCCTCGATGCGGGCGAGGTGGGCCTCCGTGACCTGGACCGCGGTGAGCTCGCCGGAGGCGATCTTCGCGGCGGTCTCGGCTGCCGTGAGCTTGATGATGTCCGTCATGGCTGTTAGTCCTCCCCCAGGATCTGCGGCACCTTGAAACGCCGCTGCTCCTGGGCCGGGGCGCCGGAGAGCGCCTGCTCGGGGGTGAGCGACGGACGGACCTCGTCCGCGCGCATGACGTTCGTCAACGGGAGCGGGTGCGAGGTCGGCGGTACGTCTTGGTCGGCGACCTCACTGACGCGGGCGACCGCGCCGATGATGTCGTCCAGCTGTCCCGCGAAGTGGTCGAGCTCTTCGGGCTTCAGCTCCAGACGCGCCAGCCGGGCGAGGTGGGCGACCTCCTCGCGCGTGATGCCAGGCATGCAGCGATCCTCTGGGGTGAGTGAATGGGTTTGGCCCAATCCTATGGGTCGCGGGGCCGTGCCCGTGAAGCGGTTTGGCCCGGCCGTCGGTGACGGCGGTTCTCCCGGGCCCCGCTCCGCAGGAATGGGCCGTCGCGCAGCGCCTGCGTGGAGCCGCCGGACGACGGTCCGGGCGCGCTCGGACGGCGAAGAGCGGTCCGGCACCGATCAGGACGATGACCGCGCGACGAAGTGGCTTCCGAAGGCCACCGCCTTCGTACCGCCGTGGCGCGGCACGATCAGTGTGTGGCCGGGCGGCACGAGTGCCGCCCGACGTGCTGGCCCTGACCGAGGACGAGCTGAGCGGTCTGCTCGGCGTCGCGGCGACCCGGCTCTCGCGCGCATGAACCGGGCCTCGGGCCCGGCACCGCGAAGACGAGCGCCGCCAGGCCGTGCCGGCACGAGGGTGCCGTCCCGCAGGCCCTTGATCGTCAGGGGGGGCGCCGGCGTCGCCGTCGGCGGGCGCTGCCATTCCCGGCAGGCGGGAGGGCACCCCTCGTTCGGACCACCAAGCCGTGGGGCCAAACGGCCGGGGCGAAGACCTACTCGTCGGCCGTTGCCGCGGGCAGCGCGGCGCGCGGCCGCTGCCATCCCCTGGGGCCCCGCGCCCGCAGCCACGCCGTGGTCTCCTCCGGGGGCATCGCCGCCGCGACCAGCCAGCCCTGGACGGCGTCGCAGCCGAGGTCGCGCAGGCGCTCCCAGGTCTCGTCGTCCTCGACGCCCTCGGCGACCACGAGCAGGCCGAGGGAGTGGGCGAGGTCGACCGTGCAGCGCACGATCTCCGCGTCCTCGGTGTCGACCGCCAGCCGGGCCACGAACGAGCGGTCGATCTTCAGCTCGCTGACCGGCAGCCGGCGCAGGTGCACGAGCGAGGAGTAGCCCGTGCCGAAGTCGTCGAGGGACATCTTCACGCCGTGCGCGGTCAGCTGGTTGAGGGTGTCGGCGGCGCGCTGCGGGTCCTCCAGGAGGACGTGCTCGGTGATCTCCAGTTGGAGCGCTCCCGCCGGGACGCCGTGCCGGGCCAGCCGGGCGGCGACGGAGCCTGCGAAGCCGGGGGTGTGCACATCGCGCGGGGAGACGTTCACCGCGACCGGGACGAACAGGCCCTGGCTCCGCCAGCGCGCGACCTGGCCGAGCGCGGTCTCCAGCACGTACTCGGTGAGGTGGGGCATCAGGCCCGAGGATTCGGCGATCGCTATGAACTCGTCCGGCGGCACCTTGCCCCGCTCGGGGTGCACCCAGCGGACCAGGGCCTCCAGGCCCGCGACCTGGCCGTCGAAGCGGACCTTGGGCTGGTAGTGCAGATGCACCTCGTGGGCGTCGAGGGCGCGGCGCAGATCACCCAGCAGGCCGAGCCGGTCGGGGGTGTTGGAGTCGCGTTTGGACTCGTAGACCTCGACGCCGGTGCGATCCCGCTTCGCCTGGTACATCGCCACGTCCGCCCGCCGCAGCAGCCCTTCGGCGTCCAGGGCGTGGTCGGGGAAGACGGCGACTCCGGCGCTGGCCTCCAGCACGAGGGTGAGGCCGTCGAGGTCGAGCGGGGAGCTGAGCGCGGCGACGAGGTTGCGGGCGACGCGGGTCGCGGAGGTCGTGGAATCGGCGACGGGCAGTAAGACGGCGAACTCGTCCCCGCCGAGCCGGGCGGCCTCCGCCCCGCGCGGCAGCGCCACCCGCAGCCGGTCGGCGATCTGCAACAGCAGCCGGTCACCGGCGAGATGACCGAGGGTGTCGTTGACCGACCGGAACCGGTCGAGGTCGATCAGCATCAACGCGGCGCGGGCGTTGATCCGCTCCGCGTCGTCCAGTGCGGTCCAGATGCGCTCCAGCAGCCACTGACGGTTGGGCAGCCCGGTCAGCGGGTCGCGCAGTTGCTCCTCCGCGCGGGCCCGGGCTATCCACAGGGTGGAGTCCAGGGCGATGAGCGGGATGGCGAACAGCGGCAGCAGGATCGGCTTGGCCGCGGCGACCACGCAGATCAGCGGCGCGATCCCCAGCAGCGCGACCGCGACCAGGCCCTGTCTGACCAGGGCGGTGCGGGCGACCGTCGGCAGGCCGGGGCGCGGGGCGTGCAGGTACCAGAGCAGGACGCGGCTGACCGTCAGGTAGGCGGCGGCGACCAGGGCCACCTGGGGTGCGGTGGCCAGGGTCCAGGCGGCGGGCTCCGCCGGGGACTCGACGGACGGCACGCTTCCGAAGACGCCCAGCACGAGCGCGCCGGCGCCGATGCCGAGGAGGTCGACGGCGCCGTGCAGCACGCCCTGGCGCCAGCGGTTGCGGCGGGCTATCCCGACGAGCACGACGACCGTCAGGCTGACCATGCCGGCCGGAACCCAGCCGTGGAGCAGCAGCACGGCGAGGGTGAGGGCGGCGCCCGAGCCGGTGCCGCCCCACCAGCGGGAGCGGCCCAGCATGACGAGGTGGCCGACGATGACGCCGGTCAGCACGGCCAGCGACCAGCCGGCCGTGCCGGACGGGAAGAGGGCGTGGCCGTCGGTGAAGGCGCGGTAGAAACCCCCGCCCAGGACGAACCCGGCCGCCGCGACGACGGCCGCGGGCAGCGCGGGCCACGAGTGGTGCCGTTCGCCGTCCGCGTCCTCGCCGGCCAGTCCGGAGGTGTGTTCGGTGATCGGCTGTGCGCCGGGGCCGTCGGCGGCGCGCCCCGCGCCGGCACGCCCGTCCGGGGTGTACTGTCCGACGGCGCGCACCTCCGCACCCGGACGTCCCGCCGGCCGCCCGGCCCCACGCACTGCACGCCATGCGACCGCCATGCGGCGCAGGCGCAGCCGTGAGTCCGGCACGGCGCTCTCGGTCGGTTCCATTCCCGTCCCTCTCACAGCCGGCGGTGCCCACGCCCCGCGGCCCGGTGCCCGACAACCCTTGGGCGGCCCGCGCTGGAAACCCTTCCCCGCGCTCTGTGCGAACACGAAGATGCCCCGACCGCAGCTGGGCACGGCAGGCGCACATCTCAACAGTAGGCCGCGGAAGGCTTCCTCGGGCAGCGGTCGCCGACGGTTGCCCGATTGCGCCCCGGCCACCCGTATGCATCTGGTATGCGCCGAACGGGTGGCCTTCAACCGCTACTCCTCGGCCGAAAGCGCGACTTCGGCCGCCGCGTCCGGTCCCTGCTCCAGCAGGACGCCGAAACCCTCCTCGTTCAGGACCGGAACCTTCAGCTGCATCGCCTTGTCGTACTTCGATCCCGGACTGTCACCCACCACGACGAAGGACGTCTTCTTCGAAACCGAGCCGGTCACCTTCGCTCCGCGGCTCTGCAGCGCCTCCTTGGCGCCGTCCCGCGTGAAGTGTTCGAGCGTGCCGGTGACGACGACGGTGAGGCCTTCGAGGGGGCGCGGCCCCTCGTCCTCGCCGGTGCTCTCGGCCTCCAGGCGGACGCCCGCGGCCTTCCACTTACGGATGATGTCGCGGTGCCAGTCCTCGGCGAACCACTGCTTGAGAGAGGCGGCGATGGTCGGGCCGACGCCCTCGGTGACCGCCAGCTCCTCCTCCGTGGCCTGGTCGATGCGCTCGATCGAGCGGAACTCGCGGGCCAGCGCCTCGGCCGCGACAGGGCCGACGTGACGGATCGACAGGCTGGTGATGACGCGGGCGAGGGGGCGCTCCTTGGCCGCCGCGATGTTCTCCAGCATGGCCACCGCGTTCTTGCGGGGCTTGCCCTCCTGGTTGGCGAAGATCGTGGCGACCTTCTCCTCGCCGGTCTTCGGGTCGCGCTTGGGCAGACCGCTGTCCGGGTCGAGGACGTACGCCTTGATGGGCAGCAGCTGCTCGATGGTGAGGTCGAACAGGTCGCCCTCGTCGACGAGCGGCGGGGTCTTCGGCTCCAGCGGGGCGGTGAGGGCGGCGGCGGCGACGTAGCCGAAGTGCTCGATGTCCAGGGCCTTGCGGCCGGCGAGGTAGAACAGGCGCTCGCGCAACTGGGCCGGGCAGGTGCGGGCGTTCGGGCAGCGCAGGTCGACGTCGCCCTCCTTCATCGGCCGCAGCGGCGTGCCGCACTCGGGGCACTCGCTCGGCATCACGAACTCGCGCTCACTGCCGTCGCGCAGGTCGGCGACGGGACCGAGGATCTCGGGGATGACGTCACCGGCCTTGCGCAGCACGACCGTGTCCCCGATGAGGACGCCCTTGGCCTTGACCACGTCCTGGTTGTGCAGCGTGGCGAACTCGACCTCGGAACCCGCGACCGTGACCGGTTCGACCTGGGCGTACGGGGTGACGCGGCCCGTGCGGCCCACGCCCACGCGGATGTTGACGAGCTTGGTGTTGACCTCCTCCGGCGCGTACTTGTACGCGATCGCCCAGCGCGGCGCGCGCGAGGTGGAGCCGAGGCGGCCCTGGAGGGGGATCTGGTCGAGCTTGACGACCACGCCGTCGATCTCGTGCTCCACGGAGTGGCGGTTCTCGCCGAAGTGGGCGATGAACTCCCGTACGCCCTCCAGCCCGTCGACCACCTTGTTGTGCCGGGAGGTGGGCAGGCCCCAGGTCTTCAGCAGGTCGTAGGCCTGGGAAAGGCGGGTCAGGCCGGTGAAGCCCTCCAGGGCGCCGATGCCGTGGACCACCATGTGCAGGGGGCGCGTGGCGGTGACGCGCGGGTCTTTCTGGCGAAGGGAACCGGCCGCCGCGTTGCGCGGGTTGGCGAAGGGTTTGTCACCTGCCTCGACGAGGCGGGCGTTGAGCTCCTGGAACTTCTCCATCGGGAAGTAGACCTCGCCGCGGATCTCCACGAGGTCGGGGACGTCGTCGCCCTTGAGGCGGTCGGGGATCTCGGTGATCGTCCGCACGTTCGGTGTGATGTCCTCACCGGTGCGGCCGTCGCCGCGGGTGGCCGCGCGGGTGAGACGGCCGTGCTCGTAGGTGAGGTTCACGGCGAGGCCGTCGACCTTCAGCTCGCACAGGAAGTGGTACTCCTGCTCACCCAGTTCCCTGGCGATGCGCTCCGTCCAGGCGGCCATCTCCTCGTCGTTGAACGTGTTGTCGAGGGAGAGCATGCGCTGGCGGTGCTCGACGGCCGTGAACTCCGTCTCGTACGAGCCGGACACCTTCTGCGTCGGCGAGTCCGGGGTGCGCAGCTCCGGGTGCTCCTCCTCCAGCGCCTCCAGGGAACGCAGCAGCTGGTCGAACTCCGCGTCGCTGACGACGGGAGCGTCCTTCACGTAGTAGCGGAAGCGGTGCTCCTCGATCTGCTCCGCGAGGCGCGCGTGCTTCTCCCGTGCCTCGGCGGGCACCGTCGTCGTCTCCGCTTGCTTGTCGCCGGCCACCGTGTCGTCCTCCCGTTACTCTGGGTTGTCCGCGAGGGATCTCGCCGCCCGGGCGCAGTGCGCGAGAGCCGTGCGCGCGTACTCCGGGGAGACCCCCGCGAGTCCGCACGCCGGCGTGACCGTGACCGCCTCCGCGAGAAGCCCCGGTGACAGCCCCAGCCTGCGCCACAGCGTCCTGACACCCATGACGCTACCGGCAGGGTCTGACAACGGGCCCTCCGTGCCCGGGACGACACCGGTGAAGAGCCGGGTGCCGCCCTCCACCGCCTCGCCGATCACCTCGTCGTCACGCTCGGTGAGCAAGGAGAAGTCGAACGAGACGGCCGCCGCGCCCGCCCGGCGGAGCAGGGCGAACGGCACGTCCGGGGCACAGGAGTGGACCACGGCCGGGCCGCCGGTGTGGATCCCGACGAGGTCGCGCAGCGTCTGCTCGACGATCTGCCGGTCGGGGGCCCGGTGGGTGCGGTAGCCGCTGGCGGTCTTCACCTGGCCGCGCAGGACTGCGGTGAGGGACGGCTCGTCGAGCTGGAGGACGAGCTGCGCGCCGGGGACCCGCCGCTGTACCTCGGCGAGGTGCAGACGCAGGCCCTCGGCGAGGGAGGCGGCGAGGTCGCGGCAGGCGCCGGCGTCGGAGAGGACGGCCTCCCCGCCGCGCAGCTCCAGGTTGGCCGCGAGGGTCCAGGGACCGACGGCCTGCACCTTCAGCGGCCCCTGGTACTCCTGCGTGAATTCCTCCAGCGCGTCGAGGTCCTCGCCGAGCCAGGAGCGGGCCCTCTTGGTGTCGCGCCCCGGCCGGTCCCCGAGCCGCCATCCGCTGGGTTCCACCCGCGCGTAGAGCTCGACGAGCATGCCGGCGGTCCGCCCGATCATGTCCGCGCCCGGCCCCCGGGCGGGCAGTTCGGGCAGGAAGGGGAAGTCCTCGAAGGTGCCGGTGACGGTTTTGGCGGCCTCACGGGCGTCGCCGCCCGGCATGGATCCCACGCCGGTGGCGGCGCCGAACCTGAACTGGCTGTTTTCGCTCACCGGAGAAGCCTACGCAGCGCCGTGACCGGGGTCAGCCTCCCGGGCGCACCGTCAGGTCGTTGACCTCCGCGTCCCGCGGCAGGTCCAGGGCCATGACGATCGTCGTGGCGACCGACTCGGGGTCGATCCACTTCGAGGCGTCGTACTCCTTGCCTTCCTGCTGATGGACCTTGGCCTGCATGGGGCTGGCCGTGCGGCCGGGATAGACGGAGGTGACCCGGACGCCGCCCGCGTGCTCCTCGTGGCGCAGGGAGTCGGCGAGGGCCTTCAGGCCGTGCTTGGAGGCGGCGTACGCGGACCAGCCGGCATGAGCGCTCAGGCCGGCGCCGGAGTTGACGAAGATCACGTGCCCGCGGGCGGCGCGCAGCTGGGGCAGGAAGTGGCGGGTCAGCTCGGCGGGGGCGATCAGGTTGACGTTGAGCTGGTGGCGCCAGGTCTTCGGCGTGAGCTCGCCGACCGGGCCGAGGTCGACGACACCGGCGATGTGCAGCAGCGAGTCGACGCGGTCCGGCAGCGACTGGTGGGAGAAGGCCCAGGACAGCTTGTCCGGGTCGGCGAGGTCGCCCACCAATGTCCTCGCGCCGGGGAACTCGGCCGCCAGCTCCTTCGCACGGCCCGCGTCGCGCGCGTGCAGCACGAGGTCGTCCCCGCGCGCGTGCAGGCGGCGGGTCACGGCCGCGCCGATGCCGGAGCCGGCTCCGGTGATCACATGAGTAGCCATGTCCGCCATGCTCGCATCAGCGCCGGGGCCTCGTGATGGATCTCCGCAGAGAAGGAGCGGGGTTCGGTGGGTGCGATCGGCCTGCGGTGCGGAGGGTCAGGTGGCGGAGCCACTGGCCCTTCCCTTCGCACCGCACGGCATGGGGGTCCTCCGTGCTCGGGCGAAGCCGAGAACTCGCAGGAGTGCGTGCCGGGCGTCGCGACGCTGCGCAGATCCGTCACAGGGCCCCTGGGTCACCCGATGCCCCGGCTCTCCTCCAGGTAGGCCAGAGCCCCCACCGGCTCCTCGGCGAAGAACACCAGGTCGGTGAGCGGCCGGGGCAGGAAGCCCTCGGCGTCCATGCGGCGGAACTGCTCCTTCAGACCGTCGTAGAAGCCCGCGGTGTTGAGCAGGACCACCGGCTTGTCGGTGAGACCGTGCTTCTTCAGCTCCAGGATCTCGGTCGCCTCGTCGAGCGTCCCGGTGCCGCCGACCATGATCACCACGGCATCGGCCCGCTCCAGGAGCAGCCTCTTGCGCTCGGCGAGGTCCTTGGCGATCACCATCTCGTCGACGCCCGGGCGGGCCTTGGCCGCGAGGAACTGCACGGAGACGCCTGCCAGCCGGCCGCCCGCCTCCTGCACCCCGTCGGCGACCACCTTCATGAGGCCGACGTCGGAGCCGCCCCACACCAGCGTGTGGCCGCCCTTGCCCAGCAGCGTGGCGAACTCCCGTGCGGGGCGGGTGTAGCGCTCGTCGAGGTCGGCCGCGGACAGGAAGACACAGATGTTCATGAACCCACCGTACGGGCCCGGTCCACCGTGACGGTGACCCGCATTTTGGACTGCCGGTGCGGGAGGCGCTCCCAGTCGTCCATGAACCGGGCAGACAGGCCGTGCCGCGCGGCGAGGTCGGTGAGGGTCCGCGTCCGGTAGTAGAAGTCCTCGTGCAGCACCTGGTGCTCCTGGCCCTCGGTGCGGTCGAACGTGAAGTCGAAGAACCCGCCGGGTGCGAGGATCCGGCCGACGTGGGCGAAGCACTCCTCGATGACGTGCAGCGGCGAGTGCGAGAAGACGCTGTGCGCGTGCACGACGTCGAAGTGCGCGTCCGGCAGGAAGGCGAAGGTGAGGTCGTCGGCGAGCATCAGATAGGGCAGTTTGGGCTGGAGCTTCTCGGCCACGAGGGTGTCCTGGGCGGCGAGCAGGATGGGGGGCGAGATGTCGATGCCGTAGTAGTGCGCGGTGTCGAGGTAGTCGATGAACAGCCGCCCGGCGCGCAGATTGCCGCAGCCGATCTCCAGGAGCCGGTGGTGCGGCTGGAGGCCGTGGCCCACCAGGTAGTCGAACTGCATGCGGCCGATGCGCGCCCACTGCTCGCGCGAGGGGTTGTGCCCCACCGCGGCCTCGGTGCTGCGGGCCGCGTCCGAGGCCATCACGGCCCGGTAGTAGGCGATGTGGTCGGGGTGGCGCAGCCGCAGCCAGGCGTCCCGCACCGCGCGCCGGGCGTGCGCGGGCACCCGCTCCGGGTGTCGCAGGGCGTACCGGACCTGGTGCAGCAGGCTGGAGCGGTTTCCGGCCGTTTCCGTGGCGCGCATGGGGGCCTCCTGCGGCGAGGGAAGAACTCCGCTTCAGCCTGCGCTGTACCCGGGGAGTCGGCTACCCGAGGAGGGGCGATCGTGACCACAGGGCATCGCATCACCATCGAGCGGAGCGGCGGGCACGTGCGCGTGGTGCACGGCGGGCAGGTGCTGGCGGAGAGCGACCGGTCGCTGGTCCTGCGCGAGACGGGCTGTCCCGAGCGGTACTACATTCCCGCCGAGGACGTGCGCCTGGACCTGCTGACGCCGTCCGGCACGCGGACGTACTGCCCGTTCAAGGGCACCGCCTCCTACTGGTCGCTGCCGGACGCGGCGGACCTCGTCTGGGCGTATCCGGACCCCAAGCCGGATGTCGTCGACATCAAGGACCACCTGTGCTTCTACGAAGTGGAAGTGTTCTGATCGGCTGACGCGCCGCCCGCCTCATCGATGAACACCCCGGCGTGCGGCAGTCTGCATGGGCATGGACAAGAAGACCCTTTCGGGCGACGGCACCCGCATCGCCTACGAGAGCACCGGACGCGGCCCCACGGTCGTCCTGGTGAGTGGCGCGATGTCGACGGGCGGCACCCTGGCGCCGCTGGCCGTGTCGCTCTCGGACCGTTTCCAGGCCGTCGTGTACGACCGCCGGGGCCGTGGCGCCAGCGCGGACACCGCGCCGTACGCCGTGGAGCGTGAGGTCGAGGACCTGGCCGCCGTGATCGAGGCGGTGGGCGGCGAGGCACACCTGTACGGCATCTCCTCGGGCGGGGCCCTCGCGCTGGAGGCGGCGGCGAGCGGACTGCCGGTGCGGCGCGTGGCGGTCTACGAGACGCCGTTCGCGATGTCCGAGGAGGGCGCCAAGGAGCGCGCGGACTACACCCAACGGCTGAGGGAGGCGCTCGGCGAGGGCCGGCGCGGGGACGCGGTCGAGCTGTTCCTGCGCCTGACGGGCCTCGCCGAGGGCGTGATCCAGGGCGCCCGCCAGTCCCCCATGTGGGCCGGCATGGAGGCCATGGCGTCGAGCCTCGCCTACGACGACGCCGTCATGGGCGACGGCCGGGTGCCCCGCTCCCGGCTGGCCTCGGTCGGCGTCCCCGTCCTGGCGGTGGCGGGCGACGCGAGCCCCGGGTGGCTGCGCGAGGCGGCCAGGGCGATCGCCGACTCCGTCCCCGACGGTACGTACCGCACGCTCCAGGGCCAGACGCACATGGTCGAGCCGAATGTGCTGGCGCCGGTGCTGACGGAGTTCTTCAACCGGGACTGACTGAGCCCGGGGGGCGCGGGGGCACGCGCGCGTGGAGCCCGGCCCCGGGCCCCGCGGCGGGGTCAGGCCACGCCGGCCGTCGCGCGGGTCGTCGACGCGATCGTCGCCGAGCCGACCACACGCGTGCCGTCGTACAGGACGATCGCCTGGCCGGGCGCGACGCCGCGGACCGGCTCGGCGAAGGTGACCTCCAGGGAGCCGTCGACGACTTCGGCGGTGACCTCGGTCTCGCCGCCGTGGGCGCGCAGCTGGGCGGTGTAGGTGCCGGGGCCGGCGGGGGCGGCGCCGCACCAGCGGGGCTTGATCGCGGTGAGGGCGCTGACGTCCAGGGCGGACGCCGGGCCGACGGTCACCGTGTTGTCCACCGGTGAGATGTCGAGGACGTAGCGCGGCTTGCCGTCGGGGGCCGGGGTGCCGATGCGCAGGCCCTTGCGCTGGCCGATGGTGAAGCCGTACGCGCCCTCGTGGGTGCCGAGCCGGTTGCCGGACTCGTCGACGATGTCGCCCTCGGAGCGGCCGAGCCGCTTCGCGAGGAAGCCCTGGGTGTCGCCGTCGGCGATGAAGCAGATGTCGTGCGAGTCGGGCTTCTTGGCCACCGCCAGGCCCCTGCGCTCGGCCTCCGCGCGGATCTCGTCCTTGGTGGTGACGGTGTCGCCGAGCGGGAACATGGCATGGGCGAGCTGCCGGTCGTCGAGCACGCCGAGGACGTAGGACTGGTCCTTGGCCATGTCGGAGGCGCGGTGCAGTTCGCGGGTGCCGTCCTCGCTGACGATCACCTGGGCGTAGTGGCCGGTGCAGACGGCGTCGAAGCCGAGGGCGAGCGCCTTGTCGAGGAGGGCGGCGAACTTGATCTTCTCGTTGCAGCGCAGGCAGGGGTTGGGGGTGCGGCCGGCCTCGTACTCGGCGACGAAGTCCTCGACGACGTCCTCGCGGAAGCGGTCGGCGAGGTCCCACACGTAGAACGGGATGCCGATGACGTCCGCGGCGCGGCGGGCGTCGCGCGAGTCCTCGATGGTGCAGCAGCCCCGCGCGCCCGTCCGGAACGATTGGGGGTTGGCGGAGAGCGCCAGGTGGACGCCGGTCACGTCGTGGCCCGCTTCGGCCGCGCGGGCGGCGGCGACGGCGGAGTCGACACCGCCGGACATGGCGGCCAGGACGCGGAGGGGGCGGGGGCGCTGCGGGATCTCAGTCATAACCCTTCCAGGGTACGGGGGCGCGGGAACCGGGGCCGCCGGGTATCCGTTGACGATCACATGGGAGAGCGGAAGGCTTCGAGGGACGGCGACCGGAAGGTCGGCCGCCGTGCGCTGCTGATCGGCGGCACGGTGGCCGCGGCGGGCTCCGCCGCCTTGGCCCGGGACGAGCTGGCGCGTCTGTGGTGGCGCGCTCCGGGTGTCGAGAAGCCGCGCAAGGAGGGCGAGGTCGACTACGCGGGGGCGCGCTGGGTGGCGGCCTCGGACGCCAACTGGCGCCGTGCGGACCGCCCCGACGACTACGGCATAGACATGGTGGTCGTCCATGTCACGCAGGGCAGTTTCGGCAGCGCGGTGAAGGCTTTCCAGGACCCGGGGCACAAGGCGGCCGCGCACTACATCGTCGGGCAGGACGGGCGGGTCGCCCAGATGATCCGTGAGCTGGACGTGGCCTACCACGCGGGCAACCGCGACTACAACGAACGTAGTGTGGGCATCGAGCACGCAGGTTTCGTGGACCGCCCGCAGGACTTCACGGACGAGATGTACGAGGCCTCGGCCCGTCTCACGGCCCGGATCTGCGCCCGCTACGACATACCCGTGGACCGCGAGCACATCATCGGCCACGTGGAGGTCCCGGGAACGGATCACACGGACCCGGGGCGGCACTGGGACTGGGAGAAGTACCTGCGCCTGATCCGGCGGGCGCGCACGACACCGGCGTGACCGCCGGGCCCGTCCGCGCAGCCTTCTGCGTCGGTCAGGCCGCTCGCGTTATGTCAGTCCGGCAGCCCGCGCCCGTTCCACCGCCGGGCCGATGGCCTTCGCCAGGGCCTCGATGTCGGCCTGCGTGGAGGTGTGGCCGAGGGAGAAGCGCAGGGTGCCGCGGGCCAGGTCGGGGTCGGTGCCGGTGGCGAGCAGGACATGGCTGGGCTGGGCGACGCCGGCGGTGCAGGCGGAGCCGGTGGAGCACTCGATGCCCTGCGCGTCGAGCAGGAGCAGCAGGGAGTCGCCCTCGCAGCCGGGGAAGGTGAAGTGCGCGTTGGCCGGGAGGCGGCCATCCGGGTCCGGGTCGCCGCCGAGGATCGCGTCCGGCACCGCCGAACGGACGGCATCGACAAGGGCGTCGCGCAGGGCGCCGATCTCGCGGGCGAACCACTCGCGCTGCTCGGCGGCCAGCCGCCCGGCGACGGCGAAGGAGGCGATGGCGGGCACGTCGAGGGTGCCGGAGCGCACATGGCGCTCCTGGCCGCCGCCGTGCAGCACCGGGACGGGGGTGTGCTCACGGCCGAGGATCAGCGCGCCGATGCCGTAGGGGCCGCCGATCTTGTGGCCCGAGACCGTCATCGCGGCGAGGCCTGAGGCGGCGAAGTCCACGGGGATCTGTCCGAAGGCCTGGACGGCGTCCGAGTGCAGCGGGACCCCGGACTCGGCTGCTGCGGCGGCGAGTTCGCGGATCGGCAGGATCGTCCCGATCTCGTTGTTCGCCCACATGACGGTGGCGAGGGCCACGTCGTCGGGGTTGCGGGCGATCGCCTCGCGCAGGGCGTCGGGGTGGACGCGGCCGTGGGTGTCGACCGGCAGGTATTCGATGGTGGCGCCCTCGTGTTCGCCGAGCCAGTGCACGGCGTCGAGGACCGCGTGGTGCTCGACGGGGCTGGCGAGGACGCGGGTGCGGGCCGGGTCGGCGTCGCGGCGTGACCAGTAGAGGCCCTTGACGGCGAGATTGTCGGCCTCCGTGCCGCCCGAGGTGAAGACGACCTCGCTGGGGCGGGCGCCGAGGGCTTCGGCGAGGGTCTCGCGGGCCTCCTCGACGGTGCGGCGGGCCTGCCTGCCGGATGCGTGGAGGGAGGACGCGTTGCCGGTGGCACCCAGCTGGGCGGTGAGCGCCTCTGCCGCCTCCGGGAGCATCGGGGTGGTCGCGGCGTGGTCGAGGTAAGCCATGGTGAGCCCGATTCTACGGCTCCCCTTCCACCGGCCTCAGGCCAAGGCTGGCCGAACGTGAACCGCTTCCCGGCGCGGCGACGGCCCGTCGTCCTCGGGCGCGGCCGCGGCGTACCGGCGGACGGCTGTCCGACGGCGGCTCAGAAACTCCACGAGATCGTGCTGTCGAACTCCATGAAGGCCGCGAGGACCAGCAGGTCGGCGACGCCCAGGCCCAGGCCCAGCCACGCGCGGCCGCGGCGCTCGGTGCCGCGCCACAGGGCGACGCTCGCCAGCACGATGGCGATCGGACCGAGGAAGAGGTTGAGCACGAGCAGGCCCAGCAGGCCGAGGACGAAGGACGCTACGGCCATGCCGTCGGTGTCGCGGATACCGGTGCGGCGCGAGGCCGGAGCGGTGAGCTGCATGATGATCGACTCCTGGATGCGGATCGAAGGGGTGGCGGTCGGTGTCAGTGGGTTTGCGTGTGGCGGCGGCGGCCGCGCTCGCGGAGCGCGAAGATGCCGAGCCAGACGGCGATGACGGCACCGAGGGCGACGGAGAAGGTGAGCGGCGCGTGGGCCACGGTGCCCAGGACGACACCCAGCAGCAGGAGTGCGGCGACGATGAACAGCACGGGATCAGCCCCCAGGGTTTCGGTGAACGGTTGTGGTTACAGTTGTTCACTGACTTCCCAGTCTAGATCCTCTCATGACTTTCCAATTCCAGAGAACAGTTGTTAACTGCATGGTATGAGTCACACCCTCGGCATCCGACAGGCCCAGAAGCAGAAGACCCGGCAGGCACTCCTCGACGCCGCCCTCGGGCTGCTGGAGGGGCAGAGCCTGAGCAGCCTGGGACTGCGCGAGGTCACCCGCGCCGTCGGTGTCGCCCCGACCGCCTTCTACCGCCACTTCCGTTCCACGGCGGATCTGGGCGTGGCCCTGGTCGAGGAGGCGCTGGGCAGCCTGCACCCGATGATCCGGACGACGGTGTCCACGACGGGCGACCACGAGCAACGCATCACGCGCACCATCGAACTGATCGCCCGTCACGTCGACGGGTACCCCGCTCATGTCCGCTTCATCGCCCGTGAACGACATGGCGGAGTTCTGCCGGTACGAGAAGCCATACGGGAGCAACTCGCCCGGTTCGCCCAGGAGGTCAAGGACGAGCTGGCCAAGGACCCGGTCTCCGAGGGCTGGAGCGAGGACGACCTGCTGATGCTCGCGCATCTCTACGTCGACCAGATGCTGAGTACGGCGTCGCAGTTCCTGGAGACGCTGGAGGGGCCGGCGGAGGAGCGCCCCGACCGGACCCGGCGCGTCGCACAGCTGGCGACCCGCCAGATGCGGCTGATCGGCCTCGGCCGCCGGCATTGGCTGGATTGACGCCCCCGGACCACGCACAGGGGCGGCGCGCCCGTTCGCCGGACGCGCCGCCCCTGCCGCATGCCGACCCGGGCGGGCCCGAGCCGGCATCCTGCGCCTCTTGCTCCTTCTGACGACTGCTGAGGCTGTTCGCCCTGCCCCTGCCCCTGCCCGCCCGCGGTCCGACCGCCGCAGCCCGGGCCGCCGCAACCGCCTCCCGGAGCGCCACCCGGACCGCCCTGGTCGCCGCCCGGCGCACCGCCGGGCATCCCCGATGGGGGCCCCGGACGGCGCACCGGTCGGCTCGGATCCCGCGGAGGCGGCACCCGGCGGGGCACCCGAGGGCGCATCGGAAGGAGCACCCGAAGCCGCCCCCGACGGCGCCCGGCAGCACTGCTGCCGCCCCGGCCCGCCCCCACCGTTCGAGGACGACGAGGAGCCGGCCGCCCCGCAGGCCACCAGGACCGGGGGACGAGAGCGCCAGCCGGGCCACGACGGGGACGAGACGCGCACGCGCCATGAGAGACAGCTCCAGGAAAGACGAGGGAGTCCTGAGGCGAGTACTCAACCAGCGCCGCTCAGGCCTCCCTCGGGGCCTGTGACCTGCCTGTCAACGGGGCGAAGTTCAGCCCAGCCGCACCCGCGCCAGCTGCCGGGACTGCGCGACCAGTCGGTCCGCGCTGTCCCACACCTCGGCGTCCTCCTCCAGGAAGCCGCCGGCGAGGTTGCGCGTGGTGATCGACACCCGCAGCGGACCCGGCGCCGGGCGGCACCGGACGTGCACGGTCAGCTCGACGGTCGGCACCCAGCCCTTCAGCCCGAGTTCGAAGGCCGTGGGCGGCAGGGCGTCGACCGCCAGCAGCAGGGAGAGCGGGTCGGGGTCGCGCCCGTCCTTGAGTCCGAACCAGGCCCGCATCTCGCCCTTGCCGGAGGGCTGCCCGAGGGCCCAGCCGAGAGTGGACGGGTCGAGCTTGAGCATCAGACGCTCGGTGATCGCCGAGCTGCCGTCGACGGGGGCGGGTCCGTCCTCGGGGCCGAAGCAGTGCTCCAGCGGCGGGATCGCGGGCGGCCGGGCCGTCGTACGGACGTCGTCGGGCAGGGTGTCCAGGTCGCCGTAGGAGGCGAGGACGCGGATGCGCTCCACCTCGCGGCCCTCCGCGTCGTACTGGAAGAGGGAGGCCTGGCCGCTCGACAGGGTGCGGCCGGTGCGGACGACGTCCGTGCGGACGACCGCGGGGCCGGGCTGGGACGCGGTCAGATAGTGCGCCGAGATCGTGAAGGGATCGGCGTGCGGCAGGGCGTCCGCGAGGGCGCGGCCCAGGACGGCCAGCAGGTAGCCGCCGTTGACGGCACTGATGATCGTCCAGCCGGCGGAGAGGTCGATGTCGTAGACGCCCGGCGCGCGGCGGGTGAGCGCGGTGTCGCGGTCGAACTCGCTGTCGCCGATCGTGGCCCGGGCGGCCGGGGCGGTGGCTGCTTCTGGCATGGCTGAACAGTACAAGAACTGACTACTAAGCGGTAGCTTTCTACGGGCCGCCCGGGCGCTACGGCCATGGGTCACCCCCTGGTGAGACACGGGCAATTTCTTGGTAAGTGCCCGACTCGTCCGTAAACCCCGTGGGCCTTTCCCTCCTCTGTAGGGGCATGAGCCTCACCGGGACACCGTTCCTCTGCACGCTGGTCGTACTGTCCGTCGCCGCCCTCGTCCTGCCGCTGGTCCTGTGGTCGCGCATCCACGGGCCCCGGGTCCTGCGTGCCGCGGCCCGGGCGCTGATGCTGCTGTTCGCCCAGGGGACGGCCGTGGCCCTGGTCTTCACGCTGGTCAACAACGCCAACAACCTGTACGACGACTGGGCCGACCTGCTCGGCACCGGCGACCATGTCCATCAGGCGGCCGATCTGGGCGCCGACGGCACCGGCGGGATCTCGCTCAAGCGGCTGCCCACGGTGCGTCAGACCTTCACGCCCGCCACCGGACCCGGGATGGGCGCGGCCGGCGGGGTGCGGGTGACCCAGCTCAAGGGCCGGGTGTCGGGTGTGAACGCCGAGGTCTACGTCTGGCTGCCCCCGCAGTACGGCGAACCGGCCTACCGGCACCACAGGTTCCCGGTCGTGGAACTGCTGCCCGGCTACCCCGGCTCGGCGAAGGCGTGGTTCGGCTCGCTGCACGCGCACGAGCAACTGGAGCCGCTGATGCGCGACGGCCGGGTGGCCCCGTTCATCCTGGTCGCGCCCCGCACCAACCTGCTGGCCGGGGTCGACACCGGGTGCGCCAACATCCCGGGCACGGTCGACGCCGACACCTGGCTGAGCGTCGACGTGCCGAGGATGGTCATGGACAACTTCCGCGCCCAGCCGGCCCCGCAGGGCTGGGCCGTCGCCGGCTACTCGGCCGGGGCGCACTGCGCGACCAGGCTCGCCGTCGCCCACCCCGACCGCTACCGGGCCGCCGTCAGCATGTCCGGTTACAACGACCCGATCGGCGAACGCGACTCGCTCACCGCGCAGAACCCCACCCTGCGCGCCGAGAACGACCCGTATCTGATGCTGCGCAGGGCGCCCGTCCCACCGCGGATCGCGCTGTACCTCTCCGGCCAGCCGCACGACGGCTACGAGGCCGCCGTGGCCCTGGAGCAGGCCGCGAAGGCGCCGACGACCGTGCACGTGATCTACATCCCGAAGAGCGCGGGCGGCCACAACCTGGCCCTGTGGCGACCCCAGGTCGTCCCGGCGTTCCACTGGCTGACCGAGGAGATGGGCGCCCGCGTCACGGCAGGACCGGCTGCTCCTCCTCGCTCACCGTCGACCGCCGGTGCCACGCCCGCGGAGCTCGCCAGTGGTACCGCATCGCGAGCAGGCGCAGTACGAAGGCGGTGATGACCGCGACGCCGCTGGTGACCGGGTTCAGGGCGTCGTAGCGGATGCACAGGGCGGCCAGGGCGGAGCCGACGATGGCCGGGACCGCGTACAGGTCGCGGTCCCAGCGCAGCAACGAGGGCACCTCGTTGGCGAGGACGTCCCGCAGCACACCGCCGCCCACGGCGGTGGTCAGCCCCAGACCGGCGGAGGCGGTCAGGCCGAGCCCGTACTCGTACGCCTTGGTCGTGCCGGCGACGCAGAACAGGCCGAGACCGGCCGCGTCGAAGACGTTCACCGCCACCTGGATGCGCTCCACTTGGGGGTGCAGGAAGAAGACCAGGAGGGTGGCGAGGAGCGGGGTGAGGAAGTACCCCAGGTCCGTGAACGCGGCGGGCGGCACGGCGCCGATGACCAGGTCACGGAACAGCCCCCCGCCCAGCGCGGTGACCTCGGCGAGGACGGCCATGCCGAACACGTCGAAGTTCTTGCGCACGGCCAGCAGGGCGCCGGAGATCGCGAAGACGAAGATGCCGATCAGGTCGAGCGTGTGCTGGACGGACGGACTGAAGAGTTGCTGGAGCACCCTTACATCCTTGCGCACGAAAGGGTCCCCGCCTTGCGAACCAAGACGGGGACCGCAGACCGCCTACCTACCTGGCGGCTCATCCGCTTGGTTGTCCGACTCGTCCGAAGGGCCCTCGGCTGTGGCCCCGGGACTCTTGGACACCTCAGCGGCCGCCGCCGCCACCGCCGCCGACGTCTCCGCCGACTCGGCCAGCACCTCGTCGGCCACCAACTCCGCCGCCTCCTTGGCGGCTGTCAGCAGCACCGTGTCCTGCGGGGCCTGGTCCTCGAAGTTCTCCGGGTGGTGGCAGGCCACCCGCTGACCGGGACGCAGTTCCCTCAGCGGCGGCTCGGTCGTCTTGCAGATCTCCGTAGCCTTCCAGCACCGGGTGTGGAAGCGGCAGCCGCTCGGCGGGGCGATCGGCGAGGGCACGTCGCCCTTGAGCAGGATCCGCTCACTCTTGGCGTTCTTCCGCCTCGGGTCCGGGATCGGTACCGCCGACATCAGCGCCTTGGTGTACGGGTGCATCGGCGTCTTGTAGAGCAGGTCGCGGTCGGCCAGCTCCACGATCTTGCCGAGGTACATCACCGCGATCCGGTCCGAGACATGCCGGACGACCGACAGGTCGTGCGCGATGATCACATACGTCAGACCGAGTTCCTGCTGGAGGTCGTCGAGCAGGTTGACGACCTGGGCCTGGATCGACACGTCCAGCGCGGAGACCGGCTCGTCGGCCACGACGAGCTTCGGGTTGAGCGCGAGCGCGCGGGCGATTCCGATGCGCTGGCGCTGACCGCCGGAGAACTCGTGCGGATAGCGGTTGTAGTGCTCGGGGTTGAGGCCCACGACCTGAAGCAGCCGCTGCACTTCCTTCTTGATGCCGCCCTCGGGCGTGACGCCCTGGAGCTTGAAAGGAGCCCCGATGATCGTGCCGATGGTGTGGCGCGGGTTCAGCGAGGAGTACGGGTCCTGAAAGATCATCTGCACGTCCCGGCGAAGCGGGCGCATGCCCCCGACGCCGAGATGCGTGATGTCCCGGCCCTCGAACTCGACCTTCCCGGCGGTGGGCTCGAGCAACCGGGTGATCAGTCGGCCCATCGTCGACTTGCCGCAGCCCGATTCGCCCACGACACCGAGGGTTTCACCGGCCCTGACCTCGAAATCTATGCCGTCGACCGCGCGCACCGCGCCGACCTGCCGCTGGAGCAGACCCTTGCGGATCGGGAAGTGCTTCTGCAGCCCGGTCACCTTCAGCAGGATGTCACCGGCGGCGGCGTCCTTGGTGAGGGTGGCCGCGCCGGACGCATGGGCCTCGGAGCCGTCGCTCTCGGCGGGAGTGGTCACAGCGGTGTCCTTGGAGTTCTCGCTCACAGCTTCGGCGCAATCTCTTCGGTCCAGATGCGCTCCCGCTGCTCCCTGGTCATGTGGCAGGCGGCCCAGTGCTGGCTTCCGACCTCGGTCAGCTCGGGGCGGACCGCGCGGGTGACGTTGTCCTTGGGGACGTCGGCGTACGGGCAGCGCGGGTTGAAGGCGCAGCCGGACGGGATGTTGATCAGGGAGGGCGGGGAGCCCTTGACCGGGATGAGGCGCTCCTGCTGCTCGCGGTCGAGACGCGGCATCGAGCCGAGCAGACCCCAGGTGTAGGGGTGGCGGGGTTCGTAGAACACCTGCTCGGCCGGGCCCCGTTCGACGCAGCGGCCGCCGTACATCACGAGGATGTCGTCGGCGAGCTCGGCGACGACCCCCAGGTCGTGGGTGATGATGATGACCGCGGAGCCGAACTCCTTCTGCAGATCCCGGATCAGGTCGAGGATCTGCGCCTGGACGGTCACGTCGAGGGCGGTCGTCGGTTCGTCCGCGATGAGCAACTCGGGGTTGTTGACGAGCGACATCGCGATCATCGCACGCTGGCGCATACCGCCGGAGAACTCGTGCGGGTAGCTGTCGACGCGCTTGTCCGGCTGCGGGATCCCCACGCGGTCGAGCATGTCGACCGCCCGGCGGCGGGCGGTCTTCTTGCTGACGTCGTTGTGGATCCGGTACGCCTCCACGATCTGCTGGCCGATCGTGTAGTACGGGTGCAGCGCGGACAGCGGGTCCTGGAAGATCATCGCCATCTCGCGGCCGCGCAGCCTGCGCACGTGGTCCGGATCGGCAGCCAGCAACTCGGTGCCGTCCAGCCAGATCTCGCCGGAGATCCGCGCCTTGCGCTTGCCGTACTGGCCGGCGGTGTGCAGGCCCATGATGCCGAGCGAGGTCACCGACTTGCCGGAACCCGACTCGCCCACGATGCCGAGGGTCTTGCCCTTCTCCAGCTGGAAGCTCAGCCCATCCACGGACTTGACGAGACCGTCGTCGGTCGGGAAGTGCACCTTCAGGTCGCGCACGTCCAGGAAGGCGGTCGGCGCCGACGAGTCGCTCGTGGGCTCGCCCACGGCCGATGAGGTCTTGCTGAGTTCGGTCATGCGAGCCTCACTCGGGGGTCGATCACGGCGTACAGGACGTCCACCACGAGGTTAGCGACGAGCACCGCGACGGAGGTGATCAGGGTGACGCCCAGGATGATGGGCAGGTCCTGGTTCTTGATCGCGTTGAGCACGGCCTGACCCAGCCCGGGCAGGCTGAACGTGGTCTCGGTCAGGATGGCGCCGCCGATGAGGGCGCCGAGGTCCATGCCGAGCATGGTCAGGATGGGCGTCATCGTCGAGCGCATGGCGTGCTTGCGGATGACGACCTGTTCGCGCATGCCCTTGGCGCGGGCGGTACGGATGTAGTCCTCGCCGAGGATCTCCAGCATGGTGGCGCGGGTGATCCGGGCGTACATCGCGGCGTACAGGAACGCCAAGGTGACCCACGGAAGGATCATGCCGCCGAGCCAGCCGGTGAAGCTCTCCTCGAGGGGCACGTACTCCGCGTTGATCCAGCCCAGACCGTAGGAGAAGATCGCGAGGCTCAGCAGACCGGTGAAGTAGATGGGGAGCGAGACACCCGCGAGGGCGACGACCATCGCACTGCGGTCCCACAGCGTTCCCCGCTTGAGTGCGGAGAGGACACCCGCCGCGACACCGAGCAGCAGCCACAGCACGGCCGCGCCGAGCGCGAGACTCAGGGTCACCGGGAAGCGGTCGGTCAGCACCGGCCAGATGGCCTGCTCGCTGCGGAAGGAGTAACCGAAGCACGGCGCGGCGCAGTGGGTGACGTCGCCGCCGCCCGCGTACGTACGGCCCGCGAAGATGCCCTTGAAGAATTCCCAGACCTGGACGTAGATCGGGTCGCCCAGTCCCAGCTTCTGCCGCACCGCCTCGACGGCCGCCGGGTCGGCCTGCTTGCCCACGAAGCTGCTGGCGATGTCGACGCCCGCCCACTTGGGGACGAGGAAGAAGATGCCGAAGACCACCATGATGATGACCGCGAGCATCACTACGGCGGCGAACAGCCGCCTGATCAGGTAAGCGAGCACAGATCTCGGCCCGCTGCGGACCTCGGGCCACCGGAGGTCTTCCGATGGCCCGAGGTCACGCCGCGCCGGCCTTCACCTGCCTTTCGTGCCGTACGGCGGGTGTGCCGGTTACTTCGCGGACTTCAGGCCGAGGTTGACGAAGTCGTACATGCCGCTGTACGCGTCCGTCGTGTAGACGTTGGCCAGCCGGCTGGAACGCCAGTTGATGAACTTCTCGAAGACGAAGGGCAGGTAGTAGCCGCCCTCCATCACCTTGTGGTTGATCTCCGTGGCGATCTTGGTCTTCCCCGCGTCGTCCAGCGTGGTGACGTACTTGTCGAACAGACCGTCGATCGTCTTGTCCTTGATCATGGCGAAGTTGTTGTTGCCACTCTCGAGGATGTAGCTGCTGTCCCACAGGGGGAGGCCGTAGCCCTGCACGGACGGGAAGTCCGGGCCCCAGCCCATGATGATGATGCCGTAGCCCTTCTTCTTCACGTTCGAGGGGCTGCCGATGATGCCGGAGGTCTGCGAGCCGTCGTACTGGTCGATGTCGGCGGTGATGCCGACCTTCTTCAGCGACGCCTGGAGGGACTCGGCGGTGGCCACCTCGGACGGCTTGTTGTTGCGGACCGCGATGGTGGTCTTGAAGCCGTTCGGCTGACCGCAGGCCTTCAGCGCTTCCTTGGCCTTGTCGATGTTGCCCTTCTTGTTGGCACCCGCGAGCTCGTACGGGTCGTACTTCTGGCCCTCGGCGCCCGGGACGGCCGGCGGCAGCATGTTGGTGCCGATGTCACCACCGGCGACCGGGCCGCCGCGCGCGGTCTGCAGCGACACGTGGTCGGCGCCGTAGATCACGGCCTTGCGGCACTCGATGTTGTCGAACGGCTTCACGGTCTGCGGGAAGACCGCGTAACGGATGTAGCCCGAGACCGGGTTGTCCAGGTTGGCCTTGTGCTGCTTCAGGGCGGTGGTGCGGCCCTGCGGCGACATGCCGGTCTGGTTGATGTCCAGGTCGTAGTCGCCCGCGATCAGGCGCGCGTCCATGTCGTTGGCGTTGGAGAAGAACTTGACCGTGATCTTGTCCGGGTACGCCTTGCGGATCGGGTCCGAGGCCTGCTTCCACTCGGTGTTGCGGACCAGCGTCAGGTCCTTGCCCGGGTTGTACGACTCGAACTTGTACGGGCCGGAGGAGAACGGGTGCAGGCCGTACTTGGACTTGGTGTCCTTGTCCTGACGGACCGGGGACGCCGAGGTCAGGGCCAGCATCTCCTCGAAGTCCGAGTTGGCCTGGGGCAGCTTGAAGACGATGGTCTTGTCGTCCGGCGTCTCGATGGCCTTCAGGCCCAGCTTGTCCGCGGACTTGTCCTTGTAGGGACCCTTGTACTCACCCTTGGGGTCGAGCACGTCCTTCAGGTAGACCGGGCCGCCGGACAGCACGTCCTGCGCCCAGACCCGCTCGATGCCGTACTTGACGTCCTTGGAGGTGATCGGCTTGCCGTCCTCCCAGGTGATGCCGTCACGCAGGGTGTACGTGTAGGTCTTGCCGTCGTCCGAGATCTTGGCGAGCCCGCTGGCGAGGTCCGGAGTCAGCTCGGTGCCGGCCTTGCCCGGCTCCGTCTTGCTCGTGACGAGCTGGCGGCTGTAGTAGCGGGAGAAGTTCCACATGAAGCCGTAGTAGCCGCGCGTGGTGTCCCACGAGTCGGCGTCCTGGGCACCGGCGAACTTCAGCGTGCCGCCCTTCTTGGCGAGGGAGGCCTGGGCGACCTTGTTGTTCGCGGCGTCGAAGCCGGCCGCTCCGCCCTTCGACCCCTCGTTGTCGTTGCCGCCGCCGCACGCCGCCGTGGTCAGCAGTGCGGCGACCACGGCCGCAGCGGCCATGGCCTGCTTGCGCCGCCCTGAGGTGCGTTGGGTAGTCACGATCTCGGATCCTCCGGATTAGATGAGAGACCCCGTGCCAGGTGTCACGGGTCGCTGTTTGTACGGCAGTTCAGCGGGAGCCCTTCGGGTCGAGCGCGTCACGCACGCCGTCGCCGAAGAGATTGAAGGCGAGAACGGTGATGAAGATCGCCACGCCCGGGACCACCATGTACATGGGGTCCGAGTCGTAGTAGTCGATCGCGCTCGAAAGCATCTGCCCCCAGGAGGCCGTGGGCGGCTTGACGCCCACGCCCAGGAAGCTGAGTGCCGCCTCGGTGAGGATGTTGGTGGGGATCATCATCGTCGTGTACACGATGATGGGCGCGACCAGGTTGGGCAGCAGTTCCTTGAAGAGGATGTAGAACCGCCCGGCGCCGAGCGACCGGGCCGCCTCGACGTACTCCCGCTCGCGCAGCGAGAGCGTCTGGCCGCGCACGACGCGTCCGATGTAGGGCCAGCCAAAGAAGCCGATGACCAGGATCATCACGAACAGACGCACGCCGGTGCCGGTCAGCCCCAGCATCTCGTTCGGCATGACGGAGACCAGGGCGATGATGAACAGCAGCTGCGGGAAGGCCAGCAGACCATCCATCACACGGCTGATGACGGAGTCGACCCAGCCACCGAAGAAGCCGGCCAGGACGCCCACGACGGTGCCGATCACGACGGCGACGACCGCCGACAGGAAACCGACCAGGAGCGAGATCTGGGCGCCGTAGACGATGCGGGCGAAGATGTCGCGACCACTCACCGGTTCGACACCCAGCAGGTGCTCACCGCTGATGCCGCCCCACGCCCCCGTGGGGGTGCCGAACAGCGGGTCGATCAGATCTTCGTGGTGCGCCTCGGGGTCCTGGCCCACCAGGCCCGTGATGACCGGCGCGAGCAGCGCGACCACGATGAGCACGAGCACCATGACTCCGCCCGCCAGGGCGAGTTTGTCCCTTTTCAGGCGCTCCCAGGCGATCCGGCCCAGAGAACGGCCCTGTACGGCTTTCGCATCGACGCCGACGGCTGCCGCCTCCTCGGCCGCACTCGGAGCAGCTTCCGCGGTCGGCTCGTGCAGTGGTGCCGTCATCAGGCAGGGACCCCTCTTCTCAACCGGCGGTGGCCGGCCCGCGCATTTCCGCTGTGGCGGCGTGATCAGTCCGTCGTACTCAGGGGCGAAACTCCCCTGGTGCCGGGAGTCTTCAACGCTTCAGCGTTTCGTTGCCAGACTTGACGATGAAAGGATGCATAAACGTGATGCTGTCTGCGGGATTCCGTTATCCGGACAATGGGCAACGAGGATCGGTCGCAGGCAAATCGGGACATTCTGTACAGGATAGGCGTTTTATCCTCCATCTACGCGCGGAGAAGCGCGCCCGTGCCGCACGCGATGAGGAGGTGGGCGGGGGCGAAGCCCTCAGTAACGGCCCTGCGCCGGAGGATATCCGTAGCCCGAGGCCGGGGCCTGGACGGGGGCCGTGGCATGCGCCTCGCGGTCGTAGAAGGGGCGGGCCTTCGCACGCAGCCACATCGCGACCGGGTCGTGCTCGTCGGACATGGCGACGGTCGACACGGGCAGCCCGTCGGGTACGGCGCCGAGGGACTGCTGCATCATCGCCCGCACGGAGTCCACGGCCGGCGGCGAGGTGTCGTACACGTCCAGTCCGATGGCGAGGTACGGCGCCCCGAGCGCGGGCTGCACCCAGGCGCGGCGCAGCGAGCGGACGGCCGGGGTGCGGTGGGCGTTCTGCGCCAGCAGCGCGTAGAACTGCGGAATCTCGATGGCGGGTTCGGACAGGCGCAGGGGGCCGGCGGGCTGGCGGTCCAGGCCCGTGGCGATCCGGCGCAGGTCGAGCCAGGGGATGCCGACGCCCCCGCCGGGGGCGTGCGGGTTGAGCCAGAGGCCGTAGTGGTCGGGGTAGAGGGCGCGGGCGACGTCGATCCCGTCGACCACCTCGTACGAGCGGTTCCAGCCGCTGGCGGAGAGCTCCTGGGCGGAGGTCACGCAGGGGGCGTAGCCGTAGCCGTCGACGTCCATGTTCCCGTACTGGGCGTCCGGGGAGCCGGCCAGCCCGTGCCACAGGAGCATCCAGATCCGGCCGGTGTGGGGGGTCGCGAGCGCGCGCAGGAGTGCCTCATAGGCGTCGTAGCGCCCGGGCGTGACCTGGCGCAGCATGTGCTCGACCTGTCCGGCCGCGGCCGTGCCGCTCGCGCTCACCTTTACCGCCCCTTCGTACAACGCCTCGACGGTGCCCTAGCTTAAGCCCGCACACCGACTCGGGACTTGCCCTCGTTCGGCGAGTGCGGCCCGGCCGTGGCGTGTCGCGCCCAGGCGGCGCAGCCGCACGATGCCACAGCCCGCGCCCCCGGGCCCCTCGCCCTACCGCTGGTAGAAAGGCCGGACCTGCTCCCTCATCCAGTTGCCCACCGGGTCCTCCGTCACGTCCAGGAGCACCAGATTGACCGGCCAGGGGGCCGGGACGGCGGTGACGGCCCGGGTGAGGGCCTCCAGCGGGAGCGCGCGCACGTCGCCTTCCCACTGGGAGAGTTCGACGCCCACGAACATCACGGGCTCGGCGGTCTCGATGGCGGCGAGACAGCGGCGGGCCGTGACGACGATGCCGGTGGCCTCGAACTCGGAGGACGCCGCGGCCAGGAAATCCACCGGGTCGTCCTGCCAGTCTGGCTCGAAGAGACGGACCCGGCCGCCGCTCGCGGGGCCGTCCAGCGGGGTCCGGCCGGCCCGGCACAGCTCCGCCACGGCGGGCGGCGGGAGCGGGATGCCCACCACACCGCCCGGGTTGACGACCATCCCCGCGTGCGGGGGCAGGCCGCGGGCGAACTCCACGGCGGGGGCGATGGTGTACGACATGTGGGAGCCGACGACCTGGCGGAACTGCTCCTCGGAGCTGAACACCGGCACGAACGCCTGGCCGTCGATCTCGATGCCGGGCAGGTCGAGGGGGCCGCTGTGCGGGCCGCCGCCATTGGGCAGCGGGATCCACACGAAGCTCCGGCCGAGCACCTCGACGATCCGCCCGCCGGCCGCCGGGCCGGCGCCGAGGGAGGCCGAGAGCACCTCCTCCAGTTCGTTGCCGGGCCAACCGCCGTGCGGGTGAGTCTGCGTCCGCGCCGGAAAGTCCGCGGAGAATTCCGCCGGGAAGTCCATCTGCCTACCGCCTGCCTGGAACCACTGCTGTGGCTCAAAAGGCTAACGGCTCGGGGACGCGGGGCGGTCGGATGTGGAGAGGGTGAGGGGAGCCCCGGGGGCGGGGGCCGCCGGCGGGGTGGCTCACGTACATCCGTCGCCCCCGGTCCGCCGCCTCGTCTGGCGGCCTTCGGCTCGCCTCCCCGCCTTCGGCCCGTCAGCCGGTGAAGCCGATTCTGCGGAGGGTGTCGGCCGCGTCCCGGTCGACGAGGACGGCCGAGCCGCAGCCGGCGGGCAGGTCGCCGCGCTCCACCGCGCGCAGCAGGCGGGTGCTCGCCGCGCGGTGGCGCAGGAACGCGTAGCGCGAGACGCCGCGGCCCCGGTCGCGCTGGCCGGCCAGCGCCTGCTCGGGGGTGACGTCGAGCAGCAGCAGGTGGAGCGTGCCGCCCCGGCGGCGGGCCTCGCGGGCCAGCCAGCGGCGGACCCAGGCCTGGGTGCCGCAGTCGTGCACGACGAGGCCCTCACCCTTGCGCAGGGCGTGCCGCAGCCCGGCGTAGTGGGCGAGGCGGACGAGCGGGCGGTAGAGCGCGTACGGCAGGGCGCGCGGCATGCGGCGCTCCCAGCGGTCGCGGGTGTCCTGGGAGTCGATCCGCCGGTCCGGCACGGCGCGCCGCATCAGCGTGGACTTGCCGCTGCCGGGCAGGCCCGTGACCACGACGAGGTCGCGGGGGCCGAACAGCAGCGTGCGTGGGCCGCGTCCGGCGCGGGCGCGCAGATCGCGGACGACCGGCGCCGGCGCCGGGGCGCGGACCGCCCGGACCGGAGCGGCGGCCGGCTGCTCGGGCAGCGCGATGCCCGTCGTCGCGTACGCGGTGGTCCTGTTCACCGTGATCGTCCTCCCCTGGGGCCAGGTACGGAGTCCCATCCCCGCCGAGTGTAAAGAGAAAGTAATGCCGCAGGCCTCTCATTTGCGTCCTTGTCCTGCAACAGGGCTGCTACAGGTCGCGGAGTCCGGCGGGCGGGACTCGTGCACTCCCTGTGAAAGGTCCCCCTGCCGCGCCGGAAGGATGCGTGCAATGATGTGCGCGCCAACTGCATACCGGCCGTTTGAATCCGCGCGGGAGAGTCCCCAGCACCGCAAGAGCTGGGGCGCCGAAGGAGCAAGTCCCTCCCTTGAATCTCTCAGGCCCCGTTACCGCGCGGGCGAGGCACATCTGAAAAGCGGGCCTTCCCCTGTCCCGGCAGGGCGTGGCCCCACCCAAGGTGCAAGCCATCGACCAGCGCGGTCATGGCGAACCTCTCAGGTTCCGATGACAGATGGGGAGGACCGACCTCGCCCGTCATTGCCCTTGGAGACGACCGACTGTGAGCAGTACAGGAGAACTCCGTCACACCGCGCTCGATGCCCTGCATCGCTCGCTCGGCGCGACGATGACCGACTTCGCCGGCTGGGACATGCCCCTGCGCTACGGCTCCGAGCGCGACGAGCACACCGCCGTGCGGACGAAGGCCGGACTGTTCGACCTCTCCCACATGGGTGAGATCACCGTCACCGGACCGCAGGCCGCCGCCCTGCTGGACTTCGCCCTGGTGGGCAACATCGGCGGTGTGAAGCCGGGCCGTGCCCGCTACACCATGATCTGCCGGGCCGACGGCGGCATCCTGGACGACCTGATCGTCTACCGGCTGGGCGAGACCGAGTACATGGTCGTCGCCAACGCCTCCAACGCCCAGGTCGTCCTGGACGCGCTGACCGAGCGCGCCGCCGGTTTCGACGCCGAGGTGCGCGACGACCGGGACGCCTACGCGCTGATCGCCGTGCAGGGCCCTGAGTCCGCCGGCATCCTGAAGTCGCTCACGGACGCCGACCTGGACGGCCTGAAGTACTACGCCGGTCTGCCCGGCACGGTCGCGGGCGTCCCGGCCCTGATCGCCCGCACCGGCTACACCGGCGAGGACGGCTTCGAGCTGTTCGTGAAGCCGGAGCACGCGGTCGAGCTGTGGCAGGCCCTGACCAAGGCCGGCGAGGGCGTCGGTCTGGTCCCGTGCGGGCTGTCCTGCCGTGACACGCTGCGTCTGGAAGCGGGCATGCCGCTGTACGGGCACGAGCTGTCGACGTCCCTGACCCCCTTCGACGCCGGGCTCGGCCGGGTGGTGAAGTTCGAGAAGGAAGGCGACTTCGTGGGGCGCGAGGCCCTGCGCGAGGCCGCCGCCCGGGCCGAGCAGAACCCCCCGCGCGTCCTGGTCGGCCTCGTCGCCGAGGGCCGGCGGGTCCCGCGCGCCGGGTACACGGTCGTCGCCGGCGGCGAGGTGATCGGCGAGGTCACCTCCGGTGCCCCCTCCCCCACCCTCGGCAAGCCGATCGCGATGGCGTACGTCGATCCCGGGCACGCCGCGCCCGGCACGACCGGCGTCGGCGTGGACATCCGGGGCAGTCACGAGCCGTACGAGGTCGTGGCGCTGCCGTTCTACAAGCGCCAGAAGTAGACACTGGCCGAAGGGCCGCGGCAGCGACCCCACGCCCGTCGCCCCTGCTCACCAGCAGTCCCCCCTTTCACAGCACTCCCGCGCGTACAGGAGAATCCAGGCCATGAGCAACCCCGAAGAGCTGCGCTACAGCAAGGAGCACGAGTGGCTGTCGGCCGCCGAGGACGGCGTCTCGACGGTCGGCATCACGGAGCACGCGGCCAACGCGCTCGGCGATGTCGTGTTCGTCCAGCTTCCCGAGGTCGGTGACTCCGTGTCCGCCGGCGAGACCTGCGGCGAGCTGGAGTCGACCAAGTCGGTGTCCGACCTGTACTCCCCCGTGTCCGGTGAGGTCACCGAGGTCAACGAGGACGTCGTGAACGACCCGTCGCTGGTGAACTCGGCCCCCTTCGAGGGCGGCTGGCTGTTCAAGGTGCGCGTCACGGACGAGCCGGGCGACCTGCTCTCCGCCGACGAGTACACCGCGTTCTCCGCCGGCTGAGGAGTCGTAGCCCCATGTCCGTCCTGAACACACCCCTGCACGAGCTCGACCCGGCCGTCGCCGCGGCGGTCGACGCCGAACTGCACCGCCAGCAGTCCACGCTCGAGATGATCGCCTCGGAGAACTTCGCGCCGGTCGCGGTCATGGAGGCGCAGGGCTCGGTCCTCACCAACAAGTACGCCGAGGGCTACCCGGGCCGCCGCTACTACGGCGGCTGCGAGCACGTCGACGTGGTCGAGCAGATCGCGATCGACCGCATCAAGGAGCTGTTCGGCGCCGAGCACGCCAACGTGCAGCCGCACTCCGGCGCCCAGGCCAACGCGGCCGCGATGTTCGCGCTGCTCAAGCCGGGCGACACCATCATGGGTCTGAACCTCGCCCACGGCGGGCACCTGACCCACGGCATGAAGATCAACTTCTCCGGCAAGCTCTACGACGTCGTCGCCTACCACGTGGGCGAGGACGGCCGGGTCGACATGGCCGAGGTCGAGCGGCTGGCCAAGGAGTCCAAGCCGAAGCTGATCGTCGCCGGCTGGTCGGCGTACCCGCGGCAGCTGGACTTCGCCGAGTTCCGCCGGATCGCGGACGAGGTCGGCGCGTACCTGATGGTCGACATGGCCCACTTCGCCGGGCTGGTCGCGGCCGGGCTGCACCCCAACCCGGTGCCGCACGCCCACGTGGTCACCACCACGACCCACAAGACCCTCGGCGGCCCGCGCGGCGGTGTGATCCTCTCCACGGCCGAACTGGCCAAGAAGATCAACTCCGCCGTCTTCCCCGGTCAGCAGGGTGGTCCGCTGGAGCATGTGATCGCCGCCAAGGCGGTCGCCTTCAAGGTCGCCGCCTCGGAGGACTTCCGTGAGCGCCAGCGCCGTACGCTGGAGGGTGCCCGCATCCTGGCCGAGCGTCTGGTGAAGGACGACGTCCGGGCCGTGGGCGTGGACGTCCTGTCCGGCGGCACGGACGTGCACTTGGTCCTGGTCGACCTGCGCCACTCGGAGCTGGACGGCCAGCAGGCCGAGGACCGCCTCCACGAGGTGGGCATCACCGTCAACCGGAACGCGATCCCGAACGACCCGCGTCCGCCGATGGTGACGTCCGGTCTGCGGATCGGCACGCCGGCCCTGGCCACCCGCGGGTTCGGGACCGAGGACTTCGCGGAGGTCGCGGACGTCATCGCCGAGGCGCTGAAGCCGTCCTACGACGCGGATGCCCTCAAGGCCCGGGTGAAGGCTCTGGCCGACAAGCACCCGCTGTACCCGGCTCTGAACAAGTAACAAGCGGCACGCAACGGTCGCGAAGAAACCTTTCGGGCGCCGCGCCGGCCACAAGCGGGCGCGGCCCCACCCCTGTGCACCACCCCCGTAGTCAGGAGTTCCACCCGTGGCCATCTCGGTCTTCGACCTGTTCTCGATCGGCATCGGCCCGTCCAGCTCCCACACCGTCGGCCCGATGCGGGCGGCCCGGATGTTCGCCCGGCGGCTGCGCAACGAGGAGCTGCTGGAGCCGACCGTGAAGGTCCGCGCGGAGCTGTACGGCTCGCTCGGCGCGACCGGGCACGGCCACGGCACCCCCAAGGCGGTACTGCTCGGCCTGGAGGGCGACTCGCCGCGCACGGTGGACGTGTCCAACGCCGACCAGCGGGTGGAGGCGATCAAGACCGGCGGCCGGCTGAACCTGCTCGGCGACCACGAGATCGCGTTCTCCTTCGACGACGACATGGTCCTGCACCGCCGCAAGACCCTGCCGTACCACGCGAACGGCATGACGCTGTGGGCGTACGACGCCTCGGGCGCGGAACTGCTGACCAAGACGTACTACTCGGTCGGCGGCGGCTTCGTCGTCGACGAGGACGCGGTCGGCGCCGACCGCATCAAGCTCGACGACACCGTGCTCAAGTACCCCTTCCGCACGGGCGACGAGCTGCTGCGCCTGACCGAGGAGACCGGCCTGTCGATCTCCGCGCTGATGCTGGAGAACGAGCGGGCCTGGCGCTCGGAGGAAGAGATCCGCGAGGGGCTGCTCGAGATCTGGCAGGTGATGCGGGACTGCGTGGCGCGCGGCCTGTCCCAGGAGGGCATCCTGCCGGGTGGTCTCAAGGTGCGCCGGCGGGCCGCGAACACCGCGCGCAAGCTGCGCTCCGAGGGTGACCCGCTGGCCCTGTCCATGGAGTGGATCACCCTTTACGCCATGGCGGTCAACGAGGAGAACGCCGCGGGCGGCCGGGTCGTCACCGCCCCCACCAACGGCGCCGCCGGCATCATCCCGGCGGTCCTGCACTACTACATGAACTTCGTGCCGGGAGCCGACGAGGAGGGCGTGGTCCGCTTCCTGCTCGCCGCGGGCGCGATCGGCATGCTCTTCAAGGAGAACGCCTCCATCTCCGGCGCCGAGGTCGGCTGCCAGGGCGAGGTCGGCTCCGCCTGCTCCATGGCCGCGGGCGCCCTCGCCGAAGTCCTCGGCGGCTCGCCCGAGCAGGTCGAGAACGCCGCCGAGATCGGCATGGAGCACAACCTCGGTCTCACCTGCGACCCGGTCGGCGGCCTGGTCCAGATCCCCTGCATCGAACGCAACGGCATGGCCGCGGTCAAGGCCGTCACCGCCGCCCGCATGGCGATGCGCGGCGACGGCTCCCACAAGGTGTCGCTGGACAAGGTCATCAAGACGATGAAGGACACGGGCGCGGACATGTCGGTGAAGTACAAGGAGACGGCCCGGGGCGGGCTGGCGGTGAACATCATCGAGTGCTGAGCCGGGGGCGGGGCGGCGGCCGGAGTCCTACGGCTCGGCGAACTTGGCGTTTCCCCGTCAGGGCACAGCGGCCCGTGCCATGGTGGTGGGGCATCAACTCCCCCCCCCACGGCACTTCAGGGAGCCCCCATGCTGCGCGGCATCGATGTGAGCGCGTATCAGTCCTCGTCCTACGGCACCGACGGCCTCTCCTTCGTCTTCGTCAAGGCGACGGAGGGGCGCTCCTACGTCAACCCCAAACTCGCCGCCCAGACCAAGCGGGCCCGGGACGCCGGACTGGTCGCCGGCTTCTACCACTTCCTGTGGCCCGGCCATGTCACCGCCCAGGCCGAGTACTTCGTGAGCAAGGCCCCGGACCGCGCGGGCGACATCCTCGCCGTCGACTGGGAGACGACCGGAGACGGCACGCACGCGAGCAATGCCGAGAAGGACCGGTTCATACGGAAGGTGCGGGATCTGCGGCCGGGCAACCGGGTGGTGCTCTACTGCAACCGGCACTTCTGGCTGAACATGGACACGACGTCCTTCGCGGGCGACGGCCTGTGGATCGCCGATTACGTCTCGGCGGGCAAGCCCCGCATCAAGGCCAAGTGGCGCTTCCACCAGTACACCGACGACCCCTTGGACAAGAACGTGGCCGACTTCGGGAGCAGGGCGGCCCTGCGCGAGTGGGCCGAGAACGCCTGACCTGGGGCCTGTCGTTCGGATCACGCCGCAGACGCGCCGCGTTGGCCTGCCTGGCAGAGGATCGCCACACCGTGCACGGCCCGCACGCCCTCGGCGAGGCGCTGGGCCATCTCGTTGGCGTGGCCGGCGTTGCTCAGCCACATTCTGGCCCGCACATCTGCGGCGTTGTCGTCGGTCGCCGACGCTCCGCGTCGACTCCCTCCTCCGCCCTGCGGCTGCACGCACCAGACCGCGCTCACCGGAACGGAACAGCACCGTCACGTCCCTGCGACCTGATCCAAACGACAGGGCTCTAGCCGCGGAAGTCCGGTGCGCGCTCCGGGGACGCCTCGGCCAGGGCCTTCGTGACCGCTTCGACGCCGCCGCGCAGGCCGTAGACCGGGGTGCCGGGCTGCTGGCGCCAGGAGTCGTCGAGGCCGCCCGCGTCGACGGTGTCGAAGCCGAGCGCGTCGATCAGGTCCCGTACCTTGCGCTTGGCCGCCTCGTCGTCGCCCGCCACGGGGAGGGCCATGCGGCCGGGGTCGCCGGCGGGGAGCGGTCGGTCCAGGATGTCCTGGGCGAAGGTGCCGTTGAAGGCCTTGACGACCGGGTGGCCGATCTGGCGTTCCGTCCAGCGGCTCTCGGTGAGGCCGTCGTCCTCGATCCCGGCGATCCTGCCGTCGCGCTGCCGGGGGTAGTAGTTGCCGGTGTCGATGACCGCGAGGCCGTCCGCCGCGCCGTCGAACAGGCCGGCGGGAAGGTCGGGGACCGCCTTCAGCGGGACGGTGACGACGACGACCTCGGCGCCGCGGGCCGCCTCCCCGACCGTCACGGGCGTCGCGCCGGTCTCCTCCGCGAGGGCCGTGAGCGTCTCGGGCCCCCGGGAGTTGGCGACGGAGACGTCGTGCCCGAGGGCGGTGAGCCGCCGGGTCAGGTTGCCTCCGATGTTGCCGGCTCCGATGATGCCGATCTTCATGTCCTCGCCTTGCCCTTCCGGAGATGAACAGCGCCTCGTGCGGCCTTCGTGACCCGGGTCAACCGCCGGGGCGTGTGGGCTATTCCGAGTCCGGGACGGGTCCTCCCGAAGGAGCCGCCGACGGGCATGGCGGTGGGGCCCGGTCCGCGGTCGCGGACCGGGCCCCACCGTCCGGCGAAAACCGGCGCCTACTTGTTCAGGTAGGTCCAGAACTCGTCGAAGCTCAGCCGCTTGTCGCCGTCGAGGTCGCGGGTCTTGATGACGACCTCGGCGACCGACTCGGTGACGTTCCAGTCGCCCGACCGGGCGAGGGCGGCCTTGAACTCGGCAGCGGTGATGAAGCCGTCACCATCCGTATCGATCCGCTCGAACTGCTTGCGTGCTTCCTCGATGTCCGCCACCGATCCGCCCCTCATCTCGTGCTGTGCGTCCTACTGACGCAGGTTTGACGCAGGTCAGATTAACCGGCCGTGCGCGCCTCCAGCGCGGCGACCACCCAGGTGAACCCCTCGCGGTACGCCGCCTCGGGCCCGGCTCCCTTCACGACGGGGAGCAACTCGCGGTAGCGGGCGGCTGGGTGACCGGCGTGCGACCGCGGCCGGGCGAGCACGGTGGCGGGGGCGGCGTCTTGCAACAGCTCGCGCAGCACCCCGGCCGCCTCCGGCGAATCGGGCGCGATCCCGCCCGCGCGGGCCCGGGCTCCCCGTCGCACGAGCCGCCGGAAGGTCACCTTGAGCGACCGGATCCGCGCGTCCAGCGCGACCACGTGCGCCGCCGCGACCTGCGCGACGGTGGTCTCACCGGACAGGACCCGCCGTACGTCCGCCAGGCCGAGGCCCAGCTCGCGCAGGGTGCGGATCAGCTCAGCCGGGCCACCGACGCCGCGTCGTACAGCCGGTAGCCGCCCGCGGACCGGGCCACCGGAGGCAGGGCGCCCTGGTCGGACCAGTAGCGGATGGTGCGCACGGTGAGTCCGGCGACCCGGGCCGGTTCCTCGACGGTGAGCAGTCCGGTGCCGTCATCGATCACGTCTGCGAGTCTGGACCCTTCATCGGGTGGAGACTCAAGGAGCGCGACGGTGGCGGACGGCCTGGGGGACATACTCGACGCGGCGGCGTGCGGCGTCTTCCCGCCGGCGGACGGCGGGATGACGATCGTGCCCCAGCCCTCGCCCCGGAACGCGGGCGTCCTCGCCTTCACGGCCCACTCGGTCGTCTTCACCGACGAGGACCCGGACTGGGTACGCGACGCCCTCGCCCGTACCGACTGCGACGCGCTCGCGGCCACGATGAACGCCCGCTTCCTGACGGCTCTCATGGACCGGACGGGGCGGGTCTGCGACACGGTCGACGTGCTGCTGACCGGTGCCGCACTGCCCGGGGAGCCGTCGATCGCGCTGACGGAGATCGACGACCCCGGGCATCCGCGCGTGGCGTCGGCCCGCGGGCGGCGGGACGGCGTGCGGGTGTGGGCGGCGGACGGCGCGGTGCTCGTACTGGGCCGTGGGGTGGCCGGACGGTGGGAGGTCGCCGTCGAGGTGGACGAGGGGGTGCGCCACCGCGGGGTCGGACGGCGGCTGGTCACGGCGGCGCGGCAGCTGGCCGGGGGCGCTCCGGTGTGGGCGCAGGTGGCGGCGGGGAACGCCCGCAGTCTGCGGGCGTTCCAGGCGGCGGGTTACCGGCCGGTGGGCTCGGAGGCGCTGCTCAGTGTCAGGGCTCCGTAGTACGGACCGGCGTCACCGGAAGACGCCGGTGTGGCCGAGGGAGTAGCGGCCGGGCTGCGGGTAGACCGCGAGGCCGTGCGGGCCACTGCCGACCGGGATGCGGGCGAGCTGGGTTCCGGTGCGGGTGTCGACGGCGTACACCTCGGCGTCATAGCGGCCAGACAGCCACAGCACCTTGCCGTCGGCGGAGACGCCACCCATGTCGGGGCTGCCGCCGTCGGGCAGCCGCCACTTCTTCGTCAGCTTGCCCCGGGCGAAGTCGAAGACGGAGATCGTGCCCTCGCCGCGGTTGGTCACGTACATCTCGCGTGAGTCCCGGCTGACGTAGAGGCCGTGACAGCCCTTGCCGGTGGGCATCAGGGTGGGCTCGGTGAACTTGTCGCCGTCCAGGACCCACATGCCGTGGGCCATCATGTCGGCGATGTAGAACCTCTTGCCGTCGGGCGAGACCTTCACGTCCTGCGGCATGGCGCCCTGGAACGGCAGTCGCTGCTGCCCGACGATCTTCATCTTCTCGGTGTCGACCTTGAGCAGTTCGCCGCTGAACTCGCAGGAGACGATGAAGTAGCGGCCGTCGAGGGAGAAGTCGGCGTGGTTGACGCCGTAGCAGGAGACCGGGACGGTCTTCTCGATCTTCATGGTGTGCGGGTCGCGGAAGACCAGCTCGCGGTCGAGGGAGGCCATGACGACGGCGTACCTGCCGTTGGGTGTGAAGTAGAGGTTGTACGGGTCGTGGACCTCGACGTCCTTGCCCGCCTTGCCGGTCTTCGGGTCGATCGGGGTGAGGGTGTGGCCGCGGTTGTTGTTGACCCAGAGCGTCTTGAGGTCCCAGGAGGGCACGACGTGCTGGGGCTGCCGGCCCACGCGGATCGTCTCGACGATCTCGTAGGTCTTCGGGTCGATCACGGAGACGGTGTCGGACTCGGTGTTGGGGACGTAGACCCGGGACGGGAAGCCCTTGACCACCGGGGACAGTTTGTTCGGGCGGTCGGCCGCGTACACGTCCTCGGGGTCCAGGACGGGCGGCATGCCGGGCAGGCCCTTGACGGGCTTCTTCTCCGGCGGGGCGGGCACGGCGGCCTTGGTGGCGCGCGCCTGGGAGGTCCGTTCCCCGCTCCCGGTGCCACAGGCGGCGAGGACGGCGAGGGCGGCACCCGCGGCCAGGGCGCTCTTGACGAGATGGCGGTGCATCGCACCATTTAATGGGTGTATGGAAGGCAAACCCGTGATTCGCCCGTCCGGCGACCGGGTGAGGCATCGCGCGCGCTCAGCGCTCGGCGACCCGCATCTCGAACCAGGTGGTCTTGCCCCGGGGCAGCAGATCGACCCCCCAGCGGTCGGCGAGCTTGTCCACGAGGAACAGGCCCCGGCCGCTGATGTCCGTCTCCTGGACCGGCATCAGGCAGGGCAGCCCCCGGGAGGGGTCGCGGACCTCGACGCGGATCCAGCCGCGGCGTCGGTGCAGACGCAGTCCGAAGACACGGGCACCGGTGTGGCGTACGGCGTTGCCGACCAGTTCGGAGACGAGCAGGACCGCGTCCTCCGTGGTCTTGGGGGTGAGCCCCCAGTGACGCAGCACCACGACCTGGGTGAGCCGTCTCGCGGTGGCCGCGGACTCGGGGCGGGACGGCAGTGAAACCTCCGCCTCCGTCGGGTTGCCGTACAACTCCAGCGCCTTCAGCGCGTGTTCGTCCTCGACGGTCGGCGACCAGCGCGCCGCGGCCGCATGTGCGTGTCCCCGCGGCTGTCCCATACCCTCCAGCCCCGCCATGCCCCCCATCATGGCCGCCCCGAGCGCCCGACGGGGCGTTCCCCGGGAATACACCCCGGGGAGCGGGTGGTGAACCGAGGGTCGTCCGTCATGTGCCAACGGCACTTCGGAGACCTTCATGCCCCGCCCGACCTGCCGGAACAGCTCGGTCCGGAGCGCAGGACGAGCTCCCTCGACCAGACACGCTTAAGGTTGGCTTAAGGGTGACATAAACCGCCCCAACGAGGGACCCCGGGTCGGACACGGCGTCAATGGCAAGGCCTTGGGGGGATGTTCAGAGGAACTTCGCCTTACCCGGCCCCTCCTCCACGAAGCTGCGCATCCCGCGCTCGCGGTCCTCGGTGGCGAACAGGCCGGCGAACCAGTTGCGTTCGATCGCGAGGCCCGTGTCGATGTCCGTCTCCAGACCCGTGTCGATCGACTCCTTGGCGGCGCGCAGCGCGAGCGCCGGGCCCTGCGCCAGCTTCGCGGCCCAGGCGTGCGCCTGTGCGTACACCTCGCCGGCGGGCACGACCCGGTCCACCAGGCCGATCTCGCGGGCCTCGTCGGCCTTCACCATGCGGCCCGTGAAGATGAGGTCCTTGGCCTTGGAGGGGCCGACCAGGCGGGCCAGGCGCTGGGTGCCGCCGGCGCCGGGGATCAGGCCGAGCAGGATCTCCGGCTGGCCGAGCTTGGCGTTCTCGCCGGCGATCCGGAAGTCCGCGCACAGGGCGAGCTCGCAGCCACCGCCCAGCGCGTAGCCCGTCACCGCCGCGACGACCGGCTTGGGGATGCGGGCCACCGCCGTGAAGGAGTCCTGCAAGGCGCGGGCGCGCAGGACCATCGCGGTGTGGTCCATCGCCTGCATCTCCTTGATGTCCGCGCCGGCCGCGAACACCTTCTCGCCGCCGTAGACCACCACGGCCCGCACGTCCTCGCGGCGCGTGGCCTCCTCGGCGAGTTCCTTCAGCCGGTCCTGCGTGGCGATGTCCAGCGCGTTCATGGGCGGGCGGTCGAGACGGATCGTGCCGACGCCTTCAGCGACTTCGAGAGAGACGGTCATAGGCAGCAGGTTAACGGGGACTAACAGAATCCGGGCCGGTGCGGTCGGTCACACCGGCCGGGAACCCCGGGGGGTCCAGGGGTCGCCGCCGGGCAGGGCACAGCGCGGGGCTGACAAGAATCGGCCCCGGGGGCAACCCGCGGGCGGGCCGGCGCGGGGACCGACGGCGAGGGGCCCCGGTGCGGTCGGTCGCACCGGGGCCCGTCGGTCGCCGGGGGGCTACTTCTTCCACTTCTCCCACGACATGTTCCAGCCGTTGAGCCCGTTGTCCGGGTCGACGATCCGGTCCTCGGAGTTCTTGACGACCACGACGTCGCCGACCATCGAGTGGTTGAAGAACCACGCGGCCGGCACCTTCTTGTCCCAGCCGCCGCGCACGTCGCGCAGGCCGATGCAGCCGTGGCTGGCGTTGTAGTTGCCGAAGGCGCCGCTCGCCCAGTAGTTGCCGTGCAGGAAGGTGCCGGACGTGGTCAGGCGGACGGCGTGCGGGACGTCCTTGATGTCGTACTCGCCGCCGTAGCCGACGGTCTCGCCGTTCATCCGGGTCACCGTGAGCATCTCGCTGATGACCATCTGGCCGTTCCAGGTCTCCATGCCCGGCTTGCCGGTGGTGACCGGGATGGTCTTGATGACCTTGCCGTCGCGCATGACCTTCATCGTGAGCTTCTTGGCGTCGACGACGGAGACCTGGTTGCGGCCGATGGTGAACTCGACCTTCTTGTCCTGCTCGCCGTAGACACCGGGGCGGCCCTCGACGCCGTCGAGGTTCAGGTCGACGGTCACCTTGGTGCCGGGCTCCCAGTACTTCTCGGGGCGGAAGTCGAGACGGTCGTTGCCGAACCAGTGGCCCTCGACGTCGACGGCCGGCTCCGTCTTGATGCGGATGGCCTTCTCGACGTCCTCCGGGTGGGTGATGCCCCGCGAGAAGCGGATGGAGAACGGCATCCCGACGCCGACCTTGGAGCCGTCCTCGGGAGTGAACGTGCCGGTGAAGGTGTTCTCCGGGGTCAGCGTGGTGAAGCCGGCGTCCTCCGCGGCCGTGCGGCCCTCGGAGTCCTTGGCGACCGCGTGGACCGTGTACTTGGTGGCGCCGGCCAGATGAGTGGACGGCGTCCAGCCGGCGCCGTCCTCGGATATCTCGCCGTCGACCTTCCTGCCCTCGGCGTCCTTGACCTCGACCTCGGTCAGTTTCCCCTTCGCGGCGGTGACCTTCAGCGCACCGCTCGTGTCGACGGCCTTGGCTCCGTCCTCGGGGGTGATGCGGACGACCGCCTCGGACTGCCCGCTCTGCGCGGCGCCCGAATCCTTCCCCCCGGTGTCGCCCCCGCCGGAACCGGAGCCGGTCCCCCCGCCGCCGCACGCCGTGACGGCGAGGAGCAGCATGCCCAGTATCAGCGCGAGCACTCCGTTCCTGCGCCCAACCGACGCCCCCGATATCGGTCGCCCGTTCAAGTGGTTCTCCCCTCCCAGGGCCTGGTCAGGCCCACACCTCGCGCGTCCCCCGCGCGTCGGCGAATAGTAACCACAGGGGGGACGGGCCCGGCCGCCCGCGATTGTCACTGTTCGGTCCCAACGCGGCGCCCGGTCAACCCGCCCCCCGTATGCGGCTATTTCACCGCGCTGCCCGCCTTCCATGCGTTCCAGTCCATATTCCAGCCTCCGAGCCCGTTGTCGGGAGAGACCTTTTTGTCATTGCTGTTGACGACTTCGACGACGTCCCCGATGAGACTCCGATCGAAGAACCAGCCGGCCGGGGTGCCCGAACCGCCGCCCTTCACATCGCGCAGCCCGATGCAGCCGTGACTGACGTTGGTGCGGCCGAAGACGGTGGGGTGCGCCCAGTAGTTGCCGTGCAGGAAGGTGCCGGAGTCGGTCAGGCGCATGGCGTGCGGGACGTCCGGGATGTCGTACTCGCCCTTGCCGTCGCGCTTCTTGAAGCCGACCGTGGCGCCGTTCATCCGCGTGACGTCGAGCATCTCGGTGACCACCATCTTGCCGTTGTACGTGGTGTTCTTCGGCGCGCCCGCCGTGATGGGCACGGTGGCGAGGAGCTCGCCGTCGCGCCGGACCTCCATGGAGTGCGCGGCGGCGTCGACCACGGAGATCTGGCTGCGGCCGACGGTGAAGGAGAACGTCTTGTGCTGGAGGCCGTAGACCCCGGGGGCGCCCTCGACGTCGCGCAGGCGCAGGTCGACGGTGACCCGGGTGCCGGGTTTCCAGTAGTCAGCGGGGCGGAAGTCGAGGCGGGTTCTGCCGAACCAGTGCGGGCGGATCTCGACGGCGGGGCGGGCGGTGACCCGCACCGCGCGTTCGACGGCGGCGCGGTCGGTGATCTCCCGGTTGAACTCCAGGGAGACGATCATGCCGGTGCCGACGGTGGCACGGTTCTCCGGGGCGACGTAGCCGATGAAGCGTTCCTCGGGGACGTAGGTGGTGAAGGTGGTGTGCCGGGCCGAGCGGCGTCCCTCGCCGTCCACGGCCACCGCGTCGATCGTGTACCTGGCGGCCAGCGCGAGCCGCTGGTCGTCGGGTTCCCAGGTCAGGCGATCGGCGGAGAGATGCCCGGGCACCGGGGTCTCCTGCGCGTCCTGCGACCGGACGACCTTCACCTTCTCCAGCCGGCCGTCGGGCACGCGCACCCGCAGCTTCTTCCCGGGGCGCACTCCCCTGCTGCCGTCCTCGGGCGAGACCTTGATGACGTCCCCGGGCGCCGGGGGCGCGCCGAACGCCCCGGTGATCCCGCCCGCGTCGTCCGAGGTACAGCCCGTGGCCCCGGCGAGGAGCCCTGCCCATGTCACTACGGCGGCCAGCGCGGCCCTCGCGCGCCGCGCGCGCCCTTGTACGTGCCTCACGGGGTGCCCAACGACCGGCCGTGTCCCCGGGAAACGACCATGCCCGCCCCCGGGGAAACGTGAGTGCGACCCACGCTCTGGGCAGAACAGTGGGGAGGACGACGCGCAGGGGAGCCGCGACCCGGGCCGCAGCACAGGGCCGCATCCCTCTGTCCCCCGTCGTTCCACGAGCCGCGGGAGGCTGACAGGTGTCCAGCGCAGCCGAGCAGGAGGCGGTGGCCGGTCATCAGGCCGCCGGGAAAGGGCGCCAGGCCGCCGCCGTGAACGGCGCACGGCGGGCCGCGCCGCCGCCCACCGTGCCCGCGTGGCCGGGTGCGCCGACCCCGCTGGGCGCCCGGTTCCGGGTCGGCCCAAACGGGGTGGCGGGCACCAACTTCGCGTTGTGGGCGGGCGGGGCGGAGGGTGTCGAGCTGTGCCTCTTCGACGAGGCGGGCAAGGAGTCGCGGGTGCGGCTCGGCGAGCTGACCCACGAGATCTGGCACGGCTTCGTCCCGGGCGTGCTGCCGGGCCAGCGCTACGGCTACCGGGTGCACGGCCGCTGGGACCCGTGGACCGGCGCCCGCTGGAACCCGGCGAAGCTGCTCCTCGACCCGTACGCGCGGGCGGTCGACGGTGCCGCGGGAAATGATTACAGCAGCCTGCCGCCGGAGGTGTACGGGCATGTCCGCGACTGGCCCCAGCAGCACGTCGCCGACACCGTGCGCGACGACCGGGACTCGGCGCCGCACGTGCCGAAGGGCGTCGTCGTCCACGATGACGACGACTGGGCGGACGACCGCCGCCCGAAGACGCCGTGGGCCGACTCGGTGATCTACGAGCTGCACGTCAAGGGCTTCACGCAGAGGCACCCCGGCATCCCCGAGAAGTTGCGCGGCACCTACGCCGGCCTCGCGCACCCGGCGGCGATCGACCACCTGGTCCGGCTGGGCGTGACGGCGGTGGAGCTGCTGCCGGTGCACCAGTTCGCACACGAGGACCACCTGCTGCGCCGGGGCCTCACGAACTACTGGGGCTACAACTCCATCGGCTACTTCGCCCCGCACGCGGCCTACGCGGCCTCCGGGACGGCCGGCCAGCAGGTCGGCGAGTTCAAGCGCATGGTGCGCGCCCTGCACGCGGCCGGGATCGAGGTCATCCTCGACGTGGTCTACAACCACACCGCGGAGGCGGGCGAACTCGGCCCGACGCTCTCCCTGAAGGGCATCGACAACCGCGGCTACTACCGCCTCCAGGACGACGCCCGCCGCTACGCCGACTACACCGGCTGCGGCAACACCCTGCACGTGGTCCAGCCGCATGTGCTGCGCCTGATCACGGACTCGCTGCGCTACTGGGTCACCGAGATGGGCGTGGACGGCTTCCGCTTCGACCTGGCGGCGGCACTCGCCCGCTCCATGCACGACGTCGACATGCTCTCCCCGTTCCTCGCGGTCATCGCCCAGGACCCGGTGCTGCGCCGGGTGAAGCTGATCGCCGAGCCGTGGGACGTGGGGTCGGGCGGCTACCAGGTGGGGGCGTTCCCCCCGCTGTGGACGGAGTGGAACGACCGGTACCGCAACGCCGTGCGGGACTTCTGGCGGCACGCCCTGCCCGACGTCCGGGAGATGGGCTACCGCCTGTCGGGCTCCAGCGACCTGTACGCCTGGGGCGGGCGCAGGCCGTACGCGTCCGTCAACTTCATCACCGCCCACGACGGGTTCACCCTGCGCGACCTGGTGAGTTACGGGCGCAAGCACAACGAGGCCAACGGCGAGGGCAACCGGGACGGCACGGACGACAACCGGGCCTGGAACTGCGGCACCGAGGGCGAGACCGACGACGAGGGGATACGGGCGCTCAGGCGGCGGCAGCTCAGGAACCTGCTGACCACCCTGCTGCTGTCCACGGGCGTGCCGATGCTGGTCGCCGGCGACGAGCTGGGCCGCACCCAGCACGGCAACAACAACGCGTACTGCCAGGACAACGAGATCGGCTGGCTTGACTGGACGCTGCTCGAGGACCCCGGCTGGAAGGCCCTGTTCGCGCTGACGTCCCGGCTGATCGCGCTGCGCCACCGTCACCCGGTGCTCAGGCGCCGGGCGTTCTTCTCGGGCCGGGCCCAGACCGCGGACGGGCTGCGCGATCTGGCCTGGTTCACCTCCCGGGGCACGGAGATGACGGAGCAGGACTGGTACGCGCCCGCCGCCACACTGGGCATGTACCTGTCCGGCCGGGACATTCCGGGCCGGGACGCGCGCGGGGAGCAGATCGTCGACGACAGTTTCCTGGCCGTGCTGCACGCGGGAGAGGGACCGGTCACCTTCACGCTGCCGGGGCCGCCCTGGGCGGAGCGCTACGAGGTCGTCGTCGACACGAGCCTGGAGGAGCAGGCGCAGGCGCCCGGGGCGGAGCACCGGGCGGGCACGGAGATCACGATGCCGGAGCGGGCGGTACTGCTGCTGCGGGTGGCGGGCTAGCTGTACTGACCCGTGAGGTTGGGGACGCGGCTGGCGGGTGGTTGGCCTTTCAGCGCGGTGTGTCCGCGGTGGTGATTGTAGGTGTGCAGCCACTGC
>NZ_JBIVQO010000011.1:96192-292928 GCF_044755265.1 Streptomyces sp. NPDC092370 | reverse complement strand
ATCCACACCGAACCCGGAAGGCCCTCACCTGTTCAAGATCCCTCAACCGAGACCTGGCTCACCTGTCCACAACCTCCCCGGGCAGAACAGCTAGGCGGCCGGGGTGAGGACGATCCTGCATGCTTTCGTCCGGCCTGCTGGACAACCGGGGAGGCAGGGGCGTGTCCCGGCGGGTGTGGGGCCGTGAGGGCCTCAGTCTTCCGCGTGAGCCAGCCACAGGTCGGGGCCGAAGACCTCGTACCTGATGTGCCGGGCGGGGATGCCGGCCCGGAGGAGCTGGGAGCGTATCGCCCGCATGAAGGGCACGGGGCCGCACAGATAGACATCGGCGTTCTCCGGCAGGCCCGGCGCGGCCAGGTCCATCAGGCCCGTGCGGGCACCGGGTTCGTCGGCGGCGTCCCTCTCGTACCAGAATCGGGCCCGGGCATCCGGCAGTTGGCCGACCAGTCGATGGGTTTCCGCGCGCAGGGCGTGGTCGGCCGGGGAGCGGTCGGCGTGGAGCACGTGCACCGGGCGAGTGTCGCCGCCGGCCGCGAGGTGTGCCAGCATGCCGGTCATGGGCGTGCAGCCGATGCCCGCCGAGATCAGCAGCAGCGGGGTGTCGGTGTCGTCGAGGACGACGTCGCCGAACGGGGCGGAGAGGGTGAGTTCGTCTCCTGTACGGACGCTGCCGTGCAGTTGGTTGGACACCTCGCCCTCCGGGGCCCCGGCCACGGCCTCCACTCGCTTGACGGTGATACGCCGCATCTGTTCGCCGGGGGCGTTCGACAGGCTGTACTGGCGGATCTGGTGGACGCCGTCGGGCATGCGGAGCCGGACGCTGACGTATTGTCCGGCGCGGGCGGGCGGTGCGGGCTCGCCGTCGGACGGTCGCAGCAGGAACGACACGACATCGCGTGTCTCCTCCCGTCGCTCCTCCTGCGAGGCGGCGAGCAGCACATGCCGGGCGTGCCCCTCGGCGGTGCGCCGGTGCAGGGTCACGTCCGGCGGGGCGTCGGCGAGGGCGGCGTCCAGTTCCTTGGCGGCGCGTTCCTCGTGCAGGAGCTCGGACGAGCCGGTGAGCAGCGGGTGATCGACCGTTTCGTGTGAAGGGCGACGCCAGGTCCGCACGGCCTCCAGTACGGCCTTGCGACGCCGCGCCTCCTCATAGGCGACGCGCACCGCCCTCGTGGGAGCGTCGGACACGCCGACGACAAGACAGGCGTAGACCACCCGCAGGGGCACGCCGTGCAAGGCGGCCTCGTCGGCGGCCCAGTCGAGGGCCCGCAGACTCGGTTCCGACCCGTCGACACCGACGACCAGGGGGAGGTCCACGGTCCTCACCCTCCGGTTCCGAGGTCGAAGACGATCCGGGCCTTGACCTGGCCGCGCAGCACCGCGTCGATGCACTCGTTGACCGCCGCGAGCGGCCGGGTCTCGCTGATGACCTTCGTCCGGCCCGCCGCGTGGAGCTGAAAGACCTCGGCGAGGTCCTGCCGGATGCCGACGATGGAACCGATCACCGAGGTGCCGTTGAGTACCGTGTCGAAGATCGGGAGCCGGACGGTGCCCTGCGCCGGCAGGGCCACCATGACGAGCTTCCCACCGCGCCGGAGGCCGGAGTTGACCGCTGCGGCGGCGCCCACGTCGCTCTCGCCCTCGCCGTGAACCCAGCGCCAGCCGCCTTCGCTGGAGGTAGGCCGGTGCCATGCCGGCCAGTGCGGCCGTCTCCTGCCGGCTGAGGCCGAGTTCCGTGCGCCGCTGGGTGATCCGACGTCCGAGGTCGCCCATCGGGCGCCCTTCGACGGCGTTCGACGAGGCCGGATCGGTCATGGTCCGTCACCCCTCTCCTTCGTCATGCCGCCCGGTAGGGGACGACTTCCTCGTGCTGCTCCTCACCCAGCACGACCTTGAGCGCCCCGGTGTCGGCGGCCCGGGCGAAGACGTCGTACGCCTCCTCCATGCGGCTCAGGGGGAAGGTGTGTGTGACCAACTGTCCGGTGGGCAGGCGGCCGGCGACCGCCATCCGGAGCAGGGTGGGCGTGGAATTGGTGTCCACCAGACCCGTGGTGATGGTGACATTCTTGATCCACAGGTCTTCCAGGTGCAGGGTCGCGGGCTTGCCGTGCACACCGACGTTGGCCACGTGTCCGCCGGGTCGCACCAGGCGGGTGCAGAGTTCGAAGGCCTCCGGGACACCGACCGCCTCGACGACCACGTCCGCGCCGAGCCCGTCGGTGAGGTCCGCGACCAGTTGCTCAGGGTCCTCCCGGGCATCGGCCACCGCGTCCGCACCGAGCTGCCGGGCCGCGTCCAGCCGCGCGGGGGCCAGATCCACGGTGACGATCCGTTCCGGTGCGAACAGCCGGGCCGTGGCGACGGCGGCGAGCCCGATGGGACCGGCGCCGACGACGGCGACGGTGTCACCGGGCCGGACGTGTCCGTTCAGCACCCCGACCTCGTAGGAAGTCGGAAAGATGTCGGCCAGCAGCACGGCGTCCTTGCCGGCCAGGGTGCTGGGCAGGGCATGCACGGAGAGGTCGGCGTGGGGCACGCGGACGTACTCGGCCTGGGTGCCGTCGATCAGGTGGCCGAGGATCCAGCCCCCGCCGCCCCGGCACTGGCCGTACCTGCTCTCGCGGCAGTAGCGGCAGCGGCCGCAGGCGGTGATGCAGGAGACCAGCACCCGGTCGCCCGGCCGCACCGTGCGCACGTCGTCGCCGACGTCGACGATTTCACCGACCGCCTCGTGCCCCAGCACCGTCCCCGGCCTCACCTCCGGAACGTCGCCCTTGAGAATGTGCAGATCCGTACCGCAGATGGTGACCGCGTCGACGCGCACGATCGCGTCGGTCGCCTCCTCGACAGCGGGGTCCGGGATGTCCTCCCAGGCGGACTGTCCGGGGCCGTGGAAAACGTAGGCCTTCATGGCGTTCCCACCTTCCTGGCGCGGGCGAGTCGACCGGATTTCACCGCACTTCCAGCTTGTACCGGATCGGTGTGACGCGCCTGTGCCGGTCGGCCCCACCGCCGACCGGCACAGGGGCGCATCCACGACGCGATGCCCCTGCCTCGCGCCGCGAGGGTCCCACCGGCCTCGCGGGCGGGACCGAACGGCCCTACCGCACGTCCCGGCCGCCCGGCTTTGCTCTGACCATGGCTGACATCTCCAGCAGGTCCGTCCTCCCGCAGCCGCCGGAGCGAAGGGCAGACGTCGCGACGCTGACCGGCGAGATCGACCTGTCCACGGCGCAGGCACTGAGAACGCGTCTCGACGCGCTGACGGGCGGCCCCGGCGTCGACCTGGTATTGGATCTGCGCCTGGTGTCCTTCATCGACTGCGCGGGACTGGGAGTGCTGTGCCGGGTGCGCAACCGCGTGTTGGCGCGGCGCGGGCGGCTGCGCCTGGTCAGCGACAGCCCGTCACTGCGGCGAGTTCTGCGGCTCCGAGGCCGAAGGGTCGAGCGGCCCGCTGCTGAACAACCACAGCGGGCGTTCGCTCAGTGTCTTGCGGTGGCGCCGCACGAAACGGCGGGCGTCCTTGTGCCAGCGGCCGGCGTACAAGCCTCCGCCGACCACCACGGCGTCGTACGACGCCACACCGGTCACGGAACGGGCCGGGAGAGCCTCGGCCCTCAGTCCGTCCCTGCGCAGAACCTCGGCGACGAACTCGGCGATCTCCGCAGTGGATCCGTTCGTCGTTCCGTACGCGACCAGCACGTTCTTCGTCATGACGGTCCGCCTCCTCTCACAATTCGCGCGCAGCCGGCCGTCGGCCGCGCCGTGCAGTGTCTGCTCGTCCGGCCGAGGACGTGTGTCGTCCGGACGCCAGGTGAGCCGGTCGAGGACCGAGACCACCCCGCCGAGCTGCCAGGTCATGGCGGCGAACCCCTTCTCGCTCCGGCGTTCCAGCCGGCCGGCGAGCATGACCACATCCCCGGTGACAAGACGTCGATGCTGCGCGACATCAGCCACAGGGCACCGGACCGTCGGCCCGCCCGGCAACGGCCAGGCCGACCGAGCCCAGCAGCAGTTCCGCGGTGCTCCCACGACCGCGGAGCCCAGGACGAGCGCGGAGGCCTTGCGTGCGGCGTCACGGAGTACGGGCACCGGCCCTGCGGGCACGACCTCGGTGCCGGTGACCACGACACTCCAGCCCGCGCGGGTGTGCCTGTCGAACTAGTCGGCCTCGAAGGCCACCACCGCTCCCGCGATGGCGCTCGCCAGCTCGGACGTCGCCGAGGTGCACAGCAGAACCGCCCCGTCGTCGGCCAGGCGGAAATTCACGGGGAGCACGGCAGGCAGTGCCTGCCGAATGAACACGATGCGCCCCACGGGCACCCCGGCCAGAAGGCGCAGGCACTCCTGCCGGTTCAGTTCACGGAATCCGTCGTTGGAGTACATCTGCCGTCTCGTCTCTCACCCGATGCTCCTGATAGTGCGTGTCCTCATCCTCGGGTGAGCGGCATGACCGAACCAGGGCCGATCGGTCCCCGCGTCACCGGCTACAGGTCCCGGCCGACGGAAGGAGCGGCTCATGACATCAGTGACGCCCGGTGCGTACCCCGCCTTGGTCCGCGCCTGCTCGTCGGCCTTCGTCGTCGCCGAAGCACAACGCCGGAGGTTCCTGACGAGCGCGGCGCCCGTCGTCGATCACCGAGCCGATTCCGAAGCCGAGCAGGGCCGCGGAGGAGGCCGGCGTGCCGGTGGTGAGGGCGACGACCACGCCGGCGATGCCTCGACCATCCGGCAGAAGACCAGACCGTCGCGGCTTCTGGCAGCGCCCCGGGGAAGGCGCCCGGGGTGCCCGGGACGGTTCCGCAGGGTGCCGGATGTCAAGATGGGGGCATGACTATCAAGGTTTTCTTTGACATCACCATCGACGACGTTCCCGCCGGCCGGATCAACATGAACCTGTTCGACGACGTCGCCCCCAAGACCGTGGAGAACTTCCGCGCGCTGGCGACCGGCGAGAAGGGCTTCGGCTACAAGGGCTCGTCCTTCCACCGCGTCATCCCGGAGTTCATGCTCCAGGGCGGTGACTTCACCCGCGGCGACGGCACGGGCGGCAAGAGCATCTACGGCGAGAAGTTCGCCGACGAGAACTTCACGCTCAAGCACACCAAGCCCGGCCAGCTCTCCATGGCCAACGCCGGCCCGAACACCAACGGCTCGCAGTTCTTCATCACCACGATCGTGACGTCGTGGCTCGACGGCAAGCACGTCGTCTTCGGTGAGGTCGCCGACGAGAGCAGCATGGAGCTCGTGCGGAAGATCGAGAGCTACGGCTCACGGTCCGGCCGTACCTCGGCCACCATCACCATCGCCGACTGCGGGACTCTCTGACCGCAAGAGGCCGTCTCCAGCCCGCTGTTCGGCCGTCCTGGCGTCGTGGGGATCGTTGAGCGTCTCGTGCGGGCTGGAACAGCGGCAGTTGTTCGAGCGGGTGGGTCACGCCCGCTCCCTCTGCGCCGCAGGGGCGGCGGCCGTCGTCGGTACAGGGACCGTGACGCCCTGGCGGCAAGCATCTTCGGGGCGCCCGCCGGGTTGCTCGTGACGGCTGTCGCCCCTTCGTTCTGGCCCTACGGGCCACAGCCCACCGGTGGTTCCCGGACCTGTCGCCCCGGTTCGGTAAGGGGAAGACGGTTAGAGACCGTCACCGGAGGTGGCCGGCGCACGGCACGTGGGAGACAATCCTGCGGGCCGTCCAGGCGGACGCCGATACCGAAGGCCGGATCCACCGAGCATGGTCAGCGTCGATTCCACGAGGCGCGCGCCCAGGGCGAATTGCTCGACGTCCACGACTACCACGGTCAACTCGCTCTCAACCCAGCCGGATCGATGGACGAGTTCCATGCCATCGTCCTGGAGGGCCGCCGGACGCTGCGGGTCCTCGACCGGAAGGGACCGTCCTGCTCGACCAAGCCGACGACAGCACCGGCGGTCGCCCCGAGGCGCAGCGCGGCGATCTGCGACAGGTCCTGCTCGGCTCCCTCCCGGCCGGCACCGTGCGGTAGGGGCAAGCAGCCGCAGCTCGCTGTCCGTGCCCGACGGCACCATGGCGGGTATGGCGGTCAAGTACGTGGCGGGCGGTTGTGAGGCCGTCCGCACGCCTCAGTCCTGGGCCGGCATCACGCGGGTCACCTTGCCCTTCACGTCGGCGCTCAGATAGCCGGTGACGTGTTCGTCGGCGAGATAGACGGCCAGTTCCAGCGGGGTACCGAACGTGTCGTCGGCAGGGCGGGCCAGGACGTAACGGGTGGTCGGCCGCTTCACGTTCAGGTCCTTCTCCGCCCGCTTCAGCAGGGAGGGAAGGACGTCCCAGTCGAAGGCGTTCAGGCTGAACGGGCGTTCGCCGCCGCTCAGCGAGCTGCTGATGATGCCCTTCTCGACGCCCCGTCCCGGGCGGTAGGTGTAGCTGTCGTACCGGGTGTCGCTTCCCTCGACCATGATGTCCGCGGACACGTAGCCCGGATAGACGGTGAGGTCGCACGCGCGGTCCGTGCCTGTTGCGGCTTCGATCTCCTTCACCGCCGTCCGGATGCCGTCCGGGGTGAGCAGATCGGTCTTCTCGCCGGTTTGGGACGCCGGCGCCGAACGGGACGCCTGCGGCGGTGTGGGCGTCGGGTCCTTCGCCCCGGTCGAGGCCGAACCGGGTTGGTCGGCTGACTTTCCGCCTTCGTTGTCGCCGCCGTCCGGTTGCAGGCTCCACACGAGGACTCCCGCCAGCACGGTCCCGATGACGGACGAGGCGATCGCGACACGGCTCTTCGCACGGCTGCCTCCTGGCGGCGGCGTCTGCCGTGTGGGGGTCGCCGGATACGAGGTAGGCCGTGTGGGGCCCGCCGGGTAGGGGGCCGGCGGGCCGAGAGGGCCGGGCACGGCGTCGCGCGGTCCCGCCGGTCCGAAGCCGGTCGGTGGCCCGAAGCCCGAAGCCGGTCCGAAGCCGGGCGGCACGGAAGGTGTGAGGGTCTGCCCCGGCGCGGGCGCCAGGTGGTACGAGGTGGTCGCACCCGCCCCGGCCGGAGCACCCGGCGCCGCGTTGCCGCCCTGCGCCGCGTTGCCGCCCTGCGCCGCGTCCGCGAGCATCCGGTCGGCGTTCTCCGCGTCCGGTCGTCCGGCCGGGTCTTTGACGAGCACGGCGTTCAGGAAGCCGGTCAGTGCTCCGGCCCGGAGGGGCGGCGGAAGCTCCTCGCTCAGGACAGCCGCCAGCGTCGCGAGGGTGGTTCCCCTGCGCAGCGGGTGATGCCCTTCGACCGCGACGTACAGCATCATCGCCAGCGACCACAGGTCGGAGCCCGGACCGCCGTCACCGCCGGAGATGCGCTCGGGTGCCATGTAGTCGGGCGTGCCGATGATGGACCCGGTCACGGTCAGGACGGTCGACTCCCTGATGGCCGCGATGCCGAAGTCGGTGAGGACGGGACGCCCGTCGGGCCGCATCAGGACGTTGGCGGGTTTCACGTCCCGGTGCTGGATGCCGACGTCGTGCGCGGCGCGCAGCGCGGCCAGCACTTCGCGGCCGAGCCGGGCGGCCTCGGCGGGCGCCAGTGGCCCCTTGTCCAGTCGGTCCTGGAGCGATCCGCCGGTCACCAGCTCCATGACGATCCAGGGGTAGGCGTGTTCCTCGCCGTCCACCACGTGGTGAATGGTCACCACGTTGGGATGGTCGACACGCGCGAGGGCCCGTGCCTCTCGCAACACCCGGGCCCGGAGCATCGCCGCGGCCTGCGGGTCGTACTCGGCAAGACCCGGATCGGACGGCCGTACCTCTTTGAGCGCCACGGCTCGGTCGAGGATGAGATCGCGAGCCCGCCACACCATGCCCATGCCGCCACCGCCGAGCCGCGCCTGCAGTTCGAAGCGCCCGTCTATGACCCGTCTGCCGGATTCCCCGTCGTTCATGGCCGGGAGCCTACGGGACGGCGGTGACACGGCCCCGCGCAGGTGAGTGGCTCCGAAGGCAGGGGGTGGCGCGGGCCATGCAGGACTGACCGGGCAGTGGCGTCTTGATGTGGTTCAGCCTTGTTCTGCCGCCGCGACTGCCCTACGCAGCGCTTGCAGGAAGAATTCGCCGTCGGCGTCGGCTCCCAGCGCGACATGGTGGGAGCCCTGCTCGGACCGGCCGGACCAGAGGGCCGTGATGCTGACACCACTTCCGTGGCTGGGCCAGTTGGTGGAGGCGGCACCTCGGAAACTGGTCACGGCGGCTCGGCGGGCGTACGCCCCGGGAGATCGTCGCGCTTGCGGTGGCGGACGACTGGCAGGGCGAGTTGCACGCCGCGTGGTGCCGCCTCCACCAACTGGCCCAGCCACCAGGACCGTTTCTCCCCGCCCCGCCGGGGCCTTCGCCACGACCTTCGAACCGGTCAGCCCCAGGTGTTCGCGCAGCAGGTCCAGCAGCGAGGTCCGGTTGTCGACCTGACGGTGTGCCGCTTGCCGTTCACGGTCAAGGAGACCTTGCTGCCGGGCGGCGCTTCGGCGGCAGCCGCGGGCTCGGCGCCGAACACGGACGGCCCCGCTGTCAGGCCGCCCGTCACGACCGCACCGCCGACGGCGGAGGTGGTCGCGATGAACGTGCGCCGCAACGGGACGGACGCCGCTCCCTCGGGAGGATGGACGGGTGACTCGGGAGACTCGGTGGACATGAACACCTCCTCGGTCGACGAAGGACGGTCGGCGGCGCTGAACGCCCTCATGTGCACGAACCGGCGTGACAGCACGGGACACCTTCACGCCCGGCGAACGAGCCGGGTGTTCGGCCCGCGAAGAGCGCGGCAGGCGGGCATTGATGCGCTTCAGCCGCCCTCATCAGGCGTTCGGTGCGGCACGAGATCCACTGTGCGGCAATCGGCGCGATACAACGAGCGAACAGGTGTGGGACGACTCCGGCCGAGACCACTGCCGTTGGTACGTCTGGCAGTAACAGGCAGAGCGATCCGGCCGCCGGCGGTGGCCGTGCGGGCCGTCACAGCGGCCCGCACGGTTCGCGCACACCCACACCGCCGCCTTGGTCCGCGATCGCGTGGCAGAACGGGCGATCACGGAGTGCCGGCCAGGAAGGTGATGCCGACGGTTTCGGTGCCCTCGTCGTAGCCGACGGTCGTCGACCGATCCGCGTCGGGGGGAAGTCCGGGCCGAACGGCCGGAGATCAACCGGACGGCCGGTGCGGTCGGATACCCGACCGCACCGGCCTTATGGTCCCCTGCTGACCGCAGTGGCGGCACACAGGGCTCTGGGACCCCGCCGCCCAACTCCGCGGAGCAACCGCTTCAGGCAGAAGTGACGGCTGCGTGTGCGAGGGCGGCGGTCTCCTCCGGCGTACCGTCGATCGGGATGGCCGCCCCCGCTTCGTCCTCTCCCATCGGTTCGAGGTCGGCGAACTGGCTGCGCAGCAGCTCGGGCGCCATGAAGTGGCCCTTCCTGGCGGTGATCCGTCCGGCGATCAGCTCGGGCGAGCCGTCGAGATGCAGGAAGAAGGTGCGCGGCGCGGCGGAGACCAGCCGGTCACGGTAGCGCCGCTTCAGCGCCGAGCAGGTCACTACCCCTCCGCTGTCCGCATGGCCGGCGAGCCATCGTGCGATCTCTTCCAGCCAGGGGCGGCGGTCCTCGTCGTCCAGAGGGTGGCCGGCTCGCATCTTCGCCACGTTGCGCGGGGGGTGGAAGTCGTCCCCCTCGGCGTACGGAACACCCAGACGGCGGGCCAGCGACCGGCCCACCGTGGTCTTCCCCGAGCCTGACACGCCCATGACCACAACCAAGGGAGCACAGTCGTACGACATGCAGAACCTTCCCTTCGAATCTCGTCTGCGCGGTCTAGAACTCGATGACTACCTTCACGTCGTCCGGTTGCTCCCTGAACGCCTCCGCCGCCCGTTCCAGCGGTACCCGCCGGGTGATCACGCGCTCGAGCCATGCCGGATCTGCCCCGGACAGGGCGTCGGCGGCCAGTCGGTAGTGGCGCAGGTTGGCGTTGACCGAGCCCACCACCGCGTCGTTCTGCAGCACGATCTCCCTGTTCACGGCACCGGCGTCCACGGTCGCCCTGCGGCCGGAGGGCGACACACCGGTCAGACACACCACTCCGTAGGCGGCGGTGCCGGTCAGCGAGGCGAGCACGGGCTCGTTCGCGCCGGTCGCTTCGATGACGACGTCCGGGCAGACGGCGGAGATGACCTTCTCGATGTCCTCGGCGTGGTACGTGGCGCCCATGTCCCGGACCAGGCCGGGCTTGGGGCCCTCGGTGACGCGGTCCAGCACATGCACTTCCAAGCCCCGCTGGATGCCCAGGAGGGCGGCGAGCAGGCCGATGGGCCCGGCGCCGGTCACCAGGACGCGTTGTGGCTCGAACCACGAACGGGCGCCGACCCGCTCCACCTGTTCCCACGCCTTCGCCACCACGGTGGTCGGCTCCATGAGCACACCGACGCGGTCCAGATGCGGCTCCAGCTTCACCGCGTAGTCGGCCTCCACGCGCCACGCCTCGGCCCCGTAGCCGTCGAGCTCCTTGATGCCGCGTTCGGTGTAGCGGCCGTTGCGGCACATGTCGAACTCCCCACGGGCACATGCCCCGCACGGCTCGGGGTCCGGGCGGCGCACCACCCCGGCGACAAGGTCACCGGCCGAGAAGTCGCTTCCGGGTGGTGCCTGCCGCACCCGTCCGAGGGACTCGTGCCCCAGGATCAGCCGCTCACCGCCTGGTGGGGCCGCACCGTACTCGCCCCGGACGATCTCCTTGTCCGTCCCGCACACCCCCACCGCCAGGGCGTCCACCAGCAGGTCTCCGGCAGCCGGGACGGGGTCGGGCACCTCCCTCACCTCTACGGAGTCCTTGGCGCCGGGCCGCACCGTCACTGCACGCATCGCCCACCTCGTCCTGTCTCGGGCGGCGCAGGATGGCGAGGCGCCGCTGTCTGGCCGTCTGTCCCTCTCAGAGGGTTTCAGTACCTGCCGGGCGGCACCGGAAACACGAAGGTGTCACCTTCGATCAGGGCCGAGTGGCCCATCGGCCCCGGTGACGGTGGCACACACCGAGGATTACCCGGATTTCACCGTCGGCGGCCCGGCCCGGCCGGTGCCGGTAGCGGGCGCGTGACCTCTCATCTCCTGGCCACGAGCAGACCGTCCCCGTCCATGCCCCGACCTGCATGAAAGGGCTCCGGGCAGGGCAAGCGGTTCTCCTGGAATATGGAGGATGCCATGACCATGACGGAGCAGCCGGTTCAGCTTCCGGGACGGGACACCGCCTGCAGCTCATGCCACAACACCCACGGCTCTGGCCCCGGCGCCGATGCGGAAACAGCTCGTGAACGGGTCAACCGGCGGTGGAACGAGATCCTTCAGGAGACACGGGTCACCCAGACGGGCGTGCAGATCCTCTTCGGGTTCCTGCTCAGTGTGGCTTTCACCCCGCTGTTCCGGGAGCTGGAGACGTTCGATCGCGTCATCTACGTCACGACCGTGGTGCTCGGCGCGGCGGCCACGGGATCGCTCATAGCACCCGTCTCCATCCACCGCTTCCTGTCCGGCCAGCGCATGAAGGACGAAGTGGTGGAAGCCGCCGGCCGCTTGATGATGTGCGGCATGGTCCTGCTCGCACTGACCATCGGCTGCACCCTCCTGCTGATCCTCCGTGTCGTCGTTCCCGGCGTCCTCGCCGAGGTGCTCACCGGCGGGGTCATGCTGTGGTTCGCCCTGTGCTGGTACGCGCTGCCGCTGCGTCTGCGTCGCCGCGCCGCTCGGCGCTCCCGGCCCGACGGGGCGTGACACCCTCGGGGCTCCAGACGGCGAGGTTCTCTGACCGGATGCCGTGACGGGGCCGTGCCTCGCCCGGGCTGCCGGCCGTCTTCCTCATGGTCGACACGGCGGTGCCGGCCCTGCGCCGGGGCCCGCGTGAAGCCGACCGCTTCTTCACCCCGACCGCGCTGCCGGTGCTGGGCATCGCGTCCTGTGCCGTGCTCGCACGCAGATCGAGGACCGGGTGTGGCTGCGCGGACTGACGATCGTCGCCGTCGGTACGGTGCTCGGCGCAGTCACCGCCGTTCGGCGGACCAGGCGGGCGCACAGGGACCCGCGGGACCCCGGCTGAACGGGCGCCTCTCCCCCGGCCTGCCAGGACCAAGCGGCCCGCCCTCGACGTTCCCGCTGCTCGCGACCGGATCGCGACTGTGCGGGCTACGGGGTGTCGTCGCCGCTCGGGGACTCCGGCCGGGCCGGGTCGACGAGCCGGTCGATCTCGGCGAGCACGCGGTCCACGAGCGGACGCGCCTGCGCCCGCAAGCATCACTCCAGCTCTCCTCGAGTCAGGGGCAGGTGAGACGGGGCTGCCCGGCGTGTTCGAGGGCTGGGCGGTGCTCGGGCGGGAGCCGGGCGAGGGCCCGGTCGGCGGCGTCCTTCGGCTTGATCCGGCCGGTGGCGAGAGTGGTCCGTATGCGAGCGAAGGTCAGCAGGACGTCGCGGGTGTCGCCGTCCAGGTCCTCGAGCAGGCCGGGGATGCCCGCCACGCCCGCCCGGACCGGGTCGGTCCGCGGAACCGGGTCGAGACCTGCGCCGGGACCAGCCGCACGATCTCCTGAACATGATTCACTTCGTCCGCGTCTCCTGCCGTCCGGCGGACTGCGCGGCATCAGCGAGTCGCGGCGAACCCACGGCCTCTCGCATCGAGGCACTTGAGTCTCCAGTGGCTGGAAGGTCCAGGATCTCACCCATGGACGATGAACGCCCCGAGGTACTGACCATCGGCCGGCTCGCGAACCGCACCGGACTTCCGGTGCGGACCCTGCGCTTCTGGTCGGACCATGGAGCGGTACCACCCGTGGCCCGCTCCGCGAGCGGCTACCGGTTGTACGACGCCACGTCCGTGGCCCGCGTCGAACTGGTCCGCACCCTGCGGGAGCTGGGCCTCGGGCTCGACGACGTGTGCCGGGTACTGAGCGGCCGGACCACGGTCGCCGAGATCGCCGACGCGCACGTGGCGGCACTCGACGCGCAGATCCGCTCCCTCAAGGTGAGCCGGGCCGTTCTGTCCACCGTGGCGACACGTGGTTCGACCGCTGAGGAGACGGCATTGATGAACCGGTTGGCCCGGCTGTCCGCAGCCGAACGCAAACAATTCGTCGACGAGTTCAAGGAGGAGGTGTTCGGCGGCCTCGACATCGAGCCGCGTTTGCGCGACCGCATACGCGCCGTCAGCATCGAATTGCCCGACGATCCCACACCTGACCAGGTCGACGCCTGGATCGAACTGGCCGAACTGGTACAGGATCCCGGCTTCCGCGCCCGGTTGCGGGCCTGGATGGACCTCAACACGCCCGCCCCGGGGCAGGGTCGTCCCCCCGGCGCGTCCATCTGGTGGGCCAGGCAGGTCGTGCAGACCGTCGCGGAGGTCAGAGAACGCGGAGCGTCGCCGGAGGGACCGGAGGCGGCCGGCGTGCTGTCCGAGCTGTTCGGGGACGCCGACCGGGCCGCCGTGCTGCGCAGCCTGGACGCCGGGATCGCGGCGGAAGCGGAGCGCTACCGCACGCTCGTCGCCCGCGTCCGCGGACAGTACGCGTCACCCGACGCGACCGAGGAACTGGAGTGGCTGGCGCGGGCCCTGCGCGCCGCAGACCAAGCCTGACCGAGCGGTCACTGCCCAACCACCGGGGCAGCCGGTTCCGAGGTCGGGCAGACCTCGGAACCGGCCACTCGGCAAGGGTGAGCCGCCCGAATGATGGCGCGGCGGCCCCGAGGTGCCTGATCAGCCCGACTCGCGCCACCACGCGGGAGACACACCGAGGCTCCAGACCTCGCCCGCTGACCCTGGGGCGTCTTCGTCAGCGCGTACGAAGATCCGCACGCCTGACTCGGGCACCCGGTAGCGGTGGATGCCGCCGGCCGTACCGGCCTCGCCCGGTTCGGGTTCGATCGAGCAGCCGAGTCCGGCGATCGCGGCGGCCAGGTCCTCGAAGCGCGTCGAGGGGGCGAATTCGCCGTACACGCCGCGCAGGGCCGTCGGTACGGACGACTCGGTGTCCCACCGCAGGCGGTGCGCCTGCACGCTCACCCCGAAGCAGGGCCAGGCGCCGCCCTCCTCCTGGAACGACAGCTCCACGAGCCCGTAGTCCCGGCGCAGCAGGCTTCCGTCCTCGGTGTCGAGGCAGTCGGCGCCGAGCTTGTTCTCCCACTCGGCGGGCTGCGCGCCGATACCCACGCCCAGGACGTCGGCGTGGGCGGCGACATGGGCGTAGAAGTCGAGGTAGGACATCTACATCTTCTCCATGGCCTCGATGAGGGCCTGCAGTTCGGCTGTGCGGTCGTTGTGAGGGTTCTGCCGCGCCGGCGCGACGCGACACGAGTGAGGCGGCCGCCGGTCCGGCAGCCGCCTCACTCCGCGCCTGTGGTGCCCGCTCAGCCGCGGACGATGTTCTGCGCCTGCGGCCCCTTCTGTCCCTGGCCGATGTCGAAGGTCACGTGCTCGCCCTCGGTCAGCTCGCGGTACCCGTTGCCCTGGATCTCGGAGTAGTGCGCGAAGACGTCCGGGCCCCCGCCGTCCTGTGCGATGAAGCCGAAGCCCTTCTCAGAGTTGAACCACTTCACGGTGCCGCTGGCCATACCATCGATCCTTCGTTCATACCAGGGAGCAGCCCTTCACCGCGGGCGTGCCCCAGCTCTGCAACTGCACGAGCCAGAAGCCGTTCTACCCCCGATCACCCTGCTTATCCGACCGACGACACACCTCAAGCCAAACCCGACTCCCGCGCGCGGTGCTCCGGGGTGAGGAAGACGGGCGGCGGGGCCCGTCCGCGCTGGACCGACTGCTGGAGCATCCGTCGGACATCCGGCGTGATTCGACGTCAGCTCAGGCCGATGCCGGCGTCCGGTCAGCGGGTGGCGAGGAACTGCAGCGTGTCGATCACCCGGTTCGAGAAGCCCCACTCGTTGTCGTACCAGGCGACCACCTTCACGTGGCGGCCGTCGACGCGGGTGAGAGCCGAATCGAAGATCGACGAGGCGGGGTTGCCCACGATGTCGGAGGAGACGAGCGGGTCGTCGGAGTACTCCAGGATCCCGGCGAGCGGCCCCTGCGCCGCGGCTCGGTAGGCCGCGAGCACGTCTTCGCGGGTCACGTCGCGGGCGACCGTCGTGTTGAGTTCGACGATCGAGCCCACCGGCACCGGCACACGGATCGAGTCGCCCGACAGCTTGCCGTCGAGGTTCGGCAGCACCAGGCCGATCGCCTTGGCGGCGCCGGTCGTGGTCGGCACGATGTTGACGCCGGCGGCCCGGGCGCGACGGGCGTCGCGGTGCGGACCGTCCTGCAGGTTCTGCTCCTGCGTGTAGGCGTGCACCGTCGTCATGAACCCGTGCTCGATACCGGCGAGGTCGTCGAGCACCTTGGCCAGCGGGGCGAGCGCGTTGGTGGTGCAGGAGGCGTTCGAGACGATCGTGTGCAACTCCGGGTCGTAGGCGTCGCTGTTGACCCCGAAGGCGAGGGTGACGTCGGCACCGTCCGAGGGCGCGCTGACGAGCACCTTCTTCGCACCCGCGTCGAGATGGGCGCGAGCGGCCTTCGCCGAGGTGAAGCGGCCCGTGGCTTCCAGGACGATGTCGACGCCGAGTTCGGCCCAGGGCAGCTGAGCCGGTTCGCGCTCGGCCAGCACCGTGATCCGGCGGCCGTCGACGACGAGGGTGTCCCCCTCGACGGTCACCGGACGCCCGAGCCGGCCGGCCGTGCTGTCGTAGGCAAGCAGCCGGGCGAGCGTGGCGGGCTCGGTGAGGTCGTTGACGGCGACGACCTCGAGGGAGCTGTCGCGCTCCAGCAGGGCGCGCAGCACATTGCGTCCGATGCGGCCGAATCCGTTGATGGCGATGCGAGTCATGAGTGTTCTCCCTTCCTTCGCCACCAGGCTCGCCCGCGGTTCGCGCCGCCGACAGTGGCGTGATCGCCACGGTTCAAAAGGATCCCGCCACACGAGCCCGCGACAGCCGCTACTCGCCCCGGGTGAAGGTGCGCCGGTACTCGCTCGGGGTGGTGCCCAGGATGCGCTGGAAGTGCAGGCGCAGGTTCGCCCCCGTACCGAGCCCGACGTCGGTGGCGATCTGTTCGACGCTGCGCTCGGAGCGCTCCAGCAGTTCGCGGGCCAGGTCGATGCGGGCACGCATCACCCACTGCATCGGGGTGTAGCCGGTCTCCTCGACGAAGCGCCGGGAGAACGTACGCGCCGACACCCCGGCCTGCCGCGCCAGTACGTCGAGGGAAAGGGGCTCGCCGAGTCGGTGCAGCGCCCACTCACGGGTGGCGCCGAAGCGCTCACCGAGTGGCTCGGGGACGCTGCGCGGAACGTACTGCGCCTGGCCGCCGCTGCGGTAGGGGGCGGCCACCAGACGGCGCGCCGCGTGATTGGACGCGGCGACCCCCAGGTCGCCGCGCAGGACGTGCAGGCACAGGTCGATGCCCGAGGCGGCGCCGGCCGAGGTGAGCACACTGCCCTCGTCGACGAACAGGACGTTCTCGTCGACCTGGACGAGCGGATGCCTGGCCATGAGCGCTCGCGCGTAGTGCCAGTGCGTCGTGGCGCGCCTGCCGTCGAGCAGGCCCGTGGCGGCGAGAGCGAAGGCCCCCGTCGAGATGGCGGCGAGCCGCGCGCCCCGCGCATGGGCGGCGATCAGTGCGTCCACGACGGCGCGCGGCGGGTCCTCGCGGTCCGGGTGCCGGTAGCCGGGGACGAAGACGATGTCGGCCCACGCCAACGCGTCCAGGCCGTGGGCGACGGAGTAGGACAGGCCATCGCCGCCGGTCACGAGACCGGGTGTCGCACCGCACACCCGCACCTCGTACGGCATGCTCGCGCGGGTCGTGAACACCTGCGCGGGAATACCGACATCGAGCGGCTTGGCGCCCTCGAGCACAAGGACAGCGACACGATGCAGTCGGGAGGCCGGCATGGGAAAGAGGCTACGTGGGACGTGACGTCCTGACGCTCACCGCCCGGGCCGACTTCACGGTGCGGTCCGCCGCCGGTTCCACCCCAGGTGCGAGGGCTTCCCGCCGGCTGCGTCCGGTCGCCGGACCGATTGACCTGGCCGGCGACGACGTCATTCAGCGTCCTCACTCCCGCATGCCGCCTGGGGACTCCCTGCCGTTACCCGGCACGGGCAGCCAACCTTGCGGTCCTTTCGCGCCAGACCGTGCGGTGGGCCGGAGCACTTCGCTTTGCCGTGCGCGGCTGTGCCGGCCCCGGTCCGCTCACATGTGCCGGGGGTGTTCGCCCGGCCGAACACTTCCGACGACGGCCGCCTCCTCGCCGGACAGCCGCCTGTGGCGACGGGCCGGTCCGGCGTTCGTCGACGCCGGTGACGGCCACATCAGCACGGCGGATGAAACGGGACCGGCTCTTCCCGACCGACGGCGCAGGGCTCCCGATGCATCGCCTCGTCCGGCACGGCCCTGTCAAGAGGTTCCCGGAGCGGACCCCGCACGCACCCGCAGGTCAGCGGGTCGATGGCTCGGTCTGACATGCGCCTGCACACGAAGGCTGGGATGCTGAGGAAGGAAGCGCTGCCCATGACGTGGCCCTGACCGGACAGGGGTGATGAGCACCGTGGCGGACATCCATGCGAGTGCTCAAGGATCCGCGGTTCCCATTGTTCCGGCGCTGTCGCCCACCGATCCTCTGGGCGATCCGCTTCTTCGCACCCGGTTCGCCCTCCCCGCGAGGCCCCAGACGTACCTGCGGCGACAGCGACTCGTCGACCACCTCGACCAAGCGCTCAGGACCCCGCTGACCCTGCTCAACGGCCCGGCCGGAGCCGGTAAAACCCTGCTGGCCGCCGATTGGGTCTCCGGGGTGGTCCCGCCGGTCGCCTGGGTCACCTTCGATGGCGGCGACCACCGTCCCGGAGTGTTCTGGGCCTACGTTCTGCAGGCCCTGCGCGCCTGTGGTGCGCCGGCATCCGACGCGGTCGGGACCCCCGACAACGCCTCCGGGGTGGGCGACAGGCTCCTGTCCTCGCTTGCCGCGGAGCTGAACGTCCGAGACCGGCCCGTGCTCCTCGTGCTCGACGAGTACGACCGTGTGACCGATGCGAAGGTCGCGGAGCAGTTGGAGTTCGTCCTGCACCACGCCGGCCCGGGCCTGCGCCTCGTCCTGGTCAGCCGCACCGAGCCGCTGCTCCCGTTGCACCGCCACCGGGCGGCCGGCGACCTGACGGAGATCCGCTCCGCGGAGTTGGCCTTCACTCCCGAAGAGGCCGCCACCCTGCTCGAGTTGCACGGCGTGGACGTTCCGATCCAGGCAGCGCGGAACCTGGTGGACCGCACCCGGGGCTGGGCGGCCGGTCTGAGCCTGTCCGCCCTGGCCGCCAGAGACAGCTCCGACCCCGAGCGCTATCTCAAAGAGTTCGAAGCGGACCGCAGCACGGTCGCGGACTTCCTGCTGGCCGAGGTCCTCAAGGGGCAGACCCAGGAGGCACAGGACCTCTTGCTGCGCGTCAGCGTCCTGGAGCGCTTCTGTCCCGATCTGGCCAATGCGCTGACCCGCCGTACCGATGCCGAACCGATTCTCACCGGACTGCACCGCCGAAACGCGTTCGTCGAAGGTCTCGAGCACGCGTGGTACCAGCTCCACCCGTTGTTCGCGGAGATACTGCGGGCACACCTGCGCGTTCGCCTGCCCGGTCTGGAGCCGGAACTTCACAGGCGGGCCGCGCAGTGGCTGCGTCGCCACGGCCACCTGCCGGAGACACTCGCCCACAGTGCCGCCGCGGACGACTGGGATCTCGCGGCCGGTGCCCTCGTGGACGACCTGGCGATCGGACGACTCTTCACCGGGCCGAGCTCGCACGACCTGGCGCAGTTGTTCTCCCCCATGGGGGCCGAGGTCAAGAGCCCGGCCACGGACCTCGTGCGTGCAGCCCACGACCTGTCCCGCCACGACCTCGGTCACGGCCTGGTCCGTCTGCACCACGTCCAGGAGCAGCTTGCCGGTGGCACCCGCGATGGGGCGGCCGCCCGGCTGAGCTGTGCACTGCTGGAGGCCCTGGCCGCCCGGCTGACCGGATGCCCGCCGCAGGTGGAGAAGGCCGCCGAGTCGGCCGCTGAACTACGGCAGGAGGTACCGGCTCATCTGCTGGACAAGCATCCCGAACTCACCGCCCTGCTGCTGACCCACGTCGGCTCGACGCTCCTGTGGGCCGGGCGTTTCGAGGACGCTCGTGCCGTCCTGACCACCGTGGTCGGAACTCCCGGCGGAGCATCCACCGTGGCGCCCCGGGAGGAGGCCATGGGACACCTGGCCCTGCTCGACTATCTCAACGGCTGGCCCGGCAGGGCGGAGCGCAAGGCACTGGCCGCACTGTCCGAGACTGACCGGCCCGGTTCTCACCAGCCTTCCGGATCGGGGATCGGACGGCTCGTCCTGGCCGCCGTGGCAGTCGACCGCGACGAACTGGACCGGGCTCAAGTTCTCATCGACGAAGCGGCCGCTCTCCCCTCGAGCACACGTGATCCGGTGACGGCCGCGGCGCGAGCCCTCGCCGCGGCGCGCCTCCTCATGGCCAGGGGGAAGATGCGCGCCGCTGTCGAGGCGGCCGACCCGGCCGTCCCCGCCGCCGTGGCCTCCCCGTGGGCGACAAGCCAGGAAGCGCTCGTCTCCGCGGCCGCCCACCTGAGCGAGGGGCGGGCGGACCGAGCCGCCGAGGCGCTTCAGTCGGTCTCCGTCGACCAGCCCGTGTGCGCTGTGCAGGCCGCGTCGATCCAGCTCGCCGCGCGACGTCCCGCGGCAGCCCTCGACCTCCTGGACAGCCTCCACGCGGAGGAACGGACCGGCCCGGCGCTGACAGTGGGGGCTTCGTTGGTGAGGGCTCGGGCCGCCGACGCGGCCGGAGACACAGCCACCGCCCGCAAGCTTCTGGCACGGGCGCTCCTCGACGCCCGGCGTGAGCGGTTGAGGCGTCCGTTCCTGGATGGCGAGGCATGGATCCGGCCTCTCATGGCCACGGGTCCGCTGCGCGATCTGGCGGCAGGCTGGCTGACGCCCGCTCCGTCACTGCGCGGCAAGCCGACGGGGCCACAGCCGCGGCCCGCGCCGCTCGTCGCGGTGGAGCTGAGCGCACGCGAGCAGGATGTCCTTGAGCGTGTGGCCCGGATGATGTCGACGGAGGAGATCGCCGCCGACCTCTGCCTGTCGGTGAACACGGTGAAGACCCACCTCAAGAGCATCTACCGAAAACTGGCAGTGAACCGGCGGGGCGAAGCGGTGCGCCGCGCACGGGACCTTCGCATGCTGTGATGACGTGGCGGTGCGGGGGCCGCACAGCCACACAGGCCGCGGCGGATGGGCAAGAACCTCGGCTGAGGCGGGAGGCCGACGTCCGCCCTCTCCGCCGTCGGCAGAACCGGCACCGGTGACCGCCATCCAGTCCGTCACCCCTCTGTATGCGCAGGTCGGCGGCCGCTTTCAGGTCGCCGGCGCATCACTGCGGCTCATGGCTGTCACCGTCGGGTCACCTGCTTCGGGTGAGGTTCGACCGGGCAGGGAGGCGGACGATGGCGGAAAGGGCGTCCGCCTGTCCCGGGCAGCCGTGGGAGGACAAGCTCGTGCGCTACGAGATCCGCGTCGAGGGGCATCTCTCGGAGACACTGGCCAGAGCGTTTCCGGAGCTGGGCCATGTGGTGATGGCCGGCCAGACGGTCCTGTTCGGCCCGGTCGTGGACGAAGCGCACCTGTACGGGCTGCTGGCGCGCTGCCAGTCACTGGGACTGCGGGTCGTGGAGATGCGGCCGGTGCCGGAATGAGGCGACCGGCACGCCATGTCTCCGGTCGCCCTGGGCGTACCCGAGGCCCAAGGGGTACCTGCGGCCCCGGGTGGGCAGCGGGAAGCGCTGTGCGAGGAGTCTTCGTACGGCCGGGCCCTCCTGCCGGTCCTCGGGGGACCCGACTTTCGACCCGGGCGACACGCGCCCGCGAAACAGCGCCGCACAACGCTCCTCAGGGTCGGGCCGTCCGCTGTACGCCGCGCCCCATGTGCGAGGACCGCGTCGATGCCGCCCCCGTCGTGTGTCGAGGTACCCGTGACCCGCAGCACCTCCACCCCGTCGGTTCCGGAAGCGGAGAGCCGACTTCCTCCGCCGTGCGCGGACGCCGGCCGTAGAGCCGCTCGGCCACCTTCCCGGCCAGCTCCCGTGCGTACGTCGCCCTCACTCCCGGAAGGACTGCACCGCCGCGCAGCCGACGGTGAACAGCAACAGCGGTGCGAGCAGCAGCAGTCGGCGCATGCCTCCACCCTTCCGGTGCCGCTCTCGGCGGGACAGTGCTCGCCGTGGCCGGCGTGGGTGATCGTCCTCAGCCGGTGCGGTCAGATGCGGGCGTGAGGGTGCGGCGGCGTCTGTACACCTCGACAAGGAGCACGGCTCCCCGGCGGCGGGCCCAACGGCCCCTTCCTCGCCAACCGGGCAGGACCCGGCCCCCCTCATCGGTAGGGCTGCCAGGCCGTGTCCTGCCGAGTCTCATCTGGCGGCCGCGCCTACTCAGCCTCCGCTCTTGCGCCGGAACGACCGCTGATTCGCGGCCGGGCCGTGCGCGCCGCGGATCTTTGACGCGTGGGTGTTCGCAGCGAGGTCGGCGGCATCCGCCTGCAGGCCGCGCTTGCGCGCCAAAGCCTCCCGAAACTTGCGCTTCAGGTCGGACTGACCGTCGTCGTCGGGCGAGAGGTCGGTGTTCTCGGCGTCAGCCGACTCCGATCCTTCGTGTGATGCAGACTCTGCGGCCATAGTGACCTCCTGGGCTAGGACGCTGGAAAGCACAGCTTGTCATGCCGGGCACCGCGTGAGCGGCGCCGCCCGCTACGCCGACCGCCGTCGCCCCTGGCTGCCGCCCAGGCGCGTGCGTTCCCATGGTCGGGCGTGGGGGTGTCCGACGGTGCGCGGTGGCGTGGTGAAGTCAGCCGCTCAGCTTCCCGAACCGGGCCAGGCGGTGCCAGACCTTCTTGAGGTCCTGGAGGGCGTAGCGACCGGTGCGGGCGGCATCTCCGACAACCCGGGGAGTGAGCCGGCCTGCGACAGCGATCTCGATTCCCAGATCCACAGACACCTGACCGCGGTAATGCCGATGCTGCCGCAGTTCGTCCACACCGAGTCGAAAACCGGGATGCCACTCGACGGGGCACGGCAGGCGTTCTGCCGCGGCTTCGACCGCCGTACCGCGATAGCTGGGGTCCAGCACCAGCGCTTCCACGTCCCGGTCGAATCTGACAGGCCCGTGGATCTGTGCCTCGATGTGGTTGTCCAGGAGATCCGTGTCCGCTGCCTCAGCGAGTTCGAGCAGCGAGCATCGACCGGCGATGCCGAACGCAGACGGCTCGGCGGAGCTGTCCGGGTGGCAGAAAGTAGCGCGCGTGAGAGCTTCAGGCGTGAGCCGGAAGTAGGAGGAGCCGAATCGCGGAGCACCGCCGACCGGATCACGACGGTGGTTCAACGCACCGTAGACAGGACGCTGGTCGGGTGGGGCGTCGTCATACGCGCCGGCGAAGAGGCGGCTCTCCCAGCGCCATCGGTCTCCGCCCGGGTGAGCGGTCAGTCCGTCGTTGCTCGTTCCTGTGACGAACTGTGACCGGTAGACGCCGTCGTGAGCCATCTGGGCCAGGATGGGACGGTTCCCCGCGGCTCGGTCAGGATGGAAGTGCATCGTCACCCGCAGGTCCGGAGGCAGGGGCTTCCCCCTGGACGATGCCGCGACATGTCGCAGAGCCCTCTCGTGAAGCGAGACGGCGGTGTCGGCAACCATGCGTGGAGTCTGCACAAGTCGCGGGCATGAGCGCACCCCAAAATAGCCACCGCCGGCAGGGATCACTGTCAGAACAGGCGCCCCTGGCAGCCTCGTTGGGCAGAGCGGGGAGCGGGCCGGCCGGCCCCCGCCGGGGCCGGTTCGTCGCCGAAGAGGGGAGCCGTACCGCACTCGTCCAGCTCGGCCGGGATCCGTCCGTCCACCTCCGGGCGCGGCGGCGCGTCACGGTCGAACTCGTCGGGAGTCATGCACACCCAGTCGCGGCCACCCTGCTCACTCACTCGTCGTCACCGCCCCTCCCGGGGGCCCACCCCCGGAATGCTTCCCGGGATCAAGTGCTGCCCACCCATGATCAGTTCCACCATCTCCAACGGTCCGAACCCGTTCGCCGGCATCAAGTCGCCGTCCCTGTACGCCCGCGGGAAAGCAGGTCCGGCAGACCCGGCCGCCCTGAAGGTTTACGACCTCGTCCTCGACGGACCCACCGCCTCGGGCCGGTCCGAGACACCGGCGCCCCTCCCCGCCGCGTGCGGCCGGCGCTCCACGCCCCGGACCGGCCGAGAGTGCGGCACGATGGAGGCGTGCGGATGCGACCAGTGCTGATCTTCGACGGGGACTGCGGCTTCTGCACCACGTCGGTGGGCGTCGTCCAGCGTCTGGTGCGGCCCCGCTGCGATGCCGTGGCGTGGCAGCACGCGGAGCTTGCGTCGCTCGGCGTCACCGCGGAGCGTGCCCGGTACGAGGCCCTGTGGGTGACACCCACCGGGCGGGCGTACGGCGGGGCGCAGGCGGTGGCGAGGATTTTGCTGAGCGGGGGCGGGGTGTGGTCCGTCGTGGGAGCGGTCCTGACTCTGCCGCCCGTGCGCTGGGCCGCGCACGGCGTGTACCGCCTGGTGGCCGCCCACCGCGGGCGACTCCCGGGAGGGACAGCGGCGTGCGCGGCACCCGGAGCGAAGACACACCGGGCGCAATCCGCGATATCCCCGGCGCGTCCCGCGCCGTGGGAGGTCGAGGAGCGTGACGAGCCGGGTGGCGCGTCGCGCTGGAATCGGCCGACGGGACGGGCGAGTGGTGCCGGCAGAGACGCCGTTCGCCGTCAGCGGGGCGGGTGAGACGGGAAGGCATCGGGGGTGGCGCCCTCGGCCTCGGCCGCGTCGGCCAGGGCCGCGGCCGCGGCTTCCTCGGCCTGAGCCTTGTCGGTGGCGGCTTGGGCGACCATGTCGTCAGGGGGTTTCTCGCGGGTGGCCGGCGACTGGGGCAGCACCTCGGTGAAGGCGCGGGACACGCCCTGGAGTGCGGCGGTGATCTCGCTGGGGATCACCCAGAAGTTGTTGCCCGAGCCTTGCGCGAGCTGGGGCAGCGTCTGGAGGTACTGGTAGGCGAGCAACTTGGGGTCGGGGTCGTTGCGATGTACGGCCTGGAACACCTCGTCGATGGCCCGTGACTGCCCCTCGGCCTGGAGGATCGCAGCGGTACGGTTCCCTTCCGCGCGCAGGACGGCGGCCTGTTTGTCGCCCTCGGCGGTGAGGATCTGTGACTGGCGCTGCCCTTCCGCTCCGAGAATCGCGGCCCGCTTGTCCCGTTCGGCTCGCATCTGCTTCTGCATCGCGTCCTTGATGGACTGCGGAGGATCGATGGCTTTGATCTCCACCCGGTTGACCCTCAGCCCCCACTTTCCGGTGGCCTCGTCCAGGACTCCACGCAGCTGGCTGTTGATGGTGTCCCGTGAGGTGAGGGTCTTCTCCAGGTCCATGGATCCCACCACGTTGCGCAAGGTGGTGACGGTGAGCTGCTCGACCGCCTGAAGGAAATTCGCGATCTCGTAAAAGGCGGCTCGCGGATCGGTGACCTGGAAGTACAGAACAGTGTCGATCTCGACGACGAGATTGTCCTCGGTGATAACCGGCTGCGGCTTGAAGGAAACCACCTGTTCCCGGAGATCGATCACCGGATGAACGCGGTCGATGTAAGGGATCACGAGACTGAGGCCCGGATTGAGGGTCCGATGGTAACGGCCGAGGCGCTCGACATTGCGAGCACGCGCCTGGGGCACGATGCGCACCGCTCGCACCACCGTGAAAACCGCGAGCAATGCGACGAACAGGCCGGCGATCAGAAAGGCCGAGGTTTCCATGGTTTCAGTCCCGGGGGTAGACAATCGCGGTGGCGCCGCTGATCTCCATGACGTCGACGATCTTTCCGGGGGGAATCACCAGCGTCTCGTCGTAGGCGCGGGCCGTCCACTCCTCACCGTCGATGCGGACCCTGCCTCCCATGCCCGTCACCTCTGAGACGACATAGCCACCCCTGCCGACCAGTGCGTCCACGCCGAATCTCTCCGCCGGAGGCTGGAGTACGTGGCGCAGCGCAAGGGGGCGTACGAACAGCACGGTGACTGTGGCCACGAGGGTGAACACCAGGAACTGCAACGGCAGCGGCAGCCCGACCGCGGCGGACCCCGCCGTGACCAATGCGGCCGCACTCAGCATTCCGAGCGCGGCAGTGAGCGTGAAGATTTCCGCCGCGGCCAAAACCGCTGCGATGATCAACCAGATCAGCCATGGATCCATTGCGTGCCTCTACTGATCGGTGTGGTTGCCGAAGGGCTGACCTCCACCATTGCACCCTGATACGGCACAGCCGGGATGGATACCCCCGAGAACGGGAATCCTGCCGAACGACCGGAGATCTACCGGTGCCCTATGGATTCCGCGCAGGCTACCTCCGTCTTTGGGGCCGTTTTACCCACAGAGGAAGATCCGTGAACCACCCTCTCCCAGGAGCCCGGTTCCCGGACGGACGCGTCCGCCATTGCGTGCACATGACATGCTTGCCCGCCCCTTGCCCAGCGCGCCACGGCCCTGCTACTTCTGGGGATCGTTAGGAAGGTTTCCTGTCTGAGGGTTCCCGCGGTCACCCCCACGCTCGTCGCGGCCGCAGGAGCCCGCCCCCTCTTCGATGGAGTGAGTCCTGACCATGAGTTGGCTACGCTCGTCCCATCCCACACCGCGCGGCTCCGGCGCGGCCGTCGCCCTGGCGCTGGCCCTATCCGCTGCCCTTCCCGCTACGGCAGCCGTCTCGGCGGACAGTGCGGCCGCCTCACCCCGTGCCGCCACCGTGCACGAGGCTGAATCCGCCGTCATCTCGCGCGGTGCAGTGGAGTCCGACCACGCCGGCTTCACCGGTGACGGCTTCGTCAACTACGACAACGTCCGGGGCGGTTACGTGCAGTGGACCGTCAACGTCACGCAGGCCGGCCCGACCGGCCTCACCCTGCGCTTCGCCAACGGCACCGCCACCAACCGCCCCATGGACATCACGGTGAACGGTGCGATGGCATCCAGCGGCAAAGCCTTCCCGGGCACGGGCGCATGGACCAACTGGACCACCACCACGCTCAACGTGAACCTCAGGACCGGGGCGAACACGATCAGGGCGACCGCGACCACCGCCAACGGCGGACCGAACGTGGACCGCATCTCGCTGGAGACCTCCGGCGGCCCGGCCGGCGACACACCCGCTGCCGTCAACGGGCAGCTTCGAGTGTGCGGAACGAAGCTGTGCAACCGGCACGGCAAGCCCGTCCAGCTACGCGGGATGAGCAGCCACGGCACCCAGTGGTACAGCCAGTGCCTCACCAGCGGCTCACTCGACGCGCTGGCCAGGGACTGGCACGCCGACGTCCTGCGCGTGTCCACCTACGTACAGGAAGGCGGCTACGAGAGCGACCCGCGGCGCTTCACCGACATGGTGCACAGCCTGATCGAGCAGGCCACCGCCCGCGGCCTCTACGTCATCGTGGACTGGCACCAGCTCACCCCCGGTGACCCCCACTACAACCTGTCGCGCGCCAGGACGTTCTTCACCGAGATCGCTCAGCGCCACGCGAACAAGACCAACCTGCTCTACGAGATCGCCAACGAGCCCAACGGCGTGAGCTGGTCGAGGATCAGGTCCTATGCCGAACAGCTGATCCCGGTCATCCGGCAGAAGGACCCGGAGACACCCGTACTGGTCGGCACCCGCGCCTGGTCCTCACTCGGCGTCTCCGACGGCAGCAGCGAGAACGAGGTCACCGCCGACCCGGTCAACGCCACCAACATCCTGTACACGTTCCACTTCTACGCGTCCTCGCACCGCGAGGAGTACCTCGACACCCTGTCTCGCGCCGCCGACAAGCTGCCCGTCTTCGTCACCGAGTTCGGCACGCAGAACTCCGCCGGCGAAGGGGCGAACGACTTCACCATGACCAAGCGTTACATCGACTTGATGGCAGCGAAGAAGATCAGCTGGGTCAACTGGAACTTCTCCGATGACGAGCGGTCCGGAGCCGTCTTCAAGCCCGGCACATGCAACGCCGACGGCCCCTGGACCGGCACGGCCCAGCTGAAGCCGGCCGGGACCTGGATCAGGGAGCAGATCCGCACCCCTGACGACTTCCCGACCAGCTGACCCCTTCTCTGCCCGGCCCCGCCCGTCGATCCGGGCGGGCGGGGCGCAGTGATCGCCGGCAGGGCCCGGCCACGCCTCACGCCCGACGCGCCGCCGAGCATGCTCCGGCCCCACCGAGCATGCTCCGGCCCCACGGTCCGCCGTGCTCACCACGCGTCCGGATCGCATGGCCGCCCCGGCCCGTCCCTGACGCGCATCCCGCGTGTCCCCTGAGGGCTCCCCCCGCGGCCACTCGCTCGTCACTCCTTCGTCCCGATGGCGTCGACCGGACGGACACGCAGCACCAGGCGGGCGGGCAGCATCGTCCCGGCCATGGCCAGCAGTGCCGTCGATCCGACGATCACGAGCCAGCCCAGCACCGGCACCGCCGGTATCGGTCCGCCGGTCAGCGCCAGCGCGACCAGGGCCAGCGGCGGCACCGAAAGCAGCGTTCCCAGGAGCCCTCCGACCGCGACCACCGTGAAGCTCTCCCGACGCAGCATGCCCAGTACCTGCGACCGGCTGCTGCCGGTCAGCCTCAGCAGCGCGAACTCCCGGCGCCGGGACGCGGTGTTCATCGCCTGTGTATTGACGACGGTGAGAGCGGTGTAGGCGATGATGACACCCACCACCACGTAGTTCACCCACGCCATCGCCCTCTGCTCTTCGACCTGGGCATCGGCCGCCAGTGCTCCGCTCAGCTCGGCTCCCGGAAAGGCCCGCGCCAGAGCGGACAGCCGGTGTGCGATGTCGCCGGAGGCGCCGGGGGCCGACCGGATCAGCACCGACTGGTCGACGCCCGCCGTGGTGTGGGACAGGAGCAGGTCGTGGTCGAAGGTGAGGTCGGCGAAGCCGAGTCCCCTGCCGTACACGGCGATCACCTCACCGGTGAAGGGCGTTCCGTCCCCGAGGTACAGCCGCGCCCGGTCCCCGACGTCGAGCCCCAGCCACGAGGCCGCCGTGGTGCTGAGGGCCACCGTGTCCGGAGCCAGGGCCGACAGCTTCCCCCTGCGTTCGTCCAGGTCGACGGTGGCGGACAGGGCCGACGGCCGGAGTCCCTGCGCGGTCAGGGAGACGGTTTCCTCCGTGCCGAGCAGCGAACCCACACCGACCGCCTTGGACCGCACCACACCGGTGGCGGCCGCCACCCCCGGCAGCTCGGCGGCCCGGCGCGCGAGCTCCGGCGACATGCCGGTGGGAGCGGTGAGCACGTGATCGGCGACCGTGCCGGAGCGGATCTCCTCGGTGGACCGGCTCAGCTGAGTGGTCTGGGTGAAGACGACCGTCGCCGCGAAGGAGACAGCCAGGACGATCGGGGTGACCGCGGCCGCCGTCCGGGCGGCACGGGCACGTGAGTTGGCCGCCGCGAGCCAGCCGGTGACACCGGTCCGGTCGAGGAGCGGGGAGAGGAGGGCCGTGGTGGTGCGGCTGATCAGCGGACCGAGGACCGCAGCGGCGATCACGAGCAGCAGGACGAGGGAGTTGGCCAGACCGACCAGGGTGAGGAAGTCGGTGCGGAAGCCGATGCCGAGACCCAGCACGCAGACCGCCAGCGCGAGCAGGACACCGCCGGTGATCAGACGGCCCCTGCCGAGGAGCGCGGGCTCGGCGGAGGCCTCGCGCAGCGCCTGCGTGGGGCGGACGCGTGCGGCTCTCCGGGCGGCGACGAGGGCCGCCGTCACTGCGGTCAGGACCGTCACACCGACGGCGGTGAGGAACGGGAGCGGGCCGATGACCGGCCGGAAGTCCGGCGGTACCAGGCCGCGACCGGCGAACTGTCCGCTCAGCCAGTGGACCACACCGACGCCGAGAGGGCAGCCGAGCACGCCCGCGACGAGACCCGCCACCGCTGACTCCGCCGTGATCATGCGGTACAGCTGTCCCGGGGTGGTGCCGATCGCGCGCAGCAGGGCCATCTCGCGATGGCGGTGGCGGACGGCGAGGGACGTCGTGGCGCACAGCACGAACACGGCCACGAGCAGCACGTTGCCGCCGATGGCGGTGGCCAGCTCCACGAGGTTGGCCGCACCGACCGCGATGTCGGTGAATTCCGCCTCGCCGCGTTCGTCACCCGTGTACACCGCCGCACGGTGCCCGGCCAGTACCCGTTCGACGGCGGGCACCACCTCCGAGGACGGTGTACCCGGCGTGGTGAACACGCCGAAGGCGTCGGCGGACGCACCGGACAGGGGAGCCAGCCGCTGCATCGCGGCCCCGGAGACGTAGAGCACCGACTGCCGGGGAGTGCGGTCCTCGTCGAGGGCCACCAGTCCGGCCACCTCGAAGGTGAGCGGAGTGGACGTGGTCATGAGCCGTACGCTGTCGCCGGTCCGCAGCCCGGCCCGGGCCGCGAGACGGGTGTCCAGGACGATCTGCCGGGCACCCTGGGGCGCGTGCCCTTCGGTGAGGCGGAATCCTCCAAGGACTCGGCTCGACCAGGTGTGCGCCTGTGGCACGGCCCCGTTGGCGCCGGTGACGGCACGGTCCGCGTCCGGCAGGCGGACCGTGACACGGCGGTCGGGCACCACGGAGGCGACACCGTCGACCGCGGCGAGGTCGCGGGCCAGGGAGGCGTCGAGCCGTGGTCGTTCGAGCAGCGGCTGGGAACTGCGGTACTCGGATCCGTCGGCGGACTTCACGTCGAGGTCGACGGCTTGACGGCCCGCGACGATCAGCGGGGCTCTGTCGTACCGTTCCGGTGGCAGGGCGGAGCGCAGCCCGGATTCCAGGAGTACGCCGCAGGCGCTGACCACGGCCGCCCCGAGCAGGAGCGCGGCGAACGTGGCGGCGAAGGCCCCTGCGCGGGCGCGCAAGGTGGCCAAGGCGATACGCAGCATCAACGGGGCCTCCGCAGCTCGGTCATGACGCTCTTGACCTGTGCGACGGACGGCGCGTCCACACGGCGGACCACGCGTCCGTCGGCGAGGAAGACGACCTGGTCGGTGCGCTGGGCGGCCACGGGATCGTGCGTGACCATCACCACGGTCTGGTGCAGGTCGGTCACCGCCTGCCGGAGCAGCCCGAGGATGTCGTCGGCCGTGTCCGGGTCGAGCGCGCCGGTCGGCTCGTCCGCGAAGATCACTTCAGGGCGGGTGATGAGGGCGCGGGCGATGGCGACCCGCTGCTGCTGCCCGCCGGAGAGTTCCGAGGGGCGGCGGCCGAGCAGGCCCGCGAGTCCGACCGCGGCCGTCACGCCGCGGACCGAGTCATGGTCGGTTCCCTCTCCGGCCAGCCGCAGCGGGAGGGTGATGTTCTGCTCCACGGTGAGCGACGGCAGCAGGTTGAAGGCCTGGAAGACGAACCCGATACGGGTCCGGCGGAACCGGGTGAGCCGCCGCTCGTCCAGCTCGCCGAGGTCCTGCCCGCCGAGCTGCACCGTTCCGGAGGTCGGCCGGTCGAGCCCGGCGGCGCAGTGCAGGAAGGTGCTCTTCCCGGAGCCGGACGGGCCCATGACGGCGGTGAAACCACCGGCGGCGATGCCGGTGCTGACGTCGTCGAGCGCGACGACCGCGGACGCCCCGCGGCCGTACTTCTTGGTCACCTTGGTCAGCCGTACGGCGGTTCCTGACGGATCGATGCCGATGGGGGCGCCGGGAGGCGCTGGCCGACTGTGTGCTCCGGGCATGTGGGACCCCTGGGTCGGTCGTGGGTGATGGGTCCTTCCAGTCCACCGGCGTTACAGGTCCGCAGCCTCCGTCCTCACGTCGAATCACGCCCTCCGCCCGGCGGGTGAGGGAGAGGACCGCTTCCACCGTCCGGACGAGGCCGCACGGTGTCCCACCACGCCGTGCGCGACGCGTCTCCTCCTCACGGAGGAGACCGGGAGGAGGAAGGCGGTCGGCAGGACTCCGACCTCAGGGTGGGGGGCCGGGTGAGCAGGCCCTTTACCGTGGGGGGCATGAGAGAACCGGGGTCACTCGCAGGCCGCCAGGTGCCTGCCGCGGTGACGGACGTGACCCTGGCCGTCCTGGCGGCGGCCGCGTGCCTGGCACTGCCGGAGGCGATCCCCCCGGACGGCGTCCCGCTGCGCCAGCCGGACCAGTGGTGGCTCCTCCTGGTGCTGTTGTCCACGCTGCCCCTCGCCGTGCACCGTCGTGTGCCGCTGGCCGGCCTGCTGGTCATGGCGGTGGCGTCCGGGACACTGCAGTACCTGGATTACATCCCCCAACTCGCCGGGCCGGACGGCACGTCGATCGGTCCCACCTACCTGTCCGTGGCCATCGCCGTGTACCTCACGGCCGTGCGGGGCGCGCCACGGGTGACGGCTTTCGTGGCCGCCGTGTTCATTCCGCTCAGCGCGCTGACGGAGGCGTTCCTCGCGCCGAGAGGGCACCGGCTCGCGGCGTTGCTGACCGATGCGGTGCTCCTGCTGGCGGCATGGGCCCTGGGCCGGCTCTCGCGGGCCCGGACGGCCGTCCGGGACGAGGCCATGCAGCGCGCCGCGGCGCTGGAGCGCGAGCAGGCCGCCAACGCGCGCGCCGCGGTGATGCAGGAGCGTGCGCGGATCGCCCGGGAACTGCACGACATCGTGGCCCACAACGTGAGCCTCATGGTGGTGCAGACCATCGCGGCCGACCGGATCCAGGACCGGTCGCCCGACAAGGCGCACGAGCTGCACGCCACCGTCGAGCAGACGGGCCGGGACACCGTCACCGAGCTGCGTCGGCTGCTGGACGTGCTGCGCACCGACGAGGAGGGGGAGGGCACACCGTCCAAGGAGCCGCCCCAGCCGACGATCGACGCCCTGCCCTCCCTCGTCGACGCCGTGCGGGCCACCGGTCTGGACGTCGACTATGCGGTCTCCGGCTCGGTGGTCGCGCTGCCCGCCGGGTACCAGCTGACGGTGTACCGCATCGTGCAGGAGGCGCTCACCAACACCGTCAAGCACGCGGGCACGGCGCGTACCCGGGTGCGTCTGCTGTGGGAGGAGGAACCGGACCGGCTGCACGTCCGCGTCTGTGACGACGGACCGGGTGGCGCGACGGGGACTCCCGTGCCCGGATACGGTTCCGGTCATGGTCTGCTGGGGATGCGGGAGCGGGTCGCCGCGACGGGCGGCACCCTGCACACCGGTCCTCGGCCGGGCGGCGGCTTCTGCGTCCACGCCGTGCTGAACCTGCCCGAGACCGACGGTTCGGCGAACAACGGAGGAACGGGGCACCATGCGGTCCATCAGCGTCCTGCTGGCTGACGATCAGCCGATGATCCGGACCGGCTTCCGGTTCATCCTGGAGGCCGAGCCGGACATCGAGGTCGTCGGAGAGGCCGCCGACGGCCAGGAGGCCGTCGAGGAGACGCGGCGGCTGTCACCGGACGTCGTCCTCATGGACATCCGCATGCCGCGGATGGACGGGGTCGAGGCGACCCGTCTGATCTCCGAGAGCGGCCTGCCCAGCCGGGTCGTCATCCTGACGACGTTCGACCTCGACGAGCACGTGGTGGACGCCCTGCGTGCGGGGGCGAGCAGCTTCCTCGTGAAGGACGGTCCCGCCGATTCCCTCGTCTCGGCCATTCGGACGGTCGCCGCCGGCGAGGCCGTGCTCGCTCCTCGGGTCACCCGGCGTCTGCTGGAGCGTTTCGCCGGCCTGCCCTCGGAGTCCCCGCCGCCCGTCCCGCCGCGCCTGGACGTGCTCACCGGCCGCGAACTGGACGTGCTGCGGATCCTGGCGCGCGGCCTGTCCAACGCGGAGATCGCCGTCGAGCTGGACATCGGCGAGACGACGGTGAAGACGCATGTCGCCCACATCCTCGAGAAGTTCCGCCTGCGCGACCGCGTGCAGGCGGTGATCCTCGCCTACGACTCGGGACTGGTCTCCCCGCGTCCGGCCCGCGGATCCGAACCGTCCTGATGCGGCGGGACCGGGCTCCGCCGGGCCTGTGAGTCTTCTCCTCCTCATCCCGAACGCCCCGCGCCTCGCGGCGCGTGCCCATCACACCCAAGGGAGAGTGTCATGTACACCCTGATAGGCCTGCTCGTCGTCCTCGTCGGGCTGACCACCGTCGCGACCGTGGAGAGCCGGGCCCGTCGGCTGGAGAGGCGGATGGCCCGTCTGGAGCACAAGCTCGGCCTTCTCCTGCACCATCATGGCGTGGAGGACGACGACCCCGCCCTGGCGGAAGTGGCGGCCCTGGCGCGTGCCGGACGGCACGTCCCAGCGATCAAGAAGTACCGCGAGGCCACCGGCGCCGGGCTGCTGGAGGCCAAGCAAGCGGTGGACGGCCTGAAGGAATAGCGGCCCGGAAGAGCGGCGAGCCGGCGCGGACACCTCGTGCGGATGGTCCGCCGAGGTGACCGGTGGTGGACGAGGCAGTCATCCGAAAGGAGATTGAGCGCTCATGGACCGGCCGATACCGAGTCGGGGGAAAGCGTCGCGGCAGTGCCCGGGAGATCCGTGTTCGCCGCCGTACGGCGGCAGGGTGGATCCCTGCCGCTGATCGTGCTCGGCGCCGTCGTGCTTGCCGCTGTGACGGGACTGTCGGCGACGGTGCCGGCCTTCGCCCTGGCCCGGCCCCAGTTCGCGCAGGCCTGGAACGACAAGCTCGCGGCCGAACAGGCCGAAGACTCCAACTTCCCCCATCCCGAGGCGGTGCTGCTGTCGGCCCTCGGTGCACTGCCCGCCCTGCTGCTGAGCGCCGGCCTCGTCGGCGCGGTGCTGCAGGCGGCGTGCACGGTGTGCGTCACCGCCGCGCAGGAACACCCGTCCATGGGAGCTCGCCGCCTGTGGAGTCGGACCCTGCCCCGGGTCCCGAGCGTCGCGGCGGTCTGCGTACTTCGCGGCGTCCTGGTGCTCTCGGCGGCGCTGGCCAGCGGCGCCCTCTGTGTCGGACTGGGCCTCGCGGTGGACACGTTCACCGGAGTCGACCCGTTCAGCACCGACGGGCCCTTCACACCGATCGGGATCGCCCTGATGCTCGCCCCGAGCGCGGTCCTGCTCCGCGCGGGCTTTCTGCTCGCCCCGGCCGCCTGCGCCGTGGACGGCCTCGCACCCCGCGCCGCGCTGCGACGGTCGTGGTCGCTCATGGGGCAACGGGCCGCCGTGCCCTGGCTATTGGGTGCCTGCGTGATCGGTGCCGCTTGCGCGGGCGCCGTCTGGCTGCTGGTTCAGCAGGTCGCCGCGCCGCTGCGCACCGCCGCGCGAGAGGCGGTCCTGGCCGACCTCACCCACAACACCTACGTCGCACACGCCGCCGGAGCGCTCACCCCGCCGGCGACGGCAGCGCTCCTGTGGACCGTGCTCGCCCTGCCACCGGCGCACACCTACCTCACGGTCGCCTACCTCCGTCTGCGCGGCGACGCAGGGAGGTGAGCCCACGGCTCCGCATCCGGCGCCGCGGACGCCGCCGGCCTCACGCGGCAGGCGTCGTCGACGCGGTCGGCGAAGGATCGGAGGGGCCGGGATCGGCTGCGGGCGGAAGCTGCCCGGCCGGATGCGGAGCCGGCGGCCGCTGTTCGCCGGCTTGTCCGTGACTCCCTGCTCAATTGTCCGAGGTCCGTAACGAACGGATCCCCAAGCCGCCGTCCTTCGTCCTGTCAGGTGTCCGGGGATCGGGCGAGGAACTTCGAAGAAGCGGGGCGGGCATGGCGCGGCACAGTGGGCGGGGCTGGTACGGCAAGGTGCTCGGAGCGGCGCTCGGAGTGACGGCGCTGGCCACCGGCGCCTCGGTGTGGACCGCGCAGGCCGGTGCCCCCGGCACTGCAACGCCGAAGGCGACGGCGTCCGTCTCGCCCGGCGGTGACGCCGAGCCGGTCGCCGCCACCATCGCGCATGCCTCGGAGAGGGGGACGCGCGGCGTCAACATCACCATCGACGACGGTCCCGACCCCGTCTGGACTCCTCAAGTGCTGGGTGTACTCCGGGAGTACGGGGTGAAAGCCACGTTCTGCATGGTGGGTACGCAGGCACGGGCCCACCCGGACCTGGTGAAGAAGGTGGTCGCGGCCGGGCATCGACTGTGCGACCACTCCGTGTCGCACGACACCGCCATGGACAAGAACTCCGAGGCCTACCAGTCCCAGCAGATCCTCGACGCCGAACGCATGATCACCAAGGCGTCCGGAGGCGTCCGGCCGATGTACTACCGGGCTCCCGGAGGAGCCTTCACCCCGTACAGCCGCACGCTCGCCGCCTCACGGGGCATGCGCCCCCTGGGCTGGAACGTGGACACCAAGGACTTCGAGCGGCCCGGCACGGAAGCCATCGTCGCCACCGTGAAGAGGGAACTGCCCAACGGTCCGACGCTTCTCTTCCACGACGCGGGCGGCGACCGGTCCCAGACCGTGGAGGCGCTGCGGCGGATCCTCCCCTGGCTCGAGGAACAGGGCTACTCCTGTGGCTTCCCGGTGCGTTGAGCCATTCCGCCCGACGAGCCCGGGCCGGTTGTCCGGCGCTTCGCAGGCGGCCGGCGTCCGACGGCTGCCTCATGGGACGTGACTCACGCCGCTTCGGCGTTGTCCCGCCGCAGTGCCGCGCGCAGCCAGTCGTCGGCGGAGCCCGGAGTCGGCCGCGGGCGGCCGCCCGGCGGAGTCAGGACGACGGCGGCGAGTTCCCAATACCGGTCCAGGCGTGGCTCGGCCGATAGCCGGGCCGCAAGCAAGCGGCGGAAGTCGCGGGTGTCGCGGCTGCGGTAGGCGCTCGCGTATGCGGCGACGTAGGCGTCCAACGCCTCACCGGAATGCGGGTCGCGTGCCCTGCGCAGGTGCGGGGCCGCGAGTTCGAATGCTTCGGCGAGGCCTGCGTACAGCAGGGCGGCGCCGTCGGCTCCTGCCACTCGGTGCACCTCCGGCTGGGGCTGCCGACCGCCCGGGCAGGGAGCCGTCGTCATGGCGTTCAGCCGGGCGAAGGCGAGTACCTGGGACGAGTGCGGTTCGTCAGGCGGCTGAGGGACGGCCACCTCCAGGAATGCCGCGGTTGCCGGGCGCGGCATCCGTGGTGGCAGCCAGGTGCGCCAGAACCTGGCCAGTGGTGCGGTGCTCGGCGGGGTGCTCAGCGTGCTGAGGAGCCTCAGCCGACCGGCGCGCTGAGCCGGCGGGCAGTCCCGCACCAGTTGGAGTGCCGCTTCCCGCCAGCGCAGGGCCTTCACCTCACCACCGAGCTCACGCAGGCGGCTGTCGACGGCGTTCTCCAGTGCACGGCCGGTCGCGTCTTCGTCCTCGAGGATGCGGCGTATCTCGGGCAGGGGCAGGTCAAGGCCGCGCAGGGAGCGGATCAGCTGCAGGCGTTCCCGTGCCGGGACGCCGTAGCGGCGGTGTCCGCCACTGCTGCGGGCGGCTTCGGGGAGCAGGCCTTGGTCGGAGTAGAAGCGGACGGTCTTCACGGTGACACCGGTGCGTTCGGCGAGCTCTCCGATGCTCCACAACGGCTCGTGCTGCGTGGACAGTTGAACCTCCCTTAAGGGGAGTTCCTACGGTACCGGTGCGCGGGCCGGGCACACGCTGCGGCCCGCGGACGATGGCGTACGCGACCGGCGCGGCGTCATGTGACGGACCGGGGAGGGCGTTGTGCAGGTGTTCATCTTGGTGGCGGGTGCGTTCACCGGGGCCCATGTCTGGCAGGAGACGGCCGCGCGGCTGACCGCGGCGGGCGGCTGGGCGCACGCGGTCCCGCTGACGGGCATCGACCCGGCCCGGCCCGCCGCGCCGGAGCACGTCGCTCTCGAGACGCACATCGATGACGTGATCGCGGCGATCGACGCGGTGGACCTGACCTCCGGGCGGGAGATCGTGCTCGTCGGTCACGACTACGGGATCCATCCGGTGCTCGGTGCCGCCGACCGGCGGGCAGAACGCATCGCACGCGTCGTGTACCTGGACTGCGGGATGCCGCAGAACGGCGTTCCGGCGCTGGCCGCGGTGCCGGACCAGGCACTGCGGGCGCGGCTGGCCGAACGCGCCGAGGCAGGCGAGCGCAAGGGGGTGCTTCCGGCACCGGCCCGTGACGAGTGGGAGCGCTGGGGCAGTACCGCCGGCGTGGGCGAGGCGGCCCTGGACCGGCTGACCGCCCTGGCGGCGCCGCAGCCGCTGGGTACCCTGCTCCAGCCGCTGCGGCTGACCGGAGCGGTGGCCGCGGTCCCCGTCACGGGCGTGCTGTGTGCCCGCAACGGCGCCGGCATCGGCATGGTGCAGAGGCTCGTCGACTTCGGCGACCCCGCTCTGGCCGTCCTGACCCAGCCTCAGGTCACCTTCTTCGAACTCCCCACCGGGCATTGGCCGATGCTCTCCTGCCCCGCCGCACTGACCGACGTCCTGCTGCGGGCCGCGGCCGGTGAGGGGCACCGCCTGCGGGCGGCCGGTGGCGACGCGCCGGTGCCTGCCCACCTGCGGCCGTTCCCGCTGGACGTGCCCGAACTGCCCCGCGATCGCCAAGGTCATGTCGATCTGTACGTCCCCAACGGCGATGGGCCGCGACCGGCCGTGGTCTTCGTGCACGGCGGACCGGTGCCCGCCGGTGCGCGGCCAGGCCCGCGTGAGTGGCCGACCCTGGTGGGTTACGCCCGCCTGGCCGCCGCCGCGGGCATGGTCGGCGCGACCCTCGACCACCGTCTCCACGACGTCGGCGACTACGAACGTGCCGCCGCGGACATCGCCGCCGGGGTGGAACGGGTGCGGGCCGACGCCCGGGTGGACGCCGACCGGATCGCCCTGTGGTTCTTCTCCGGCGGGGGCCTCCTCATGACGGACTGGCTGGCTCGGCCCCCCGCCTGGCTGCGCTGCCTGGCCGCTTCCTACCCCGTCCTGGCCCCTCTGCCCGCTTGGGGGATGTCCGGCAGCCGCTTCCACCCGGCCAGCGCGGCCGATCAGGCGGGGCCCCTGCCCGTCGTCCTCCTCCGCGCCGGGCGGGAGACACCCGAGATCGCCACGACGGTCGATGCGTTCGTGACCGCGGCCGAGGACTGCGCGCTGCGGCTCGAACTGGTCGACCTCCCCAACGGCCACCACGGGTTCGAAACGCTCAACCCTCCAGAGGAGACGCGCCCGGCCCTGCACCGGGCGATGCGTTCGGTGGTCACCCACCTGACCGGGTGACGCCCCGAGGAGCCCGCCTCCCGGGGACGTCGCGGCCGGAGGTGGGCATCCCGTACCACCGGGCCGGGCTGATCGCCTCGCACCGGGAGGCGCTGCGCCACCTCAGGAGTGTCGGCGAGCCGCTGCGCGCCCCGGCCGGGGGCCGGCCCGGCGGGCGGTCCGGTCCCGTTCGCCGCATCCCCGCCACGGACGGGAGCTGGGGCGACCGGGCACCCCGGCATCGGAGTCCGCTGCCGGGTGCCGTGCGCCACCCGGCAGCAGTGAGGTTCACGCGCGGATCGGATCTACAGGTCGGCGGCGTCCACCACGTCGCGCAGGTCGACGAACTTGAAGCCGGTCGCGGTGCGCGTGCCGCCCTCTCCGTCGGGGACCCCGGGGGTCTCGTGACCGTCCTGGACGACCAGCAGGCCGTTCGGGTAGCGGCTGCCGAGCGGTGCGTTCAGGACGGCGGCGCCGTCGCACTCCTCGGACCCGTCGAGGGTCGCCGAGGCCGCGCCGACGCGGAAGCCCCCCTCGTACTCGTTGCTCTCGCTCACCTCACGGTCGTACAGGGCGAAGGTGTCGTCGCCCTGGCTGGAGGCGAAGAGGTAGCCGTCGCCGTCCGGCTCCTGAAACAGGGTCAGGCCTTCGACGTCCGCGGAGAGCCGCTCGCCTCCGAAGCCGGGGTCGGCGCCGGCCGTGCACTCCTCGGTCGCCTCGTCGTAGACGCCGGGGACGCCGTACTCGTGGACCTTGTCCACGAGGACCGGCTCGCCGGTGAGGTCGGCGCGCATCCGCCAGATGCCGATGTCCTCCTGGCCCGCGTAGAGCGTACCGGTGGCGGGGTCCACCACCATGCCCTCCACCTGCGGAAGTTCACCGGGCTCCGCGCAGGGGGACCACATCGTGCCGTTCGGCAGGCGGAAGGACGCGGGCAGGTCGAGAGTACGGACCTTCCGGTAGGTGACGGTCCCGCTCGCGGTGGGCTTCAGCTCGACCAGCGCGAGGCGGGTCCGCTCCCGCCGGCTGACCAGGGCGTAGGTACGCCCCGTGGACTTGTCCTGCCAGGTGGCGAGGCCGTAGGCCGTGCGCTGGTCGTTGATGTCGGCCTGGTCGGTGGAGAAGACCGGGGTGGCGGCCGGGTCGGTGATGTCGGTCAGTGGGCCGCCGGGCCTGGACGGGTCGATGCGGTAGATCCGCAGGCGGTCGTTACCGCGGTCGCTGACCACGGCGACGTCGGCCCGGCCGGTGGTGGTGCGCAGACCGGTGACGACGTCGACGTTGTTGTACCGGCCCGGTGCGTCGTCCTCCGCGGGCGGACGGGGCGCGGGCAGCGACTGCACCAGGCGGGCACCCAGGTCGTACACCCGCAGTCCGCCCTCCTTGGCGGTCGCGATGACGAGGCTGCGGCCGGGGTCGGCCGTGTTGCGCCAGATCGCCGGATCGTCGGCGTCGGAGTTGCCGCCCGCCTCGTCGTCGTAGAGGGCGGGTGTCTCGCTGACGGGTGTCACCGTCGGCAGGCTCCCACCGTCGGCCCCGGCCCGGGCGGGGGCCAGCACGAAGAGCGCGGCGGTGGACAGGACGAGGGCGGCGGTTCTGCATCCGGTGCGGTGTGTTCTCACAAGCGCTTCCTTGATCGACGTCGTGGACATGCCGATGGTGCGGGGAGAACTTTGCGCGCAGGAGGCCGCTTTCTGTACACGTGATCACGGAAGAGCCGACTGCACGCCAACTGCCGTTCAGCGCACAACGGTAGGTCACGTCGGGAAGCCGATGCGGTCGACGCCGGTGCGGGCGTCGGGCCGCACGGGGAACCGGGGACCCAGCCGGTGAAACGGGCCCCGCCGTCCACGACCGGAGCCCCGTGCCCCGCCCGCCCGTGCAACGGGATCCGGGCGCCGCGTCGAGCCGTCCGGGAGAGCCCATCACTACCTGCTGTCCCGGAACAGGAAGAAGGCGAGGGAGGCGGGTCAGCCCGCTCGGCGTTCTCCCGGGCGGTGCTGTGCCAGGCCGGCCGGATCCGGTCCGCCTTCGGACGCCGTTTCGCCTCGGCGGTCGCGCGCCAACTGCGTCGGCGACACGGCGCAGGCCGCGCGAAAGGTGGTTGACGTGGGAGGAGCGCCGTGCCGCGAGTGACAGACGCCTTCGCCGAGGGCCTCGAGCGGGCCCAGCGCCGGGCCGTACGACGGCAGGAGGCCGCGCGCCGCGAGTTCATCGACGCCCTCCTCTACGACCGCAGCGACCTCGGACGCCTCGCCGAACGCGCCGAACGCTTCGGTCTGCGCCTGTGGTACGCCCATGCCGTCACCGAAGGCCCGGCCACCTACGAGTAACATGCACCGCATGAGGTCGAGTATTACGTCCGTGCGGGGTGGAACCGTCGTACGACGGGCCGTCGCCCGGGACGCCAAGCGGCTGACGCGACTCGTGCGCGGCTCGCGTGCCTATGAGGGCCATTACGCGGCCATGGTCGCGGACTACCGCGTCGGACCCGACTACATCGAAGCTCACCGGGTCTTCGTGGCGGTCGAGGGCGATGAGGGCGCGGACCGGGTGCTCGGTTTCTACTCGCTTCTCCTCGCACCGCCGGAGCTGGACCTGCTCTTCGTCGAGGACGGGATGCAGGGCCGCGGCATCGGGCGACTGCTCGTCGAGCACATGAGGTCCGAGGCCCGCACGGCGGGGCTGGACCGTGTCCGGGTGGTGTCGCATCCTCCGGCCGAGGGTTTCTACCGCAGCGTGGGCGCGCTGCCTACGGGGACCGCCCCCGCGAACCCGCCGGCAGTGGCCTGGGACCGGCCCGAGCTGGAGTTCCTGATCCCGTGACCGCCACCCGTTGCGAGCTGCCGCCCGCACGGCAGTGCCCCGTGCCCTGGGCGCCGGTTTTCGAGGCTGACGACCACCCGGACCGGGCGGCCAGGACCGTGAACAGAACCTCGGGCCACTGATCGGCGTCCTGCCGGTGGCGTGGCGGCTGCCGACGATGGGGCCCGTACGACGGTGGAACCGATGGGCAGGGCTGCACCCGACGCGAGCACTCGCGGCTCGGCCGCGTCGACATCCGCGACCATGACGTCGACGTGCGTCTGGTGGCTGATCAGGGACAGACCAAGTCCGCTGCTCGTCCTCACGTTGCCAAGGCGTCACCGGGATGCCCCCTCTCGGCATCAGCCTCGCGGCCGAGTCCCCGGCCGCCGCGACACAGGTGCCCGACACTGGGCGAGGTCGGTTCCGAGCGGTGGGCCGGACGACGATCTCGTTGACGTCCACGCCCGCCGGTTGCTCGGTGGTGAACGCGATGGCTTGGGCGATCGCTTCGGGAGGAGTCGCCATCTGGTCGCGTATCTCCGCGATCTGGGCTCTCGCCTGTGCGTTCGTCGATGCCTCAGCGAAGTCGTCCTGACCGGTCCGGGCAGGACGGTGGTCACCGGCAGGCCGGTGGGCAGGCCTTGTAGGGGCTCAGCGAAGCAGCGCTCCGCGCGAGGAGATCCGTGCCGTGTGCGCAGCCGCCGCAGCGCTGAAGGCCGCTGTCACCAAACAGCCTCCGGCGGCAAGGACAGGCCGTCAGGGGCGAGCGCCGCGATCGGGCTCGTCGCGACATACGCGGCCCCCGCCTCAGCACAGCACGCGCAGTGCGCCGGGCAGCACTCTGGCCGTGACGGGGAGGACGGCCTCGATTTCGCCGTCCGCGCCGTAGGGGAGCTCCCTGTCGGCCTCGATGCGTATCTCCCGGCCGCGCACGACCCGCACCTGAGGGCGGTGGATGTGGGCGCCGGTGTCGAGTTCCTTCATCAGCGCGAAGAACAGCCGGCGCGGCGCGTCACGGATCATCACGACGTCCAGCAGGCCGTCGTCCAGCCGGGCCTCGGGAGCGATACGGCGCGCGGAGCCGTAGTAGCTGGAGTTCGCCGCCACGACGGTGTAGCCGGTGCAGGCGTGATCCTTGCCATCGACGGTGATCCGGTAGCTGACGGGACGCCAGGTGCTGATCGCACGCAGGGCACCGGCGTAGTAGGAGGCCGAACCGCGCAGCATCCGGGATCGATTGGCGTGCAGGTTGGCCAGCGCGTCCACGCCTGCGTAGACGCTGCCGAGCACGACGGTACCGGCGTGGACCGACGAGGTGACCTCGATGGTGTCCACGGCACGTGGTGTGCCGTGGAGCAGCACCCGGGCCACGCCGTCGGGGTCGCCGGGCAGGCCGAGGGCCCGGGCGAAGTCGTTGCCGCGCCCGGCCGGGACCATGCCGAACAGTGCGCCGGTGCCGCTGAGGGCTCCGCCGATGCTTCCGGTGATCCCGTCGCCGCCGACGGCGAGCACCACGCGGCCGCGTTCCCCGGCGCTGCGGGCGAGTTCGCGGGCGTGGGCGAGGCTGTGGCTGTACTCGGTCTCCAGCCCGGCGCCCGCCTCCCGCAGCAGTCGGGCCACCTTCAGCAGCGCCGCAGCGCTGGTGGCTCCGCCCGCGGTGGGGTTGACGACGGCGGTGAACTGTCGCATCGATGTGCCTCCGGGCTGACGGTGGTGCCGGTCTGTCGTCTGATGGGGTGGTGCGCGCTCGAGCGGGGGGTGTGGCGGTGGGGCTGTGGTCAGTCGGTCGGCAGCAGGACGCCGGGGTTCAGCAGGCCGTCCGGATCCAGGCGTCGTTTGACGGCCCGCAGTGCCGCGACACCCAGGTCGGTGGCCTCCCGTACGTACCAGTGGCGGTGATCGGTGCCGACCGCGTGGTGGTGGGTGATCGTGCCGCCTGCCGCGAGAATCGCCTCGTTCGCGGCGTGCTTGGCGCGCGTCCAGTGCGCCACCGGGTCCCCGCCCTGGGCCGAGACGACGGTGAAGTACAGCGAGGCACCGTTCTCGTAGACGTGCGAGATGTGGCACATGACCAGCGGCGGGGTGCCGTTCTCGGTGAGTGTGACGGTCAGCGCGTCGCGGACGGCCGCGTACAGACCGGGCAGCCGCGACCAGTAGGCGGCGGTCTCCAGCGTCTCGGCGAACGCTCCCGCCTCGAGGAGCGAGTCCCGCAGGTACGGTGCCGCATAGCGGCCGTGCGCCCAGCGCCGGCCCGGTTCGCCGCCCGCGAACTCGCCGTCGCAGTCGGTGAGTACGGCGGCGGCGGCTGCCCGGCGTTGCGCGGTGTCCTCCTCGGTTCCCTCGAAGCCGACCACGGCGAGGCATCCCGCGCTCCGCTGCTCGGCGCCGGAGCCGATGCCATCGGGCTGGGCCAGGCCGATCAGCGTCTCGGTCTCGTCGGACAGCCTGAGGACGGTGGGACGCGGGCCGTCCTGGGCGAGCCGGCGCAGGGCGGCGGCGCCCGCGTCGAAGGAGGTGAAGCGCCACCCTTCGTAGCGGCGAGTCTGCGGGACGGGCCGGACGCGGACGGTGACGGAGGTGATGACGCCGAAGGCGCCCTCCGAACCGAGCAGCAGCTGTCGCAGGTCGGGGCCGGCGGCCGAGCGGGGTGCACGGCCTGTGTCGAGGGTGCCTTCGGGCGTGGCGAGCGTGAGGCCGAGGACCATCTCGTCGAAGCGGCCGTAGCCAGCCGAGGCCTGCCCGCTGGAGCGGGTCGCGGCGAAGCCGCCGATGGTGGCCCACTCGTAGGACTGGGGAAAGTGGCCGAGGGTGAAACCGTGTTCGGCCAGGAGCGCCTCGGCCTCGGGTGCACGCAGACCGGCCTGCAGGGTGGCGGTCCGGGAGACGGTGTCGAGGTCGAGCAGGCGGTTCAGGTGCCGCAGGTCCAGGGCGATCACGGGCGCCCGGCCGGTGGGTGCGAGTCCTCCGACGACGGACGTTCCACCGCCGAACGGGACGAGCGCGAGGCGGTGTTCGGCGCAGACGCGGAGCACGGCGAGCACCTCGTCGTGGCTCTGCGGAAGGACGACCGCCGCGGGTGCGTCGGCGGTGTCGCCGGCGCGGATGCGCAGCAGGTCCGGGGTGGACTTGCCGCGGGTGTGCCGGACACGGCTCTCCGTGTCGGTGCGGACGTCCTCCGCCCGATCGCCGAGTGCGGCCCGCAGGGCGTGGAGGGCGGCGCCCTCCAGGGCGGGCGTGGCGATCTCGATGTCCTCCAGCCGCGCTGATGCCGTGGGCTGCGGCTTGACGCCGAGCCAGTCGCGCAGCAGCCCTGTCACGGTGTCGGGCAGCGGCGTCGCCCTGGCCGGGTCACCCCAGCCATTCCACAGCATGTCCATGCCTGTCGTCCTCGCCGGTCGTCGGGGGTTGCCGCTGGAGCGGCTCTAGCCGTTACACTGTTACACATGACGCCTAATCGTCACAACAGCTCGGTTCAGCAGAAGTCCTCCGACAGCGACGTGGTGCTCGACGCCGTCCGCGACTGCGTCCTCGCGGTCGGGGTGCGCCGGACGACCATGACCGACGTGGCCCGCCGGGCGGGCGTCTCCCGTATGACGCTCTACCGTCGCTGGCCCGACGTCCGCTCCCTCGTCGGTGATCTGATGACCCGCGAGTGGATCGCCGCCGCGACCGGAGCCATGCCCGAGAGCCGGCCCGAGGTGGGCACGCGCCCGCCGCTGATCGACGGACTGGTCGCGGGAGTGAGGGCGTTCCGCGCCCACCCGCTCTTCCAGAAGATCGTCGACGTGGACCCCGAACTCCTCCTGCCCTACGTACTGGACCGGCGCGGCGCCAGTCAGGAAGCCCTGCTGGAACTGCTCGCGGGGGCCCTGCGCGAGGGTCACGCGGACGGCTCCGTGCGGGAAGCCCATGCCGAACGCCAGGCCCGGACCGTGCTTCTGATCCTCCAGTCCTTCGCCCTGTCCCTGCGCACCATGACCGACGAGGACGACGAAGAGCTCACCACCGAGGCGTTCCTCGCCGAACTGCGCACCGTCCTGGAGAGGACCCTCACCCCATGAGCCAGACCGCCGTCCCGGCCGCCGGGGCCTCCCTGTCCGCAGCCCGGCGCGCGCGCGAACTGTCCGAGGCGACCGACGGCCGTGTGGTGGACGTACTGGTCGTCGGCCTCGGCGCCACAGGTGCCGGAGCGGCCCTGGACGCCGCCGCCCGCGGACTCGACGTCGTCGCCGTGGACGCCCACGACCTGGCCTTCGGCACCTCCCGCTGGAGTTCCAAGCTCATCCACGGAGGGCTGCGTTACCTGGCCTCGGCGCAGTTGGACGTCGCCCACGAGAGCGCCGTCGAACGCGGTGTGCTCATGGAGCGTACGGCCCCCCACCTGGTACGTGCCCAGCCGTTCGTCCTGCCCCTGACCCGTCTCGTCTCGCGCGGCCAGGCCGCGCTGGCCTGGGCCGGCTTCCGGGCCGGCGACGCCCTGCGGCTGTCGGCCCGCACGGCTCGCGCCACACTGCCCGCCCCGCGCCGGCTCTCCCCGCTCGAGACCCGGCATCTGGCCCCGGCGCTGCGCCCCGACGGGCTGCGCGGCGGCCTGCTGTCGTGGGACGGAAAGCTCACCGACGACGCCCGCCTGGTAACCGCCCTCGCCCGCACCGCCGCCGCGCACGGCGCCCGCGTACTGACCCGCGCCCGGGTCCTGGAACTCACCACGAGCGGTGCCCGCATACGCGACGAACGCACCGGCGAGGAAGGCGAGATCCGAGCCCGCACGGTGATCAACGCATCCGGAGTGTGGGCCGGCGAGCTCGTGGACGGCATCCGGATCCGGCCCTCCCGCGGCACCCACCTCGTCCTGCGCTCGGAGCGCATCGGCCCGCTCCCCGCCGGCCTGCACATCCCCGTCCCCGGTGAGACCAACCGCTTCGTCCTCGTCCTGCCGCAGGGCGACGGCCGCGTCTACGTCGGACTCACCGACGAACCCCTCGAGGGGCCCGTGCCCGACGTCCCCGAGGCACCCGAGACCGACATCGGCTTCCTGCTCGACGTTCTCGGCTGCGTACTCGACGTCCCCGTCCGCCGCAGCGACATCGTCGGCACGTTCGCCGGTCTGCGCCCCCTGCTGGACACCAGCGACACGGCATCGTCCGGCGCCGCCTCCCGCACGGCCGACATCTCCCGCCGGCACGCGGTGCTGACCTCGTCCGACGGCGTGGTCAGCGTGGTCGGCGGCAAGCTCACCACGTACCGCCGGATGGCCGAGGACGCCGTGGACGCCGCGATCGACGCACACGGCCTGGCCGCCGGCCCCTCACCCACCGCCACTCTCCCCTTGGTCGGCGCCGCGGCCCCCAGGACCCTCGCAGCGCTGCGCGCTCCCCGCCGCCTCGTCCAGCGCTACGGCACCGAGGCACCGGCGGTGCACGCCCTGTCCGTGCGAGAACCGCGACTGGGCGAGCCCGTCGTCCCGGGCCATCCCGTCACCGGCGCCGAAGTGCTGTGGGCACTGCGGCACGAGGGCGCCATGGACGAGGCCGACCTGCTGGACCGACGCACGCGCATCGGACTGGTCCCGGCAGACCGGGCCGAGGCGATGGAGGCCGTACGCGGGCTGGTCGGAGAAGCTCTCGGCACGGGAAACTGAACCCCTCGTGTCCCGTTCTCGCCGGGTGGGCCGGCCGGGGAAAGGCCGACAGCAGAAGGCCCGGGATCCACGGGGCCGGGGGCAGCTCCCTCGGCTCGCGGTTCGAACCGAGGGAGCCTGGCGCTGATGGGCTCCCGGGAACCTACCTCCGCTTACCAACGAGGCTACTCCCCCGCTCGCCGCCGGAGACAGCCCGCCGTGGCGCTCGGCGGGCGCGCTCCACAAAGCCAGCACGATGAGCAGGGTTGGGGGTAAGCGATAGGGGCGGCGCCGCCTTCACCATCCCCTGGCGCCGCAGCCGCAGTCACATGCCGACCGACAGGAGCGTGAGAACGATGGATCGCCCGCACAGCAGCCACACCGAGACGGCTGAAGTGCGCCGGCCTGGAAAGGCGGACGATCCCGCGACCAAGATCGAGATCTTGGAACGGGACAACGATCACCTGCAGGCGGCCATCACCTCACACGCCGTGATCGATCAGGCGATCGGCGTCATCATCGCTGTCGGCGGCCTGCGGCCCCAGCAGGGCTTCGACGTCCTCAAGGACATCTCCCAGCACACCAATATCAAGCTCCGCACGATCGCCGACCACATCGTCGACTGGGCCAGCAGCGAACGCATGCCCGACGATGTTCAGCAGGCCCTCAACACGGCCCTGCGAAGAGCACGGTGCTGAAGCCGTCTCCGGGTGGGTTCGTCGTGTCCCTGCCGGACGACCCGTTCGGGGTCGGCATTGCCCTGCCGGCCGACCCCGGTGGCGTTCACAGCGGGACGGCGGCAGGGACCGGTCCCGGAGGCCGGGTACGAGTGAGGCCGGCCCGGCATCGGGCCGCGGCGGCTCCCGTCCCGGTGGCGGACCACCTCGCAGGTCCCGGCCCCCGAGCCGGCACCTACCGTGTGTCGACGATGCCGCCGGTCACCGCGATCACCTCACCGACCGTGCAGCTGGAGTCGGCGTCCGAGGCGAGGTAGACGTACGCCGACGCGATCTCCTCCGGCTGGGCCGCGCGCTCGAGCGGGGCCTCGCTGCCGATCCGGGCGAGTCCGTCCGCCGGCCTGTGCGGGTCCGCCTCGTTCAGCGGGGTCCAAGCCGGTCCCGGCGCGACCACGTTGGCACCAACGCCCCGCTTGGCGAGGTGCACGGCGACGGTGCGGGCCGTGCGAAGGCGGCGGAGCCACGGGCGCGGCCGGGGCCGATGACGACGGCGTCTCGCATCTCGCTCATGCCGTCCGCTCCGGGGCGATCTCGGCGATCAGGCCCTCGACAAGGGTCCTGATCTCGTCGCGGATCGGCCGGACGGCCTCGACTCCCTGGCCGGCCGGGTCTTCAAGCTTCCAGTCCAGGTAGCGCTTTCCGGGGAAGACGGGGCAGGCGTCACCGCAGCCCATGGTGATGCAGACGTCCGACTCCTTCACCGCGTCCACGGTGAGGACCTTCGGCGTCTCCCCGGAGATGTCGATGCCGACCTCGGCCATGGCCTCGACAGCGGCCGGGTTGACGGCACTGCCCGGGTCGGAGCCGGCCGAGCGGACCTCGACGCGGTCTCCGGCCAGGTGAGTCAGCCACGCGGCGGCCATCTGGGAGCGTCCGGCATTGTGCACGCAGACGAACAGGACGGACGGCTTGTCGGCCATGGTGATCGTTCTCTCTCGTCCAGGACGGACCCAGCCGCCAATTGACTTCAGCCCCCGCTGACATCAGCGGTCGATGATGTGAGAATATCAGCGCATGCTGACTTCAGTCGACGCTGATGTGATCCGGGTGCTGGGTGATCCGCTCCGCCTGCGGATCGTGACCCTGCTGGCGCGCGAGACGCTCTGCACGACGCACCTGGTGGAGGAGACGGGAGCCAAGCAGACGAATCTGTCCAACCACATGAAGGTGCTGCGCGAGGCCGGGCTGGTGGAGACCGAGCCGTGCGGCCGGTTCACCTATTACAGGCTCAAGCCCGAGGTCCTGGCCGGCCTGTCCGAGCAGTTCGCCGAGCTGGCCGCCTCCGCCCGCACCGCTGACGAGAACAAGAGGGCCTGCCCGTGACCTCCACCGAGCCCACCACCGCCTCCGCCGAAGGCGCCGGCCCGGCCGGGGACGACTCAATCGTCAAGAAGCTCTCCACCCTGGACCGCTACCTCGCGGTGTGGATCCTGCTCGCCATGGCCGTCGGCCTGGGCCTCGGCCGGCTCGTCCCGGGGATGAACGACGCGCTGGCGAAGATCGAGATCGGCGGGATCTCCCTGCCGATCGCGCTCGGCCTGCTGGTCATGATGTACCCGGTCCTGGCCAAGGTCCGCTACGACCGGCTCGACCGCGTGACCGGCGACAAGAAACTGATGGCGTCCTCGCTGGTCGTCAACTGGATCGTCGGCCCGGCGGTGATGTTCGCGCTGGCGTGGATCTTCCTGCCGGACCTGCCCGAGTACCGCACCGGCCTGATCATCGTCGGGCTCGCCCGCTGCATCGCCATGGTCATCATCTGGAACGACCTGGCGTGCGGCGACCGCGAGGCCGCCGCCGTGCTCGTCGCGCTGAACTCGGTGTTCCAAGTCCTCGCGTTCGGCCTGCTGGGCTGGTTCTACCTGGATGTGCTGCCGCGTTGGATGAACCTCGGCGACGGCCAGGGCCTGGACGTGTCCGTCTGGCACATCGCGCTGAACGTCATCATCTTCCTCGGCGTCCCGCTGCTCGCCGGCTTCCTCACCCGCCGCATCGGCGAACAGAGGATGGGCCGCACCGACTACGAGGCGAAGTTCCTGCCCAGGATCGGCCCGTGGGCGCTGTACGGGCTGCTGTTCACGATCGTCATCCTCTTCGCCCTGCAGGGCAGGACCATCACCTCCCAGCCGCTGGACGTCGCCCGGATCGCGCTGCCGCTGCTGGTCTACTTCGCGATCATGTTCTTCGGCAGCTTCCTCCTCGGCAAGGGCCTGGGGCTCGCCTACGACCGCACGGCGACGCTGGCGTTCACCGCGGCGGGCAACAATTTCGAGCTGGCCATCGCGGTCGCCATCGCCACCTTCGGCGTCACCTCCGGCCAGGCCCTGTCCGGAGTCGTCGGCCCCCTCATCGAAGTGCCGGTCCTCATCGGGCTGGTGTACGTGGCGCTCGCCTGGCGCAGGAGCTTCGCCGCCGCCTCCGTGACCACGATTCCGTGACGCGGCACTCGGACGTGGTGGTGGTCGGCGGCGGCCAGGCAGGCTCGCTGCCGGTTATCACCTGCGCCGCCGAGGCCTGGACTTCGTCATCCTGGACGCCGCCGCGTCGCCGGGCGGGGCATGGCAGCACATGTGGGACTCTCTGCACCTCTTTTCCCCGCCCAACCATTCCTCCCTGCCAGGACGGCTCATGCCCGCCCCGAGAGGTGAGACGTACCCGGACGCCAGGCACGTGGTGGAATACCTCACCGATTACGAGAAGCGCTACGCCCTGCCCGTGCTGCACGGCACCCGCGTCAGTGCCGTACGCCGCGACGGTGAGACGCTGGTGGCCGAGGCGGACAACGGCGCCTGGCGGGCCCGGGCGGTCATCAGCGCGACCGGCACCTGGTCGCGCCCCTTCCTACCCGCCGTACCCGGGCGAGGAGTCTTCGCCGGCCGGCAGTTGCACACGGTGAACTACCGCTCGCCGGCCGACTTCGCCGGGCAGCGCGTCCTGGTGGTCGGCGGCGGGAACTCCGGCGCCCAGATCGCCGCCGACCTCGCCCTGGACGGCCACGTCGAGGTGACCTGGGTGACCCGGCGTTCGCCCCGGTTCCTGGCCGACGACATCGACGGCCGCGCCCTGTTCGACGTCGCCACCGCTCGCCGCCGCGCGCTGGAGGAAGGCCGCAGCGACACCCGGGGCATCGCCTCGCTCGGCGACATCGTCGCCGTCCCGCCCGTGCGCGCCGCCCGCGACGCCGGGCTCCTCGCCGGGAAGCCGATGTTCGCCCGGCTCACCGCCGACGGTGCCCTTTGGGCCGGCGGCCGCCACACCGGCGCGGACGCGGTGATCTGGTGCACCGGCTTCCGGCCCGCTCTGGGCCACCTCGCCCCGCTGAACCTGCGCGATGAGCGCGGACACATTCCCACCGACGGCACCCGCGCCCGGGCCGAGCCCCGGCTGCACCTGCTCGGTTACGGGGACTGGACGGGGCCGGCGTCGGCCACCCTGATCGGTGTGGGACGCCCGGCCCGAGACGCTGCCGGCGAGATCGCACAGCTCCTGCGCGGCTAGCCGCTGCTCTGCAACAGCCCCGTCGGGCCGGCGTCCGTCCGGCATGGACGCCGGCCCGACGTCGTCCACAGCGCGGTCCGCGGCCGGCCGCGGGCCCGCCGCCGAGTCTGCCGTGCAACCGGGGCGCCGGGGCCGCCGCCGGGGCGGCCGCCACCGTGAGGGTCAGCAATGCCGCGCTCAACGCTTGAACCGTTCTCATCAGTTGGTCCTCCAGACCGCGACCCGCCAGCGCGACAGCCAGCCCCAGACGAGACCGGCGAGAAAGCCGGCGAGGATCAGCACACCGAGCAGCCACCAGCCGCGGCCGAGGCCGTCGGGCCGGTCGGGCCGGTCGTCTCGACGCCCTTACCGCGCTGGATCTCGACGCTCTTGCCGCGCTGACGCGAGCGGTGTCGAGTCGGCGCTGGACGCGAGAGGTGTCGAGTCGGCGACGACACCGGCCGTGAGGCCGCGAGTGGCACGACGCCGACAAAGCCCCCGACGGCCCTCAGGCCGCGGCCGGCATGGCCAGCAGCTTGCCCATGGCCGCCAGCACCGCCGGCTCGACCCGGTAGTACACCCAGGTGCCACGCCGCTCGGACGTCAGCAGCCCGGCCTCCTTCAGCTTCTTCAAGTGGTGGGACACCGTGGGCTGGGAGACGCCGACGTCGGAAATGTCGCACACGCACGCCTCCCCGCCCTCGTGCGAGGCCACGGCGGAGAACAGTCGCAGACGCACCGGGTCGCCGAGCGCCTTGAACATCCGTGCGGCCGTCTCGGCCTCCTCGGCACTCATCGGGCGCTCGGTCAGCGGCGGGCAGCACGGCACGACGCCCTGACCTACGGTTTCGATCAGCGGCAACGCCTTCGCATTCGACATGCGTCTATGTTGACACACATCGAACCAGGACGGCCGACCGCGGTCCTCCCGATGCGAGCACGGCATGGCAGCCCGTCGGCGACGTCCACACCGGACCGTCCACCGCCGGCCAAGGAGGCACGTTCACCCTGCCGCCACTTCGATACATGTCTATGTTGACGCCCATCGATACAAGTGCCATGCTGGGCCGCACAAGCCATCGACAGATGTCGAAACACGCAAGGAGTCGCCGTGAACGCGCCTGCCGAACTGCCCGTCGTGGTGATCGGGGCCGGGCCCGTGGGTCTGGCCGCCGCCGCCCACCTGGTCGACCAGGGCATCGAGCCCCTGGTCCTGGAAGCCGGCCGGACCGCCGGCGCCGCGGTGGGCGAGTGGGCGCACGTGCGCCTGTTCTCCACCTGGGGCGAGGTCGTCGACCCGGCTGCCGAGAAGCTCCTCGCTCCCACCGGCTGGACACGCCCCGCCCCGGCCACCTACCCCTCCGGCGGCGACTGGGCGGGCCTCTACCTGCGCCCGCTGGCCGATGTCCTCGGCACCCGCCTCCGTCTCGGTGCGACGGTCACCGGCGTCTCGCGCAGCGGCCGGGACCGCATCGTGGACGCCGACCGCGAGCAGCAGCCGTTCATCGTGCACATCGCCTACGCCGACGGCCGGGAGGAGCGGGTCCTCGCCCGCGCCGTCATCGACGCCTCCGGCACCTGGGCCACGCCCGGCCCGGCCGGTGGCAGCGGGCTGCCCGCCCTCGGCGAGAAGGCCGCGGCCGACCGGATCACCTACCGGGTGCCGGACCTCGGCGACCCGGCCGTCCGGGCCCGGTACGCGGGCAAGCGCACCGCTGTCATCGGCTCCGGCGCCTCCGCCTTCACCGCCCTGGCCTACCTCGCCGACCTCGCCACGTCGGGGGACGGCGCCGGGACGAAGGGAGTGTGGATCCTGCGACGGGGCATCTCGGGCTCCACCTTCGGGGGCGGAGAAGCCGACCAGCTCCCGGCGCGCGGCGCTCTGGGTCTGGCGGCGAAGGCCGCCGTCGACGAGGGGCACGCGGATGTGGTCACCGGCTTCCGTACGGGCGTGATCGAGCGCGACACCGACGGCCGCCTGGTCCTGGTCGGCGAGGACGGCCGCCGCCTGGACGCGGTCGACGAGATGATCGTGCTGACCGGCTTCCGCCCCGACCTGTCCTTCCTCGACGAGCTGCGCCTGGGCCTCGACGAACGCCTCCAGGCGCCCGTCGCCCTGGCACCGCTGATCGACCCCAACCAGCACTCCTGCGGCACCGTCTACCCCCATGGCCACCGCGAGCTGTCCCACCCGGAACCCGGCCTCTATCTCGTGGGGATGAAGTCCTACGGCCGCGCACCCACCTTTCTCGCCCTGACCGGCTACGAGCAGGTCCGCTCCGTCGCCGCCGCGATCGCCGGCGACATGGACGCGGCCGACCGCGTGGAACTCGCCCTCCCGGAGACCGGAGTATGCGGCGGCGCCGGACTCTTCGACGCCCCCGACACCGAGCGGGCCGACAGCGGCGGCTGTTGCGCCCCGGCACCGCAGTCCCTCCGGCTTGTCGCCCCCGGCACGGTCGGGGTGCCTGACGAGGCGGCGCCGCCGCATGGCTGCTGCGGCTCCTGACCGACCCGGGCAACCCACTCGCGGGGCCGCGACCGGAGCAGGGGACCGGTCGCGGCCCCGCGCCGCCCCGCCCTCCCTCCGCGCCACAGAGCTCACGAACCGAAGCCTCGCCGGCCATGGGCCCTTATCGAGGATCGAGTGTGCCGTCGTCCGCCGCTCCCGCGGGGCGGGTGCGCGCACGGCGGATGAGAGCGTCGCCCCGCTCCGATCATACACCCCAGGACGCCCCCGCGCGAAGGGAACGGCCCACCGACTCCGTCAGTGGTGTGCGGGCGGGTTTCGGGGGTAGTCGAACGCCTTAGCCGGGTTGCTCAGGACGAGGGTGGCGGTATGGGGTCAGTGGTGCCCGAAAACGAGGATCAGCCGTTGGCCGGCAGTCCTCCCCGGTCCTCGATCGCCCTGGAGAGCGGGGAGCGGATCGGTGAAGCACGGGATGCGGCCCGCCGTTTCATGACCGAGGTGCAGACCGTTCACGGGATTCCTGTTTCGGAACGTGTGATGGGCCTGGCGGAGCTGGTGGTCAGCGAACTGGTGACCAACGCGCACAAGTACGCCCCCGGCCCGTGCCTGCTCGATGTGGAGGTCCGCGACGGCGCCGTGGAAATCAGCGTCTGGGACAGCGAACCCGCCCTGCCGGTGCCCCAGGAGGCCGATCCGCACCGGGTCGGCAAACACGGCTTGGAGATCGTGATGGCCGTGTGCCGCAGTTTCGAGATCCGTCGCGAACCGGTCGGCAAGCGCGTGAAGGCCGCCATCGTGCTGGCCGACGATCCCGGCGGGCATCCGGCGGGCCGGCTGATGTGAACGACCCGGTCGACCACGGCGGACCAGGGGCCACCGCCGCGGGCGGTGGCGCCTCACCCGTCCGACGGGTGAGGCGCCACCGTCGTCTCTAACCCTTCGGCAGGTCGGCCCACACGAGTGCGGCCATGACATCGGCCTCGTCCTGCGGCGTTCCCGCCTGCACCAGGATGATCCCGCGGGACTGGTCCGGGAACGTGACCTCCCGCATCTCCGTACCCAGCGGGCGCGTCGGCTCGTCCGACATGGCGACCTCCCTTCGATGGCTGCCGCCCACGCTATGGGGACGACAGGCAGAAGACGGGGATCTCCCACCGAACGGATCATCACGTCGTGTCATGGACGCCCCGCGCATGCGTCGGAGGTGGCGAAGGTGTGTCCCCGTTCGGCGGCATGACGGTTCGCCTGATGGACAACGGGTGCCCCCGGCGTGGGTGTCACGCCGACTCGGAGCCGCCGAGCATCGCGGAGGCCCGCTGGAGCGGATCGACGATCCTCGCGGGCGCGGCCTTGGGAAGGGTGCGACAGGTGAAGCCGAGTTGCGTCATGGCCCGCAGCACCTCGCCCGTGCTGAAGTCGCGGGGGTCCTGGCGAGTGATCACCTGGCCGACCTGTTTGGCGGGGTAGTGCCGCCGCCCGACGATGACGGAGTCGCCGACGACCGGCTCGGGCTTGACACCCTTCATCGTTTCCAGCACGCCCTTCTTGGTCAGGTCGAACGGAAAGCGGGCGATGACGCAGCGCATGATGCCTCACAGGGAGAAGGAGGGAAGGGAGAGGGGCGAGAGCCGGCCGCGGTTCAGGCGGTTCAGTGCGAGAGGGCGAGCACGCCCAGGGCGTTGCCGTGCTCGTCGACCACGGGCAGGGCCCCGATCCGCCGGTGGCGCATCGTGCGCTCGGCGTCGGCGATGGTGGTGAGCGGCGTGGCGAAGGACTCGTTGTCGCCGACGATGTCGCGCAAGGGGACCCGGCCGGTGTATCCCAGGCCGTCGCAGACGGCGGTCAGCCGGGCGTGGGTGACCATGCCCGTGCACTGGCCGTCCTCGTCACAGACGACGAGGTGGCCCGAGCGGGCGGCTGCCATGACGGACAGCGCCACCTCCACGGTCATGTCGTCCCAGACCTGCGGCCCGGCCGCCTCCATGGCGTCGGCCACCGTCCTGTGCTGAAGATCGGCGTTGATCGCGTGGTGCTGCGTTCGGGTCGGCGTCAAGAGGTGCCTCCTGGGGGCGTCGGCTTCCTGATCTGGACGGTTCTACGCTGCCGCGACGCCGGTGGACCGCTGTGCGGACGCACGCCGGGCTGCGGAGGCGGGGCTGCGCCGACCGCGGGTGGTGGCGCGACGCTTGGGGCGTTCGGCGACCGGTGCGGCGATGACGACGGGGACGCCGGAGGGCGTCCGGGAGCCGGTGATGCGGTGCAGGGCCTCATCGCCGGAGCTGACCTGGGTGATCTGCGGGACGATGCCGGCCGTGGCCATGAGACGGGCCATGGCGCGGCGCTGATGCGGAACGACCAGGGTGACGACACTGCCGGACTCACCGGCGCGGGCCGTGCGACCGCCGCGGTGGAGGTAGTCCTTGTGGTCGGTCGGGGGATCGACGTTGACGACGAGGTCGAGATGGTCGACGTGGATGCCGCGCGCGGCGACGTTCGTGGCGACCAGCACGTCGACGTGTCCGCTCTTGAACTGCGTCAGCGTGCGGGTGCGCTGCGGCTGCGACTTACCGCCGTGCAGGGCGGCGGCCCGCACCCCGCTGGCCAGAAGGTGTTCGGTGAGGCGGTCGACGGCGTGCTTGGTGTCGAGGAACATGAGCACCCGGCCGTCGCGTGCGGCGATCTCGGTGGTGGCCGCGTGCTTGTCGCCGCCGTGGACCTGGAGCACGTGGTGCTCCATCGTCGTGACCGCGCCGGCGGACGGATCGACGGAGTGTACGACCGGGTCGCTCAGGTAGCGGCGCACCAGCAGGTCGACGTTGCGGTCGAGCGTGGCGGAGAACAACATGCGCTGTCCTTCGGGGCGCACCTGGTCGAGCAGGGCGGTGACCTGCGGCATGAATCCCATGTCGGCCATCTGGTCCGCCTCGTCGAGCACGGTGACGCGGACCTGGTCCAGTCGGCAGTCACCGCGCTCGATGAGGTCCTTGAGACGTCCCGGGGTGGCGACGACGACCTCGACACCGCCGCGCAGCGCGCTCGCCTGGCGGCCGATCGACACGCCGCCCACGACCGTGGCCAGACGCAGCTTCAGCGCTCGGGCGTACGGCGTGAGCGCGTCGGTGACCTGCTGCGCCAGTTCACGCGTCGGCACGAGGATCAGTCCCAGCGGCTGACGGGGCTCGGCACGCTGCCGAGCCGTGCGGGCCAGCAGGGCCAGCCCGAAGGCGAGGGTCTTGCCGGAACCCGTACGCCCCCGGCCGAGGACGTCGCGTCCGGCGAGGGAGTTCGGAAGGGTCGCACCCTGGATCGGGAACGGCACGGTCACGCCCTGCCGGCCGAGCTCGGCCAGCAGTTCCGCGGGCATGTCGAGATCGGCGAAGCTCGCCGCGGCGGGCATCGCCGGGGTGATCGTCGCGGGGAGGGCGAACTCACCCTGCACCTGGGCGGGACGGCGGCCAGGGGCACCCGAGCGGGTCGAGTGGCGGCTCGGAGCTGCGACGACGAATCGTCCGCTGCTCTTCCCGGGGGCGGCGCTTTCGCCACGGGTAGGGGTGAAGCGGTCGTTCGTGCGTGTGCGGTTCATGCAGAACCTTCCTCGATGCGGCGCAGTCAAGGAATTTCCGCAGCGATGAGCACGGAGAAACGCAAAATGACCGAACTGCACAATCGAAACCGAGTGGACCCCGGTTACGGCGTGTCTCCGATTCCGGGGTGTCCGGCAAGGGAGCACTGCGGCAAAAAGCACGCAGCTGGGGCCCGCACCCCGAAGGATGCGGGCCCCAGCTGCACGTACGCGACAGTCAGCGTCAGGCGGGAACGATGTTCTCGGCCTGCGGACCCTTCTGGCCCTGCGTGATGTCGAAGTTCACCTTCTGGCCCTCCAGCAGCTCGCGGAAGCCCTGGGCGGCGATGTTCGAGTAGTGGGCGAACACGTCAGCGCCGCCACCCTCCTGCTCGATGAAGCCGAAGCCCTTTTCCGCGTTGAACCACTTCACGGTGCCAGTAGCCATGTCAATCTCCTTTGGGGCAGTGCATCGGTGCCCGCACTGTACGGACACCGTGTCGCCGCGATGATGACCCCGCCCGGAAAAAGACCGGAAAACAAATGCGCTTCCTGCAACCCGAAGGCCGGTCAGGAGCATGTGAAATTCGGGAACCACAACTGCAACTGACAACGACAGTAGCACGCTGAAACGGCCCGAGTACATGTAAAGATCTCCGCCGGATCAACACCGCAATAAAGCTGCCTGCCCGGTTCGTCAAATTCTGACCCGGCGGACACAGATATCGAAGCGTGTGGAGGGCTTCCACCGGGACGCATCGCCCGGCTGTGGCCCCTGCGCGGGACCCTCACCCTGCCTCGCCACCAAGGCTCCCCCGTCTCCCCGCAAACGGTGACGGAGGCGGTGACTCGGCTCTGCCGGGTACTCGGTCCGCCGCGAAGGCGGGCACGAGCGCCCGGCTTCGGGCGAGGTGAGGAGGTTGGCGATGCGCTTGCGAGACCACGTGGTGGTGGTGACCGGGGCGTCCAGCGGGATCGGACGGGCCACGGCGGTGGCTTTCGCACGCAAGGGCTGCGCCGTGGTGCTGGCCGCGCGACGCGAGGAGGCGCTGGAAGCCGTGGCCCACGAGTGCGCGAAGCATCGCGGGGCGCGGACCCTGGTCGTGCCGACCGACACGACGGACGTCAACGCGGTCGAGGACCTGGCGCGGCGTGCGGTTGAGGAGTTCGGCCGGATCGACGTCTGGGTCAACAACGCGGCCGTCAACGCTTTCGGCCGTTTCGAGGACGTGCCACTGGAGGACTTCCGCAAGGTCCTGGACGTCAACGTGATGGGCTACGTCCACGGGGCCCGAGCGGCTCTGCCGGTGATGCGCGAGCAGGGCACCGGCACCTTGATCAACATATCCAGCATCGTGGGTGCCGTGGCACAGCCGTACAGCCACCCGTACGGCATGTCCAAGCATGCCGTACGCAGCCTCGGCTCAAGCCTTCGACAGCAGCTCCGGGTGGAGGGGGTGAAGGGCATTCACGTCTGCACGGTACTGCCCGCCACCATCGACACCCCGCACTTCGAGCAAGCGGCCAACTACACCGGCCGCAAGGTGGTGGCCATGCCGCCCGTCTACGCTCCCGAGCGAGTCGCCCGGGCCGTGGTGCGTCTCGTCCGCCGGCCGCATCGCGAGGTGGTGGTCGGACCCGCCGGCCGGGCGCTGGTGCGCCAGTCGCGGATGGCTCCGGGACTCGCGGAGCGGGCCATGGCGCGGCAGACGGACCGGACCCATCTGTCCCACGACGAGCAGGCTCCGGCCACGCACGGCACGCTGCACGTCCCGGCCCCGGGGGAAGGGGCGGTGCACGGAGGCTGGGGCGGCCGACGGCGCACCGCGATCCGCAGGACCGCCGTCGCGGCCGCGCTGGCGGGAGCGGCCGTGGCCGCCGGGCGGCGGATGAGTCGCCCGGCCGGCGCTTGACGGGTCCGGTCCCGGGACCATCAGGGCCCTGATGGTCCCGGACCCGCGCGGCACGGCTGAGCAGGAGCGGGCGGCTCCGGCAGTCGACGGGAGCCGCGCGGGCGCGGCTGCCGCGGACGCGCCCGACGCGGCCACGTGCCGGGGGGCAGGGGCGGATCGGGGCCCGAGCCGGAGGGCCGCCCGACCCGGTGCCCGCGCTCTGCGGCCGTGCGCCTGCCCCGTCTCAAGCGGGGCTGATGACGGGCAAGCGCAAGAGGGACGAGGCGGAACCGACCGACAACCTGCGCGCCCCCTCGCTCAGCCGGACTCACCCTTGAGGCGGTGCCGAGGGCTACCCGCCAGACACCCGGGGCAACACCTACGCCGATCGCCGTTTGTACCGACGCTGCGGGGCAGCGAAAGGCCGTGGTGCGCTGAGCCGCCTCGCGCCAACGCAACCCCCCGGCCCGGGCCGTAGGAGCCGGGCCGGTCGGCTCGGGCTCCCGCCCCGGCCGACCGGGCCAGGGCGGGTTCGTCCTCACGATGCCGCCCGCACAGCCCCGTGCGCAGGCACCGGCACCCGGACGGCGTCCATGACGAAGCCGCTGCGGACACGGGCCGGCATGCGGTTCAGCGGGATGCGCAGGTCCTGTTCGGGCACGTCGTACTCCAGGCGGGCCAGCCGTGGCCCGAGGGCCCGCAGCAGCGCGATCGTGACGTCCTCACCGGGACAGCGGTGACCGGCGTCCCGGTCGCCGCCTCCCTGCGGGATCAGTTCATCGCCCTCGGGCGGCCGCGCCAGGAAGCGCTGCGGTTCGAAGGCGTACGGATCGTTCCAGAGGGCGGGGTCGTGGTTCTGCCCGTAGAGGTCGAGCAGAACCAGCGTGCCGGACGGGATCGGTTCGCCCTTCCACTCGAGGTCGGTGACGGCCCGGCCGCCGACGAAGGGCGCGAAGGGGTAGAAGCGCCGCAGTTCGTGGGCGAATGCCACGGCGAAGGCGGGGTCGTCGCCCAGCAGGCGTTCCCGAAGGTCCGGCCTGCGGCGCAGCGCGTGAGCGGCGTAGGTGACGAACCAGCACACGGCGACGGTCGGGCGGATGACGTTGAGCAGTTCGACCGCGGCCGTGTGCGGGTCGAGGGGCCTGCCGTCGGCGTCCCGATGCCGGACGATCCCTTCCAGTACCGACCCGGCCGGCGCCGCGACGGCACCCGCCCGTACGTCCTCGACCAGACGCCCCAGCCAGGCCTCGCAGCGGGCCCGGGCCCGGCGGGCCCGCCAGTGGCGCGGCCCCGGCGTGGCGAAACCGTCGACCATGGCGACCAGGTCCCGGGCCAGTGGGCCGGGATCCTCGACGACGAGTCCGGCCCACTGGCACACGCCCTTGGTGAGCACGCGGCTCGTCTCGTCGAACAGCACGACCCGACGGCCGGACCACGACTCCACCGCCTCGTCCCACTCCGCTGCCACGCGGTCCACCAGACCGGCGACCGCCTCCGCCCCGGTCAGGAGGGACAGGAACATCTCCTTGCGCACGCGGTGGTCCCGTCCGTCCAGGGTGTGCACGGCTCCGTGCCCGAACAGCGTGCTCAGCACCGGCCCGGGCAGCGCTGTCCAGCGCTCCACATGCCGCTCGTCGTAGAAGAACCGCACCGCCTCAGGGCCGTGCAGGACGACGGCGTGCTGTCCCATGAGCCGGGTGCGCACGAGTGGGGCGTCGGTGCGGCGCCTCCGGTCGGGCAGCCACGCATATCCCTTGGCCAGGAGCGCGAGTGAGCTGTCAGCGATCGGTGGACGACTCTGATTCATGGCGCGGCGAGTGCCCGCCGGCACCGGCCGGAAACGCGGGCACCACCGGGGCCAGCGTGTGTCATGGCGACGGCCTGCGGTGACCGGGGCGGTTCCGGACAGTGCAACGCGTTACTGCGCAACGCGTTCCCGATCCGCCCGGCCGAAACCCTCCGCACCTCGCGGTGCGAGGCCACGCATGGGGGCCGGAAGCGGGGTACCCGCCGCGCACCGGGCGCTCACGGTGACGCGCCCCTGTGCCGGAAGACCGTCCAGATGACCCCACGCACCCAGTCGCGGGAGGCGCCCGCACCCCTGTCCCGCAGGGGGCCCTGCCGGACGGCGCGGAGTCCCCGACGGCAGGTGAACCGGGCCCGCCCGGCCTCGGCATGACGGCCGCCGGAGCGCTGCCCACCCGGCGCCCGGCCACCTCTTGGAGGACAGGACCGACGATGACTCACCGGAAAACACTGTGGACGGCCGCCGCGGGACTCACCGCCGGCGCCGTCATCGCCTGGCAGCGCTCGGCGGCACGCGGCCACGGCCCCGTCACCGACGAGCGCTGGCTGACGGTGACGGTCAACATCGCCCCCGGCGAGATACAGCCCGGGAAACTACCCTCCCCTCTGCAGGAGTACGGCGACCGCATCGAGACACGGATCACGCCCGCCCCCGGCGACCGCGGCACGGAACTCGCGGTCCGGCTGAAGGAACCGCAGCCGGCGATCACACACTCCGTGCCCGCACGGCTCGCCGGCCAGGACCCGCGCCAGGACCTGCGCCGGGCCCTGCGTGACGCCAAAGCGCTGCTGGAGGTGGGCGAGGTCCTCGAACCGGATGCACCGCCCACCACTCACGACTCCCCCGGCGGCAAACTCGTCGGGCTGCTCAGCCGGCGCGCCGGAGGGGAGGGAGTGCTGTGAAGGCCCTGTGCTGGGAAGGCGTCAACAAGCTCTCCGTCGAGCAGGTGCCCGATCCGGCCCTGCGCAACGACCACGATGTGATCGTCCGGCTCGTCGCCGGCACCACCTGCGGTTCCGACCTGCACCTCATCGGCGGCTACATCCCGTTCATGCGGTCCGGTGACGTCATCGGTCACGAGTTCATCGGTGAGGTCGTCGAAGTCGGTCCGGCGGTACGCAAGCACAAGGTGGGCGACCGGGTGGTGGTCTGCTCGTTCATCGGCTGCGGCCGCTGCTGGTACTGCACCCACGACCTGTGGTCCCTGTGCGACAACACGAACACCAACCCGGGCATCGGGCAGGCTCTCTTCGGTGCCGACACCGGCGGCATCTTCGGCTACTCGCACGCCATGGGCGGGCTGCGCGGCAGTCACGCCGAGTACGTGCGCGTCCCCTTCGCCGACCACGGTGCCTTCTCCGTCCCGGAGGGCGTCGACGACACCAGCGCCCTGTTCGTGTCCGACTCGGTGCCGACCGGCTGGATGGGTGCCGACCTGGGGGGCGTCAAGCCCGGTGACGTCGTCGCCGTGTGGGGCTGCGGAGCCGTCGGGCAGATGGCGGCCCGCGCCGCGATCCTGCTGGGCGCGGAACGGGTGATCTCCATCGACCGCATCCCCGAGCGGCTGGAGATGACCGAACGCCACATCGGCAGTGAGGTCATCGACTACACCGCCACCGACGTCGGTGCGGAACTCCGCGAACGCACCGGCGGCCGCGGTCCTGACGTGTGCATCGAGGCCGTCGGCATGGAAGCGCACAGCGACAGCCCCGTACACCTCTACGACCAGGTGAAACAGCAACTGCGGCTGCAGACGGACCGTCCCACCGCCGTACGCCAGGCCATCCACGCCTGCCGCAAGGCCGGGACCGTCTTTATCCTCGGCGTCTTCGCCGGGGCCGTCGACAAGTTCCCCCTCGGCGCGGTGATCAACAAGGGCCTGACGATCCGGGGCGCCCAGCAGCACGGCCAGCGCTACATCCCGATGCTGCTGGACCGACTGGCCTCCGGGGAACTGAGCACCTCCCATCTGGCGACCCACACGGTTTCCCTGGAGGAGGCGCCACGGGCCTACGAGATGTTCAAGGAGAAGAGCGACGGCTGCGTCCGCGCGGTCATCCGGCCGGACGGCTGACCTGGGGCGGAGTTCGGGCAGAGCGTGCCGATCACCGCGTCGGCCGCGGGCTTCCGCTCCCTGCGGTGGGCGCTTCGGCCACCGCCGTCGGCAGTACCCACGCCGAAGGGCCGCCAGGACACACCTGGCGGCCCTTCGATCGGTGGAGGCCGCAGCAGAGCGGCTGAGGACGGCTAGCCGGGCTCAGCACCGACCCGACCGGCTCCATGCCCTGTCATCAAGGGTGCTCCGGCCGCTGGTCCGGCGGCACGCCTCCGCCTTCGCCACCACCCTTGTCGCCCTTGTCCTGACCATGGGCCTGGCCGCCTTCGGTCCGGTCCTGCCCGGCCTTGATGTCCGCGCTCTCCTGCGGTGTCGCGCCGCCCTTGCCGCTGCGTCGTTGTTCCGGCTGCTGTGGATTCGACATCTGCGGTCACCCCGCTCTCGTCTCGGGTCTGTCGCAGCGACGGGTTCCCTCGCGGCCGGAACCCACGCGCCCTTCTGTTCCCAGCCCGCCTCACGCCCCTCGTACAGTTGAGTGACGGGAATCCCTTCATCCCTCGCCCCGATCCGTACGGAAGAGCACTCATGCACCACCCGTCCGGCAGCCCGGACGACGACTCCGGCGCACTGTTCGGGCTCGACGCCCTCTCCCCTGGACCCGCGGTGACCGGCCGGCGGCCGTCCTTCCGCACCTCCGACACGGCCCGCCGCTTGCTGCCCGTGCGTGAGATCTACGCCGAGCCCGCCGCTGCCGCGTCCCCGCGGGGGAGGCAGGTGAGGGCCCGGTTCCCCGACGCGCGGGTGACGACAGTGGAGTCCCACTGGCGCGTCCCCGGGCTGCACGGCAACGAGGGGAACATCGAGCGCTGGGTGCGCGTCAAGGGGGAGACGCTGGTCCTGGGTGAGAAGAAGACCCTCACCACACGCCCCAACGGCCGGTCGGCGGACTGGATCGCTCCCGGCACCTCCAACGGCTGCGCCATGGCCTGCGCCTACTGCTATGTGCCCCGGCGCAAGAGGTACGCCAACCCCATCACCGTCTTCACCAACATCGACCGGATCATCGCCCAGCTCGCCCGGCACGTGGCGCGGCAGGGCCACAAGCCCGAGCCGAACCAGTGCGACGCGAAGGCGTGGGTGTACGACATCGGGGAGAACGGCGACTGCTCGGTGGACGCGCTGATCTGCGACAACACCGCGGACTTGGTGCACGCGTTCCGGCAGTGGCCCACGGCCAAGGCGTCCTTCGCCACCAAGTTCGTCAATCCCGACCTGCTGGCCCTCGACCCGCGGGGCCGCACCCGCATCCGCTTCTCGCTGATGCCGCCGGACGACGCCCGGCTGCTCGACGTGCGCACCTCGCCGGTCGCGGAGCGTATCGGTGCCGCGGCGGACTTCCTGGACGCGGGGTACGAGGTTCACTTCAACCTCTCCCCCGTGGTCGTCCGCCCCGGCTGGCAAGAGGCCTGGGCCGAGCTGCTCGTCCACCTCGACGACGTCCTGCCCGAGCGGGTGAAGCGGCAGGCCGCCGCCGAGGTGATCATGCTCACCCACAACCGGGAGCTGCACGAGGTCAACCTCGGCTGGCATCCCCGCGCCGAGGAGGTCCTGTGGCGGCCGGAACTCCAGCAGGCCAAGCGCTCCGAGAACGGAGCCCTGAACCTCCGCTACCGCGACACGGTCAAGGGCGAGGCGGTGCGGACCCTGCGCACCCTGATCGACCGCCACGCGCCGTGGCTGCGCGTGCGGTATGCCTTCTGAGCGCCGGGAGCGGGCCCCAGCATCGGTGAGAGATTCAAGGGCCTGCCCGACGAGAGCGGTCGCGAGGCCGGACAGGGCGAGCTCGCCGAGCGCGTGAGCTCGGTCCCGGCCGATGCTGAGCAAGCTCCTGTCCTGCGAGCCTTCCGGGACCCTCATGCCGTGATGCTCCTCGCCGGCCCGGGCGCCCGTATCCGTACCGGGGGTGCCGTCCTCGTCCCGCCTCCCGCGGCTGTCCCTGCCGGCCCTGCTCGGCGCCTCCTGCCTCGGCGGGCTGCTCCTTCGCCCTGACCGCGGGCGCCGTTGCCGCCAGCTCCGGCGGCAACGGTGAAGACGCCCCTGCAACGGCAGCTCGATGAGTGCGTCGCCACGCCCGGAGGGCCACCGGGGGTGATCGTCGCGGACGAACCACTGCGTTTCCGCCCCGGGTCGCAGGACAGGTACTCCGGCACCGTCGCCGTAGCGTTGACGGCGGAGGCCGCGGCCCAGTGGCCGTACGGGGAACGCCTGCGCCGGATCGTCTGGCGGCGGCTCGGCCTGCGCGACACGAGCCTCCCCCTGGGCTACGAGATCCCGGAACCGTACATGCGCGCTTACGCTGTCGAGCCGCCCGTGCCGCCGGAGGACGTCAGTGAGGCGCCCGGCGCGTCCGGCGTGTGGGCCTCGGGCGGGATCGTCTCCACTCCGCGGGACATGACGCGCTTCGTCAACGGTCATCCGCGGTTACGCCACCGAACAGCTGACGTCGCGGGCGGTTCTGCGCGGGCAGCGTCGCTGGAGCGAGGGCGCCGGGCGTCGACGGTGCCTGCCGTGGCGCGTCGCGGACCGGGCCCTCCGCGCCGCCGCGCGGGGGCCCGGGAGTGCGCCGCCTCCCCGTATCCCTCGCGTCGGCAGGCACTCGAACGGGACGTCGTCCCGAACCCTCACCCACCGTTCGAGGCCGCCCCGTACGCCGGATGCACCCATGGGGCAGCCGGTGTCCGGGGCGCGGAGACGGCATCGCCCGAATGCGGGTGATGCGAGCAGCCGCCGGCAGGGCATTCAGTCCTGCATGAGCGATCACCACGAGAGACCCGACGCAGCCCACCGCCGCCCGCCCGGCATGACCGACACCACCGTGCGAGCCCTGGGTGCCCTGTCCAAGGCCCTGGAGACGACCGAGCGCGCGCGAGGCCACCTCTACGCCTTTCACCAACTCACAGGCGGGGCCGACTTCGAGCTGGACCGCGCGGTGGACCTTCTGCACGCGGCCGGACACCCCGGATGGGCGGAACGGGTCCGGCACGACATCCTGGGCCGCAATGTCATTCCCGGGCACTGGACGTTCCAGATCATCGAGGCCTACAACGACACCTACTACGAGCCGTTCAAGGCCACGGAAAGGGAAGCACGTCAGGAACTGGCCGACGGGAAGGACCACCTGTACGAGGCCGAGCTGAAGGAAGAGCGGCGCACCGGTGGACACCCCGACCACACGGCCCGGCCCGGTACGTCCCCGTAAGGCCACGCCGCCGGATGGCCCATATCACTGGCTAACGCCCTCAACGGACATAATCTGCCCGGTATGAACAAATGCCATATCGCATACCTGTCGTGCGCGGCTGCGCTGCTCGGGACGGGCCTCGGTGCCGTTCCGTCGACCGCCGCCCACACGCTCCACCTGGTGAGACCCGGGGAATCGATCCAGAAGGCGGTGGACGCCGCCCGGCCGGGGGACACCGTGCTGCTGGCGTACGGCACCCACCGCGGAAGCGTCACCGTGACCACGCCCGGACTCACCCTGCGCGGCATGGGCCACGGCACGGTGCTCCAGCCCGAGGCGGGCACAAGCGCCGCCCGCAGCGGATCGGACGCCCGGGAGGCCGCCGACAGCTGCGCCGCGGCCGGGAACGGCATCTGCGTCACGGGCACGAAGGACCACACCGTCGACGGCGTCACCATCGCTTCCCTGACGGTGACCGGCTTCCGCAAGACCGGCGTGCAGGCCCATGCGGCTGACAGGCTGACCGTGCGGAACGTCACCGCGGTCAAGAACGGGGTGTGGGGCATCGCCTCGGAGCGCTCGGCCCGTGGTGTGTTCCGCGGCAACACCGCCCAGGACAACGGCGACGCCGGCCTCTTCCTCGCCAACACGGTGACGGAAGAGGAGGGCGCCACGGACACCCGGGGCACGGTGGTGGAGCGCAACCGGCTGGAGGGCAACCGGATCGGCGTCACCGTCCGCCGGCTGCGCAACCTGACCGTCGCGGACAACCACCTCACCGGCAACTGCGCGGGGGTCTTCGTCGTCGGCGACGAGAACAAGCCGAAGGCCGGCCTCGTGACCGTGCGCGAGAACCGCATCGAGCGCAACAACAAGTCCTGCCCGAAGACCGCCCGGCTGGACGCCCTGCAGGGATCGGGCATCGTCCTGACGGGCACCGAGGACAACCTGATCACCCACAACATGATCCGCGACAACGTCGGCACGTCCCCGCTGTCGGGCGGCGTCGTCGTGTTCAAGAGCTTCGTCGGCACGACCAGCGAGCGGAATTGGATCAGCGACAACCTGCTGCTGGGCAACTCCCCGGCGGACCTGGTCAACACCGACCCCGGCAAGGACAACACGTTCCAAGGGAACTCCTGCCTGTCGTCCAAGCCCGCCGGCCTGTGCTGAACACCCACCGCCGAGCTTCGCGAACCTGAGGGCTCCCACGACCGTACGGAAACCCTCGTGCTTCACATGACCCACGTGGAATGCAAGTAGAAAGGCGGCACATGACGACCACTCAGCCCGCTCCTCCGCCGTCCATGCGGCTGCGGGAGCTCGCTTTCGGGGCGGCATGTGCCGCCGCCCTCCGCGCGGCCGCCCGGCTGGGCGTCGCCGACGCTCTCGGTGACAGCCCCATGTCCGTGGAGGACATCGCGGCCACGGTGAAGACCGAAGCCGGCCCGTTGCGACGGCTCCTGCGGGCCTTGTCCAGTTACGGCGTCTTCGCCGAATGCCCGGACGGGACGTTCGCGCACACCGAGGTCTCCCGGCTGCTGCGCGAGGACCACCCCAACAGCCTGCGCGCCATCTCGCTGTGGTGCACCGAGCCGTGGACCTGGGACGTCTGGCCGAAGCTGGACGAGGCGGTGCGCACCGGCCGCAACGTGGTGGAGGACCTGTACGGCAAGGAGTTCTTCCCCTATCTGAACGAGGACGCCCCGGAGTCGGCCGACGTCTTCAACCGCGCCATGACGACCTCCAGCGTGCAGTCGGCTCGCGACGTCGCGGAGTTCCTCGACCTCACGGGGTGTGCGTCGGTCGCCGACATCGGCGGCGGTCAGGGGCACGTGGTGGCGAGTCTGCTGGACAAGTACCCCGGCATGCACGGGACGCTGCTCGATCTCCCCCGGGTGGTGGAGAACGCCGTGCCGAGACTGCGCGCGGGCGGCGACCTCGCGGACCGAGCGCACGTGGTCCCCGGCGACGTCCGGACGGCCGTCCCGGTGAAGGCCGACGTCTACGTCATCAAGAACATCCTGGAGTGGGACGACGAGAGCACGGCCCGCACCCTGCGCAACGTCCGCGAGGCCGGCGGCCCCGGGACGCGGGTGGTGGTCATCGAGAACCTCGTCGACGACTCGCCGTCGATGCGGTTCAGCACCGCGATGGACCTGCTGCTGCTCCTCAACGTCGGCGGGGCGAAGCACACCACCCAGAGCATGGTGGACCGGCTCACCGAGGCGGGCCTGGTCATCGACGACATCAGCCCGGTCAACCCCTACCTGCACGCGTTCGACTGCCACATCCCCGGCTGACCCGACCGCGCCCCGCGGGCCCGGTGATCCCGGGACTCGCCATGCAGACCGAACGACGGCCGCCGGGTCCGCGACGCTGCGGACCCGGCGGCCGTCGAGTGCCGGCGTTGCTCAGCCGGCCGGCTCGCGCTCCCACAGGTAGAAGCGCTGCGCCATGGCGTCCTTCGGGGAACGCCAGGTGTCGGGGTCGTACGCGCTGACGTACGCGGACAGCCGCTCGCTGACGTCCCGGAACTCGGGATGTCCGGTGATCCTGGCGATGGCGGGCCCGGGCTCGCGCTCGGACTCGATCAGGTGCAGGTACACATCGCCGAACTGGAAGAGACTGCGCCGGGTCACGCCGACGAGGTGCGGCAGCTCCCCGCGGTCGGACTCCTCGAACACCTTGGCGATGTCGGGCGCCGATCCCGGTGCCATCCGGGCGACGATCAGAGCCTGGTGCATGGGTCTGTCCTCCGTCCGGCTCAGTCGGTCAGACCGGGGCTCGCACCGCGCTCGGCGGCGATCTTCTCGATGCGGTCGCGGATCAGGCCCATCTGCACCTTCGAGTTCCGGTTGATGTTGTCCGTCATCCACTCGTCGTCGACCGGCGCATCCGGCTTCATCGCGAAGTCCTGCGTCCAGACCATGCGCGTGCCGGCCGGTACCTCCTCGTACCGCCAGTGGATGTCCATGTGGGCGAAGGGGCCTGTCTCGACCCGGCGGGCCTTGACGGTGAGGGTCTCGCGGTCCGGCTCACGCTCGGAGATCCAGCTCCACACGGTGCCGTTCTCGTCCGGGTGCATCGTCAGCCGGAAGGTCGTCCTGCGGCCCTCCCGGGAGAGGATCTCGACGGAGGCGTACTCGCTGAACAGCTGCGGCCAGTTCTCCAGGTCGTTGGTCACGTCCCAGACCAGGTCCACGGGTGCCGCGATGGTGATCTCGTTCTGTGTGTGTCCAGCCATCTCATGCTCCTGCCATAAGGGCACTGTTGACGAGGTCGAGGAACTGCCGGGGTGTCTTGGAGCGTTCGGCGTCGGTGGGCATCGGCGTGCCGTACCGGTTCTCCAGCTCGCCCACGATGCCCAGCAGGCCCAGTGAGTCGACGCCCATGGACTCGAAGGCCGACCCGTCGCGGCGGAGTTCCTCCGCGGTGACGTTGGCACCGGCGCACTTCTTCATGAGTTCGGCCAGCTCTTCCACAGTGATGCGGTCCGTCATGCCATTCCCTTCCTCTGTTGTTCCGCGGCACCTCACCGCGAGGCGTCGGTGGCGCCGTGCCGCAGCACCAGCGCCGAGTTCGACCCCATGAGTCCGCGGCTCAGCACCAGCGCCGTGCGTACCTCGGCGGTACGGGCCCGGCCGGTCACGAGGTCGAGGTCGTGGCAGATGTCGAAGACGTTGGGGGTGGGCGGGATCAGTCCGTGCTCCATCGACAGCACCGCCGCCGCGGTGTCCATCAGCGGCGCCGCGCAGTAGCCCCGGCCGATCCCGGTCTTCGGCGCCGTGACGGGCACACGGGTGCCATGGGCCCCGAGAGCGTCGGCGATGGCCAGGGCCTCGGCGCGGTCCGCCTCCGGCACGCCGAGGGCGTCGGCGAAGACCACGTCGATCTCCTCGGGGGCGCAGTCGGCCTCCGCGAGAGCTCCCCGGACGGCCTGGGCGAGCCCTTCCCCGGACTCCTCCCAGCGGGAGGCACCCGTGAAGGTCGCCGCGTGCCCGGCCAGGTGGGCCCGCACCCGCGCGCCCCGTTCCCGGGCCATGCTCTCCGCCTCCACCACGACCATGGCTCCGCCCTCCGCGGGCACGAACCCGCAGGCCGCGGACGTGAACGGGCGGTAGGCGCGGGCCGGGTCGTCGAGGGTGCTGAGTTCCTCGTAGCCGAGTTGGCAGACGACCGAGTAGGGCGCGATCGGCGCCTCGGTCGCCCCGGCCACGATCACATCGGTGCCGCGCCGTACGGCGCGCGCCGCGTGGGCGAGGGCGTCCAGGCCGCCGGCCTCGTCGGCGGCGACGACCGAGCAGGGACCCTTGAAGCCGCGGCGGATGGAGATCTGGCCCGTGCTGGCGGCGTAGAACCAGGCGATGGACTGGTAGGGCCCGACGAAGCGGCTGCCCTTGCCCCACAACTGCTGGAGCTCACGCTGCCCGAACTCGCCGCCGCCGGAGCCGGCCGCGGTGACCACTCCGACGGAGTACGGAGCGCCGTCGGTCTCGGACCGGTGGAGCTGGGCATCGTCCAGCGCGAGGTCGGCCGCACCCATCGCGAAGTGTGTGAACCGGTCGGTCTGGACCAGGAAGCGCTCTTCGATCGCTGCCGACGGGTCGAAGTCGCGTACCTGGCCCGCGACCCGCAGCGGCAGATGATCACAGCCTTCCCGCGTGACCCGGTCCAGGACGCTGATGCCTTCCCTGGTGGACTTCCAGAACGTCTCGGTACTGGCTCCGTTGGGCGCGATCACACCGATTCCCGTGACGACCGCGCGCCCTGGGCGAGGTTCGCTCATCGTGTCTTCTCCCTCGGCCGGTTCATGACCACCGCGGACTGGAAGCCGCCGAATCCACTGCCCACCGAGAGCACGCTGTCGAGCTTGCGCTCGCGGGCGACGCGCGGGACGTAGTCCAGGTCGCACTCGGGGTCGGGTGTCTGGTAGTTCGCGGTCGGCGGGACCACCTGGTGAGTCAGGGCCAGCACACAGGCGACCAGTTCGATCGCTCCGATGGCGCCCAGGGAGTGGCCCACCATCGACTTGATGGAACTCATCGGCGTCTCGTAGGCGTGCGGGCCCAGCACCCGTTTCACCGCGGCCGTCTCATGTCGGTCGTTCTGCTTGGTGCCCGACCCGTGCGCGTTGACGTAGTCGATCGCGGTGGGGTCGAGCCGTGCGTGGTCGAGGGCGTCCTCGATGGCACGGGCCATTTCCAGACCCTCGCTGGTGAGGCCGGTCATGTGGTAGGCGTTGCCGAACGTTGCGTAGCCGCCGAGCTCGCAGTACACATGGGCGCCGCGGGCCCTGGCGTGCTCCAGCTCTTCCAGGACGAGTACGGCGCCGCCCTCGCCCATGACGAATCCGTCGCGGTCGGCGTCGAAGGGACGCGAGGCGTGCGCCGGGTCGTCGTTGTTCGAGGAGGTGGCTTTGATCGCGTCGAAGCAGGCCATGGTGATCGGCGAGATCGGCGAGTCCGAGGCGCCGGCGATGCAGACGTCGGCCCGGCCCTCCTCCACGGTGTGGAAGGCGTATCCGACCGCGTCGAGGCCGGATGTGCAGCCCGTGGAGACGGTCTGCACCGGGCCACGCGCTCCGAACCGCTCCGCCACGGTGGAGGCGAGCGTGCTGGGCGTGAAGGCGCGCTGCAGGTGCGGACCCGCTTCCCGGTGGTCCACGTCCCAGCGCTGCCCGCCGTGGCTGACCAGAACGTAGTCGTTCTCCAGCCGGGTCGTGCCGCCGACCGCGGTGCCCAGTGAGACACCGACACGCCACGGGTCCTCGGCGCCGAGGTCGAGACCTGCGTCCCGCACCGCTTCGTCCCCCGCGACGAGGGCGAACTGGATGTAGCGGTCGCAGCGTTCCACGTCCCGCACATCCAGGCCGTGGGCCAGGGCGTCGAAGTCGCACTCGGCGGCGATCCGCGAGCGCAGTCCGGACGGGTCGAAGAACGTGATGGCCCGGGTCGCCGTACGCCCGGCCGACAGCAGGTCCCAGAAGGCCGGCACCCCTATGCCGCCGGGAGCGACGACGCCTATGCCGGTGACCACCACCCGCCTCGTCATGACCGGACCTGACGTCGCTCGGCCGCCTCCGCTCCCACCACCGCGGCCTCGGCTTCCGTCCCCTCGGTGTCGACGTGGCCCAGCGGCGGACTCGGGGCCAGGGGGCCGAGGTGGAAGACCAGCCGGGCCTCCACCTTGCCGACGTTGCGGAAGCGGTGGCGCATGTTGACGGGAATCAGCAGCCCCTGCTCGGGCTGGAGGGGATGCGGCTCCCCGTCCAGGTCCACCTCGAGCTGCCCGCACACCACGTACACGAACTCCTCGGAGTACGGGTGGTAGTGCTCACCGATGCGGTCACCGGGTTCGATGAGGGCCACGCCCATGAATCCACTGGTGGCGCCCGCCGTGGCCGGAGTGAGCATGGCGCGCAGGTCTCCGCCTCGCCGGCGGTTGGGCTCGACGTCGCTCAGACTCACGATGTTGGGACGAGATGTGATCACGCGTTCCTCCGTTGGGGTGCTGCACCGACGCGGGAGAGGCAGACACCGCCTCTCCCGCCGGATGACGAGTCAGGCGTCGGGCGACCGGCGGTCGGTGACGAGATCCATGCGTGCCAGTTCGAGGAGGCGGTCGAAGCCGCCGTCCTTCGGCACGGGCCCGTCCATGCCCGCGGCGTCCTCCAGGAGCGTCGTCAGCTCGGCCACCTGCGCCGAGTCGGACAGACCGAGAAGGAGGCCGGGGTCGGCGTCCTGGAGTCGGCCGCGTACGTCGATCAGCCGGACGACGACGTCGTCGCGCTGGAAGATCGTGCTGCGCAGCACCGGGCTGCTCGGGTCGTCCGCCGCCGTCTCGTCACGACGGGCCAGGAGTTCGGCCAGCTGCATTCCGCGCTCCGGCCGCGCCGGGTAGTACAGGGCGTACCGCTCGGCCTGCGGGTTCTGCTCTCCCGCTGTCACATGGTGGACGGCCGGCAGTGCGGCCCGGGTGAAGAAGACCCGGGCGGACTCGGGGTCGTTGAGGTCCCGGTCCTGCTCGAGATGGGGGTTGATGGCCTCCTCGACGGCCCGCACCTCGGGTTGCCGGGCGACGTGACGCAGCGCGGCCAGCAGGTCGCCCCGGACCTCGACGGCCCGCACCACCCGGTTGCCGTGCATGAACAGCGAGGTGCGGCACAGCCGGGTGGTGTCGTCGACCTTCGGCTCGGGCGACTCGTAGTCGGCGAGGATCTTGGCGACGATCTCCTCGCTGCCCGGCTTGACGGTGAACGTGAGCGCGTGCCGGATCACACCGTCGCCGATCCTGGGGGCGGTCTGGAGCCGGCGGTCCGCCTGGCCGGCGTCCGTCGCCGGGCCGCCGGTCTCGCGCACGACGTGGAAGCGCAGCGAGCGGGTGTCGCGCACGCAGCTGTGCAGCGGTTCCACCATCCGCACGTGTTCCTCGCTGTTGACCCAGGCGAGGAACGGCGGGGCACTCTCCCACTCACTGGTGATGAGCCACTGGGAGGGGTTCTCGATCGACTGGCACAACTGGTCGCTGACGTGACCGGGGACGGACGCGACCTGATTGCACAACTGCTCGTAGGCCTCGAGGAACTCCTGCTGGGCTCCGTCGTGGACGTCGACCAGGAGGACGACTCGGAGCCGGGAACCGTCGAACACGGACTGGGAGACATGGTGCGACGCCTGACGCGCCCGCGAACCTGCCACCTGTTCGGACGTGGTGGTCATCCTGCGCACATCTCCTTCGCAAAGGGGAAAGTGAGCGCCGGTCGCAGTGGTGCGACGTCAGCGTTCCTCGATCCTGTTGCCGCCCCCGCACACGCGCGACTCGGACGAAGTAGGTGAGTGACGGGGCGGGGGTGCCCGGGACGAGAAGTGCCCCGACGGAGCAGGCGATCCGCGCACTCCTCGGCCTGTCGGCCGCACTCCCCCGCACAGGTGACGACCACCCGTCCGCGTCCCAGTGGTTTCGTGGTACACCGATCAGGGGAAACGGCGTCGCCGGTCTTCTGTCCCGGTCGGGGCAGCCGACATCCCGCCCGTCGGCTCGCCCGGACCGGAACACGATCTGACCGCAGCCGACCCCGGCCGCGGTCAGATCTCTCGGTGATCAGGCGACTGCCAGCGAGGTCCGCAGAACCTCGTGCAGCGCCGTCTCGGCATCCGTGTCCGGCCCCTGCGACCGCCAGACGACGAACCCGTCGGGCCGGACGAGCACGGCGCCCCCGGGCCCCGTGCCGTGGTGCTCCGCCCAGTCGGCGGTGCCCTCCGGCACCAGGTCGGCCTGAGCTCCCGTGCCCACTCGGTACGACCTGAGCGGGAGGGACAGCTTGTCGGCGAGGCGCAGGGCGGCCTCGTGCCACTCGTTCGGCTCAGTGGCGTCACTGAGCAGCACGAGGGACCGCTCGTAGAGGTCGAGCGTCGAGATCCGTTCGTCCCCTCGGCGTACCCACAGGTGGGGGGCCCGGCTGCCGGGGCCGCCGGTCAGGTCGAGGCGCTCCGGCACCACCGGGACCTCAGGGTCGGCTCCGACCACGGCACCCTGCGGGTAGCGGTAGCCGAGGGCGACGTTGAGGATGCCCTTCTGAGGGCCACCGCCGCCCGCTGCGGGGGGCGCGGCGAACCCGGGGTGGCTGTGCTCGGCGGACCGGGCCGCGGCCCGCGCGCTGGTGGCCTCGGCGACGGGACGGCGCTCGGCGTCGTAGGTGTCCAGCAGGTCCTCCCCCGCCCAGCCGTCGAGCACCGCGGCCAGCTTCCAGGCGAGGTTGTGGGCGTCCTGGATGCCGGTGTTGGAACCGAAGGCCCCGGTGGGGGACATCTCATGAGCCGAGTCACCGGCCAGGAACACCCGTCCCGACCGATAGCTGCGGGCGACCCGCTGAGCGGCGTGCCAGGGGGCCCTGCCGGTGATCTCCACATCGAGGTCGGGAACCCCGACCGCCCGGCGGATGTGCTCCACGCACCGCTCGTCCGTGAATTCCTCCAAGGCCTGCCCGTGCTCAGGGTGCCAGGGGGCGTGGAAGACCCAGTTCTCGCGGTTGTCCACCGGGAGCAGGGCACCGTCGGCCTCCGGGTTCGTCAGGTAGCAGACGATGAAGTGACGGTCGCCCACGACCTCGGCGAGACGGCGGGAGCGGAACGTGAGGCTGACGTTGTGGAACAGGTCGCCGGGCCCGCTCTGGCCGATGCCGAGTTGCTCACGCACGGGACTGCGCGGGCCGTCCGCGGCGACGAGGTAGTCCGCACGGATGGTGGTGTGCTCACCCGTCTCGCGGCTCTTGACCACCGCGGTCACACCGGTGGGGTCGCTGTCGAACGACATCAGTTCGGTGGAGAACCGCAGGTCGCCCCCGTGCTCGCGGGCATGGTCGAGCAGGACCGGTTCGAGGTCGTTCTGGCTGCACAGGCACCAGGCGCTCGGGCTGAAGCGGGCCAGGCCACCACCCGGGTCGATGTCCCTGAACAGCCACTCGCCCGCGTCGCCGACCAGGGTGGGCGTCTGCAGGATGCCGTGGTTGACGGACAGGGTGGCGGCCGCCTCCTGGATCGCCTTCTCGACACCCGCCACCCGGAACAGTTCCATCGTGCGGACGTTGTTGCCACGGCCTCGTGGGTGGATGGAGGTGCCTGCGTGGCGCTCCACCAGCATGTGCGGTACTCCCAGCCGTCCCAGGAACAACGAGGTCGACAGGCCGACCAGGGAGCCGCCCACGATGAGAACCGGGACGCTGATGGTGTGGGGGCCCGTCCGTCCGGCTCGTTCGTTCATCACTCTCGCCTCCAGCGCATCGATGCCGCCGACCCGGCCGGATACGGCGGAGATCCTCATGCATGCCCCGCGAAAGTGACGGCGGCTCAGGCTTCACCCGCCTGCGCCGCGGCGCGGGCAACGCCGGTCCGGCCCGGATGCACCACGTCACCTGGTACCGGAGCCACGACTGCACGCCCGCGTATCCGTAAGGGGATCCACGTCCCGGACGACGTGCCCGGCGCCTGCGTCCCGTCGCCGGGATCCGGCCGCTTGAACGCGATCGAGTTCACCGGAAAGGCGACACGCCGGCCGGGCGGAGGCGGCCACGCCCACTCGTTCGCGTCACCCATCGGGTGCCTGGCCACATGCCGGCTGCCATGAGGAGGGGCGAGACATGCCGGTGGGCCCCGGGTGATCCCGGGGCCCACCGGCCGACAGCGCTGTGGTGGGTTACCAGCGATACCAGCGACCCTTGCGGCCACCTGTGTCCGCGCTGCGCATCACGAAGCCCAGCAGCCAGACGACCAGCACGATGACGGCGATCCACCACAGTGCCTTCAGCGCGAATCCCGCGCCGAACAGGATCAGGGCCAGAAGCAGAACGAGAAGCAGGGGAACCATAGTTATCAACCTCCGTCACTCCTCGTGCCCGGCGATTCGAAGAAGACACGGCCGATCTCCCTGGTTTCTTCACTCTCTTTGCGGGAACTTGACCCAATTCCGTTACCGGCGTTCACCTCACCGCCGGCTGACTTCCGGCGCGTCCTGACCATGTCCGCCACGCGCTTCAAAGCGGCGCAGGCCGGCTCACGGTCTCGAGTTCGCCGCCGTCGGCCCCGTCAGGGTCTCTGCCCGATCCTGTGAGGGCCCGGGCAGATCCCCACCGGTCACCTCGCCGACCGCATCGGCCACAAGCCCTTGATCGTCCACGGCATGCTCGTCCCGGCCGTCGGCTTCCTGCCGGCGCTCGCCCTGCCGGAGGAGCGCCCCCTGCTCGCGGACACCCTGTCCACGGCCTTCCTCGGCCTGGTTACCACCATGGTCCACCCGGCCCTCATCGCCTCCGTCTCCGATCGCGCCGACCCGGCGTGGCGGGCCAACACCCTGGGGACGTACCGGTGCCGGCACGCTCACATCATGCTGAGCGTGCAGCGCGGGGCGATGTCCGCGCTCGCCGCCTCATGTGCCGCCGTCCTTGGCGTAGCCGCCGCTCTTGTCGTCGGCGTCCGACAGCCTCGCGCCACCGGCACGCGGCGAAACCCCCCGGGCCGGGTTCCCCACCGCCGTTGCGGCCACGGCCAGGACGGTGACACTCCGAGCCGGCTCACCACACCGCGTCCAACCGGACACCGCGGAGTCCCTGTGCCTCCCACGCTCCTGCCAGGCAGTCGGCCTGGCAGGAGCCCTCGCTCACGGGTCCGCTCCGTGCTCACCCCTCGGGCGAGCAGCGGAAACCCGCGCTCCGCTCGATCAGATCTCGTCCAGCGGGACGTCCCCGTCGCGGGGACCGGTCTCACCGAACTCGGCGTCGTTCAACACCGGCCCCCCGAAGAAGCCGTTCATGAGCTCGTTCAGGTCGAGCTTCGTGGCGCCGGCCGGAGCGGTGGGCTTGGCGCCCGCACGCAGCCGCACGGTCAGACCCAGCTTCTTGACCGTGGCGCTCTCGGCCAACTTGGCGAGGTCCACATCCACTTGGGACAGCTCGCCGTTCTTGAGCGTGAAGTTGGCCGTCACCTTGGCGTCGGGAACGTCCTTCAGATCCTTGTCCGTCGGCAGGCCCATGCCCGGCGGCAGGTCCTTCGCCAGCGGGCGGATCTCGCCGAACAGGTCGGTGATCAGCGTGCGGAAGGGGGCCGTGGCGGTGATGTGCTCGGTGCCGTCGCTGCCGCCGCCCGTCTTGAACTTCACATCGCGGGCGACGACCTCACGGAGCGCCTTCACGAGCTTCTTCTGCGTTGCGGCATCGAGGGACGGCGCGGGCGCGGGGCCGCCCTCGGCCTGCTGGCCCTCGGCGACGGCCTTGCCCATCTCCTTGGTGCTGAACGTCACCCACTTGCCCTCGATGACGTCCTTCAGCGCCCCGGCCTCCGGGGGCAGCTCGTCGGCCTCCGGCACGGGGCTGCCCATCATCCTGCCCATGGCGTCCAGGTCGGCGCGGATGTAGGCGGAGTCGCCGATCACCCGGTACTCGGCGAGGTCGCCGTCCGGGGTGCTGACCTTCATGGCCGTGCCGACCAGGTCCTTCTCGCCGGACTCGTCGAGCGACTTCTTCGACTGCACCGTCACCGTGATCTTCGCGTCGCTGAGCAGCTCGGCGACCTCGTCCGGGATCTCCTCCCCGGGCCCGGGGTCGGACTTGGCGTCCAGCGCCTTCAGGGACGCGACATCGGTGTCCAGATCGAGCTCGAAGGAGAGTGTGTTCTTCTTGCCCAGCTTGTCGAAGGCCCGGTCGAGCTTCTTGCCGGCGGACAGTTGCTCCACCGTTCCGCAGGCGGCCGCGCCCGCGAGGACAGCACCGACGACTGCGGTGGCGGTCAGGGTCTTGCGTATGGGGTTGATGATGGTCTCCTCATGGCTCCGATCACGACGTGATCGGTCAGAAGACTCACCGCACGCCCAGAGGGTTGTGCTGTCCGAGGAATGCCGGGACGGCCCCGGCACCCCTCGACAACACGTCGACACGAACGGGATGTTCGGGCCTTGTTGGAGGGCGCGGCCTGTCACAGCCAGCCGTTGCGGCGGAAGGCTCGGTACAGCAGTCCGGCCCCGAGGGCCATCACGGCCAGCGCGCACGGATAGCCGTAGCGCCAGTTCAGCTCAGGCATGTCGGCGAAGTTCATGCCGTAGATTCCTGCGACCAGAGTGGGGACGGCCAGGATGGCCGCCCACGCGCTGATGCGGCGCATGTCGTCGTTCTGCCAGGTGCTCACCTTCGCCAGGTGGGCGTCCAGGACGGAGCCGAGCAGGTCGTCCAGGGCGCGAACTTCGGTGTCGGTGCGGGTGAGGTGGTCCGCGACGTCGCGGAAGTACGGCACCATCTGCCGCGGCCAGGCGTCCCGCGGTGTGGTGAAGTCGTGCACCACCGGCACCAGGGGCCGGACGGCGTCGCGGAACTCCACGACCTCCCGCTTGAGTGAGTAGATCTGCTCCGTCAGGTCGTCGCGGGCCGGCGAGAACACGCACCGTTCCAGGTCGGTGAGGTCCGAGCGGACCTGTGCCGCTGCCTGCGCGTAGGCGTCGACGATCACGTCGGTGACCGCGTGCAGGACACTCACCGGTCCGAGTCCTGCCATCCGGGGGGCGTCTGCCAGCCGGTCGGCAGCCTCCACCGTGGGGTCGGCCGCACCGTGCCGGACGGTCAGGGCGAAGGACGGCCCGAGGAAGATCATCACCTCGCCGGTTTCCACGTCTGCGGTCTGCTCGACGAACCACAGTGTCCTCACGGCGACCGCCAGTACGTCACCGTAGCGCTCCTGTTTGGGTCGCTGGTGCGCTTGGACGGCATCCTCGATCGCCAGGGGATGCAGTCCCAGGTACTCGCCCAGCCGCTGCAGCTCGTCCTGGTCAGGTTCGTCCATCCTGATCCAGGCGAACTCGTCCGGCTTCAGCACGGCCAGGCGGTCGAGGACGACCTGGCAACCTTCGCCCTCCGGCCGGCACTCGATCGTTTCGCACTCGCCCGTCTGCTCTCGGTAGATCGCGCACTCCATGCCCCTTCGGATGCTTCCGCCACCGCGTTCCATGCGCGGGCGGCACACAGAGCCCCGGGGCCACGCGCCACCTGCACCATGCGGTCACCACACCTTCACGTTTGTCCGCAGCCGACGGAGCCTGGGCGGGGAACCCGGGTGTCACCGACCGGAGGGAACTGGGCTGTGATCACTGTCGCCGTGCTGCTGCTGCCGGCTCTGGGTGTGCTGCTGTATGTCATGGATCGTGTCGAGGACCGCCTGTCGGCCCGCCCGACGGCGGCCCGTCACGCGCGTAAGCGTCACCTTCGACTGGTCCACAGCGCCGGCCCGTCCCGTAGCGAGCGGAGTCCGGCCAGGCATTCCGCACGACGCGGCGAGGCAGCCTGACGCAGCCACAGGGCTGCCCGCCCCGAGGCGCCCGGTCCCGGGGACGAGGTGTGTCCTGAAAGCGTGTGTCCTACGTCCCCAGCTGCCCCGGCACCCGATTGAGCCGCCGCCCGCGGGTACTCGGCCGACATGAAGCCGCATCTTCCCAGGCGGAAAGAGCACCACGGCAGCGACGACGCACCCGAACGTGAGATCCCGCCGCCCGAGGAAGTGGGCCCCGGCCCCGCGGTGGAGCGGCGCGCACCGGACAAGCCGACGAAGCTGCCGAAGAGGGCGTGGGCGGCGGTGCTGAAAGGCGGCCTGCGTGAGTTCAAGGACGACGAGCTGTCCGACCGGGCTGCGGCGCTGACCTACTACGGCCTGTTGTCGCTGTTCCCCGCGCTGCTGGTGCTGATGTCGCTGCTCGGACTCACCGGAAAATCCGCCACGGACGCGGTGCTGGACAATCTCAAGCAGTTCACTCCCGGCTCCGCGCGCGACATCATCACCGGGGCCGTCACCCAGTTGCAGAGCAACGCGGGTATCGGGTCGATCATGGCCATCGTCGGCATCGTCCTGGCGGTGTGGTCGGCTTCCGGATACGTGGCCGCCTTCATCCGCGCGGCCAACCGTGTCTACGACATGCCGGAGGGCCGCCCGGTGTGGAAGATCCTTCCTGTCCGGGTCGGGCTGACGGTCGTGCTGATGGTGCTCGCCGTCGTCAGCGCCCTGATCGTCGTCTTCACCGGCGCCCTGGCCCGCCAGGCCGGCAGGGCCCTCGGAATCGGCGACACCGCGCTGACGGCGTGGTCGATCGCCAAGTGGCCCGTCCTGGTGGTCCTGGTCACGATCATGATCGCGCTGTTGTACTGGGCCAGCCCGAACGCCAGGGTGAAGGGGTTCAGGTGGATCACGCCGGGCAGCTTCCTCGCCCTGGTCATCTGGATGATCGCGTCCGGTGCCTTCGCTTTCTACGTCGCCAACTTCGCCTCGTACAACAGGACGTACGGCACCATGGCCGGTGTCATCGTCTTTCTCGTCTGGCTGTGGATCAGCAATCTGGCGATTCTTCTCGGCCTGGAATTCGACGCGGAGATCGTCCGGCAGCGGGCGATCGCCGGGGGTCTGCGCCCGGACGAGGAGCCCTACACCCAGCCGCGCGACACCAGGAAGTGGACCGCGAAGGACCTGCGCCGACTGGACGAGCCATGACCGTCGCCCAGCGGATGCCGGACAGATTCGGAAGGTCTGGTTGCTTTACCTCGCAGCGTTCGGGATAACCGCAGTTCATGACGTCACTGACAAGTTTGTTCGAGGCTGATCGCGTTCTGACACAGCAAGCGGCTTCCCGTACCCCGCCGAGAGTCGCCAAGGCGCTGTCCGCGGTGGAAGAGTGCGCGGAGAACACGAAGCTCTGGTGCGGGGCCGCCGCGGCCATGGCCTGGCTGGGCGGATGGCGGGGACGCAAGGCAGCGGCAGCCGGACTGGGGGCCATGGCCGTGGCACAGCTGGCGTCGAACGGCCTGTGCAAGCAGCTCGCCGACCGCCCCAGGCCGCCCGCGGAGTGGATCCCGCACGACGAGGTCGCCGACCGCCCCGACTCCTCCTCGTTCCCCTCCGGGCACACCGCGGCCGCAGTCGCCTTCACCGCCGCCGTCGTCCCCATCTGGCCGGTCGCGGGCGCGCTGTGCGCTGTTCCGGCCGCCATGGTGGCCGTGGAGCGGGTGCAGTCGGGGGCCCACTATCCCACCGACGTCGCCGCCGGCGCGGCGATCGGTCTGGCCGGCGCCTGGCTCACGCGTCATGCTCCGGCGCTGCTCATGCGTCACTGGCGGTAACCCCGCTTCGCCGTGGCCGCAGGCGGCGCGACCCGTGACGAGCGCGAACGGACGAGCTCCTTCGCCGCCGTCCTGGAGGGTCATGCCGCCTCCGGGCACCGCTCTCGCCGCAGCCACAGTCCCGGAGGGAAGGGGAAGCGACGACGGCAGAAGGTCGTCGTTGAAGCGCCGTCATTCGGCCTGGGCAAGACCTTCGAGGGGCGTGGCCCTCTACAGCGGCGAGCCTCCGGAGAAGACGGCCTCGGGTTCGGCCAGAGCGATGCGGGCCGTGATGCGCTTGCCGACCGCCTCCCGATCGATGGACAGGCCTTCGGTCACCGCTTCGACGATCTCCAGCCCGTGGCCGCCGATCCGGCCGGGGTCCGCGGCCCGGGCCGCAGGCACCGTGGGGTCGCTGTCCCGCACGACGACCTCCACCGCACGCACGGTGAGACCGAACTCCACAAGGACGGGGCCGGAGGCGTACTTGCAGGAGTTGGTGACCAGTTCGCTGACCACCAGTTGGGTGAGATCCATCGCGCGCGCCGGCACCAACAGGCCGTAGTCGTCACCGGCTTGGTCCAGGAAGGCGACGGCATGCTGGCGGGCGTCCGCGATGCAGCCGTCGTCACCGCCCAGGGCGATGCCGACACGCGTCAGATGCCCTTCCGGAGTTGTACATCCGTCACCATCAACAGCACATGCCACTGGCCTCGCCCTCACTCCCGCTTGCCGTGCCAGTACCCCCTGATCCGCCACGCATGCCGCACGGATGGTGTGCGCACCGGTGGCGTGGGTGCATACCGGCCGACGGCGGCGCCGGTTCCGGCACGACGTCGGCTACCGTCCCTGAGAGCCGGTGCACGATCGTCTACGGCGGCCCCATGACGGTGAAGGAACCCGCGCCGGCCACCTGTCGGCCGTCAGAGGAAGGTCCACGTCACGGCGACCCTCCCCGCGCTGAGGGGAGCGATCTCCTGGAACGCTGCCGGTGACAGATCGAGGTCGCCATGCCCACAGCCCGGACAGCGGTCCGCGACGGTGACGTCCACCCGGCCGCCCGGACCAGTCACCCGGATCTTGCTGCCGCACAGGCCCGGGTTGTACTGCGCCGTGTTGAGGGCCGCGACGAAGTCGGTGTCCTGGTGGAAAGTGCCGCAGGCCCCGAGGCCGACGTCGTAGTACGTGGCCTGGCCGCTGTATGTGTCCCGTGCGGACACAGCCGGACGAGCCGATCCGTACGCCGCGGCGTTTCCTGATCCGGCACAACCCAGGAGGAGCGCCAGCACACCGGCGACAACCCCGAGTCGCCTGACTGATCTGTGATTCATGCCGGTACTGCTACAGGTCACGGCCGCAACGCGCCAAGAACGCATAGGCCGAACGGGGGCCAGGCCGGCACCCTCGGTACGGCATCAGCCGACGACGCAGGCCGGCGTCCCAGGACGTCCTACCGCACCACGCGGTAACGGAGGTGGACAACCTTCGAACTGAAGGTGCGGGTCTCGGCGAGTTCGAGATCCACCCGGCGCTCGTGCCGGGGGAAGAACGGAATGCCACCGCCCACCAACACCGGGTAGATGATGGTCCGGTACTCGTCGATCAGATCCAGTGCGGCCGCCTCGGCGGCGAGGGTCGCGCCGCCGATCGCGATGTCGCCCTCCCCCGGTTCGGCCCGCAACCGCTCGATCTCCTCCGCCAGAGCGCCGGAAGCCAGACGGGCATGGCCCTGCACCGCCGACAACGTGGTGGAGAACACCACCTTCGGGAGCGGCTTCCAGAGCGCGGCCCACTCGAGCTTGGAGTCGTCGAGGGAAGGGTCCTGATCGGCGGTCTCCCAGTACAGCATCGTCTCGTACAGCCGTCGTCCCAACAGGTGGACGCCGACGTCCCGGATCTCGTCGATCCAGAAGCGGAAGACGTCGTCGTCCGGGATCGTCCAGTTGAAGTCGCCGTCCGGCCCGACGATGTAGCCGTCCAGTGAAACGCTCATGGAATAGGTCACGCTGCGCATCAGCAGTCCTCCTCGATAGCGGATTCGACAGTAGGTCCGGCGGCTGTCGTTGACGGCCGCGCCGCTCCGGCTGCTTGAGGGCGGCTTCCCCGACCGGGCCTTCTGGCGGGGAATCGCCGAGCACCACATGAACCAGACTCTGGCGCCGGTCTCTGTGGATCGGGTAGAGGAGCAGGGGTGATGACCGGTGATCGTCAGGTTGTCTCACCACCCTTTTCGCGGTGCGCATTGGTCGCTTGAAATCTTCGGGCACCTGTCGCCTCGATCGCATGAGACAACTTCCGTTGACAGCCGACCCGTTGGGCACCGCACAGACAGCACCGAGGATCGTGCCGGGCAAAGAACATCGCTCGACGGGAACAACCGGCCCCCCTTGTCCGTACCATCACTACACCAAGGCATCTTGCGGCACATGCGGCGTCGCTGCCGGCCGACGAGACTCCTGCCCGAGAGCAGACGTCATCGCGGCACGGCTACAGCCCAGGAAAGGTTCACCACCATGCCCGAGACAACAATTCCCGCCACCGAACTGGCATCGCAGTACATCAACCAGGTGACCGGCGACCTTGAGACGAACGTCAAGGAACAGGAACGCATCAGTGCGGAGATCGCCGCGCTGCAGGAGCAGCTCGCCGCTCTGCAACGCGACCACACCGTACTGGTGAACGTGCAGAAGGCACTCGGTATCGCAGGGACCCAGGCCGAGCGTGCCGCCGAGCCCCAGAGGGCCGAGGTTCCTTCTCCACGGCGGAAGAAGGCCGGTGCCGCATCCGGCGGGAAGGCCAAGGCGCGTACCTCCACCGCCGCCCCGAGCAAGAGCGCCGCCGCCAAGAAGCCCTCGGCCGAAGGGGCGGGAACTGCGAAGGCGACCACGGTGAAGACGGGCACCGCCAAGACGGGCACCGCGAAGACGGGCACCGCGAAGGCGGCCCAGCCCACCCTCGTGGAGCTCATTCGGCGACACCTCGCCGACCAGAAGGAGCCCCGATCCGCCGCGGAGATCTCCACAGCGCTCAGCAAGGCACACCCCAAGCGCGACATCGCCGCCAAGGTCGTACGCGTCACGCTCGAGGGACTCGTAGCCAAGAGCCAGGCCGAACGCACCAAGCAGGGCAGGTCGGTCTTCTACAGTGCGCCGGCATCCGAGCCGACCCTTGCTCCCGAGACGCAGGCGCAGACCGACGACGCGGACCACTGACCACTGACGCCGAGCGCGGCAGCTCACCCCGGTAGCTGCCGCCGCGTCGGCCACGAACTCGGTCGGTGCCCTGCGTCATGGGCCGACCAGGCATCTCTCACACCTTCGGAGCGCCGTCGTCGTCGACGTCGGTGCACAGCAGCCTTCCAACGAAGCACGACACCCTTCGTCATGTACGTCGATACGGTTCCCGCATGTGCGCCGATCGGCTGGTCTCGCCGGGTGCCGCTGCGTCAGTGCGGCCGGCTGACCGCGGGCACCCTCGGCCGGTCACAGACGAGGTGCCCCGCACGGTCGGGTGCATCCCAAGCGGCGCGAGGACTTGCTCAGCAGCGTGGTGACCGTCCGCGTGACGGAACCCGGCCCAGACGGCTGGTTGCGGCTCGAAGTGACGTTCCAGGATCTACGCCACGCCGGGTGGGCGCTGTGGCGGCTGGGCACGGACGCGGAGGCCCTGGCCCCGGCGTCGCTGCGAACCGTGCTGTGCGACCGCGCCGCCGCGATGGCCACCCGCTACGACGACGCATCCTGAGAGCCGGTCAGCCGCAGCGGGTCCCCTGCGGTCCCAGCCGCGCCTGCTCAGTGCCCGGCAGCCGCCTTCACGAGGGCGACCGCCACACCGATCGCCGCGTCCACGAGGCCGGCCGCCACCGCCGCCAGGGCGCCGCCTCCCATGCGCAGCCCGCCCAGACATCCCCACAGGAAGAGCGAGACGACGCCGACTCCCGCCGCCGCCAGCAAGGCTGCGTCCAAGGACAGGACGTCCAGCACCGCCAGGGCGATCAGCACGGCCGGGCCCGCGGCGCAGGAGAGCAGTGGGCTGCTGACATACAGCATGCGGCGAAGCTCATGGCCGCTGGCGAGGTGGCCGTGGACGGTGCGGTGCGCCTGCTGATCGGCGACGAGCGCCGCGAGCCACAGACCCAGTGCGGTCGTCACAACCGTGGCGACCGCACCGAGGGAACCCACGTCACCGAGCGACAGACCGACCACCACGGCGATCATCGTGATGGTCGCGTAGATGCGCTCCTTCAGACGGTCCGCCAGTACACCGGCCTCCGTGCCGGAGGGCTGGTCCGCTCGCCCGTGGTCCGTCACCTGTTGCCCCTTACCTGCCCCGGGCCGCCGGTCGTGCGTCCCTGGTCGGTCGTCGCGGCACGCGCGAGTGCCGTACCCCTGTCACGGCAACCAGCATGCCCTGGGCCACAGGCCGGAACCGGCAACCCGGGCGCAGGGCGGGAGCCGTTTCGGACCGACTGTCACTGACGGGGACGGACACGGCCACACTCCTGGGCACCGCATCCCCGACCGCGGAAACCCGCCGCTGCCGCCCGTCCGGCAGCGGGATGGGGCCCGGGCTCGCGGATGCCGCCGGACGGGCGTCCCCGGATGAGGCGGTTCTAGTGCGGGTCGCCCTGGTGCGTGCCGGCAGGGTCGTCCGTCAGGGCGATGCGGGCGGTGACGCTCTTGCCGCATCGTTCCAGCCGCGCTTCGAAGCCCTGTGCGACAGCCATCACGATCTCCAGGCCGTGCCGGCCCACCCGGTCGGCGTCGGCACCCCGGGCCACCGGCAGTACCGGGTCGGAGTCCCACACGGTCACCTCGACCACATCACCATCGATGCGCAGGTTCATCAGTGCCGGGCCCGGCGCGTACTTGCAGACATTGGTCACCAGCTCGCTGACCACGAGCTGCGTGAGATCCAAGCCGCGCCGGGAGACCCTCAGCCCTCGTTCGGCCTGCCCCCTGGCCAGGAAGTCCGCGGCCAGGTGACGCGCCTGAGCGATATCGGTACCGGCCCCGTGCAGAGCCACGCTGGTCTGCCAAGCACGCCCGGCCGGGGCCGCGTCCTCACGGCCCGAGGGCTCGGGTTCCCTCATCGCTGCCTTCGCTCCCCGTACACACGCTCCGCGTACCCGGGCGAGCGCGGTCGACGCTCCGCTGCGCCCGTCGTCGGCTCCGGCCCCCGGCGGTGTTGGCCCTACGATGCAGGCAGTACCCGGTACACATTTCCGGTCTGCCAGTATCACCGACATGGCTGAGGGAGATATGACGAACCCCGAACCAGCTGAGCGGCCGGGCCGGCTGTCGGCCGTCTCCACCACCATGGAAGGCATCCGCGTCCTGACGCTCACCGGAGAGATCGATCACCACACCGGCAACCGGTTCCAGCAGGCTCTGTTCTTCTCCGATGCCGCGTGCCCTCGCGTCGTGGTCGACATGAGCGGTGTCACCTTCATGGACTCCACCGGCATCAACATCCTCATCACCGCCCACCGCATCCTGAGCGAAGCCGGCGGCTGGCTGCGTCTGACCGCAGCCGGCGGGAGCGTGAAGCGCACGATGCACATCGTCGGCCTCGACACCATCCTCGACTGCCGCGAAACCCTCCACGAGGCTCTCAGCACCTGAGGGCCGCCGAAGGCCCGAGCCGATCGCACGCACCGGGTCACCTCGCGCCGCGGCCGCTCACCACGGCAGCGCGATGTTTCTGCAGGCGGTCGGTATGCATGCGCCGACGCCAGGGAATTCCACACGGGCGCGGACCCGCGGACCCTCCCGCCCTCCGCCTCGCATCCTCTGCATCATCGCACGTCGCAGGCATCTTGACCTCGACGAGCAAGCAGCCCTACATTCCCCAGGCAGTTCGCACACGTGTCATCCATCTTCCTATGTGAACGTCTGCGTCTCCCTTCACCACCGCACTTCCCTGCAAGGATTCGCCTGGTTCCCGAAACATCCGGCGGACGGGAACCCGGTCGAGACCGACCGGTCAGCGTGACGATGTCGTGAAACGCCGAAGACGACGAGGAGTTCGCATGGACGACGATGCCGGGCATCATCGCCGCCACCGGTTCCAGCGACGCCACCATGAACGGCCCATGGGCCCCTGCACCGCGGACAACGGCAACCGCACCGGCACGACGCACCGCATCGACACCGCCGGGCGGCACATGCCGAGTTTCTGGTTGGTCCTCAACAAGATCGTCACCACACAGGCGGTCTGAAGCACAGCCACCTCGATCCCCCGGAGAGCGTGCGGACGGCCTGACCGGTTCGAGACACATGCCCACAGACGGAGGTATGTCGTTCATGAAACGAGGATCAGCTCTGGTGCGTGCCATCGTCACCCCGGCCGTGGCGGCCGTCGGTCCCTTCGCCTCCGCGGCGGCGGGTGCGGCGCACGACGAAGCGACCCACCCGTCCGGCTACCCCACCCCGACGACGAAGGGCGCTCACTGGGTCACCACATGGACCGCCATGCCCCAACCGACCGAGCCCTCCGACATGCCGCCCGCTCCCTTCACCCGAGGCAACCGCGTCTTCGCGGACACCACACTGCGCCAGACGGTGCGCGTGTCCGTCGGCGGCCGGTACACGCGGATACGTTTGTCCAACGCGTTCGGAGGTACGGACCTGCCCGTCACCGCCGCCTCGGTGGCACAACCGGCGGACGGCAAGGCGGGCGTCAGCGCCGTCGTGCCCGGCAGTACGCGTCCGGTGACGTTCGGCGGGCGTGCGGGCATCGACATTCCGAAGGGCGCGCAGGCGGTCAGCGACCCGCTGGACCTCGAGGTCCGGCCGGGGAGCAATCTGACCGTCACGCTCTACCTGGCCGACGGCCAGGCATCCAGCCCCATCACCTCACACCCGGGCTCGAGAACGACCTCCTACATGCTGTCCGGTGACCACCTCGGCGACAGCGACCTGCCCGGCGCCACCCCGGTCGATCACTGGTACTTCCTCAGCGGTGTCGAGGCATGGTCCACCCGCACCACCGCCGCGGCCGTGCTGCTGGGTGACTCGCTCACCGACGGACGCGGATCCACCACCAACATGAACGACCGGTGGCCCGACCAACTCCTCGACCGGCTCCAGTCGCGGCCTGCCACCTCCGACATCGCCATCCTCAACCAAGCGGCCGGAGGCAACCGGGTCCTCCACGACGGCTTGGGCCCCAACGCGCTGGCCCGCCTGGACCGTGACGTCCTCGCCCAGAGCGGCGTCAGCTGGCTCCTGGTCTTCCAAGGGATCAACGACATCCCCGGCGGAACCTCTAAGTCGTCGGCGAAGCAGGTCACGGCCGACCTCGTCAACGCCTACCAGCAGATCATCACCCGAGCACACGCCCAGGGCATCCGCGTCTACGGAGCGACGCTCACCCCCTTCGGGGGGAACGGCTACGACGACCCTGCCGGGCTCCACGAGTCCTCCCGGCAGGCGGTCAACGCATGGATCCGCACCAGCGGCCGATTCGACGCCGTCATCGACTTCGACCAGGCGGTCCGCGATCCCCGGGATCCCCGCCGGCTCTCCCCCGCCTACGACGTCGGCGACCATCTTCACCTCAACCCCGCCGGCTACCGGGCCCTTGCCGGCGCCGTCCCCACCGAGCTCTTCCGGCAGACTGCTGCCCCACCCGACGTCACTTGGCCGAGCACGCAGCAGCGACAGGGCCGTGGCGGACGCGCCGGGACTGACGGCGTTGCTGGGGAGCCCGGCGGCGATGTGGTCCGCGGCGGCGGCCCGGGCCAGGGCGGAGACGGGCCGCCTCGGTGACGAGGGGTGAGTCCCACCTTGACCCCGCCGACCGGAGTGCCCGCTCCCCCGGGCCGTGAGGCGTTCGAAAAGCGGTGGAACGCGCGGCCGTGCGCCACTACCGTGCTGGGCACCGAGTCGTCTGGGCAAGGACGTGCCGTTGTACACCCTGTGAGACCTCCCAAGCGCTGATGTGTCGCGCGTCGCGCCTGCGCGCCGCGCTGCTTTTTGCTGCGGACTTCTCACTGGAACCGGTGTACTTCTGTGCTCGATACCTGGGTGGTCGCGCCCACCTGCCTGCCGCTCGTCATCCGCCGCTGCCACGCGTGCGCGTCGGAGCGATTCCGGGCAGACGGCGCGTTCCGCGTCAACGCGAACCACAAACTCATCGACGCCTGGCTCCTCGCGCTCTGTACCTCTTGCGAGGCAACGGCAAAGCTCACCGTCCTGGAGCGGACGCGTGTGCGATCCGTACGACCCGAGCTGCTGGACCGGCTGCACGGCAACGACCCCGTCCTGGCAGCCGAGTTGCTCCAGGACCCGGCCGTGCGGCGCCGCAACCGCATCGCCCTCGACTGGGACAACGCCTGGCGTCTGGACACCGGCGGATCGGACCATCGGGACCGCGAGGTGGCGGAGGTCGCGGTCCGCTTCGCGGCACGGATTCCTGTCCGGCCGGTGCGGCTCATCGCACAAGGATGCGGTCTTTCACGTGCCGGAACCGAGAGGTTGATCGGGGAAGGGAAGCTCGTCTCGGCAGTCCGGCTGCGCGGCAAGATCTCCGACGACTTCACCTTCACGCTCAAGCGCTGAGCGCTCCTCAGGGCAGGGCCTGCCCGGCGGGCTTCGCCGGGCAGGCCCCTGCTGTCGTCCCCGGCACCTTCGTCAGGGGGATCGCTTCGCGCTGCATGATCAGCTCATGCAGCATGCTGCTTCCTTCCGTGACCAGACCCCTTGGTCCGGTCACACCACGAACTCGGCATCGAGATCCGCCCAACCCATTTCCGAACGGGCGGGAACCGCAGAACGCGCGGCCCGACACGTCAGGGCGGCTCCGTCCCCTCTGCCGGGGAAGGAGCCGCCCAGGTGTCCGGAGGCGTACGCCTCAACGGGTCATGCGTGACGGTGCGAGTGCCGGTTGCCGGTGACGAGACGGTAGATGGCGAGCAGGATCAGGGAGCCGACGACCGCGGCGATCCAGGTGGAAAGGTGGAAGAACCCGTCGATGGAGTCGACACCGAAGATCACCTTGCCGAGCCAACCACCGAGCAGACCGCCGGCGATGCCGATGAGCATGGTGATGATGATGCCGCCCGGGTCCTTGCCCGGCATCAGGGCCTTGGCGATTGCGCCGGCGAGCAGCCCGATGATGATCCAAGCAATGATGCCCATGGTGCGTCTCCGCTTCGTCGTATAAAGGATGTGTTAGTTCATCGGGTGCGCCGATTCCGCCCGAACAAACATCTCCTCCCGGTGTCGGCTCCGTGGGGCTGGGAGCCGAGCGGTGGAACGGGCGGCACGAGCAGCCTGGTTGATCGTCCCTCCGCCGCTGTTGCCCTCAGTGCGCTCCGCCGCCGAGGATCGCACCGCGGTCGCTTTCGACCTTCATGGTCTGGATGTTCGCGTTGCGGGCGGTCACCGCCTCGAGGCCGGCGCGGATGCGTTCCTGCTCATCGCGGCTCCCGAAGGACGTCCCGGCAGCGACGACGTACCGCACCGGGACGGCGATGCCGTCCAGCACGGGGCCCAGCTCGCTCTCGTGGGAGAGCCGGCCGAGTTCGCAACTGCCGCTCGCCTGCTCTGCGGCGGTCATGCGGGGGTGCAGGCCCGTCAGGCGCAGCAGGGGCCCCAGTCGCCGGAACTGCGTGCGGATCCGCCGTTCCATGGCCTCGTCGAGCCCAGCCAGTCGCAGGGGAACGCGCCGTCGGCCAGGACCGCTCCCACGGGGTGATCCGGGTTGCGGCCGGCCCAGTGCGCGGCGACGACCGCTCCGTAGCCGGACGGCCGCCTCGAAGGAGTGGTCCGCCGAGCGCTTCGATGTGGCGCGGGCTCGCTCGTCGTAGGTGATGTGCGCCCTCCCGCTCCCGGTTCGGCGAGGGTGCGCCGCCGGTACCCGTGGGTGGCGAACCGGCCCTTGAGGTAGGCCACGGCGATACCGGGACCGCCCGTGTCGGTGACGGCCAGAGCCGTGTCGTTGCCCGGCACCATGCCGGTCCGAGTCGCCTTGTGCCCCGGTCGCCGGGGGCGGCACCGACCGAGAGGTCACCCTGCTCGATGCGCAGCGCGACGACGCCGTGCGGGGGTCGGCCCCGTGAACGGCTTCGGGCGTGCGCAGGGTCGCCCTTCGCCCTTGTGGGGGCTGATCAGGGCGGGGCCACTCAGGCGGCCGACGCGGGTGTCGCCGGCGAGCGAGGTGAGGTGGGCGCTGTCGGTCGCGTCGAGCTCGACCGCCCCCTGCGCGGCTTCGAAGGTGACGTCGCCGAGTCGTCCGACGCCTCGGAGTTCGGCGGCGGCGACCGCGGCCGCCACGTGGGTGCGCCGCCCCGGTCTGCGGCAGCCGTATCGGGCTGCCGTTCCGTACCCTGACCGCATGCGCATGCGTCCCACCCTGAGCTGGACCCCGGCCGAGGATCTGCCGCCTGGCACCACGGATCTGGAGCCGGTCGTCGATGCGCTGAGCACCGGCGGTGTGCTGGTGCTCAGCGGAGCGGGGATCTCGACGGAGTCGGGCATCCCCGACTACCGGGGCGAGGGCGGGAGCCTCAGTCGGCACACGCCGATGACCTACCAGGACTTCACCGCCGACCCCCAGGCCCGGCGCCGGTACTGGGCGCGCAGCCACCTCGGCTGGCGCAGCTTCGGCCGGGCCCTCCCCAACGCCGGGCACCGGGCTGTGGCCGCCTTCGGACGACAGGGTCTGCTCTCGGGTGTCATCACCCAGAACGTGGACGGCCTGCACCAGGCCGCCGGCAGCGAGGACGTCGTGGAACTCCACGGAACCCTGGCCAGGGTCGTCTGCCTTTCCTGCGGCGCCTTCAGCGCGCGCCGTGAACTCGCCCGGCGGCTGGAGGAGGCCAATCCGGGGTTCGAGCCCGTGGCCGCCGGAATCAATCCGGACGGTGACGCGGACCTCACCGACGAACAGGTCGGAGGCTTTCGCGTGGTGCCCTGCGTGATATGCGGCGGCATCCTGAAACCGGACGTCGTGTTCTTCGGCGAAACCGTTCCGCCGCAGCGCGTCGAGCACTGCCGCGAGCTGGTTCGTACGGCGGCTTCGCTGCTGGTCCTGGGCTCCTCGCTGACGGTGATGTCGGGGCTCCGCTTCGTCCGTCAGGCAGCGCAGGCCGGGAAGCCTGTGCTGATCATCAACCGGGACCAGACCCGAGGTGACCGGCACTCCCTCACGAGGGTTTCGCTTCCGCTCGGAGCGGCCCTCACCACCGTGGCAGACCGGCTCGGTATTCCGGTCGACGGCCGGGCGGAGCAGAGACCGTGACCGGGGAGGGATTCCCCGACCTTCGGTGAGGAACGGGAGAAGAATGCGCTTCGACCTCACCGTCACGGGCGCGGTGGTTTCGGATGCACCCGGCGTCCCCGGCCCTGGACGAGGCGTCCTCCTCCGCTGTCGGAGTGTGTGAACCGGCCGTTGGCCACGTGTCGGCTTCCCCCCCCGGTACCTCCCTCCGCTCGCGCCGGTCGCAGGACGTCCTCGGCAAAGGCACCCAGGGCCCAGGCCGCCGTGTACTCCTCGGCGTCCAGGGATGCGGCGCACCCGCTGCTCGGCGGTGGTGTGCGCCTCGTGGAACGGGCGCGGACCGGTCTGTGCCATCCTCATGACCTGATGCCTGCGATGGGCGGCGCCCAGCAGCCAGGCCACCCGGGTGCGGTCACCGGTGTCCGCCACAGCCCAGACCAGGGCCTCCGGCCCCGCCCCCGGACCGGTCCCCAGCTGTCCCCGATCGCCTGCTGCCGCGCCAGGTCTCCTGCAGCGGGGCCGGGGCCCCTCCGCTTCGCCGTGCCGCACCGCCACAAGCCCCGTGCGCCGCCGGGCCCAGGTGCGGGCCCATGTGGCTCCGCTCGCCTCGGCCTCGGCGACGTACACGTCCCGAGCCGCCGAGGCCCACGCACGCGTACCGAAGAACGCCTCGGCCATCGCCCCACAGCATCGTCGCCGTATACGCGTCACCGGCCTGCCCGAGCGCACGGAACCGGTCGCGCGCCCCGGCCGACGGCGCGCTGCCGACCGGGTCACCTCGAACAGGCATGGCGGACGAGGAACCCGAACCACGGCTTGCGCGACCCCGACGTGCGCCGCGTCCAGGCGGCGGCGCCCACCACGCTGAGGCTGCGTGCGCTCCCTCGATGTACGTCACCGGCGCCGCCGCGCGCCGTCCGGCAAATCCCGGGCCACCGCAGGGCATTCGGCCGGGAAGATCTCAGCGGCGGAGTTGTCGCCCTGGCAGAGCGCGATCCGCCTTGGCGGGACGTACGGCCTCGGCCACCGGAACCGTGCCGGTGAGGTCCTGGCAGCCACGGTCAAGGACAAGGATCGGATCCCGGGTCACCGCTCGATCGAACAGCCCCCGCCTGTCCGCCACTTCCGCTGAAGCGGGAACCCATGTCGCCGTGAGGCGTGTCACACCCCCCAAGATGCGCCTAAGTTGTCTGCATCACAGCGGAAATGTCCATTTGGCGTGCATGCTCGAATCGGATGCCGACGCCTCAAATGAGGCCCATCGTCGTCTTCTTGGGCGCGAAGCTCCAAAGTGACCCATGGCACAACACTCGTGGCATTCCCCCTCTCCCCCTCGGAAGGTGCAGCATCATGGCCGCTTACCTCTGCCCCCCTGCCGTGATACACGGCGAGCACGCCGTGAGGACCAGCCAGATCGTGGCGGAGGTGAGCGACCGGCATCCGCAAGCGGCGTGGGCGCCGCGGATCGACGGCATCGCCGCCAGTACCGGCATCGAGACCCGCGGCTGGATGCTGCCGCTGGAGGCCGCCGTCGCATCCGGCAAGGGCAACGGACTGCAGGCTGTCGGCGTGCAGACGGCCCAACAGGCTTTGACCCGCGACGGGTTCAGCCGGCAGGACGTGGACCGCGTGATCGCCGCCCTCGAGACCGTACCCGCACCGCAGACCGTCCAGGAGCGCACGGCGCCGGCCTGGGAGGCCGTGCAGTCCTACGGTGAGCGTGCGGCGCGTGGGGCCCTGCAGATCGCCGGACTGGACGCCGCGGACGTCGACTGCCTGATCACCAGTCACTCCACGACCCCGGCGCTTCCCGGCCTGGACATAGCCCTGGCCAACAAGCTTCCGCTCCGCGACGACGTGATGCTGCTGCCGGCCACACAGTGGGCCTGCATAGCGGGGACCCGTTCCCTGGCGCTGGCGGCGGATCTCGTGGCCGCCGACCCCGACCGGGTGGTCCTGGTCGTCATAGCGGAGGCGCTCAGTACGACCTACCAGCCCGCGGACGACACCCTCGAGTCCCTGATCGTCCGGTTGTTGTTCGCGGACACCGCGGTCGCAGCGGTGGTCACGGGCCGCCCGAGGCCCGAGTCGGTGCTGCGGCTGGACGCCGCCTGGCACCACACCCTGCCCGGCACCCAGGACCTGCACCGCCTTGAGACGCGGGCGGACGGCACCCACTTCGTGATGGACCGGCGCGGGCCGCGCGCCGTACAGCAAACCGTCACCGCGATGTGGGAGTGGCTGCGCGTCCGGTACCAGGACGACCCCACCTCCTGGCACCCCGACGTACTGCTCGCGCACCCCGGCGGAACCCGCGTGCTGGAGTACATGGAGCAGACGATGCCCGACGCGTGGCCGTCGGGACTGCTGGACTACAGCCGGGACAGCTACACCAGTGGCAACCGCGGGGGCGCCGCCGTGTTCGACATTCTGCGGCGGGCGCATGACGCCGGGCAGCAGAAGCCGGGCCACCGCGCCGTTCTGTACGCGGCCGCCCCGGGTCTCACCGCCACGGCCCTGGACGCAGTGTGGCTGTAGCGCGAGGCCAACCCGCCGGGACCGGCCCATCGGCCGCCCACGTCACCGCGCGGTCACCGGCGCGCAGCCGCGTCACCTCGCGACTTCCGCCCAGACCACCTTCCCGGTGTCCGTCCACCGCACCCCCCACCGGGTCGTGAGCCGGTGCACGATGCTCAGGCCACGGCCACCGTCGGCGAGCAGGTCGACCCGCCTCACACGCGGTCTCCCGTTGCCGGTGTCACCGACCTCGCACAGCAGACCGTGACCGGACCTGATCAGCCGGACCGTGACGGGACCGGCGGCGTAGCGCACCGCGTTCGTGACCAGCTCGCTGACCAGCAGCATCACGCTGTACCGGGTGTCGTCCCGGGTGCGCCACTGCCTGAGCAGGGCGGAGACCTGCGCGCGGGCACGGGCGGGGGCGTCGCTGCGGGCGGGCAGTCGCCAGGTCGCCGTGTCCTCTTTGCGGTAGCCGATCATCCGAGCGAGCAGCAGGCTCACATCGTCACGCTGGCGCACGGGGGCCACCGCCGAGACGATGTGCCGTGCGGCCTGTTGCAGGGCGTCCCAGGGATGCACCACGGACACGGCGCCCGCGAGCCTGCCGATGCCCTCGTCGATCGACAGCGCGGGGTCCTCCACCAGACCGTCGGTGTACAGGGCGAGCAGGGAGCCCGGCGGCGCGGCGAACGTGTACACGTCGAACGGCTCGCGCAGCGCGAACTCGGCGCCCAGACCGGGGTGAGGGCGGACCGGGAGGGGGCCCGCGTGCCCGTCCGGGGAGACCAGAACCGGGGGGAGGTGGCCGGCGCTGGACAGCGCCACGTCATGCCTGACCGGGTCGTAGAGGACGATGCAGCAGGTCGACCCGAGGGCGCTGTAGCCGGCCGCCAGTCCGGAGTCCGCGTCGTCCAGCATCGACACGGTCTCGTCCAGGTGCTCCAGTACCTCGTCGGGTGCGAGCCCCGCGGACAGCAGCGCGCGGGCCTCCATACTCAGCTGGCCCATGGTCGCCGCGGCTCCCAGGCCATGCCCGACGACGTCACCGACCACCAGCGCGGTACGGCCGTCGGGCAGGGGGAAGCTGTTCACCCAGTCGCCGCCGACTCCCGCACTGTCGGGGGTGGCGGGCTGGTAGACGCTGGCGATCTCGACGGTGGCGCCGCCCGTCCGCGGCAGGAGCCTGCGCTGCAACGCCAGCACCTGCGTGTGCTCGCGCTGGTGCTGACGAGCCAGGTCGACGTGATGGGCGGTCCTGGCCACCAGTTCCTGCAGGTCGAACAGCTCGCTGTCGCGGAAGGGACAGTGGGCCCGGCGCCAGACCTCCGCCACGCCCAGTACGACGGGCGGAGTGCCGTCCAGGACCAGTGGTATGCACGCCACACCCGCCGTCCGGTCGCTGGGCACCAGGGCACGCGCGACGCGTGGACTGCCGAAGACCCGCTCGACCGCCTCCCGGTCGGGTACGACGATGGTCTGCGGGGCATCGTCCCGCAGTACCGCCTGCGTCAGCAGGCGACTCGCTTCGCCGGGCAGGTCGTCGCCCGGGGTCGTGTAACCCTCGGGCCATGCACGGTCCGGCACCAGGGCCGCCCGCCGCAGTCGGATGCGCCCCTGCCCCCTGCCGGACACTCCCTCGCCCGTCCAGACGGCGAAGTCGAGGTCGACGGCGGCGACGTCTCCCCAGGCCAGCAGGGACTCCGCCAGGGACTGCGCGGTCTCCCCGATGTCCAGCGACGTGCCGATGGCGGTCTCGGCGGCGTAGAGGTGCAGCCGCCTGGCCATGGCGATCAGGGAGACGGTCAGGCCCTCCTCCGGCGCCGCGGCGGGCAGGATGCTCATCGAGACCACGAGCTCCGAACCGTCACCGCGCCGCAGGCGCTGGATGCGGGCGACGTGCGCCTCTCCGCTCTCCAGAACCTGCCGCAACCGCCGTGTGACCGTCGGTACGTCGCCAGGAGGCAGGAGATCGACGAACGGTTTCCCGGCCCCCGCCTCCAGCCCCCTGAACACGGGAGCATCCAAGTTGCAGCGGGTGATGTGCAGGTCCGTGTCCAGGTTGACGGCGCCGAGAATCTGCTCCTGACGACTCGCCGCCGGGTCGTCGGGGACCCGTGCGCCCGGGGGGCGGTCGCCCCGTGCGTCGGCAGAACCGGCCGGTGTCGCTCCACCGCGCGGGATGTAGCGCCCCAGGGCGCGGCTGACCAGGTCGAACGCCGAGGAGGACGAGGGCGAGGGTGTGGAGTCCATACGGCTCTCTCAGCAATCCCCGGCACGGTGCCGGGGCGGTGTGCGGACCCGTGCTACGGGGCCCCGAGATCCCTGACCGCACATCTCATTGAATAACACGGGGGCCGTTTCGACCACACCCGGCCTTGTGACGGCGAACGCGAGGAACGAGGCAAAACCACGCTCGATGAGGCTGGATCCGCCGCCGCCCGGCACCCTTCCCCCTCCTGACACTCAGTGCCATAGTGTGGCGGTGACCTCTTCTCTCTCCGCCGGTACCTCGCAGGCCTGGTCGGCACTGGGTGCCGATGCGGCGTTGCTCGGCCGGGTGGCGTATGGCGGCCGGTCCGGAGGGCTGCCGGCCCGGCTGCCGGTGATGGAGCTGGCGCGGGCCACCGTCGCGGTGTGTTCGCTCGCGGCCGCCGAGCTCGGCTCCGCCCGCACCGGGCGCCCTGTGCCGCGGGTGAGAGTCGATGACGAGTCGGTCGCCACGGCCTTCCTCAGCGACCGGCTGGTGCGGGTCGACGGGCGGGCCTGGTCGAGCTTCGCGCCGCTGTCGCGGTTCTGGCGGACGGCGGACGGCTGGGTCCGTACGCACGCCAACTACCCGCACCACCGGGCCCGGCTGCTCGCCGCTCTCGGGCTGCCGGGGGACACCGGCGGCGAGGCGGTCGACGCGGTGGCCGAAGTGCTCGCCGGGCGAACCGCCCTGGAGGTGGAGGCGACCGTGTACACGGCGGGCGGCCTGGCCGTCGCGGTGCGCGGCCCCGAGGAGTGGGCCAGGGGCGAGCAGGGCGTCCTCATCGCGGCGCGGCCCCTGCTCTCGACGGCACGCATCGGCGACGGACCGGGTCGGGTGCGCGGCGGCGCCCCGCTGCCGTGTTCGGGGCTGCGCGTCCTGGATCTGACCCGGGTGCTCGCCGGGCCGGTCGCCACCCGGACGCTCGCACTGCTCGGTGCGGACGTGCTGCGGATCGACGCCCCGCAGCTGCCGGAGAGTCAGGAGGCCCACAACGACACGGGGATGGGGAAGCGCTCGGCCACCGTCAACCTGGCCGATACCGGCGCGCGCCGCGTCTTCGAGGAACTGCTCGACCAGGCGGACGTGGTGGTCACCGGGTACCGGCCGGGTGCGCTGGACCGGTTCGGACTGACGCCCGAGGCGCTCGCCGGCCGCCGGCCGGGACTGGTGATCGCCCAGTTGTCGGCGTGGGGCTCTTTCGGGCCGTGGCAGGAGCGGCGCGGCTTCGACAGCCTGGTCCAGGCGGCCACCGGCATCGCGGAGCTGGAGGGCTCACCGGACTCGCCGGGAGCGCTGCCCGCCCAGGCGCTCGACCACGGCACCGGATATCTGCTGGCGGCCGGGGTGCTGCGCGCGCTCACCGAGCAGCACCGCACAGGTGGTACCCGCGTGGTCCGCCTGGCCCTCGCCCGGACCGCGCACTGGCTCGTGAACGACCTGGCCCCCGCTCCGGGCGAGGACGGCGGCTTCGACGCCGGGCGATGGCTGACCGAGACGGACAGCCCCATGGGCCGGTTGCGGCACGCGCTGCCTCCCGTGTCGTACGAGGGAGGCCCGGCGAACTGGGCACGCCCGCCGGGGCCGTGGGGCACGGACGCCCCGGTGTGGGGCGGCACCTGACGTCCCGCGGCCGTCGCGGCCTCGCCACGACGGCCGCGGGACGTCGGACGGCCATCTCACCGCCTCCGCGCCGGGCTGCCCCGGTAGCCCGGCCGTAGCCATCGGCCGCGTGTCCTGGCCGCCGTGCGCCGGTGGGATGTCGGTGCTGCTCACACTGGCCCCATGTCCGATGCGTCCCCGGTGCTCGCGACCGATGTCCGGCGGGTGGCCGTCATGACCGTGCTCACCGTGCTGGCGGGGGCTGTCGACGCCGTGAGCTTCCTGACCATGGGGAAGGTGTTCTGCGCGCTGGCGACCGGCAACGTGCTCTTCCTGTCCTTCGCCCTGGCCGGGGAGGGTGTTGTGCCGGTGGCGCGGCCCGCCACCGCGATCGGCGCCTTCGTGGCCGGGGCGGCCGTCGGGGGCGCGGTCCTCAAGTGGCTCGCGGAGCGCGGGCGGCCGTGGTTCCCGCTCGGGCTCGTCTGCGAGGCCGTGCTGCTGGTGTGCGCCGGGGCACTGGCCCTGGCGGAGCACGGCACCGGGCCCGTCCCCGCCCACCACGACCGCGGAGTTGTCGCACTGGTCGCGCTGGCGATGGGAGTACGTGCGTCGACCGCTCTGCGCGTCCATGTGCCGGGCATGCCGACGCTGCTGAGCCAGACAGCCATCGCCGGGCTCATCAACGACGTGCTGAGCCGCCCGGGGGCGGCACTGCGGGGGATGACGGCGAAGCAACGGCAAGCCAGGACGCGGTGGACGGCCACGGTGGGTGGGATCTTCACCGGTGGTGTGCTCGGCGCGCTGCTGCTGGTGCCGCTGGGCACGGGGCGGGCGCTGCTCGTCATCGCCGCGGCGGTTCTGCTCCTGGCGGCGGTGGGCAGGGTCGCACCACCACCACGCGAAGCGGAAGCGGCCCCGGAGAGCACACCCTAGGGGCCCGGAGGAGTACCGCACCCACCCGGGCCGGCTGCTCGGGCGGCGGCCGGGGTCATCGGCCTCCTGTGCGCGGGGGCCGCAGTTCGCCATCCCGGGGCCGCCCGGCAGGATGGGGCCATGACCGAAATCCGCACACCCCGTCTTGTCCTGCGCCGATGGCTCGACGACGACCTCGTCCCCCTGTCCGAGATCCATGCCGATCCCGTGGTGATGCAGGGCATCGGCGACGGCAGGCCGCGCTCGCTGGACCAGACCGCCGAGGACATCGAGACCTGGGAGGAGGAGTGGGACGAGGAAGGGTTCGGGATGTTCGCTGTCGAACTCCTGGGCTCAGGTGAGCTGGCCGGCGCCGTGGGTCTGTCGGTGGCCGACGCTCCGGCCGAGATCGCCGGCCAGGTGGTGATCAGCTGGCGGCTCGGGCGAGTGTTCTGGGGTCAGGGATACGCCTCCGAAGCGGCGCACGCCACGCTGGAGTTCGCCGTGCAGGACCGCGGCCTGGATCGCGTGGCCGCCGTGTGCCGAGCGGGCGACAGAGCTTCCGCGAACGTCCTCGACAAACTCGGCATGGAGGCGGAGGGAACCGCACAGCACCCGGTCCACGGCCACGACCTCACGGTCTACGGCATCGACCTCACCCAGTACCAGGTGTAGCGCCCGGCGCGCCCGGTGCCGGAGGGTGACGGTCACCGGTCGTACCGGCCGTCGTTCCCCACTGCGGCTGACCGCTCACCAGCCACCCCCGGCCGAGGACGGCGCATCACGTCGGCCATGCCGGTCCGGCGGTCGCGCTCGACCATGGACGAGCGTCGGCCGTCGGGGAGGGAGTACTGGAGGACATCGGAGTTCACGGTGCCGTACGTGGTTCCCGGGCGGTTCTCGAGCCCGGCGGCGAATTCCCGCAGGAACTCCTTCTCACCGGCCGAGGCCGCCCGGTCAGCCGTTCTGCTTCCGCACGGCCGCGTCGAGGAGGGGGCCGAGTTCGCGGGCCACGGTCGTCAGGGCCCGGACGTCCCGCTCGGCCCGGGCGATAAGGATCGCCCCCTCCAGGCTGCTGATCATGAGGGTGGCGAGGGCACCTGCCCGTTCCCCGGGCACACCCATGTCCCTCAGGGCTTGGGCGACCGCGCCGGTCCAGGTGGTGAAGGCGGCGGATGCCGCCTGTCGTGTGGAGGGAACCGACTCCGCGCAGTCGACCGTGGCGGCCGCCACCGGGCAGCCGCCCGCGAAGCCGGCGGCCTCGTACTCGTCGGTCCACTGACGCACCATCGCGGCGAACAGCGCGCTCGGCGTCGGCGAAGGCAGTGCGGCCAGGTAGCGGGCGACCCGGCCGGCCGCGTATCCGCCCGCCCAGCCCACCGCCTCGTCGACCAGCTGGGACTTGCCGCCGGGAAAGTAGTGCTGGAGCGAGCCACGTGGCGCTGCGGCGTCGACGGCGACCTGGCGCATGCCGGTGGAGGCGACACCTTCCCGCCGGATGAGCTGGGCCGCGCTGAAGACCATCCGCTCGCGCGGTCCCCGTTCGCCCTTCCCCATCGTCGACCTCCAGCACTTGCGCCGCACGGATTTCCCGAGCTCTACTCTATGACCGTCGTCATAGCGGCGGCTACTATGACCGCTGTCATAGTCGAGGGTGACAGCGGTGGCTCCGCCCTGCGGCGCGGCAGCCGGAGAAGGCGGTGCGTCATGTACGTCGGTTTCATCGGTCTGGGGGTCATGGGCCGGCCCATGGCACTGAATCTCGCTCGCGCCGGCACCCGGCTCGTGATCTGGAACCGCACCCCCGAGCGATGCGAATCGCTGCGTGCCGCGGGCGCCGAGGTCGCGCCGAGCAGCGCCGAGGTCTTCGAGCGGGCGGCCACGGTGTTCCTCATGCTGGCCGACGAGGCGGCCGTGGACACGGTGCTGGGGCGCGGCACCCCGGACTTCGCCGTGCGGGTCGCCGGTCGCACCGTCGTCCACATGGGCACGACCTCGGCCGAGTACTCCAGCAGCCTCCAGGAGGACATCCGGGCCGCGGGCGGGCGTTACGTCGAAGCTCCGGTCTCCGGAAGCCGCGTCCCGGCCGAGCGGGGCGAGCTGGTGGGGATGCTGGCGGGCGACGACGACGCCGTGGCGGCCGTACGGCCGCTGCTGGCCCCCGTGTGCCGGGACGCGTTCGTGTGCGGGGCCGTCCCGGGCGCGCTGCTGCTGAAGTTCTCGGTGAACCTGTTCCTGATCACCGTGGTCACGGGCCTCGCCGAGGCGTTCCACTTCGCCGAGCGGCACGGGCTCGATCAGCGCCTTCTGCGAGATGTCCTGGACGCCGGTCCCATGGCCAGTGCCGTCTCCCGGGGCAAGGCGCCGAAACTGCTGGAGCGTGACTTCTCCGTCCAGGCAGCCACCGCGGACGTCCTGAAGAACAACCGCCTGATCGCCGAGGCCGCCCGCAGGACCGGCCTCGCCTCCCCGCTCCTCGACGTGTGCCACGCCCTCTACGCCGAGGCCGTACAGCAGGGCCACGGCGGCGAGGACATGGTGGCCGTCGTGCACGCCCTGGAGGCCCGGTCCGCCGGCACGCCCGTTCCGGCGCACCGGACCGCCGGCACGCCCGCTCAACAGTCGCTGAGCAGATGAGCGATGAGTTCGCGCGGCGGATCGAGTCTGCCCCGGTATGACGCGCATCATCGCTGACATCTCGGTCTCCCTCGACGGATTCGTCACCGGCCCCGACCCCGGCCCGGACAACGGTCTGGGCACCGGTGGCGAGGCCCTGCACACGTGGGCGTTCTCCGACGACCCCGAGGACCGCCGGCTCCTGCGCGAGGGGACGGCCCGCTCGGGCGCCGTCGTCCTCGGGCGCCGGCTCTTCGAGGTGGTCGACGGGCCGCACGGCTGGGACGACACGTCCGGCTACGGCGCCGGCGAGGTCGGCAAGCCCGCCTTCGTCGTCGTGACGAGCGCGCCGCCGGAGTCGGTGCGGCTCACCGACCTCGACTGGACGTTCGTCACCACCGGACTGGCCGACGCCGTCGCCACCGCGCGTGAGCGGGCGGAGGCGGCGTCGACGGCCGGCGGCCAGGACCTCGACGTGATTCTCATGGGCGGCGGTGCCACGGTCGGCTCGGCGCTCGACGCCGGGCTGGCCGACGTGCTGTCGCTGCACCTCGCACCCGTCGTGCTGGGCGCCGGGACGCCGCTGTTCACCGGTGGAGCGCCGCGCACGCTGGTGCAGCGGAGCGTGACCTCGACATCGACCGTGACGCACCTGATCTACGACGTCCTCCGGTGATCCGCATGACCACTGTCGACGTCAACGGAATAACCCTGGGTGTCGAGTCGTTCGGAAACGACGACGCGCCGCTCGTCCTGCTCGCGGGCGGGACGACGATGCTCTCCTGGCCCGACGCACTGTGCGAACGCCTCGCCGCCGGCGGACGCCGTGTGGTGCGCTACGACCTGCGCGACAGCGGGGAGTCGACGACGGCCCATCCGCAGGAGCCCGCCTACACCCTGCGCGACCTCGCCGCCGACGCGGCGGCCCTCGCCGACGCGCTCGGCGGGAGGCCCGCGCACCTCGCGGGGATCGGCGTCGGCGGGATGGTCGCGCAGGTGGCCGTGCTCGACCATCCGGGCGCGTTCTCGGCGCTGACCCTGGTCGGCACCCGTGCGGTTGCTCCGGGCCCGCCCGACGACGACCTCCCCGACCATGACGGGGCGACGATGAGCCGGTTGTTCGCGCGTCCGATGCCCGACTGGACGGACCGCGAGGCGGTGGCGGAGTTCGCCGCCGCCGGGGCGGAGATCCTCGGCGACGACCCCGCCGCAGCGCGCGCGATCGCCGCACGCGTCTGGGACCGCACACCCGGCACCGCCGCCCCGGTCCAGACGGCCAATCAGATGGGCATGGTGTTCTCCCGGCTCGACTGCGCACCCCGCTGGCGTGAGCGTCTGCCCGGGATCACCGTCCCCACGCTCGTCGTCCACGGACGTGGCAACCGGTTCTTCCCCGTCGGCAACGGTGAGGCGATCGCGCGCGAGATCCCCGGGGCGCGGCTGCTCATCCTCGAGGAGGCCGCCACCGCGATCCCCCCTACGCGGGTCGGCGAGGTCGCCGAGGCGATGCTCATCACCGGCTAGCCAGGCGCTCGCATCCCGAACAGGAAATCGGTCACACGCTCCCGGCTCACCAGCAGTTCGTACGCCGCCGGCGTCAGGAGGGGGGAGATCGTCACCAGCGCCGCGTACTCGACGGCGATCGGCCCATGACGAAGTAGGCGACGGCGACGGCGACGGCGACGGCGACGGCGAGACAACCGTAGACCCGGCGGCGCCGCGCTCGCGTCGATGTCGTCACAGGTTGCCGCGGTGGCGATCGGCGGGGACGGTCGAGAGGCCGGGGACGGCGACCACCAGACACCAGCCGGCCGCCCGAACAGGGCACGCGAGACAACGTCGCCGCGCAGCCGCGGGGCTCAGGTCCGGATCAGCGGCCCGCCCCTCTCCCGCTACTTCCGCGGCGAGACCGTGGCGACCCCTCCAGCGCACCAGCCCGACGCCGAGCCCGCTCGGCGAGGGTGGCCGGCGAGGCGGGCAGTAAGCCGGCGCTCTTCAGCCGGCAATCGCGGCTTCGTCTTCGCCACCAGGAAGTCGAGTTCACTGATGAGGTCCGTCTCATCCCGCGGCAACCCTCGCAACGGCGTTCCGGTTCCGCCCGGGGTCAGCGCGACAGTTCCATGAGGCGCTGCATCAGGCGCTGCTCCTTCTCGGCGGTTTCGTGCACGATTTCCGACGCACTGTGGAGGGATTCCCGTGACGACGCGACGCCCGCCTCGTGCAGAAGCCCGGCCACCTCGGTCCATTTCTCCGACACCTCACGGTAGGACTCCGAGACCTCCTGGTACGCGCCGACCCCGGTGATGCCGGCGGTCTCCGCCAGGAAGTCCGCCCACATGGTGCGGAACAGGCCCCCGCCGGTTCCCGCGTCCTCCATGATCGTGCAGATCTCGGGAAGGCTGTCGGCGGGCGATTCGAGGTCGTCGAGCCACCGCGGCATCAGGTCGGCGGCTTTGTGCATGCCCTTGTAACCGAAGTTCGAGATCGGCGGGTTGAGGAAATTCTCCGCCGCCGCCTTGATGCCCTGGCGGGCCGCCTCCCCCATATCGGGAAGCCCGCCCTTGGGAAGATCGAGGATGAAGGCACGGTTACGGGAACTCATCGGACCGCGGGCGTTTCGTGCGGTCGCGAGGGACTCGTCGGTGGCCCATCGCAGGCCGAGCGGTTGAGTCTCGACCAGAGCAAAGCGATCGTCGTCGTACCCGACACAGGCGACGTAGTGGGCCGCGAACCGGAAGTCGTCGGTGGAGTAGTCGAGGAAGTAGCGGTCGAGCTTGAGACCGACAACGGTTCCGGCATCAAGCTCGGCCAGCAGATGTTCCCTCGCCCGCTTCGCCGACGACGTCTCGTGAACGGACAGTCGCAGGTTCAGGGCATTCGCGAGATTCTCGGACAGCATGTCGGGTTTGATACGGCCACCGACGAACGGCGTCGGCATCTGCTTCGTCCGCCAGTAGATGAACGACAAGCCACCGGCGAGCCCGAAGATGAGCGGCTCCGACAAGTCCACCTCTCGCTGCCGCAGCAAATTCACGAGAGTGGTCGACTCGCAATGGTTACCGACGTACGGATCTGCTTCTAATAACGGCACCTGGTCTCGTCTCCCTTCCCTCGCGTCGAGCGTAGCGCAACCCCCTGAAGTACGATTGCGGACGCCCGAATCAGGGAGGCGTTCGCTCGCTCAGATTCGCGAGACCAGGAAGTTGCCGAGGAACAGATGATCCCTCTCCGTCTTGAGGAAGCAGGACAGAGCGTCCGCGGGTGAGCGGACGATGGGTTCATCGCCCACATGGAACTAGGCGTTGATCAAACAGGGAATCCCGGTCAGCTCGGTGAACTCACGCAGCAGCCGGGCGAACAGGGGATTGCTCTGCTCGGTGACCGTCCGGTTCCGCGAGGTGCCGTCGACGTAGCAGGCGCCCTGGATCATGTCCTGGTACTCGGGGCGCACCGGAACCACGAAGTCATGTGGAGGGCGTCTCACCTGGTGAGTTTCGCGAGCTTCTTGTAGCAGGTCAGGGCAGCGGCCAAGCCTTCGAGAGAGCAACACTCACGGTCGGCATCATGCCGCTCGAACATCACGTCACGTGGCACAGTCTTCTATGCCTTGACCGATGCGGCCGATCTGGCGGCCTGCTCGATCTTCGCGCAGTAGGCGTCGCGGGCTTCCTCATCGATCTGCCTCTCGTGTTCGGGCCGCATCCCGGTTCGGCCATCGACGTCTTCGCGCAGGATGTCGGCGTGCCCGGCATGCCGGTTGGTCTCGCCGAGGACGTGGACCAGGATGGCGAACAGGTTCGTGTGGGAATGAGGCTCCGGCCACCACGGCACGTGGCCGGGGGCGTCGAGGGGAAGCTCGTTGATCGTCGCGTCTGAGTGTTCCCACGTGCGCCGGTAGGACTCGATGATCTGATCGCGGGTCTCGTCCGCAGTCGCCCACAGATCGCTGCCGTCATGGTCCTGCCACCGAGGCAGCGGTTTTGGGGAAGGGCGGTCGAAGACCTCGCCGAAGTACCTGGCCTCGACGCTGGCCACGTGTTTGACCAGGCCGAGGAGGTTGGTCCCGGTCGCTGTCAGTGGTCGGCGGGCGTCGTATTCGGACAAGCCGTCCAGCTTCCAGAGCAGCGCCTCGCGGTCCCGCCGCAGTCTCCCGTGCAGGGTGTCCTTGGCTGCGAATTCATCGATCATGCGGCATGAGCCTGCCATGGACTACTCACGGCGGGAAGGGGACTGGTCCCGACGCACCAGGCCCAGGACGGTGGCGGGGGACGGCGCTGGACGCCCGGAGGGAAGTGCGGGAAGCGCGCGCATCTCACGCATTCCCCCTTCCACTCCTGAACCGCCACCGGCGTGGCAGACTCCGGCCACCCCTGGCGCACCGGGAACGGCCTGTGCGCCAGGCCGAGGACGTCACCTCTCCTTCGGGAGCCGTCTGGATCCCGGAATCGGTCACGGCGGGATGATCGTCGCGGGTCGTGACCAGCCGTTCGCCATCGCCGCCCGCGGCTCGGAAACCGCCTCAAGGATGTGTTGTGCAGGTCGGTCAGGCGCTGGAACGGATGACCAGACGCGCGGGAAGGATCAACGGTGTGGGGTCCTGTCCGTTGATGATCGAGACGAGCATGCGCGCCATCTCCCGCCCGAGAGCCGTGATGGGCTGGTGGACGGTGGTGAGGGGCGGATCGGCGACCTGGGCGACGGCCAGGTCGTCGAAGCCCACCACGGCGATGTCGGCGGGCACCGCCCTTCCGGCCGCACGCAACGCGCGCAGGGCCCCCGCCGCCATGTTGTCGTTGGCGGCGAAGACCCCGTCCACGTCGGGGTGGTTCGCCAGCAGGGCGGTCATGGCGGCGGCGCCGCTGGGCTCGGTGAAGTCCCCCTCGTGCGGCGGCAACGGATCGAGGCCGGCCGCCAGCAAGGCGTCCTGATAGCCGCGGTACCGCGCGCGTCCGGCCTCGGTGTCCAGGCGTCCGCAGATCGCCGCCACTCGAGTGCGGCCGCACGACACCAGGTATTCGGTCGCCTCGCGTGCTCCGCCGACGTTGTCGACGTCCACGTACCACCGGGGAGCCGAACCGACCGGCCGTCCTCCGAACACGACGGGCATCTCCGTCTCCTCGGCCATACGGGCCAGCGGATCGCCCTCGCGCAGCGCCATCAACATGACGCCGTCGGCGCCCTTGGACCGGAGGATCTCCTCCACGCGCTTGCGGCCCCGGTCGGAAGCGGCCAGACACAGCATCAGATGCAGCTCGGCCTCTTCCAGAGCCTGCGAAGCCCCCACGATCACCTGAGCGAAGAACGGGTCGGCGAAGATCGACGGATCCTCCCCCGAGACGACCAGGGCGGCCGCTCCCGTCTGACGCGTGGCCAACGCACGTGCGGTCGGATTGGGCACGTAGCCGAGTTGCCGGACAGCCCGTTCGACCGCCTCGCGTTTGTAACGGCTGACATGTGGAGCCTTGTTGAGGGCGCGGGAGGCCACGGACAGCGAGACACCAGCGCGTTCGGCCACTTCTCGGAGCGTCGGCTGCCGACGCGCCGCACGTTCTGCCATGGACCACGACCCTTTCCTCACGATCGGACGGGAAGCGTCTCATTGCGGCCCGCGGCAGTGCCACCCGCCGGGGTCCGTGTCGCCCACTGACTGGAAGCGTTTCCAGTTTTGCCAGGGTTCTCTTCTCGCCAAGCACATCGGCTTCTGCAACGACCCTTGACAGCTCAACCACCCCGCCACACCATACCGAGCACACCCCCAACGTTTTCCCCAGCTGTTGGGACCGCTTCCAATGGGAGCGCTCCCACCACATCCCCATCACCGCTCTGCCCAGGTCGCACGCTCGGGACCAGAGTGTGCGACACTCCTGCCAGGAAGTTGAGGTTCAGTCATGCGCCGCAGACTCCGTGCCTTCGCCGCAACGCTCCTCGCCCTGCCGCTGGCGCTCGCTGCCGCACCGTCCGCACACGCCGCGGACCCGACCACCATGACCAGTGGGTTCTACGCGGACCCCGACTCCAGTGCGAAGAGGTGGGCGGCCGCCCACCCGGGCGACGGCCGGGCCGCCGCGATCAACGCCTCCATCGCCAACACCCCGACGGCCCGCTGGTTCGGCTCCTGGAGCGGCGCCATCGGCACCGCCACGGGGGCGTACACGGGAGCGGCGGACCGCGTCGACAAGCTGCCCCTCCTCGTCGCCTACAACATCTACAACCGCGACTACTGCGGCGGACACTCCGCGGGCGGAGCCGCCTCGCCGTCCGCCTACTCCGGCTGGATCGCCCAGTTCGCCGGCGGTATCGCCAACCGCCCCGCCATCGTCATCCTCGAACCGGACTCCCTCGGGGACTACGGCTGCATGACCCAGGCGCAGATCGACGAACGCGAGAACATGCTCACCGGCGCCGTCGCTCAGTTCAGCCGGCAGGCCCCCAACACCTGGGTCTACATGGACGCCGGCAACCCCCGCTGGGCCGATGCGGCGACCATGGCCCGGCGCCTCCACGAAGCCGGTCTCCGGCAGGCCCACGGCTTCTCGCTCAACGTCTCCAACTACATCGGCACCGCCGAGAACACCGCCTACGGCAACGCCGTCAACCGTGAGCTGAGTTCCCGCTACGGTTACACCAAGCCGTTCGTCGTGGACACCAGCCGCAACGGCAACGGCTCCAACGGCCAGTGGTGCAACCCCGCAGGCCGTCGGATCGGCACAGCCACTCAGCTGGGCGGCGGCGCCGAGATGCTGTTGTGGATCAAGGTTCCGGGCGAGTCCGACGGAAACTGCGGCGTCGGAAGCGGGACCTCGGCCGGACAGTTCCTCCCCGAGGTCGCGTACAAGATGATCTACGGGTACTGACCGCGCACCGTCGGCGACGATCGAACACACAGCGTGCGGCCCCTGAGGCCGCACCGTCGCCCTTGCTGGACGCGCTGTCGCCCGCCTGAGGCACCTCAGGCGGGCGACAGCGGCCCTGGGACACCCCCGGCGAAAGACATGAGAGCTCACCCGGTCGCCTGTCCCCTCCTGGGCCGGGGCGCCATGCGACGGGAGCGGATCTACGCTGGACACACTGGCTGAAAACCAGCTCTGGCGGGCACCACTGTCCGGACGGAGGCATGGGCGCGTGGACATGGCCGACAAGCAGGACTTCCCCACTGCCGTTGTCGTCGTGGCCCCGGACGGCGTCGTGAGCGGTTGGAGCGAGGCGGGACGGCTGCTCCTGGGCTGGGCGGCGGAGGACACCGTCGGGCGGCCCGTGACCGACCTGCTGGTCGACCCGCCGCCGACCGGCTTCCCCGGGAGCTTCGGCACCGGCTCGCAGCCCACGGGGCCGATCGCCCTGCGTCACCGAGACGGCTCCACGATGGACGCGGTGGTGGCGACCCACCCGCTGTTCGCCTCCGACGGGCAGGCTGGGGGACACGTGGTGACCGTCCAGTGCTGGGGGCGCCGCCCCGTGATCGCCGACCGGGCCTTCGAGCAGTGCCCCTTCGCCCTCGGCGTCTACGACCCTGAACTGCGGTTCCTGTGGGTCAACGCCTCCGCCTGCCGGGTGATGGCGCACTCCGAGGAACAAGTGCTCGGCGAGAAGTACCGCGAGCTGTTCCCCGAACTGGACGACCAGGCATACACCGACCAGCTCTCCGAAGTGGCGAGAACGGGCGAGCCCGCACGTCTCATCACCGTCTTCCGCCCGCTCGGCAGCAACTACGCCAACGCCTGGGCCACCAGCATGTGGCCCGTCCGGGACGCCCAGGGAAGGATCCGCGCGGTCGCGAACTGGGGGTTCGACATGAGCGCCGAGTACTGGGCCCGTCAGCGCCTGCTCCTCCTCAACGATGCCGGGGCCGGTATCGGCCGGACACTCGACGTCCTGGGTACGGCCCGGGAACTGGCCAGTACCTCGGTGCCAGGATTCGCCGATCTCGTCACCGTGGATCTCTTCGACGAGGTGCTGCGCGGAGAGGAACCACCCGCCTCACCGGTCACCGGCGACACAGTGACGCTCGCCCGTGCCGCCGAGAACAGCGCCAAGGAGGACACCGACCCGTCTCCCGGTCCCCCGGTACCGGTCCACCATGCTCCGGACTCTGTCGCCGCCCGCTGCATGATCACCGCGAGGTCCACGGTGCAGCTCGCCGCTGAACCCGGCCCCGGCGGCGAATGGGCCTTCGGGCCCGGGCTCGCCGCCGACCCGGCCCACTGGCCGCCGGGCACCCCGCTGATCGACGAAACCATGACGGCGGAGGGGCTGACCGGCAGGATCACCGTCCCACTCCGGGCGCGCGGCGCACTGCTGGGCGTCGTCGCGTTCTCCCGCAGCGATCGGCCTGAGGCCTTCACCGCCGACGACCTGATCCTCGCCGAAGAACTGACCGCCAAGGCGGCTGTCGCCATAGACAACGCCCGTCGGTATTCGCGCGAGCGCACGACCGCGCTGACACTGCAACGCAGCCTGCTCCCGCAGCGGCTGCCGAGCCAGGAGGCGCTCGAGGTGGCCTCCCGCTACCTGCCGGCCGGGAGCGGTTCGGAAGTGGGCGGTGACTGGTTCGACGTCATCCCGCTGTCCGGCGCCCGGGTCGCCCTGGTCGTCGGCGATGTGGTCGGCCACGGCCTCCATGCCTCGGCCAGCATGGGACGCCTGCGTACGGCGGTGCGCACTCTGGCCGACGTGGACCTGCCGCCCGACGAGCTGCTGACCCACCTGGACGACCTGGTCATCCACCTCGCGAGCGACCTCCAGCCCGACAGCCGTTTCCAGCCGGCCGGCGAGTCCGGTGCCACTTGTCTGTACACCGTCTACGACCCGGTGTCCCGGCGCTGCACGCTGGCGAGCGCCGGCCACCCGCTGCCTCTGATCGTCTTGCCCGACGGCACCGTGCACCCTGAGACCGCACGCCCCGGGCCACCGCTCGGGATCGGCGGCCTGCCGTTCGAGGCGACCGAGTTCGAGCTGCCCGAGGGCAGCCTGCTGGCTCTCTACACCGATGGACTGGTGCGCAGTCGCGAGCGCGACGCGGATGAGGGCATCTCCGAACTGCTCCGGGTCCTGAACCAGGGGACCACCTCGCTGGAGACCCTGTGCGACACGGCGATGGAGACCGTGCTGCCCGGTCACCGCACCGACGACGCCGCCCTGCTGCTGGCTCGCACCCACGCGCTCGAACCCCACCACGTCGCCGACTGGGACGTCGGCCCCGACACCGCGCAGGTGCCGCATGCCCGGAAGTTCGCCGTCGACCAGGTGGAGGCCTGGGGTCTGGAGGAAGCGGCGTTCGTCACCGAACTGGTCGTCAGCGAGCTCGTCACCAACGCCATCAGATACGGGGAGCCGCCGATCAGACTGCGGCTGATCCGCGACACCTCCCTGATCTGCGAGGTGTCCGACGCCAGCGACACCGCCCCACACCTGCGCAGGGCGCGTGCCTTCGACGAAGGCGGCCGTGGCCTCCTGCTCGTCGCCCAGCTGACCCAGGGCTGGGGCACCCGGCACAGCACCCACGGTAAGACGATCTGGTGTGCGCAGACCCTGTAGGAAACCGGGCCGCGGCGAGGCCTGAGGCTGCGCACCGGCCCACGGCCACCGGGCGGTTTGGGCTCGGCCGCTCTCGGCGTGGCCGGCCTGCCGAGCCGGATCCGCGGGTGTTCCCGCCTGCCTGTCCGTACTGATGGCGCTCGTCGCCGTCCTGCCTCGTGGCATGCGACCGGCCGCAGTATGACATCTCCCTCCGGTCCACCGAGCCACATCTTCATTCATCGCTCCGCCGGGCGGCACGACCGGCCGACCCACGCCGAGACGGAGGCCCGGCCGGGGTGCTGGGGCCGTCGCCGCGGTGGCGCTGCCACTCGGGTCGATTCCTGGACGCGGCAGATCTTCGATCCGGAGCGTGGCCAACCATTTGTCGGGGCCGGGTGATTGAGGTGCCGAAGCCTCTTCCCTTGTCATGCCCACTTCTGAGATCTTGCGTCGACCCAATCGACCCACGGCCCGGTCGCTGCCACCCCTTGCGCCGGGCTCTCGGAGGATGCTGTGACAACCCCCCGCATATCCCGGCACCGTCTCAGACGGTCCCTGCTGGCCGTCGCCGCTGCCGGAGCGGCTCTCGCGTTCACCGCGCCCGCCGGCGCCGCCGACCTGGGCACCGGCCTTCCGTCCGGCCCTGCCGCGGCCCGCGCCGCAACGCCCGCCCAGACCGCCGCCGGATGGGCCGCGGGCACCCACTCCTACCTCGTCATCACCGCTCCCGGTGACACCTCGGCCGCACGCAACGCCGTTGCGGCGAACGGCGGTTCCGTCTTCGCGCACTATGACGCCATCGGCGTCGTGGTCGCGCACTCCTCTTCGGCCGGCTTCGCCACCGCCATGCGCTCCGTCACGGGCGTGCAGAAGGTGGGCGCGACCCGCACCTCGGACGTCCCCGCGGACGCCTACTCCCCCACCCTCCCCAGTGCTCCCCCTCAGTCGACCACCACGCTCACCGAGACCGCGCGGTGGGACATGACCAGGATCAACGCCGACAAGGCCTGGGCCGTCAGCACTGGATCGCCGTCCGTCACGGTGGGCGTCCTCGACACGGGAGTCGACGACCGGCACCAGGACATCGCGCCCAACTTCGACACCGCGAATTCCCTCTCCTGCGCCTACGGCAAGGCCGACACCCGCGCCGGCGCGTGGCGTGACGTCGGCACCCACGGCACGCACGTGGCAGGCACCATCGCCGCCGCCAAGAACGGCAAGGGAGTGGTGGGCGTCGCTCCGGGCGTGAAGATCGCCTCCGTGCGCATCGCGGAGCCGGGGACGAGCATGTTCTTCGCCGAGAACACCATCTGCGGATTCATGTGGGCCGGTGACCGAGGCTTCGACGTCACCAACAACAGCTATTACACGGACCCGTGGATGTTCAACTGCCCCGACGACCCGGACCAGGCGGCCATCATCGAGGGCGTGCGCCGGGCGCAGGAGTACGCGGAGGGCAAGGGCTCCCTCCAGGTCGCGGCAGCGGGCAACTCCAACTACGACCTGGCGAACAAGCGCACCGACAGCTCCAGCCCGAACGACTCCACCCCCGTCAACCGCACCATCACCAACGCCTGCGTCGACATCCCGACGGAACTGCCGGGCGTGGTGACCGTCGCGGCGATGGGCAACGGGAACATCAAGGCGTCCTACTCCAACTTCGGGCGGGACGTCATCGACGTCGCGGCCCCGGGCGGCGACGGAGCCTACGGCGTCTACTCGACGCTGCCCGGCGGCAAGTACGGGAACATGAACGGCACGTCGATGGCCTCACCGCACGTGGCAGGCGTGGCGGCGCTGCTGAAGAGTGCCGACCCGGCCGCCACCCCCGCTGAACTCCGCGGGCGACTGGGAACGCAGGCCACCGACATCGCCTGCCCGTCCGACAGCCGCTGCACCGGCACCACCGCGAAGAACGCCTTCTTCGGGGAGGGCCAGGTCGACGCGCTGAAGGCCATCGGCGGGACCGTGCCGCAACCCGGCCGGTACTTCGAGAACACCGCTGACGTCGCCATCGCCGACAACGCCACGGTGGAGTCACCGATCGCCGTCACCGGTGTGACGGGCAACGCCCCGGCCGCGCTGAAGGTCGGTGTCGACGTCAAGCACACCTACCGGGGCGACCTGGTGCTTTCACTCGTCGCCCCTGACGGAACGGTCTACCCCCTGGAGGACTTCGCCGACAGCGACAGCGGAGACGACGTGGTGAAGACCTACACGGTCGACGCCTCGTCGGAGGCCGCCCCCGGGACGTGGAAACTGCGTGTCCGTGACATAGCGACACAGGACACCGGGCGGATCGACAGCTGGAACCTCACCTTCTAGCACCGGGTCCACCGCGTGCATGCACTCCTCGCGGTGCGGCGGCGTCCCCACCGCCGCACCGCGAGGACGGGGAGGGGGACGGCCGGAGCGAAGGGCGGTAGTCGCAACCGTCGTGCCTCCCGCCCCGGAGCGCATACGGCCGAACGGCAACAGGAACCCGTGATGGGCACCTTTCCCACCAGCTCGATCATCCCCATACGCGACATGGTCGGACGCAGGCAAGAGGGCCCAACGATGAATGCGGTACCGGTCGACGGGACGTCCGCCCGGGCCGGATGTGAGCAGGCTCCTGGCGAGGGGCACAGGGCACCGGCGGAGGTGCCTGACACCGCCGAGTAACCCGTCCGCAGACACTTCACTGCCGCCTTCGGGGGAACGGCGGCTGAGGCGGGTTCGGACACCGGCTCTGGGCTGACGACCCCTTGGCCGATGGGCCCACCACCCCCGCCCTCACCACGTCACGGGCAGCTCCACCGGGAAGCGACGGATGGTCCGGGTGTCCCAGGGGACGTCCTGGGCGGGTACCGCCAGGCGGAGCTCGGGAAGACGGGTGAACAGGACCTCGATCGCCGTCCTGAGTTCCGCGAGGGCGAGTGTGCTGGCGATGCAGTGGTGGCCGCCCCAGCCGAACGTCATATGGGGATGAGCGGAGCGGTGGACGTCGATGACGTCAGGGTCCGCGAACACCGCCGGGTCCCGGTTGGCCGCGAGGTAGGAGACGTGGACGAAGTCACCGGCACGGATCACCACCCCTTCCAGTTCCACGTCCTGCAGCGCGACGCGGGGGATGCCGACGCCCTTGCGGAAGGGGATGTGCCGCAGGAGTTCGTCCAGCAGCCGGGGCAGCTGTTCCGGGCGGTGCCGCAGCAGGGTGTGAAGCTCGGGGCGGGTGAGCAGGGTGTAGGCGATGTTGCTGATCTGGCAGGTGGCTGTGTCGTTGCCGCTGAGGATGAGAGTCAGTGCGAGGACGGCCAGCTCGTCGTCGCTCAGGGGCTCCTCCCCTTGGTCGCAGGCAGCCATGGTGTTGATGAGGTCGCTGCTCCCGTCCTTCCGCCGTTCGGCGACCAGCGCGGTGAAGTAGGCGCGCAGGTGCTGCTTGGCCTCGGCCGCCGCCTGCCGGGCATCGGGTGCGGTGGCGAGCATCTGCTGTGTGTGGCGCAGCATGAGGGGCCGGTCCGGGGCGGGTACGTCCATCAGGGCGCAGATGGTGTGGTTGGGCAGCTGCGCGGACAGGCCCTGGGCCAGATCGGCCGGCGGCCCGTGCTCGGCCATCTCGTCCACGAGCCGGTGGGCCACCTGTTCGATGGCCGGGGTCATGCGCTTGACGCTGCTCTGCGTGAAGGCCCGTGCGGCGGCATGACGTAGCCGGGTGCTCCGCGGCGGGTCCATGACGTTGAGGGATTCCGGGGAGACGATCGGCTCGGGGGTCATCCGGGGGTAGTCCCGCCCGACGATGGCCGCCCGGCTGAACCTCGGGTCGGTCGTCACCTGGCGTACGCCGTCGAAGGTGGTGACCAGCCACGCCTCGGCTTCGCCGTAGGGCAGTCGGATACGGGTGACCGGGCCGCTGGCCATGAGCTGTGCGAGGGACGGGTCGAAGGCGAGGTGCTCGCTGAAGTCGAAGGGGCAGGCGGCGGTGCGGGCCATGTGTACTCCTGAGCGCGTGCGGCGGTGCGGCCATGTGGGCGGAACCGGTGGGCTCGGGCCACGGCCGCCCGGCCCGTGGGGGACATTTCGCATAGTGCGGCAGAGCGCCGCTCCATGCATCCAGTGCCGGTCAGACGGCAGAAAGCAGGGAGACGTGCCCGACCCCACCCTTCAGACACCACTGCGGCCGGCTGTGGACGTGCTGGTCGTCGGCGGCGGACCGACCGGCCTCACCCTCGCCTGCGACCTGGCCAGGCGCGGCGTGCGGACCCATGTCATCGAGGCGGCCGACGAGCTTTCCGCCGGTTCGCGTGGCAAGAGCCTGCAGGCACGAACGCTGGAGACGTTCGACGACCTGGGCGTCGATGACGCGCTGAAGGCAGCCGGCGCCGCCTTCCCTCCCATGCAGACCTGGCGAGACGGCGAGCGCCAGGGCGAGTGGCAGCTCATCGAGCCGGACCCGGAGGCCCCGGTATCACGTCAGCCGCAGCAGTGGCTGGTTCCCCAGTGGCGTACGCAGGACATCCTGCGCGATCGGCTGCTCGAGCTGGGTGGAACCCTGGAGTGCGGTGCCCGGCTCACGTCCCTCGCTCAGGCGGACACGCACGTGACGGCCGAGGTGGCGCGGGCCGACGGTGGCAGCCGCGAGATGACAGCGCTCTACCTGGTGGGCGCCGACGGCAGCCACAGCGCGGTGCGCGAGTCCTTGGGCATCGCCATGAAGGGTGAGGATCGCGGGCTGCGCTCGGCAGTGGTGGCGGACGTACGAGTCAGGGGCCTGGACCGCGATCACTGGCACATCTGGCCCGACGACCCGCCCGGGGAACTGCTGCTGTGCCCGCTGCCCGGAACGGCCGACTTCCAGCTCAACGCCAAAATCACCGGCGAGGAGTTCACCGCGACGCCCGAGACCGTGCGCAGTCTGGTCGCCGCCCGAACCCACCTGCCCGCGGACGCCGTCACGGACGTGCGGTGGTGCTCGTTCTACCGGCCCCGCACCGCACTGGCCGAACGCTTCCGAGAGGGGCGCGTTCTGCTCGCCGGGGACGCCGCTCACCTCCACCCGCCCGGTGGCGGCCAAGGACTGAACATCGGCGTGCAGGACGCCCACAACCTCGGCTGGAAGCTCGGCCAGGTCATCGCCTGCCACGCCCCGGACACACTGCTGGACAGCTACGAGGCCGAGCGCCGACCCGTCGCGGCGGGCGTCCTGGACCTCAGCACCCGCCTGTACCGAGCCGGCCGCAAGCCGGCGGACGGTGACCAGTCACGCTACCGGGGGCGGGTCTGCCATCTGCTGTCGGTGCACTACCGCGACAGTGAGCTTTCCATCGACGCCCGCGAACGCCGTTCCCCGGCCGGTGTCCAGGCGGGCGACCGTGCGCCCGACCTCGCGTGTGTCACCGCCGACGGCGCCCGCCGGAATCTCTTCGACCTGCTGAGAGGCCCGCACTTCACGCTGATCGCGGTGAACTGTGCACCGCCCCGGGCGACGGCGGGTATCCGCACGCACCAGGTGACCGACGGGCCGCTCACCCGGGAACTGGGCACAGGACTGTTCCTGATCCGCCCTGACCACCACATCGGTCTGGCTGCCGACAGCCCGGAACAACTCGGCCGCTACCTGGCGCGCGTCGGTCTGCGAAGCGACGAGTCGTAGAGAATGCTCGGCGCCGCTGCCACTGGGCGTCGGGACATGCGGGTAGGCGGCCTCCGTCCGGACCACGGCGACGGCGCCCGCTGGGGACCGGATGCCGCTGCCGCTCACCCGCAGCCCGGTGCGGTGACCGACCGGCCGAGTTGCCTGGCGAGGAACCGGAGCCGCGCTGTCGGCCTCGCACCTGGGCAGTTCCATGTGCTTGCCCGCATTGGCGCGCAACGTCTCTTCCTTCGAGGCGAAGGCGGTCGCACAGCGCCAGACCGGCCTCGCGCGGGATGCGCTCGTCGCCCCACTGCACGTCGAACTCGACCGGGACGGTGATCTGGCTGCGCCTTCCCGAGCAGGACATCGGGCCGGGTCGAGACGGAGCCGCGACCGTGATCCCGGGTTCGCTCGCCACCAGCGGCACCCCGACCGCGGTTCCCGAACCGATGCCCACGTATCCGATCGATTCTGCGACGCCGCCCCTCCCGTAGCGAGATACCGCCGTTCCGCTGGCGGCGATCGGCGATCTGGAGCATCCGCCGTCGACCGCGGCCCCATTGCGGGTCGGCGGCACGGTCGGCTCCTGGCGTGGTGACAGGATCACCGGCCGCTCGTACGGAGTCGCTTGAGCCGACCCCCCGCCACATCTGAAACGATCAGTCAGCAGGGCCTGACGTACCAGACGGGAGTCCAGTTGTAACTCGGCTCACTGTAGGTGGCGCCAGGCGTGGTGAAGATGACGTTGCGGTTCTGGTTCTTGAACAATGCGCGGGTGCCCGGCGTCTGATGGTTGTAGTACGAGCCGTCGCCGGTCCAGTTCTGCAGTGCGTAGTCCTGGCAGTGGTACAGGGCCAGTCGGTCGCCCAGGCCGAGTTGCTGACGGAACATGCAGAAATACCCGTAGTCGCACTCCCACTGTGCCGCGGCACGGCTTCCGGCCGACGTTCCCAACTCGCGCACCTGCTTCTCGCCGGGGACGGTGACCGTCAGCGTGGCACCGTCGGCCAGGACGATCTCGTTCGCCGAGACCTGCCGTCCGTCCTGGCGGGCAAGGTAGCGGTCCACCTTCGCCTGGAGAGCGTCGGCTTGGTCTCGGCTGAGGCCGGCAGCGCGGGCCTGTTCGTCGAAAGCCGCCCGGGGCTGTGCCGTCTGCGCGGATGCCGGTCCGGCCATTCCCAACGCCAGGAGGGCCACCGCTGCGGCCGCGAGCGATGCGTACCGTTTCAGTAGGGACATGCCATTCCTTTCGTGATGAGCAAGGGCACCAGGGACTCGTCCGGGTGATGGTCCGACTCCGCACGGGCTCCTCCGGCGTGAAGCGCGCCGGTGACCGCGGTGTGCCGCATACCGATGCGCCGCGGATTCCCGGGAACGTATCCGGACTGGCCTTCGGTGTCTTCCTGACACCTGTCAGGAAGACACCATCGGCAGAGCGGGCGGCTGCCGGCGGAAGGACGGTCTGCCGCGCCTGCGGGACTGGCCGGGCCTGGAGGACGCGCGATCTCGACGGGTCGCACGGCCGGGAGCTCGACGTGGGCACGGCGCGGTTCGGGAAGCGACTGCGCGCACCAGATCCTGAAACGATCAGTAAGGGCCCGTCAGCAACTTGCTGACGGGCCCTTCGCGGACGCCCCTCAACAGGCCTTCCGGCCCGGGGGCGAGGTCACCGTCTGCGGCTCCAGCCGCCGCCGACGCCGGCCACCTGCAGGGCCAGGCACAGCAAGCCCAGCAACATGACGTTCGTCGAAGAGAACACATCGTTGGTGCTGATCTCTGCCGCGTTGATCAAGAACGCGAAGAAGAACAGCACCGCCGCGACTATGCCGAGCATGAAACGAGCTCCTCTCGAAGGGGGTGAAGCCCGTATGCCCCGCCTCCGCCCCAACAGACACGGGACTTCGGCGGTTCGGCGTGAGCGCGCTGTCGCCGTATCGGGTGCCGGGGTACGCGACAAGCCACTCGCGTCGTCCGACAGCACGCGGCCCGGTCATAGGCCTATACCTTTTCATGATGACGGGCTAGGCTCTGCCGCGCGTATCCCGAGAGCGCTCTCAAGCTCTGCTGTTCCATCCCCACCCTGCTGGAACAACGAAGGGGCATCCCTTGAGACGCACCACAATCCTGCGCACCGGACTGTCCGCTCTGCTCCTGCTCGGCTCCTGGGCGACCGCGAGTGCCCTGCCTGCCTCCGCCGTGGAGGGTCCCGCCCGCTCCACCGAAACACCCGCTTCCACCGAAGCTCCGGCTTCCGCCGAGCTCCTGACCGCGATGCAGCGCGACTTGGGGCTGACCCGAGACGAAGCGGAAGCACGCCTGGCCGCGGAGAAGGCGGCGTCAGCCGTCGAACGCAAGGCGCGCAGTGCCGCCGGTTCGGCCTACGGCGGCTCCTGGTTCGACGCCGGCAGCGGCAGACTCACCGTCGCCGTCACCCGAGCCGCGCGTGCCGACGCCGTACGCGCGAGCGGAGCAGCTGTCCGCCTCGTGCGGTACAACGCCCGCCAACTCGACGCGGCGATGGAGAGGCTCGATGCGCTGCGAGCCCCTGCCGGAGTCGGGAGTTGGCACGTGGACCCGAAGGCCAACAAGGTCGTCGTGAACATCGTCGCATCGCACCGGGACGACAACGATGTCCAGGCCTTCCTCTCCCGAGCCCGCCAGGCCGCTCCCGTGACGGTGCGGCAGACCCCTGCCGCACCGCGCACCTTCGCCGCCGGCACCGTGGGCGGCGATCCCTACTACACCGGCAACGTCCGCTGCTCCATCGGCTTCTCGGTGCACGGCGGCTTCGTCACCGCCGGGCACTGCGGCTCACCGAGCGCGGCGGTGTACGGCTGGGACCGTTCCTACATCGGCAACTTCAAGGGGTCGTCGTTCCCCGACAACGACTACGCCTGGGTGAACGTGGGCAGCGGCTGGTGGACGGTACCGGTGGTGCTCGGCTGGGGCACGGTCCCCGACCAGCTCGTCCGCGGCTCGGCCGAGGCCCCGGTGGGTGCGTCCGTCTGCCGTTCCGGTTCCACCACCCACTGGCACTGCGGCAGGGTGCTGGCGAAGAACGAGACGGTGAACTACAGCCAGGGTGCCGTCCACCAGATGACGAAGACCAGCGTCTGCGCCGAGCCCGGTGACTCGGGCGGCTCCTTCATCAGCGGCGACCAAGCCCAAGGCGTCACCTCGGGCGGCTGGGGCAACTGCGGCAGCGGCGGCGAGACCTGGCATCAGCCCGTCAACGAGATCCTCAACCGGTACGGACTGAGGCTGCACACAGCCTGACCGATCACCGGCACACCGAGCGGGTCCCGTCCGTGCACCCGTCCGACGGCGCCCGCTCGGACCCCGCCTCCTTCTCGGAACTCAAGGCTCCTTCGCGCCGGAACCGACCGGCCGCACACGGCAGGTCTTCACCGGCAGCACGGATACTGGGCCGCGTGCAGCGTGCCGAGGGCGGCGGCGAGCGCGCCGAGCAGGACGCCGAGTGCGGCTTCGGGTACGCGGGGCCGGAGTTGCGCACCGAGATGGCCGCCGACGAGGCCGCCGAGGCCACAGGCAAGACCCAGGGACCACTGGGGCGCGACGGGACCGGAGCTCGTGGTGGCGAGCACGGCATACGCGGCGGTTTCGGCGGCGGAAGTGGCGAAGGTCGCGGCGAGCGTGGCCGGTGCGATGCGGGCCAGGGGCATGCCGCGGGCGGCGAGGATCGGTCGGCCCGAGCAGGGAGCCGCCTCCGATGCCGTGGATCCCGCCCGTAGATCCCGCCCACCACGCCGACGGTCAGGGTCAGGGCGGCGCGTGCGGCCGGCGACGGCTCGGCGTTCGTGCCGGGAGGCGGCTGGATGTGGTTCGCCCGCAGAGTGCGCGGGCACAGCCAGGTGCCGAGCGGCAGGAGAAGGGCGGCGACCCACAGCCGGAAGACATCCGGACCGGGGAGGGCGTGGACAGGGACGGCGGCGCCGGTGACCACCCCGGGCAGCGACCAGCAGACCAGGCGCCGGGCCAGTCCGCCACGCAGAGCGCCGTCGCGACGGTACCGCCACAGGGCGCCTGGCCCTGCCACCGCGTTGAACAACAGGTTCGTCGCGTGACAGCGGGGCTCGGCACGCCGAGGAGGCTGCGCTGGACCGGGAGACGGAAGACGGCCCCGGACACGCCGGGCGCGGTCACTGTCGATATCAGCAGCCCGGCCGCCGGCCCGGCCCGGATCGTCCACTCCACCACGGTCCCCGCTCCTCGACAGCCCGGCCAGTATCGAGGCAGTCGCCCGAGGAGGGGCGGTATGGCAACGTGATGTTCACGAACAGCAGGAGCGGCCCGGGCCGCAGCCGCACGCGCCGCCTGCCCGGAGCTCGGTCCGGGTGTCGGCCGCCGGGACAGCGGTGGGGACGCAGCAGCCCTTGCCCTGCCAGGCGTCGCGGCCTTCCTTGAGAGCCATGCCGGCGATGACGAGGGCGGCGAGCGGGTCGGCCCAGGACCAGCCGAGAGTGGCGTTGAGGACCAGGCCGACGAGGAGGACTGCCGACAGGTAGGTGCACAGCAGGGTCTGCTTGGAGTCGGCGACCGCGCTGGCGGAACCGAGTTCGCGGCCGGCACGGCGCTGGGCGGCGGACAGGAACGGCATGATCGCCAGGGAGAGGGCGGCGAGGGCGATGCCGGGGAGGGAGCGTTCGGCTTCACCGGTGCCGGTCAGGGCCCTGACGGCGTCGACGGCGACGTACACGGCGAGGGCGAAGAACGAGATCGCGATGATGCGCAGGGTGCGCTGCTCGCGTGCTTCCCGCACGGCGTGATCGGCCGGGGAGAACTGCCAGGCGACCGCGGCGGCGGAGGAGACTTCGATGACGGAGTCGAGCCCGAAGCCGATCAGGGCGGTGGAGGAGGCGATCGTGCCGGCGGTGATGGCGACGATCGCTTCGATGACGTTGTAGGCGATCGTGCCGGCGACCAACAGCCGTATGCGACGGGTCAGTGCGTCGCGGCGGGCGGGGCTCGGGCCGAGGGATATCGCGGTCATCAGCAGCATCCCTTGGTGTCGGCGTCGGGGCAGGTGCGGTCCGTTTCCACGGCGACCACGGCGGTGCGCAGGTCGTCCAGTGCGTGTCCGATGCGGTCGTCGGCGAGTTCATAGCGCGTGCGGCGGCCGTCCGGGACTGCGACGACCAGGCCGCAGTCGCGCAGGCAGGCCAGGTGGTTCGACAGCCGGGTGCGGGAGACACCGATCGTCTCGGCCAGGTCCGACGGGTAGGCGGGCGCCTTCCGCAGGGCCAGCAACAGCTGGCAGCGGATGGGGTCTGCGAGAGCGCGGCCGAAGCGCGCGAGCACTTCGACGTCCGGGGCGATGGTCAACACACCCATGAGAGTACAAGAAATCCTGAATTCAGGAAATCCTGAACAACTTGGAGTCGAAGCCGAGGTCGACGCTCACGGATGCGGGCCCTCGAACCGAGGCCGCACGGGCCGTGTTCCGGACGCTGCGCGGTTCGGGGCACCGTGAACGCCCGCCCGGATTGGCCTGCACCTCGGCCTTGCGGAGCTTCCGGCCGGCTGCGGGTGATGCGTCGACATCTCGCGGCCGGGCGGGGCCCGGTGCTGGTGCCGCCGGGACACGCGTGGGCCCGGTGCTGGTGCCGCCGGGACACGCGTGGGCCCGGTGCTTACGGCCCGGTGGTCACGGTTGGGACGCTTCACGGTCCCGGACGGCGCCGAACGCGCCATTCCGTGGTGCAGTCGAGTCATGGCCTCACCGCCCGTGGATGACCAGGACTCCCCGGCGCCTCCCCGGCGCCAACGCCCTTCCCGGCTGACCGACGTCGGCGTCGCCCTGCTGTTCGTGGTCGCGGACGCCGTCATCGTGGTCGTCGGCGGGATACTGCTCTTCGTGGTCGGCATGGGAACCGCGCCGTCGCCGCACTCCTCGCGCCCCGCGCACTCCCGCGACACCCCTGTTCTGATCTGGCTCGTCATCTGGGGTATTCCGGCCGTGGCGGCGACCGGTGCCTTCGTGCACGCCCGTCTGAGGATGCCTTTCACCGCCGTGGTGCAGGGGTTGTTCACCCTCGCCTGCACGCTCCTGGCCGTGGCGTGGACGCGCATGCTGCTGTCGTAGCGCCGGTCGCTCCAGCTGTGGCGCGTCGCGGGTAGGTGCGCCTGCCGATGTCGTGGACGGGTCGAGGGCGTCACCGGTCGGCCGGGATTACAAGATGCGGGCCGCCGATTTGCGCTACCTCATGAGAGGGACATCAGCTGGGTATCGCCGTGGAAGTCCGGCCGTTCGTCCTCCGCTGCTCGCGGCCGGCGGGGTACGGGCAACGCCGGGCTGCGGCAGCAGGGCAAGGCCGAGCTCTGCCCCGGCGGGCCACCGGGCAGAACGTGCCCGGCCGGTCGAAGGTGAGCCGGGAGGAACTCATCGACGCCCTGGCCGGAGCGGGCCGTGGCCGCGAGAAGAGCACGGCCTGACCCTCGCGGCCATGGCCGTGGAGCCTGCCGGAGCCGACGCTCCGCGCGACCGTGTCACCGGCCGATCCGCCGGGTCGGGCGATCGCGACCGGTGACGTGTGGGAGCGGTCGGCCGGGGATCCGATCCAGCGGTCCGGGTGCGCCGATTCCACCTGGGCCCCGTCCGGCTCCCGGCCGTCCACGGTGGTCGTGGTGGCGGCGGGCGGAGACCCCGGCTGGGACCTGTGGTGCCCCGGCGGCAGCACTTCTCCCGGACCGTCGTCCCTCTCAGTCGGTGCCGGTTCGCTTCTCGAGGCGGGTACCGTCACGAAGGGTGATCGACATCAGGTCGCTGGGGGCTTCCAGCTCCAGCCGGTGCCAGCGACCGCGGGGGACGATCACGGCGGTGCCTTCCCGCAACCCCGGGAGCAGTCCGTCGCCGATCTCGACCCCGGCGAGCTGCCCCGCTTGGCACAGGTCGCGGACCGCTGGGCGCCGCTGACCGCCGAGGACACCTACCTGGACGGACTGCGGGCCTTGGTGGGCGGCCTCTTGGCCACGCGCTGACTTCGCCGCGGCCATGTACGGATGCCGCTGAGAGGGTTCGACGACACCCCCGGCCTCCTCCGCCCGCTCAAGCGTGCGGCGAGGTCCCGACCGGCCCGTCTGAGCGCACAGCGCGAGGGGGCCGTCTGGAGACTCCGGGCGGTCAGGAGGAACTGCAGGCAGGGCCGTGGGCAGGGCATGGGGAAGGGCCGCTTCGACCTCCCCAGGTGTCGCGGCCCTTCCCGTCCACCGGCAAGCGGATACCCCGACTCGGGGATTCCACGCCTCCCGGTCGGGAGCACGGATCAACTCCGTGAGCGCGGGCAGCACCCACCCTCGACGGCCTGGCGGAGGCCGTCCGGCACAGGTGGGCCGATCGGCAGACGACGCCTTCCGCTCGACGAGGCCGCAGGCGGTCACGGCGCAGCGGGATGTCCGGTTGTCGAGGTGGCTGCCCATAACCGGGTCGCGGCCTCGGCGGCGAGAGCGCCGGTGTCAGGCAGGAGCCGCAGGAGCTCGACGCGCACCTCGGGAAGTTCCGGCAGATCCCCCGCGCCGCGGGTGCGAAGCGGCACAGCGCACTGAGCGAGAAGGACAAGGCCCCCGTGGTCAGCCCCGGAGCACACGAGACCACCGTCCGGAACCCCGTACTCCCGCAGCAGCTTCCCGGGATCGTCGGCCACCGGTTCCTCTGCACGTACGCCAACGGCTGGCGGTACGAGATCTACGTCAAGAACCGACCACCATCGACTACCGGATCCACGCCGGCATGGTGGGCGGACGCTGGGTCAAGGACCAGGAGGCCGACCTCGTCCGGTTGGACGACGACCACCACGAGGTCTCCTGGCGCGAGCCCACCGGCACCTCGGTCCGCGTGAACCGTTGCGGCGTGAGGTGCTCTCCCGGTGAACCCCGGTTGCCCGCGGGCACGGGAGCGAGATCGATTGTCAGTGGTGGGTGAGAAGGTAGGGACATCAAGCCGGAACAAGGGGGAGCTGTGATGTCCGGAAGCCAGAATTACATCAATCACGTCGCTCTAGTGCTGGATGCCAGCTCGTCCATGTCGCACCTGAGCCGCAAGGTCGTCGAAGTCGCCGACCAGCAGATCGCGTATCTCGCCCGCCGTTCCAGGGAACTGGACCAAGAAACCCGCGTCACGGTGTACGCCTTCGCCGACAAGGTGGAGTGCGTCATCTACGACAAGGACGTGCTGCGTATGCCGTCATTGAAGCAGTTGTACCGGACCGGTGGAATGACGGCCCTCCTGGCGGCCGCACTGAAGTCACAGAGCGAGCTGGCTCAAACGGCCCAACTGTACGGCGATCACAGCTTTCTGACATTCGTGCTCACCGACGGGCAGGAGAACGCGAGCCACCGCTGCCCGGATTCCCACGGCAGGGATCCGCGTCAACTGGTCCAGGCCGTGGCCCAGATGATCGCGACACAGCAGGACAACTGGACGCTGGCCGTTCTGGTGCCCGACCAAATGGGCAAGCGCGAGGCCATGCAGTGCGGGTTCCCCAAGGACAACATCGCCATATGGGACGCCACCAGCACGCAAGGCCTGGAGGAGGCCGGGCAGGTCATCCGGCAGGCCACCGAGAACTTCATGGTGGGCCGAACCCAGGGCATCCGGGGATCGCGAGCGGTCTTCTCCACCGGCGCGGAAGCGGTCAACGAAGACACCATCAAGGCAGCCGGTCTCACCCCGGTCGACCCGTCGAAGTACCAGCTGATCCCCGTGACCCGCGACGCGGCGATCAGGGAATGGGTGACCGAGTGCGGGCACACCTACCAGACCGGCAAGGCGTTCTACCAACTGAGCAAGTCGGAGAAGATCCAGGCGCAGAAGCAGATCGCGGTGCTGGAGAAGAAGACGGATCGCGTGTACACGGGACCCGCGGCCCGAACCCTGCTCGGATTGCCCCCTACGGAAGTCCGCGTCAAGCCGGACCACAACGACCACTTCACCATCTTCGTGCAAAGCACCAGCGTCAACCGGAAACTCGTACCCCACACACGGCTGCTGCTCATGCTCTGACCATTCCTGAAACAGATGGGGTGCCGGAGCGTCGCCACCCCGGCACCCCGCAAACCACCGTCGGCCGATTCAGGCGCCCAAGTATCCATTCCCGCAAGACGAACTGCGGGCCTTTCGACGCCGAGCCGGGCTCCCCTTGAGCACCCGTCCGCTCACAGGCCGAGTTCGCGATCGCCGAGCGGGGCGAAGAAGCGCTCGACAGCGGCCTCGGTGACCTCGGTGAGGGTTTTCGGTGACCACCGCGGCCTGCGGTCCTTGTCGATGACCTGGGCGCGGATTCCCTCCACCAGGTCGGGTGTGTGCAGGGCGGCGCACGAGACGCGGTATTCCTGGTTCAGGACCGACTCCAGCGTGCCGAGCCTCCGGGCTCGGCGCAGGGAGGCGAGGGTGACCTTGAGGGCGGTCGGCGACTTGGCGAGCAGGGTCTCCGCGGCCTGTTTGGCGGCCGGATCACCATGCGCGAGCAGCCGACGCACGATCTCCTCGACGGTGTCGACGGCGTAACAGGCGTCGATCCAGTCACGCTGGGCGGCCAGAACCCCAGGCGGAGGTGTCCGCACACGGCCTGCCGGAGCCTCCCCCGCCGGCGCGTCGGCCAGGGTGTCGACGAGGTCCGGCAGCGCGGCCGTCGGCACGTAGTGGTCGGCGAGCCCGCACAGCAGCGCGTCGGCGGCTCCGACCTGAGTGCCCGTCAGGGCAAGGTGGGTGCCCAACTCCCCGGGGGCCCGGGCGAGCAGATGAGTGCCGCCCACGTCCGGCACGAAACCGATGCCGGTCTCCGGCATGGCGACCCGGGACCGCTCGGTGACGAAACGGACGCTGCCGTGCGCCGAGAGGCCCACTCCGCCGCCCATGACGATGCCGTCCATGATGGCGACGTACGGCTTGGGGAAGCGGGCGATGCGGGCGTTGAGGTGGTACTCGTCGCGCCAGAACACGGCGGAGGCAGTGCCGTCACCGTCGCGGGCGTCGTCGTGGATGGCACGGATGTCACCGCCGGCACACAGGCCGCGCTCCCCCACGCCCGTGAGGACGACGGTCTCCACGGCCGGGTCCTGCTCCCACGCGGTCAGCGCCTCGTCGATGCGGCGGACCATGGTGTGGGTGAGGGCGTTCAGGGCCCGAGGCCGGTTGAGCGTGATGTGGGCGGCGCGCCCGCTGGTGTGGAAGAGAACGGGTTCCCATCCCTCGGCTCCGCTCATCGGAGCGCCTCTCCCCGGCCGTGGGTCACGATGACGCGCATGTCCTGTCGGTCCTTCCCTTTCAGGTGGGGCACGGCGTCCGCCGTATCGGGGCCGAACCACCCTGCCACGTGCACCCTACGGTGCGTCGAGACCTGCCTGGCCGGCTGGTGCGATCAGGTCGAAGCCTCGTCGGTCGGCGAAGGCACGGCACACCGGCGGAGGACCATGAGCGAGTCCTCCAGGGTCGCCACCAGGGCAAAGGGGAAGCGATCCAGCTCAAGACAGAGTGCGACGTCATCGGGATGAACTCCTTGACGCACCCCCGTCGCGAGCTCGGCGGCGGCGCGCGAGTCGCCGGCTCGGCGGAGGAAGTCGGTGGCGTCCGTGTCGGCCCCGGTGGCCCTCCGGGCAATGTATTGAGCGCACGCCAGGTCTTCATCGGCCTGTCCGCCCTCGCCCGTGACCACGAACGTGACACGGTCGCACTCGCGAGCCCGCAAGAGCCGAGCCGTCGCCTCCGCCACCACGAAACCGGCGCACAGCACCAGCGACGCCTCCTTGACCGCCAGGGCGCCGACCGTCCCTGCCGTGGTCTTCTGTACGACCGTGCGTCCGTCGAGGTCGGCAGAGCGCAACAGCCCCGGCGAGTTGACCCTGTCGAAGCCGGGCGCGGGCGGCCCGTCCTTGAGCGTCACCCATTCCGGGTGGCGAGCCTTCAGCGCCAGGGCTTCGTCCAGCGACTCTGCAAGAACGATCTTCTCCGCCCCTCGGGCGAAGACCCAGGCAGCCACCGTGAAAGCACGCATGACGTCGACCACGACCGCCACGCGCGGAGCTTGGGTCAGGTCGGCGATGCCAAGGAAACGAGCCTCCATCCGGCCATGATCGCGCAAGCCCGGTCCGAACACCTTGACCGTGACACGCATCACCCTCGGGGCCGTTGCCGCACCCGGCGGCAACGGGGGGTGTGAACTGTCGCCGCTGAGCCCCACGGAGGGGCGGGCGCCGTTCGGCGGGCGGCGTGCGTGCGCTACATTTTGCCTCTCCTTGACCGCGATCAGTCATGATCCCTAGCTTCGGAGTCGGCAACCCCATGAGCGACATCGTCAACGGACTCGGGCGGGCCACTGCGTACGGCGGTCTGGGGCTGGTTCTGTTGGTCCTCGGCATCGTCCTGGTCGATGTGCTGACGCCCGGGAAACTCGGCCGGCAGATCTGGGAACAGCGCAATCGCAATGCCGCCACGGTCCTCAGCTCCGCGCTGCTCGGTATCGGCGGCATCGTGTTCACGTCCATCTGGACGACGTACGAGGACTTCGGCAAGGGACTGGTCTCGACCGCGGCGTTCGGCCTGCTGGGACTGGTGATGATGGCGGTGGCGTTCTGGGTGGTGGACCTGGTCACCCCAGGTCGCCTCGGTGCCACGCTGGTCGAGGAGGAGCCTCATCCTGCGGTCTGGGTGACGGCCTCCTGCAACCTCGCTGTCTCGGCCGTGATTTCTGCGTCCATCGCCTGAACCGGCGGCTCCCTTGGCCGGCCCTGCCCTTGGCCGACGGCCTGTCCGGGCTCCGCGCACGAGCGGACGGCGCTTCAGCCGGTCTTTCGACGACGGTCGAATGACCTGGCTCGACTCCCGCCCCCCCCGGGTCGAGCGCTTCATGCCGGTGCTGCCGCTGGCAGGGCGGTCACCGGCCGCGGCAACCGCATCAACTACCGCACCTACGACCGCGTCGTCCTCAACGAGCACTGCGGCCGCTTGTCGCTGACGCGGGGCCCGCCGCGGCAGGGGGTGCGCCGGTGCCGGGCAGGGGGCGGGCCCGGCGCAGGACCTCACGGAACGGTCACCACGTTCGGTGCGTTCGCCCGGTTCGCCCACGCCGCCCCGCCCGCTCCCCCGCAGCCGGGCCAGCCGGCACGCTCGTGGAGCAGGAACCCTTCGACAGGCGAGGCGGGCGTCGACCTCGGCGGAGCGACCGAGGTCGTCCAGGGCCTCGCCCGGCCGTGAGATGCGGCGCCTCTCGACCACCTCGACCCGCGACGCCGGGATGATCCAGCCGAGAGGGCCTAGCCCAGATACCGGGCCACCGCTTCCTCGATCCCCGCCGCGTCCGCGCCCTCCGCCGCCCAGCCCACGTATCCGTCGGGCCGTACCAGGACGGTCGTCCGGCGGTCGCCCGCCCAGCGCTCCACGGTCAGCCACCCCTCACGGACACCGGGGCCTTCGTACGTCTCGGGCGTGATCACCACGAACCGGCCGCCGCGCAGCGCCTCGTAGAGCCGGCCGTCCTTCAGGGCGACGTCGGGAACGCGGGTGCCGGTGAGGCGGTGGGCGCCGCGGGGGGCGGGGTAGGCGTAGCCGATCCCGGTGATCTGCCCCAGGGCCTTGCGCTGGACGGGCGGGGCCATGTCGACGAACGCGGAGACAAGGTCGCGGGCGGCACGCAGCAGCGGATTCCGCGCGCGGGCCAGCCGGACCAGTCCGCCACTGCTGCGCAGCACCGCCCTGCCGACCGGGTGGCGCTCGGCCTCATAGCTGTCAAGGAGCCCTTCGGGCGCCCGGCCCTGGATGGCCGCGGCGAGCTTCCAGCTCAGGTTGGCGGCGTCCTGGAGGCCGGTGTTCATGCCCTGCCCGCCGGCCGGGGAGTGGATGTGCGCGGCGTCCCCGGCGAGGAAGACCCGCCCGACCCGGTAGTGCGGTGCCTGGCGCTCGTCACTGTGGAAACGGGAGAGCCAGCGGGCGTCGTGCATGCCGTAGTCGGTGCCCAGGGCATGGCGGGTGATGTCCTTGACCTCGTCGAGGTCGAGCGGGGCGTCGTCGGAGACCTCGTTGCGGCGGTTCCAGCCCATGACCCGGTACCAGCCGTCGCCGAAGGAGGCGATCATCGCGAAGGCGTCGCCGCGGCCGTTGACGGTGAGGACACCCTCGGGCTTCTCGGCCAGCCGGACATCGGCCAGGATCAGCGACTTGATGACGGAGACACCGGGGAAGTCCATGCCGACCGCCTCCCGCACGGCGCTCCGGTGACCGTCGGCTCCGACGACATAGGCCGCCCGGCGGGTGACGACCGTCCCGTCCGCGCCGCGCACGTCGAGGTCGACCCCCTCGTCGTCCTGCCGCAGCCCCACGACCTCGCTCTCATACGCGAACTCGACCCCAGCCTCCCGGGCCCGCCGCTCCAGGAGCCGCTCGACCTCGTACTGCGGGGTGATGAGCAGGAACGGGAAACGCGAGGGCAGCGTGCTCAGATCGAGGGAGAGGCGGCGGAAGAGCCGCAGGCCGGTGATGGTGTCGCCGGTGGTGAGGAGTTCGTCGGCGAGGCCGCGGGCGTCGAGCTGCTCCAAAGTGCGTGCGTGCACCCCGAAGGCGCGGGAGAGGTTGCTGATCTTGCGCGGCCGCTTCTCGACGAGAGTCACGGTGACGCCGGCTGTGGCGAGGTCACCGGCGAGGAGGAGGCCGGTGGGGCCGGAGCCGACGACGATCACGGTGCGGTGGGTGGCGGTGCCGTTCATGGTGGCCTCCTGTTGCCAACGCTTGCTTGCCATCACCAGTTGCCAACGAATGTTGGCCAACGCTCGTTGACGAAGATAGTGAAGCACCGAGAAGCATGTCAACAGCCGTTGGCAAACACCGTTGGCAAACAACCGTTGGCGAACACTTGTTGACCTACAGTCGTTGGCCTACGCTCGTTGGCATGAACGGCAGCGACAGCACCCCCACGGTTCCCGGCTCCGGCGCCCCCCGCCGCTCCGACGCCACTCGCGGCGCGATCCTCGCGGCGGCCCGCGAGCGCTTCGCGACCGACGGCTACGAGCGAGCCACCATCCGCGCCATCGCCAAGGACGCGAACATCGATCCGTCGATGGTGATGCGGTACTACCGCAACAAGGAGGGCCTCTTCGCGGCGGCCGTCGCCATCGACCTGCGGCTGCCGGACGTGAGCGGGGCGGACCGTCGGCAGGACGCGGGGCGGACCCTCGTCGAGCACTTCCTCGACATGTGGGAGAACAACGAGGTTCTCACCGCCTTGCTGCGGGTCGGCGTGACCAACCAGGCCGGGGCGGAGCGCATGCAGGGCATCCTGCGGGACCAGCTGCTGCCGGTCGCCCGGCAGGTGTGCCCCGACCCCGAGCAGGTCCCGGCACGGGCCGCACTCATGGCGTCGCAGCTGCTGGGGCTGGCGCTCACGCGGTACGTGCTGCGGATGCCGCCGGCGGTGGGGCTGGCGCGGGCGGAGATCGTGGCATGGCTGGCACCGACGATCCAGCGGTACCTGACCGCGCCGAGCCCCTGAGGCTTGCCGCCGAGCGACGAGAAATTCGGGCCCCGGAGGCCGGCCGAGCGCGAGAACCCGCCGAGCCCCTGACACACCTGGGCGGTCTCGCACCTCGCTCAACGTAGTGCAGAGAAGGGAGGGTGCCGACCGGCCGGTGCCCCGCAGCCACAGCGAGGAGATCACGGGCGACGGCGAGGCGGAGCCGGTGACCGTGAAGCTGGGCGTATGGGTCTTCAACACCCGCGCGGGGAGGGGCAGGCTCACCCCGGAGAGCAGCGGCGGCGTACTCAACGTCGGTGAGGGGGGCCAGCCAGTGGACGACGTCGTGGTCCAGGTCGCCCACGTTGATGGCCGACCGTCCACGCCGCCGAACCGTCCCCCTCAGAAGAGGGCCCGCGCCCGCCTCGTCGGCGGCCACCCAGGACGTCAGCCCGGCCGGCATCGCCTCCCGCCATCCGACAGCGCCGGCATGCGACACTCCACGCGATTCAAGAAGTCCGGGTGTGGTGGCCCAGCAAGCGAGTGAGCAGCCGCACGAACTGGTCGCGTTCGGCAGGGCTCAGCGGTGCGAGCAGTGTGTTGTGAACGTCGTCCAGGGTCTCGTCGAGGCGGCGCAGATGGCGGCGGCCCCGAGGGGAGATCGTGATGACGTTGCGGCGCCGGTCGCCGGGATCGGGGGTCCGCTCGACGAGGTCACGCCCGGCCAGTTCGTTCAGCACGCCGACCATGTCGCTGCGGAAGATCCCGGAACGCCTGCTCAGCTCCGCCTGGCTGGCCGGCCCGTACTCCTCCAGTGAGGCCAGCACGGCGTAGTGCCACTTGCGGGCGTCGACTTGGGCCAGTGCTTCGGTGACCAGTCGGTCCGACCTCATAGTGAGCTGAGACAGCAGCCGGCTCGCCTGCCGACGCAGTCTGTCGGGCGTTCTGAGCGCGCCTTCGTCGGGCAGGTCCGCTGTTTCGGCTCCGGTCATGACTCCTTCTCCGTTGCGTTAGTCCGACTAACGATATACGTTCACGCGAGCCGAAAACGTTAGTGCGACTAACACTCCCCCGAACCCAGGTAGGAAGAACTGTGCCGATCAAGACGCTGCGGATCCCCACCGAGGACGGCCTGGCCGACGCCTTCGCCGCCCTCCCCGTCCACGGCGGGCGGCACCCGGGGGTACTGATGTACCCGGACGGTTTCGGCGTCCGGCCGGTGCTGCGGGAGATGGCCGGCGAACTCGCCGGGCACGGGTACTACGTGCTCGTCCCCAATCTCTTCTACCGTCACGGCCCCGCGCCGGTGATCACACTTCCCGGGCACATCGGAGAAGCGGACCGGCCCGCGATCATGGCCCGGCTGATGCCCTTGATCCAGGAGCACACGACCGAACGCGTCCTGAGTGACGCCAACGCCTATCTCGACTTCCTCACCGCGCAGCCCGAGGTCAGCGCCGGACCGGTCGCGGTGACCGGCTACTGCATCGGCGGCCTCCTGGCGATGCGGACCGCCGCCGCCCACTCCGGTCCAGTGGCCGCCGTCGCCTCGTTCCACGGCCCCGTGATCATCGACGGGCCCGACCGCCTGCACCTCTCCCAGCTCGCCGCCCGGGTCCATCTCGGCCATGCCGCAACCGACATGACGCCCGAGGCCCTGGGCGAGCTCAACCATGCGCTGGATGCCGCGGGTGTCGACCACACCTCCGAGATCTACCCCGGCACCGTCCACGGCTTCACCATGTCAGACACCGACGCCTTCAACCCTTCAGCGATGCAACTCCATTGGGACCGCCTGCTTCCGCTCCTCGGTCGCACCCTGGCCCGCGGCTGACGCTCCCGCTCGCGAACGCACGCTGCGCGCAACCATCTTGGTGTTCTCGCCACAAGCGTCCGCCTCCGACAAACCGATGCAGCGGACAGCCGGACACCCCACTCCAGAACCGAGCCGGTTCACTGGAACCTGGCGCTGAAGTCGACCAGCGCGTCAGGACAGGCGAAAGGGTCGCCGTGCTGCTCGCAGCGGACGTCCACGCGGCCGGTCATCGCCTCACAGCAGTGCTGGGTCAACGACTTCGGCTACTCCGTGATCGGAGATGCCGCGGTGCAACCGCCGGCGGTCACCAGACCCTTGGCGCTTCGTTCGTCGAGCACTTTGCCCTCGTAGATGATCTTGCAGGCCACCTCAGAGCCCTCGGGGTCCACGGCGACCGGGATGACGGCCGCGGGCATGATGCCCCGCAGGGTGACCGTCTTCTTCCAGGGCAGCTTCGGCTCGGACACCGACTCGACCTTCGGCTCCATGGCCTTGCCACCGCCGCCGTGGAAGTCGATCGAGTCGACGTTCTTCCCCGTGACCTCGTAGGTGACCTCGTACGTGGTGTCCACCGCCTTGTCGACCTGGTCGACCGCCTCGGAACAGGAGCTGAGGCCGAGCGCGAGACAGGTGACAGCGACGGTATGGACGGCTGCACGGACCGTGCGGCTCATAGGGATCCCCCCGGATCATGAAAGGTCGGAGTCGCAGCCAATCGCTAAGGGAAAGTAAAGTCAAACCGGTTGATGCCCGGACTGATGTGTTCGAGAAAGCCGCCTCCACGCCCCGTCGCCGCCCGGAGCTCCCCTCGCTTCGGGCTTCCGGTCGCCCGCCAGAGGACGAACGGTTTTGAACCCACTCGCCGGGCACTCTTTCAGCCGGAGGTGATCGGCATGGACGAGCCGGGGTCGCTGAGAATGCATCAGGTGGTGCTCGACAGCACCGACATCCGAGGACTCGCGGAGTTCTACCGCTCGTTGCTCGGACTGGTCTACGGCGCCGGGGACGAGCCGCCCGAGGCAGGGGGACCCGACGAACGGGGTCGGGACTGGCTGGTGTTGCGCACCCCCGACGGCACCCCCCGGCTGGCCTTCCAGCATGTCGACCGCTTGACACCGCCGACGTGGCCCGAAGGCCGGGTGCCACAGCAACTGCACTTGGACCTGAGCGTGTCGTCGGTCGAGGATCTCAGGGCGCAGCACGAGCGCGTCGTGAGCCTCGGAGGCCGTCTGCTGTCCGACAACGAGCAGGGCCCTGACGAACCTTTCCGGGTCTACGCCGATCCCGCGGGTCATCCCTTCTGCATCTTCGTCGCCTGAGCGCTTCTTGGTCCGGCGCGACTGACGCACGTGCCGCGTCTCGCATCCCTGAGCCGGGGCTTCACTGGCTCCCGGTGCCGCGCGCAACGCGCTGAAGGCTCCTCCCGCGCCTGACACGCGCAAGCGGGGACGCCATCAGCCGTGACCATCCAGGCCGTTGCCATCGAGTGCCGCCCGGATCCGGCTGAGCCACTCCGTACCCCGTCGACGGCCGTCCGGGAACTGGTCGTCCCGATCCCAGCGCCACGTGGTGACCATCGCCAGCACGAGGATGCGGCACTCGCGCAACAGGCTCTGGTCGACACCCGGATAGTGCGCGCCGACCTCCTCGGGCGCATGCGCGAGGTCGAACTCGACGGGCCCACGGCAACACGTCTCAAGATCGACGAACAGCGGCCCGTCAGCCGTGGTGAGCAGGTTTCCCGGGTGCGGCTCGCCGTGCAGCAACTGCTCCGCGCCGCTCCGCTCGCCGATCCTTCGTTTCAGACTCCGTAAGGTGTCACCGAGCACCTGCCGGTCCGCGTCGGCGAGCGCCGGAGTCCGGCAGCGGTTCGCCACGAGTCGCTGAGCCTGCTCCACTCGCTCCGTGAAGCGCGGCGCGGGCACTTCGAGTGTGCGCATGCCGGCATGGAGCCGTTCCAGCGCACCGGCGTAGTCGGCCGGTGAGACCTCACCGGCTGTGACGGGCTCGTAGTAGGTCCACAGCGTGACCACGAAGCCATCACGCTCGTGAACCCGCGGCTCCACTCGGGGGGCGAGAGCAGCCACAGGGCACCCGGTTTCCGCGAGCCGCCGAGCAAGCTCCACTTCGAACTGCGCGACCTGCTGCGCCACAGGCGCCACCCGGGCCACGACGTCACAAGGCAGCAGACGCAGGGTGAGCTTGTTGGAGTCATGAAGAACGACCGCGTCATCCACCGTCAGATCGAGTGAGGAGGCGATCGACAAGGCCACAGCGACCGCCCGCCGGGCCTCTGGCACCTGCATCGTCGCCTTACCCCTCTCACCGTGAGCGCGTGCACCCAGTACACACGGGCATCGGGGATCCGGCCGACTGATCGCGAGGGCACCGATCACCTTCACGTGCGTGAGGGCGCGCGAGTATACGCAGCTCATGAGGCTTGAGCAGTAACCCAGATCACGGTCGTATCACGGTGTAGATCATTTACGCTCTGGGCAGCCTCGTAGCGCTTCTCGGTTCAACTTTCGTTCTGTGAAGTCCAGTTCGATTGCGCGGGTGGTCTCGGCGGCCGCCTGTTCGCAGGGCCGGGGGGACTCTGCGGTCCGTCTCCCGAAAGGAAGCGCATGCCTCAGGACGTCAGGTTCGACTCCCCGTCGACCCCCCTGTCAGCGGACGTCCTGGTCTTCCTGGAGCGGCAGCGCATCTGACGGGCCGCGATTCCTTCCCGGTAGGGGCGCCCCGCTCCACTCCCCCGGCGGTCGCCACGGCAGTCGCGCCCCTCTCGGTCGTGCCGTAGGAACCGGAACCGGTCGCAGAAGACCGGCCGTTCGGCTTGGTCCGTCCGCGGAAGGCACAGCAGATTCTCGGCCCGATCGGCCAACCACCACGGCCGGTCAATTCCGTTGGCAGGGCCACAGCTTGAAGGGAGACCGGTATGAAATCTCGAGTCGAAGGTGCTGGCCTGAAGGCGCCCACCGACAGCGTGGTCCCGGCGCAGCCCAGCGCCCGGCTCCAGCCGGGGGAGGCCGGGAACGCCCTGGCACGTCTCTTGGCCAAGCACCTCAATGGGAGCACCGAAGAGCACCGAAGGTGCCAGAACGCCGTTCAGCGGCGGCTGGCCGGCCTCGGATCCCCCCAGTCCGGCACCACGCTGCACGTGGAGGGGGCCCTGCGTCTGACGCCGCGCGCGTTCCTCCCGCCCGACGAGGAGGGCTACGCCAGGTTGAAACAACTCGACGCCAGTCTGCGCGTGATCGAAGAAGCGTTCCCTCAGGTCGGCACCGATGTCGAGGTCTGCCGGCTGACCAGCACGCTGCTCGAAGAGGCGTGGAGAAGCCGGGCGCTCGCCCCGGCGCGCGAGGAGGAGCAAGCAACCGACTGCGCCTGCCCGCTGTGCCGTCGGCTCCCCGCGCCCCCCGCGCGCACGCTGGATGACTACGGTTGGCGGCAGAGCGCCGGCCGTCCCCTCACAGTCAAGACCTGGCCCTACCGCCGGGAACTCGACAGCGTCCTGACCGGTGGATGGTCCTGGACCCGGCAGATGAACGACCTCGAACGGGACCTCGGCCACCGCCACCGCTTCGAGGACGACATCCTCGTCTTTCACGAATACAAACGCGTGATCGATACCATCGACACCACGCATCTCACCCAACTCGTGGAAGGCCGCTTGGCCGAGCGTTTCAGCACCAACAGCGCACGAGCCCTGGTCTGCGGACTCTTCGCCGCCCACAAGCGATCCGTCGACGAGTACTGGCTCCGGCAGCACCACGCGGGCAGCGTCGTACTCCCCCAGACCAACCCGCTCAGCCAGAGCACCTACTCGATCCTCCAGATGCTGGACTGCCTGTTCTGGCACGTCTCGCCCGACACCGAGCTCTGGCAGGAGGAACACCTCGCCTCCCTGCTGCTGTGCCGCGTCATCGACGACATGGCCGACGTACGAGTCGACGCGCTCACCGGCGAGATCAGCAACTTCTGGCTCGCCGACATGCCCACCCATACCAAGGCCTTCTACGCTGCCTGCGCCATCGCCCTCGTCAAGTACGGCTGCACGCCGGAGGCGCATGACCCGATGTGGAACACCTGGCTGATGACCACGACCATCGTCTGGATGGGACTCACGGGCCGCCACGCCCTGTGGTTCGACGGCATCACCCAGGGACTCCCCCCGGCCGAGGGGTGCCCGCTCTGCGACCTGCAGCCCAACGCATGCACCGGCATCCTCAGCCACGGCACCACCCTCACCATCACCCCGCGGCCCACCGCGCCGGCACTGAGCGCCCGGACCGCCGAGCTGTCCGCGCGCTGCCGAGCCCAGTACCCCCGCACCTGGCCGCTCTTCGACGCCGAGCTGCACGCCTTCGAAGCACTGCACGGTCCCTGGCACGGCAACACCGACAGCACATGGGAAATCCTGCGCCGCACCTACATAGCCGCCGTGGAGGCATCCAGCGCCGCGGCGTCCAAGGACCGCGCGCGTCAGGTCCAACAAGACGCCGGCGCAGTCGGATCCGAGATGTTCCACACCCTGCACGACGCTCGAACCGGGAGGGAGGACACCACGCTGCTCGCCTACATGTTCGGCTGCGCACACCCGCATTTCCTCTGGAACGCCACGGGATACCGTCCCACGGACCTCGCAGGTGACTGGCTCGACGGCTGACACCTCGATCCTGTTCAAGAAGACCGGCAGGAGGGGGGAACGATCGGCGGGGCACGGTCAAGCGTGTCAGGACGGTCGGGCTGCGCCCACGCCGAGCGGTAGGGGTGGGCGCCGAACTGCTTCTCGAACGTCTCGTCGGCGTGGAGGCTCGCGTGTCCGCCCGTCAAGCGGGCGACCGCCCACCTGAGAGCTTCCGCCCACACCGCGCCGTCGGGATGGGGTGATCGCTCGGCAGCCGCGCTGAAGTCGCGCAGCACCTTCGTGGCGTCGTTCTTGCGCGCCCTGACGGCCGCACGGATCTCGTAGTGTTCCGTCGCCGTGCGCATGTGGTGGCACGGGCACCGGCGGTGCATGGGCGCCGGCCCGCACGGACCGGCGCGGGGGGTGTCGAGCGGTGAGCCGGTGCAGGCGGCCGGGTCCGGATCGGTGCAGTCGCACCCGAGGAACTCACGGACGGTGTGCCACTGCGTGTGCGTCAGCTCGGGACGGCTGTCGGGGCCGGGGGACGATTCCACGGGCAGGACCTCCAGGACGGGGCGGTGATCCGGTCGCTGCCCGATGCACGGCCGGGGACACGACCCCGGGGAAGCGATCAGCGGCGTGCGCTGCCGAGCTGCGGGGCCGTGGCGGCCTGCGATGCCCGGATCGTGGGCGGTTGCTCGGCGGGGCCGCACATCCTCTTCGGCCGTGCGTGGCCCGTGACGCCGGGGCGTCACAGAAGTCCTGCCGCTCGCCTGAGCTTGGCACGGCTGTCCGGGGCGATCAGGCCGTTCGGCAGCATCTCCACCACACTCGCGTGGCGCATGAACACGGCCCTGCACCGCTCACGCTCGGGATGTTCGCTGTCGACGCCGAACCACAGCGCCATGACCTCGTCGGTGGGATCGACCGGCTCGGAGTGGTCGGCGGCCATGATCAGGTGATCCAGCAGTGTGGACCGCTCGGGAAGTTCCGGGTCGCCCGCGAGACGGAGCAGGAACGGCAGCAGTTCCGGCATCGCGGGGTTCATCTCGGCAATGCCGAACATGGAGTTGGTGAGGACACGCTGGCCTCGGCCGCGGCTGCCTGATCAAGCAGACCGTGCAACAGGACCGGGATCCCGGCCGGGCACCCGGGGAACTCCGCCCAGCGGATCTCCTCACATCCGTAGAGGGCGGGATGCTCACGGCGAGCCTCGGCTGCCTGCGGATACTCGTGGAGGAACCGATCGATCGACGCCTCTTTGGCGGCCACATCCATCCTGCACACCCGTCTGCCCCCCTCCCGCCGTCAAGAGCCGACCCCGGTCCACCGCACTCTCGCGCGACCGGGTGTCCCGACACAAGCCGAGAGCAGGCCAACCAAGGGCCACCTACAACGCTCGCCCGCTCTCGGCAGAGGTCGCGCGCGGGTAGACCGTGCCGATCATCGCCGCCTCATTCTCTCCTTGCCGCACCGGCACCGGTCCGACGCCTCCGCTCGATCACGCGTGGCTCATCCCAGCGGCTGCGCGTGGGCGATGAGCAGTGCGACGTCGTCGTGGTCGGCGGGCTTCCGGAGCTGTTCGAGCAGGCGGTCGCAGGTCTCCTCCGCGGAGCGGCACGGCGGGGACAGCAGGCGCAGGAGATCGTCCAGACGCTTGTCGATGGGGTCGTCGCGGGTCTCCACCAGTCCGTCGGTGTACAGGACGAGTTGATCACCGGGGTTCATGGCGAGCGCGGAGGTCTCGAAGAGGCCACTGCCCACTCCCAGCGGGGTGCCGGTGGGCAGGTCCAGCAGTTCCGCTGGTTGGCCGGCCCGCACCAGGACCGGGGGCAGATGGCCGGCACAGGCCACCTGCAAGCGGCGGTGCCGCGGGTCGTAGACCGCGTAGAGGCAGGTGGCCAGGTAGGGGTCGAGGCCCTCTGTGATCTTGTCGAGGTGGGTGAGGATCCGGCTCGGGGCGAGGTCGAGGTCGGCGAGGGTGGAGGTGGCGGTACGCAGCCGGCCCATGGCGGTGGCGGCCGGGATACCGCTGCCCATGACGTCGCCCACCGCCAGGGCGGTTCGGTCGTCGCTGAGGGCGATGATGTCGTACCAGTCGCCTCCGACCTCGCTGAACGCCTGCGCGGGCCGGTACCGTGCGGCGATCTGCAGGCCCGGGCGTCGAGGCGAGGGCTGGGGCAGCAGGCTGCGTTGCAGGGTCTCGGCGGCGCTGCGGATGTGCTGGTGAAGGATGGCGTTGTCGATGCTCAGCGCGGCGGACGAGGCCAGCTCGCAGGCGAGGGTGAGGTCGTCCTCGTCGAAGGGCTGCGGGTTGCGGGCGCGGGCCAGGCCCATGACGCCGATGATCTGTCCGCGTGCGATGAGAGGGACGGCCATGTCGCTGTGGACACCGGCTTGGGCGAGCAGGCCCGCGGCGACGTCGTCGGCCGCGATGCGGATGAGGTCGCCGCTGTCGAGGTGGGTGAGCAGCAGGGGCTTGCGGGTGCGCAGGCAGTGGGCTGCCGGATGGTCCGCGTGGTAGGTGGTGAGGTGCCCGGGCGCGATGATCGCCTCCGAGGCGTCGGTGGTGTAGGCGGTCTTCACCGCCAGTGCGCGGAAGAGTGCCGGGCCCTCACCGGGGTCGGGGCGGCCCGTCCGCAGGACGGAGGCCAGGATGTCCACCGCGATCATGTCGGCGAGGTCGGGCACCAGGACGTCCGCCAGTTCCTGGGCGGTCCGCTCCACCTCCAGGGTGGTTCCGATGCGGGCCGAGCCGTCGGCCATCAGGCGCAGCCGCTGCTGGGCCCGGTCGGCCTGCCTGGCTGCTTCGTACCGGTCGGTGACGTCCACCACCACGCTGGCGATCCCCAGCACGTGTCCGCTCTGGTCCTCCAGCCTGTAGAGCGACACGGCCCAGGCGTGGTCGTTGTCCGGATCGGCGCGGGTACGGCCCACCACCTGCTTGTCCACCAACGGCAGACCGGTCCGCAGGACCTCCCGCATCTGGTTCTCCGTGGTGGTGAACGGCGCGCCGGGCAGGATCTCCCGGAACGAGCGGCCCATGTGGTCGGCCTCGGGGACGCCGTGCATCGAGGCCAGCGCCCCGTTGACGGCCACGTACCGCAGCTCGGTGTCCAGGACGGACAGCCCGATCGGCGCCTGGGTGACCAGCTGGCTGGACAGGGCCACCTCGCGCTCCACCTGCCGCACCGTGGCCCGGTCGGTGGCCAGCCCCAGCGCGTAGTGGTCGCCGAGGTTGTCCGTCAGCCGCATATTGCGGAACTCGACGATCCGGGTGCTGCCGTCCTTGTGCCGGACGGGGAACGACCCGGCCCAGCCTCGGCCCGTGACCATCAGCTCGGCGAAGAGCCTGATGCCCGCCTCCCGGTGTTCGGGATGGAGAAGCAGGGCGGCCGCGTACTGCCCGGCCGCCTCGTCGCCGGTGTAGCCGAACAGTTCCTCGGCCTGCGGGCTCCACATGTCGATCCGGCCGTCGGCCTCCACCAGCACCGCGGCGACGCCCAGCAGGTCCATCAGCCCGCTGGGACCGGATACGGCCTCGTCCGGATCACCCGCCGGCACCGAATGCTGATTCGCTCGGCTCATCACATTCGCCCCTCAGACCTGTCTCACCGGCGCATCCGCCTGCGTCAGCAGACACGAACGGCGGTCTCCTTGCAGGTCAGCAACCCGTTCACGATGCGCCACGCGACCTGCTGACGGCCAGGAGACGCGCCGAGGGAAACCCCGTGCCCCGGCCGAAAGGGACAGCCCGGGCGACCAGCACAGATCCACACCGCACTCGGATCACTGGGTCGGTCATCACTTCACTTCCACCCTTCCACACACCGACGGCTCATGACGGACGCCGTCCCGGTCCCGCTCACCGAGGTCGGCCAGGCATGACGCGCCCCACGGTGAGTCGCGCGCGACGTCCGACCGTGCCGGCCGTCACCGGCCGGGTGTTCGTGCCCACGCCCGCGTCACCCGTGCGGCGGCCCCTACGGCTCTCGCGACGGTGGAGACGGCCGGCGAGCCGCCCGTGGCCGGCCTCCGATGCCCGCCGCGGGTCTCCAGCCCTCGGCCCAGGCCGCACCAAGGTCATCCGCGCGCCCGGAGCCGCATCCCGGAACGACGGCCACCCTGCTGGTGAACCCGCCGAGAGGGGCGCACCATGTCGTACCTGGAACACCCCCGGCCGAGATGGCGCAGCGCGGTGGCGGGGATCTCAAGCGGTTTCGCATCCGGTACGACAGCTACCTCGTGGAGGACTTCGAGTCCGGGGCGGAGTAGCCCCGGTACCGGCCCGTCGCCGGTCCTGCGTATGCGAAGAGGGGGCGGGGCGGTCGGATTCGAACCGACGTCCTCCGAGATGCTGTCGCGGCGCATTACCTCTGTGCTACGACCCCGCCTTGCCGGTGATCGTATCCCCCGTGCGCGGAGGTCGGCCACGCGATTCTGCCGGGCCGGGAAGCCTCGACGGACCCGTGCAGGGCCCGAACTGTCCCTGCGGCGCCGAAGCCGTACCGGATTCTTCTCGCGCCCGTCCCGGTGGCCGGCGCGGCGCTGGCGTGAGGCCGTGATCGTATGGCTCGACGGAACCCACGGCGCAGGCAAGACGACCACGAGTGTCCTCGTGCAGCAACTGATCCCGGACTCATGGGTGTTCGACGCCGAGAAGGTCGGCGAGACGCTCATGGACATCAAGCCGGCGTTGCCCTGGACGGGCGACTTCCAGCACTGGCCGCCGTGGCGTCCGCTCGTGGTCGAGACCGCCCGGCATGTACTCGACTACGCCGGTGGCACTCTGGTGATGCCGATGACCGTTCTGGTCGAGCAGTACTGGCGTGAGATCAGCGCGGGCCTGGCCGAACATGGCAATCCGGTACGGCACTTCGTCCTCCATGCCGATCAGGACACCCTCCGCGAGCGCATCGAACGGGACACGGTTCTCGGTCCCTCCTCGTTCCTCCTGTCTCGCCTCGAGCCCTACGCCGAGGCGGCCCGCACCTGGCTGCGCCGCGAGGCCGAGGTCATCGACACCACGCATCTCACCCCCTCCGGGACCGCCCTGCAGATCGCGGAGGCCGTCAGAAGGTGAGGCCGCCGGCTGTGCGAAGGGTGAGGTGCTGCGGGCCGGAAACCGGCGGATGGCCGAGAAGCCCAGGGGGATCACGGGTGAGGCGGAAGTCCGCCGGGGTGGTTACGCGCCAATGTCGTCTTCTCGCCCCTGGAGGCCGTCAGCGGCACCCGGCCCACACCATCGCGCCCGCCCGCGCCGACTGCCTGGGCAAACGGACTCCAGCGGAACCTCCTCATTTTCATCACACGGCATCCACGTGATGAGCTCTTCCAGCCGGGTGGCCGACCGCACCCTCCCCGTGGGGCAGACGCTGCGCCGAGGCCCTGCCTAGCCTCCCAGGCCATGCGATCACCCCTGATGAGACGTTTCGGCCTCGGTGCCGTTCTCGCCCTCGCGCTCGCCGTGTTCGGCCTGGCCCCCAGCGCGAGCGCCGCCGACCCGGCGCCGGCAGAGCTGACGTTCGCCACCGACAGCGCCACCACCACACCCGGCGGCACGGTGAACCTGTCGATGACCATCACCAACCACAACACCTACGACGTCTGGTTCGTGTACCAGACGATCGAACCGACGTGGCTGACCACGCAGCGCCCCGATCTGAAGTACAGCTTCACCGGGTGCAGCCTGGCCACCGCGAACGGCTCCACCCCCTGCTCCGGGACCGGCCCGGCCAATCTCGGCTCCAACTACGGCGCCACCATCCCGCCCGGCCAGAGCCGTACGGTCACCCTGTCGCTGAACGTCGCCGCCGACTCCGGCTGCAACGGCAACATCGGCTTCTACTCGTACTTCTACGCCGAGTTCAGCGACTCGACGAACGTCAGCGGCGGCCCGGTCTACACGCCCGTCACGCGAGTGCTCTGCTCCTGACTCTCCGTCCGAACCGCGGCGCTCGTGACTTGAAAGCCCTCGTGTCCAGACCCCCGCCCTGGTCTGAACCACCGGCACTCCGACCGGCGGGCCCTCCAGGCCCGCCGGTGCGCCGCGCAGGGCCCGGACCAGCCCCGGACCTGCGCGCCGGGCATGCACACCCACCGGGCCCGGTTTCTCCCGACCACCGGGGACGGCACGTTTCGCGTCCGAGAGTGCCCATTTCGTCGCCTGCGCTTTTCCGTCATGTTCCGCAACATGACCGCTAAATCTCCACAGAGACATCACTATGTGACACGAACGGATGCGTGACGAACTGGCTTCTGAGGGGGACGCCGGCGGCACGCAAGGGGGTGCGTCCGCTCCACGGGGCCGTGCTCACCCCTGCCCGGGGAGGGGACGTCACCGCATGAAGCGGACCTTTGGCACCACTGTGCTCACGGTGGGCGCGCTGATCGCCGCACTGGGCCTGCAGGCGGGTACGGCACACGCCGACACCACGCCCCGTATCGACCTGCGGGTGCTGGTGGTGAGCGACGGCGGCCCGTCCACCGACGCGATAGCCGCCGAACTGACCGCGGCCGGTACGCCGTACACCCGGATCGACCTCACGGAGTCCGGCCGGACCCTGATCGACGCGGACTTCCTCGCGGACACCGCCGACGGCCGGCCGCGCGCCAAGTTCCAGGCCGTCGTACTGCCCAACGACAACCCCTTCCCGGCCGGCTCATCCGAGATGGCGGCACTGGCGGCGTACGAGCAGACCTACGACGTTCCCCAGGTCGACGCCTACACCTACGCCCGTCCCGAAGCCGGCCTGCAGTACCCGGTCAACGGGGGCTACTCCGGCAGCATCGACGGCAGGCGGGCGGAGGTGACCGCCGCAGGCAAGTCGGGCCCCTTCGGCTATCTCGACGGGCCGGTGCCCTTCGAAGACAACGACCCGGCCGTCGGCGAGAGTTACGCCTACCTGTCGAAGCCCGTGGCGGGCGCCGCCTTCACCCCGTACGTGGAAGCGGTGATCCCCGGCCAGTCCGCCAAGGGCACGCTGGTGGGCGAGTACCGGCACGACGGACGGCGCGAACTGGTCGTCACCTTCGTCTACAACCAGTACCAGCAGCAGTTCCGCCTCCTGGCCCGCGGCATCGTCGAGTGGATGACCGGTGGTGTGCACCTGGGCGCCTCACGGAACTACTTCTCCGTCCACGTCGACGATGTGTTCGCCGCCGACGACCGCTGGAACAGTCAGCTCAACTGCACGCCCGGCGACGTCGACTGCGCAGACCCCGACGCGACGCCCGACCCGATCCGGATGACGCCCGGCGACGTCGACCACGCCGTCGACTGGCAGAACGACAAGGACTTCACCCTCGACTTCGCCTACAACGGTGCCGGCAGCGCCGACCATCGCGAGGACCACAACGGCGCCGACCCGCTGGCCGACCGGCTGATCGCCCGACGGGGCGAGTTCCGCTGGATCAACCACACCTACTCGCATCCCTTCCTCGGCTGCGTGCAGGACACGACCGTGGTGCCCTGGAAGTGCGCGACCAACGCCGACGGCAGCACCCGGTGGATGAGCCGCAACGACATCTCCGACGAGATCGCCACCAACCGGGTCTGGGGTGCGAGAGCCGGACTGCCGCTGGTGCACGGCGAGTTGGTCACCGGTGAGCACTCCGGCATGAAGGTGCTGCCGCAGCAGCCCGTGGACAACCCCAACCTGGCGCTCGCCCTCGACGACAACGACATCACCTGGCTCGGCTCGGACAACTCCCGTGAGCCCGCCCAGCGGCAGGTCGGTCCGGCCACCACCGTCCCCCGCTACCCGATGAACGTCTTCTACAACGCCGGCCGGGCGGCCGAGCAGGTCGACGAGTACAACTGGATCTACACCAGCCGCGCCCAGGGCGGCAGCGGCATCTGTGACGACAACCCGGCCACCACCACCTGTCTGGCGGCGCCACTGGACGTCACCACCGGCTACGCCGACCACATCGTCCCGCTGGAGACGCGGATCGCCCTGGGGCACGTCCTGGCCAACGACCCCAAGCCGCACTTCATCCACCAGTCGAACCTGGCCGAGGACCGCATCGCCTACCCCGTGCTCGACGGCGTCCTGGACGGCTACGAGGCACTGTTCGCCGAGGACACGCCCGTGGTGAACCCGCGGATGCAGGACATCGGCGCCGAACTGAAGCGCCGGGCCGACTGGCAGGCCGCGCTCCGGGCCGGACAGGTCACCGCCTACCGCGTCGGCGACACGGTGACCGTCGACGCACCGGCCGGGCTGGCCGTCACCGCGACCCTGCCCACCGGCACCACACTGGCCGGCGCCGCGTTCGGCGAGGCGTACGCGGGGGCGGTGTCCGGCTGGACGCGCTCCACGGGTTCCCCGCTCGCTCTGGCACTGCCGGCGTCCGCGACGGCTCCGGCCGCCGACGCCTCGAAGCCCACCCGGGCCACCGGCCCCGCCCCCCGGACCCGGGTCCCCGCAGGTGTCGCCGACCCGGTGGCCCACCCCGCGGACGACTGAACGGCGCACCCGCCCAAGACCGACCTGAGGTCCTGGCCGCCCCCGGCGGCCGGGACCGTTCCGAACCACCCCACACCTCGGCCGTGGAGCACATCGATGCCCGTTCCCCAGGGCGCGCGACATACCGGAGCGACGCGCGTCACCCTGCTCACCGAAGGCACCTACCCGCACAGCCACGGCGGCGTCAGCGTCTGGTGCGACCAGCTCGTCCATGGCATGCCGGACCTCGCCTTCGACGTCATCGCCGTCACGGGCACCGGACGTGAGCCGGTCGTATGGGACCTGCCCGCACACGTCTCCAGCGTGCGGTCCGTACCCATGTGGGGCGCCCCGCCCGAGGGCCGCCCGCCCCGGGGTCGGTCCCGTAACCAACTGGTGGCCGCATACGAGCGGTTCCTCACCGCCCTGCTCGACCCGCGCGCCGAGGACGAGTTCGCGCCCGCCCTGTACGCGCTGGCACGGGTGGCGACGGAGGGGACGCTGAGCCCTTTCCTGCGCGGCGACCGGGCGATCGCGATCCTCGCCGCGCTGTGGAACCGCCCCGGTCTCGCCGTGCGCGAGGCGCAGCCCACGCTGCACGACGCGCTCACCGCGACCTCCCTGCTGGAGCACGCCCTGCGTCCGCTGGCCGCGCCTGCGCCCGAGAGCGGGGTCGCCCACGCGGTCAGCGGCGGGGTCGCCGTCCTGCCGGGCCTCGCCGCCCTCCAACGCCACGGCGTTCCGCTGCTGTTGACCGAGCACGGGGTCTATCTGCGTGAGCGCTACCTCGGCTACCGCACCGCTCCCTACCGCTGGCCCGTGAAGGCCGTGATCCTCGGGTTCTTCCGGCTGCTCGCCCAGGAGAGCTACCGACGCGCCGCCCTGATCACACCCGGCAACCGTTACAACCGGCTGTGGGAGGAGGAGGGCGGCGCCGACCCGGAGTCGATCCGCACGGTCTACAACGGCGTCGACCCCGCCGCGTTCCCGGCGGCCGGGCCCGAACCGGACATACCCACCCTCAGCTGGGCCGGCCGCGTCGACCCCATCAAGGATCTGGAGACCCTCATCCGGGCCTTCGCCGTCGTCCGCGACCGGCTCCCGCACGCGCGGCTACGGCTGTTCGGCGGGACACCGCGAGGCGGAGAGGCCTACCGGGAACGCTGCGAGGCCCTGGCCGCCGAGCTCGGACACGCCGACGCCGTCACCTTCGAAGGGCGCGTCGACGACATCAAGGACGCCTACGCCGCCGGAAACGTCGTGATGCTCTCCAGCATCAGCGAGGGCTTCCCCTTCACATTGATCGAGGCCATGTCCTGCGGACGGGCGACCGTCTCCACCGACGTGGGCGGTGTCCGCGAGGCCGTCGGCGACACCGGGCTCGTGGTGCCTCCGCGCGATCCCGTGGCGATGGGCACGGCCGCGCTGGAGTTGCTGGGCGATCCAGGACGGCGCAGAGCGATGGGCGAGGCGGCCCGGCTACGGGTCATCGAGCAGTTCACCCTCCGGCAGACCATCGACACGTTTCGGTCCGTCTATCTGGAACTCGCCCGGCCAGCGCAGGAGTCGACGGTGATGCCCACGACGGTCAGGACGTCGCTCCCGGCCGTCCACGGCACGGGAAGCCTCGCCCTGTGAGCGGGCCGATATCCCTGGAACCCGGGGGGTCCGAACAGGACACCCTGGCGATCCGCCTGGCCGGCACCACCCGCTCGCCACGCCGTCGGCCGCCCTGGGCGCTCGACGACACCACGCTCGCCATCAGGCTGCCCCGGCGCGGCTCCGGCGAGGAGGCGGTCAGTGAACTCGCCGCGGAACTCGCCGACCGCATAGGTCCCGCCGTCCACCCCTACGAGGTGGCCGCGCTGCTGGAGGCGGAGGGACTGTCCGCCTCGCTGATCAACGAACGGTACGGACACCCGAACCTGTTCTCCCTCGCCTCCGCGCTGTACGAACGGGTGCCGCGCACCTTCCCCGAGCCCGCCCCCGGGCCCGACCCCTGGCGCCCCGACACCCTGCGCTGTCTGCTGCGGGGCGTGTTGTTCGCCCTGCCGGGCCTCGCCTACCTGCTGACGGCCCCGTTGTGGAACGCCGGCGGGCACGCCCCCGCCCTCATCGTGGCCGGACTCGTGTCCTGGGCGTGGGGGCAGGCACTCGGTCACCGCGCGCACCTGCGGATGGCGACCGGACGCCGGGAGGCGGGCCGAACCCTCCTGGCCGGCGCGCCCGCGGGAGCGGTGGTGGCCACGGCGGTGGCCGCGCTGCCCGCGGACGGCGGACCGGTGACCCTGGTGGCCGCCGCGCAGTCCGCGTACCTGGCGGCCGCCGGTGTTCTGTTGGTGCTGGGGCGGGAACGGCTGCTGCTGGCCGCGCTCAGCCCGCTGCTCGCCGGTGCTTGCGTCCTGCCGTGGTGGGAGCCCGGCCCCGCTCTCCGGACCGGGCTGCCGCTGCTGGCGCTGCTGGCCACGCTCACCGTCACCGGCTGGGTCCTGCGCGATGCCCTCGCCCTCCCGGCCTCCGCCGGTGCGACCCGGCCACGCCTGTTGTGGTCACTGCCGTACGGCCTGTTCGGGCTGGCCGCCGGGGTGCTGGTGCTACTGGAGGGGCGCGAGGAACCGTACGCGGTGATCGTGCTGACGCTGAGCATGGGGCCGGCGGAATGGCTGCTGTACCGCTACCGCGGACTGTCGGTCGCCGCGCTGCGCGCCACCGCCACGCCCGCCGGGTTCCTGCTGCGCTCGGCCGGCATCCTCGGCCTCTGCCTGATCGCCTACCTCGCACCGTTGCTGCCCGCGGCCCTGCTCACCGGCGCCGACCCCGTCGCCCTGCTGCTGCTCGCCGCCGTCCTGTGGACCGCGCTGCTGCTCCAGGCATTCGGAGCGGCCTGGTCGTCGGCGGGGATCTGCCTCGCGGCAGCCGGCGGGGCCGGAGCGGTCGTCCTGTTCCGGCTGCCACCGGGCACGGCCCTGGCGCTGCCCCTCAGCTGCGGCGCCGCCGCCCTGTGCCTGTCGGCGTGTGCGTTGTGGCTGCTCGGCCGGCCCGCCCCGCACGCCTGACCCTGCCCGCCTCTCCTCGAAGGGACCACCCAGTTGACCTCCGCACCGCTCGCCGCCGTCACCGGAGCCGAGGGCTTCATCGGCTCTCACCTCACCGAGGCCCTGGTGGCCTCCGGACACCGGGTCAGGGCCATGGCCCAGTACAACTCCTTCTCCTCGTACGGATGGCTGGAGACGCTGCGTCCGGACGTCCTGGACCAGGTGGAGATCGTCCTCGGCGACGTCCGGGACCCCGGTTCCGTCCGCGGTCTCCTCGAAGGCGCCGACACGGCCTACCACCTGGCCGCTCTGATCGCGATCCCGTACTCCTACCAGGCCCCGCACAGCTACGTGGACACCAACGTCACCGGCACCCTCAACGTGCTGGAAGCCGTGCGCGCCCTCGGCACGCCCCGGCTGGTGCACACCTCCACCAGCGAGACGTACGGCACCGCGCAGACCGTGCCCATCACCGAGGACCACCCCATCAACACCCAGTCGCCGTACGCAGCTTCGAAGGCGGGCGGGGATCGGCTGGCCGACAGCTACCATGCCAGTTTCGACACCCCGGTCGTCACACTGCGGCCCTTCAACACCTTCGGTCCGCGTCAGTCCATGCGCGCCGTCATCCCCACCGTCATCGGGCAGGTCGCCGCGGGAGAACGCACGATCACCCTCGGCGACCTGCGCCCCACCCGGGACTTCACCTTCGTCAGGGACACCGCGCAGGCCTTCCTCGCCGTGGGCACCGCGCCCGCCGACCAGGTCGTGGGCCGCACCTTCAACGCCGGTACCGGCGGGGAGATCTCGGTCGGCGACCTGGTCGGGCTGATCGGCAAGGTGATGGACACCGCGCTCGACGTGCGCGAGGACGAGGCCCGCATCCGCCCCGCCAACTCCGAGGTGATGCGCCTGGTCGCCGACGCGAGCCGGCTCGCCGACGCGACCGGCTGGCAGCCCGCCCACACCCTGGAGGAAGGCCTCGCGCACACCGTGGAGTTCTTCCGCGACCCGGCCAACCTCGCCCGCTACAAGACCGGCATCTACAACATCTGACACCTCACAGCGGATCTCGTCCGTCACGTCTGCGCACGTCCACGAAGCGTTCACGAAGGAGGAGCCCCATGCACGCAGTGATCCTGGCGGGAGGCAAGGGCGTCCGGCTGCGGCCCTACACCACGGCGCTGCCCAAGCCGCTCGTCCCCATCGGCGACCAGCACGCCATTCTGGAGATCGTGCTGCGCCAGCTTTCCGCGGCCGGCTTCACCAGTTGCACCATAGCGATCGGCCACCTCGGCGAGATCATCCGCGCCTACGTCGGCGACGGCTCCCAGTGGGGCCTGGCCGTCGACTACGCCACCGAGGAGAACCCGCTGGGCACCATGGGCCCGCTGCTCACCCTGCGCGACCGCCTGCCGGAGACGTTCCTGGTGATGAACGGCGATGTCCTGACCGACCTCGACTACGCCGACGTCCTGCGCCGGCACCGCGCGTCCGGCGCCCCGCTGACCATCGCCACGTACGCCCGCACGGTGCACATCGACTTCGGGGTGCTGACCACCGACGCCAGCAAGGTCGTCGCGTTCACCGAGAAGCCGAGCATGGACTACCGCGTCTCCATGGGCGTCTACGGCCTGTCCCGCGCCACCCTCGACGGCTACACGCCCGGACTCCCGCTCGGTTTCGACGAGTTGGTGCTCGACCTGCTCAGGACCGACAACCAGCCGCACGCCTACGACTTCGACGGGTACTGGCTCGACATCGGCCGCCCGGACGACTACGACCGGGCCAACGCCGAGTTCACCAGCCGCAAGTCGCTGCTGCTCAAGGGAGCCTGAGCACGTCATGCGCATTCTCGTCCTGGGCTTCACCGGCTATCTCGGCGTTCACGTCACCGAGCGGCTGCGCGACCTGCCGGGCGCGCTGGTCCTCGGCGGTGGCCGGTCGCCCTCCGCCGACCTCGACGTCGATCTGGCCCGGGTCCGTCCGGAACAGCTGGCGAAGACGCTCACGACGGCCGCACCCGACATCGTCGTCAACTGCGCGGGCGCCACCGGCGGTGACGCCGTCACCCTCGCCGAGGTCAACGCCCGCGGCCCGGCGGTGTTGTGTGCCGCACTGCGCGAGGCGGCCCCCGCGGCCCGCCTGGTGCACCTGGGCTCGGCCGCCGAATACGGCCCCGGCACCCCGGACGACCCGGTGACGGAGTCGGCGGCCACCCGCCCGGTCGGCCCCTACGGCGCGACCAAGCTCGCGGGCACGGTCGCGGTGACCGCCTCCGGCCTGGATGCGGTGGTGCTGCGGGTGGGCAATCCGGTGGGTCCCGGAGCGCCGCCCACCGGGCTGCCCGGGCGGATCGCCGGTCTGCTGCGCGAGGCCGGCCCCGGCCCGGAGGCGGTGCTGCGGCTCGGTGACCTGTCGGCCTACCGCGACTTCGTCGACGTACGCGACGTGACGCGGGCGGCGGTGCTCGCGGCCACGGCTCCGGACCCGCTGCCGCCCGTGCTCAACATCGGCGGGGGCCGGGCCGTGCCGGTGCGCGACCTGGTGCGGGGGCTGGCCGGCCTGGCCGGGTTCCGCGGCTGGATCGAGGAGACCACGGCGAGCTCGGCCGGCTCGGCCCGTTCCGCGCGGGTGTCGTGGCAGTGTTCGGACATCACCGCCGCCGGGCGGGCCCTGGGCTGGCGCCCCGCCCACACCCTCGACGACGCGCTGGCCACGCTGTGGGAAGGCTGCCGCACACCGTGAACCTGCTGATTCCGCTGTACGTCCATCCGGCCGAGGACCCGGGTGCCTGGCACCGGCTGATCACCGCCGCGCCCCGCACGTACGGGGTCGTCCTCAACCCGGCGAGCGGCCCGGGCGAGACCCCCGACCCGGCGTTCACCGCTGCGGCCGGTGCGCTGCGGGCCGCGGGAGCGCGTCTGCTGGGCTACGTCGACACCGACTACGGGGTGCGCGACCCCGCCGACATCACCGAGGACGCGCGCCGGCACCGGGAGTGGTACGCGGCGGACGGCTGCTTCCTCGACCGGGTGACGGCGACCGCCGACGGGCTGCCGGGATGCCGCCGCCTGGTGCGGACACTGCGCCGCCTGGGTGTGAGCACGGTCGTCCTCAACCCCGGGGTCCACCCCGCCCCGGGGTACGCCCGCCTCGCCGACCTGACCGTCACCTTCGAGGGCCACTGGTCGACGTACGTCTCCGCCTTCAGCCGGCCTGCGTGGACCGCGCGGCACGCACCCGACCGGCTGTGCCACCTCGTCTACGGCGTACCCGAGGCACTCGTTCCCCTCGCCGTGCGCACCGCACACGAGCGGGGAGCGGCGGTCTGCGGCCCCGTCACGGGTGAACCACCCAACCCCTGGGCGCAGTTGACTCCCGCTCTCACCGGAGCGGAGCGATGAGGAGGAGGCGTCTGTCCTGCGTGGCCCTGCTGACCGCGCTGGCGGCCGCGGGGCTGACGGGCTGCTCCGGCAGCGCGGAGCGACCCGCCGACGCGCACGGCACGATGCCGGCCGCACCGCGCACGGCAACCCCCTCCCGGCCGCCGGCACCCGAGCCGGAAGGACCGGCGACCTCGCCGAGCCACTCCCCTTCCGCGTCGCGGCCGTCCACCTCCCCCGCACCCTCCACAGCCGTGTGGAAACCCCGCCCGGGCCTCTCCTGGCAGTGGCAGCTCGACGGCAAGGTCGACGCCTCCGCCGACGTGCCGGTCTACGACATCGACGGATTCGAGAACTCCGCGGCGGACGTGGCCCGGCTGCACCGCGCGGGGAGGAAAGTCATCTGTTACATCAACGTCGGCGCGTGGGAGGACTTCCGCCCTGACCGGGGTGCCTTCCCGCACTCGGTGCTCGGCGAGCCCAACGGATGGGCGGGCGAACGATGGCTGGACATCCGGCAGCTGACCGTCCTGCGACCGATCATGGAACGCCGCTTCGGCATGTGTCGCGACAAGGGATTCGACGCCGTGGAGCCCGACCTGGTGGAGGGCTACGGCAACGACACCGGTTTCCCCCTCACCGCAGGCGACCAACTGAGATACAACCGCATGATCGCGGCCATCGCGCACGAGCGAGGACTGTCCGTGGGCCTGAAGAACGACCTTCCCCAAATCCCGCAGCTCGTGGCCCACTTCGACTTCGCGGTCAACGAGGAGTGCGCCCAGTACGACGAGTGCGGCGAGCTCTCCCCGTTCATCGCGGCCGGCAAGGCGGTGTTCCACGTGGAGTACACGGAGCCGCGGAGCGGTTTCTGTGCCGAGTCCCGACGGCTGAGGCTGTCGTCGATGGTGAAGAAGCCGGAACTCGGGGTGTGGCGGAGCCCTTGCTGACGTGACTACGACTGCCGAGCACCGCCGAGAACCGAACGGGGTCCTCGCGCGAGGTAGCGGAGCACACGGCGGCGGGGGGAACGCGAGGGAGCTCCACGGCACGCGCGAGAACGGCAGCACCGGCCGCTGTGGTGGCCGGGGCGCTGGTGACGAGGGTGGTGTCGGCAGGCGGCCAGCCGGCGCGAGCCGCCGGCACCGCCGCGCGCGACCGGACGGAGACCGGAGCGAAGACGAAGCCACCGGCGACCCTCACGCCGATGTCCGGTGAACCGGCCGTCGGCTACGACAGGGTGGCTCGGCCCGTGGGAGGCGAGGGCCGGAAGGGGATCGGATGCTCGGTGCGGCGCGAGGGCGGTCGCACGCATGTCGTCCCGCGGGGCGCCCTGCGCCTGGCCGCAGACGGGGTGCCCGGCCGGCGGCTCTTCGGCGTCCCGAGGGCACCACCCGAAGCGGTGACGCTTCTTGCCTCACAGGGGAGTCACTTGTCAAAATGGTGACGTGCAACTTGATCACGTTTTCGTCTGCGGACACCCCGCCCTCGACTTCGTGGCCACTCTGCGTGCCCGGCGCTCGACACGGTTCGAGATGCTCGTGACGCCGGAACGCCTGAACGCCTGGTACCTGGAGTCCGGGCTCGTGGACACGATCACACCCGGCAAAGAGGAGGACGTCCGGGAAGCGACCACCGTGCGCGAGGTGATCTACCGACTCGTCACGAACCGTCGCCTGGGTGAGGACTTCGACCGCGAGGCGCTCGCCGTGCTGAACGCGGCAGCGCGCAAGACGCCCCCGACACCGCAGCTCACCCTGACCGGCCGGCACACCGACGCGACGCCCGAACAGGCCCTGGCCACGGTGGCCCGGCGGGCGGTCGAACTGCTCAGCGGCCCGGACGTCCCCCTGCTGAAGGAGTGCGGCAACCCCGAGTGCACGCGCGTCTACATCGATCGCTCCCGCGGCATGCGGCGGCAGTGGTGCGGCATGGAGTCGTGCGGCAACAAGATCAAGGCAGCGGCGTATCGCGCACGGAAGAAGACCTCACCGGAACGGAGTGGAAACGACGCGTGGCCGGGAAGGGCGAACACCCTTCCCGGCCACGTCGGCGCTCCGCGCTAACCGCGCCTGGGGAGCCGCCAGTTCGGGCGCGGGAAGTGGCAGGTGTAGCCCTCCGGGTACCGCTGGAGGTAGTCCTGGTGCTCCGGCTCGGCCTCCCAGAACGCACCGGCCGGCACGACCTCGGTCACCACGGGGCCCGGCCACAGTCCGGACGCCTCGACATCGGCGATGGTGTCCTGCGCGACGCGCCGCTGCTCGTCGTCGAGGTAGAAGATGGCGGAGCGGTAGCTCATGCCGATGTCGTTGCCCTGCCTGTTCCTCGTGGTCGGGTCGTGAATCTGGAAGAAGTACTCCAGGATCGCGCGATAGTCGGTGGCGGTCGGATCGAACACGATTTCGATCGACTCCGCATGCTTTCCGTGGTCACGGTAGGTGGGGTTGGGCTTGCCATCGTCACCGCTGTAACCGACCCGGGTGCGGATCACCCCGGGAAGCGACCTGATCAGCTCCTGCACGCCCCAGAAGCAGCCGCCGGCCAGCAGCGCCCTCTCTTCGACATCGCTCATGGCGCTCACCTTTCTTGTCCGTGTTCGCCCACGCGGCACCAGCCTCGCACATCAACCGTCCCCTGTAATCACCATCTTGACAGGTGACGAATCGATCCGACCATTTCGCTACGGACGGCGACGACGGGGCGTCCGGTCCGCTCATCGTCGGAACGCCTGAAAAGGGGTTGGTCGTGCTGAGCGACAACGGTGGACGCGAGCGACTGGCGACCGGTGCGGTCTCGGCACGCACGGCCGGTCCTGTTCTTCCGGTCGTCGCCCCCGCCAGCCCGCGCTGCGCGGCTCCGCCCTTGACGCCGCCGCGCTCCGCAGCGTCCTCGACCACCACCCCCGAGAATGCCACCAGCGCCGCGTGGAAGACCAAGCCGATCTGGGACATCGTCACCACCCGCGACCGCAACACCCACGCCACCGTCCAGCGCTTGATCACCGAGCGTGCCTACCCGCACGTCACCGAGGCCGCCGTCTCCCACTCGGTCGCCACTCCCCTCCCCACCTCGTCGCCGATGTGATCGAGCGGGCCGCCCGCGCCCGGTCCGCCGGCACCCCGGGAGCCCACTCACCGTCCGGAGAACGACCGTCGGCCGGCGCCCGTGAGGACGCCGGCCGGACCGAGGCCCGCTGTTCGGCGGATCAGGCAGCCGGGCGGTCTTCTCGACGATGGAGGAGCGAATGCCGACCGTGCGGGCCGGTGATTGCCGGCGACGCCGTGGACCGGGCCGAAGAGGCCCGCCCGATAGCGGCCTCGTTCGCTCGGCGCGGTCCGAACGCTCTGGTGCCCCAGCTCATGCATCCGGTGTGCCGGCAGATGCCGGAACCGAGCCCCGCACAGGCGGCGAACGTCGTGGTCGACACCTTGCTACGGTGCCTCGGCACGCCCTGACAGCCGCGCGGGACCCCCCGGGCCCTGCCCCTCGAGACGGTCGGTCCGCCCGGACGCGGCGACTCGGCTCCTGCGCAGACAAGGCCTCCATCACGATCACCCCACTCGGCGAGAGCGGCTCAGAAGGTGACGGAACCGGCCTGTCGCATCGCCCGGCTAGGGTCCGGCCACCCCGTCGCGGTCTGCCGCCACCTCGCCCCGTGGGGCGCCGCCGGGGCTGTCTGCGAGAGCGATGCGGGCGGTGATGCGTTTGCCCACCGGCTCGCGCTGTATCTCGAAGTCCTCGACCACGGCCTTCACGATCTCCAGGCCGTGCTGGCCGATCCTGCTGGGGTCGGCGGCCCGGGCTGTGGGGACCGTCGGGTCACTGTCCCAGACGATGACTTCCACGCTGCGGGCGGTGACGCGCAGTTCCAGCAGGACGGGCCCGGGAGCGTACTTCCGCGTGTTGGTCACCAGCTCGCTGACGACCAGCTGGGTGAGATCCCTCGCTCGGGCGGAGACGGGCAGGTGATGGCCGTCACTCGCCTGATCGAGGAAGGCGACGGCGTGATGTCGGGCGTCCGCGATGCAGCTGTCGTCTCCCCCCAGCGCATACGCGGCACGCATGAGGTACTCCTGCGGCGCTGTACAGCCGTCACCGTCGACATCAGGTCCCACTGGCCTCGCCCTCACTCCCCGTTCACGCGCGCCGGTACCCCGTTTCGCCACCCCGCATGCCGCGAAGGTGTTGTTCGGCACAGCCGCTCAGGTGCATCGGGCCGGGGCGGTGGGGCAGAATCATCCGCGCACGTTCTGACCGGGCAAGCCTAAGCACATTTGAGGAGACGGTGACCCACATCGAGGAAGCGGACCGGCCGGGCCGGCTCCACGCCGAACACCGCATGGCGGGAGACATCCGTGTCGTGACGCTGCGGGGCGAGATCGACCACGACGTCCAGGACGTGCTCAGCGCAGCCCTGCTCATCGACGACGGGGCGGTGCCGCCGCGGATCGTCGCGGATCTCAGCGGCGTGACGTTCATGGACTCCAGCGGCATCAACGTCTTCGTCACCGCGCACCAGCAGGTGAGCGGCGCGAACGGGTGGATGCGCATCGCCGGGGCCCAGCACTCCGTCCTGCGTGTGCTGCAGCTGGTCGGCGTCGACACCCTCATCCCCTGCCACGACACCACTGAGCAGGCCCTGAGCGCCTGAACCGCGTGCCGTGGGCTCTGGGCGGCGGCGTCACGCGGGCCGCGGGCCGCGGGCCGCGGGCCAGGATCGCCGCCCGGCTCCCTCCATGAGCTGCCGGGCGGCGGTCGGGCCACAGCGGTGGCCGGCGCCCTGCCACTCAGCCGAGGGACAGGCCCGTGCGACGGCCGGCTGGACCCTTACCCGAGGTCCGGTCGTCGACAGAAGAAACGCGCATTTCCTTCCGGTCCGACAGGCGTCGTCGAACGAGTCAGTCGTGTTCCGCTCGGTCGTCATGCCAACCGGTACTCCGCCAGAAGCCGAGCAGGGCCGCCGCGAGGGCCTCGGGGGCTTCTTCGGCCATGTGATGGCCGGAGTCGATCGGGCCTCCTTCGAGTCGGTCGCCCACCCAGTCGCGCCAGACTTCCAGCACGTCGCCGTAGAGATCGACCATGTCGTCATGGGTGGCCCACAGCACCTGTAGAGGACAGGTGATGCGCCGCCCGGCCCGCTGGTCGGCGTCGTCGTGCTCGCGGTCGACGCCGAGGCCGGCGCGGTAGTCCTCACACATGGCGTGCACGGTGGCCGGATCATGGATCGCACGTCGGAAGTCCTCGTACGCCTCGGCGCCCATCTCCTCGCTCGTGGCGCGGTACCAGGCGTCGGGGTCGGCGTTGATGATGCGTTCGGCGGGCTTGTCGGTCTGCCCCAGGAAGAACCAGTGCCACCAGCTCGCAGCGAACCCCGCGTCGCAGCGCCGCAGGGCTTCCCCGATCGGAACGGCGTCCAGCACACTGGCGGTGGACACGGCCTGCGGGTGGTCCAGAGCGAGACGGGTGGCCACGTACGCACCCCGGTCGTGCCCCACCACGGCGAACCGGTCGTGCCCCAGGCGGCGCATGACCGCCAGGCAATCGCCGGCCATGGCGCGCTTGGAGTACGGACGGTGTTCCGGGTCGGAGGCGGGTTTGCCGGACTCCCCGTAGCCGCGCAGATCTGGGCAGACCACGGTGAGACCTGCCCTGGCCAGCAACGGAGCGACGCGGTGCCAGGTCGCATGCGTACGTGGATGCCCATGGAGCAACAGCACCGCTGGGCCACTCCCCACGTGACGCACCCTCAGGTGGACGCCGTCCCCCTCGCACCGCGTCAGCTCAAAGCCGTCGAACACGTAGCCTCCCGGTCCTGGACGTCGCAGTCCTGGTGCCCCTGGGCACACCGTCCATGCGAGGGCCGTCCCTCCCGGCAGCCTGGTGGCCTCCGCGCGCTCCGGTCGATGATCTGGATCACGTGGGATGGGCCTCGACTGCGCCTGAGGAAGCAGGCGGTCGGACATCACGGGGCATGCCGCGCAGGAGCGGCCCCGCAGTCCTGAGGAGTACGGTCATGGCCAAGCTGCTGCACATCGACACCTCCCTCAATGGCGAGAACTCCCACTCCCGCAGGTGACCGCCGCGTTCCGCCGGGCATGGGAGAACGAGAGCCCTCGCCGCTCGGTGATCTACCGGGATCTCGACGCCGACCCGATCCCCCACCTGCGGGCCGACGCCTACTACGCCGGCTACACCGCCCCCGCCGACCGGTCCTCCGAAGAGTGGGCCGCCTTCACCCCTGCGGCCCAGCTGATCGAGGAAGCCGAGGCGGCGGAACGTGATCCTGTTGAGCGCACCGGTGTACGACTACTCGATCCCGTCCACGCTCAAGGTTTGGATCGACCACGTGTTCGCGCTGCGGAAGCGTCTTCCCGGCGGAGCCGGTCAAGGCAGGATCTCGATGTACCCGTCGGTTCCGTGGACGCGGATCCGCTGGCCGTCCCGGATCAGGCGGGTGGCCTGCTCCACACCTACGACGGCCGGCAAGCCGTACTCCCGGGCGATCACCGCGCCGTGGGTCATCAGACCGCCCACCTCCGTCACCAAGCCCGCGATGCCGACGAACAGGGGTGACCAACTGGGGTCCGTGTAGGCCGTGACCAGGACGTCGCCCGGCTCGAGATCGGCTTGCGCCATGTCCAGGATGACGCGGGCCCGTCCCTCGATGGTCCCGCCGGAAACCGGCAGGCCGACCAGGGCGCCGGCCGGCACGTCGTCGCGTCGGTAGGCGCCGTTGACGGTCTCGCCCTCCGAGGTGAGGACGCGGGGCGGGGTGAGCACGTGGTACGACCGGAACGCCTCCTTGCGCTGCTGGATGAGCTGGTCGTCCACCCGCTTCGAACGCACGACGTCGTGAAGCTCCTGGAACGTGAGGTAGAAGATGTCCTCCTTGTCGCGGAGCACGCCGGCCCGCACGAGGCGCTCGGCCTCCGCCATCAAGGCCTGCTTGTAGACGAAGTAGCGGCTGATGATGCCGTACTTGGGGTACTCCCGGTATCCGATGAAGGTCCGGACCCGGTCGATCATCTTCTTGGTCTCGTCCGCTTTGCTCTCCCCGTCGGGCAGGGCCCGCAGTCGGGTCAGCACGTCCTGTTCCTTGTTCAGCGCCCTCTGCCTGCCTTCCTCGAAGCGCCGCCCGGCCGCGCCCGGATCGAAGTTCCTGACGTTGTCGAGGATCGCCGGCAGGAGCGTGCTGGGGCGTTCGCGCCAGCGGGGCCGCGTGATGTCGATCTCTCCGACGCAGCGCATGCCGTACCGGTCGAGGTAGGCCTCGATGGCGTCGCGTGCCTCGGGCCCACCCGCGAGCTTCGCCAGCTCGTCGAGGAAGCCGTCGTCCTCGACGGTCTGCAGGAACGCCACCACCTCCGGATGGGGGCGGATCACGTCCGCGACGTCGAGCAGCTCCAGTCCCATCTCCGAGGTGATGTTGTCGGGGGCGGACAGCGTGAGCGTGTCAGCCGCGTTCTTCTCGCCCAGCCACTCGTGCAGTTTGTCGTTGAGCCACCACGTGGACTCCATCCCCGCCATGATCGCCTGGAAACTCAGCGGATCGGTGAGGACCCGCTTGTGCTCCTCGAAGGCCTCCCGCAGGAAGTCGAACAGCGCCGGTCCGCTCTTCGCGGCGATGTCACGCCGCAGCGCGGCGACGGACTTCTCGCTGCGCTCGATCAGCCGGGTGACGACAGCCGGATCGGTCCCGATCGGGGCGGGCGCGCCGCCGGCCGGGCGGCCGCCGGGCCCCGGGTCCGGGTCCGGGTCCGGGTCCGGGTCCGGGTCCGGGTCCGGGTCCGGGTCCGGGTCCGGGTCCGGGTCCGGGTCCGGGGCCGGGAGTGAGGGGACGAAGTCGTCCCGGTCGAGGACCGTCTCCAGGGCGTCCCTGGTCAACGGATCGGACCTCCCCACCAGATCCATGAGGTTGGCGCGGCTCGCGGGCGAGGACAGCGCGCGGGTGGCGTCGACGAAGAGCCTCCCGCCGGCGTCGCACATCGGCGCCATGGCCGTCAGCTTCCACAGGGAGAGCCCCAGGGGCTTCATGGGGTCGGTCATCATCTGCTGATGGCCGACGGAGACATAGACGTGATTCTCCGGGTCGTCGGTCTCGGGGATGGGGAACAGCGTCGTGATGGGCCGGCTCTGCACGATCCGGAAGCCGTCATCGGCCAGGCACCATTCGATGTCCTGCGGGCTGCCGAAGTGCGCCTCGATCCGGCGCCCGAGCTGTACCAGCCGTACGACCTGTGCATCCGTCAGCGTCGGCTGCTCCTGCTGCCGCGCGTCGACCGCCCTTGTCTGCGTGCCGCCTTCCGGCAGGGCGTGCACGGCACGCTCCTTGGCGACGATCGTCCTGGCGAGGACCTGGCCGTCCCGCACCTTGAAGACATCCGGGTTCACCAGGCCGGAGACCAGGGCCTCCCCCAGCCCGAAGCCGGCGTCCACGGTGGCGACCTTCCGGTTACCCGTGACCGGATCGGCCGTGAACAGGATGCCGGCCGCCTCGGCGAACACCATCTGCTGTACGACCACAGCCATGTTCACCGTGCGGTGATCGATGCCGTTGCGCCGACCGTAGGTCACGGCCCGCTCGGTGAACAGTGAGGCCCAGCAGCGGCTGACGTGCCGGAGGATCGCCTCCGGCCCCACGACGTTCAGGTACGTGTCCTGCTGGCCGGCGAAGGACGCCGTCGGCAGGTCCTCCGCCGTCGCGCTGGACCGGACGGCGCAGGCGGCCTGTTCGCCGAGCCGGGCGAGCGCGCGGGTGATCGCCCCCACGAGATCGCCCGGGATGGTGATCCCTTCGATGGTGCTGCGGATCTGCGCGCTGAGGCTTCGGGTCGCCTCCCGGTCGTCCGGGTCCAGGCGCGCCAGCTGCTCGAGTCGGTCCCCGATCGACGGCGCTTCCGCCATGATCCGCCGGAAGGCGTCCGTCGTCACACAGAACCCGTCCGGCACGCTCACGCCTTCGATCCGAGACAGCGTGCCCAGGTGCGCGCCCTTGCCGCCGACGGCCGCGATCTGCGTCTCGTCGACCTCGTGGAGGTCCCGCACGAGCTGCTCGGTCATCGCGACACCTCCGAGGCGGCCGTGCTCCGTCGTCCTGCACCTGCGGTTCGGATCAGCAGCGCCTCCAGCGCCGCCGAACCGCTGGTCGAGCAGGTCCTCATATTCAACACACGCACCTCGTATCCCCGTTTTCGCAGGTTGTGGCCTTGGCCGACGATTCTGCGCCCTGACCGGGGCCTTGCCGCAAGCCCCCCGATGCGCTATACCTTGGGAGAGGCAAGGAGATCTCTCTCCTTGCCTTCGGCTTTTTCCGGGGAGCCGTCCGGCCGGAGACGGCGCGGGCGCGTCCTCTCAGGCAGCCGCCTGGCCGCTGCGATCAGTGCCGCCGCTTCCACAGCCCGGCTCCATCGGGCGCCCTGCCCTCCTCCGGCTTATTGACGTCGCGTCACATCGGGGTGAGGTACGCGGGAGCGGCCCATGCGATGTCGTCGACCGCGAGCCACGGTGCACCGGCGACGGCTGTGGGCGTCGCCCCGGCGAAGGACCTGACATCACGGTGGAGATGCGACTGGTCGGCGTAACCGGCCTCCGCGGCCACCTGTGCGGCGCTGAGCCCCGCGGCGAGACGGTGGGCCGCGTCGTCGAAGCGGACGAGCTGAGCGGCACGCTTGGGGTTGAGGCCGATCTGGGAGCGGAATCGGGACCACAGCCGTTTGCGGCTCCATCCGGTCTCGGCGGCCAGCCGCTCGATCCGAATCCGCCCCCGGTACGCGACGAGTTGTCCCCAGGCGAATGCCACCTCCGGGTCGACCCGTCGCCCCGCTTCGCACCGGCGGGCGAGCACGGCCTCTGCGATCGCGAATCGGTCCTGCCACGAGCCGGCGAGGCGTAGCCGCTCCTGAGTGCGCTCGGCCTCGGGGCCCCACAGGTCGCGCAGCGGAACGACCGTACGGCCCACGTCCCCCGCCCCGCTCAGTGCCGCATGCGCGACCAGCGGCGACATGCGCAGTTGCAGACACTCGATTCCATGGCCGCGGCCATGGACGCCGTTGGGGGCGAGTCCGACGACGACACTGCCCTCCTGCCGCCCGCCGTCTTCGTCCTCGGCGGCGAGCGGACGGTCGCCGAGGTCTATGGCCACCGTGACGGCCGGGTACGGGACCACGTTCAGGTCGACGAGGTCACCGGTGCGGGCGCGGAATCCGGCCATGCTGATTCCGCGCAGTACAGGGGGCCGCGTCGGGGTGGCGATGTCCCATACCGCGGCAGCGTCAAGAGCCGGCTCGGCGGATCGCATGCGGCCAGAGTACGCGCGAACCGGGCGCGACATTCGTCCAAGACGCCGACCCGCGGCCGCGACGACGCTGACGGCCAAGACACTGTCCCGGAGCCGAAAGGATCGCTTGTGATGTCCTCGCCGATCGACCCCTTCACCCCGGCCGTCGAACTGGCCGCGGCCATTCGCCGCAAGGAGGTGAGCCCGGTCGACGTGGCCGACTGCTACCTGCGTCGGATCGACGAGCTCGACCCCCGGCTGAACGCCTTCTGCCATCGGGCCGATGACGACGTCCGCAAAGCCGCGGCCGATGCCGCCGATGCCGTGGCACGAGCCGCCTCACCCGACGATCTCCCGCCGTTCCACGGCGTCCCGCTACCGGTCAAGGATCTGGTCGACGTCGCGGGTTGGCCCACCACGCACGGCTCCGCCGGTGCCGACCGGACACCGGCCCCGGCGTCGGACCCGGTCGTGCGGCGTTTCACGGACGCGGGGTTCGTGCTGCTCGGCAAGACCACCACCTCCGAGTTCGGCGCGCTGCCCTTCACCGAGAACGAGGCGCTGGGTGTTTCGCGCAACCCCTGGGACCCGCGGCGCACGCCTGGTGGTTCCTCCAGCGGCGCGGGTGTGGCCGTCGCCGCGGGGATGGCGCCCCTCGCGCACGCCCAGGATGGCGGCGGGTCGATACGGATCCCCGCCTCGTGCAATGGTCTGGTCGGTCTGAAACCGACCCGCGGCCTGGTTCCCCATGCGACCGTCATGGTGGAAGGCCTGGCCACCAGCGGTGTGCTCACTCACTGTGTGTCAGACACCGCGGCCGCCCTCGACGTGCTCGCGAGTCACGATCCGGCAGCGTGGTGGTCGCCCCCGGCCCGGCGCGAGTCCTTCGCAGACGCGCTGGCGGCGGAAGCGCCCGCCGGACTGCGCGTCGGGGTGCTCACCGACTCGCCCGTCGCGGGCATCGCGGTGGACCCGGCCTGCACGACTGCCGTGGACCTCACCCTCCGCACGCTCGAAGCGGCCACCGCGTCGTCGACACCCGTCTTCCGCTGCCCTCGACGGACGAACTGGTCGGGGCGTTCACCACACTGTGGAACGTCGGCGGCGCGGGGATCCCGCTGGCGGATCCGGACCGTGTCGAGCCACACAACCGCGCTCTGCGTGACGCGGCACGCTCGGTCGACTCCTGGACCTACGCGGAAGCGGTGCTGAGGACCCAGCGGTTGTCGCGGCGCGTCGTCGAAGGCTTCCTCGCCGGCTTCGACCTCCTGGTCACTCCCACGATGGCGTGCCTGCCGCCGCCGATCGGCGCCTGGCGGGCGGGCACCGAGGAGGATCCGTCGGCGGCCCTGAGGAACAGCTACCCGATGGGGGTGTTCACGTCGCTGTTCAACGTCACGGGCCAACCGGCGATCTCCGTCCCTGTCCACCATGATCCCGCCACCGGTCTTCCCGTCGGCGTCCAGATCGTCGCGGCGCCCTGGCGCGAGGATCTCCTGCTCCAGGTGGCGCATGTGATCGAGCGGGCACTCCCCTGGGCCGGCCGCCGGCCCTCCGTCGGCTGACCGGACACGACAGCGCCCGCCCTGCCGATGCGTGCAGGGCGGGCGCCGACAGGGTCCGGTCCGCCGACGGTGTCGGCGAACGGCCGTCGTGTGCACGGGCGTTGGCCGTTCGGCGGAGACTGATCTCCTCGTCCCGGTAGCCTCACGCCATGGACCAACTGCCCGCGAGTGTGGACCACGACATCCTGGCGCACCGGAGCATCGCCGCGATCGCGACGATCCGCGAGAGGTGGGGCTGCACGGTTCATCAGGCACTCGACGCCTACGTGCAGCGCTACGAGGAACTCCGTCATGACCGCCCGGGCGACTTCGAGCCGGGCTCGGAAGAAGAGGACCGATCGCAGTCGGCACGCGGGGTGGGCGACGCCGAGAGCCCGTAGGTGAGGGCCGGGTGCCCGTGCTCAGGCGTTGGCGTGGCGACGCCAGGTCGTCCTCCGCGGAGCGGCATGGTGCACCGGCTCATCCAGGCGGTGAGCCTGCCGACGCCACAGCCAGAGCGACGTCATGGCCAGCAGGGCGGCGAAGACCACCAGCAACACCACCGAGACCCACATCTGCCGGCTTCCGGGGGCGTCCCACCCCGCCGAAGCAGCCGTGGCGGCCCACAAGACCGCACCCCCGGCGTAGAAGGTGCGCATCCTGCGCAGCTGCCGCAGGGCTCGTACGGATTCAGCGTGATCATTTTCCGAGGCCATGCCGACGCAGGTACCCCCGATCCACGATCCCTATCAACCTTGGGCGCGTCCCTTCGCGCAGGGCTGGCCCGAAGCACGGTGAGCACGCGCGCGCTGTTCGGCACCCATGAGCTGCGGCCGCCCCTTCCCCTCAGGTGCACATCTGGCGGCGCCTGGCCATTTCCGCTCGGAGCGGCCCTCACCACCGTGGCAGACCGGCCCGGTATTCGATGTGCTTCCTCTCCTGGTCAACGCCTGTTCGACGCGGTGTGTGACCGCTCTGCCCGACGGCGGCGAGGACCACCTGCCCACCCCGCACCGGGGTGGCCGAGGCGACCAGCCGGCATCCGGCGAGGACTGACCGGCCGCGACCTTCACTGTGCGAGCTGATCAGGATGACCCGGGCAACGCCGACGGTCACCGGTGGCGTTCGAGGAGGTAGGGCTCGTCGAGTCGTACGTCGTCGGTGCGGTCGCGTATGTCGGTGAGGAGCCAGTCCAGCAGTTCCGGGGTGGCGTGGTACTCGTCGTAGAAGCCCATGCGCAGGTCAGGATGTGTCCTGGTCGGTCAGTTCGAAGTCGGCGCGGGCTGACTCGACTCCATTGATCTGCAAGGAGATCGCGTGTCGCCCGGGGTGGTAACGGCGGGTCGTGATCGGCCGGAAGGAGTGCTCGCGGCCTACTTGGACGCGTTCCCCGGGCGCGAGGGTGCGGGTGGTCAGCTTGAACGTCTTGCCCGTCCGGCCGCCGTCGGCCTTGCGGTGGTACACGATGTAGTCGATCGTGAGCCGCGCCTGGGTGTCGCCGGTGTTGTGGATCGAAGCGGTGAAGCGGACGCTGCCGCCGAACGGGACGGTTCGGTGGTCCAGATGGGGTCCGTCGACCTCCAGCGCCGCGGGGGCGAAGCCGAGCAGTTCCAGTGCTTCGGGGTGGCCGCGCTTGACGAGGGTGCGCAGTCCGCGGCGCACGAGGCGTTCCGTGGCCGCGTCGGGATCGTCCAGCCAGCGGCGGGCGGTGGTGATGACGAGGTCGGGGTGGTCGCGGCTGAGGTCGTTGAGGTGGTTGGCGACCGAGCGGCGCACGGCGTCGCTCTCGTCCCGGTAGAGGGCGTCCAGGATGGGGACGGTTGTTCCGGGCCGAGCCAGGATGTCCGGCACCCGCACCGACCAGGGCAGGTAGGGACGGGTTCCTTCGGAGGCGAGCCTGCGTACGTCGGCGTCGGCCGAGCCCGTCCAGCCGCTGATGATGCCGAGAGCCCGGTCCAGGTCGTGCCGCAACAGTGTTCTGATGGCGAACTCCGAGGTGAAACGCCCGGTGAGGTCGGCGAGCAGCGTCATCGCGTCGTCGAAGGCGGGGTCGCTGCCGTCCTGGAGCGCGCGGGTGGCGAGAGCGCTGGTGACCGGCCAGATCAGCCATCCCGAGAAGTGCGGGGCGTTGTCCCGGGCGGAACGAATGGTGCGGGCCAGTGCCCTGTAGTCGCCGGGCAGGTCTGTCAGCAGAGCGTCTCGCAGCAGGTCGGCTCGTTCCCTGAGGGACAGCGGGGCGATCTGGTGCGGGGCTGCGCGCAGTGACGTGAGGTCGGCGTCCGGAGCGGCGCTCTGAACGGCGCGGATGAGGCTCTCAACGGTGTCGCGGCCGATGAGTTCGTCGGCGGATGGCATGCGGTCTCTTCCCTGTGGTGAGGGTGGTGAGCTGGTCCCGTTGTCGGTGGTGACATCCGCCCGCCGACCCGATCGTGGGCGGTCAGGGGCTGTCCCCGCAGTGGTAGAAGCGGCATGTCACGCCGGGGCCCGGTATGCGCGGCTCGTCGGGGCCGGGACCGTACAGCGCGCGACCGCCGGGGAACTGCCCGAGTTCGGTGGGCAGCGCGGCTCCCGAGTCCATGTCGTCCGGCGTCCACCCCGTGACGTCCAGCAGCAGTCCGTCCAGCGGCCCGCCGATGAGGTGGACGTACGTCTGCCCCGGGCGGGGGCCCGGGTCGGGGTCGTCGTGGTCATGGCCGTAGACCCGGCCGCGCAGCAGCTGCTCATCTCCGTTCATGAGTCCAGCCTTCCAGCCACCACTGACATCGGTACTCGTACGGGGGCTCCGGCGGTCGTGGCTCTGCCACTGCCTGGCGCCCCGCTGGGCTGTCTTCGCGTTGTTCTGCCCGACCGCCGGAGCCTGGTTCTCATGGCTCCGGCCGGGCGGACCATGGCCTGACAGGAGCTTGGCCAAAAGCCCCTTCACCGTTCTGTCCGAGCCACCGGGCCGACGCCACCTCCGGCACGGAGACCGATCGGCTGTAGGAGCATCAACGCGGGCGGTCCGTGGGCGAAGCCGACGGAGCACCTGCCCGGCGACCGGTCCAAGTATCCCGACGTGCCACACAACCAGCGGGTACGGGAGGGCTTGACTAAGCGAGCCAGAGGGAGCCGCGCCGATGACGCGTCGGCGGGATGTCCACCGAGTCCGCGGCATCGAGAGCGAGTCGGTCTCCGGCGGAATTCACCAGCTTCACCACGGTTTCCGCTTGGAGGCGCAGACGCTGCCGCTCCCGGCGTTCCTGCACTGCGGACCACTCGGCGACGGAGCGGTCCCGCTGGTACCGAGCGAACGAGTAGACCTCCACCGTGCGCCGGATCCTGCGAGGGCGGGGCCTTCTGGACTGTCTTGCCGCATCGGTGAGGCTGCGTGCGCTGTACCGGAGGTCGTACAGAACCACCGAATGCCAGGATGTTCCTGACGAGCGGTCATCGTCGCTCCGGCTCGGTGAAGGGGGAAGATGGCGGGCGGTGCGAGCCACGGGACTCCGTTCGCAGCAACCACCAGGTATCTCCTGGCGGGTTACCTGAAGCCGGTCGGTCCTGTGGAACGTGCGTTTCCCATGCGCGACACCCTATCCCGCCCCTTTCGCAGGCGCAGGCCGTCGTATGCCCGCACCTTCCGCCCCGGGCATCGACCGTGCCACGATTCCGGCATGGTTCTGATCCGAAAGGCCGATGCCGCGTAGGCGTCCCCAGGCCGTCCGCGCCGAGCGGTGGCGGCCGTGCAGGCACGTGCCGGTGCTCCGGATCCCGTCCGTGTCGGCTCGGACTCGCGCCGCGGTGCGGCGCGTTGAGGCCGAGCACCTGTGGCCGGACGCCGTGGCCCATGCTCTTCGGCGGTTCGAGTGCGCTTTCCGCCAGCCGGGGCGATACCTGACCGGCCCTTACGAGAGTCCCGGCATCGAGATCGAGGACGGTCGAGACGAATGGGAAGTGGCCCTGCGACACCTGCCGAGTGGAGCCCGGGCGGATCTGGGTCGTCTGGTGGAGCGCATCGACGCGGAGTTCGAGCGCCGTACGCTCCCGGATCCGGGGTGGGCGAGCGAGTGGACGGCGGGACGCCGGTGGTGGTGGCGCATCCGGGAACGGTGACGACGCAGCTCGGGAGGTCCGGTGACGGTCCGCGCTTTCCGTAGACGCTGGGCGCCTCCGGGCCGAACTCAGCGCTCCCGGCGGGGAAGCCTCACCTAGGACGTCGTGAGCGGTGAAGGTGGCGATCTTGGGAAGACGGTGGGAGTGATCTTGCCGTCGGTCCCAAGAGGGGGGATGTCGTGACAGCGCCTGTGCGCCGTACACGGTTCGTGAAAGGCCGGTATGGGTTCGATCTTCGATCGACCGCCCTGTTCTTCCTGTTCCTCGCCGTGGTCGTGTGCGTCCTCGGGCTCGCCGCCCGTGTGGTGGCGGATGCCGTCGAGCGGCGTCCTGCCTGGATGTTCGTACTGATAGCGGTGGGTGTCGCGGGATGCCTGGGCCTGCGGCGCCGGGTGCACGTGGCGAGGGCGGCCCGCCGGGCCGCGGCAGCACTCGACGAGGCGGCGAGGGAGGCTGCCGATGTGCTGGAGGCTCCCCCGGTGCCCCGCCGGCGGGCGGCCGTCGAGGTCACCGTCGACTACGACGCCCTGACGCCCGAGGAGTTCGAGGAGGCGATAGCCGCCCTCTGCGAACGCGACGGCTGCTCCGAAGTCGAAGTCGTGGGAGGCGCCGGGGACTTGGGCGCCGATGTCATGGCCGCGACACCCGACGGACGCCGAGTCGTCATCCAGTGCAAGCACTACGCCCCCTCCCATCGCGTCGGCTCCCAGGACCTTCAGCGTTTCGGCGGCACGTGCTTCACCGTGCACGAGGCCGACATCGCCGTGCTCGTCTGCACAAGCGACTTCACGGCCCCGGCGGTTGAGTACGCCGACCAGTGCGGGATCGTCTGCGTCGACAGGGGAGGCCTGGAGGCGTGGACCGAGGGCACCGGCCCCCGGCCCTGGGAGACCGCCCGGGGCGGCGAGGCACCCGGGTGGAAGACAGCCGGTGCCGAGTACTGAGGCGTGCCGGGCGGTGTGACAGGCTCGCGGCGTGAAACCTGTGCCGGCCCCCCCCGTTTCTGAACTGGGACGACGTGGACCCCGCCCGTCATCCCTTCGACGCGGAGTCGGTGGCGCGGGTGGTCCACTCGCTCGGGCCGCCCCGGTGTGTGCCGGTCCGGCCCGATGTCGCCTTCGCCGACCCGGTGATGACTGCCTGGAGTCGGGACGAGGCCGACCGGTGGGCCGATGCCATGTCACATGCCGTGGTGCGGCATTACGGCCGCTGGACCACGGGCTGGCGCTGGTCGCACGACGAAGGGGACTTCGAGGGAGGGCCGGTCGGGAACGTGTGCTGCCCTCGGGACTCGATCACCACCCCCGAGGGGACGCTCCCCCGCGTGGTCGCGGCACTGTGCGAATGGTGCGCCTGGCTCGAAGGCCTCGCCGGACGGATCGAGGCGTACCCCCTGGAGCTGGACACCGTCGAGGACAACCGGATCGTGTGGGAGCGGGCCGCCCGCAACCTGATCCAGGTGACCGACCGCACCGGATGCGGCAGCGGCCGGCACAGCCACTGCCACTGCCACTGCCACCAGGTGCTCAGCTGGTTCCTCGACCGTTGGTCCGTCGCATCCGACGTCGCCGAGAACTGGTCGACCGTGCCATCGGCGGGCGGTTCGAGAGCTGGACCGGCCCTGACGACGCGCTGGTCGACGATGTCGCCGAGCGGCTCGCGCACTCCCTGCGGCCGGAGGACAAGGCGCCGCCTCCCGAACCGCCGCCGGACCACCTCGAGCGGTGGCTCGCGGTGCGCGGGAGCGTGCCGTGGCAGCAGGTCCCGGACAGTGGCGCGGACGGACCAGTGGTGCCGTACCGCGACCGCGCGGCCGAGGACATCCCCCGATTCGACGCCATCGTGGACCCGGCCCGGGGCCGTGGCCTGCTCACCGCCCCCGTGTGAGCGCGTCTCCCATGCAGGGCCTGACCCGTTCGTGGTGATGTGGCGGTAATCCGCGCTCGGCGGGGTAGAGGGATGGCGATCAGCCACCTGTTGAGAAGGAGCCGCGGATGACCGACGACGCCTACTTGTTCCTGCTTGACGACGTGTCCGCGCCGCTCGGTGTGGCACCGGCCGCCGTCGGTGAACTCGCCTGCATGGAGACTCCCGCGGTTCGTGCCTGGCTCGACGCCCAGGGCAGCACGCCGACCTCGCCACACCTGCGTCTGCTCCCGCCGGAAGAGACGGCGGCCGTGCCCGAGGGGGCGGAACGACTGCCCGTCCCGCTGAGCGACGAGGAGCTCAACCGCCTCCGTCACCAGCTGGCACCGGAGCCGCTGGCCCGGCTGGAGGAGGAACTACTCGCCTACCGTGACAGTGCGGACGGGCGGGACGGTCTGATCGGACGCGCTCTGGCCGCCGGCGTGGCTCCGCACCGCATCGTCGAACTGACCGGCGTGGATCCCGCCACGGTGACCGACGCCGCGAGCCGTTGACGGCTCGGCGTCCCCTCCGCGCCGTCGAGCGGTCGGCCCCGCCGGGCAGGAAGCACCCGGCGGGACCGATCGGCGTGCGTGGTCGTGAAGGGCGGTCGCCTACGCGGCGAAAGGTCCTGCGGGGCTTCAGCCGAACGATCTCCCCCTGCGGGCGAGAGGTGAGGCCCGCGGACACTGTCTCCTACCCGACCACGCTCATCCCGACAGAGCCGGCCACATCGGCCTCGGGCTGCTTGCGCTCGTCTCCCCCGCGCCGGCCCGGGCGGTGACTCGGCACGGGCTCCTCCGCCCCGAACGCCGAGGCCGCTCGGTCCAGCGCTTGCGTGCCGGTGGACACGATGCGGGATGGTTCCGTCCGATCGAGCCCCATCACCGGGGCCGGATCAGCTGCCGCGGGTGAAGACCTTGTTCCGGGTGGAGCCGCCGGTGCAGAGCTTCTTCTCATCGGCCGTCATCTTGCGAGACTTGACCACGACCGCGCTGTGCTTGCCGTCGGTGCCGTTCGGCGCCGGCCCGGTGACGGTATCGGGCACGAACCAGTAGTAGTGGCCCCACTGAGGGTCGTCGTAGTGGGTCTGCCACGTGCCGGATATCTGCCGCATCACCTGGGCGCGGGAGATCCAGCCCACTTCTCCCGGCTTCACGGTCACGGTGAAGGAACTCGTCTCCGTGTGCGAGCTCTGCCATGTGTAGTTGTAGGTGGCGGTCACGCTGGCCGTGATGATGCCCTCGATTCCACCGCCCACGGTGACCGACCCTCCCACCGAATGGGAGGAGCCCACGGTGTCGGCCCAGGACATCGACTGGGAGGCGGGCGAGTCGGTGCAGTTGAAGAGCAGTTCGGAGACCTGGCGGGGTTCTCCGAGGTAGGCCTTTCCGAGTTGTGGGGAGTTGAAGCTGCACTTGCCCTTTCCGGAAGCGCAGTCGGCCATGATCTGCTCGGCGGTGGGCTGTTCCTCGGCCGCGGCCGGCACGGCCGTCGCGATCACCCCGAGTGCGGTCGCCGTCAGAGCGAGGGTGCGGCTGCCGTACCGCAGGGTGTGGTTCATGGTCATCGTTGGTGCCTTTCACCGGTGCGTGGGGGGAGAGTGGCCACAAGTGCCCTTGTTCCGGCAGGGCTTGTGGTCACCGGTCGATGTCCATGAGGCTCACGCAATCGACAGCGCGGCTACACCAAGAGTCGGCAAAGTTGTGATTGATTCCGGAATTGATGAACAGCCACTCATAGCCAAAGGAGTCCCGGCCGGGCGCGACCCACGGGCGAGTGCGGTGAAGCCGGCAGCGCCGCGACCAGTTCGCGGCGCCGCCGGCGAGGGGAGACGGAGGGGGAAGCACGCCCTCAACGACGTTCAGATATCCGTCAGTTGAGTGGGTCGAGCGTGAGGTAGGCCTGGCGCGGATTGCCGTCGTGCACCAGTGATTCATGGTGGCCCACGTCATCGAAGGCGAAGGCGTACGCCTTTCCGTCCACCATCTGGGCGTGGATCTTGCGCGCGTAGTGATTGGTGACGTTGTCCTTGTAGAAGTCGGCGGAGCTCGCATCGGGCTGATGGGCGTTGACCAGCAGGGTGGAGCGATTGAAGCCGGCGCACAAGGTGCGTGAGATCGGACCGCGTACCTGGTCGTTCGGGGCGTCGAGGTTCCTGTGACAGCCGAAGACCGAGGAGGCGTCCGGCTTCTGGAAGGTGGTGACCACGGCCCCTGCGCTGTTGGTGAAGTTCATGACGCCGCCGGAGACCCTGCCGTAGTACTTGATGCCGGGCTGGTCGGCGAACGGGGTCACCGTCAGAGTCGAAGTGGAGTACTTCTGCCAGACGCGGTTGATGTAGTCGTCCATGACGGTGGCCGGCAGCGCGCCGGTCTCCAGCCCGTACAGGGGCGACAGGGCGCGCAGCACGGTCCCGTCGGGGCGGGTCTGTATCAGGTTGGCCCAGCCTCCGGGCTGCCCCCTGAGGGCGCTGAAGAAGCCGTTGTATCCGCCGGGCTTGAGCCGCCCGGTGCTCACGGTGCTCCCGTCGGCTCGCTGCACTCCCACCGCGTACGGGGCGGAGAACATGTCGACCTGGGTGCTGTTGATCCAAAGACCCGAGTCGTTGAGGGTGTACTCCGACCAGTTGAAGAGGATGTTCCGGTTGGGGTCGGTCGGGTTCTGCACCGCGGGTTGGACCAGGCCTCCGGTGGTGAGCTTGAAGACCAGTTTCTGACCGTAGGAGAAGTACACCCGGCCGGAGAACTTCGGCATGCGGATGGTCGCCGACTGTCCTGCCGCCGGGCCCGGGATCGAGGCGTCGGGGGCGGGAGTCGGGGGGTTGCCGCCCGCCGGCCAGGGGTGGAAGGTGCCGCCCGCGTCGGCCCAGCCCTGCCGTCCGGTCGAGAGTTGTGTGCCGAGGTTGTAGATGTACAGCTGCTCGCCACGGGCCGAGTTGTTGGTGATCTTCAGGGGGATGGTCGCCGGGACTGCGGCGTGGGCCGGCACACCCGCTCCGGTCGCCAGCAGTGAGCCGGCGAGGACCGTGGCGAGGGACAGCCCCGCAGCCGTGACCCGGCGTCTGAGAGTTCGGAACACGCTCTGCCTCCGTTCGACAGTTGGCCGATAGTGAGTTCTGAGAGCGCTCTCAGAGTTCCGTCTTGGTCCGTACCTGTCAATGGCTGCGGAGCGCGCGGTCAGATCGGGGAGCCGTCGCGCAGGGAGGCGCGCAGGCAGGAGAGGACGACCACGAAGGGCCAGACCGACTGGAGGGTCGTCACCACGCGCTCGGCCACACCGGCCGCGCCGTGCAGGTGCAGCTCGATCAGGAACCAGGCCGCCCCGGCCGCCATCACGGCGGTGGCCCCCAAGGAGGGGAAGGGGCGCAGGGCCCACGGCGCGGCGGCACCGGCCCTGGCGGCCAGGACGGGCCATGCCGCGAGGACGGCGAAGCCCACGGCGGCCACGGAACCGTGACTCAGTGAGCCGCCGCTGCTCGGCGCCGGGACCACCGCCACCGCCAGCGCCGACACTCCCCCCGCCGCCAGCGCCATCCGTCCCGCGGTCGCGGCCGGACGCAGCCCCCAGGCCGTCAGCAGGTGGCAGAACCCCAGCGCGATGAACGCCGCCGTCATCACCCAGGAACCCGAGTTTCCGGGAGCCGCCAGGACGCTGATGGTCTGGGCGGCCGGGTCGTAAGGGGGGCCCTGGAGTGACGCCGCCACCAACCAGCCCATGACCAGGAAGACCGGTGCACACCCCGACGACACCAGCGCCCACATCGGAACGGATCGCATCAGGACACCGTAAAGCGGTGTATCCGCGTCACCGAGTGCCTCCCTGGAGTGCGCCCCGCGTGGCGTAGTCGCACCGTACGCCGGGCCGGGGGAAGCGCACGATGGAACCGTGCGGCCCGTGGCGGAAGGGGATCGGCAATGGAGCTCACTCTCGTGGTGCTGATCATCATCGTGGGCCTGACGTTCGACTTCACCAACGGCTTCCACGACGCCGCGAACGCGATCGCCACCTCGATCTCCACCAGGGCCCTGACCCCGCGCGTGGCACTGGCCATGGCCGCGGTGATGAACTTCTGCGGCGCATTCCTCGGGACCGAGGTCGCGCAGACCGTCGGCAGCGGCATCATCGGAGCGCCCGAGGCGACCTCGGGGCTGCTGCTGGTCCTGTGCGCGCTCCTCGGCGCCATCGGGTGGAACGTGTTCACCTGGTGGCGGGGGCTGCCCACCTCGTCCTCGCACGCCCTGATCGGCGGGCTGGTCGGCGCCGCGCTCGCCGCGTCCGCCACGGTGCACTGGTCGGGCATCGTGGACAAGGTCATCCTGCCGATGCTGCTGTCCCCGCTGGTCGGCGTGGTGCTCGGATACCTGCTGCACACCGTCGTCCTCTGGCTGTTCCGCCGTTCGGCACCCCGGCGCGTCATGCGGCGGTTCCGTCTGGCGCAGACCGTCTCCGCCGCCGCCATGGGACTGGGGCACGGCTTGCAGGACGCGCAGAAGACCATGGGGGTCATCGTGCTGGCGCTGGTCACGGCAGGCTGGCAGGACGACTTCTCGGTGCCGGTGTGGGTGATCGCCGCCGTGGCGGCCGCCATGGCGGCCGGGACGTACACGGGCGGGCGCCGCATCATCACCACCCTGGGGCGGCGCATCGTGCACCTCGATCCGCCGCGCGGGTTCGCCGCCGAGACCGCCGCCGCGGCCGTCCTCTACACGACCGCGTTCCTGGTGAAGGCGCCGATCTCCACCACCCAGACGATCACCGCCGCCATTCTCGGTGCCGGTTCCACCAAACGCTTCTCCGCCGTACGCTGGCAGGTGGCACGCTCGATCGGCACCGCCTGGATCCTCACGTTTCCCGGCGCGGGGGTCCCGGCCGCGGCGCTTTATCTCCTGCTGCACGCCATCACCGGTCAGTGATCACCGCCGGAGGCGTTCATGACCGCTCTTCCCGGCCGCAGAGCGTCCGCGGAGTCCCCCGCCGGGGCCCCGGACGGCCTTCCGGGGCCCGGGCGCTTCGCCCATCTGCAGCCCGCCGACGGGGCGTGCCTGATGGAGGCCGCCGCCCTGCTGGCCTCCGGCCGTTTCACCGACACTCCGGCCGGGACGCATCCCGCGCTCGCGGCCCTGGCCCGGGTGGTCAACGACACGGTGAGTGACGGCGCCCGGCACGCCTTGTGGCCGCTGGCCGCCGACCTCGCCGACGCCCGCCCGGCGGAGCGCGGCTACGGCCCGCTGCTCGTCGGCACGGTCGTGGACGCGGCGCGCCGGGTGTGTCCCGCATCGCGGCGTCTGGCGCGGCATGGCCGTGCGTGCCGCCGCAGGACGGAGCGACTCGCCCGCGCTCCCGCCGCCGGCCCGGCGGGCCGTGTCGCCGATCTGCTGTGGTGGCGGGGGCCGGGGCGTCGGCACCTCGAGCATGCCCTTCGGGTGCTGTGCGCCGCGCCGGACGCCGATGACCGGCTGTCCCTGTTGTTGCGCCAGGCCGTCGCCCAGGCGCGGGGCCGTGCGGGCGGGCGGGCGCCGAGCGGGGAGGTCCACTGCAACCGGTAGGCGAACCGGGCCGTCCTACAGGGCACCATGATCCCCGCAAGCATCACCGGCCTGCTGGCCGCACCGGTTCGTCAGCTGCTCGCTTTCGCCTGGACGCAGACGCGGGCCTGCGCGTTCGCCATCGCCCTGCTGTCCGGTGTGGCCGTGTCCGCGCTGCTGCCCGACCTGCCCGTGGCGCGATACGACCTGCTGGTCGTGTACGGCGTGCTGCTCACGCTGGTGTTCTGGGCGCGCGGCTGGGAGAACGGGAAGGATGTCGCCGTCATCGCGGTCTGCCATGTGATCGGTCTGGCCTTCGAGCTGGTGAAGGTGTCACTCGGCTCCTGGAGCTATCCGGAGCCGGCCGTGCTGAAGTTCGCCGGCGTCCCGCTGTACGGCGGGTTTCTGTACGCGGCCGTGGGCAGCTACGTGTGCCGGGCCTGGCATCTGTTCCATCTGGGACTGGAGCGCTATCGACCGCGTGCGACGGCCGTGGTCGCCGCGGCCATCTACGTCAACTTCTTCAGCCACCACTGGCTGCCCGACGCGCGCTGGGTACTGGCCGGGCTGCTCGTGGCCGTGACCATGGGGACGCGGGTGCGGTTCACGGTGCGCGGGGTGCGCCGGCGGATACCACTGGCGCTGTCGTTCGTCCTGATCGGGTTCTTCCTGTGGGTGGCGGAGAACCTGGCCACCTTGGTCGGGGCGTGGCGCTACCCGTATCAGCAGCACGGCTGGGAGCCGGTGGGTGTGGAGAAGTTCGGGGCCTGGGCATTGCTCATCAGCGTGACGTTCGTGCTGGCGGCGGTGGGACGGCGCACGGATTCCGAGGTGGGCGGGAAGCGCGGTGAGGGCAGCCGGAGGTCGTGAAGTCGTCGCGAAGGCCACCGCCTGAGTATCATCCTATGGATGTAAATCGGGTGATTTACCTCCTCGGGTCGTCACCCACCGTGGCCATCCTCGCCGGAGTGATCAATGTCCCGCACCGGCACGACGGACGACGGCGACGAGCTGCTGACCCGGCTCGGGGCCCTGACGGCGCAGGCACGTGCGCAGGCCGAGATGCAGCGGTCCCGGGTCGAACTGGCGATCGCGCTGCAGCGCGGCATGCTGCCGCGGGACCTGCCCCTCGCACGCCGGCTGCACCTGGCCGTGCGGTACACACCCGCCTGCCAGGGCCTCAACGTGGGCGGTGACTGGTACGACGCCTTCACCCTGGGCGACGGCCGGGTCGGTCTGTCCATCGGCGACGTCCAGGGCCACAACATCGAGGCCGCGGCCTTCATGGGGCAGGTGCGGGCCGGGCTGCGGGCACTCGCCTCGGTCACCAGCGATCCGGGCGAGGTGCTGGCGCGGACCAACGAGCTGCTGCTCTCCTTGGGCTCCGACCTGTTCGCCACCTGCACCTTCATGCGGCTGGACCCGTGTGCCGGGGTACTGGAGAGCGCACGGGCCGGGCATCTGCCGTGCGTCTGGGCCACGCCGGACGGGAAGTCCGGCGTCACCGAGGACGAGGGCGGTCCGCCCCTCGGGGTACAGGCGGGGACCCCCTATCCGGTGACCCGGTACGAGCTCGCGGCGGGCGGTGTGTTCGTGCTGCTCACGGACGGCGTCGTGGAGGGGCCCTCGATGCGGCTGGAGGAGGGACTCGACCAGGTGACGCGGCTCGCGAGCACCGCCGCGGTGGCGGGCATGGACGTGGACGCGCTCGCGGCAGCCGTGATCAAGGGTGCCGAGCGCGTGGGGCACGACGACGACGCGGCCGTCCTCGTGGTCGGCCTCGACGGGCCGGACGCTCAGCCATAGGGCCGCACGCGACCCGCTCCCGTCTCGCAGAGACGGCGGCCCCGGTGTCTCATGGCTGCTGTGGTGGGTAGCCAGGATCTGCGTACGCCGGTCGTCATCGCTCTGCAGACGCTGGCCGTCGCCGCCTGCTACTACGTGTCCGGCCAATTGGGGCTGCTTCGGGAACTGGTCGTCGAGGGGGCGGTCGTCACCCCCATCTGGCCCCCCACCGGCGTCTCGGTCGCCTGCCTGCTCATCCTCGGGCTGCGCTGCTGGCCCGGGATCGCCCTGGGCGCCTTCTTCGTCATCCTGTCCCTCACCTCCCCGACGCCGTCGACTCTCGCCGTCCTGGCGGGCAACACGGCCGCCCCGGTCGCCGGGTACCTGTTGCTGCGCCGGGCGGGTTTCCGCACCGACCTCGCGCGGCTGCGGGACGATCTCGCGCTGGTGTTCCTGGGCGCCCTCGCCGCCATGCTGATCAGTTCGACCACCGGCGCCGGAATCCTGATCGCCACGGGCAGGATCGAGTGGCCGAGCTTCTGGGCGGTGTGGCTGGCCTGGTGGGTGGGCGACGCGATGGGCGTGCTGATCGTCACGCCCATCCTGCTCCTGCTGTACCGCGTGCGCCTGCCGCTTCCCCTGGCGCGCTGGAAGGAGGCCGCGGGGCTCACGGTCATCGCCTGCTGCCTCGTGCCGCTGGCCGCGCAGAGCTCGGTCAGTCTGCTGTTCCTCGTCTACCCCCTGCTGATCTGGGCGGCACTGCGGTTCCAGCTGGCCGGCAGCCTGTTGTGCGCCCTGTTCGCCTCGGTCATGACCACGGTGGCGGCGACCGACCAGGCCGGGCCGTTCGAACGGCTCAGCCGGGTCGAGGTGATGATGAAGCTGCAGGCCTTCAACGGGGCGATGGCGCTCACCGCCCTGATCCTGTCGGCCGTGATCACCGAGCAGATCTACACGCGGCGTTCCGTGGAGCGTGCCTGCCAGGAACTGGTCGAGGTCCTGGAGCACCTCACCGCGGGCGAGACCGCGGACGGCCGGGCCCCCATGGAGGGCGGCGGGCCGGGGCGACGTCAGGAGGAGTGACGGACCGGGAGGCGCGGCCACCCGGACGTAGGGTGGGCGTCATGGCCGAGGTGGAGGTGCTGCAGCTGCTGGTGTCACCCGCGCACCGCCTGGCCGGGCGGCCTTCCGACGGGCCGGCCCCCGGTCCGCCCGACGAGCGCGTCACCCGGGTGGAGGTACGCCGTGAGCTGGGACTGGTCGGCGACCGCTACTACGCACACCCCGCCCACCGGAACGCGGCGGTGACCATCATGGCCTCGGAGAACCTCCCCACGGACGCCGACCTGCGGCACACCCGCCGGAACATCCTGCTCAGGGGTGTCGACATCGACGCCTGCGTCGGTGCGACGATCTCGCTCGACTGCGGCACCGGACCGGTGCTCTTCGCCGTGAAGTGTCCCGCCCGGCCCTGCGCGTGGATGGACGTGACCATCGGCCCCGGCGCACAGCGCGCCCTGCGCGGCCGGGGCGGTGTGCGGTGCACGCCCCTGAGCCACGGGGTGCTCACGCTCGGCCCGGCCACGTTCCGGGTCGTGGCCGGGGCCGGGGCCGACGCCGCGCCGTGAAGCACCCCGGAGCGGTCAGCCGCCCGTCGGGGGTGTCCGGATGGCAGCGATGTCGAGCTGCAGACGTACCTTCTCACTCACCATCGCACCGCCCTCGGCCAGCCTGCTGTTGTACGTCAGGCCCCAGTCCGAGCGGTTGATGGTCGTGGTGCCGTCGAAACCCACCCGGTCATAGCCGAAGGGGTCGGTGACACTTCCGATATAGGTCATGTCGAGTACGACGGGCCGCGTGACGCCCTTGATGGTCAGTTCGCCCGACATGCTGAACAGGTCGGCGCCCGTCTGCTCCACCGCCGTGCTGGTGAAGCGCATACGCGGATAGGTCATGGCGTCGAGGAAGTCACGGCCGACCAGGTGCGCGTCGCGTTGTTCCACCCCGGTGTCGACACTGGAGGTGAACAGCGTGATGTCGGCCCGTGACCGTGTGGGGTCGTGCGCGTCGAAGTACAGCCGGCTTTCGTACTCCAGGAAACAACCGCGCACGGTGGTCACCATGGCATGCCGGACGGAGAAGCCGATCCTGCTGTGCGCGGGGTCGACGACCCATTCACCGGACAGATTCGTCAGGTTGGGGTCCGGCAGCACGGCGGTGGGGGATGCCGATGCGCCGACGGAGCGCTGTGGGGGGAGCGGTGCCTGCCGGCGGGACGGCACAACGCGGTTGAACAGGTTCATGATTCATCTAGGTACTTGACTTTGGTTATAGCCGCAAGTCCCCTTCCGGTTTGCGGCAGTTGAGAACGAGCCCCTGACCTCTTTTCCCGCCGCTTTGCACAAAATCCACACATGGCCGTCGCGGCGCATCACCGAAACGACCATCCGGAACTCCAGGAATTTTCATTTCGGGCATATCGGTGAATCGGTCTTAGGTCACCTCTATCGCGAGGTCGTTGTCGACGGTGTAGTAGGGACGCAGACTGGATCTGTCCGTCTCGAGCGCCGGGTAGACGTGCACGTGCTTGCGGTCCGCCACGTCGTCGAGCAGCCGGCCGACCCTGATCGGCGCCGCCTCGGAGGTGGGCCGTACGAAGACGTCCCAGATCCGGGCCCCTGGCCCGCCCTCGTCCGTCAGCTCCCCGGGGCCGGCGGTGAAGGAGAAGCCCCGGCCGTCGTCGTCGATCCGGGGGTGGAGGGTCCGTATCGTGTCGGTGCCTCGCAGACGCAGGCGCACGGTGGCGTCCTCGTGGAGATCGGCGCCGTGGAGGCGGGCCGTGACCGTCACGGCCCGGTCCGTGACGCCGATCGTGCGGGTCTCCGCGTGGGCGGCGCGCCGCCACACCCTGATCGCGAGGAAGCCGTCCTTCGTGGCGTACGGGATCCTGACCGCGACCGGCGAGGGGCGGTCGCGCAGATGCCCGTCGACGAGGGCGCGCAGATCCCGCAGACCGGGGCGCAGCCGTCGGCGTTCGGCTCCCAGCTCGGGCAGGAGGTACACGTCCCAGCGGCCTTCGCCGAGGGCCGGGTGCGGTTCCAGTACGGCGTGCCGACGGCCGTCGGCCCGGTCGGGTTCCAGGTCGAGCACGTGAGGAGTCGTCTCGGGCCGCCCCTTCCCGGGCCGCAGCCGCAGAAGCAGCCGGGGGTGCGCGGCCGGAATCGGCGGCAGGCGGAAGGTGATCCGGCCGTCCGTGTCGATCGCGCAGTCGGCGCGCAGCTGCGTCTCAAGGGTGTCAGGCGCCGGGCTTGCCGCCGTGCTCTTCGGCGTACGCGGTGTGGTGCTCTCACGCGGCCCAGCGCCCCGGCTCGGCGATTCCCGCATCGCGCCCTCGTGCCGCGCGTCCGGCGTCGTGCCGTGAGGCGACGTCCCCGGCCCAGCGCCCCGGCTCGGCGATTCCCCCATCGCGCCCTCGCGCGGTATGCCCGGCACGGTGTCCTCGTGCGGGCGGGTCGTCCGGTCTTCCGGCGTGTTCATCGGCTTCCCTTCCGTATCGAGCGCAGTACCCCGGTGGCAGCCGCGTGGGCTGCGTCACGGGCGGCATGGCCCCGGCCGGCCAGAGCGCTCTGGGTGCGGTGGCCCCGCGGAGCGGCCGTCCGGGCGGTGCTCCTGGCCGCGGCGGCGGTCTCCAGCAGGCGTTCGGCCTGGGCGACGACGGGGCCGGGGGCGAAGCGGCGCGCGTTGTCCAGTGCGGCCCGGCTCATGCGGCGGCGGCGCTCGTCGTCGCCCACCAGTTCGAGCAGGGCCGCGGCGAGTGCGTCGCGGTCCCCGACCGGTACGAGCCGGCCGTCTGTTCCGTCCTTGATGATCTCGCCGGGGCCGTAGGGGCAGTCGGTGCTGACGACGGGCAGTCCACAGCGCATGGCCTCGACGATGGTCATGCCGAACGGCTCGAAGTTGGACGCGGCCGCGCCGATCGAGCCCTTGGCCCACTCGGCCTCCATGGGAGTGGCGGCGCCCATCAGGAACACGTTGTTCCACAGCCGGAGCCGCTCGATGAGCTCCCGGAGCCTCGGCTGCTCCTCGCCCTTGCCGTAGATGCGCAGCTGCCAGTCCGGGTGCGCGGTGGCGACACGGGCGAACGCCTCGATGAGGAGGTCGTAGCGCTTGACGGGGACCAGGCGGCCCGCGGCGATCACCACCTTGGCGGTGCTGTCGGCGGGCGGCAGGACGGGGTCGGGGACGCTGTTCGGGAGGGCCTCCACATGGACACCGGGCAGCCACATCTTGCGGCGGTAGGCGGCGGCGTCCGCTTCCGTGACCGTGGTGATCACGTCGAGGCGGCGGTAGGCGCGGCGCAGGGCCGTGCGCAGCCGCGGGGAGTGGTTGTCGAGCGTGAGGTGCTCCTGGCCGACGCGCAGGACGTGGTGTGGGGCCTGCCGGGCGATGTGCACGTTGAGCCCCGGGCGGGTGCCGATGACGACGTCCGTGTCGAGGGCTTCGAGGCACTCTCCGATGCGCTGGTCGGTCAGCTCGCTGTACTGGCGGTGGCGGTACTCGGCGGCCGGGAACACTTTGGCCGGTCTCTGATGCAGCGGATGGTCCGCCTCCGTGCGCAGGTCGACCAGTGCCCGCAGCCGCACCCGGGGATCGAGGACGAGGTTCGGGTGTTCGCGGTGCCGTAGCGCGGAGACGATCTCCACGTCGTGCCGCTCGGCCAGGGCCCCGGCCAGGTTGAACGTGGTGGTGATCGTGCCTCCGATTCCGTAGGCGTTGTGAAGCAGGAAAGAGATCTTCATGGTGGCCTAGACCGTGCCAACGCCCGGTCCGTTGCTCGTCGTTATCACTCTGTGGCCATGCCCGGCGACCGGTCCGGTGCGGTCGGTTCCGAATGATCTCGGACTTGAGTGGTCTGGGCCATACCCCTTTGCCCTCCATGTGTGGATAGCTTGATGTGTTTGCCCGCACATCGTTCGCGTTTTCGGGTGCACCCTCATATCGATCTTCAGGAGACCCATGCGCCCCCGCACAGCCTCCCTCCCGCGCGTCGCTTCCCTCTCGTCGCTCGCCCTCGCCGGCGGCGCGCTGGCCGTGGGGGCCGGCGGTCTGTATCTCGCAGGGCTCCTCCTCACGGGTGGGGAGGTCGACTCCGGTACGACCGTGCGCGGGGTGGAGATCGGGGGGCTCAGCCGCGCGGAGGCGGTGCGGAAGCTGGAACGGGACCTGCGCGCGGCCGGCGCACGGGACCTCCCCGTGACGGTCGGCGACCGCACGGGCACGGTCGACCCCGAGGACGCGGGCCTCTCCTACGACGTCCAGGAGACCGTCGACCGGGCGGCGCGCACCGGCGCCGATCCGCTCAGCGTGTTCGGTGGCCTTTTCCGCTCGGGAGGCGACATCGAGCCGGCCGTCCGCCTCGACGAGGGCAAGGCCCGGTCGGCCCTCGGGCAGCTGGCGAAGGACCTCGACCAGAAGGTCCGGGACGGCGGCGTCGTCTTCGACGACGGGCGCGTGAAGACCGTCGCGGCGCGCACGGGATACACCCTGGACGTGAACGCCTCGGTCGAGCCGCTGCGTGACTCCTTCCTGGACGGCACCCGCGCGCCCACTCCCCTGCCCACCCGTGAGACCCGGCCTAAGGTCACGGCCGACGAGGTGCGGCGGGCGGTGCGCGCCTTCGCGGAGCCGGCCATGTCGGGCCCCGTGACGCTCACCGCGGCGGGCAGGCGGTTCGCGGTCGGCCCGGACACGCTGGGCGAGCATCTGACCATGCGGCCGGACGCGGACGGTGAACTGCGACCGGAGCTCGACGCGAAGGGGCTGCGCGCCGAGCCCTCCGTGGCGAGACCACTGGACGACATCACCACGACCGCCGAGAACGCGACACTGCGACCGGAGGGCGACAAGGCCGTGGTGACCGAGGACGCCACGGTGGGCCGGTCGGTCACCGACAAGGCGCTGGGCAGGGCCGTGCTACCGCTGCTCGGCAAGTCGGGCGCGGCCCGCAGCGGCGAGGTGGAGGTGCGCCGGACTCAGCCGGAGGTGACCCGCGAGAACGCCGCGGAGCTGGGGCTGACGGAGAAGATGTCCTCGTTCACCGTCCACTTCGAACCGGCCGAGTACCGCACCAAGAACATCGGCCGGGCCGTGGAGCTCATCAACGGGTCCGTCGTCGGGCCCGACGAGACGTGGAGTTTCAACCGGACCGTCGGGGAGCGCACCGAGGCCAACGGCTTCATGGACGGCATCATCATCCTCGACGACAGGTTCACCAAGGCGGCCGGCGGCGGCGTCTCCTCCGTGGCGACGACCGTGTACAACGCGCTGTTCTTCGCCGGGGTCAAGCCCGTGGAGCACGGAGCGCACTCCTTCTACATCGAGCGTTACCCGGAGGGCCGCGAGGCGACGGTCGCCTGGGGCAGCCTGGACCTGCGGTTCACCAACGACTCCGGCAAGGCCCTCTACATCCAGGCGGAGTCCACGGACACCTCCGTGACCGTCTCCTTCCTCGGCACCCGCGCGTACGACGAGATCACGTCGGTGACGGGCCCGCGGACCGAGGTGAAGAAGCCGCGGAAGAAGGTCAGCGACGACAAGGAATGCGTGCCCCAGACACCACTCGAGGGGTTCGACGTCACCGTGGAGCGGGTCTTCTACGACGACGGCCGCGAAGTGAAGCGGGAGCCGTACCGCACGCACTACGCACCGCGTGACGAGATCGTCTGCGAGTGATCCGCCCTTCGTTCGCCGCCCTGCGCAACTTTCCCTCGTGAACGAGGCGTTGACCCGGACCGGGAGCGCCAGCACAATGAGCGCCGACTGGGTGAGAGCGCTCTCAAGGGAGATCCATGACTGGCAGACAAGGCCCGGCGCTCAGCCGGCGTTCGCTCATCGGTGCCGGACTCGGCATCAGTGCCGCGGGGCTCGTCGCCGCCGGCCCGGGACAGGCCTTCGCGGCCGGCTCTCCCCGCACGCGCCCCGCTTCGGGCCCGGCCCGGGGGCACGCCTTTCTCGCCGCCGCCATGGACGCCTATCCCGGCCACGGGAGCATCCGCCTGACGCAGAGCTACACCGACCAGGCCGGTCTGTTCAGCACCGCGTTCACCTACGACAACGCCCTCGCGATCCTCGCCCACCTCGCGGCCCGGACCGCCGCCGGCCTGACCAGGGCCGAGACGCTGGGCGACGCGCTGCTCTACGCCCAGGACCACGACCCGGCCCACGACGACGGCAGGCTCCGGCAGGCCTACAACGTCGGGCCGTACACCTTCTACGACGGCTCGCTCCAGCCCGACGGCTTCGTGCGGGCGGACGGCACCGCCAACGTCGGTACGCACTTCGGCTTCACCGGCACGGCCGTCGGTGACATGGCCTGGGCGGGCATCGCGCTCAGCGCCCTGGCCCGTCGTACCGGAGCGCGCCGCTTCCTCGCCGGTGCCGTGCGGATCGGCGAGTGGATCGAGCGGACCGGCCGGACCGAGGAGCCTCTTGGTGGTTACAAGTTCGGCGTCGACGGGGCGAATCAGAAGCTGCCGTTCACCTCGACCGAGCACAACACCGATCTGATCTGTCTCTTCGGCCGGCTCGCCAGGCTTACCGGCGACTGGGTGTGGCGGGAGCGGCGTGCGCGGGCCCAGGCCTTCGTGCAGCGGATGTGGGAGCCGTCCGGGGGCTTCTTCTACACCGGCACCAACGACGGCGTGACGGTCAACAAGTCCCCGATCCCCGAGGACACCCAGACCTGGACGTACCTCGCACTGGGCCCGCGCGCCCGCGGCCACTCCCGCTCGCTGGACTGGGCCGCGGCCGAGCTGGCCGTACGCGACCACTCCGGGCGCCCGAACAGCGCGGTGCCCGCCGGGCAGTCGTACGAGGGGGTCACCTTCAGTTCGGCGAGTCTGCTCGCGAACGAGGACGCGCCGATCGCACAGGGCCAGCCCAGGCCCGACCGCAACGGCGTCTGGTTCGAGGGGACGGCTCATCTCGCCCTCGCCCTGCGTGAGCGCGGGGGGCGGGCTGACGAGGTACGTGCCCGGCGTCTGCTCACCTCGACCGAGCAGGCGCAGGAACTGCTGGGCGGTGGTCAGACCGTGGGAGGCAAGGCGCTCCCCGGGCAGTCCGGTGTGGTGTCCGCGAGCAGTCCGCTGGATACCGGGTTCGGCTTCGGCTACTACCCTTACCGGCACACCGGGGCGACTGCCTGGTACCTGATGGCGGCGGCTCGGTTCAATCCGCTGCGGGCGTGACGGACGGCCCGGTCCGCCGGCGCGTGCAGCGGACCGGGCGGCCTCTCAGGCCAGGCGGTGGACGGCCTGGCTCGTCAGTTCGTAGCGGGCGCCGACGATCGCCAGCTTGCCGGTGCCGACCCTCGCGGCGAGTTCGGGCTCCGCGGCCAGCCGGGAGCGCACGAGCCGGACGTTGGCGCTCACGGTCGCGTCGATCCGGGCGTCGCCTGCCCGATCGTGGTCTATGGCCGGGCGTATCTGATCGACGAGGTACTGCATATGGGCGGGCAGGTGCTCCCCCGACTGCTCCGCCTCGACAGCGGCTCGCACCGCGCCGCACGACTGGTGACCGAGGACGACGACCAGCGGTATGCCGAGTTCCAGGACGCCGTAGGCGACGCTGCCGAGCACGGCCTCGTCCAGGACCTCCCCGGCGGTGCGCACGGTCATCAGGTCCCCCAGGCCCTGGTCGAAGACCAGCTCCGGGGGCACACGCGAGTCGATGCAGCCCAGCACGACCGCGAAGGGATGCTGGCCGGTGGCCAACTCCCGTCGTATCTCCGGGTTCTCGTGCGGGTGACGTTCCCGGAAGGCGCGCCAGCGACGGTTGCCCGCGGCCAGTTCGTTCAAGGCTTCGTCGGGGGTGCCGGGCCGCGTGTGTGTTTCCCGGCCCGGGGCGGCGGCCGTGGCCGGCCCGGCCACACTCAGGCCCGCGCCGAGGGCTGCGGCCCCGGTCAGGGCGGTGCGCAGAAGGGTGCGACGGCCGGTGCCGCCGGTGGTGGGCCGTGGACCGGCGAAGGGGCGCGGTGCACGGCCGGCGCCTCTGTGGGCAGCGGAATCTGTGTTCACAGCCCGAACGTACGCCCGGATCGCGGCACGGTCGCGGTCCTTGCCGTTTTCATGGTGAGAGTTGGGTAAGTGATGTTCTTGCCTTGAAGGCTTTTTGACGCTCTCTCAGGCAACCGGCAAAACGCCCGGGCCTTCCGGCCCGGGCGTTCTGTCATGCGGGGGTGGTTCAGACCAGGTCGAACCGGTCCAGGTTCATGACCTTGACCCACGCGGCGACGAAGTCGTTCACGAACTTCTCCTTCGCGTCGTCGCTCGCGTAGACCTCGGCGAGCGCGCGCAGCTCGGAGTTCGAGCCGAAGACCAGGTCGGCGCGCGAGCCGGCCCACTTGACCTCGCCCGTGGCGGCGTCGCGGCCCTCGAACGTGGTCTGGTCCTCGGAGGTCGACTTCCAGGTGATGCCCAGGTCGAGCAGGTTGACGAAGAAGTCGTTCGTCAGCGAGCCGGGCGTCGTGGTGAGCGCACCGAGCTGGCTCTGCTGGTGGTTGGCGCCCAGCACCCGCAGGCCGCCGACCAGGACGGTCATCTCAGGGGCGCTCAGGGTGAGCAGGTTCGCCTTGTCGAGCAGCAGGTACTCGGCCGGCAGGCGGTTGCCCTTGCCGAGGTAGTTGCGGAACCCGTCGGCGGTCGGCTCGAGCGCCTCGAACGACTCGGCGTCGGTGTGCTCCTGCGTCGCGTCCACACGGCCCGCGGCGAAGGGGACCTCCACCTGGAAACCGGCTTCCTTGGCGGCCTTCTCGACGGCGGCGGAGCCACCGAGGACGATCAGGTCGGCCAGGGAGACCTTCTTGGCGCCGGAGCCGGCGTTGAAGTCCTGCTGGATGCCCTCCAGGACACGCAGGACCTGGGCCAGCTCGTCGGGCTCGTTGACCTCCCAGCCGCGCTGCGGCTCAAGACGGATCCGGGCACCGTTGGCACCGCCGCGCTTGTCGCTGCCGCGGAAGGTGGAGGCGGAGGCCCACGCGGTGGACACCAGCTGGGAGACGCTCAGACCCGACTCCAGGAGCTTGGTCTTGAGGACCTTGATGTCCTCCGCGTCGATCGGCTCGCCCTCGGCCTCGGGCAGCGGGTCCTGCCACAGCAGGGTCTCCTGCGGGACCTCCGGGCCGAGGTACAGCGACTTCGGGCCCATGTCACGGTGGGTCAGCTTGAACCAGGCGCGGGCGAAGGCGTCCGCGAACTGGTCGGGGTTCTCGTAGAACCGGCGGGAGATGGGCTCGTAGATCGGGTCGAAGCGCAGCGCCAGGTCGGTGGTGAGCATCTTCGGACGGTGCTTCTTCGACGGGTCGTGCGCGTCGGGCACGATCTCCGGAGCGTCCTTGGCCACCCACTGGTTGGCGCCGGCCGGGCTCTGCTCCAGCTCGTACTCGAACTCGAAGAGGTTCTTGAAGAAGCCGTTGCTCCACTGGGTGGGCGTGCTGGTCCAGGTGACTTCGAGGCCGGAGGTGATGGTGTCACCGCCCTTGCCGGTGCCGTACGTGCTGCGCCAGCCCAGACCCTGCTCCTCCATGGAGGCGGCCTCGGGGTCGGCGCCGACGTGGTCGGCGGGACCCGCCCCGTGGGTCTTGCCGAAGGTGTGACCGCCGGCGATCAGGGCGACGGTCTCCTCGTCGTTCATCGCCATGCGGCGGAACGTCTCACGGATGTCGCGGGCCGCGGCGATCGGGTCCGGGTTGCCGTTGGGGCCCTCGGGGTTGACGTAGATGAGGCCCATCTGGACGGCGCCGAGCGGGTTCTCCAGCTCGCGGTCGCCGGTGTAGCGCTTGTCGTCGAGCCAGGTGGTCTCGGGGCCCCAGTAGACGTCCTCCTCGGACTCCCACACGTCCTCACGGCCGCCGGCGAAGCCGAAGGTCTCGAAGCCCATCTGCTCCAGGGCGACGTTGCCGGTGAGGATCATGAGGTCGGCCCAGGAGATGCTCTGGCCGTACTTCTTCTTCACGGGCCACAGCAGACGACGCGCCTTGTCGAGGTTGCCGTTGTCCGGCCAGCTGTTGAGCGGGGCGAAGCGCTGCTGACCGGCACCGGCGCCGCCGCGGCCGTCGCTGATGCGGTAGGTGCCGGCACTGTGCCAGGCCATACGGACCATCAGGGGGCCGTAGTTGTCGAAGTCGGCCGGCCACCAGTCCTGCGAGGTGGTGAGCACCTCGGCGATGTCGCGTTTCACGGCCGCGAGGTCGAGGGCCTGGAACGCCTCGGCGTAGTCGAAGTCCTCACCGAGGGGGTTGGCCACCTCGGGGTTCTTGGCGAGGATCTTCAGGTTGAGGCGCTCGGGCCACCACTGGCGGTTGCCGCCCCCTTGGGTCGGGTGCAGAGCGCGGCCGTGGGCCACGGGGCAACCGCCTCCCGTCTCCTCCGACTTCGGGTCGGTGACGATCGCGTCGTGGTTCTCAGTCATGGAAATCCTTCCGGACGGGTGGATCACGGTGCTCGGGTGGATCACGTGCTCAGGAACTGCGGGCGGTGGAGCAGGTGGGGCACAGGCCCCAGTAGATGACCTCGGCCTCGTCCACGGCGAAGCCGCGGTCGTCGGACGCGGTCAGACAGGGGGCGTGGCCGACCGCGCAGTCGACGTCGGCGACGGCTCCGCACGACCGGCACACGAGGTGGTGGTGGTTGTCGCCGACGCGCCCCTCGTAGAGGGCCGGGCTGCCGGGCGGGTCGAGGCGGCGTATGAGTCCCGCCGCGGTGAGTGCGTGCAGCCCCTCGTAGACGGCCTGGACGGAGATGTGGCCCACGCGGCCGCGCACCTCGGAGGCGATGGCCTCTGCGCCGAGGTGGTCACCGTCCCGCACGGCCTCGAGCAGCGCGACGCGAGCGGCCGTCACCCTCAGGCCGGCACCGCGCAGCTCCTCGGCGGTGGTCGGGGTCCCGGATGCGGTCATGCGGCCAACCTAGCCACACAAACACGATTGGTTCAAGAAAACGAACGGTTCAATTTTGGTGTCGTGCACGTGAGGCCTTGCGGGATGGCTTACCTGACCGATGTGAGTTCGGTCACAGGGGTCGTGCTCGCGCTGTGACGAGCACCGGGCGTCGCGCATCGCCGTGCCGGTCCGGGATCAGGCGTCGGATGAGGTCAGGCGCTCCAGCCGGGCGGCGGCCGTGGCGGCGTTGCGGCCGGCCTCGCGGACCCGGCGGTCGGCTGTGCGCGCCCGTTCCCGGGCCGTCCGCTCCGCGAAGCGGGCCTGCTGGTGTTCGTTCCTGGCGCGTTCCAGCTCCCCGGTCAGCTCCTCCACGCGCCGCTGGAGATCCTCCGTCCGCTGGTGCGCCTTTGCCGCCTCCTGGCCCACGGCCGCCGCCTCGTCCCGCAGCCTGCCCAGCTCGCGCTCGGCGGCTTCGGCGTCCTCGCGGGCCCGGGCGAGCCGGCGCCGCTGCTGCGTACCGGCCTGCTTGCCCGGGCGGGAGGGAGCCGGGGCGGGTGAGGGGCCTTCGGGCTGGGCGCCCTCGGCGACGGCGGGGAAGCCGACGGCCGCGCTGAGCGGCTTGGCCAGACGGCCGCCCGCCCAGGCCTGCGCGGCCTCCGGGTCGGCCAGGACGGCGTGCAGGGTGTTCTCGACCTCGCGCTGCACGCTCTCGCCGATCGGATGTCCGGCCTCCTTGGCGAGCTGCCGGGCCTGCATGGACAGGGCCCGGATGAGCGCGTGCTGCCGTCGGCTCAGCTCGCGCAGCTGTGCGCCGTCCAGGTCCTGGTGGGCCCGGCGCAGCCCCTCCCCCAGGCGCAGCAGGGGCTCGACCTCCCCGGGGCTGCTGCGGACCAGCAGGTTGCTCACCCAGGCGGCGAGACTGGGCTTGCGCAATGCGCGGATCCGCTCGGCGAGTTCCCGGTCACCGGCGCCGCGGGCGGAGGCCATGGCGGAGGCACGTGCGGCGGTGAACTCCTCCGGGCGCAGGGCGTACAGCTGGTCGGCGACGGAGTCGTAATCCATGAACACCCCTTTCGCACGGAAGATCCGCTTTCGATCCTCTCAGGGCCTGCCCCGAGAGGCGCGCGGAGAGGCCACGGAAGGCGTCGGAGGCACCCCGTTCAAGATCAGGAAATCGACGGTTTAACATATGAGCGCCGCCTAGCTCGAAAGATGGACTCGTGACTGTCAACGACGACTCGTTCACCAACTGGAAGAACCGCGAGGAGATCGCGGAGTCGATGATCCCGATCATCGGGAAGCTGCACCGGGAGCGGGACGTGACGGTCCTGCTGCACAGCCGCTCCCTGGTGAACAAGTCGGTGGTCAGCATCCTCAAGACCCACCGGTTCGCCCGGCAGATCGCGGGCGCGGAGCTCTCGGTCACCGAGACGCTGCCGTTCCTGACGACGCTCGCCGAGCTGGACCTCGGGCCGTCCCAGATCGACATCGGCATGCTCGCCGCGACGTACCGCGAGGATGACCGCGGTCTGTCGGTCGCGGAGTTCACCGCCGAGGCCGTCGCCGGTGCCACGGGCGCCAACAAGATCGAGCGCCGCGAGGGCCGGGACGTCGTCCTCTACGGTTTCGGCCGCATCGGCCGGCTCGTCGCCCGGCTGCTCATCGAGAAGTCCGGCTCGGGCAACGGCCTGCGGCTGCGGGCCATCGTCGTGCGCGGCGGCGGGGAGCAGGACATCGTCAAGCGCGCCTCGCTGCTGCGCCGTGACTCCATCCACGGCCAGTTCCAGGGCACGATCACCGTCGACGAGGCGAACAGCACGATCGTCGCCAACGGCAACGCGATCAAGGTGATCTACGCCAACGACCCGTCCGAGGTCGACTACACGGCGTACGGCATCAAGGACGCCATCCTCATCGACAACACCGGCAAGTGGCGCGACCGCGAGGGCCTGTCCCAGCACCTGCGCCCCGGTATCGACAAGGTCGTGCTGACCGCGCCCGGCAAGGGCGACGTCCCCAACATCGTGCACGGTGTCAACCACGACACGATCAAGCCGGACGAGCAGATCCTGTCCTGCGCGTCCTGCACCACGAACGCGATCGTGCCGCCGCTGAAGGCGATGGACGACGAGTTCGGAGTCCAGCGCGGCCACGTGGAGACCGTCCACTCGTTCACCAACGACCAGAACCTGCTGGACAACTACCACAAGGCCGACCGCCGCGGCCGGTCCGCGCCGCTCAACATGGTCATCACCGAGACCGGAGCCGCCTCCGCCGTCGCCAAGGCGCTGCCCGACCTCAAGGCGCCGATCACCGGCAGTTCGATCCGCGTCCCGGTCCCGGACGTCTCCATCGCGATCCTCAGCCTGCGGCTCGGCCGTGAGACGACCCGGGAGGAGGTCCTCGACCACCTCCGCGACGTCTCCCTGACCTCTCCGCTCAAGCGCCAGATCGACTTCACCACGGCTCCCGACGCGGTCTCCAGCGACTTCATCGGCTCGCGCCACGCCTCGATCGTCGACGCCGGCGCCACCAAGGTCGACGGCGACAACGCGATCCTCTACCTGTGGTACGACAACGAGTTCGGCTACTCGTGCCAGGTCATCCGCGTCGTGCAGCACGTCTCCGGCGTGGAGTACCCGACGTACCCGGCCCCGGCGGTCTGACCCCGGAAGACGAAAGCGCGGGGCGTGCGGGCCCCGCGCTTTCGTGTGTCACCGGCGGGTCAGTTCGATCCGGTACTCCCGTGAGCGGGAACCGTCTTCGCTCGCCACGGAGACGATGTGGACCGTCCGGCCTCCGGACGCGTCCTTGCCGACCGTCACCTTCGCGTAGGGATCACGCGGCGTGGCGGTGATCTCGGCCCGGCCGGGACGGTCGACCGCCACCCGGTAACTCGTCCGGTCCGGGTCGAAGCCGCTCACAGACGTGCCGTCCACCTCGATCGACGCCGCCGCAGCGTCGGCGGAAGCGCCCGGCGCCTTGGCGTGCACCTCGATCTCCCCGAGGGTGATGTAGCCGCCCGGGCGGGCCGTCATGACCACGCGCACACCCGTCGCCGGGCCGGTCGCACGCACCGGGACGTCGACCACGGGTGTGCCCTCGCTGCCGACGGCCACCCGGTCGCTCGCGTCGGACCAGGTGCCGTCGGCGCCGCGCACCTGCACCTTGAGGGACTCCGCGAAGCTGACGTTGGTGCCGTCGCGGTGGAAGTGGGTGACGACCCGGGTCAGGTCGCGTGCCTCCGGCAGGGTGAAGGTGATGGTGTCGGAGGGGTTCTTCGTGCCGGACCGCCAGTTCGACCAGGCCTTCTCGGACGTGGTGCCGTTGCGCAGGCCCTCGGCGGAGTACCCGCTCTCGGTGTAGGTCGCGCCGACCGTCACGCCCTCGTCGCGCGCGGAGTTGGTCTCCCGGGGTGTGGTGACCTGGACGCGTACACTCGCCGCGGCCGTGGCCCCGCCGGGGACCCGGGCGGTGCCGCGCAGGGTCACCACGCCGGTGTCGTCGAACGCGCCCTCGGCGGCGGGGTCCCAGGTGACCGGGAGGTCGGCGGTTCCGCCGTGCCGTCCCACGCCGGTGACGGTGGCGGGCAGGTCCGGCCGCCCTCCGGTCCAGGTCTTGGCGCGGGCCGGGAGGGTGGAGGCGATGGTGTCCACGGTGACCACCGCCTCGGCCGGCACGGTGCGGCCGAGAGCGTCGGTGGCCCTGCCCTTCACCCGTACCGTTCCGGGGGTGCGCCAGCGTGAGGCGGAGGGCAGCGTCCACTCGACCGGCAGCGCGCCCCTGGCGCCGTCACGGAAGACGGGCCTCACGGTCCCGGGCAGCTCGGGGGCGCGCCCGGGGACGGTGAACGCCGTGGCCGGCTGCGTGCGGAGCACCGTCTCGTCGGTCACGCCCCAGCGCTGGTTGGCGCTGGAGGTCGGGAGGAAGGCCGAGACCCGGGCGCCGTCAGCCGTCGACTGGCCGAGGACGTCGAGAAGACGGCCCGTCGCGGCGTTGACGAAGGTCCAGCTGCCGTCCCCGGTGGTGGACATGATCCACTGTGCCGCCGGGGTGTCCTCCCTCTCGTCGAGTACGGCCTCGTTGTCGCGTACGGCGAGGCGCCTGCCGTCGGCGGCGTTGACGAGGGCGTAGCGTTCGCGGTTGCCGTCGCCACGCGTCAGCCGCTTCACGGACCAGAGCTGGGACGTGGCGGCCGGGTCGGCCGTGCGCACGACGACGCCGTCGCCCTCGGCGGACGGTGCCAGGGACTTGCCGCTCTGGGCGCCCTGGAGACGGTAGACGTGGCCGGGCTGGATGAGCGCGGCGTCCTTCGCGGTTCCGGACACACCGTCGACGAGGAGGCTGGTCACGGACTTGGCGGGGACGGTGACGGTGGCGGAGCCGTCCTGGACCCGCACGGGCGTGCCGCGGACGAGCGCTCCTTCGTCGCTGGTCACCACCGGGGTCACGGTGGCGCCGCGGGCGACTCGCCGGAACTTCGTGAGGTCCAGGGTCACCGCGCGCGGGGTCGTGCCGTTGTTGACGTGCACCACTGTCGCTCCGCGGCCGGACTTGCGTACGGCGGCGACGCTGGAGGGGTCGTCGGACGTGACGAAGTGGTCGCCGGGGCGGATGTGGTGGGTGAAGTTGCGCAGGGTGTGGAACTTGGTGTTGGCCTTGATCGGGCAGGTCCGCAAGGTGTCCTGGGCGGTGCAGTTGAACGGGATGTGGATGCTGCCCCAGTTCTTGCCGGCCTGTGCCTGGGGGATGGAATCCTCGATCGGCTGCCACAACACCCAAGCGGACGGTTCCAGTTCACGGATGTCCTCGACGACCCGGGTGGCGATGCCGAGTCCCGGTTCCATGCCGGTGAAGTCGGTGCCGGTCCCCCAGGTGCCCTCGACCTCGCTCATCCAGAACGGTTTGTCCGCGGCCTTGGCGCTGTCCCGGGCGCTGGTGCGCATGCCGGTGCCGTAGGTGTGCACGTTGAGCTGGTCGACGGCGGCACGGGCGGAGCTGTCGTAGGCGTTCCAGTTGCGGACGAAGGTGCTGGGGTTGGTTTCGTCCATCGCGGAGATCTTGGCGCGGGTCCTTGCCTTCTCCAGTGCGCGTCGCAGCGCGAGGACGACCTTCTGCTGGAGTTCCGGGCCGGCGTGGGCGCCCTCCTGGCGGCCTCCGGTGGGCTGTCCGTCGGGGCCGATCTGGGTGCCCCAGTAGTTGGTGTTGGGCTCGTTGAGCGGGGCGATGGTGTCGAAGTCGATGCGGTGCTTCTTCTCCAGGTGTTCGGCCACCTTGACCAGGTAGGTGGCGAAGTCGTCGACGCGGTCCGCCCGTATCTGGTCGGTGTTGGCGTCGAAGCCTCCGGAGACGTAGCCGCTGACGGTCTGGAACCAGGGCGGCGAGTTGCTGAACGCCTCCCAGCGGGTGACCTTGTTCTTGACGCGGTCCACCCACCAGCGCTGGCCCGGGTCGGCGGACCAGTCCCAGTGCGCGGGGTCGTCCGGGTTCCACCAGTCGGTGTCCTCTCTGGTGGTGCCCTCGGGTGCCTTCCAGAAGCCGTCCATCGTCGCGCCGGTCTTCATGTAGTTCTTGCGGACGTCGGGGGCGTTGCCGCCGCCGATGTTGTAGCGGGCGATGTTGAGGCGGAGGCCGTCCTCGCCGAACAGCATGTCGGCGAGCTTCTGCCGTATGGGTTCGGGGTAGCGGCCGGTGATGTTGGCGAACCAGACGAGGCTCGTCCCCCACCCCTCGAACTCCTGCTGCCGGTAGGACGGGTCGATCCGAACCGTGACCGCGCTCGCCCGCGGGTTCGCGGCAGCGGCGGCGGGAGGCACGGTCACGAGGCTCGCGCCAAGAGCCAAGGGGACGGTGACCGCCAGTGCCGTCCGGGTGAGGCGATGTCTGCTGGACATGGATTCCCTTCGGGAGCGAACAGAACCGCGCAGAATCAATCGAGCTTCCCGAATGTTTTAGGACGGCAATCAACACGTCAAGAGGAGGGAACGTGCGGGGAACCCGCGAGCGGACGATGCCGGGGCGGCCCCGGCGAGCGTTCGTGGGGCGGCTGAGACGAACGTGGCGGGGGGGGGGGGCGGCCGGGGGGGGGCGCCCCCCCCCCGGGGGGGGGGGGGGGGGGGGGTTGGGGGGGGGGGGGGGGCGTATTTAGGATTGGGGGGGGGGGGGGGGCCGGCCCGCGACGG
>NZ_JBIVQO010000011.1:0-96182 GCF_044755265.1 Streptomyces sp. NPDC092370 | reverse complement strand
CGGAGTTGTGGGTGGGGGGGCGGCCGCGGGGGGGGGGGGGGGGGCGCGGGCGCCGGGGGGGGGGGGGGGGGGGGGCGGCCGCGGGGGGGGGGGGGCGCCCCCCCCCGGCCGCCCCCCCCCCCCGCCACGTGACTTCAGTGCTCGGTCTTCAGTGCTTGAAGACGTCCTTCGTCTTCTCCTTGGCCTGGCGGGCGTCGCCCTTCGACTGCTCCGCCTTGCCCTCGGCCGTCAGGCGCTCGTTCCCCACCGCACGGCCGATCGTCTCCTTGGCCTTGCCCTTGGCCTGCTCGGCCTTGGCCTTGCCCTTCTGCTCTCCAGCCACGGTTAGTTCACATCCAAGTCGTGTCCGACTACGGGGTCAGGACACGAGTGACCGTGAATCGGCAGCTGAAACGTGGCGCGCGGTCGTTCGGTCCGTGCGGGCCTTTGCCACGGTGGACGACGCCGGGCTCGACTGCCGCTTGAGCCGCTTCGCCGACCGGATCGACGTGCTGCGCAATGATCGCCGACGAGGAGCACCGTGCCACGCCGGCCCGCGACGCGGAGAACGGCCCACGCGGAGAACCACCGGCTGACCCCGGAGGTGCTGATGCCTTTCACCGCCGACACCACCGGCGCCAGCGGGACCGGCCGGCCAGGACCGGGGCGCTGGAACGCGCGGGCCTGAACCGGGCGTGACCGGGGGTCAGTGACAGCACGCGTCGGCCGCTCGGGGGCCGGGCGCGGTGTCGAGACGGCAGAAGCAGGACGCCTCGATCGGCACGTCGGCCAGAGCGGTCGCGAGCTTGAGCTGGTGGGCCACGAGGGCCGCTTCACCGGTCTTGCCCGTCCGCAGCAGGCACTCGTGGAGCCCGTGCAGGGCCCAGACGTTCCCGGGGTGCTGCAGGGGGCGGGGCAGGGTGTCGTCCAGGCCGAGGTCGGCACGGTAGACCGCCTCGGCCTGCGCCACGCGGCCCTGCTCCAGCAGCAGCGCGCCGTAGGCGTGACGGGTGGGCTGCATCCAGCCCCAGGGCTCGTCGTAGGGGAGGTTGTCGTCCAGCTCGATGGAGCGCTCCAGGGCGGCGAAGGCGAGGTCGTACCTGCCCTTGCGGTATTCGAGCTCGCCGTCCAGCATGGCGGACGCGATGGCGAGGATGTCCCGGCACGTGTTGTTGAACAGCATTCGCGTCTCGGGCACGCGCTTCATCGCCGCGCGCAAGAGCTCGCGTTCGGCCTCCGCCCGGCCGACCTCGCCGGTGGCGGAGAGGGCGACGCCCCGGGCGTAGTGCCGCATGGCGACGGTCGCCGCGTAGAGCTCGGGGTCGGCGGGGGCGGGCAGTTCGAGGATCTCGCTCCAGCGGCCGAAGCGGATCAGGACGTGGACGCGCATGGCCAGGAAGGCCTCGAGCCAGTCGGCCATGGGGGGACTCTGGACACGGAGCAGCTCCTCCGGAATGGCGGCTTCCAGCCGGGCGGCGGTGTCGAGGGCGACCTGCGCCTGGCCGAGGAACATGGCGCCGTAGATCTTGAAGTGGAGGTTGTGCGCCCGGTAGAGGGTGTAGAAGTTCATCGCCCCGGCCTGCCGGTGGTACTTCTCGTCGGCGGCGATGGCGTCGCTGTTGGCCGCGACGACCTGGCGGTAGTCGCCGCACAGGACGTCCAGGTGTGACGGCATGTGGAGCAGGTGCCCGGCGTCGGGCACGAGGCCGCGCAGGCGGTCGGCGACGGTGAGGGCCTGCTCCGGCGTCGGGGACATCTCCATCAGGTGGATGTACAGGTGCAGGATCCCGGGATGCCGTTTGCCGGCCTCGGTGTCGAGGGCGCCTTCCAGCGCGGCCTTGGCCTCGGTGGTCCGCGCGCCCCCGGCCGGCTGCCCGGTCCTGAGATCCCACAGCCGCCACGGGGTGAGGTTCATCGCGGCGTCGGCGTGGAGGGCGGCGACGTCCGGGTCGTCCGGGGCCAGCTCGTAGACCGCGCGCATCGCGTCCGCGTAGGGCTCGTTCCACACCGAGCAGTCCTCGACGGCTTTCGACTGCGGATAGCGGGCCCGCAGTGCGCCGATGAGGGCTCGTTCGACGGGGGTGGCGCGGGCGGCCTTCTCATGGGCCCGTTCCACGGCGCCGTGGGTGCGTTCGACGGTCCGCGCCAGTTCCTCACCTTCGAAGAATTCCCAAGGCTTGTTGTAGTTCGGTCCGAGCGCGTAGGCGATGCCCCAATACGCCATGGCGCACTCCGGATCGACTTCGGCCGCCTTTTCGAAGCAGGCGACGGCTTCCTCGTGATGGAAGGCGTACGTCCACACCAAGCCGCGGTCGAACCAGAGTTGAGCATCGGCGCAGGACGTGGTGACAGGACGGCTGTGCGGGCCGAGATCGTAATAGTCGCCCATGGGTTTCTCCTGGGAAAGCGGCCGGGGCCGTGAGAATAGCGGTTGCCGACACGTCCACGAATTCCGTTCGATTCTCGTATTTCCAGAGTAACGGTTCGGCCGGCGGTGAGGTGCGCGGCAGCCCTGGCGCACCGGCACGCCCGTTCGCCGACCCCGGCGGTTTGACGGGTTCGAGGACCAAAGTCCCGGCACAACCCTCCCGACCCGGAAAACGATCAGCACCGCACGACGGGGTGGCCCACCCTGACGAATGACAGGGACCGGGGGGCGGGTGGAGTCCGTACGTTCGCGGGAGACCACCGAGACCAGGGGGAGCGTCGTGATCAACGGAGTCCGCACCATGCGAGGAACCGTGAGAAGACGGTCGGGAGGAGCAGCGTCTGGAAGCACAGGGCCCCGGGGAACAGGATGGGCAGCGCGGTCGTGGGGTCGCCGGGTACGGCTCCTCGTGGCCGCGCTCGTGGCGGTGGTGGGTCTCGGCCTGCCGGCCGTCTCGGCCGCTCCCGCGGCCGCCGCCTCGGGGTGCGCGCCGCTCCAGTCCGGTGCCAGCGCGGCGGCGCAGGCGGCCGTCGAGGTCGCGTGCCGGTACGTCGGCCAGCCATACGCCTGGGGTGGCGGTCACGCGCAGGGCGTGCCCGGTCCGAGTCAGGGCATGGTCGACCACACGTCCCCCGAATCGGCCGCCGACCCGACCTATTGGAGCTTCGACTGCATCGGTCTGGTGCGCTGGGCCTGGTACAAGGCGACCGGCCGGGACCTCATCACCGAGCGCACGACGCAGGCGACCTTCGCCGCGCCGGGGTACGCGCACACCAAGTTCGTGAAGTCACAGGGGTCGGGCGTCCTGCGGCCCGGCGACATCATGTACTTCGGCCGCGAGGGCTTCGGCCCGACGCACGTCGCGCTCTACCTCGGCAACGGCATGATGGTCGAGGCACCGGAGTCGGGCATGAAGATCCAGGTCAACACCATCAGTGCCCGCTGGGAGCGCTATCAGGGCGCGTTCCGCCCGCACGCCGATGTCACACCGCAGGTCTGGTCCTGGGACGGCCGCGGCGGGTTCCACAAGACCTGGGGCCAGCCCAACCTGCGGCAGGACTCGAACACGAGCAGCGGCATCAACTTCACCAACGGCAACGGCATCTCCGTGAAGGTGCGGGTGCTGTGCCAGCGGGTGGGCGAGCGGGCCACGGTCGACGGCATGGTGAACAACGTCTGGTCGTTCCTGCCGGATTACCACAGCTGGATCAGCAACCTCTTCGTCCAGGGTCCGGCCCTTCTCAAGGACGTGCCGTCCTGCGGTGACTACCCGGAGATCGGCGGCACCTTGGCCGGCGCGGAGAACAACACTTCCTGCGGTGACGGTACGGAGCCCGACTCCGCCGGTGCTTGGACGGCCAAGTCGACCACCGTCTTCGGCCGGACCGTGGAGCTCCGCTACAACAGCACCACCCAGTGCGCCTGGGGCCGCATCGTCGGCGGCACGATCGGCGACGAGATCTGGGTCGACCGCAGCGCCGACGGAGGCCGAAGCTGGGACTCGATGCTCGGCTTCACCACCATCACCTCGGGCAACGACGCGCACACCACCCAGTGGAACGACGCGGGCCTCGTGATGCGAGCCTGCGGCACCAACGGCCCGGGCGGTGCCATCGAATGCACCGCCTGGTTCTGATCCGCCGAGCGTCGGGCCGACCCGCTCCGGGGTGTCCCTTCCCGGCTTCGCCCGGGCCCGGGTCGTGCCGGACGGGTCCGGCCCGGTGCACGTCACAGGGCCGGACTTCTGCTCACGCTTGGTGAACGAGCTCTTGGCGGCGCCGAATCGATCCCGCCGCCACGCTCTACCTCTGGGGCCTGTCCGCAGGTCCTGGCGGAAGGCGAGCTACTCCGCGGCCGGCACGCCCCGGGCGCCCGCGAGGGCCGCGTCGCACCGGCCGCCGCCCCCGGCCCCGCCTCCACCGTGGACGGCGATGGACGCCGGTGTGGCAAGCGCTTCGGGATCGTCCGTGTCGACCACGCCGCGCGGCGGCGGGGGGCCGAAGGGCGGCTCGGCGTCCGACCTGGGCCGTCACAGCCGCCGGAGGTCGGTCACGGCCCCGGTACCCGTGGAACGCAAGCACTCCCGCAGCTCCGCTGGACGAACACCATGATCAAGATCCCGGCCCCCAGATCCTGACCCTTCCGCGAGGTGCCGTCGGTCCGGGACGGCCAAGGCGTGCCGGGCTCGTACGGTGTGCACGCGCCCCACGTCCGCGATCCGGTCAGTCGAGGTGTCCACGGCCCCACCTCCCACACACGCGACTTTCTCCTCGGTGGGTCCCCCTCCCCCCAGACGTCCATGACACAAAGCGTGCGAACAGCCGCAAATGGCGCGCCGGGCGATGTGGGAACGATCATCTTGTCGTTCGATCGTGAGCACCTTCGCCAGCGGGCTGGCACCGGTCAACTCCCGCTCCCTAGGATGTACTTCCTGTCCAGCCAGTCGTTGGCGCGGCACCTTGCAGGGGGAACGATGCCCGAGAAGCAACTGTCCACCGAGATCGACGCGAACGTGCCGACGGCAGCGCGCATGTACGACCACTATCTGGGCGGCAAGGACAACTACGCGGCCGACCGCGCGGCGTGCGAGGAGCTCGACAAGGTCGTTCCCAGCACACGCCGCCTGGCCCTGAACAACAGGCGTTTTCTCCAGCGGGTCGTGAAGATCCTCTCCGAGGACTACGGCATCCGGCAGTACCTGGACCACGGATCCGGCCTGCCGACACAGGAGAACGTGCACCAGGTCGCCCAGCGCATCGACCCCACGACCCACGTGGTCTACGTCGACAACGACCCGATGGTGCTGGTCCACGGTCGTGCCCTGCTGGAGCAGGACGAGCGGACGACCGTCATCCACGCGGACATGCGCGAGACCGACCAGATCTTCGGCCACGCCGACACCAAGCGGCTGATCGACTTCTCCGAGCCCGTGTGTGTGCTCTTCAACTCGGTGTTCCACTGCATCCCGGACAGCGACACCGACGGGCCGCTGGCGGTGGCCCGCCGTGTGCGCGAACGTCTCGCGCCCGGCAGCTTCATGGTCATGTGTCAGCTGGTCAGCGAGGACCCCGAGGTCCGCGAATTCGTCACGAACTTCATGGACCAGGCGACGCAGGGCAACTGGGGCCGCGTGCGCGAACCGAAGGACGTGGAGACGTACTTCGAGGGTCTGGAGATCCTGGAGCCGGGGCTCGTGGAGGTGTCGACCTGGCGCCCTGACACTGAGGTGGCGCCTCGTCAGCTCTCCCACGAGTGGATCGAGTTCGGCGGTGTCGGGCGGATTCCCCTGGAAAAGTGACCGAAGTGGTGCCTCGTGCGGGACGGATGCCGTCCCGCACGAGGCATCCGCGCGTCAGGAGTAGCGCTGCTCCGTCGTCTGCCGCAGCAGCTCCAGCGAGTCACGGGGCTTGAGCGCCTCGTCCGCGAGCCGGTCGAGCGCGATCCGGTACTCCTCGGTCTCGTCCCGGTCCTCGAGGAAGTTCGCGCTCTTGATGTGCTCCAGGTAGACCACGTCGGGCAGATCGAGGCCGCCGAAGCGCAGATACGTGATCGGGATGGCCGGCGCCGAGGCGTTGGTGACGCTCAGCGGCACGATCTGCAAGGTCACGTTGGGCCGTTCGGCCATCTCGACGAGGTGCGTGAGCTGTTCCCGCATCACGTCGGTGCTGCCCAGGACGCGCAGCAGCACGGACTCGTCGATGATCGCCCACAGCTGCGGGGCGTCGGCCCGCGACAGCAGACGGGCCCGGTGCCTGCGCAGTTCGACGCGCCGCTCCACCTCGCCCGCCGGCGCGTTCGGCAGGCCACGCTCCACCACGGCCCTGGTGTAGGCCGGTGTCTGCAACAGGCCGGGTACGTACTGGATCTCGAAGGTACGGATGGTGGCGGCGGCCTCCTGCAGCCCGACGAGCCGGTCGAACCACTCGGGCATCAGCCGCTTGTCGTACCGCTGCCACCAGCCCGGCTCTCCGGCGCGCTGCAACAGCTTGAGCAGCACCGAAGCCTCGTATGCGTCGGTGCCGTACAGCTCCAGCAGAGCGCGGACGTCGCTCTCCGTCGGCGGGCGGCGACCCTTGCCCGACTCGATGCGGGACAACTTCGCTGCGCTGAACCCCACAGCGCGCGCCGCCTGGTCCTGAGCGAGTCCGGCGTCCTCACGGAAACCGGCGAGCTGTACACCGACCAGCATCTTCAGCAGAGTCGGCGCCGGCTCGGGCCTGTCCAGGTAGGGTTCCAGACGGGAGATGCGATGCGACGCGGCGGACATCCTGACTCCCAGCAGACCGGCACAAGGGCGACTTACACTATCGCACTTCACCGGGCCTTCACGCATCCGTCCACAGCACCCCCGCAGAAGTGGGGAGTTGAGCTCCGCTTCTCCCCCCGAGCATCACACGACAGGCGAGACGACACCGCCCTTCACAGCAGGTGGTCGAACTCGCCGTCCTTCGCGCCGGCCAGGAAGGCCGCCACCTCCGCCGGGGTGTAGACGAGGGCGGGCCCGTCAGGGTCACGGGAGTTGCGCATGGCGATCCCACCGTCGAGGAGGGGGGCGACTTCGACGCAGTTGCCCTCGGCGTTGCTGTGCCGGCTCTTGATCCAGCAGGCGTCCAACGAGCTTGCCTGCACTCCGTTCCGCACTGGTGGCACCGCAGTCTCCTTGCTGTTCTCGTTCCCCGCCGCGCACGGTGTGCCCGGCCTCCGGCCGAGCGCGGCCGCGTCCCTTCGACCGCACTCGTCCCGGCTTGCGTACCCACAATGGCTTGATTCTCACGCAATTTCTCGTGCAATTGCACGCGAGCGCCTTCAGCGTGGATAATAGCCGCGGCGTCAACCCCCGGGCTGACGACCCGTCCTGACGTCGCATCGGGGAGATGCCGTGTCATCACCTGCGCAGCACGCGCTCCGGCCGCCGAGTGGGGCTGCGGCACACGCGGGCACACCCGGGACGGCCCACGCCTTCCCGGCCGGACCGCCCTCGGTCACGCCGTGCGGGACCCCGCCCTCACTGCCGAAGATGTTGCCGCAGTTCTCGGGTGTCCTGTCCGCCTCGGCCGCCCTGCGGGTCGAGTGCAGCCGGGAGGGGTTCGCACAAGCCCGGACCTTCACCCGGGACACCCTGCGCGGCTGGTCGCTGGACCACCGCTGCGACGACACGACCCTCGTCATCACCGAGCTCGCCGCCAACGCCGCGACCCACGCGGCGCCGACGGCCGCGGGGACACCGGGTGTGCCGGAGATCCGGCTCGGTTTCCTTCTGGACCCCGCGCACCTGCTCGTCACGGTCTCCGACCCCGACGACACCCCGCCCGTGTACGCGCCGACCGGCTCGTCCCTGGAGGAGCGCGGCCGGGGCCTGGGCATCGTCGACGCCCTGTCCGAGGAGTGGGGCTGGGCCCCGAGCCCTCCGACGGGCAAGACGGTCTGGGCCAGGTTGTCGACCCGGCCGTGCACGCCCTGTCCACCCATCTGACACGACTGCCGCGGAAAGGCCCCTCGCCATGCGCAGCGCTTCGACGGAACACCCGAGCAGCGAGCGCCCACAGCGCCCCGACACCCCGGCCGCGGTGGTCCGGAACACGCCGCTCACGGCACTGGACAGCGTGCCGTGGGGCGAGATCCAGGACTCCACCGGCTCGGCGGCGGCCATCCCCCTCCTGCTCAACGGCATCGCCGGGGGGGACGCCGACACCGCCCGCTGCGCCCTCGACGACCTGAGGAAACGGATCTGCCAGTTCGGCTTCGTCGTGGAGCAGGCCACCGCGGCCACCGTCCCCTTCCTGTGGGAGCTGGCGAAGCTGCCGCAGGTGACCTGCCGGCCCCAGATCATCCGGCTGCTGAAGAGCATCGCCGACGCCCGGCAGTGGGAGAGCACCGCCGCCGTCTACCCGAAGCTGCTGAACCATCGGGAGAACCCGGTGGTGTGGGAGCGCGCCGCGCGTCAGGCGGTGCGGGCCCGGCGCGGTGAGCTCGGCGGTCTGATGGCCGACGAGGACGGCGAGATCGCCCGGGCCACAACGGAGCTGGCCCGCTCGCTGGGAGCCTGAGAGCGTCGTACGCTCGGCCTCCGGGGCGGGAGTCCATACACGCCGGGAGACGTGACGAAACGGTGAGGACCCCCTGTCACCATGGGTGATGCCCCTCGCCTCCCGGGGCCCGGCAGTGTAGACATGGCACATGGTCCGACTCTTGGGTCGATCCGGGACTCGATCGCCCCTGCGGCCCGGCGCTGCGCCGTCCGCACGGCAGCGGCAGGAGGCGGGCCCGTCGCGGTGGCACTGGGCGGCGGGGCTGCGGTCGGTGCTGGGCGGACGCAGTGTCGCCGGGCAGGTGTTCCTGCTGGTCGTGGTGATCGTGCTGCTGCTGGTCATGGCGGCCGTGGTGGCGCTGGTGCTGCAAGTGCGGCACGACACGACGCAGGAGGCCCGCAACCGGTCGCTGGCCGTGGCGGAGACCTTCGCCAACGCGCCGGGGACGGTCGAGGCGCTTCACAGCCCTGATCCCACCGCCGTGCTCCAGCCGCGTGCCGAGGAGGCCCGTGAGCGGTCGAAGGTCGACTTCATCGTCGTGATGAACACCGACGGGATTCGCTACAGCCACCCCAAGACGGACCGGATCGGCAAGAAGTTCGTCGGGACCATCGCGCCGGCGCTGGCCGGGCAGGCGTTCACCGAGGAGATCGAGGGGACCATCGGCCCGCTCGTTCAGGCCGTGGTGCCGGTGAAGGACCCGGACGGCCGGGTCGTGGGCCTGGTCTCGGCGGGGATCACGACGAAGAACGTCGGCGGCACCGCGGACCGCCAGCTGCCGCTCGTGCTGGCCGCCGCGGCGGTGGCGCTCGCCCTGGCGACGGCGGGTGCCGCGCTGGTGAGCCGTCGGCTGCTGCGCCAGACCCATGGGCTCGGGCCGCACGAGATGACCCGGATGTACGAACATCACGACGCCGTGCTGCACGCCGTACGGGAGGGAGTGCTCATCGTCGACGACCGGGGCACCCTGCTGCTGGCGAACGACGAGGCGCACCGGCTGCTGGGGCTGCCCGCCGACGCCGAGGGCCGGCACATCCTCAGTCTGGGTCTCGACCCGGGCACCGCCGACCTGCTGGCCTCCGGTCGCGTCGCCACGGACGAGGTGCACCGTGTCGGCGACCGGCTCCTCGCCGTCAACCAGCGGACCACGGACCGAGCGGGCGTCCCGCCCGGCAGCGTCGCCACCCTGCGCGACTCCACCGAGCTGAGGGCCCTGTCCGGGCGGGCCGAGACCGCGCGGGAACGGCTCAACATGCTGTACGACGCCGGAGTGGGCATCGGGACGAGCCTGGACGTGACCCGCACGGCGGAGGAGCTCACGGAGCTCGCCGTACCCCGGTTCGCCGACTTCGTCACCGTCGACCTGTTCGACGCGGTGCTGGGCGGCGGACAGCCGAACGCGGTGGGCGCGCTCAGCCGGACGGCGGTGAGCGGGATCCGCAAGGACGCGCCGCTCTATCCGGTCGGCGAGCGGATCAGGTTCGTCGAGTCCTCCCCGCAGGGACGCAGCCTCGCCACCGCAGGCCCCGTCCTGGAGCCCCGGCTGAGCGAGGCCCCGGGCTGGCAGGCGCAGGACCGGGAGCGCTCCGCGCAGATCGTCGAGTACGGCATCCACTCCCTGATCACCGTGCCACTGCGGGCCGGCGCCCTGGTGCTCGGCGTGGTCAGCTTCTGGCGCTGCGAGAAGCAGGAGCCCTTCGACGCGGACGAGCTGACCCTGGCCGAGGAGCTGGTGGCGCGGGCCGCCGTCTCCATCGACAACGCGCGCCGTTACACACGGGAGCACAGCATGGCGGTGACGCTCCAGCGCAGTCTGCTCCCCCGCAACCTGCCGGAGCAGGGAGCGCTGGAGATCGCCTACCGCTATCTGCCCGCGCAGGCCGGGGTGGGCGGTGACTGGTTCGACGTGCTGCCGCTGTCGGGGGCCAGGGTCGCGCTCGTGGTCGGGGACGTGGTCGGCCACGGGCTGCACGCCGCGGCGACGATGGGCCGACTGCGCACCGCGGTGCACAACTTCTCCGCCCTCGATCTGCCGCCCGAGGAACTCATCGCCCTGCTGGACGAGTTGGTCGCCCGGATCGACCAGGACGAGGCGGAGGAAGGCGGCAGCGCCCCGGTCACCGGCGCGACCTGTCTGTACGCCGTCTACGACCCGGTCTCCCGGCGCTGTACCGTCGCGCGGGCCGGGCATCCCCCGCCGGCGCTGATCCACCCGGACGGCAGTGTGGACTTCCCGGACGTCCCCGCCGGTCCCCCGCTCGGGCTCGGTGGTCTGCCGTTCGAGACGGCGGAGCTGGACCTGGCGGAGGGCAGCCGGCTCGTCCTCTACACCGACGGGCTGGTCGAGGACCGGGAGCGGGACATCGACGTCGGTCTGGACATGCTGCGCGAGGCGCTGGGCCGGGCCGGGCAGTCCCCGGAGGACACCTGCCGGGTCGTGCTCGACTCGCAGCTCACCGCCCGCTCCAGCGACGACATCGCGCTGATCGTCGCGCGCACCCGGGCGCTCGCCGCCGACCGGGTCGCCGAGTGGCCGGTGCCGGCCGATCCGGCGGCCGTGGGCGAGGTCCGGGCGGCGGTCAGCAGGCGGCTGGCCGAGTGGGGCCTGGAGGAACTGACGTTCAGCACGGAGCTGATTCTGAGCGAGCTGGTCACCAACGCGCTCCGGTACGGCGGCGGCCCCATCCGCGTCCGGATGCTGCGCGACCGCAACCTGATCTGCGAGGTGTTCGACAGCAGCAGCACCTCGCCGCACCTGCGGTACGCCACCATGACGGACGAGGGCGGACGCGGTCTGTTCCTGGTGGCGCAGCTCTCGGAGCGCTGGGGGACGCGCTATCTGCCCGCCGGGAAGGTGATCTGGGCGGAGCAACCCCTGCCATAAGCGCCACCAGGGACCACCCATAAAGTAGCCTTATGGGCTCATAGGCCGGACCCCCGTACCGACTTAGGCTTGCCTTAGTTTAGGCTTCCCGTCGAGATCGCTTGTCGCCGCTCGAAGGGAACCTGACCATGCCCCGCCCCCTGCGGGTAGCCATCGTCGGATCCGGCCCCGCCGGGATCTACGCCGCCGACGCCCTGCTCAAGTCCGAGGTGGCCGCCGAACCCGGTGTGTCCATCGACATCTTCGAGCGCATGCCGGCTCCGTTCGGACTGATCCGTTACGGCGTCGCCCCCGATCACCCGCGGATCAAGGGCATCATCACCGCCCTGCACCAGGTGCTCGACAAACCGCAGATCCGGCTCTTCGGCAACGTCGACTACGGCACGGACATCGGCCTGGACGACCTGCGGGCGTTCTACGACGGCGTGATCTTCGCCACCGGCGCGATGGCCGACCGGGCGCTCTCGCTGCCGGGCATCGATCTCGACGGCTCGTACGGCGCCGCGGACTTCGTGTCCTGGTACGACGGCCACCCGGACGTGCCGCGCACCTGGCCGCTGGAGGCGGAGAAGGTCGCCGTGCTCGGCGTCGGCAACGTCGCGCTCGACGTCGCGCGCGTCCTGGCCAAGACGGCGGACGAGCTGCTGCCCACCGAGATCCCGGCCAACGTCTACGAGGGCCTGAAGGCCAACCGGGCCAAGGAGATCCACGTGTTCGGCCGCCGCGGCCCGGCGCAGGCGAAGTTCAGTCCGATGGAGCTGCGGGAGCTCGACCACTCTCCCAACATCGAGGTCATCGTCGACCCCGAGGACATCGACTACGACGAGGGCTCGATCGCCACGCGGCGCGGCAACAAGCAGGCCGACATGGTGGCCAAGACCCTGGAGAACTGGGCGATCCGCGACACCGGCGACCGGCCTCACAAGCTTTTTCTGCACTTCTTCGAGTCGCCGGTCGAGATCCTCGGCGAGGACGGCAAGGTGGTGGGCCTGCGCACCGAGCGCACGGAGCTGGACGGCACCGGCAACGTCAAGGGCACCGGCACCTTCCACACCTGGGACGTGGGCGCGGTGTACCGCGCGGTGGGTTACCTGTCCGACAAGCTCCCCAAGATCCCCTGGGACATCGACTCCGGCACCGTCCCGGACGAAGGCGGCCGGGTCATGCAGGAGTCCGGCGAGCACCTGCAGTCCACGTACGTCACCGGCTGGATCCGGCGCGGCCCCATCGGCCTCATCGGGCACACCAAGGGCGACGCCAACGAGACCGTGGCGAATCTGCTGGCCGACTACGCGGACGGTCGGCTGCACACGCCCGCCACCCCCGCCCCGGAGGCCGTGGACGCGTTCCTCGCCGAGCGCGACATCCGCTTCACCACCTGGGACGGCTGGTACAAGCTGGACGCCGCGGAGAAGGCCCTGGGCGAGCCCGAGGGCCGTGAGCGCGTGAAGATCGTCGAGCGCGAGGACATGCTGCGGGCCAGCGGCGCCTGACGTCACACACCCCGCGGGGCGGGTCCGGTGGCAATGTCACCGGACCCGCCCCGCTGCGTACTTGAAGCGTGTACGATCCGGATGCTTCACCGAACCATCACATCGCCTTCACGTGAAGGCCATGCAGGGGGGACGAACGTCCATGCGTATACGCCTTGTCGCCACCACGGCCGTCGCCGCCGGGGCCCTCACCGCCCTGTCGGCGGTTCCGGCTCAGGCCGCCGAGTACAACTCCGCGCTGAAGATCCGGGGCATCCAGTACGACGCTCCCGGCAGCGACTCCAACCGCTGCTCGGGCGGGAACACCGCCGAGGAGTACCTGACCATCAAGAACTACTCGCGTTCCACGACGGTGAACCTCAAGGGGTACGTGGTGAAGGACGCCGCGGGCAACACGTTCACCTTCACCGCGAGCCACACCCTCCAGCCGGGTGACTACGTGAAGCTGCGCGGCGGCAACGGGTCCGACTCCGACACCAACAACGTCGTCTACCGCGACAACTGCAACTTCATGTGGAACAACGACAAGGACACGATCTACGTGTACAAGCCGTCCGGCAGCCGTGCCGACGTGCACTCGTACACCAGGAGCGGCTCCGACCCGGACCACAACGGGTACATCACGTACCACGGCTGAGCCTCTTGCCGGACCGGCGACAGGCCCCGCGTGCGGCGCGGCGGGCGCTGGATGACCGGTGGACCGAGCACCCCTCCGGATCGCGGGAGGATTCATGCCGCAGACGTCCGCCGCCGACCGCACGCATCGCCTGCTGCCCACACCGGCCGGCCGCACCCACCTCGTGGAGCAGGGAGCCGGGTCACTCGTGCTCCTGCTGTACGGATTCCCCGAGTCCTGGTACTCCTGGCGCCACCAGCTCCCGGCTCTGGCCTCGGCCGGTTACCGCGCGGCCGCCGTGGACGTACGCGGCTACGGACGCTCGTCCCGGCCCCCGGCCCCCGGCCCCCGGGAGCCGGACGCGTACCGGATGCTCGAATGGCTCGCCGGCCTTCCTGCCTAGCGGCCCGGCAGCCAGCGGTCGAGGTGGGCGCGCAGGCCCGTGAGGTCGGTGCCGCGGGCCACGTAACCCACGTATCCGTCGGGCCGTACGAGGGCGTGGGTGACGCCGGGCCATGGGCTTAGGGTGTCCAGGTGGTGCACGCTCACCAGGCCGTGCAGTCCGCCCGGCGGCGGGTCCTGGGGCCAGAGGCCGGCGGGGCCGGTGAGCAGCAGGTGGTAGCCCGGCCCGGCGATGCGCCGCTGGAGTCCGGCGGGGGTGTCGGGCAGGCGGTCTCCCGCGCGCGGGCCCCGGCGCGGCCTGAGCGGTCCGGTGCCGGAGGCGGGGCCGCGGCGGTAGTGGATGCCGAGTTCGGAGACCGTACGGAAGAGACGTGCCCGGGCACCGGTCGCGCGCAGCAGCAGAGGGGCCAGGCGGGGGGCGAGCCGCGTCCGTGCCAGCCGCAGGGCCGGGTGGCTGCTCGTACCGACGGTGAACGCGCGGTCGGTGAGGCGGCGTACGCCGTGGCCGATCGGGGCGCGCTCCGCCTCGTACGTGTCCAGCAACGCCTCCGGTGCGGCTCCGCGGCAGACGTGGGCGAGTTTCCAGCCCAGGTTGAGCGCGTCCTGGATGCCGGTGTTCATGCCCTGTCCGCCTGCCGGGCTGTGGATGTGTGCCGCGTCGCCGGCGAGGAAGAACGGGCCCTTGCGGTAGTGGGTGGCACCGCGGTTGTGGATGCGGAAGCTCGTCATCCAGACCGGGTCGCGCAGGGACGGTCGCTCGGGTGCCCAGTCGTCGACGATCCCCTGGAGGAGCCCCAGGGTCACCTCGCCACCCGGGGCGCCCGGCGGGTGCATCGCGATCATCCGCCAGGTGGCCGGAGTGCCGAGCGGGAAGAAGAACAGCAGCCCGGCCGCGGTCATGTACGTGTGCGCGACACCCGGCTCCAGCCCGTCGACCTCAAGGTCCGCCAGCAGGAACGTCTGCGGGTAGGCGTACCCCTCGAAGCCGATGCCCGCCTGGGCACGTACGGTGCTGTGTGCCCCGTCGCAGCCGACGACGTAGCGCGCCCGTACGGTCTCCTCGGTCCCGTCCCGGTCACGCAGGCGGCAGATGACGTGCTCGCCCTCCGGTTCGGCGCTCAGCAGCTCCGTGCCCCGCTCCACCGGCACGTCCCGCGCGGCCAGACGGGCCGTCAGGACGGCCTCCGTCTCCGACTGCGGCAGGAAGAGCAGGAAGGGGTACGGCGTGTCGTCGCAGCCGACGTCGAACACCGGCACCTGCAGCACCCGTCGGGGCAGATGCAGGTGCAGCCGGACCGCCGTACTGCCCCGGTCGACGAGCTCGTCCGCCGCGCCGAACGCCGACAGCATCTCCAGGGTCCGGGGCTGGATCGCCGGGGCACGTGACTCCCGGGCGCGGTCCGATGAGCGGTCCACGATCCGGAACGGGGTGTCGCAGGCGCGCAGTTGGGTCGCGAGGGCGAGTCCGGTCGGGCCCGCGCCCACCACGAGCACGTCCAGGGATGCCGTCATGGCACCCACCGTAGACGCGGCCGGCTGTGCGGAAGTCGTCGCCGCGCGACATGGAGGGGCCCTCCGCGACGTGTCCGTGGCGGAGGGCTCCCGTCCGGTGATGCGGCTCAGACCTCCAGGTCGGTTTCGATGCGGCGCAGCTGATGGCGGGCCATCGCGAGATTGGCCCGGCTCCCGTCGAGCACGAGGTAGAGGAAGAGTCCGCTGCCTCCGCGCCCCTTCAGCAGGCGGATGAGATGGTACTGGGTGTTCAGGGTGATCAGGATGTCCTCGATCTCCTCCTTCAGCCCCAGGTGCTCCATCGTGCGCAGCTTGGACCGCACGACGTCGGTGTTGCCGGCGGCGGCGACTTCCAGGTTGAAGTCCTTGCTGCCGCCGAGGGTGCCGAGGGCCATGCCGCTGGTGTAGTCGACGAGTGCGACGGCAGTCGCTCCGTCGATGGAGCTCAGGCATTCCTTCAGCGCGGTCTCCGTGTTGGCCATGCGCTCGGTTCCTTTCCTTCGGTCTGCTACTTCGGTGGGTCGGGCGGTTCGGATGGCTCAGATGCCTGCCTGCGGGCGCGGCTGGTGTGGGGGGCGCTGCGGGGTGCGTACCGGGAGGGTGCCGATGGGGCGGTCCGCGGCCGGGGCCACCGTGGTGAGGTGCTCCTCGGGCGCCTGCCGGTCGGCGTGGCGGCCGGTGCCGGGCACCACGCGCGTGGTCACGAGGTCGGCGATCCGGGCGCCGCTGCGTCGGCCTTCGAGATGAAGGCGGCCGACGTTGACACGGTCCTCGGCGAGGAGGGTGAGGACGGCGGTCGTTCCGGCGGCGTAGGTCGCCACGTAGCCTCCGGAGCCCCGCACCAATAGTTCGCGGAAGTCCCCGCGGGCGGCGGCGTCGGTCATGCGGTGGGCGACGCCCAGGGCGGCCGCGGTGAGCGCCGCGAGTCCCTCCGGTTCGGTGTCCGGCACGTCGTGGGCGAGGACGAGTCCGTCGACGGTGGCCGCGAGGGAGCCCGTCAGCCGGGGTACGCGGGTGCGGAGCCGACGCAGTTCGTCCAGGACGTCGGTCTCGACGGCCATGAGCAGTCTCCTTTCGGCACGCTGTCTTCGCGCGCGGATCACAGTGCCTCCAAGGCGTGCAGGAGCCGTCGCAGCAGTGCGGTGTCGGGCTCGTCCGGTGCCGCGGGACGAGGGATGGGGCCCGGCTCGGCGGACGCGGGGGCGGGGACGGGGGCGGACGCTGGGGCTGCGGCCGGGGAAGAGGCGGGGAGCGGGGGGGCCACGGGGGTCACCAGCCCGGCCGCCGCGAGTCGCCGGAGTTCCACGAGGGTGTGAAACGTGCGGCAGGCGAGGGCCGTGGCGATCTGGGCGGCGGTGCGGACACCGTCGACCTGGGCGAGCGTCCGGCCGCGGCGGGCCGGCAGGTCGGCGGTGTCCGGCCCGGGCACCCGGGCGAGAGGCGCTCGGTCGACGGCGGGCTCGGGCCATATGCGGTGCAGCAGTTCCCGACGGCGTCTGGACTCGCGCAGGACGGTGTCCACCGGTACGGAACGGACCGCCCCGAGCCAGTGCGCGGCTCCGGGGCGGAACCGCAGCGCGGGTCCGTCATGAGCGAGGACGAAGTACGCCGCGTCGAAGAGTGCGCCCAGGTGGCACAGTTCCAGCGCGCCGGCGGCGAGGTGACCGCTGTCCACCAGCTGCCGTCCGACGCGGCAGCGGCGGCCGGCCCGGTCGATCGCCTCCCACCAGCCGTCCGGGGCGAGCGCACCGCTGTGGGTGAGCAGGTCGCCCAGGTCGGGTGTGACGGCCGATTCGACGTGGACGACGTGTCCCGCCGCGAGGTAGACGATCCCCGACTCGGTGGACAGGGCGCCGGTGGCGCCCTGCGCGGCGAGGGTGCCGAGCGTGGCCGAGGCCGGTTCGCCCGAGCGCGCCGTCAGGGTCGACGTGGTCATCCGAGCACCAGCCGGTCCGTCATCTCGGCCAGCCGGATGCGGGCCAGGGCCAGGTTCCCTTCGTGGCGGTCGAGCCATAAGTGCACGAACACGGTGCTGTCGAAGGTCGTGGTGACGAACCTGAGCAGGTGGTACGAGTCGGCGTTGGTGATGATCAGGTCCTGTACGGGGGGTTCCTTGCCGGACGGACCACCCCGGTCGTCATCCGGCGGTCCACCCGGCTCGCCACCGGTCAGGGCGAGGGCGCCGCTCTCGGTGGCGAGGCGGGCGAGTTCCGCGGTTTCCGCAGCCGTCGCCTCCACATCGCCACCGGGTGCGTCACCCACCGCACCGAGCGCAAGACCACTGATCCAGTCGACCACCGACGCCCCTCGAGCACCTGGCAGCCGCATGGCCTCCAGCAGACTCTCGTCGATTCCGGGCACGCCGAACCCCCTCCCCCTGCACGGCCGTTCCCGCGAACGTGAGCACGACACTACGGAATGTGCTCGGCCCAGGTGAACGCTTTGGCATTTTCCAAATGAATGTGCAGGGAAGCGGGCGAAGGTGAGCGAGGACGGACGCAAGGCGGGCAGGATGCGTCGCAAAACACCCCACGCGGTACTACAGGTCATCGTGCCGGCGGCCCCGAGGGCGAGAGACGGCCAACACCCGGAGCTGGGCCGTCCGCGCCCCCGAGAAAGCTACGACCGTGGGCGCGGAGGGCTGGACGATCTGGTCGGCGGGGCCGGAACCACCCGCGCGGCCCCACTCGGTGCGGTCGGGCAGCGGCTCGGGCAGCCAGGCGCCGACATGGCGCTCGGTCCGAGCGGGCCGGCGCCGGCCCGGCGACGACACACCGGGAGGGAGGGCCCTCGGCCCTCCCTCCCGGGCGCTCACTGCGGTTCAGGGGCGGCGCCGCCGGCCTCCGGACTCGTCGGTTCCCTCGGTTCCCTCGGTGGTCCCCTCGGTTTCCAGGCGTTCCTTGCGGACCTCGCCGGTGACGGTCTCCTCCTCGGTGACCTCCTCGGTGCTCAGACGTACCCGCTCCTTCGGTACCGCCCTGGTCTCCACCACGGGCTGCTCCTCGTACAGGGTGACGTCGTGCTCCGCCTCGGTGATGTCCGGGCCGGACATGGCCTTGTCCCGGTTGGCTTCGGTGATCGGCTCGCGCTCGACGCGGACCTCTTCATGACGTACGGGGACGGTGTACTGCTGCTCTTCGGTGACGACGTACTTGCGCAGCCGCGCCCGACCGGCCTCGTGGCGTTCGACACCGACGTGCATTTCCTCCTCGGAGCGCGTCATGGCGTTCTCGGTGTCGGCGGTCTGGCCGGTGCCGGCGGTACCGGTGGTCTGGCCGGTGCCGGAATCCGTGTCCTGCCAGGCGGGGTCACCCCAGTCGATGCCGTAGTGCTCGTACAGGCGCTGTTCCTCCTGCTCGGACAGGTGACCGCCGGCATCGACGTCGACGTTGGGCGCGTCCTTGACGTGGTCCTTGGCGAACGGCACCTCGAGGTGGTCCTCGACGACGGCCGCGTCATGGATGGGCACGAAGGACTCGCTGGTGCCGAACAAGCCGGTCCGTACGCTGACCCACTCCGGCTCGCCGGTGGCGTCGTCGAGGAAGACGTGCCTGGCGTCGCCGATCTTGTCGCCCCTGGCGTCATGGACCGGATGGTCCAGCACGGTGGGGATCTGCTCTCGGGTGATCATGTTTCTCCTGACTTTCCTGTGGGAGGCTCCCGGTCGGCGTATGGCCGACCGGCTCGCAAATCAGCGGTCCGCGCCGCCGTGTCCGCCCCCTACCTGCCGCCCCGTCCGCTCCTGTCGGAGCCCATGGACGCTGCCGCACTGGCGGCGAGGGCGAGCAGCAGGGCGATCACGCCCGTGATGATGTTGTTGACGACGGTGCGGGTGGTGTCGACATTGCCTGCCACCACCCAGGGCGCGACGATCGTCCACAGGCCCAGGGCGCACGCGGCCCACGCCATGCTGTGCGTGCGGTCGTAGGCACGGCCGAAGCCCCCGCTCATCAGCAGGGCGTAGCCGATGCCGGTGATCAGGTTGGTGACGGCCAGCCGGGCGAAGCCGCCGCCGTTGAATCCGACGATCCACGGGGAGGCGGCGAGGTAGAGGCCGGTGAGCAGGGCCAGGGTCTCTATCGCCTGCGCCCGGGAGGTCGTCGTGGCGCGTTCGGCCATCGCGTGGCGTTGGCGCATGTCGAGGATGTCGGGGTGGTTCTCCATGGTCGAGCCGGTGCTGGGTGATGTCACTGTGATCGTCTCCGGAGACAGTGGGTCGGGATGGGTCGCACCGCCCTCGTACGGCTGACCAGGCGGGCGTGGGGGTGTCTACGGTCCGGTGCTGCGGGTCTGCCCGCGTGCTTCCTCGGCCGTGCTCTGTGCGGACTGACGGGCCTGCTCGGTGACCTGCCCGGCTTGGTCCTTTGCCTCTTCCTTGGTGGTGCGGGCGGCTTCGGAGGCGGTGTCCTTGACCTCCTGGGCGGCCTGACGGCCGACTTCGCCGGCTTCCTCCTTCAGTTTCTGCGCGGACTCCAGCGCGGCCTGCTTCACCGGCTCGACGGCCTGTCCGGCCCGCTCAGCCGCCTTCTCCTCGGCCTGCGACGTGGGCAGCAGCGAGGCGGTCAGCAGTCCCGCGCCGAACGCGATCAGGCCGGCCGCCAACGGGTTGCCCTGCGTCTGCCGCATCGCCTGCTCCGGAGCCTGCCGCGCCGCCTGACCCGCCTGCTCGGCCGCCTGGCGGGCGGTGTCCGCGACCTGGCCCGTGGTGTCCTGCACCGACTGGGCTGCCCGCTGTGTGCGGTCGGAGGCCTGCCCGGTGATCTCCGAGGCGCTGCCCATCACCCGTTCCCGGGCTCCGTGCAGTGCGCCGCGGACGCGCCGGGTGCGACGCCGTACCATCTGGCGGGGGCGGGCTCGGTCGGCCAGCCGCGAGACGTCCTCGGACAGCCTCTCCCGCGTGTTCTCGATGTCGGCCCTTATCCGGTCGGGTGCCGTGCCCATTCCAGGTCCTCCTTCAGCGTCTGCATGGTCTGCTCCGGCTTCGGTGACACCGTGCGCATCTGCGTCCGGCCCCGGCGGTAGAGGATCAGTCCGATCACTGCCCACACCGCGGTGACGATCAGCGCGGCCCAACCCAGGTCCATGACGTTGCCCAGGGCGAACATCGCCGCCAGGGTCAGGAAGAGGGCCACCATGTAACCGGCGAAACCGGCGCCGCCGAACATCCCGGCGGCCTTGCCCGCCTTGGTGGCCTCTTCCCGGATCTCGGCCTTGGCCAGTTCCGCCTCCTGGTGCAGCAGTTGCTGCACGTCCGACGCCACCGTCGACAGCAGCTCTCCCACCGAGGCGTCCTCCTGCCCGCGGTGCTTGGTGGCGTATCGCTGCGGGGCATGTGGCATGAGCGATGCCATCTCACGCCTCCCCGTAACCCGGCAGCTCCGGCGGCGCCGCGTCCTCGGGCAGGCTCTGCGGGCCGGAGGTGCGTGGCTGCGCCGCCGCGCCGGAACCGTCCGCCTTGCTGCCGGCCTTGGCCAGCCGGCCGACAGCGAACCCGGCCAGCACCGCCCCGCCCAGGAAGGCCCCGGGACGTCGGCGGGCGAAGTCCTGCACTTCGCCGGCCAAACCTCCCACGCCCCGTGCGTCCAGGTAGTCGGCGGCTCGGTGACCGCGGTCTGCCGCCTGCACGACGAGGCTCTTGACGGGTGAGTCCTTCTCGGCGCTCTGCGCGAGACCGGACAGGTCGTCCGCCCACCCCCGCATCACCTGCGCTCCGCGTCGTGCCTGGCTCTCGGCCTCCTCCGCGACCCGTGACCGCAGGTCACCGGCCATCGCGCCGGCCTGTGCCCTGGCCTCACCGGTGACGGCTTTGACCTGTTCGGCGGCCGTGCCGACGACCTCACTCGCCCCTTCCCTGGCCTGACCGGCCGTGGCCGACGCTTCCTGCTTCGCCGTCTGACCGGCCTGCTGAGCACGACCGGTGCTCATGTTCGCCATTTCGCTCATGGGTCCTCTCCCTCAGGCACCGCCCGTGGATCTGCTCTCGTCGGAAACCGGGCCGCCCGCGGCGACGGCATACGCCGTTCCACCACCGCGCTCGGGCGCGTCCGGCGGCCGGGTGCCGGGGCTCGTCGCCGACCCCTCGTGCTCCGGCGTCCGTCCCTCGCGCACTCTCCTCGGTTAACCACGCCCGTCAGAACAAAACTGCATGAACAGGATTTTTCGGACCATCCGGCCAATCGGGCGTCAGAGGGTCGTCGCCTTCTCCCGGCGGACACCTGTGACAGTCGCTCGATCGCATCACCCTGTGCGCACCCGGAGCCCGCCATTTCGCGCCGCTCGCCCAGTGGCGTCCCGAGTCGGCGACGCGCGATCCGGCGGCACCGTCGACCCGTAGGGATGATCCGGCATCGGATTCCCCGGCGCCGGAGGCCGCCGAAATCCCGCCTGCCACAGGCATTTCAAGCCTCCGCGATTCGGCCAACCCCGTGCTCGCCGGATCGGCCCCAACAATGAGCCGCCCCGGTCGATCCCTTGTGCGGCAAGGGTCCCCGCACGTCCGGAATCGAGCGCGTTCGATTCGGGCGCCACGTCGTTAGGCCGTGCACCGCCGGGCCGTCCGGGCGCGGCACGGACCTCCAGGAGGAACCGGGTGACGACGACCGACCCCTCGACCGCCGACGAGAACACTCCGCCCCCTCCCCCACCCGCGACGCTCACGTTCGGCGGGAAGTACGGCAAGAACCCGCTGGCCGACGCCGGTTTCGGTGCGATGTGCCGCCGCCTTCCCCCGGTCCTCGGCCACACCGCGCGGATGGCGTGGGCCGTCGACAGGGCCGGCGTCGTCCTGCTCCTGGCGTGCCAGCTCCTCACCGGCATCGCGGCGGCCGTCGTCCTCGCGTTCACCGCGCAGGCCATGACGCACGTCCTCGGCGGCGGCGCTGTTTCCGAACGGCTGCACGGTGCGCTGCCCGCCCTCATCGTGGTGACGGCAGCCGCGGCCGTGGGCCGGGGCAGCGGCGCCCTTGCCTCCTACGCCGACGGCCGCATCACTCCCCTGCTGACGACCGAAGCGGATATCGCCCTGGTCGCCGCGGTGTGCCGGGTGGAGAGCTCCGCCTACGGCGAGGACGGCTTCGCCGACCGGCAGGAAGCCGCCGAAGTCGGGGTCACCCGCACCCGGTTGATGGTCCAGGACGCCCAGCGGTTCCTGTCGGCCCTGGTCCGCATGATCGCCGCGAGCGGAGTCATCACGGCACTGCACCCGCTGATGCTGCCCCTGTTGCTCCTGGCCGTCCTGCCGGCCGGCGCCGGAGCCGTCCTGTCCGCGCGCGTCGACTACGAGACCCACTACCTCAACGTCGGTGACCGCAACGTGCGTTCCATGATGCGCTGGTGGGCCACCTACTCCCGGTTCGGCGACGAGGTTCGCGCCAACGGCATGACCGGCTATCTCATCTACTGGTACCGGGCCCTGTCCGACCGCATCGACCGGCGCACTCTCACCGCCGCTCCTCGTCAGCTGCGCATCGTGCTGGCCACCAGCGCCCTGGGCGGGGTGTTCCTGCTGTGCACCTGGGCCACCCTCGCCTGGCTGGCCGCCGGTGGCCGGGTCGCCCTGCCCGTCGCCGCCACGGCCGTCGTCGCCGTGCAGACCACCCTCGCCGCGCTCGGCCAGTTCGTCATCCACGGCGCCGCGATGTTCCACACCTCGCTCTATCTGGCCGACATGCGGGCCTTCCTCGACCTGGCCGCCGAACGCGCCCCGCGGCGCGGCGAGTCGACCATCCCCGAACGCGTCGACGAGATTCGTCTCGACGAGGTCGTGCACCGCTACCCGGGCAAGGACGAACCGGCCGTCGCCGGGGTGTCGCTCACGCTCCGCCGGGGCGAGATCCTGGCGATCGTAGGTGAGAACGGCTCGGGCAAGTCCACCCTCGCCAAGCTGATCACCGGGATCCTCCTGGCCGACAAGGGACGCGTGCTGTGGGACGGCGTCGACCTCGCCCACGCCGACCCCGACGCCGTGTGGAAACGAACCGCGCTCGTACCGCAGAACTTCGCCTGCTGGCCCCTGCGCGCCCGCGAGAACATCACCCTCGGACAGCCGAGGACGTTCGACGACGGTCCCGTGTGGGACGTGGTCGACGCCGTCGGCATGCGCGAGGCGATCGAGAAACTGCCCCGCCGGCTCGACACGCTCCTCGCGAAGGAGCTGTGGGGCGGCGCCGAGCTCTCCGGCGGCCAGTGGCAGCGCCTGGTGTGCGGACGCGCCCTGTACCGCCGGACGCCGCTCCTCATCCTGGACGAGCCGACGTCCCAGATGGACGCCCGTGGCGAACACGCCATCTTCCTGGAGATCAAGAGGATCGCCGCCGAGCGCATGACGATCGTCGTCACCCACCAACTGGAGAAACCCGCCTCGCCGACCGCGTCCTCGTCATGGACAAGGGCCGGGTCGTCGAGCAGGGGACCTACGAGGACCTCGTCAACGCCGGTGGGCTGTTCGCCGAACTCGTGGCACTGGCCAAGGACCGCTGACCCACCCTTTGCGCACGTCCTTGCGCACAGGCACCATCGCAGCAGAAGCGGACACAGCCACCCGTGCCCCTGCACAGGACCGAGCCGAGGAAGGGGGCGCGCCGTGGAGCAGCAGGTCGCCCCCTTCCCTCCCTCGCCGTGGCGCCTCACCGGCGACATGGTCGTCTCGCTGTGGCGCGTCCCCGTGGCCGAGCTGCCGCCTTGGTCGCTCCCTTCCGGGGTCCGCCCATGGATCGTGCGGCGTCGCGCCACGCTGGTCACCTTCTGGGTCGACTACCGGCCCGGCGGTGTCCTCGCCTACCGCGAGTTCCTCATCGCCCTGGCCGCACGTCACGGGCGCCGCGTCGTCGCCAGCACCGTGGCCGCGTGGGTCGACAGCGAGCAGTCCGTGGCCGGGGGGCGGGCGCTGTGGGGCATCCCGAAGGAGCTGGGCACGATCACGCTGCACGTGGGCAGCCGGGGCGCCCGGGCTGAACTGACCGCCGGCGGCGTTTCGCCTGTCCGCTTCGCCTACGGCGACGCGCTGCGGCTCCCCGTCCGGTTGCCCGCCCGCGGCCGTCTGATCCAGCAGTTGTCCGACGGCACCGTGTGCAGCGTCCCCATGCGGATCAGCGGACGCCCGGCGCTGGGCCGCGGCCGCGTCACGGCTGAGCGCGAAGCTCCCTTGTCCGTCCTCACCCGGCACCAGCCGTTGCTGTCCGTAGCCCTGCGCGACTTCCGCGGCATGGTGGGCGACTGAGCGCACATCAGGCCGTCGGTCGATGCCGTCGTGGACGGCCCGGACGTCCCGCTCGCGGCGAGCCCCGGACCGCCGCCAGGGTGAGCGCGGACGCGACGGCACGTCGGCTTCTCGGCCCCCGTGGCCCGAGACCCGGCGCAGCCGCCCGGCCCGCCCTGGGTTCGTCACTCCCCCAGGGGTGTCTCGAAAGTGACGGCCGGCGCGCGCTTCAGGGCAGCACGCGGTAGGTCACGTGCGTGACCCGGCTCGCCGCCCGCGACGTGACCTGCTCCAGCTTCAGGGGCGGGACGCCTTCGAACAGCCGCGTGCCGGCGCCGAGCGTGAGCGGCGCGATGTGCAGCCGCAGCTCGCCGATCAGACCGGCGGCGAGGTACTGGTTGACGGTGGTCGCGCCGCCCAGGACCGTGACATCGCCGTCGCCGGCCGCCGCATGTGCCTGGGCGAGGGCCGACGCGATGCCGTCGGTGACGAAGTGGTACGTGGTGCCGCCGTCCATCGGCTGCGGCTCGCGGGCGTGGTGGGTGAGCACGAACACCGGCGCGTGGAACGGCGGATCGCCACCCCACCAGCCGTTCCACGGCCGGTCCCACGCGCCGCGCACCGGGCCGAACATGTTGCGCCCCATGATGAACGCCCCGGCTGTGTTCAGCCGGTCGATCTCGGCCCGGTTCTCGTCGGGTGTGTCGAACATCCAGGAGTGCAGCCCGGCACCCGATCCGTCTCCGCCGTCGTCTCCGAACGGCCGCTCCTCGGTCTGGTCGAGTCCGGCCGCGTACCCGTCGGCCGAGATCGTGATGTCACAGATCACTCTGCCTGCCGGCTCGGTCATGGCGTTCTCCTCCTCGTGGCGTTCGGCATCCGAAGCTACGCGCTCGAACCCCCGCCCCGGGGGCTCTGCCGACGGTGCGCGGATGCGAAAGTGTGAGCGTCCGCACGGACGCAACGGAAGGATTCCTCCGGTATGGCCGTCATCCACGACACGACCCTTGAGCCGAGCAAGCTGGACCTGCTCACTTCCTGGCTGCCTTCCCGGCCGTGGTACCGCGGTGGCGCGGCCGAACCGGAGCTGACGAAGGCCGGCGGCTTCCGGCTCGACGACCCGCGGGGCGAGGTGGGGATCGAGTTCATCGTGGCCACCGACACCCGCGGGCCCCGGCCGACCACGTACCTGGTGCCCCTCACCTACCGCGGTGCCCCGCGCGAAGGGGCGGAGCACGCCCTCGTGGGCACGATGGAGCACGGCGTGCTGGGGAGGCGCTGGGCCTACGACGGCTGCCAGGACTCCGTGCTGACCGGCCAGTTGGCGGCCCTGATCGAGGGCCGGGTTCAGGCCCAGGACCAGAACCTCAGCGACGTCCCCGACCGAGAGGTCATCGTCACCGGCACCGGTGACGGCTCCCTTCCCACGGACTTCACAGCCGCCGACGACCGGGAGGGCACCGCGCTGAGCACGTCGCAGGGCACGACCCTCCGTGTGCACCGGGTCCTGCGGCCCGTCCCGGCCGGTTCGACGCTCCCTCCGCAGGGCGTGATCGGCGAGGTCAGCGGCTCCTGGCAGATGCCGGACGGCACCCGCGTCCGGGGGGTGTTCGCCGTTCTTCGCAGCGCCGGGCGGACGTAGCGTCGTCCGTGATCAGGGCGTCCGGGAGCGGAACGTCCTGCGGTACGCGTCCGGGGGCACGCCGACCGTGCGGTTGAAGTGGCGGCGCAGGGTCGTGGAGGTCCCCATACCGGTGGCCGTCGCGATGCTGTCGACGCTGTCGTCGGTCTTCTCCAGCAGTTCCTGGGCGCGCCGGATGCGCTGGGTCAGCAGCCACTGCAAAGGGGTCGTGCCGGTCGCCGCTTTGAAGTGGCGGCTCAGGTGGCGGGAGCTCATGCCCGCCCGGCGGGCCAGGTCCTCCACGGTCAGCGGCTGGTCGAGTCGTTCGATGGCCCACGGGAGCAGGGCGGCGAGCGGGTGGTCGTCCTGGTCGGGCACCGGGGCGGTGACGAACTGGGCCTGGCCGCCGGCCCGGTGCGGGGGTACGACCAGCCGGCGGGCGACGGCGTTGGCGACCGACGAGCCCAGGTCGAGGCGCACGAGGTGCAGGCACAGGTCCAGCGCGGCGGCCTTGCCGGCGGAGGTGAGCACGCTGCCGTTGTCCACGTAGAGCACGTCCGGATCGACCGCCACCCCGGGGTGGCGGTCGGCCAGGGCCTCGGTGTGCGCCCAGTGCGTGGTGGCGCGCCGCCCGTCGAGAAGCCCTGCTGCGGCCAGTACGAACGCGCCCGTGCACAGGGAGGCCACACGTGCGCCTGCCTCGTGCGCCTCGCGCACCGCGTCGACCAGGGGGGCGGGCGGGTCCTCGTCGATGTCGGCCCAGCCGGGGACTATCACGGTGTCGGCGTGCCGGAGCCGGTCGAGTCCGGCGTCGGGCTCCAGCCGGAACCGGCCGACCCGCACGGCGGCCGGTCCGCAGACGGTGAGGTCGTACCAGGGGGCCGTCACCCCGGCCGGGGCGGCGGCGAACACCTCGTGGGCCAGGGACAGTTCGAAGTGCAGCATCCCGTCGGTGGCGGCCAGCGCGACAGTGGTCATGTCCGTAATTGTATGGGGCATGTCGTTCCAGACACTCACGGCCAGGTATTCAACGCCGTCAGGATGGGCGCAGTCGGATCATTCGAGCACAGGGGAGAGCTCATGGGATCGGTGCAGACGGTTGCGGTGTTCGGCGCGTACGGGCACACCGGGCGGTTCGTGGTGGCGGAGCTGTGGGCGCGCGGGTTCGTCCCGGTCCTCTCCGGCCGCGACGAGGGCAGGTTGAAGGCGCTGGCGGCGTCGTATCCCGGGATCGAGGCCCGGCCGGCGTCGGCCGACGACCCGGACTCGCTCGACCGGGCACTGGCGGGGGCGGCGGCGGTGGTCAACTGTGCGGGGCCGTTCGCCACGACCGCCGCCCCCGTGATCGAGGCGGCCCTGCGCGCCGGCATCCCGTATGTCGATGTGGCAGCGGAGATCGAGGCGAACGCGGACACGTTCGGGTACTTCGCGGACCGGGCCCGCGCCGCGGGTGCAGTGATCGTCCCGGCGATGGCCTTCTTCGGCGGACTCGGCGACCTGCTGGCCACCGCGGCGATGGACGACTGGGCCACGGCCGACGAGGTGCACGTCGCGTACGCGCTGAGCGGTTGGCAGCCCACGCACGGGACGCGCGCCGCGGGCACGGTCTCCCGGCAGCGGCGCGAGGGGGCTCGCGTCGTGTACCGGAACGGTCGGCTGGACTACCGCCGGGACGCCGCGCCTACGCTCCAGTGGCCCTTTCCCGAGCCGGTGGGCTCCCGGGCGGTCATCGGGGAGTTCTCGATGGCCGATGTCGTCACCATCCCCAGCCACCTGTCCGTCCCCGACGTGCGCACCCACATGACGGCCGAGGCGGCCCGGGACGTGTCGGCCCCGGACACGCCGGCACCGACCGCGGTCGACGACCGGGGACGATCCGCCCAGACCTTCCTCGTCGACGTCGTCGTGCGCTCCGGTGGCAGGGAGCGGCGGGCCGTGGCGAGGGGGCAGGACATCTACGCCGTGACGGCGCCGCTCGCGGTGGAGGCGGTCCACCGCATCCTCACCGGGCAGACCCGGACGGTCGGCGTCGCCTCCGCCGGCAAGATCTTCGACGCGGCCGGGTTCCTCGGCGCGCTGTCCTCGCATCTCTCTGTGGAGCTGCTTCGGTAGCGGGCCGACGATCGCTCAGGTGCGCGGCGGTGAGCGTCGCCTTCGGTCCGGCTCAGAACGCAGGTGCCGACTGTTCGGCGGGCTGGTTCTGACGCCGTGCCCCGAGTACGGCGTCCCGCAGACGTTCCTGAGCCATCGTCAGGCAGGCGTACACCGCTCCCTGTGCCGTCGACAGACCGATCAGATGCTCCACCGGCCTGATCTCGGGGACGGCCGGCAGGCTCCGGTCGAGTCGGCCGCGCACCTCCGGAAGCACCTCGTCGACGAGTGGACGCAGCCGGCCCACGAAGTAGACCGACTCGGGGTCCAGCGTCACGGCGACGACGCTGACAGCGGTCACGATCGCCGTGGTGAACGCCTCGAGCACCTCGGCATGCGGAGCCTCGGGGTGCGACTCCAGCCAGAGGTCCTCGACCCGCTCCAGGGCGAGCCCCCGCTTACGCGCGAAGCGGAGAAGGCCCCTGGTGCTCAGCAGTTCGTCGAGGATCTCGTTTCCGTCCCCGGACGACAGCACACCGATGTCGCCGAAGGTGGGCGTGCTCCCCCGGGCGAGCTCGCGCTCCGTGCAACTGGCGAAGTTCAGTATGGTGCTGACGCTGAAGAGCGCGGCATTGGTGATGGTGGCGTCGTTCGTGAGAATCCCGAGCAGGGCCGCGTTGGCATCGCTGTCGAGGAGCACGGGGGCGTCGACCAGGCCCTCGATGGCCCGGTGGAGGTCGGGGCCCTCGAAGATCTTCATCGACTCCGCGGGGCCGAAGATCTCCGTGCCACCCCGGACCCGGCCGGGAACCGCGGCGACGATCTGGCGGAGAGGGCCCTGCGCGGATTCGGCGGCCTGCGCGATCAGGTCGACCAGCCATCGCGCGGCGTCCTGGACGTCCTGGTGCTCGGCGGTGGGGACAGCCAGGTGTTGCACCTCGCGGCCCCTGAGATCGGTCACCAGCACACCGGTGGTCTGCGCACCGAAGCTGATGCCCACGACGTGTCCGGTCGTGCCGGGCAGGTCGAGATAGGTGGACCGACGGCCGCGGCCGGTGACCTCGTCCATACCGCCGTCGACGACGAAGCCGTCGGCCCGGAGCTCCTCCACCGCTCTGGACACGGTGGCCTTGCTCAGGCCCGTCAGCTCGATCAGCTGGTTCCGGGTCAGGGGCGCGTGGGAGAGGACCACGTCGAGGACCGATGCCTTGTTGTAGTCGCGAGGGGTGGGGTTAGAGGTCACGTGATGACCATAGCGAGCCCGGTACGCCGGTCCTGCCGGGACCGGCCTGGGTGTGATGATCACGGGCTTCAGCGGGGTGACGCGAGGCTGCTCGCGCCCGTCTGCCACCGTCACCCGGGAGCGTTGAAGGGTGCCCTTGCGGCTCTCGCCCTCGTCTTCCGCTGTGCCGGACGGTTCTCGGCTCATCTGTCATGCACTCCGAAGGGTCCCCGGAGTACTCCAGGCGGCATCGCCGCACCGCGGCGCGGGCCAGGAGACTGGGGGTCGATGACGAACTGATGGTCGGCAGCGAGCATCGATCAGACGGTGGACCCCTGTGCGGCCAGCCGCCGCGACGCAGTGACGTCGCCGGGCTGATCGCCCCTGTGTTCAGGGCGACTTGACCGCATACCGGTGAGCGTACCACTCGCGATCTACGCCTTTTGGTCGATGTCCGACGCCGTACAGGGGCATCTCTTCCACGCAAGACGCTGGTCGCCCACCCCCTTCGACGTCTAGATTGAGCCGGTATACCCGGATCTACAGCTTCGGGATCGCCGCACACAGCACTCCGCACCTGACCGCCGGACCGCATCACCCTCACCTTATTGTTTCAGATTGGAACTGGAACTGTAAGTGCTATGGTCTGTGCGCAGCAGCGAGCAGCTTCCGACCCCCCTAGCGGCTGACGGCACTGGCAGGAGAGAGCAGCGACATGAAGTTCACCCCCTACTGGCTCGACACCGCCCCCCAGGGACCGGACCGGTCCAGGACGGACATCGGCGGGAATGTCGACGTGGCGATCATCGGCGCGGGCCTGACCGGTCTGTCGGCGGCACTGCACCTGGCCCGCCAGGGCGCCGACGTGCACGTCTTCGAGAAGGACACGGTCGGCTTCGGTGCGTCGGGCCGTAACGGCGGCATGGCCACCACGGGCATGTCGATCGGCTTCCGCGACGCGGTCTCCCGCTACGGCTTCGACACCGCCAAGGCGTATCTGATGCACTACCACGACGCGGTCGACACCCTCGAGAAGCTCGTCACGGACGAGAACATCGACTGCGACTTCGCCCGTACCGGCAAGCTGAACCTGGCGTCCAAGCCGGCCCACTTCGAGGGCCTGCGCAAGACCCACGAGATCATGTCGGGCAGGCTCGGGCTGGAGACCCGTCTGGTCCCCAAGGGTGAACTCCACTCCGAGATCGGCTCCGGCTCTTTCCACGGCGCGATGGTCGAGACCCGGAGCGCCGGGCTGCACGTCGGCAAGTTCACCAAGGGGCTCGCCGAGGCGGCCGCGCGGCTCGGCGTCACCATCCACGAGAAGGCCCCGGTCGAGAAGATCGACAGGCTGGGCGGCACCAAGCACGAGCTGGTCACCCCGCGCGGGCGTGTCCGCGCCGACCAGGTGCTCGTGGCGACCAGCGGCTACACCAGCCGGCCGTTGCGCTGGCACCAGGTGCGGATCGCGCCGGTCGGCAGCTTCATCATCGTGACCGAGCCGCTGGGCAAGGACGTCTGCGACATGCTCCTGCCGAACCGGCGGATGGCGTCGAACAGCATGAACCTGCTCAACTACTTCCGCATCACCCCGGACCACCGGCTGCTGTTCGGCGGCCGCGCCCGGTTCGCCATGTCCAACCCGCAGTCGGACGAGAAGAGCGGACGCATCCTGCACAAGGCGATGACCGAGGTCTTCCCGCAGCTCACGAAGACCCGCGTCGACTACTGCTGGGGCGGACTGGTCGACATGAGCATGGATCGCATGGTGCACGCCGGCGAACAGGACGGACTGTTCTACTCACTCGGCTACTCCGGCCACGGCGTCCAGATGGCCACACACATGGGCAAGCAGATGGCCGAGCACATGAACGGGGCCACGGGCGCCAACCCGTGGAGCGACCTGCCCTTCAAGCGCATCCCGGGCCACTTCGGCCCGCCCTGGTTCCTGCCCTTCGCGGGCGGCTACTACAAGTTCAAGGATCTCATCAAGTAGGCGTCGGACAGACGCCGAGAGGATGGGCGGTGGATCGATGAGAGCCCCCCTCACGTCCCTGATGTACATCTCGCCGAACCGGCGCCCGGTCTGCGGGTGGAGGCCGGCCCGGGGGGGGGCACCGAACCGCACGCCTACGACGCCTCCAACTACCGTGGCCCGCCACAGGCAGTGGTTTTCCCCGCTCGCACCGAAGTGCGCGACGCGTGGGATCCGTGTCTGTCGTGCAAGGCCTGCTCCAGCGACTGCCCGGTCGGTGTCGACATGGCCACCTACCAGGCCGAGTTCCTCCACCAGCACTACAAAGGCAGGATCCGTCCGCGTTCCCACTACTCGCTGGGCCGGCTGCCCCTGACCTCGACCCTGGCCGGATACGCCGCCCGCCCCATCAACCTGCTGCCGCGCGGCCCGCTCGGCACTCTCCTGGCCCGCCTGGGCGGGGTGACCACCAAGCGAAAGATCCCCGCCTTCGCCTCCCGCCGGAGCCTGCGCACGACCCTGCGCGCGGCCAAACCCGGGGGGCCGGCCAAGGCGATCCTCTTCGTCGACAGCTTCACCCGCGCCTTTCGCCCCGGGATCGCCGGTGCCACCAGTCGCGTCCTGGCCGACGCCGGTATCCCCTGCACGCCGCAGGACGATCTGTGCTGCGGACCGGTCGGCAACTTCGACTTCGAGGCGCAGCGCTACGACACCTCCCTCGCCGTCGCCGACCAGGCCCAACCTGTTCGAGAAGATCCCCGAACTTCCCTTCCTCCAAGGGGAGTTACCAGTCGGCTCCCCGCTCTCGGATGGCTCTGCAGATCCAGCCGAAAATTCTTCTAGTTTCAGGTTGGAACTGGAACAAACGATGGTATGGTCTCAGCCACAGCAGCGAGCAACCTCGACGAAAACCAGACTGAAGGTGTGCCTGCAGATGACTTCGACGCTCAGTCGGGCAATCGCCCACTACCCCAACCGGTTCGACCCGGGCGCAGTGAGCGAACTCCCCGACCACATCCAAGAGACCATCCACCGCCGCGAGCGGGTGCTGGGCCCCGGTTACACGCTCATCTACAAGGAGCCGGTCGAGTTCGTTTCCGGTCACGGCGCCCACCTGATCGACCGGGACGGCAACGACTATCTCGACGCCTACAACAACGTCCCGTGCGTCGGACACGCCCACCCCCACGTCGCCGAGGCCGTCGCCCGGCAGATGACCGCGGTCAACACCAACACGCGCTACGTCCAGGAAGCACTGGTCGACTACGCGGAGCGGCTTCTCGCGACCTTCCCCGAGGAGCTGTCGAAGCTGAGCATCGCGTGCAGTGGCTCGGAGGCGAACGACCTGGCCATGCGCGTGGCGAGGTTCCACACGGGCGGCGAGGGCATCATCGTCACCCGCTGGGCCTACCACGGCATCACCCGCGAGGTGGCGAGCTTCTCGCCGACCCTGGGCGCCGGCTCACCGCTCGGCCCGAACGTCCGGCTCATCGACGCTCCCGACCCGCGCCTGGTCGCGCCCGGTTCCACGCTCGACGAGCACATGCGGCAGCAGGTGCGCGGCGCGATCGACGACCTCGAACGCCACGGCTACCGGCTCGCCGCGCTGATCACCGACTGCGCCTACAGCAGCGACGGCATCTTCACCGACCCGCCCGGCTACATGCAGGCCATGGTGGAGGAGGTGCACGCCGCCGGGGGTGTCTACGTCGCGGACGAGGTCCAGTCGGGCTTCGCCCGGCTCGGGGACTCCATGTGGGGATTCAGCCGCCACGGCGTATTGCCGGACATCGTCACCATGGGCAAGCCGATGGGCAATGGCCTGCCGATCTCGGGTGTCGTCTTCCGCCCCGAGGTCTGCGAGGAGTTCGGACGCAACGTCCGCTACTTCAACACCTTCGGCGGCAGTTCCATCCCCGTGGCCGCCGGAGCCGCGGTGCTGGACGTCCTCGAGAAGGAGAATGTGCAACAGCGCGTTCTGGAGAGCGGCAACGCTCTGCGCGCCGGGCTGCGGGAGATCACCAAGGACTCCCCCTACATCGCCGAAGTCCGCGGCGCCGGTCTCTTCGTCGGCGTGGAGATCGTCAAGGACCGGGAGACGCTCGAGCCCGACCGCGCACTTGCCGAAGACGTCATCAACGACATGCGCGATCGCCGCATCCTGATCAACGGCACGGGCACGTCGGCGAACACACTGAAGATCCGCCCTCCGCTGGCCTTCGACTCCGCCGATGTGACCCGCTTCCTCGAGACCTTCGCCGAGGTCGCGAAAAACCGCCTGTAGCAGGCCGGCCGAAGGGACTGACCGTGAACACCTCACCAGCTCCGACCTACGCCCAACGGCTCCTCGAGCAGAGCGGCCTGACGTCGTCCCATCAGCCCATCGACGTGATGCTGGTGAGCATCTTCCTTGAGAAGCACTACCGCCTCAGCGGGCGTCTGGAGCGACTGGCGACCGAGAAGGACGACACGTTCAGACTCGGCACCGGCTCGAGCTACCACCTCGTGAAGATCTCACCCCCTGAAGAGGCGGAGGCGGTCGTCGCCCTCCAGACCGCCGCGATGCGCTACCTCGAGAACACCGCCCCGCACTTGCCCGTCCAGCGGGTGAAGCTGACCGCCGGCGGCGACGACCATGTGGCCATCCGGCTGAACGACGGCAGGACTCGGGTCCTGCGGGTGTTCGACTTCGTCGAAGGCCAGGTCCTGGCCGACGTGAACCCGGACGCCGAGCGGCTCGCCAGGGCGGGCGAGATGCTCGGGCTGATCGACGTGGCGCTCAAGGAGTTCACCCACCCGGCCGACCGACGAGGTCTGGCGTGGGACATCCGGCACTTCCACCAGCTGACCGAACTGGTCGAGCACACGCCTCACCCCGAGCACCGCCGGTCGGCCCGAACGGTCTTCCGGCTCTTCGGCGAAAACGTCGTCCCCAAGCTGGGCGATCTCGAGACGCAAGTCATCCATGGTGACTTCAGCCCCTACAACATCGTGGTGGATCCCACGAGTGATCACTTCGTCACCGGGGTCATCGACTTCGGCGACACCGTGCGCAGTGCCGTGATCTTCGACCCCGCCGTTCCCATGGCGAACCTGCTCGGCAGGACTCCGGATCACCCCTGGCAGGACGCCTGCGCCTTCGTCGCCGGCTACCAGCGGGAACGGCCGATCCGGGCCTCGGAACTTCCACTGCTCCCGGTTGCCGCGTTGGCACGGCTCACACTGCGTGCGCTGATCACGAACTGGCGCGCTGAACGTGCACCCGAACGGCGCGAGTACCTCCTCGATCACGCCAAGGACGACTGGATCAATATCGAGCGTTCCTTGACCGTGCGCCTGGACGACGTCGTCGCGCACCTGCGGGAAGCCCCTCACGGGCATTCCTGAGAACACCGTCCCGAACCCGTGCGGTTCCCTCAGAAGAGACATTGGAACATCTCCATGGCCATTCCCTCGTTGCAGTTCCGTCCGAAGTACGTGTCGTTCGACTGCTACGGCACGCTGATCGAGTACCCGATCACCCCCATCACCTACGAGCTTGTCGGCGACCAGATCCCCGCGGAGCAGTGGGACCAGTTCGTCAAGGAGTTCCGCGGCTACCGCTACGACCAGGTCCGTGGCGAGTACTACCCCTACGAGCAGGTGCTGCAGGACTCCTTCGAGCGGGTCTGCCGCAAGTGGGGTGTGAAGGCGGCCCCGGACGCCGGCAAGCGCTTCGCCGAGGGTGTGCGCAGCTGGGGCCCCCACCCGGACGTGGTGGAGCCGCTGAAGAAGATGGCCGAGCACTACAAGCTGGTCATCCTCTCCAACGCCGACGACTCCTTCCTCGCGGAAAGCGTGCCCAAGCTCGGTGCGGACTTCCACGCCGTCCTCACCGCGGAGCAGGCCGGCTACTACAAGCCCCGCTACGCCGCGTTCGAGTACATGCTCGAGAAGCTCGACGCGTCCCCCGAGGACTTCGTGCACGTCGCCTCGCACACCCGTTACGACCACCAGTCGATGCACGACATGGGCTTCCGCAACCTGGTCCTGCTGGACCGCGGCTACGACCCGGTCACCCACGGCTACGACTACGTCACCGTGAAGTCCCTGGACGACCTCAACACCATGCTCGGCATCTGACCGAAGGCGACAACGGTCCCGCACGGCAGACGCCCAGGTTTCTCCTTCGGTTTCTGTCTGCCGTGCCGGACGAGAATCCGGTGCTTTTTCCGCACCTGAAGCAGCGTTCTCTTCTCTCTCCCCGGTATCGCGCGGCACCCCCACCGAGGTGGTGCCGATCACCACACCGGTTTCGCCCGGACCACCGTCCTCTCTCTCAGCCTGGGCGTCACCGCCGCACTCGCACGCGGCCGCCTCCCCCTGCACGCGGCCGTCTACGGACTGGTCCTCGCCCCCACGCTCATCCCCCAAGTGGTCATCGCGCTCGGCCTGTTCCTGTTCTTCGAACCCGCCAGCACGCTCGGCAGCCCTCTGGCCATCGCCCTCGGCAACACCGTCCTAGCCGCGCCCATCGCGATCCTCATCATGATGATCTCCACCCTGCGCGCCATCGACGAACGCCTCGAAGACGCCACCGCCAGCATGGGCGCCAGCCGCATGACCATCGCCCGCCGTATCTCCTTTCCCCTGGCCGCCCCCGGCCTCATCGCCGCAGCGGTGTTCTCCTTCATCACCAGCTTCGACGAGTTCTTCATCGCCCAGTTCCCGTCCACCCCCGACACCCGCACCCTGCCGGTCCTGGTCTTCAACGCCCTCCGGTTCGACGTCGACCCGACCGTCACCGCCGTCAGCGCCGTCCTCATCGCCCTGGCGATCCTCGCCCTCGCCCTGGTCGCCGCCGGGCGTCTCTCCCCCGGTGCCCGGCCCCGCTTCCCCTCCGTCTGCTCAAGGGGCACGACAGCGGCCGCACCTCCGCAAACACCACCTGCACCACGATCTCAAGGAGAAGAGAGCCATGACCACGCCGGTCGTCCGTGATGTTCCCAAGCAGCTCTTCATCGGTGGTGGCTGGCAGGACGCGGAGTCCGGCCGGACGCTGTCGGTCGACGACCCGGCCACCGGCGAGGAACTGTGCCGTGTCGCCGACGCCTCCCCGGCCGACGGACAGCGCGCCGTCGACGCCGCCGTGGCCGCCCAGCCGGCCTGGGCCGCGACCGCGCCCCGGGTACGCAGTGAGATCCTGCGCCGCGCCTACGACCTGATCATCGAACGCACCGAGGATCTCGCGCTGCTGATGACGCTGGAGATGGGCAAACCCCTGGCCGAGGCGCGTGCCGAGGTCGCCTACGGCGCGGAGTTCTTCCGCTGGTTCTCCGAGGAGGCCGTGCGGATCGACGGCGGCATGATGACCGCCCCCGACGGCAAGAACCGTCTGCTGGTCACCCGCCAGCCGGTCGTTCCCTGTCTGCTGATCACCCCGTGGAACTTCCCGCTGGCCATGGGCACCCGCAAGATCGGCCCGGCCCTCGCCGCGGGCTGCACCGTCGTCCTCAAGCCCGCCCCCCAGACCCCCCTGACCAGCCTCGCCCTGGCCGCGATCCTCACCGAAGCCGGCCTGCCCGCCGGTGTGCTGAACATCGTCACCACCACCGACGCCGCCGGCGTCATCGAACCCCTCCTGCGCGGCGGGCAGATCCGCAAGCTCTCCTTCACCGGCTCCACCGCCGCCATCCGCGAAGCATGGCCCGACAACCCCGACAAAGCACCCCGCTGGGTCCACGCGACGGCTACCGGAGTGGACTCGTTCCTGTTCTCCGCCTTGGTCGAGGATCCCGGCGTCACGCTGGTGTGTACGACGAGTCCATTGCCGAGTACGTCCTCGAACTGATCCTCTCCCTCGCCAAGGACTTCCCCCGCGCCTGGGAGCACCAGCAGCACCGCGCATGGCGTCCGCACCAGAGCGAGACGATCACCGGCCGCACCGTGCTGGCGTGGGGCACCGGGCCCATCGGCCGGGCCATCGCCCGGCTGCTGACGGCCGCCGGCATGCGGGTGTGCGGCGCCGGCCGCACAGCCCGCCCGGACGACCCCGACTTCGGGACCGTCCACGCCCCGTCCACCGTGCACACGGCACTCGCCCAGGCCGACTACGTCGTCCTGGCCGCACCGCTGACCCGGGACACCCGGGGCATGGTCGACGCCTCCGTGCCGGCCGCGATGAAGCCGGGAGCACGACTGATCAACGTGGGCCGGGGCGGACTGGTCGACGAGGAGGCGCTCGTCGACCACCTCGCCGCCGGACGGCTCGCCGGAGCCGCCCTGGACGTCTTCGCCCAGGAACCACTGCCCGCCGAATCACCACTGTGGGACATGCCCGGCGTCCTCGTCTCGCCGTACATGGCGGGCGAGCCCGCGGGTGAGAGGGAAGCACTCATCGAACCGTTCCTGGACAACCTCACCCGCCACGTCGAGGGCCGCCCGTCCGCAACGTCGTCGACAAGAGCCACGGATACGTGGTGGACTCCCACCCATCACGTCCGTGAAGGCGACACTTTTCCTGGTAAGAACCGATTGAAGCCGCAGGAGAGAAGGGGCCGGTCGGGACCACCCTCCCTCACGGATCCAGACGACACTGGGGAGGCAGCCGGTGGGAGACGTCGGAATCGGCCGCAGAGCCTTCCTGGCCGCAGTCGGGGGGACGGCGGCCGGCGCATCCGCGGTGTCGCTCACCGCGTGCGAGAGCCGCACCGGCCGGAGCACCACCGAGAGCAGCAGGACGCTCGTCGTCCGGAACTTCGGCGGCTCCTACGGCGAGGCGAACCGCAAGGCGGTGTACGACCCGTTCACCAGGGAGACCGGCATCCGGATCCAGACGGTGAACCTGGGGCACGCGCAGATGCTCGCCCAGATCAAGGAGGGCAGTCCACGGTTCGACGTCATGGACATCGACATGTCCAACCTGCTGCTCTTCGAGCGTGAGGGCGCCTCCGAGCAACTGGACTACGGCCGGTTGAAGAACACCAGGAAAGCGGGCATCGCGCACTCCCTGCTCACTCCCAACGGCGTGGGCAAGAGCTATTGGGCCAGCGTCCTCGCCTACCGCACCGACGCCGTCGACGGGCGCGGGCCCGAGTCGTGGGCGGACTTCTGGAGCCTCGGAACCTTCCCGGGCCGCCGTGCGCTGCAGGGCGAGGTGGACTGGCCGGAACTGGAATTCGCCCTGCTCGCCGACGGTGTGCCGCTCGACCGGCTCTACCCCCTCGATGTGGACCGGGCCTTCAAGGCCCTCGACGAGATCAGGGGCTCGGTACGGACGTTCTGGGAGTACGGGGCGGAGCCGGGTGAGCTGTTGTCCCGCGGCAGCGTCGTGGCCTCCAGCACCTGGGCCGGCAGGCTCCAGCCCCTGCTCGCGGCAGGGACTCCGCTCGCGTACGAGTGGAACGGTGCCCGCAGGCAGAGCAACGGTTACGGAATCCCCAAGGGCTCCGCGAACCCGGATGCCGCCTACCGGCTCATCGATTTCGCGCTGAGGCCCGAGGTGCAGGCCCACATGGCGCGGCTCTACCCCGACGGCCCTGTGGTGCCCGCCGCCTACGGGTACCTCACCGAGTCCACCGCCGTGCATCTGGCGAGCACTCCAGGCCACCTGTTGTCGGGCTTCGACCTCGACATCGAGTGGTGGCTCGAGCACGGGGACTCCGTGACCAGGCGCTGGCGGGAATGGGCTCGCATCCGAACCGACTGAATGCAGCCATATGGCTGAATATGAAGAGTGCGTGGTAGAGAGTCGGTATGGTCCGGCACCTTGGCCGATTCTCGGCCCTTCGCTTCCCCGCACACAATGGCGGGCGTACGCGGCGGGCCTCGCGGCGTGCCGCGCAGCACGACGCCCGGAAGGAGCCGGGCAACCGGCCCCCGAGAGCGCGATGGAGGGACCTGCCGAGGGTGCGCAGCGTCGCCGGCCAGGTGTTTCTGCTGCAATTGGTGATCATGGTGCTGTTCGCCGCCGTCGCGGGAGGGGCTCTCGTGGTGCAGGCACGGGAGTCGAGCACGCAGGAGGCCCGGCAGCTGTCGAAGGGCGTCGCCCAGTCCTTCGCACGGGCGCCGGGCACGCTGGATGCCATGAATTCCGGCCACCCCACCGCCCTGCTGCAACCGCGCGCGGAGGACACCCGGAAGAACACCGGCGTCGACTACGTGGTGACCTTCGATCCTCAAGGGTTTCGCTGGACCCATCCCGACCCGGGGCTGATCGGCAAGCACATCTATGCCAAGCGCGAGGGCGCAGCCGCCGACCGGCCGTTCACCAAGACGTTCGAGGGCAGCCTGGGCCTTGCCGTGGACACGACGGTCCCCGTCTACGACACCAACGGGATCAGCATCGTGGGCTTCGTGTCGGTCGGGGTCACCGTCGCCAGCGTCGACGACGTGGTGCAGGACCAGTTGCCGCAGCTGCTGGGCTTCGCCGGCGGGGCTCTCGCGGTGGCCGCGGGCGGGACGGCGCTGGTCTCCTGGCGGCTGCGGCGGCAGACGCGCGGCCTGGACCCGTCCGAGATGACCCGGATGTACGAGCACCACGACGCGGTGCTGCACGCGGTGCGGGAGGGCGTACTGATCATCGGGGGCGACGGGCGGCTGCTGCTCGCCAACGACGAGGCCCGGCGGCTGCTGGATCTGCCCGTGGACGCCGAGGAGCGCCGGGTCCGTGATCTCGGTCTGGAGGCGGGCACCGCCGCGCTGCTGGGTTCGGGCCGGCCGGTCACCGACGTGGTGCACCTGGCCGGCGACCGGCTGCTGGCGGTCAACGTACGGCCGGTCGGCCCCGACGACCGCTCTGCGGGCAGCGTGGCCACGCTGCGTGACACGACGGAGCTGCGTGCCCTGGCGGGGCGGGCGGAGGTGGCCCGGAAACGGCTGGGGCTGCTGTACGAGGCCGGGGTGCGGATCGGAACCACTCTGGATGTGGTGCGCACCGCGCAGGAACTGGCCGAGGTGGCGGTCCCCCGGTTCGCCGACGCCGCGACGGTCGATCTGCTCGATCCGATCCTGCGGGGCGCGGTGTCGGCCGGGCCCGGTCCCCAGATGCGTCGGGTGGCGGTGCACGGCGCCGACGGTGCCCGGTCCCTCTATCCGGTGGGTGAGCTGATCCGCTTCGTGCCCACATCGCCCGTGGCGATCGGCGCCGAGCGTGGCCGCGCGGTCCTGGACGTCGACCTGACCGCTTCCGGCGGCTGGATGAGCGCCCAGGATCCCGCTCGCGCCCGGCGTGTGCTGGACCTCGGTTTCCACTCCCTGATCACGGTGCCGCTCCAGGCCCGCGGCGTGGTGCTGGGCATGGCGAGCTTCTGGCGTTCGGACGGTGTTCCCTTCGGCGCGGAGGATCTGGCCTTCGCCGAGGAACTGGCCGCGCGGGCGGCGATGGCCGTCGACAACGCCCGCCGCTACACCCGGGAACACACCCTGGCCGAGACCCTTCAGCGCAGCCTGCTGCCCAGCTCCCTGCCCGACCACGCGGCCGTGGAGGTCGCCCACCGCTACCTGCCTGCCCTGGAGGGCGTCGGCGGCGACTGGTTCGACGTCATTCCGCTGCCCGGTGCACGGGTCGCGCTGGTGGTCGGGGACGTGGTGGGGCACGGTCTTCATGCCGCGGCGACGATGGGCCGGCTGCGTACCGCGGTGCACAACTTCTCCGCCCTGGACCTGCCCCCGGACGAGCTCCTGGGACATCTGGACGAGCTGGTCGCGCGGATCGACGGCGACACCGAGCAGGACAACGAGAGCGTGTCGGGCGCCACCTGTCTCTACGCCGTCTACGATCCGGCCTCCGGGATGTGCTCCCTGGCCCGGTCCGGGCATCCGGAGCCGGCCCTGGTGCATCCCGACGGCACCGTGGAATTCCTGCGGGTGCCCGGTTCCCCGCCGCTCGGTCTGGGCGGCGGTCTGCCCTTCGAGACCGCCGAACTCGTCCTCCCCGAGGGTTCCCGGCTGGTCCTCTACACGGACGGTCTGATCGAGGACCGCAAGCGGGGCATCGACGGCGGTCTCGCGGCGCTGAGGGACGCCCTGTCCCGCTCGGGCCGGGCCCCCGAGGAGACCTGCCGGGACGTCCTCGACGCGATGCTTCCGGCCCGGTCGAGTGACGACATCGCCCTGCTCGTCGCCCGCACCCGGTTGCTGGATCCGTCCCAGGTGGCCGAGTGGGACGTGCCCGGCGATCCGGCGGCCGTCGCGGGCATCCGGGCGGAGGTCACCGGGCGTCTGAGGACCTGGGGACTGGAGGAGATGGCGTTCACGACCGAGTTGATCGTCAGCGAGTTGGTCACCAACGCCATCCGCTACGGCATCCAACCGATCCGGCTGCGGGTGCTGCACGACGGTGACAGCCTGATCTGCGATGTCGCCGACGGCAGCAGCACCTCACCGCATCTGCGCCGGGCCGCGACCACCGACGAGGGCGGACGGGGACTGTTCCTCGTCGCTCAGTTCGCCCGGCGGTGGGGCACCCGCTACATGGCCCGTGGCAAGGTCATCTGGACCGAACAGTCGACCCGGAGCCCGGTCGGCGAGCCCGAGGAGGTGTCGGCCGAAGCCCTGCTGGACCAGTGGGAGGACGCGGCCTGGTGAGGCGTGCGCAGTGGCCGGAACCGATCCGCGTCACCCGAGGGTCCAGCGTTGGCCGGCTTCGCCGTTGCAGTTCCACAGGACCGCCCGGGTCCCGTTGGCGGTACCGGAGCCGGACGCGTCCAGGCACAGGCCGGAGCGGGCGCTGGTGATCGTGCCGTCGGCGTTGACGCTCCAGCGTTGGTTCTGGCCACCGTGACAGTCCCAGATGACCGCCCGCGTGCCCGCGGAGGTGCCCGAGGCCTCGGCGTCCAGGCACTTTCCGCCGTACACGCGCAGCTCGCCGGCGTCGGTGCGGGTCCACTTCTGGCCGGCGCGGTCCAGGCAGTCCCACAACTGCGCCTGAGTGCCGTTGGTCTGCGAGGAGTTCGGCACGTCCAGGCAGCGGCCGGAGCCGGCACCCACGATCTTGCCGCCGGCCGGCTGCGGGGTCGTGCCGCCCGGCGGCACGTAGGGGCACTTGGTCTTCGACCGGGAGATGTTGCCGCGGTCCGCCAGCGACGGGCACAGGAACTGGGTGTAGCGGGTGTCGTTGTCGAGGAAGATCTTGAGCCAGGGGATCGTACGGCGCGTCACGTTGGAGTTGCCCCAGGTGGGGAAGCCGTGGCCACCCCCGGCGAGCTCGATGAAGGCGCTCTGCGTGGCCGCCGGCATGCCGCCGTAGAGACCGTCGAGGTAGGACGGGGTGACCGTGCCGTCGTCCCGGGCACCCATGATCATCGTCGGGACGCGCAGGGCGGACAGGTTCTGCGAGGGCGAGAACGGCGCGAGCGCGAGGGCCGCCTTCAGGGACGGTCGCCGTACGGCCGCGCTGATGGCGCCGCCGCCGCCCATGGAGTGGCCGAGCACGCCCAGCCGGCCGGGGTCGACGCGGTCGCGTACCGGGCTCTTCTGGGTGAGGTAGTCCAGCGCGGCGAGGAGCTGGGTTCCCCGGGCGGTGTCGTAATCGGTGGGGCTGTTGGTGTCGATGCCGATGACGACGAACCCGAAGGAGGCGAGCCAGGGCCCCATCCAGGCGCCTTCGGCGCTCCACCGGGCGGTGTAGCCGGGCACGGCGGCGATCGCGCCCCAGGTGCCCTTGCTGGTGTCGGTCGGATAGTAGATCTTGCCGCCGTTGAAGCCGTTGCCGGGCGAGACGGTGATCTCCGCGGTGGCGAACGTGCCCCGCTGAGCCGCGACGCTGCTCAGCGTGGGGGCCGGGCCCCGCTCGTAGGGGTTGTCCGCTGCCGCCACGCGGGCGGGCCCTTGTCGCTGCGGCGCCGGCTGCGCGGACACCGGCTGGAGCGAGAGGAGTGTGGCGAGCAGGCCGGTGACGGCTGTGACCAGAGCGGTCCTCAGCCCGAGCGTCCTGCTTCTCTGCCGGGGTATCTGCATGGTCCTGTTCCTCCTTGCCCGCGCCCTGTCCGAGGAGGGCGGGGCGGTACGCGAGTGGGGGGTGCGCGAACAGGTGCTCTGGGAGCGCTCCCAGGTCAGGTGAGCGTAGGGAGACTCCTGACGTGCCGTCAAGAATCCTGTCGGGATTTGTTGTTCGGACCTGTTGAGATCCATGGGTGTCCGCCCGGCGGCGGCCACGATGCCGGGCACCACGTGCCGGGCCGGGCGCCATCCGGGACGCAGTGCCGCCTCGCGTCCTCGACCGTCAACGGTCCCTGCCGTCGTCGGCTCGCCGCATGGTTGGGGCGGAACCTTTCGGACGCAAGCGCTTTACCAGGCCCGCGCCACCGCCCGGGGCGGGCGGCAGAGGCGGATCCGACGGCTCACGGGGTGCGGAAACCGCGGAACGTCACGTGCTTGCGGGTGTCGAACCCGAGCCGCTGGTAGAGCGCGAGCGCGCCGCTGTTCGCCTCGGCCACGTGCAGGAAGGGGCGTTCACCGCGCGCCACGATGCGTGCGATGAGCGCGCGCAGCAGGCGGACCGCGTGGCCTTGCCCGCGTGCGTCGGGGGCGGTGCAGACGGCGCTGATCTCGGTCCAGCCGGGAGGCCTCAGCCGCTCCCCCACCATCGCCAGGAGTGTGCCGCCCTCGCGGACGCCGAGGTAGGTGCCCAGTTCGTGCGTGCGCGGCCAGAAGGGCCCCGGGCGGGTCCGCTCGATGAGGTCGAGCATCTCGGGCACGCTCTCCACGCCGAGTTCGACGACGCCGGAGCCGAGCTCGGCGGGAGAGGGGTCGGGGCTGCTGTCGCCGGTCCAGATCATCTGGCGGCCTTCGAGGACGAAGACCGGCTCCCAGTCCGACGGCGGCAGGACCGGGCAGCTGAACATGTCGGCGAACTCGCCCGGTCCCAGCAGCTTCGCCAGGTCCGCCCATGCTTCGGCGTCCGGCTCGGCGGACACCGCGGAGAAGGTCGCGACCGTGGGTTCGTAGGTGAGGGCGCCGCCGAGCCGGCGGGCGAGATGTGCGTGGTGCCCGCGGAGCGATTCGCCCACCGGGTCGTCGAGTGCGGCGGCGTCACTGAGCCCCGTCATCGCGCTGTGCCCTTCCTGCCCTCGGCCGAGCCGGTCGGCCGGGAGGCCGACGCGGCGTCTTCGGATGCCGACAGCCATGCTAGTCAGCCCCTCACGACCGGCTGTCGGCACTACCTGAGGTACGCGGCGAGCGGGAGGTTCTGCCGGCGCACGTCACCGGCGACGAGTCCGGCGATCCGCTGCGCGCCGTAACTCTCGAAGTGGGTGTGGTCGTTGCAGAAGAAGGCGCCCACGGGTCCCGATCCGTAGTCGCCGTTGTGCGGGCAAAAGCGCAGGCTGTTGTAGAGGGAGACACTGAGCGACTGCAGGTCGACGACCGGTGCCCTGGTGGCGGAGCCGACGGCGAAGGTCTCGTTCACGAAGCCGCGGTTCTTCGTCGCCGTGCTTCCGGAGCAGGTGATCGCGGCGACCGGCGTGAGCAGCACGGGGTGCGCTCCCCGTGCCAGGGCGGCCTGCACCATCGTGGTCATCAGCTGCCGGTAGCGGGTCGGGCCGACGTGCCGGGGGCAGGTCGAGGAGGAGTCGTTGATGCCGAACTGGATGAACAGGTAGTCGCCCGCCTTCATCCCGGTGCTCGCGTTCAGCATCGACTGCCAGCGTGACGAGTAGCCGTTGGACGTGAGCCGGCACTCGCCGTCCGAGCCCTTGGTGCCGCTGACGTTCCCCTCGTACATCCAGGTCTGGATGCTGCGGCCTCCCACGGCCTGGTTCCTGACGGTGACATCGGCGTTGAACAGGGCGTCGAACTGGCTGCCCCAGCCGACCGGGCAGCGGGCGGAGCCAGGGTTGGCCATGGTGGAGTCGCCGGCCAGCCACACGGTGACCGGCTGGGCGGCAGCGCGGGCGGCGGTGGCGGCGGTGGCCGAGTTGCCGGAGCAGTGCGTCGCGGCGCCGTCGGCCGCTGAGGCCGCACCGAGTCCGAGGCTCGACAGGGCGATCACCAGCACGGTGGTGACGACGGTCCGTAGGTTCTTCATCGGTTCCCTCCCGGGGACGGTGTCCCTTGCATCGGTCAGCGCAGATGGGCGGCCAGGGGCAGGTTCTGCTCCCGGACGGCCTGGAGCAGCAGCCCGCCCATCTGGGTCGCGCCGTACTGGGAGAAGTGAGTGTTGTCCGTGACGCCGTCGACGGAGGAGCGGAGGAAGAGCTGTGCGGAGGCCGACGGTCCGAGGGATTCGATCAGCGCCTTGCTCCGGGCGGTCAGGTCGATCACCGGGACCCGCTGCGCCGTACCGACCGCGCGCATCTCGGCCGGCAGGTTCACACCGACACCGTTGACGTGCAGGGCGGTGGAGGTGAGCCGGTTGCCGTCGAACAGCCGGCGGACCGGTGGCGTCACCAGGATTGGCACGCCGCCCTTGGCACGGACCCGCGAAATCATGGTGGTGAGGTTGTTCCGGTAGGCGGACGCGCTGGTCTGCTTGTCGTTGTGGCCGAACTGGATGAAGACCGGGTCGTTCGCCTTGACCTTGGCCAGCAGTGCGGGGAAGAGTGCCGAGTTGCCGAGGAAGCTTCCCGAACTCTCGCCGGAGTCACCGTAGTTGGCGATGGCCGCACCGGGACGTACCGCGGACGTGATCATCTGCCCCCAGCCGGTGTACGGAGCGGTCGGCTGGTCGCACATGGTCGAGTCACCGGCCAGGTAGGCGACCAGTGGCTGCGAGGCAGGCTTCACCGAGACGGCCGAGACCTGAGGGCCGGAGCCGGTGAAGCGCAGGTCGAGGCCGGGGTTGCCGGTGCCCCCCTGGCCGGTCGGCTGCCCTTCCGGCTGGCGCACGTTGATGATGAACGAGTAGGTGGCGACGGCTCCGGCCGCCGTTCTGGTGGCAGGGAGCATCAGCCGCCGGGCCTCCGCCCACATCTCGGTCTGTCCGGCCGAGGCGCCGCCGACGGAGACCGTGACGTCGTAGTTCCCCGGCGCGACGCCGTAGTGGCAGGTGATCGCCGAGGTGCCGGAACAACCGGCGGGCAGCGCGCGTGGCGCGGCGGAGGCGGTGTGGGCCGCGCCTGTGCCGGCCAGGACCGCAAGGGTCAGCAGGCCCGCCGTCGCCAGCCGGGCGCCCTGTCGGCCAACGCCCTTCAACGGCATGTTCATTACACTCATGAGTCCGTCCTTCATCACCGGGAGGTAGAGGGCGGGGTGGCGGCACGCAGGCCGCGGATCACCTCGCCCGGTTCGCGTGGCTCAGGCCTGGGTGAAGCCGTTCATGATGGAGGTGGGTCGCTTGCCGGCGGAGTCCCAGGCACCCATGCGGTAGCCGGTGAACGGAGACATGCACTCCGGCTCCCGGTAGAAAATGCCCTGCCCCCGGCGGCCTTCAGCGCCTTGGTGTAGGCGACCAGCGCGGCCTGGGTGGAGGAGATCCGCTCCACCCGGCCCCCGAACTCGCTCCGCAGGAATGGTTTCCCGTCGGCGGCGGCGATCTTCCGCATGTTCTCCACGATCCCCGGGGCGACGTCTGCGCTGCCGTAGGAGGAGAACACGGACATGCCCCACTCGCCGCCGCTGGCGGCGAAGCGGCTGAAGAACGTCGTCACCACGTCGTACTTCTGCGGCTGGGCCAGGTGGATGCACACCGTCGAGTCGGGGGACACCGCCTTGACCGAGCAGTGTCCGGCGGCCGATCCGAGCGGGAGCAGGAATCGGTGACATGGTCGCTCCTCCCTTCCCGCCGGCCGCGCGTGGGACGTCGCGGCCGGCGGGCAGCGGGTTGTGGGGGGTGGAGTTTCCGGGACTGGGGAGATCCGCCTGCCCATGCTGGGAGCGTTCACAAACTGGTGGGGGGCACGAGACGCTCCTCCTCGAAGGGAAAGCTGGCCGGTGCGGGAATCTCTATCAACTGCCTTGCCAGGCGCCTGTGTTCACGAGCGGGGCGAGCAGTTCGACGGCCTTCGACCCGAGTTGCCCACTGAGGCGCTCCCGCAGTGTTCAAGGCCCGCCATCCGGCTGTCAATCCATAGGGCACGAGAAACTCACGGATCTGAACAGGCCCGAACAGTGGACTGGACAGAATCCTTGACGAGGCATCAGCCCGTTCTTACGCTCCCTCCACATGGGAGCGTTCCCATACCCCCACGCCCCGGAGGCCACCGTGACCGACTCGCACCGGCGTCCCCGCACCACGCCACGACCGTGGCGATCACCCCACCGGCCGGGCGGCCGGCTCGTCAGCGGCGTATTCGCCGCCACACTGGCCGTCTCCGCACTCGTCGCACTGCCGCAGCCCGCGCAAGCGGCGACCGCCAGGCAGGTCGAAAAGCTCGACCGCGGCCTGTCCAGCGTGCACACCGGCAGCGGAAACCTGGTGTCATGGCGGTGGCTGGCGACCGACCCGAACGACGTGTCGTTCAACGTCTACCGGGGCGGCACCAGACTCAACCCCTCGCCCGTCACCGCCTCGACGAACTACTTCGACGCGGGCGCCGCGGCCTCGGCCGACTACACGGTGCGTGCCGTCGTCAACGGCACCGAGCAGGCCGCTTCCCCGCCCGCGGTCCAGTTCCGCACGGGCTACAAGGACGTGCCGATCTCCCCGCCCGCGGGCGGTACCGCTCCGGGCAACTCGGCCTACACCTACGAGGCCAACGACGCCTCCGTCGGCGACCTCGACGGCGACGGCGCCCTGGACCTGGTTCTGAAGTGGCAGCCCACCAACGCCAAGGACAACTCCCAGTCCGGCTACACCGGTAACACCATCGTCGACGGCATCAAACTCGACGGCACCCGGCTGTGGCGCATCGACCTGGGCCGCAACATCCGTTCCGGCGCGCACTACACGCAGTTCCAGGTGTACGACTACGACGGCGACGGCAAGGCCGAAGTCGCCATGAAAACCGCCGACGGCACCCGCGACGGCACCGGCGCGATCATCGGCAGCTCCTCCGCCGACCACCGCAACTCCAGCGGCTACATCCTGTCCGGGCCCGAGTTCCTGACGATGTTCAACGGCCAGACGGGCAAGGCGATGCAGAGTGTCGACTACGTCCCCGGGCGCGGCACCGTCTCCTCCTGGGGCGACAACTACGGCAACCGCGTCGACCGCTTCCTGGCCGGCACCGCCTACCTCGACGGCGCCCGCCCCTCGCTGATCATGGCGCGGGGCTACTACACCCGGTCGGTGATAGCCGCCTGGGACTGGCGCAACGGCGCCTTCACCCGCCGCTGGACCTTCGACACCAGTTCCTCCAGCAACAGCGGCAAGGGCTATGACGGCCAGGGCAACCACAGCCTGTCCATCGCCGATGTCGACGCCGACGGCAAGGACGAGATCGTCTACGGCGCGATGACCGTCGACGACAACGGCAGCGGACTGTGGACCACCAGGCTGGGCCACGGCGATGCCGGCCACGTCGGCGACCTCAACCCCTCCCGTCCGGGCCTGGAGTACTTCAAGGTCTCCGAGGACTCCAGCAAACCCGGCTCCTGGATGGCCGACGCGCGCACGGGTGCGAGGCTGTGGCAGACGGCGTCGGGCTCCGACAACGGCCGGGGCGTCGCCGCCGACATTTACCCCGGCAGCGCGGGGGCCGAGGCCTGGTCCGCCACCGACACCACCCTGCGCTCCGCCACCGGAGCCTCCCTGGGCAGGGAGCCGTCCAGCATCAACTTCCTGTCCTGGTGGGACGGCGACCCCGTCCGTGAGCTCCTCGACGGCACCCGCATCGACAAGTACGGCACCTCCGGCGACACCCGGCTGCTCACCGGCTCCGGCGTCGCGTCCAACAACGGCACAAAGTCCACTCCGGCCCTGTCCGGTGACATCCTCGGCGACTGGCGCGAGGAGGTCGTCTGGCGCACCGGGGACAACAGGGCGCTGCGGATCTACTCCACCCCACGCGAGACCAACACGAAGATCACGACCCTGCTCCACGACACCCAGTACCGCACGGCGCTGGCCTGGCAGAACACCGCATACAACCAGCCCCCGCACCCGAGCTTCTTCATCGGCAACGCCATGCCGACGGCTCCTCGCCCGACCGTCTACACTCCCTGACCCACCTGCTGCGCGGACATGTGCCTCTCCTGCGATCCCAGGAGAGGCACATGTCCGCGAACGGCCGACGACGAGGGACCGCGGCGGAGTGCGTGCATGGCGGTGCGCCGGGATTCCGGTCCGTGTTCCTCTGGAAAGGCTCGTCGACGCCTCCTCTCACCCGCGACGGCCCCCTACCGCCCGTAGTCGTTTCAGCTGTCGCGCAGCGCCGTCTCGATCTGGCCCAGGGAGCGGGTCAGCCGTCCGTAGTCGGCAGGGGGCACCGGTGTCACGAAGTACCGCTCGACGACCTGCGCGTGGACGGCGGCGGCCCGGAGGAACACCGCACGGCCGTGATCGGTCGTCTCGACCAGGACGCTTCTGCGGTCCCCGGGGGCCGGCTGGCGCCGCACCAGGCCGGCGCCCTCCATGCGGTCGATCAGCCGGGTGATGCCACTGCTGGTGAGCGTCAGGTCGTCGGCGAGCCTGCGCTGTGAGATCTCCTCGTCCGGGTGCCGGCAGAGTCGGATGAGGACCTCGAACATCGTGTGGCTGACCTGGCACTCCTTGCGCAGCGCCGTGTCGATCCGGTGTTCCAGGCGGGTGGCGGCCTTGATCAGCAGTCCGAAGTCGTGCACGAGCCTGCTGTCGGCGGCGCGGGCCGCTTCGTCGTTGTCTCGTTTCGCGGGGTTCACCCGGCCGACTTTACTGCTTCTTCACCTACTGTCGTCTCAATTACTGAACAATCAATTGCTGAGCAGTCAACTACCTCCTATGGTCGACACCCACCACCCCAGTACGTCGGCAAGAGAGGGAGATCAGTGGACCTGCAGCACTGGCTCGGCCGGGCCAACGACGCGATCAACCAGTGGTCCGACACGTTCGGTCCCTACGAGCAGCACCCGTCCCTCCTCGTCGACGACGACCGTTTCGCCGCCGCCTTCGAGGAGCTCACCGGGAGACTGAAGGAGAACTATCCCTTCTTCCACCCGCGCTACGCGGGGCAGATGCTCAAGCCCCCGCACCCGGCGGCGATCGTCGGCCACCTCACCACCATGCTGATCAACCCCAACAACCACGCGCTGGACGGCGGCCCCGCCACCGCCCGCATGGAACGCGAGGCCGTCGCCCGACTGGCCACGATGTTCGGCTACGACACCCACCTCGGCCACCTCACCACCAGCGGCACGATCGCCAACCTGGAGGCCCTCTTCGTCGCCCGCGAGCTGCACCCCGGCCGCGGCATCGCCTACAGCGCCGACGCCCACTACACCCACGGCCGCATGTGCCACGTCCTGGGGATGAAGGGGTACCCGATCCCGACCGACGACCGCGGGCGCATCAGCCTCGACGCACTCGAGGACATCCTGCGGACGGGAGAGGTGGGCACGGTCGTCCTCACCGCCGGCACGACCGGCCTCGGAGCCGTGGACCCGATCCACCACGCCCTCCCCCTCAGGGAGCGCTACGGTGTCCGGCTCCACGTCGACGCGGCCTACGGCGGCTTCTTCACGCTGCTCGCCGGCGCCGAAGGACCGGAGGGGCTCCCCTCCCAGCCCTGGCGTGCGATCGCCCGGTGCGACTCGATCGTCGTCGATCCGCACAAACACGGACTCCAGCCCTACGGCTGCGGTGCCGTCCTGTTCCGCGACCCCGAGGTGGGCCGCTTCTACCTGCACGACTCGCCCTACACCTACTTCACCTCCAGCGAGCTCCACCTCGGCGAGATCAGCCTGGAGTGCTCCCGCGCCGGCGCCTCGGCCGCCGCCCTGTGGCTCACCTTCCAGGTCCTCCCGCCCACCCCCGACAAACTCGGCCGCGTCCTCGGGGCCGGCCGCCGGGCCGCCCTGCGCTGGGCCGACCTGATCACCGCCTCCGACGCACTGGAGCTGTACCAGCAGCCGGAGTTGGACATCGTCGGCTACTTCCCGGCGGTGAAACCCGCCGCCCTCACCGCCGTCGACGCGGCGTCCGCGCGGGTCCTGGCCGACGGCATGGCGGAACCCGACCCCGTGTTCCTGAGCACCCTCAAGGCCGACCGCGACGCGTTCACCGCGCGCCACCCGAAGATCACCGCCGACGCCGACGGCGCACGCATCCTCCGCAGCGTCCTGATGAAGCCCGAGTCCGAGGACCATGTGGAGCGCCTCCACGACCGGGTCGAGCGGCTCGCCCGGTCATGAGCGCATGCCCCGGCGTTCACGTCAGGGCATGGTCACCTCGGCGTACGTGCGCCTCCGCGAGGAGGAGGTAGCTGCCCGCGGTCCAGGTGTAGGCGCGGTCGCGCAGGCCCGTCCCGGTGAGGGCGTCGAAGTTCTCGGCGAAGCCGTGGTTCTCGCACAGGGCGCGGAAGCGGGTGCTGATGTCGTCCGCCAGGCGGTGGTGGCCGGCGCGGCGCAGGCCGTCCTCGATGAGGACGGTGGCGGGGGCCCAGATGGGGCCGCGCCAATAGCCGTCGTCGAGGTAGTGGGGCGAGGTGGGCAGTTCGGTGGCGAGACCGTAGGGGGTCAGGTGCGCCTTGATATGGCCGGCCAGGGCGCCGCTGACGTCGCCCGGCAGATGCTCCCCGAGCACGATCGGCATCAGGTCGAGGAGACTGGCGCTGCTCCAGGTGTCCCCCGTGCCGACGCCCCGGGCGACGAACCGGTCGCCGCTCCAGAGGTGCTCCAGCAACGCCGCCTGGGTCTCCTCGGCGGCCCGCTTCCACCGCCCGGCCTCGTCCGTTCGGTCCAACTCCTTGGCCAGTTCGGCGAGTTCATGGAGCTGAAGGACGAGGAAGGCGGACAGGTCCGCGCTCTCGACCACCCGCTCGGGGTCGAAGGTGGTGGCGTTGTCCCAGCCGCTGTCGTTGCCGTGCTGGTAGTGGGGGAAGGCGGCACCAGGGGCGCGCCGGGCGGTGAGCCAGAAGTTCGTCCAGCGTTCCAGCCGGTGGTAGACCTCGGCCAGGTCGGCCGGGCCGGGGGGCGTCGGCAGACGGCGGCGCAGGTGCCCGAAGGCCCAGCCGTGGATGGGCGGTTTGACGAAGTTGTAGAGGACCTCGGAGTGGGTCACGGAGTCCGGCAGGGCGCCGCTGCCGTCCTGGTGGTCGAAGGGCAGCGCGAACTGGTCCCGGGCCAGTTCCGGGCAACCGGGGGCCAGCGCGAGGGCGTTGAAGCAGTGGTCCCAGCTCCACACCTTGTCCATCCAGTGCTTGGACATCAGCACCGCGGGCCGGGTGACGAGGCCCATCGGGCGTACGGTGGCCGACCAGATGACGTAGGCGGCCAGTTCGGCGGCCGGGGTGGCGGACGAGCGCCAGGGGGCGACGGCGTCCACGAACTGGGTGAACGCGCGTCGCCCGGCTGCCACGATCTCGTCGAAGGCCGCCGCGGACGTGTACGGCGGGCGAGCCGCGTCGAGTTCCTCGATCGCGATCTCCCAGGTCCCGCCCGTCTCCGCGGTGGTGGCGAGACCGCGTTCGGCACTGCCCAGCGCCTGGGCTCCGGCGATGTCGGCGGTGCCGGACAGCACGGTGACGCGGTACCGGCGTCCGGTCTCGTAGGACGTGAACACGGGGGCGTCGGCGGCGGCGTCGTGGAAGAAGTAGGTTCCGCTGAACGGTGTCAGGATCTGAGCGGCCGCTCGTACGGCGATCCCCAGGCCGCTCCCGCGCAGCCGTACGGTGTCCGGCGACTCGTAGGCGAGGTCGACGCGTCCGCCCACGCCGATCCAGCTGAGCAGGCCCGGTCTCGCCTCCACGCGGGTCTCGGCCCGGTCACCCGTCACGGGGTCCAGCGGTGTCAGGCGCAGAACGGCGTGCATGCCGTTCTGGTGGGAGACGAGGTGGAGATCCTCGGCGTACGTCTTCTCCGCCACCACGGGCGAGATGCCGAACCAGGATCCGTACGTGCTGAACGGGATGTCCTGAACGGAGAAGGCCGGGCCGGAATGGTCGGCGGTCATGAAAGGTCACTCGTTTCTCGAGCAGGGTGGGTCAGTCCTTGACCGCGCCGGCCGTCACGCCGGCGGCGACATAGCGCTGGGCCAGGACGAGGATGACCGCGGCGGGCAGCGAGGCCACGACGGCGGTGGCCATGATGGCGTTCCACTCCTGGTTGTTGTTGCCGATGTAGTGGTAGATGCCGAGCGTGATCGGCTCGTGCGCCCCGCCGTTGACCAGCGTGCTGGCGAAGACGAAGTCGGACCAGGACCACAGGAACGCGAAGAGCGACACCGTGACGACGGCGTTGCGGCTCATCGGCAGGACGATCGACCAGAAGGTGCGCACCGGGCCGGCGCCGTCCGTCCGGGCCGCCTGGAGCAGTTCCCCGGGGATGCCGGACATGAACGCGGTGAAGATGAGCACCGCGAAGGGGACGGCCAGGGTGGAGTCGGCGACGATCAGGCCGGGGACGGACTGGAGCAGGCCGAGCTGGAGGTAGATGGCGTAGAAGCCCATCGCCATGATGATGCCGGGGATCATCTGCGCGGCGAGCAGGAGGAAGCTCAGCACTCCTCCGCCGCGCGGGCGCAGTTTGGCCAGGGCGTAGCCGGCCGGGGCGGACAGGGCCACGGTCAAGGTGACGGTGCCCAGGCCGATGGCCAGGCTGGTGGCGAGGTAGGGCAGCTGCTCGTCGAGGACGGTGCGGTAGCCGGCCAGGGTGCCGTGGACGGGGAACAGGCCGGGCGGGGACTTGCGCATGTCCTGGTCGCGGGTGAGGGACACGTTGAGCATCCAGTAGACCGGGAAGAGCATGATCGCGGTCAGCAGGATGCCGAGGGTCGTCTTTCCCCAGGTGCGTCGGCTTTTCATGAGTACGCCTGCTTTCGCTGGACCCTCGTGTAGACCAGGCCGAACACCAGGGCGGCCACCACCAGCAGGTTGCCGACGGCCGCGCCCGGTCCGAAGGCGGGCAGCAGGTTGCCGAAGCCGAGCTGATAGGACCAGGTGGCGAGGGTCGTGGACGCGTCGGCCGGGCCGCCTTTGGTCATGATCCAGATGATGTCGAAGACCTTCAGCGTGTAGACCAGCCCGAGGAGCAGGGTGATCGCGGAGACCGGGCGCAGCAGGGGGAAGGTGATGCTCCAGAAGCGGCGCCAGGGCCCCGCCCCGTCGAGGGCCGCCGCCTCGTACAGGCCGGCCGGGATGGACTGCAGGCCGCTGTAGAGCACGACCAGGTTGAACGGGACGCCGATCCAGATGTTCGCGATGATCACCGAGGTCAGCGACCAGGAGGGTGACGTCAGCCAGTTGACGGGGTCGGCGCCCACGGCGTGCAGCGCCGCGTTGACGATGCCGGATTCGCTGTTGAGCATCCACGACCAGGTCGAGGCCGACACGATCAGCGGCAGCAGCCAGGGGACGAGGAACAGGGCCCGCAAGGTCGCCGACAGCCGGAAGTGCTGGTTGAAGAAGACGGCGAGGGCCAGGCCGATGGCGTACTGGAAGGCCAGGCAGACGCCGGTGAAGACCACGGTGTGCAGCAGGGCCGGAGCGAAGGTCGGGTCGTCGAAGACCTTCTGGTAGTTCTGCAGGCCGGTGAACGGCGCATCGCCCCGGACGAAGGAGCGGACGGTGTAGTCGCGCAGGCTCAGGTCGAGGTTGCGGTAGAGCGGATAGGCGTAGAAGAGGACGAGGTAGAGCGTCACCGGGGTGAGGAAGGCCCAGGCCGCCCACTGCGGGGAGCCCGGCCGGCGGCGGGTCGTGGTGCGGTCCGGGGGCGGGGCGGCGTGGGCCGCCCCGTTCCGGGGCCGCACGGACCGGTGGTCCGGCGGGTGGATGGTCTGCTTCATCGGTGCCATGTCACTTGACCGCGGCCTGGGCTGACGTCAGCGCGTCCTTGGGCGACGTGGACCCGCTGAGCGCGGACTGCACGGCCTTCCACATCTGCTCGGAGATCTTGGGGTACTTGGTGCCCAGGTCGTCGCTGGTGCGGCCCTTGGCCGCCTTGACCGCGTCGACCCACGGCGTGAGCGCGGGGTCGGCCGCCACCTGCTTCTTGCGGACCTCGTCGGTGGGAGCGACGTAGGAGAGGGTGGTGTCGGTGTCGTACAGGTTGGTCGTGCTGGTCAGACAGCTCGTGAGCTTGCTCGTGGTGGTGTAGCGGGCGGTGTCGCCCTGGACGGGGACGGTGACGAACTCGCCGCCCGTCGGGGCCGCGGCGGCGCCTCCGCCGGAGGCGGGTATGGGCAGGACTCCGTAGTCGAGTCCGGCCTTCTTGGCGGCCGCGAGCTGCCAGGTGCCGTTCTCGGCGAAGGCGTAGTCGCCGCTCGCGAACTCCTGCCAGCTGGTCGTCTGGGTGTTGTTGAGCACGGAGTTGGGGGCGTAGCCCTTGTCGAGCCAGTTCTTCCACAGGGACAGCGCGGAGACGGCCTGGGCGGAGTCGAGTTCCGTCAGCTTCGCGCCGGAGCCCCAGAACCACGGCAGGAACTGGAAACTGCCCTCCTCCGTGCCGATCGCGGAGAAGGTGATGCCCTTCTTGCCCGCCTTCTCGACCTTGTCCAGGGCTGCCGTCAGCGACTTCCAGTCCTTGACGGAGGTGATGTCGACGCCGGCCTCCTTCAGGACCTTCTTGTTGTAGTAGAGCGCGAGGGTGTTGGCGCCGATGGGGGTGCCGTAGGTCTTGCCGCCCGACTGGCCGGCGGCTAGGAGGTTGGGGTCCACGGCGGAGGTGTCGAGCTTGTTGTCGCCGGTCGTGGTGAGCACGCCCGCCTCGGCGAGGGTCGACACCACCGGGTTGTCGACGATGAGTACGTCCGGGGAGTTGCCCTGCTGGGCCGCGAGCAGCGTCTTGTTGGCGAGGTCGCTGGTGTCGAAGCCGGTCCGCTTGACCTTCACACCGGCCTCGGCGCCGCAGGCGTCCAGCAGCTTCACCCAGGCCGAGCCCTTGGCGAACTGCGGGTAGGGGTCCCAGATGGTGTAGGTGCCGCTGTCCGCGCCCTTGGTGCCGGTGCTGCCCGAGCCGGAGGAGCAGGCGGTGCCGGCGGCGGCGAGGACCGTCGAGAGTGTCACTGCGGCGAGGCGCCGTCTGGAGGAGGTGCGCATGGCGGGTTCCTTCGTTCTTGGCACAGGGGTGCCGTGGCAGGGGCGGCATGAGGGGAGCGGGCACACCGGAGGGAGGCGGTGAGGGGGAGGGCGTGCTCGGAGAAGAAGAGGGAGGGAGGGGCGGCCGGTGTCAGGGCCGCTGGGAGCCGGAGGCGGGCCCGGTGCTGGCCCGCAGCGAGATGGGGGGTGTCAGCAGGTGGTGCCGGGCGGGGGCGCCGGGCTGGTCGAGCCGTTCCACGAGCAGGTCGACGGCGCGCCGGCCCAACTCCTCCGCCGGTACGTCGGCGGCGGTGAGCTGCGGGGTGACCGTCTCCGCCCACCGGCTCGCCACCACTCCGGTGACGGAGAAGTCGCGCGGCACATGGCGGCCGGCCCGGGCCAGCCCCCGGTACAGACCGCCCAGTGCGGCCTCGTTCAGCGTGACCAGGGCGGTGGTCTCCGGGTCGTCGTGCAGGATCCGCTCCAGGCAGGCCTGGCCCGAGGCGGCGTCGTCGCCACAGCAGTACGTGCGGACGGTCAGCCCGCGCTCGGCCGCGGCTTTGGTGAATCCGTCCAGGCCACGGTGTGCCGACTCGTACCCGGCCTTCAGCAGTTGCTCCGGCCGGTTGACGAAGGCGACCCGGCGGTGGCCGAGGTCCGCGAGGTGGTGGACGCAGGCCGCGGCCAGGGCCGTGTGGTCCAGGCCCACCCACCAGCCGTTCTCCGGGCGGGCGGTGCGGCCGATGGCGACGGCCGGGAAGTCCAGGGCGGCCAGGTGATCGGCCCGGTCGTCCTCCAGCCTGATCTCCATCAGGATGACGCCGTCGACCCGCCGCTCCCCCAGCAGCCGCTGGAACGAGCGGTCGCTGTCCACGCCGCTCGGTGACAGCAGCACGTCGTAGTCGTAGGCCGCGGCGGCCTCCACGACGCTGCCGATGAAGTCCAGCTGCATTCCGGTGTAGTGGTTTCCGGCCGGCGGGAAGACGAGGCCGATCGTGCTGGTCCGCCCGTTGGCCAGGGCGCGGGCGCTGGCGCTGGGCTGGTAACCCAGTTCGTCGACGACCTGCTGGATCTTCCGACGGGTGTCCTCGGAGACCGGGCGCTTGCCGCTCAGCGCGTAGGACACGGTGCTCCGCGAGACACCGGCACGCTTGGCGATCTCACCGATGTTCACGGCAACTCCTAGTTCGTCGAACCGGTTCGCTTGGCAGGAAGGTAGGAACTGCCCGGACTCCTGTCAACATCCGTGCCGCACTTCCCTGAGATCGGGCGTCCCGCCAAGATCCTCGTGTCGCAGGGATTGTCCGCCGAGAGACCCGGTGCTAGCTTCGCGAACCGGTTCGACACTGCGATCCCTTCAGGCAGCGGTGCGGCACACCTCATGCCCCCGTCCGCGAAGCCACGCATCCGCCCCACGACCCCTGCCCCCGCGCGCACGAGGGATCGAACCGGCTCGACGCACGTGCCGACCAGAACCGCTGCGCGCCGCAGCGACGACACGACGACTGAGGACGCCATCCATGCCATCCGCTGACAGATTCACGCGGCGCCGGGCCCCGGCCGCCGTGGCGCTGACCCTCGGGGCGGGTCTGCTCGCCGCACCGGCCGCCCCCGCGCAGGCCGCCGAGGCACCCCAGCCCGCCGCCCACTACTCCTTCGACCAGGACGACCTCACCTCCGGGAAGATCACGGACAGCTCGGGCAACGGCCTGACGGCGACCCTGGTGAACGGCTCCACCGCCCGGTCGGTCGACGGCACGGCCGGAGGCAAGGCACTGTCCCTGCCCGGCGGCGCCCCGGCCTCCGAGGGCGCGTACGTCCGCCTGCCCCGCCAGGTGATCGCCGGGACGAGCGACCTCACCGTCTCCGCCCGGGTGAAGTGGAGCGGTGACACGTCGCCCTGGCAGCGGATCTTCGACCTGGGCACGGACACCACCAAGTACCTCTTCGTCACCCCGTACAACGGCGGAGGTGTGTTCCAGACCTCCGTGACCACCGGTGGCGGAGGCGCGGAAGCCCAGATCCGCGGTTACGCGAGCCTGCCCGCGAACGAGTGGCGGACGGTCACCGTCACCCTGGACACCACCGCCGGCCGGCTCACCACCTACCTCGACGGCGTGGCGGTCTCCTCCACCGCGACCGGCATCAAGGCGGGGGACCTGCTGGACGGTTCGGCCACCGCCGCGGGCTGCATAGGCAAGTCCCTCTACCCCGACCCGCTGCTCAAGGGCGCCATCGACGACTTCACGGTGTGGCACACGGCACTGAGCCCCGAGCAGGTGGCCGGCACCGTCGGTGCCGTGCCGACCGTCCAAGAGCTCACACGGACGTCGTTCGACGTCCGTACCACCAGCGGGACCGCCCCGTCCCTGCCGGCCGCCGTCCGTTCCTCCTTCTCCGACGGCTACGACCGCGACACCCCCATCACCTGGGACGCCGTCCCCTCCGACAAGTACGCCGCGCCGGGCACCTTCACGGTCGCCGGAACCGCGGCCGGGCGCGCGGTGAAGGCCACCGTCACGGTAATCCGCGAGGGGCAGCTCACCGTCGACCTCGGCTCGAACACCGGCGCCTTCCACGGCGGCGCCTCGGGCACCCTGTACGGCGTGTACGGGCCGGACGTCCCCACCAACAACCTCATGGAGGGCATGGGCCTGCGCACGGTCTCCACCAAGGCGCAGGACGGACCGCAGCACCCGGGTGCCGACGCCCTGGAGGTGGTCAAGCCGCTGGCCGACTCCACCGACGGTGATGTGTACATCTACATGACCGACATCCACCGCGGCTTCCCGTACCAGTGGCCGGGCGACACCCCCGCGGAGAAGCTCAAGCTCTACAAGGAGAAGATCGCCGAGCAGGTCGACCAGGTCCTCAAGCTGCCGCAGCGGTACCGGGACAACATCGTCTTCGTGCCGTTCAACGAGCCCGAGGGCAACATGTTCGGCACCGGCGAGTGGAGTTACGACAAGGTCAGCTGGCTCAGCGACCCCGACGCCTTCTTCGCCGCCTGGGACGACACCTACAAGCTCATCAAGGGCAAGATGCCCGACGCCCGCATCGCGGGACCCAACACCAGCGTCCTGTATGACCAGGTGAAGGGCTTCCTCGGCCACACCCTGGCCGCCGGCACCCTCCCGCAGGTCATCACCTGGCACGAGCTGAGCCACCCGGAGGCGGTGCGCCAGAGCGTCGCCACGTACCGGGCCTGGGAGAAGGATCTGTTCAAGGGCACCGACCGCGAAGGCACCCGACTCCCCGTCAACATCAACGAGTACGCCTTCAACTACCACACCTCCGTGCCCGGTCAGATGATCCAGTGGGTGTCCGCGATCGAGGAGTCCAAGGTCGACGCCGACATCGCGTACTGGAACATCGACGGCAACCTCTCCGACTCCGCGGTGCAGTCGGGCCGCGGCAACGGCCAGTGGTGGCTGCTGAACGCGTACGCCTCGATGAGCGGGCACACGGTGAAGGTGACCCCGCCGTTCCCCGGCGAGAACTACACCATGCAGGGCGTCGCCACCCTCGACGAGAGAAGGAAGCAGTCCCGGCTGGTCTTCGGCGGCTCCACCGGCAAGGGGCACATCACCTTCGCGGGCGTCCCGAAGAAGGTCTTCGGCGAGCGCGTGCACGCCTGGGTGCGGGAGATCGAGTGGAGCGGGCAGGTCGGCGACTCGTCCGGCCCGAAGCTGCTCGCGGAGTCGAATCTCAAGGTCGGCGACGACGGCACGGTGGCCTTCGACTTCGGCGACGGCGCCCTGCCGAAGCTGAAGGAGTCCTCGGCCTACGAGGTCGTCCTCAGTCCGGCCGGCGAGGCGAAGGGCACGCAGTCGCCGCCCGTGCGCTGGCAGTCCTCCTACGAGGCGGAGGACGCCGCGCACACCGGCTCCGGATGGTCGAAGAACGGCCCGGAGGGCTCACCGAAGGACGTGTCGAAGTTCTACACCTCCGGCGGCCACGACGTCGGCGGCCTGCGCACCGGCTCGGACGTCACACTCGACTTCACCGTGGACGTGCCCGAGGACGGCACCTACGACCTGAGCGTCTTCGCCAACTCCCTGAACACCTTCGACAAGGTCAGGGAACAGGGCCCCACCAACGTCTTCCTGCGCGTCGACGGCAAGGCCGGCAGCGAACGGGAACTGCACCTGCCGCTCGGCTACAAGTGGGTCGTCTGGGACCACACCGACACCGAGGTCGAACTGACCAAGGGCAAGCACACCCTGACGCTGGCCGCGAAGAGTGCCGACGGCAAGCGCGCCACGAAGGGCGACGCCATCGTCGACCGCCTCACCCTCTCCCTCCCCCGCCCCTCGGCGGACACCCGGGTGTACGAGGGAGAACTGGCCTGGCCGGCCGGCGGAGCGCGCCCGGTCTACGACCTGCCGAGGCCGGCGGCCACCGGCTCGGGCGCGATGCGCCTCGCCAAGGGCCAGAGCGCCACCTTCTGGGTGTACTCACCGGCCGACGGCGAGGCCACGCTCGGGGTCGACACCCTCGGCGGCACGGGCGCCCGGCTCTCCGTGAACGGCCATGACGTCCTGCGTCTGGCCGGGAACAGGAGCCGAGCGGCGGTCTCCCTGTCCGGCGGTGTCAACAAGGTCACCGTGACGGCAGGCGCGTCCACGACCCTCGTCGACCGCCTCACGGTCACGCCGTCCGAGGGCACGCTGCCGGTGCGCACGTACGAGGCCGGAGACGCCGCTCTCGCCGGTTCGGCCGCGCTCGCCCCGCTCTCCCTCGCCACCGACGGCACGGCGATCACGGGCATCGGAGGCGCCCCCGGCAACGACAACACGGCGACGTTCACCGTCACGGCCGACCGGGCCGGGCTGTACGCGCTGCGCATCCGCTACTCCAACCCGGAGCAGTCGGAAGCCACCCACTACAACCCCGACCCGCTCGCCCGCCACGCCGACATCAGTGTCAACGGCGGCACGGCGCGGCGCGTCGGCTTCCCGCACAGCTTCCACCAGAACAACTTCTGGGAGCTGACCGTCCCGGTACAGCTGAAGAAGGGGAAGAACACGGTCGGCTTCCGCTCCGAGGAACTGCCCAACTTCGACGGCACCACCTACGCCTCGGACACTTTCCCGGGCGTGCTGCTCCGCTCCCGGTACGCGCCGCTGATCGACCGGATCACGGTCGCGCCCTACGCCCGCGAGGTGCGCTGAGCCGCTGGTGCGCGGCGCCCGGGACCGTCCCCTCGACGGTCCCGGGCGCCGTGCCGCCGTGCCTCGTCACGGGGCCCCGCCGCTACGGCGAGGCCACCCCCGTCAGGGCGAGGAACTCGGCGCGGGAGCGCGCGTCGGAGCGCAGCAGGCCGAGCAGGGTGGAGCTCAGGGTGTCGGAGCCGGTGGCCCAAAGCCGCGCAGCGTCATGCAGGAGTGCTCGGCCGCGATGGCCACGCCGACGCCCTTGGGTTCCGGATGGGCCTGCAACCAGTCGGTGACCTGCCTGGTCAGGCGTTCCTGCACCTGGGCCCGGCAGGCGAAGTGCTCGACGACACGCGCCGGCTTGGACAGACCCAGGATGCGGGCGCCGTGCAGACAGCCGACGTGCGCGACGCCGACCACCGGCAGCAGATGGTGCGAGAGCGGCTGAGGATCGCCAGGAGGCGCACGCGCCGGAGCCCGCTCGTCCAGCGGGCAGGGCGAGCGAGCCGTCCGGGGGGAGAGCGAGAGCGCCACCTCAAGGCTCTCCTGCGGTTGCCGCGGCTCTCGCGCCGGGTTACGACGTGATTACCCCGCGTCAACCGGGACGCGGCGACCCCAGGGAGAGATCACATGGCAGTGGAGATCAAGCCTCTGGTGAAATCCTCGAGGCTCAGACACCGCGCAGGTCTGGCGGGCGAGTGCCTGGCGGAGTTCCTGGGGACGTTCATCCTCATCTCCTTCGGATGTGGCGTGGTGGCGATGACCGTCGCGGCGCTGCCCGGCTCGGGGCGTACCGAAGGACCCACCGTCTTCTTCCTCGGCGCCGGCGACTGGCTGCTGATCACCTGGGGCTGGGCCATGGCCGTGATCCTCGGCATCTACGTGGCCGGCGGTGTCAGCGGCGCGCACATCAACCCGGCGGTGACCCTGGCGTTCGCCGTCCGCCGCAGGTTCCCCTGGGTCAAGGTCGTGCCCTACTGGGTGTCCCAGGTACTGGGCGCCCTGGCCGGAGCGGCCCTGGTCTACGCCGTGTACCACGATGCGATCAACGCCTTCGACGCCGCCATGGAGGGGCCCAAGACCAACGGCCACACCCTCGCCTCGTTCTCGATCTTCGCCACGTTCCCGGCGCCGTACTTCAACGGCGGGATCTGGGGTCCGCTGATCGACCAAGTGGTCGGCACCGCCTTCCTGGTCATGCTGGTGGTGGCCCTCATCGACCTGCGCAACACGGCCGTGAAGGCGAATCTCGGCCCGTTGATCATCGGTTTCGTGGTGGCCGCCATCGGCATGTCCTTCGGCGCGAACGCGGGGTACGCCATCAACCCGGCCCGTGACTTCGGCCCGCGCCTGTTCACCTGGATGGCGGGATGGCAGGACCTGGCGTTTCCGGGCAGCCTGTCAGGTGCCTTCAGCGACTACTGGTGGATCCCGATCGTCGGGCCGCTCGTCGGCGGCGTGATCGGCGTACTCGTGTACGACCTGTTCATCGGCGACGTGCTCCACGCCCGCGCACAGCAGGGCGAGGTACCGGAGCCCGGGCGGACGCGCCCCACCACCACCTCCGACGACGAGTGACGCACCGCGGGAGACCGGTCCGCTGGCACGGGTGACCCTCGCCAGGAACGCCCTCAGGCCATGAGGGCACTGACGCCCAGGGTGAGGAGCACGAGGACCTTGACCGCCTCGGCCGCGATGCGGAGGAGATGGCTCGCGACCGGGGCAGGTCCTCACCGGCGAGGATCCGGTCGGAGCGGCGGTTGAGAACCGGCCGGATCACGAGCAGGCGCGCGGCCGGCACGACCACCGCGCCACCGGCCGGCACGAGGACCGGACACAGGAGGGTCACCGGCCCTGACCGCCGCGGTGACGGCGACGGCGAACACCGCCTCGACGCGGTTGAGCGCCCGGAGAACCAGCCGGCCGACACCGAGGCCCAGGGCACGGCCACACCGCGCGCCCGGGACTTCAGCGGCGCCCACAGGAAGGAGATCTCCAGCACCGTTCCGAGCCACACGAACGGGACGGCAGCCGTCACCGCGCCTGCGACATTCATCCGTGCTCCCCTTCGCGCCGGTTCGCTGACGCGACCGCCCGCCTTGACGGACGCGGCCGATGCCAGCTATTTCGTGTATCCGCCCGTGAACGGCGGATCGCCTGCCGTGCGGGTGAACCTGCCCGGGGCAGGCCCATATCGGATGGTGGTACGACTCATGACTGACCCTCAGGCGCCCCTCGGCCCTGCCGACGCTCCCGTTCCGCGGGTCCTGTGCAACACCGCCTCACTCGCCGCGTCCGACCCGGCATCGTCCGGCGCCCTGTGGCGCCTGGCCGAGACCGGCCGCCAGTTGGACGCCAACCTCATCCGCGTCCCGCCCCGGACGTCCATCGACGCTCATGCCGAACCCGACCTCGACGTCCTCCTGCTCGTCGTCGCCGGCGACGGCACCCTCGGCTCCGCGGCCGGACCGAGCCCGCTGGAACCCGGCAGCCTGGTCTGGCTGCCGCACGGCAGCGTCCGCAGCATGGCCGCGGGCGAGAGCGGCCTGTCGTACGTGACGGTGCACCGCCGCCGCCCCGGCCTGCAGATCCAGGGCCGGCCCGGCGCGTGACAGCGGCATCCGGACGCAGAGTCCGGGCGCTCCTGACCTGCGCGGGGCAGACACCCCGTGGCCGGGCGACGGCCGGAACCTCCGGGTACTCGGCGGCGCCCGCCCCGGCCTGACGCGGGCCCTGCCGCTCGCCGAGCCGGATGCTCCGGCCACCAGGACAGAACCGGCGCACCGGACCGGGTCTCCATGACCGGGGTCCCCCGGCATCTGACGGCCACCCGACGGCCCCGCGCCACGCCGGCTTCGTCACGGCCCGCCGGGCCGACCGCCCAGGGCTGTACGCACGCACCGCCGTGGCCGAAGCCGTCCTGACGGCGGGTCAAGGGCGGCGAGGCGGTTCACCGGTTCCTTGCGGTCGAGGTCGTGGCGCCGGGACGAGCACGAGTATTGACGGTGGCGCTACGCGCACCCTACGGTCCCATCCGGCACCACGAACGTCGTTCGACATATCGATCGAGGGCGGTGAAGGGCGACTCCCTCCGGAAGCCGGGCACGCACGCCCGGACGTGGCGACGGGCCGGGACTGCGTCACCGGCGCCCGGCACCCACCGGGTCGAGTGGCCCACCGTCGTGACGGACAACACCGGTGACGGCACCGCCGAGGAACCGGCACACGCGCGTGCGGCATACCCCGACCCCTTTCGAACGGTTCTCCGAACGGCCCTTGAAGCAATGGCAGATCGGCATTCCCCGCACTTCCCCCTTGGAGAAGACCATGAGCGCGAACCCCCACCTCTCCCGCCGCGGCCTGCTGGGCATGACCGCCGCCGTACCGCTCGCCCTGACCCTCGGCACCGGCACCGCCCACGCCGCCGACTCGGCGTACGCGATGGTCTACTTCACCGAGTCCACCAAGCTCGGTGACGGCACCGACTACGGCCTGCACCTCGCCGTCAGCCCCGACGGGCTCAACTGGACGCCGCTCAACCAGAACAACCCGCTGGTCACCCCACCGCGGGTGCGCTCGGGCTGCGCGACCCGTTCCTGATGCGCAAGCAGGACGGCACGTTCGCCGTGCTCGCCACCGACCTCAAGGGCACCGACTGGAACTACAACAGCCAGTACATCCACGTCTGGGACTCGGCCGACCTGCGCACCTTCACCGGCTACCGGCGACTGAAACTGCACGACATGGCCACCCACAGCTGGGCGCCCGAGGCGTTCTGGGACGCGGGCCGGCGCCAGTACGCGGTGATCTACTCCTCGGTCAACTCCAGCGGCCACAACGTGATCATGGTCAACTACACGACCGACTTCGTGACCGCCTCCGCCCCGCAGGTCTTCTTCGACCCCGGATACGACGTCATCGACGGCGACATGGCCGTGGGCGTGAACGGCTACAACTACCTCTACTTCAAGAAGAACCAGACCCTGGTCGGGGCCAGATCCACCACCCTGGCCCCCGGCAGCTTCACCGAGTTCAGCACCGGCGTGGCGCACGGCGGCACCGAGGCACCGACCCTGGTGAAGTCCCTGACGTCCGGCACCTGGTGGCTGTGGGGCGACACCTACACGCCCAACGGTGTCTTCTACGCCTGGCAGTCCGGCAACCTCGCCTCCGGCACCTGGACGGCCCTCGACCAGAAGAGCTACACCCAGCCGGTCAACTCCAAGCACTGCGGCATCACGACGATCACCGCCGCAGAGTACGGCAACCTCCTGGCGAAGTGGGGCGCGCCGACGTGGAACCGGCTCAAGTCCTACAACTTCCCGTCCCGTTACGTGCGCCACTCCGACTACCTGGGACGTATCGACGAGTACCCGATCGAGCCGTACAAGGATTCCCTGTGGACGCTGGTCCCGGGACTCGCCGACAGCTCCGGGGTCTCCTTCCGGTCCGTCAACTACCCGACCCGCTACCTGCGGCACTACAACTACGCGCTCCGCCTCGACGCCAACGACGGCACGTCGACGTTCGCCGCGGACGCGACGTTCCACCGCACGGCGGGCCTGGCGGACGCGAGCTGGTCCTCGTTCCGCTCGCACAACAATCCGACCCGCTACATCCGTCACACCGACTACGCCCTGCGCATCGACCCGATCTCCACGACGACCGAGCGGCAGGACGCGACCTTCCGCGTCGGCTACTGAACCCCGGCGGGGCGCGGAGCACTGGATGTGGTTCGCCCGCAGAGTGCGCGGGGCGCAGCCAGGTGCCGAGCGGCATGAGCAGGACTGCGCGGACCTCAGGGTGCGGGACACCGAGCGAGGCGCCGCCCGAGCGTGGCAGCGAACTCCTCCGCCCGGGACAACCGCGTGCGCAGGTCCTCGACCCGCTGCTGCGCGGCCCACTCGAAGCCGCGCAGCCGGTCCAGCGGTTCCTCGCGCTCCCCGGGCGGTGGTTCCTCGTCCGAGTCGAGACGGTCGGTGACCTCCAGGAGGGAGCGCATCTCGTCGAGGGTGAACCCGAGGGGCTTCATACGGCGAATGACCCGCGCGAGCGACCGCGGCACTGGCCGCTGCCGGAGCACTCGCCCTCATGATCATCACCTCGACGAGCGCCGCAGCCGACGCACGGCAAGGGCTGGTACGGCGTCCGGGCGGACGGGGTCAACGTCCGCGCCATCAACGAGGGCAACCGCATCCATGCGCCGAGCACCACGAACTGCCCCACGATCATCGGCCGGATCAACTCCTGGGGGCGAGGTGCTGGTGTACTGCCAGATCCCGGGCCAGTCGGTCGGCGGCACCCCCCTCCCGGCTGATGGTCACCCGCCGGGGCTGGACCACGTACGGAAGCATGTCCGGCTACCGCGTCGAGAACAACACCAACCGGATCGCCGGGGTACCCGGGATAACGGCTGTGTGATCTGGTACGTGTCTCTTCGCGGGACGCGAACCTCGAGAGGGAGGCAGTTCCATGCGAGGAGCGGTGAGCCGGATCCTGGTGACCGGTTCCGCGGACGGACTGGGGCGTGCCGCGGCGGATGCGTTGCTGGCCGCGGGGCACGACGTGGTGGTGCACGCCCGGAACGAGGTGCGCGCGGCGGCCCTGGACGACTTGTCCGGTCGCGGGGCACAGCTCGTGGTGGGCGACTTCGCCGACCGTGACGCCGTACGGAAGGTCGCCGACGAGCTGAACGCCTCGCGGCCGCTCGACGCCGTCATCCACAACGCCGGGGTATGGAGCGGACCGGCGGTCATGCCGGTCAACGTCGTCGCGCCGTATCTGCTGACCGCCCTGCTGCGGGGGCCGCGCCGGCTGGTGTACCTGAGCAGCAACTCGCATCTCGGCGGCCGTCCGTCGCTGGACGGGGTCGACTGGCGGGGCGAGAGCGCGGGGTCGTACGCCGACAGCAAGCTCTTCGTCACGACGCTCGCGGCCGTGGTGGCCCGGCTGCGCCCCGGGGTGCTGAGCAACGCCGTGGATCCCGGGTGGGTACCGACGAGGATGGGCGGGCCGAGCGCGCCGGACGACCTGGCGCTCGGCCACCAGACCCAGGAGTGGCTGGCGTCGAGCGACGCACCGGAGGCCCTGATCACCGGTGGGTACTGGTACCACGGCCGCCGGCTGGAGCCGCATCGCGCCGTCCATGACACGGCGTTCCAGGACCGGCTCGTGCGGGTGCTGGCCGAGGAGACGGGCACCGCGCTCTGAGCCGACGCTTCCCCCTCATCGGCCTCGGCGTCCGCGAGCGGCTGCGCGGCCCTCGGGCGTCGAGCGGCTCATGGTCGAACCGGTCGGCGGGGACGCTGCCCGCAGCTGCGTGCGCCGGACGTAGCGGCCGACAGCTCCTCGACCCGGGCGCGGGTGCCCGTGGAGACCCCGGACCTGCCTTGATCACCGCGGACACGCCGGGTACGCAGTCCCCGCCGGGCACCGGTCCGCCGCTCTTCACATGGGAGGGCCCGAGCGGGGCACCCGATGGCCGTCGCCTACCGAACGAGCCGAGCGGGGAGCCGCGTGATGAACGCCGACGACGCTGACAAACTGCTGGACGGACTGACCGTGGACGACAGTCGACGCGAGCAGCCGATCGTGCTCGACGGAGACGGGCGCCCCATCCGGACGTGGCAGGAGAACTATCCGTACGACCGCAAGGTGGGCCGCAAGGAGTACGAGCGGGCCAAGCGGGTCCTGCAGATAGAGATGCTGAAGCTCCAGAGATGGGTCAAGGACACCGGCGCTCGGGTGATCGTCGTGTGCGAAGGACGTGACGCGGCGGGCAAGGGCGGCACGATCCAGCGGTTCATCGAGCGGCTCAACCCGCGTGGCGCACGCGTGGTCGCCCTGGACAAGCCCACCGAGCGCGAGTCGGGCCAGTGGTACTTCCAGCGGTACATCGCGCATCTGCCGACCGCCGGGGAGATCGTCTTCTTCGACCGTTCCTGGTACAACCGGGCCGGCGTCGAGCGCGTGATGGGCTACTGCTCCAAGGACGAGTACAAGCTGTTCCTCGACCAGTGTCCGGCCTTCGAGCGGATGCTGGTCGACGACGGCGTCCTGCTGGTGAAGTTCTGGTTCTCCGTGTCCCGCTCCGAGCAGCGCACACGCTTCGCGATCCGGCAGGTCGATCCCGTGCGCCAGTGGAAGCTGTCCCCCACCGACCTGGCCTCGCTGGACCTCTGGGACGACTACACCGAGGCGAAGGTGGACATGTTCCGCGCCACGGACACCGCACACGCCCCCTGGACCGTGGTCAAGAGCAACGACAAGCGGCGCGCGCGGCTCGAGACCATGCGCAGTCTGCTGTCGCGCATCGACTACGCCAGCAAGGACCCCGAGGCGGTCGGCTCACCCGACCCCCTCATCGTCGGCGCGGCCGACACCCTTCTGGAGCCCGGGGAGGAGGACAGCGCACTGTCCCCCACTCCGCTGTCCCCCGGGGTCGACGGACCCGGCAACCACCCCGGGACGGACTGACCGCCTGCGGGCCCTCCCGCCCAGGTCGAGGGGACCCGGTCCGCCTCAGCGCTGGGCGGCGGCTCGTGTTTGCGTGCGGTGGTCGTAGTACGCCCAGACGGCCACCGCCAGCACGACGGTGAGCCCCACCGTCAGGACGCGCAGGGCGCCACTGGTCAGGTAGGCGACGAGACCGGTGAGCCCCGCCCCGCCCAGCATGATCAGGCGACTGAAGAAGCGGTTCTCGGGCGGTTGCGGATCCTCGCGGTCCTTGAGGTCGTGCAGGGCGTCATGAGCCGGGTGTGCGGAGCCGCGCCGGGAGCGGGCGCGGTAGGCCAGTCCGTAGCTGATCAGCGCGTACAGCGCGAGAGCCCCCAGGACCCAGAGCCAGACGTAGGGGTCGTCATTCGATCCACGTGCCAGGTACACGACACTCCCTTCGGAAGCGATCCTCACCGGGTGAGCAGAAGTCGACCGCCGCCGCGGTCCTACCGGTCTGCGCCGGCGTCAGAACCGCCGTCGGGGTGGGCGGGACGGAAGCACGCCGTCACCGTCTTGCCGTGCCGCCGGCAGCTGATCCCCCACTCGTCGGCGAGCTGCCGCACGATGGACACCCCGCGGCCGGAGACCTCTCCCGGCTCGGGTTCGCGCTGACGCGGCAGCGTCGGGTCCTCGTCGTGGACGCTCACATGGAGGCAGTCGCCGTCCCACGTGAGGACCAGGTGCGCGTCACTGTGCGCGTGGATGTGCGCATTGGTGATCAGCTCGGACACGGCCAGCACGATGCCGTCCACCGTGTCGGGCTCGTCAGCGGCCCACGGCAGGGAGTCGAGCCGCTCGCGCGTCCACTCCCGTCCGGCGCGGACGCCTTCGGACATACGGAACGAGTGCGCCCACCCCATCGCCTTCACTGCCACTCCCCCGGTCCCCTCTCCTTCGTCAGCACAGTCAGTGCTGAGACCGTGTACCCGGTCCCCGCCCCGGCAGGCATGATGCGCAGGGGCGGCTGGCCTCCGGCGGCCCCACCGGATCGATCTGCCTCTCCCCCGACCGCCCCGACTATTACACTAGTTACATCTTTGGGTAGTGGGTTGGGCGTGCGCCGCCGTGGGGACGCCGGGCATGACCGTCTCCCTGCAGATGCGCTATCACCGCCCCGTGCCGCTGGAATCCCCGCTCCGGTTGCCCGCCCACGTCACGGGCACCGAGGACCGCAAGGTGTACGTGGCCGGCTCGATCACCACCGAAGTACACCCCGCCACGGTCCTGGTAGCGGCGGAAGGAGTCTTCGTCTCGCCGGACCCCGAGCACGTCCAAGCCCTGTTTCCCGGCCTGCGAGAGCCCCGCGCCAGGCTCTCTCCGCCTCCGGCTCGCCGGTGAGGTCTGCGAGCCGGGACCGGTGGCCCGTCACCCCTCGCGGAGCGAGCAGGACCCGCCCCGATGCGGATGACGGGCGGGTCCTGCTCGTGCGCACCATTGTCGGGACCGCACCGGTGGGTGGGCCACGCGTGAGATCCGCCGGTGTGCGCGCGGCGCGCACACCCCGCGCGCAAGGCGTACATCCCGCGCACGTCCCACACCCACCCGAGGGCGCTGCCGCACGCCGCGTCACACGGTCCGGTACCGCATCGCGCCGCCCGATCACCCCTTGGCACTGCCGTCACCTCACATGGCACGGCCCCGTACGGGTACGCGGTCCGCATGACCAACGGCGACACCGAAGACGACGACCGGACCCAGCAGGTGGAGAACGCCGAGGCGGAGCGGGCTGCCGCCCGCCCCTTCAGCTATCCGCATCCGCAGCGGCGTGCCGGGGTGCGCGCCACCCGGCACATCAGCCGCGAGCAGGCCGACGCGGACAGCGTTCCCGGCGTTCCCGGCGGCTACGGCACCACGAGCGGCGGCCAGGCCGGCGGCCGGGGGACGCCCCGGCCCGGCGATGAGGACACCGCCGAGGAGTCGGGCGTGACCGATGCCGCCCAGGGGCGTGAGCCGCGACCGGACCGGGGAGGTGATGACTCGTAAGTACGTACGTCACCGGCGCACGGAGCCAGGTGCGACCCCGGGTAGCACCCAACGGCCCGCGGCGACGATACTGGCAGACGCACGTACCCCCGCTCATAGATGGACCCATGCAGACCTCCCTCACCGCCCGCTCCATGACTCCCGCCACGGTGTGGCCGGCGCGCGGCCGCCACGCCTCGGGATCCGCGGAAGACGCTCTCCGGCGCTCGCTGCAGCAGCGCAAGGACAGTCACGCCATCGACGACTTCCTGGAGTTGCCCGAAGACGGCGCCGCCCTGGCGGAGCGGATCTTCGAGGCGCGCTGGCGGGCCGGCGACGACGTGACCGTGCGCGCCCGACTGAGCGTGAAGCCCGCCGCGGGCGACGTGCCCGGGCAGGAGTGGGTCCTGGTCGCCGAGGCCGAAGCCCCGTGGGACGCGGCGTGGCCCTCCCCCACCGCCCTGTTCTGGCCGGAGGAGCCGGACACCGCCTGGGAGCAGGATCCCGGCACCCGACTGGCCCTGGGGGAGATCAATCCGCTGCCCCGGGACGACAAGGAGACCCGCCGCCTGCTGAGGAACGCGGTGCGCGGCGGATGGCACATCCACGTGGTCGTCCACGAGGCCATGACCACCGACGACCGGGGGCGTACACCGCTGGCGCGGTGGCTGCCTCCGGGCCTGCGCCACCGTGTGGTGGAGCATCACGCCGCCCCGCAGCAGCTGCGCGGCCTGAACTGGGCCCTGCGGGACTTCGGCGTGCAGGTGCCCCGAGGTGGAGCGGTGGTGCTGCCCGGTGTCCCGGCGCCGGAGGGTTACGACGCCCAGGACTTCTCCGTGCGCGCGGTCTTCCTCGACGGTTCCGAACCGGCCGACCTCGTCGACGCCGTGACGCGGTTCGCCGCGCTCCCGAGGCCCCTGCCCGACGGCGCCGAGGACGCCCTGACCGCGCTGCGGGAGGACTGGCACCTGCTGACGCTCGAGGAGGAACTGGAACGTCAGCGCGCTCTGGTGGTCATGTACGCCGAGGCCCTGGAGGCCATGACGAAGTCCCGTGACCTGTACCGGGAGGCGGCCGAAAGCGCCCACGAGGCCCTGTCCGCCTACCAGGAGTCCGCGGGCATCGCACCCGTCGGACCGCAGCCGTCCGGTCCGCCCGCGGTGTCCCCGCTCCAGCAGCTCACACGGACATTCGAGCGCTTCAAGGTCAAGCGTCCCGCGATCACGGCCGGTGACGAGAAGGGCGCCACCGCCCAGCACGTGGTGTCGGAGCGGTAGCGCCTTCCCACGTGCGGCGCACGGGTCGCATTCCTTCGCACGGCATGCCTTCGGGGGCGCACTTCGCCGAGGTCACCGTGGACACGGTCACCGGCGAGGTGCGGGTCGGCCGGCTTCTCGGGGTGTACACGGCCGGCCGCATCCTCAACGTCCGTACCGCGCGTTCCCCGTTCGCCGGCGGCATGACGATGGGCTCGGACATGGCGCTGACCGAGGGCAGCACCATGGACGCCGCGTCCGGTGACTTCACCGAGTCGGATCTGGCGTCGTATCACGTACCCGTGCACGCCGACGTCGCCGAGATCGAGGCGCTCTGGTGCGACGAGGAGGACTCGTGTGTCAACCCGGTGGGCAGCAAGGGGATCGGGGAGGTCGGCATCGTCGGGACGGCCGCCGCGACCGGCAACGCGGCCCACCACGCCACGGGCGCCCGGTTGCGTGAACTGCTGTTCACACCCGGCCGGGATGCTGACGATCTGTTCGATCGCCGTGCGCGGAAGGCGGCTCGCCGGCATGACCCCGGCGTTCACGGCCGCTTCCTGCGGCCGGGGCCGGCCGCGGCGGGCTCGGAGTACCCCGTCCGGTCTGTGGCGTACGGGTCTGCGGCGGGCTGTGCGCTCGTCTGCCGCACCGGGTACGTGCCGGTCACGACGGTGGTCTCGGCGCACCCGTTCGGCTCGCTGGGCATGGCGGGTTCGTTCGTGCGCGGACGAGCGGCGTTACGCTGACCATCACCGGGCGTCCCCGTCACCCCGTGCCACTCGTGTGAGCCACGGGGATGGCCACGCGCACGGAAAATCCGCCGACTCGCCGACATGTCGGGCCCGGCCGCAATACAGCCGCCGGAAACGGGAAACCAGCTAGGGACACCCCGTGCCGCGGCACGCCATGAGGAGGGCAACTCGTGGATACGACCACAAAGGTGATCATCCTGGCGGCGGTTCTCGCGGCCGTCGTCCTCGTCTTCGCCGTCGCCGTCCTCGTGCGGCTGGTCCGGACCCGGCGCGATCTGCGGCACGCGGGCCTGCCCACGGGGCCGCGCTGGGTCTTCTGGGGCGCGGTGCTCTATCTCGTGCTGCCCACCGACCTGCTGCCCGACCCGGTCTACCTGGACGACATCGGCGTCCTACTGCTCGCTCTGCGCACCGTCCGCGGCTCCCTCGGCGAACGGGAGCGCAGTACGGCACACCGGCCGGATCAGCAACCGGCCAAATAACTACGGAAAGTAAGGAAACCAACCACCCGTTCGATTCGTATAAGTCTCTGGAAGCCGAAACACGTCGGCGTACCGGGCGGCCGCGCCCCCGGGCGCCGCTTGATCGGCGCAGTACCGACGAGGGAGAGACGATGCAACCGTTCGCGCTCAACTACGCGCGCCCGGCAGTGGAGTTTGAAGCTGCCGTTCCGTACGTGTACGACGCCGGACTGCAGTTGAACGTGCTCCATGACGGCCGTGTCGCGGCCTGTGACTTCGCCCTGTTGAGAGAGTTCGGCACCACCACGTCCACCGCCGGCTCCAAGACACACTTCGACGACTGACCGCGGGTCGCCGAAGATGACCGTACTGATCCTCACCTGCGAGGAGGACGTGACCGCGGACATGGTGGTCGTGCACCTGAACGCGACGGGGGTTCCGGTGGTGCGCATCGACCCCGCCGATCTGACCGGTGGCGTCGCGCTGTCGGGGGAGTACGTGCACGGCCGGTTCCGCGGTCATCTGTCCGCCGGGGGGCGGCTGGTGAGCATCGGGGGGCTCCGTTCCGTGTGGGTACGCCGCCCGGGCGTCCCGGCCGCGCGGGCGGCCCAGCCGTCCGCATGGCTCACCGAGGAGGCCGCCCAGGCGCTCTACGGCATGCTGCGGGGCTCGGACGCGCGCTGGATGAACCAGCCCGACGCGGCGCGCCGCGCCCGGCACAAACCATGGCAGCTGCGTCTCGCCCAGAGATGCGGCCTGCCCGTGCCCGCGACGCTGATCACGACCTTTCCGCGCGCCGCCCGCGAGTTCGCCGAGCGCTACCCGGACCTGGTGGTCAAGCCGGTGTCCGGCGCGCATCCGCAGGATCCGCCGCGCGCCGTGCCGACCAGCCGGGTCGCGCCGGACACCGACTTCTCCGCCGTCGCGTTCGGGCCGACGCTGTTGCAGCGGCGGATCTCCAAGAGGGCCGACATCCGGCTCACCGTCGTGGGCGAACGGATGCTCGCCGCCCGCAAGGCGACCGTCCGGGACACGGACCCGGACGAGGTCGACGTGCGGTTCGCCCCGCCCGGCTCGCCGTGGGACCCCGTCGATGTGCCGGCCTCCGTCGCCCCGGGCGTCCTGTCCTACCTGCGTGAGGCGGAACTGGCCTACGGTGCCTTCGACTTCGTGGAGGACTCCGACGGGACGTGGTGGTTCCTGGAGTGCAACCAGTCGGGGCAGTTCGGGTTCGTCGAGGTGGAGACGGGTCAGCCGATCGCCCGCAGCATCGCCGAGTGGCTGTCCCGGCCCGTTCCGGTCCAGCCGTCCCATGTGAACGGCTGGAACACGAAGGTTCGTTGAGTACCGGGCCCGGCCCGGACCGGGCCCGGTTCCCCCGCCCGGGTCACTGGGGCCGAGGGCCGGGGAGCATGCCCGCGCGCTGCCAGCCGGCGCCCGGGGAGTGCGGGCGGTCGTAGCCGAGGGACTGTGAGGGCCGCATGACCAGCTCCAGTTCCCTGCTCACACGTTCGGCCTCGCGGCGCACCTGTGCGGGGACATCGCCACGCTCCGCGATGAGTCGGTCGTAGATGGGGGAATCCTGGAACACCCGTCAACGTGCCTTTCTGCTCGTCGGCCCCGTGCGGGGGCGAGACTGCGAGTGTAGGCGGCTGGATGTCCCTGAGTGTGAATTCCTTGGGATGACTTGACGCAGACCGGACATCCGTGACAGGGAAAGCGGCGCCTTCTCAGGCTCCCGTCGTGGAACCCGGCCGGACGATCATCAGTACGGTGACCGTCGCCCACAGCAGATTGAAGACGCCGGTGAACATGGCCAGTTGCGCGGTGCTCCCCCGGTCGACGCCCTGCTCCGACTTCAACCGGCCGAGCAGTTCCTCCTGGCGGGGCAGGACGAAGGCGACCAGGATGCCGGCGGCCGCGGCCGTCAGGGCGATGGAGGTGACGAGCCATCCGCTGCCGAGGACGCCCATGACGGCCGCGGTGGCGAACCCGAGGAGCGGGACGGTCAGCCCGACGCCGGCGTAGACGCGGCAGATGCGGTGCAGCAGCGCGACGGTTCCCACCCCCGCCGCGTCGGGGGCGGCGCGCCGCGCCGCGGGCGGGAACATGCTGGCCGCGACGGTCACGGGGCCAATGGCGACGATGGCGGCCAGAACATGGAGGGACAGCAGGATCTTGGTCACCGGGGCTCTTTCCAGGATGTGATCAACGGCGCCCACGGTAGGACGCCCCGGCGTGATCGCCCCAGAGGCTGAAACGACAGCTTCCAACGGGTTCTCGCCAACTGTGCTGACCTGCCTCCCCCTCGCCCCGGGCCGCGAGGCCCCGCTCCGCGCGGCTGGCGGGAATGCGCCTAGGGTGGTCGTTCATGCACTCCGTGGCGATCCTTGTCCTCGATCATGTGGTGCCGTTCGACATGGCGGCGCCCCAGCAGACGTTCGCCTGGACCCAGATGCCGGACGGGCGGCCCGCCTACCGGGTCCGGCTGTGCGCCGAGACACCCGAGGTGCGCGCGGACGGGGGCTTCACCCTGCGGATCGAGCGAGGGCTGGAGGCGCTGGCGGAGGCGGACACCATCATCGTGCCGGGCTGCTCCCCCGACGGCGCCCCGCCGTCCGCGCGGGTGCTGGCGGCCCTGCGGGAGGCGGCCGAGGCCGGCACCAGGATCGCCTCGGTGTGTGTCGGCGCCTTCGTGCTGGCGGAGGCCGGGCTGCTGGACGGGCTGCGCGCCACCACGCACTGGGTGGCCGCAGGCGAACTGGCCCGCCGCTTCCCGCTGGTCGAGGTCGAGCCGGACGTGCTGTACGTCGACAACGGCCAGATCCTCACCTCGGCCGGGGCGGCCGCCGCCCTGGATCTGTGTCTGCACATGATCCGGCGGGACCTGGGATCGGCCGTCGCCGCGAACATCGCCCGCATGTCGGTCATGCCGTTGGAGCGGGAGGGCGGGCAGGCCCAGTTCATCGTGCACGAGCATCCCCCCGTGCCCCGGGGCTCGGCGCTGGAACCGCTGCTCGAGTGGATCGAGGACAACCTGGCGCACGAGGTGACGCTGGGCGGGCTGGCGGCACGGGCCGGAATGAGCGAGCGGACCTTCAGCCGCCGCTTCCGCGAGCAGACCGGCACGACACCGCTGCAATGGCTGCTGCGGGCACGGGTGCGCCGCGCCCAGTACCTGCTGGAGAACTCCGACCATTCCGTCGAGCGGATCGCGCGCCAGACGGGGTTCGGCTCGCCGACCGCGTTCCGGGAGCGGTTCCGCAAGGTGGTGGGCACCACGCCGCACACGTACCGCACGGCGTTCCACGGGCGGAGAAACGCCTCGGCGGCCCCTTCCCGGGAGCCGCCGAGGCGCGCCACCCGGTCCGTGCCGGGCCTCTCCACCTGTCAGCCGACCAGCTTCAGGCCGTTCTCCCCGTCCGCGTCGGCGGCGTCGGGCCGCCCCTCGGTGAGCAGCAGGACGTCCGCCTTGGCGATGGCGTCGCTTATGTCGGACGTCCCCATCATCACGCACAGCGTGTAGCTGACGTCCTCCAGCTCGCGTGCCGCCGTCGGCACGTGCCTCTCCGACTGTGCGATCCTCAGCGACGCGTACCGCGTCAGCAGCTCCCTGACGATCTTCCGGTCCGGTACAAGCACGTAAGCGCCCCTCTCTCTTTTCGCTGCGTATGCCCGAGCCGCACGCAAACATTCACACCTTTTTCTCACCTGAGGCGGATTTGACGAGAACCGATCGGATGCGCGGGGGCGTACGTGCAAGCCGGCGCTTCTTCGTCGACAGCACCGGACCCGGGGCGGCGGGCGGCCGTCCCCGGGTCCCGTGGGCCGCTCAGGCGGCGTCCAGCTCCGCCAGCTCCTCGGCGCTCAGGACGAGGTCGGCGGCGGCGAGCGAGTCACGGATGGTCTCGGGCCTGCTCGCGCCCGGGATCGGGACGACCACGGGCGACTGGGCGAGCATCCAGGCCAGGCACACGCGCTGGGGGCTCACGCCGTGCGCGTCGGCGATGCGGGCGAAGGAGGCGTGGCCCGAGCCCAGTTCGCCGGCCTTGGAGATGCCGCCGAGGGGGCTCCAGGGCAGAAAGGCGATGCCGAGTTCGTCACACAGGCGCAGCTCCGGCTCGCTGGAGCGGAAGGCGGGGGAGAACTGGTTCTGCACGGAGACCAGGCGGCCGCCGAGGATCTCGTTCGCCTGCCGGATCTGCTCGGGGTTCGCGTTCGAGATACCGGCCATGCGGATCTTGCCCTCGTCCAGCAGTTCCCGGATCGCGCCGACGGACTCGGCGTACGGGACGCGCGGGTCGGGACGGTGGAACTGGTAGAGGCCGATGGCCTCGGCGCCGAGCCGGCGCAGGGACTCCTCGCAGGCCGCCTTGAGGTGGCGGGGGCTGCCGTCGAGCGTCCAGCTGCCGTCGCCGGGACGCAGGTGGCCGCCCTTGGTGGCGACCAGGACGTCGCCGCCGCGGTCGTGGGAGGCGAGGGCCTTGGCGATCAGGGTCTCGTTGTGACCGACCTCGTCGGCGTCGCGGTGGTAGGCGTCCGCGGTGTCGATCAGGGTCACACCGGAGTCGAGGGCGGCGTGGATGGTCGCGAGGGAGCGCTCCTCCTGCGGTCGTCCCTCGATGGACATGGGCATGGCGCCCAGGCCGATCGCGCTGACCTCGACGTCACCGATGCGGCGGGTGTGCATGGGTTCGTGACCTCTTCCGGCTGTCGGGCGATGGTGCACTCCAGCCTGGACGCCGCACGGCCGGGGGTCCAATAGAAGAAGGAGAACGCATTCAGCACTCCGGCCACTGAATCGCGCCGGACCCCCGGAAGCCCCCTTGTCACAGGGGGATGAAACCCCGCGTCCGAGGACTCATCTCCCCCACACAGACCGTCGATCCGTAGGGCATGCCTCCGCCTCGCTGCCATATTCGAGAACCACTTCGGAGGTGGTTGTGAGCACAGAGGTGACAGCATCCGGTCCGGGGGAGACGGTGACGCACACGCCCGGAGGCACCGCGGAGCGCGTCGCCGGCCTGGAGCACCGCCGGGAGCGGGCGGTGGCCCCGGGCGGGCCGCGCAGACGCGGGGAGTTCTCCGCCCGGGAGCGCATCGAACGGCTCCTGGACAAGGACTCCTTCACCGAGACCGGCCTGTTCGTCCGGGCCCGGCCCGCCGGGCACGACGCGCGCCGCCCTTACGGCGACGGGGTGGTCACCGGGTACGGCACGGTCGACGGCCGCCCGGTGTGCGTCTTCGCCCAGGACTCCACGGTGTTCGGCGGCAGCATGGGCGAGGCCTTCGGCGAGAAGACCGTCGCCCTGATGGAGCTGGCCCTGAAGACGGGCTGCCCGGTGATCGGCCTGAACGACTCCGGCGGCGCCCGCATCCAGGAGGGCGTCGCCTCGCTGGCCCTCTACGCCGAACTGGTGCGCCGCAACGTCAAGGCGTCCGGGGTGATCCCGCAGATCTCGGTCGTCCTCGGCCCGTGTGCGGGCGGCGCCGCGTACTCGCCGGCGATCACCGACTTCACGGTGATGGTGGACGGCGCCTCGCACATGTTCGTCACCGGCCCCGACGTCATCGAGACGGTCACCGGCGAGCGCACCACCGCCGAGGAGCTGGGCGGCGCCCGCACCAGCAACACGGTCAACGGCAACGCGCACTTCCTGGCCGCCGACGAGGAGGACGCCCTCGACACGGTGCGGGACCTGCTGTCGTACCTGCCGGCCAACAACCTGGAACGGCCCCCGGAGTACGCCCGGGGGCACGCTCCGCCCGGGACCGGGCTCGACGAGGTCGTCCCGGACCGGCTCGGCGAGGCCTACGACATGCGGGACATCCTGCGCGCGGTCGTCGACGACGGTGAACTGCTGCCGGTGCAGGAGCTGTTCGCGCCGAACATCATCTGCGCCCTGGCCCGCGTCGAGGGCCGCTCGGTGGGCGTCGTCGCCAACCAGCCGCTGCACTCCGCCGGGGTCCTCGACATCGACGCGTCCGAGAAGGCGGCGCGGTTCGTGCGGTTCTGCGACGCGTTCGGCATCCCGCTGCTGACCTTCACCGACGTGCCCGGCTATCTGTCCGGGGTGCGTCAGGAGCAGGCCGGCATCATCCGGCGCGGGGCGAAACTGCTGTACGCCTACGCCGAGGCCACCGTCCCCAAGGTCACGGTCGTGGTGCGTAAGGCGTACGGCGGCGGATACGCGGTGATGGGCTCCAAGCACCTGGGCGCCGACGTCAATCTCGCCTGGCCCACCGCCCGGATCGCCGTCATGGGCGCCGAGGGGGCCGTCGGTGTCCTGCACCGGCGTGAACTCGCCGCGTCCGAGGACCCGGAGGCGCTGCGCGCCCGCCTCCTCGCCGCGTACGAGAACACCCACGGCACTCCGTACCTCGCCGCCGAGCGCGGATACGTCGACGCCGTCATCGCACCGCGCGAGACCCGGGAGCAGGTCTGCCGCGCCCTGCGCGCACTGCGCGGCAAACGCGCCCCGATGCCGGAACGCCGGCACGGCAACATCCCCCTCTAGCCGTCCCCTCCCCCCCTTTTGCGACCCCTAGGCCGATCCGCGCCGTGAGGAGCCCCGCCTGATGGACAGCCGCCGCCCCCCGCTCGCGCCCGTGTGCCCCACACTGCCGGAGTACGTACGGCACTGGGCCGACACCACCCCCGAACGCCGGGCCTTCACCTACGTCGAGCACCCGGCCCCGCACTCCCGCGGCGTCCACCGCACCCTGACCTGGCGCCGCCTGGACGTGCGGGTCCGGGCGCTCGCCGCCCGCCTCGCGGACCAGGCGGGCCCCGGGGACCGGGTCGCGCTGCTGTGCCCGCAGGGCACGGAGTACGTGACCGCCTTCCTCGCGGCCCTGACCGCCGGGCTGGTCGCCGTGCCGCTGTATCCGCCGGGTCTGCCCGGGCACGCGGACCGGCTCGCGGGCGTCCTGGCCGACGCGCGCCCCTCGGTCGTGGTGACCACGAGCCGGGCCCGGGACGAGGTGCGGGCCTTCCTCGGGTCCGGAGGGCCGCGGATCGTCGTCGCGGACGAGGTGCCCGACGACGAGGGCCGGGACCGGCAGACGGCTGCCCCGGACGCCGGGGCACCCGCCTACCTCCAGTACACCTCCGGTTCGACCCGGGCCCCGGCCGGCGTGGAGATCAGTCACGGCAACGTCGTCGCCAACGCCCGCCAGGCGCTGGCCGCCTACGGCGTGGACAGCGGCCCGGTGACCTGCGTGGGCTGGCTGCCGCTCTACCACGACATGGGGCTGGTGCTCAGCGTCGCGGCCCCGGTGGTGCGCGGGGAGCTGTCCGTGCTGATGGACCCGGCGGCGTTCCTGCACGAGCCGGTGCGCTGGCTGCGGCTGCTCGCCGCGCATCCGAACGCCGTGAGCGCCGCGCCCAACTTCGCCTACGACTACTGCGTCGCGACCGTCACCGCCGACCAGAAGGAGGGTCTGCGGCTGGACAAGGTGACCGCCCTGATCAACGGCAGTGAGCCGGTCCGCCCGGGCACGGCCGACCGTTTCCACGCGGCGTTCGCGGGCCAGGGCCTGGCGCCCGGGACGCACTGTCCGTCGTACGGGCTGGCCGAGGCCACGGTGTTCGTGTGCGCGGCCCGCCCGGGTGAGCCGCTGAGCCGGTTCGCGCTCGACCGCGACGCCCTGGCGGCCGGAAAGGCCCTGCCCGCCCCTCCCGGTGATCCCCGGGCGGTGCTGCTGGCGGGCTGCGGCACCCCGGCGGGTCAGCGGGTCCGGATCGCCGACCCGGTGACGCGGGTGCCGCTGCCGGAGGGCGAGGTCGGGGAGATCTGGGTGCAGGGGCCGAACGTGGGCCGCGGCTACCGGAACCGGGACTCGAAGGAGGTCTTCGGCGCGCAGTTCGCGGACACCGCGGCCGGTCCGGGCCGCTGGCTGCGCACGGGAGACCTGGGAACGGTGCTGGAAGGGCAGCTGGTCGTCACGGGACGGCTGAAGGACCTGATCATCGTCGACGGGCGCAACCACTACCCGCAGGACGTCGAGGCGACGGCCCAGGAGGCACACGAGGCGGTGCGCCGGGACCGGCTGGCCGCCTTCGCCGTGCCGGGTGGCGCCGGTGGCGAGCGCGCGGTCGTGGTGGCGGAGCACGCCCGGACCGTGCGGCTCGCCGAGCTGGACGTGGCGGCTCTGGTGCGTGCCGTGCGCGGTGCCGTCTCCGCCCGGCACGGGCTGCGGCTGACCGATGTGGTCCTGGTGCCGCCGGGCACGGTGCCACGGACCTCCAGCGGCAAGGTGTCCCGGGCGCTGACCCGCACCCGGTACCTGGAGGGCGTCTACGGCGGGCAGGACCGGGCGGGTGCCGCGGAATGAGGCGCGTCGACGAGAGCGCGCTGCGCCGGCTGATCGCCGAGCGGGTGGCCGCCTGGACCGGCGCGTCCCCTCAGGACGTCCCGATGGACCGGCCGCTCGCGGACCTCGGCATGGCCTCCCGCGACGCCGTCGCCCTGGCCGGTGAGCTGTCCCGCGCCACGGGCCGTGAGCTGCCGACGACGCTGCTGTGGGAGGCGCCCACCGGGGACGCCCTGGTGGCGCGGCTGTGCGCCCCGGAGGGTGTGGGGGCCGGGGCGGCGCCGGCGTCGCGTCCCACGGCTTCGGGCACCGCGGCCGAGCCGGTCGCGGTCATCGGGATCGGCTGCCGCCTGCCCGGCGGGGCGCACGGCCCGGACGGCTACTGGCGTGTGCTCACCGACGGCGTCGACGCGATCCGGCGCGTCCCGGAGGACCGCTGGCGCGACTTCACCGCGTTCCCGCCCGCCGACGCGCACCCCTACGGGGGCTATCTCGACGACATCGCCGGGTTCGACGCGGACTTCTTCCGCGTCACCCCGCGCGAGGCCGCGGTGATGGACCCCCAGCAGCGGCTCCTGCTGGAGGTCGTCCACGAGGCGCTCGACCACGCCGCCGTGCCGGCCGGGTCCCTGGCGGGCACCGCCACCGGCGTGTTCGTGGGCATCTCCGCGCCGGAGTACGGGCAGCTGACGGGCGCCGACCCGGCCGCCGTGGATCCCTGGGCGCCCGCCGGCGGTGCCCTCGGCGTCGCCGCCGGACGGCTCGCCTACGTCCTGGACACCCGGGGGCCGAGCCTGGCCGTCGACACGGCCTGCTCCTCCTCGCTGGTCGCGGTGCACCACGCCTGCGTCAGCCTGCGCACGGGAGAGAGCGACACGGCGATCGCCGCGGGCGTCAACCTGCTGCTGTCACCCACCGTCACCGTCGCCTTCCGCAGGGCGGGCGCCCTCGCGCCGGACGGGCGCTGCAAGCCGTTCTCGGCGGCGGCCGACGGCATCGGGCGCGGCGAGGGCTGTGCGGCCGTGATCCTGAAGCGGCTGTCCGACGCCGAGCGGGACGGCGACCGTGTGCTGGCCGTCGTCCGGGCCAGCGCCGTCAACTCCGACGGCCGCTCGAACGGCCTCATGGCGCCCAACCCGGCCGCACAGCGGGCGCTGCTGGAGAGGGCGTACGCGCAGGCCGGGCTCGCCACCGAGCACGTCGACTACGTGGAGGCCCACGGCACCGGCACCCCGCTGGGCGACCCGATCGAGGCGGGTGCGCTCGGCGCGGTGCTGGGCGCGGGCCGCGACCCCGATCAGCCGCTGCTGCTGGGGTCCGCCAAGGGCAACATCGGTCATCTGGAGTCCGCGGCGGGTGTCGCGGGCCTGGTGAAGACCGTGCTGGCGCTGCACCACGACACCATCCCGCCGTCGCTGCACTGCGAGCAGGGCAGCTCGCTGGCCGATGCCCGGCTGCGGGTGGTGACCGAGCCGGAGCCCTGGCCCCGCTACGGCGGCACGGCCGTCGCGGGCGTCTCCGGGTTCGGGTTCGGCGGCACCAACGCCCATGTGGTGCTGGAGGAAGGGCCGCCCGGCCTGGCTCCCGTCCGGCCGGCCGAGGAGCCGGCGGCCCGCCTGCATCTGCTCTCCGACGTCGACACCGAGCGCCTCCGCGACACGGCGGGCCGGCTCGCGGCCCGGCTGCGTGACAGCGCCGCGCACCCCGCCGACGTGGCCCGGACCCTGGCCGGGCGCACGGGCCGCGGCCCGGTACGCGCCGCCGTGGTCGCCCGCGACCGCGCCGAACTGGCGGACGTCCTGGACACGTTGGCGGCCGGACACCCCGACGCGCGGGTGACGACCGGGGACCGCGACCGCCTCGGGCGGGGCACGGTGTGGGTCTTCTCCGGCTACGGCAGCCAGTGGCCCGGCATGGGGCGCCGGCTGCTGGCCGAGGAACCCGCCTTCGCCGCCGCCGTCGAGAAGCTCGACCCGCAGCTCGCCCCGGAGTGCGGCCTGTCCCTCTACGACCATCTGGCCTCGGGTGAGGGTCTCGACCGTCTGGAGGTCGCCCAACCGGTGCTGTTCGGAGTGCAGTTGGCGCTCGCCGAGCTGTGGCGTTCCCACGGGGTCGAGCCCGCCGCCGTGATCGGCCACTCCATGGGCGAGGTGGCGGCGGCGGTGTGCGCGGGCGCGCTGGACGTGGCGGACGGGGCGCGTGTCATCGCCGTACGGGCCCGGCTGCTGAGCGGTCTGCGCGGCGGCGCGATGGCCGTGGTGGACCTGGACGACGCCGAACTGGACGGCCTGGCGCGGGACTTCCCGGCGGTGCATGTGGCCGTGCACTCCTCCCCCCGGCAGAAGGTCGTCACCGGCGAGGGGGCGGCGGTGGCCGCGCTCGTGCGCCGGCTGCAGGGACAGGGCCGGGCGGCCAGGGCCATGCGGGTCGTCGGCGCCGGACACTCGCCGCAGGTGGACGGGCTGCTGCCGGAGCTGATGGACGCGCTGTCGGGGATCCGGGGACGGCCGCCACGCGTCCCGGTCCACTCCACGGTCCTCGACGACCCGCGCGGAGACTGCCTCTTCGACGCCGCGCACTGGGCGGCCAACCTGCGTCGGCCGGTGCGGCTGGACCGGGCCCTCGCCTCGGCCGCGGCCGACGGCCACACGGCCTTCGTCGAGATCTCCCCCCACCCCGTGCTGACCGGTGCCGTCGCCGACACCGTGCCCGGCGCCCTCGCCCTGGCCACCCTGCGCCGGGACGCCGACGGATCGGAGGCGTTCGCCGGGCAGTTGGGTGCCCTGTACGCGGCGGGACAGCGGCTGCCCGTGCCGCCGGGGCGGGTCATCGATCTGCCGCTGCCCCGGTGGCGGCACGTACGGCACTGGTGGACCGACGGCCGGAGGGCGAGCTCGGAGCCGCTGCCCGAGGAGCCTGCTGCCGCACCGACGGAATCCTCCTCGGTCCTGGCCCGGCTGATCCACCACACGGCAGCCGTCACCGGCCACTCCCCCGCCCGCATCGCCCCGGGCACCGCGTGGACCGACCTCGGGCTGGACTCGCTGATGGCCGTGCGGATCCGCACGGCGGTGGAACGCGATTTCGGCGTCGAACTGCCCCTGCGCGACCTGTTCGCCGCCGTCACCGTCGAGGACGCCGCCACCCGCGTTCAGCGCGCCCTCCCCGGCGAGGACGGGCCGGTTCGGCCCCTGCGCACCGGCGGCACGCGGCCCCCACTGTTCCTCGTCCACGCCGCCGGCGGCCCGGTCACCGTCTACCGGGCGCTCACCGAACGCCTCGGCGCCGACCAGCCGGTGTACGGGCTGGAGCGGATCGAGGAGGCCCGGACCGTGCCCGAGAAGGCGCGGCGCTACGCCGAGGCGATCAACGCCGCCCACCCGGACGGGCCCTGCCTGCTGGGCGGCTGGTCCTTCGGCGGGTTCGTCGCCCAGGAGACCGCGCGGCACCTGACCGCCGCCGGGCGGGAGGTGCGGCTGGTCGTGCTCATCGACTCCGTACGGCCCCTCCCCCGCCCGGGCCTGACGCGGGCCGACCGGATCCGGGCACACTTCGAGGGCTTCGCCCACCATGTCGCCGACGCCTACGGCGTGCGGCTGGAGTTGCCGTACGACGCGCTCGTGGCCATGGACGACGACGCGGCCCGGATCGACTCCGTGCTGCGGGCCCTGCGCGAGGCCGCCGACGTGCCGTCCGCCGCGCTGGAGCACCAGCGGGCCTCCTACCTGGACATGGGCATCGGCGAGGCTCACCGGCCCGGCGGCCACGGCGGGCCGGTCGTCCTCTACCGGGCCACCGAATCCGCGCCGCACACCGTGCGCGACCCGGCGTACGAGCGGGACGACCCGGCGCTGGGCTGGGACGAGGTGTGCCCCCGTCTGGAGGTGGTGCCGGTGCCCGGCCACCATCTGTCGCTGCTCGATCCGCCGCACGTCGACGCGATCGCCGCCCATCTGAGCCGCCTGCTCGCCGAGCCGGCCCCCTGACCCTGGAGCCCGAGGAGCCGTCATGCCCGACCTGCCGCACCAGCCCGCTGCCGGAGTGTCCCGCCGCACCGTCGCCAGAGCGACGGCCGCCGGTCTCGCCGCCCTGTTCGGGGCCTCGGCCGGCACCGCCCCCGCCCGGGCGGCCGGCCGGCTCGGGCCGCGCACGCTGGACGTGTCCGTGCCCTCCGCCGCCCTCGGCCGCAACGCACCGGTCCGGCTGATCCTGCCGTCGGACTTCGGTACGCGCCCTGAGAAGAAGTACCCCGTGCTGTACCTGCTGCACGGCGCCCACGACGACTACACCTCCTGGACCCGCGAGACGGACATCGAGGCGTTCACCGCGGGCCGCGACCTGATCGTGGCGATGCCGGACGCGGGCCCCACCGGCATCCCGAGCGTCTGGCGCGGCGGCCCCGACTACGAGACGTTCCAGGTGAGGGAGGTGCCGGCACTGCTCGCCCGGGACTACCGGGCCTCCGGCGTCCGGGCGGTCGCCGGGGTCTCCACCGGCGGCTACGGGGCGATGGCCCACGCGGCCCGCCACCCCGGGGCGTTCGCCGCGGCGGCCTCCTACAGCGGCATCCTGGACACCACCGCCCCCGGTGTTCCCGCCATCATTGACGCGATCGTGGCCCGCGAGAACCTGCCGGCCGCGTCCCTGTGGGGCAATCCACTGCTCAACCTTCTGACCTGGCGGGACTTCAACCCGCGCGCCCGCGCCACCGGGTTGCGCGGCACGGCCCTGTACGTCTCGCAGGGCAGCGGGGTGGGCGGCGGCGGTGATCCGCTGCCCGGAATACTGGAGAGCGCCCTGTGGCCCTCGGCCCAGGGTTTCGCCCGCACGCTGGCCCTCCTGGGGGTACCGGCCACCACGCACTTCTACGGGGGAGGCGGGCACGACTGGGCGCACTGGAAGCCGGAGTTCACGGCCTCGTGGCCTGTCCTCGCCCGTGCACTGGGGGTGCCCGAGTGACGGGGGTGCCGTCGGGGCACGGAACGGAGCGGAGGGGTCGTCCGTCCAACACGGGACTTCCCACTCGTCCCACAGGCGACAGCCCGCGGGTGAGCCGCTTCCGGTCGAAAGGAGTGTCCGTGATGGCCGTGCCCACTCCACACGGCGTGCCGCACCGCCCCGCCGCGCCACAGGTGCCGCCCGAGCTGGCGGAGCTGCTGCGCGCCAATCTGGCGGCCGTCGCCGACGAGGTGGAGGAGGAAGTCTGCCGCCAGGTCCCCGAGTACGCGCGGCCCGCCGACGGGACCTACCGCCAGAACCTCCGGTCCGGGGTGGTGCAGGCGCTGACCTTGTTCGTCGACCACATCGCCGACCCGCGCGACGACGGGGGCGCGATCGCGGCGACGTACTACGAACTCGGGCGGGGTGAGGCCCTGGAGGGCCGCAGCCTGGACGCGCTGCAGTCCGCGCTGCGCGTCGGCGGCATGCGCGCCTGGCGGCTGATGGGGCGTACGGCGGAGGAACTGGGGCTGGACTCGGCGGTCGTGGCCGGGCTGGGGGAGCTGGCGTTCAGGACCGTGCACGAGGTCGCCCAGGCGGCCGCGGCCGGGTACGCGGAGGCCCAGCTGCGCAGCAGCGACGAGGTGGAGCGCCGCCGCAAGCGCCTGCTCGACCTGCTCCTGGAGGACGGGCCGGTGCCGCTGGAGGCCGTGCAGGACCTGGCGCACAGCGCGCGCTGGCCGGTGCCCCGGACGGTCGCCGTCGTGGCGCTCGCGGCGGCGCCGGACCGGCGGGAGGAGGACCGGCCGCTGGCGGCGGCGGGTGCCCTGGTGGACATGGGGCCCCGTCCGCCGCGCATGCTGGTGCCCGAACCGGACGGTCCGGGCGGCATCGGCGGCCGGGCGTTCACGCTCGCGCTGCGCGGCCGGCCCGCCGCGGTCGGGCCGACGGTCGCGGTCACCGAGGCCGCGCAGTCGCTGCGCCTGGCCACCCGGGCGCTCGGACTGATGGGCCGTGGGGTGCTCCCCCGTCAGGGCGTGGTGCGCTGTTCGGAGCATCTGTCGACGCTGCTGCTGTATGGCGACGAGCCACTGCTGGAGCGGCTGGGGGCACGGGTCCTCGCGCCCCTCGGCACCGTGTCGGCGGGGCAGCGCGACCGGCTCGCCGAGACACTGCTGGCCTGGCTGCTCAGCGGCAGCAACGTGCCGGACGTCGCCGTGCGGCTGCACATCCACCCGCAGACGGTCCGCTACCGCCTGCGCCAGCTGGAGAAGCTCTTCGGTGACTGCCTGCACGACCCGGAGACCCGCCTCGACCTCATTCTGGCGTTGCGCGCGGAATCACTGCGCCCGCCACAGGACTGACGTCCTGAATTCAGGCGGCGCACTCAATCGGCGACAAAAACCGGCGACTTTTCCATAATCCCGTCCATAACAGGGGTCGGAAGAAAGCGAATACGTTCGGGGCGTTCTTTTTCGCAGGCGCTCTACGCGCCTCCCACGCGGAGGATCCCCCATGCGTATCCGTATGTGTCTCGCGGCGCTCTCGCTGGCCGGCGGGGCCGGACTCGCCACCCTCACGGCGCCCCCGGCCATGGCCGCGGCCTGCTCGGACGTCGAGGTCGTCGCAGCCCGCGGCACCTTCGAGCCGGGCACCCTCGGCTTCATCGTCGGCGACCCGGTGTATTCCGCGCTGCAGAAGAAGGCAGCGGGCAAGAATCTGTCAAGCTACAAGGTGAACTACCCCGCCGACCTCTCCCCCACATCCGCGGCGCAGGGCAATCTGGACCTGGTGAACCATGTGAAGAGCCAGGCCGCTTCCTGCCCGAATCAGAAGTTCGTTCTCGTCGGCTATTCGCAGGGCGCGAACGTCGTCGACAACTCGATCGGCATCAGCAGCGCGGGCGCGGTGGTCGGCAGCCCCATCGTGGCCACGCTGCCCGCGGCTCTCGAGCCGAAGGTCGCCGCGGTGCTGCTGTTCGGCAACCCGATCCGGGCGCTCGGCAAGAGCGTCACCGGCACGTACCAGGGCCGCACGCTCGACCTCTGCGCCAAGGGCGACCCCGTCTGCGAGAACGGCGGGGGCGACGTCGGCGCGCACCTGAGCTACCGGGACGACGCCGAGGAGGCGGCCACGTTCGCCGCGGGCAGGCTCTGAGTCACGCCGGTACACGAAGGGGCCCGGGAGGAGATCCTCCCGGGCCCCGGGCGTGCGGGCCGGACGGCTAGCTAGCGAGGTGCCCGGGCGAAGCCGGCAAGGCTGGTGGAGACGGGCTCCGGCCGGCCGTCGTTCTGCACGGGCGCGGCGGTCAGCACGTCTAGGTGCTGGTAGCCGTCGGCGACCACGGGGTGCAGCTCGGCCGGGACCCGGCCGGCCAGCAGTCCCTCACCGGCGAGCACGGTGAGCACCGGATTGGCCTTGAGCCCTTCGGGATGGACGACGAGCTGCTTCACCTGCGGGGAGGTGGCCAGCTGGATGTCCGTGACCAGCTTGGTCGGGAAGTACTGCTCGGTGAAGTCCAGCGGCTGCTCGGCGAGGCTGCGGGCCAGTTGCCGCACGTCGGTGACCTCTTCGCCGGCGCCGGTGAACGGGGTGCCGTCGGCCGACCGGTACCCCGGGTCGTCGGCATCGCCGACCCGGTCGTAGTTGCGCCAGGTGTAGAGCGGGCCCTTCGGCTTGTCGGGGATGGCCTTGTACGCGGTGCCGTACGGTCCGGCCTGCCCGTCACCGCCGTTGGCGACGGGGAAGCTCTTGTCGGCGATCGGTCCGCCGTCGAAGAAGCCCACGCTGGTCTGCAGGAACGCCAGCGGTACGGAGTTGTCGTCCAGCAGCGCCCCGAGCACGGCACCGTTGGTGAGGCGGAAGTCCTTCACCGCGGGCTTGCCGCTGAGGAAGGCCGCGGTGTCCTTGGCGAACAGGAATCGGTGGGTCGCCTCGATGTTGAGGTTGGAGGGCAGGTAGCGGGGCAGGTCGGCCTCGCCCTCCAGGTCCTTCAGGGCGCCGAGACCGGCGATGCCGAGCAGGGTCATGGTCTCGGGGTTGAGCAGCACCGGCGCGGACAGTGTGCGCGGCAGTACTCCGCTGTCGAGCCCGGCCTGCACGACGCCGTGACCGAGACCGATGTCGGGCAGGTTGGTGTCGTCGGGGATGCTCCCGCTGAGGTCGGCCAGCGAGGTGGAGACGGTCGTGTCGAGAGCGAAGTAGCCGGCGCACTGGTTGTACCCGGCGTCCGCCGTGGTGGCGCGGTCGCCGTCGAAGTCGGCGGCGGCGAAGTAACCGGTGATCACACCGCCCAGCGAGTGCCCGCCGCACAGCACCTTCCGCTTGCGGAGCGCCTGGGAGGGCAACTCGGCGGTGAGGAGGTCGTACTGGTCGCGTACGGTCTGCTCGATGCCGAGCTTCGCCATCCAGCCCAGTTGGGCGTTGCCGGCGTAGCCGCCGAAGGTCCGGCCGCCGACCTGCTTGCCGCGGTAGTAGTAGTCGACCGCGGTGTGCTGGTCGCCGGAGGCGATGCCGGTGCGGTCCTCCAGGCAGTTGGAGCGCCGGTCCAGCGCCCAGAACTCGATGTGCAGTCCCTGCTCAGCGGCCTTCGTGACGGTGTTGCGGGCGACGCTGTCGAAGGCGCCGGCTCCTTCGAGGATGCCGGGCTGGGCGATGAGGACGCGGTCCGCGTCGGCCGAGGCGGCCGGTCCGCCCGCGGAGCGGTAGCGCAGGTACGACAGCCAGTCGCACGCCGCCGGACGAGCCCCGGCCGATGTAGGCAACGGCACCTTCACCCGCACCACCGATTCGACCACTCCGGTCACCGGCGAGGTCGATTTCACCGGCGTCTCGGTGCGCGTCCCGTCGGCTCGGGCGCCGGGGGCGGCAGCCGTGAGTGTCCCGGTGGTCAGCAGCACCGCCAGCACGGCACCGCACCACTTCCCTCTACGCATACGGTTCATGTCCATGCCAGGGACGCTAGGGCGGCGCCGTCACCGCTCTCAGCCACTGCTGATGAGAACTCAGCTTCCGGATCGTGCCTTGTCACCGGCGCACAGCGCGCCCCGGCGCCGGGGCGCGGCACGGGTGCGTAACGCTTCCGGGCGCCACCGAGCTGCGAACCAGCCGTTTCGGGAGCATGGTGGGGCTATGGACGGTCAACCCCCTGTGGTCGTGCAGCCGCCCGCGACGGACGGCGGACGGCTGGTGACCATCCGTGGCGAGCGCATGGGCGTCGCCTACAGTCTCTTCGACGTGCTGGATCTGCTGCACCGCGAGGGCCTGCCCACCACCGACACGGCCGTAGACGACACCCAGCTGATCGAGTGGCGGGGCGGCGGCCCGTACGACTGGAACAACGGGGCGTCCGAGGAGGCGTGAGCCTGCGCACGGCGGGCCCGGATGTTCAGTCCGCTCCAGCCCCTGCGGCCCCTTCGCCCACCGGTCCAGACGGTCGCGCTGGGCGGGCGTCAGCTTCGGGTCGGCCGCTGCGAGGTTCTCCTCAAGGTGCCGGATCCGGGCCGTACCGGGAATCGGCAGGACGACCGGCGCACGGTCGAGGAGCCGGGCCAGAGCGACCTGCGTGGGCGTGGCCCCGAGCTCGACGGCCCGCCGGGCGGCCGCGAGGGCGTTCTCCCGGTCGAGGCCGGGGCCGGTCGGCAGGTGCATCGCGCCGAAGCCGAGCCGGCGCACCTCCAGATCTCCCCCGATGCGGACCGTGGATGTCATGAGCCGCCGCCTCCCCCTCCGCTCAAGGGGCCACATCAACAGGGCAGTCGGCGAGCACTCCGGCTGCTGCGGCACGTGACCCCGATCCAGCGCGGCCCGCTCGACGAGCCGGTGCCGGTGCCCGGCGATACGCTGCGCGCAACCACCTCTTATCCCCTTTTGGGAGGTTCTCATGGCCTCGCGTCTCAATCCGTACCTCAGCTTCAACGGTGACGCCCGGCAGGCGATGGAGTTCTACAAGGAGGTCTTCGGCGGCACGCTCTCCCTCAACAGCTACGGAGACTTCGGGCAGGCGGACGCAGCGAACGCCGACAAGATCATGCACGGCATGCTGGAAACCACCGGCGGCTTCACCCTGATGGGCGCCGACAACCCGCCGGGCATGGAGACCGAGCAGGGCAGCTCCTACTCCGTGAGCCTGAGCGGCGACGACGCCGCCGAGCTGCGCGGCTACTGGGAGAAGCTGTCCGACGGCGGCTCGGTGTCGGTGCCGCTGGAGAAGCAGATGTGGGGCGACGTGTTCGGCATGTGCACCGACCGCTTCGGCGTCCCCTGGATGGTCAACATCAGCTCGGAGAGCTGAGCAGCGGAGCCCGGCGGTTCGGGACCGTCCGCCCCGAAGGCCGCCCGTGCCGTTGTCCTGTGGCACGCTCTTCGTCCTGGCAGCGCGGAGAGGCGGCGGTATGCGGATAGGACTGCTCGGCACCGGACCCTGGGCGCGGATGGCCCACGCACCCGCGTTGAGCGAACACGACGGGCTGGACTTCGCCGGGGTGTGGGGCCGCCGTCCGGAGGCCGCCGAGGAGCTGGCCGAGCGGCACGGCGCGCGGGCGTACGACGACGTCGACGAGTTGTTCGCCGACGTGGACGCCGTGGCCGTGGCGCTGCCGCCGGAGGTGCAGGCCGGGCTCGCCGCGCGGGCGGCACGGGCCGGATGCCATCTGCTGCTGGACAAGCCGCTCGCGCCGACGGTGGAGCAGGGGCGGGCGGTGGTCGAGGCGGCCGAGGAGGCCGGTGTCGCCTCGATCGTGTTCTTCACGACGCGCTTCCAGCCCGAGCCGGCGGCGTGGATCGCCGAGCAGGCCGCGGTGCCGGGCTGGTTCACCGGGCGGGCCGAGTGGCTCGGGGCGGTGTTCACCGGCGAGAGTCCCTTCGCGACGCCGTGGCGGCGGGAGAAGGGCGCCCTGTGGGACGTCGGCCCGCACGCCCTGTCCGTGCTGCTGCCGGTCCTCGGCGACGTGCGGCGGGTGACGGCGGCGGCGTACGGGCCCGGCGACACGTCCCATCTCGTCCTCGACCACTCGGAGGGCGCGTCGAGCACCCTGACCCTGAGCCTCACGGCACCGGCCGCCGCTGCCGGTGCCGCCGTGGAGCTACGGGGAGAGGCCGGGGTCGCGGTGCTCCCCGACAGCGCCGACGGAGCGGTGCCCGCGCTGATGCGGGCCGCGGACGCCCTGCTCGACGCCGCCCGGACCGGCCACCCGCATGCCTGTGACGCGGCGTTCGGGCTGCGGGTGACGGAGATCCTCATGGCGGCCCAGGACCTGCTGAACGACGGGTCCTGGCCAGGGGATGTCCCCGACCGGTTCCCGGTCGACGGCCCGGCTACCGCGCCGGGTCGAAGTTGAGCCGTTCCTTCACCACCGGGAAGCCGGCCTTGGCGAAGTTCGCCGCCATGGGGAAGTTGCCCTGGTCCGTGGCCGCGGCGACGGACTCCGCCCCCTGTTCGACGAGGAAGTGGGTGCACTCGGCCAGGAGGTCGTAGGCGTAGCCGTGCCCGCGCTGGTCGGGCAGGACGCCGATGAAGCCGATGCAGGGGCCGGACGGGTTGTGGGCCGGGATGTGGATGCCGGCCATCCTGCCCTGCGGGGTGTAGGCCACCTGCCACCACTCGCGGGGCGACGGGCACCAGTGGAAGAAGTCGAGCTCCTCCTGCGCCGCCTGGTCGAGTCCGCCCCGCTCGATGGCCTTGAGGGCGTGGGCGTCCAGGGTGGCGGAGTGGATGCGGCGCAGCGCGTCGAAGAACACGGCGTCGTCCGGTTCGGCCCGGAACTCCAGGCGCCCGGGCCGCTCGGGCAGACCGTGCTCCGGGGTCCAGCGATACAGGAGGCGTTCGACCAGGAGGACGTAACCGGCCTTGCGGGCGGCGGCGAGTCGGGTCTCGGCGGCGGCGCGCAGTTCCGGGTCGTCGCGCCAGCCGGTGGGCAGGTTCAGCTCCAGTTCGACCTGCCAGGGGGCGGAGCGCAGGAGCGCGGCGCCCGCTTCCTCCTCGCCCTCGGCCACGTCGAACCAGTTGAGGTTGACGGGCTCGGTGTCGTCGGGCCCGCCCCACCAGGCGCCGCGGGCGACGACACGGCCGTCGCGCAGGGCCACCCGCTTCCAGTCGGGGCGGTGGCGGGTCAGCCGGTGGCCCTCACGGGCGCCCAGCGGGTCGGGCAGGGTGTCGAAGAGTTCGGCATCGCTCGTGTCGAGCGCGCGGATGACCGGATCGGTCATGGGATGTCCTCCGGGACGCAAGCTGCTCGGAGCGCTCCCGGTCGGTCAGTCGAGGCACGCCGGGACAACGGGGAGGGAGCGCGGGTACGGGGTGAACTGCACGGCTCTGCCCTCCTTTTCGCCGGTCTCAGGGCGTGGCGCGCCACACGCTACGGGATCCCCGGCGGGCCGTCCATCGCTTTCCCGGCACGCGGGCCGGGTCACGTCGGTCCCCGGCCGCGGGGGCGCTGCACGACTGCGCCGCATTCACGTACAGCTCCTGGGCATGTCCCCCGAACGACCATGGTCGAGTGCTCAGTGTGCCCCTCAGCTCCCGGTGACCTGGGCGAGGGACCGGGCGACCGGCACGCTGCGTGACGGCGGGCGGGCGTGTCGCCGCGGTGGGGCAAGTCCCCGGGTTCGCGCGGCGTCATCGCGCCGGTCCAACGGGCTGGACGCCCGACTGTTCACACGAGGACTGCTTCGCGCCCGCCATCGACGAGGTGGCGAGTCCGCACCCGGCCGGGACCTGAAGGTGGCGCGGGCCCGGCGTGCGGCGGCCGGTCGGGCGTAGCAGCGTGGTGGTGTGAACAGTGTGCGCGGCCGGTTTGCGCGCCGGGACCCGGACCGGCGGGGCTGGCTGCGCGGTGCACCGCCGCCCGGCTGGGCCCGGGTGCTGCCGTCGGCACTGCTGGCGGCCGTGTGCGCGGCGGAGCTGATCAGTCCGGAGCCCCTCGACATCGGCTTTCTGCTGGGCGCCATCCCGCCCCTGGCCGTGCTGGCGCACGGACCGGTGACGACGGCTGTGCTCGGCGCGCTGGTGGTGGTCGTGCTGACCGTGCCCGTCTTCAACCTCGACGATCCCGGCAGCACCGACCTGCTGACGGTGTGCTTCGTCTCGGTGCTGAGCGTGCTGCTGTCGTACGTCCGCACCAGGCGGGACGCGCAACTGGTCACCGAGCGGGCCGTCGCCGAGGTCGCCCAGCGCGCCGTCGTGCCGCCTCTGCCGGAACGGGTCGGGCCGGTGCGGTGTGCTGGCCTGTACCGGGCCGCGCAGAGCGGAACGCTGGTCGGCGGCGACTTCTTCGACGTACGGGCGGGCCCCTACGGCGTACGGGCCGTCATGGGCGATGTGCAGGGGCACGGGCTGTCGGCCGTGGCGACGGTCGCGTCGCTGCTGGGCGCCTTTCGGGAGGCGGTGCTGGACCAGCCGGCCCCGGAAGCCGTGGCGGCCCGGCTCGACCGGAGGCTGGCGGTGGACTCGGCGGGCGAGCCGCACGCCGAGCTGTTCGCCACGGCGGTGCTGCTCGACTTCTCCGCCGACGCCAGGCTGGTGCGGATCGTGGCGTGCGGGCAGGCCGGACCGCTGCTGCTGCGGGACGGGCGGGTCGTGGAGCTGGACGTCGAGCCGTGCACTCCCCTCGGTCTCGGACTCGCCGAGGCCGCTCCGCCCCGGGCCGTCTCGGTGCCGCTGAGGGCCGGTGACCGGCTTTTCCTCGCCTCCGACGGCGTCACCGAGGCCAGGGACGCCGACGGGGTCTTCTATCCGCTGGTAGAGCGGCTTGCGGGTCTCGCCGCCGAGGACCCGGCCGCGCTGGCCGAGCGGGTCTGGAGCGACCTCGTGGGGCACTGCCCGGATGTGCGGGACGACGTCACGATGCTGGTGCTCGCGCCCCGCCCGCGCGGAGGGCCATGACAACGGCCGCCCTCGGCGGGGCCGTACGACCGGTACGTCACAGTCCTTGATCTCACACTGGTTGGTCGAACGCGGGGTTCAGGAGACCGTTCACGTTCGGGGCCGGGCCCGCGCTCTCCGGATGCACGCGGCGCTCCCGCGGGGAATGGTGATATCGGACCCGTTTTTCAGCACCGGGGCCGCACCAGCGATCCGGACCCTAGGAGCAGAGAACATGTCGACATCACAGCCCGCCGCGTCCCAGCAGCCCGAGGACCGCGCCACCCCGGACCGCCTGCTCCACGCCCGCACCGGCACCGACGTGTCGCCGGAGGACCTGGTCCTCGCCTCGGGCAAGGACCTCACCCCGCACACCATCGAGTGGGCCAAGCGCAAGCTGGCGGCGGAGGGACCGGCCGCCCTGGAGAAGCTGCTCCCCTAGCTGTTCTGCCCGGGGAGGTTGTGGACAGGTGAGCCAGGTCTCGGTTGAGGGATCTTGAACAGGTGAGGGCCTTCCGGGTTCGGTGTGGAT
>NZ_JBIVQO010000010.1:0-296929 GCF_044755265.1 Streptomyces sp. NPDC092370 | reverse complement strand
TACATGCGGCCGAACTTCTTTCCCAACACCCCCGACATCCTGCACGCCTACCTCCAACAGGGAGGGCGGCCCGCCTTCGAGGTCCGGGCGGTGCTCGCGGCGACGCTGTCGCCGTCCTGGGGCATCTACTCCGGCTACGAGCTGTGTGAGAACACCCCGCTGAAGGAGGGCGGCGAGGAATACCTGGACTCGGAGAAGTACCAGCTCAGGCACCGTGACTGGGAAGCGGCCGAACGTGAGGGCCGCACCATCACCGGGCTGCTGACCCGGCTCAACACCGTCCGGCGGGAACACCCGGCCCTCCAGCGGCTCAGGAACCTCCGCTTCCACCACACCGACAACGACGCGCTCATCGCGTACAGCAAGCGCAGCGGATCCGACGTCGTCCTGGTGGTCACCAACCTCGACCCCCACCACACCCAGGAGGCCACGGTCTCGCTGGACATGCCGCAACTCGGCCTCGACTGGCACAAGTCGGTGCCGGTACGCGACGAGCTCACCGGCGAGACCTATCGCTGGGGGCGCGACAACTATGTGCGGTTGGAGCCGGGGCGGGCTCCCGCGCACGTTTTCCACGTCCAGTCCCCGCCCGCCGCGCATGCGAACGGAGGGGCAGGAAAGCCATGACCGTGAACGAGCCCGTGCCGGACACCTTCGAGGACACTCCCGCGAGAGACCGTGACCCGGAGTGGTTCAAACGCGCCGTCTTCTACGAGGTGCTCGTCCGCTCGTTCCAGGACAGCAACGGCGACGGCGTCGGCGACCTCAAGGGCCTGACCGCCAAGCTCGACTACCTCCAGTGGCTCGGCGTCGACTGCCTGTGGCTGCCGCCGTTCTTCAAGTCCCCGCTGCGCGACGGCGGCTACGACGTCTCCGACTACACGGCCGTACTGCCGGAGTTCGGCGACCTGGCCGACTTCGTGGAGTTCGTCGACGCCGCACACCAGCGCGGCATGCGCGTGATCATCGACTTCGTCATGAACCACACCAGCGACCAGCACCCGTGGTTCCAGGAGTCGAGGAAGGACCCCGACGGACCCTACGGCGACTACTACGTGTGGGCCGACGACGACAAGGGCTATCCGGACGCGCGGATCATCTTCGTCGACACGGAGACGTCGAACTGGACCTTCGACCCGGTGCGGGGCCAGTACTTCTTCCACCGCTTCTTCTCGCACCAGCCGGACCTCAACTACGAGAACCCGCGTGTTCAGGAGGAGATCCTGGCCGCGCTGAAGTTCTGGCTGGACCTGGGCATCGACGGATTCCGGCTGGACGCGGTGCCGTACCTCTACGCGGCCGAGGACACCAACTGCGAGAACCTGCCCGCCACCCACGCGTTCCTCAAGCGCGTCCGCCGCGAGATCGACGCGCAGTTCCCGGACACGGTGCTGCTGGCGGAGGCCAACCAGTGGCCCGAGGACGTCGTCGACTACTTCGGCGACTACGCGAACGGTGGCGACGAGTGCCACATGGCGTTCCACTTCCCGGTCATGCCGCGCATCTTCATGGCGGTACGCCGCGAGTCCCGCTACCCGGTCTCCGAGATCCTGGCCAAGACACCGGCCATTCCCTCGAACTGCCAGTGGGGCATGTTCCTGCGCAACCACGACGAGCTCACGCTCGAGATGGTCACCGACGAAGAGCGCGACTACATGTGGGCCGAGTACGCCAAGGACCCCCGCATGCGCGCCAACATCGGCATCCGCAGGCGGCTGGCTCCCCTGCTGGACAACGACCGGCATACGATCGAGCTGTTCACGGCCCTGCTGCTGGCCCTCCCCGGCTCGCCGATCCTGTACTACGGCGACGAGATCGGCATGGGCGACAACATCTGGCTCGGCGACCGCGACGCCGTACGGACCCCGATGCAGTGGACCCCGGACCGCAATGCCGGGTTCTCCACCTGCGACCCGGGCCGCCTCTTCCTGCCGGCGATCATGGACCCGGTCTACGGCCACCAGGTGACCAACGTCGAGGCGTCGATGTCGTCGCCGTCGTCGTTGCTGCACTGGACCCGCCGCATGATCGAGATCCGCAAGCAGAACCCCGCCTTCGGACTCGGCTCCTACACCGAACTGCCGTCCTCCAACCCCGCGGTGCTGGCGTTCCTGCGGGAGTACGAGGACGACCTGGTGCTGTGCGTCAACAACTTCGCGCGGTTCGCGCAGCCCACCGAGCTCGACCTGCGCGAGTTCGCCGGGCGGCACCCGGTGGAGCTGTTCGGCGGGGTCCGCTTCCCGGCCATCGGCGAACTGCCGTACCTGCTGACCCTCGGGGGCCACGGCTTCTACTGGTTCAGGCTCACTCGAGTCGCATCCCGCATCGGCCGGCGACTGTGAGCCTGCGCCGACGAAAGGAGGCGTGACCATGCCGAAGACCGCATCCCTCCGCCCGAGTCTCACACGCCTGGCCGAGCCCATGGAGTGGCTCGGCGGGCTGCTGCGCGACTGGCTGCCCCGGCAGCGCTGGTTCGCCGGCAAGGACCGGCCCGTCACCGACCTCTGCCTGCTGTCGATGACCGAGCTCTTCCCGGGCTGTCTGCACCTGCTGGTCCACGCCGGCCACGCCGGGCACACGGGTGTGCCCTCGCCCGGCGGGGCTCCCCCGGCCGGTGACTGCTACCAGCTGCTCCTCGGCGTGCGGGAGCAGCCGTCGCCGCGTCTGGGGCGGGCGCTCATCGGGCAGGTGCAGGACGGGCCGCTGGCCGGCATGACCGTCTACGACGCGCTGCAGGATCCCCGTTCGGCCCAGCTGCTGCTCGACCGGCTGCGGCACCCCGGCAGCGCGGGCCCGCTGCGCTTCGACTGCGACCCGGATCAGCGGGTGCCCGCCGGCCTCGCGCCGCGGCTGCTGGACGCGGAGCAGTCCAACTCCTCGCTGGTGTACGGCGACGAGTACATCCTGAAGGTCTTCCGGCGCATCCAGCCGGGCGTCAACCCGGACCTGGAGGTACCGGGCGCGCTGGCCCGTCAGGGCTGTCACCGCGTGCCCGCGCCCGTGGCCTGGTTCCAGACCAGGCACCCGTTCAAGGCCACCCTCGGCGTGCTCCAGCCGTACCTGCGGGACGCCTCCGACGGCTGGACGCTGGGGCTGCACGCGCTGGCCGCCGGGGACGACTTCACGGTCCAGGCGCGGGCCCTGGGCGCTGCCACGGCGGAGGTGCATCTCGCGCTGGCGTCGGCCTTCCCGGTCGGCGAGCCCGGGGAGAACGGGCGTACGGCGGCGGCGATGACCGAGCGGCTGGACGCCGCGGCGCACTGCGTGCCCGCGCTGCAGCCGTTCGTGCCGGGCCTGCGGACCGCGTTCGCCGCCCTCACCGGCTGCGACCCCGGGCCGCCCGCCCAGCGCATCCACGGCGACCTGCACCTGGGTCAGGTGCTGCGGGCCGGGCGCGAGTGGTTCGTCATCGACTTCGAGGGCGAGCCGTCCCGGCCGCTCTCCGAACGGCGCAGCGCCCACTCCCCCGTGCGCGACATCGCCGGGATGCTGCGTTCCTTCGACTACGCCGCCCGGCAGCGCCGCCCCTGGCGCCCGGAGTGGGCCCGCCGCTGTCGCGAGGCCTACTGCGCGGGCTATGCCGCCCGCGCCGGCTGGGACCCCCGCAAGAAACACGGACTGCTCCGTGCCTACGAGACGGACCGGGCCGTGTACGAGGTGCTGTACGAGGCACGGCACCGCCCCGACTGGCTGCCTGTACCGATGGCGGCGATCGAGCGCCTCGCCGTGAGAGGAGACTGAGCCGTGGCCCTGCGCGACACCTCAATCCCGGAGCCGTCCGGCCCGGTCCCGAGCACGACCGCCCCCGCCCTGAGCCCGGAGGACCGCGGGCGCCTGCTGGCGGGCGCCCACCACGATCCGCACGCGTTGCTGGGCGCCCACCCGGTGCCCGGCGGGTTCGTGTTCCGGGCGCTGCGTCCCTTCGCCCGCGCGGTGAGCGTGGTGATCGGCGGCCGGCGCACCGCGCTCGTCTCGGAGGGCGACGGCCTCTTCTCGGGCGTGCTGCCGCTGGACGCGGTCCCCGCGTACACGCTGCACGTGGTGTACGAGGACGGCGAGCAGGAGACGCACGACCCGTACCGCTTCCTGCCCGCGCTCGGCGAGCTCGACCTGCATCTGATCCGTGAGGGCCGGCACGAGCAGCTGTGGACGGCGCTGGGCGCACAGCCCATGACCCACGAGGGCGTGACCGGCACCCGGTTCACCGTGTGGGCGCCGAACGCGCAGGGCGTGCGGGTCGCCACGGACTTCACCCACTGGGACGGGACGCAGTTCCCGATGCGGTCGCTGGGCGCCTGTGGCGTGTGGGAGCTGTTCCTGCCGGGCGTCGGCGAGGGCACCCCGTACAAGTTCGAGATCCACTCGCGGCACGGCGGGCGCTTCCTCAAGGCCGACCCGATGGCCCGCCGCTGCGAGGAGCCGCCCAACACGGCGTCGATCGTGACGGCCTCGCACTACGAGTGGGGCGACACCGAATGGATGGCGCACCGCGCCGACACACCCGTGCACGAGGCGCCGTTCTCGGTGTACGAGGTGCACCTGGCGTCGTGGCGGCCGGGGCTGACCTACCGGCAGCTCGCCGAGGAACTCCCGACGTACGTCAGGGACCTGGGCTTCACGCACGTGGAGCTGATGCCGGTCGCCGAGCATCCCTTCCACGGTTCCTGGGGCTACCAGGTCACCGGCTTCTACGCGCCGACGTCCCGGCTCGGAACACCGGACGACTTCCGGTTCTTCGTCGACGCCTGTCATCGGGCCGGTCTCGGCGTGATCATGGACTGGGTGCCGGCGCACTTCCCGAAGGACGACTGGGCGCTGGCCCGGTTCGACGGGGAGCCGCTGTACGAGCCGGGGGACGACCGGCGGGCGGAGCACCCGGACTGGGGCACGTACGAGTTCGACTTCGGCCGCACCGAGGTACGCAACTTCCTCGTCGCGAACGCCGTCTACTGGTGCGAGGAGTTCCACATCGACGGGCTGCGGGTGGACGCGGTGGCGTCCATGCTCTACCTGGACTACTCCCGTGAGGACGGCCAGTGGGAGCCCAACGCCTACGGCGGCCGGGAGGACCTGGCGGCCATGGCGTTCCTGCAGGAGATGAACGCGACGGTGTACCGGCGGGCCCCCGGCGTGGTCACGATCGCCGAGGAGTCCACCGCCTGGGGCGGGGTGACCCGGCCCACCGACACCGGCGGGCTCGGCTTCGGGCTGAAGTGGAACATGGGCTGGATGCACGACTCGCTGGAGTACATCGCCCACGAGCCGGTGCACCGCAAGTACCACCACCACGAGATGACGTTCTCGATGGTGTACGCCTACAGCGAGAACTACGTCCTGCCGATCTCCCACGACGAGGTCGTGCACGGCAAGCAGGCGCTGGTCTCGAAGATCCCGGGCGACTGGTGGCAGCGGCGCGCCACTCACCGGGCCTACCTCGGTTTCATGTGGGGCCACCCCGGAAAACAGCTGCTGTTCATGGGGCAGGAGTTCGCGCAGGGGGCGGAGTGGTCGGTGGAGCACGGCCCCGAGTGGTGGCTGCTCGACGACGGGTATCACTCGGCGGGTGACCACCGGGGCGTGCGCGACCTGGTGCGCGACCTGAACACCGCCTACCGGGCGACGCCGGCGCTGTGGCAGTGCGACACCCGCCCGGAGGGCTTCCGATGGGTGGCGGTGGACTCGGCCGACGACAACGTCCTCGCGTTCCTGCGCTACGACGCCGAAGGCCGTCCGCTGCTGGCGGTGTCGAACTTCTCCCCCGTGGTCCGGCAGGACTACGGCCTGTGGGTGCCCGGTGACGTCGTCGCCTGGGAGGAACGCCTCAACACCGACGACACGCGCTACGGCGGCAGCGGCGTCACCAACCCGAATCCGGTCAAACCGGAGGACGGTCAGGTCCGGATCACGCTGCCCCCGCTCGCCACGGTGTGGCTGACGCCGGTCGCCGTGTGAAGTCCTGCCGTCCCATCAGGTGTCCTACCCGCCTGTGAGGGGCACTAGGTCGTACCACCGGGAGCACCCGGTGGTACGACTCGGCAGGGCCAGAAGGGCGGGCATCAGGTGCGCACCGTGGGAGTGGAGGAGGAACTCCTCCTGGTGGATCCGGAGACCGGAGAGCCGCGGGCGCTGTCCGCGGCGGTACTCGCCCGGGCGGAGAAGGACGACGCGGATCAGGACGTTTTCGAGAAGGAACTCCACGAGCAGATGCTGGAGTTCGCCACCCATCCGCAGTCGTCCATGGAGAGCTTGCGCGACGAGATCGTCCGCTGCCGCAAGGAGGCCGCCCGGCACGCGGGCGAGATCGGCTGTACCGTGGCGGCGCTCGCCACCTCGCCGCTGCCGGTCAGCCCCGCCGTCGGCGTCGGCCGGCGCTACCAGTGGATGGCCGACCAGTACGGCATCGCCACCCGGGAGCAGCTCGTCATGGGCTGTCACGTGCATGTGTCGGTCGAGTCGGACGAGGAGGGCGTCGCGGTCGTCGACCGGCTCCGGCCGTGGCTGCCGGTCCTGCGGGCGCTGAGCGCGAACTCGCCGTTCTGGCAGGGCAAGGACTCCGGGTACAGCAGTTACCGCAGCCGGGTGTGGCTGCGCTGGCCGTCGGCCGGCCCGACCGAGATCTTCGGCTCGCCCGAGCGGTACCACCGTCTGATCGCGGACATGGTGGCCACCGGCGCCCTCCTGGACGACGGGATGATCTATTTCGACGCACGGCTGTCCCCGCGGTACCCGACGGTGGAGCTGCGTGTCTCGGACGTCTGTCTGCACTCCGGCACGGCCGTGCTGATCGCCACGCTCGTCCGCGGGCTGGTCGAGACCGCCGCGCGCGAGTGGCGGGACGGCCGTGAGCCGCTCGGCCACAGCGTCAGCCTGCTGCGGCTGGCCGACTGGCAGGCCGCCCGGTCCGGCCTCTCGGGTGAGCTGCTGCACCCGGCGACCATGCGGCGCATGCCGGCCGAGGCCGTCGTCCGCGCCCTGCTGGAGCATGTCGAGGAGGCTCTCGACAGCACGGGGGACCTGGAGCGGGCACGGGCCGCGTTCGAGGAGCTGCTGCGCGAGGGCAACGGCGCTCAGGTGCAGCGCGCGCTGATGGAGCGCACGGGGAGTCTGCGGGACGTCGTCACCGAGTGCGTCCGCCACACGCAGGCGTGAGGCGTCCCGTTCGCCAGGGGTAGGGGTTCAGAGGATCAGCACGAGGGCGTAGGCCAGGAAGAACGCCGCGATCAGCACCGTGACGACGATGATCACGGTCAGCGGGCCCTTGGCCCAGCCCTTGGTCGGATTGTGCGTCTCCCGGGGCAGCGTCTCCGGCATGCTGCTCTCCGCGGGCGGGGTCTCGCCCGGCGGTACACCGCCGCCGGGCTCAAGACCGGTGGTGCGTTCGGGTTCGGGATCGGGGCTGATGTGAGTCATGCCGTCCGGGTCCCCCGATCACGCCCAGATCATCAGCGGTTCCACTTCCGTATTTTCCGACCCCGAAGGGTCCCGACTCGACTACATTCGAGCACCGCCGATGACGGTACCCGTCGGCAACGTCACACCCCGTACATGTCAGGAGCAGTGCATGCGCGACCTCGCCCTCGCTCCCCCGGCCGTGGCGCCCCTGACCGGCGGGCTCGCCGACAGCGTCTTCGAGACGGCGGACCGCGAACCGGCCCGGCCGATGCTCGCCCGCCGGGCCGACCCCGCCTCCACGGCCTGGGAGGAGGTGACGGCCGTCGAGCTGCGCGACGAGGTCGTGGCCATCGCCAAGGGCCTGATCGCCTCGGGGATCGCACCGGGCCACCGCGTGGCCATCATGGCGCGCACCCGTTTCGAGTGGACGGTCCTGTGCTACGCCCTGTGGGCCGTGGGCGCCGAGGTCGTCCCGGTCTACCCGACGTCCTCGCGCGACCAGGTGGAGTGGATCCTGCGGGACGCCGGCTGCGTGGCCGTGGTGGTCGAGGACGAGCAGGGCGTCATGACCGTGGGCTCGGTGTGCGCCTCGCTCCCGCTGCTGCGCCACGTCTGGCAGCTGGACGCCGGCGCCCTCGCGGACCTCACCGGCCGCGGGGAGTTCATCCCGATCGCCACCGTCGACTCGATGCGCCGCATCGTGCTGCCGGACTCCACGGCGGTCATCGCCTACACCTCCGGCACCTCCGGTCACGCCATGGGCTGCGCGCTCAGCCACCGCAACCTCGCCGGCCCCTGCGACACACTGCTGGCAGGCTGGGGGCACACGGCCGCACCGCGCGGGGAGCAGGGCTCGGTCCTCGCGTTCCTGCCCTTCTCCCATGTGTACGGGCTGATGATCCAGGGGCTGTGCGTGCGCGGCGGACTGCTCATGGGACACCAGGCCGAGCTGAGCGGGGAAGCGCTGTCGTCGGCGCTGCGCTCCTTCCGCCCGACGTATCTCTACGCGGTTCCCTCGGTCCTGGAGAAGATCTACAAGAACTTTCTGCGCACCGCGCAGCAGGGGGGCCACGGCGGACTGTTCGAGCGGGCCGCCGAGACCGCCCGGGACTTCGCCGCGGCCCTGGAGCGCCAGCGGCTGGGCCGGGGGCGCGGGCCCGGATTCGACCTGCGGCTCCAGCACGCACTGTACGAACGCACGGTGTACCGCCGGCTACGGGCGGCGCTGGGCGGCCGGGTGCAGCGGGCGACGTCCGGCGGCTCCCCCCTCAGCCGCGAGCTGTCCCTCTTCTACGAGGGCATCGGCATCTACGTGCACGACGGGTACGGCCTCACGGAGACCTCCGGCGGAGTGACCATGCAGCCGCTGGGACGGGAGAAGTCCGGGACCGTGGGGCAGGCCCTGCCGGGCATGGAGATCCGGGTGGCCGAGGACGGGGAGATCCTGGTGCGCGGCCCGTCGGTGTTCCAGGGGTACGTGGGCGACCAGGCCGCCACCCGGGCCGCGCTGCGCGGCGGCTGGCTTGCCACCGGGGACCTCGGGCGGCTTGACTCGGAGGGCTATCTGACGATCACCGGCCGCAAGAAGGACATCATCATCACCAGCAGTGGCAAGAGCGTCGCCCCGCTGGCCCTGGAGCAGCGGCTGCGGATGCACCCGCTCATCCACCAAGCGGTGGTGGTGGGGGACAACCGGCCCTGTGTGGGCGCCCTGATCACACTGGATCCGGAGTTCCTGGCGCACTGGCGGGCCGGGCTGGCCCTGCAGGGTGAGTTGCGGGAGGCGCGGGAGGAGAACGCGCTGAGGGAGGAGGTCGCCCGTGCCGTGGCAGCGGCCAACAGCGTTGTCTCGCCATCGGAGTCGATCCGGGTGTTCCGGGTCCTGCCGGAGGCGTTCGACGTGACCAACGGATTGCTCACGCCGTCGATGAAGCTGCGCCGGGACGAGATCGTGCGGCACTATGCGTCCGAGATCGACGCGATGTACCAGTCACGCGGGCGTCCCACCAGGGCGAGCACCTCCGACGAACCGTCGAACTGGGACGATTCGGACAACGTGTTCCGTTGAGCGTGCAACCGGACGCGTAGGCCTCGCCCGGTCGGGAACACGCAACAGTGGCGACGCAAGAGAAAGGACGACAGCCCTGACGACAGCCCTTGCTGACGCCCGGGCCGGAAAGGCGATATGTCAACCGAGCCGCGTGGGGACGACGCCCTGACCTCCGAGGAGATCCCGAGCCGCACGAACAGCTTCGTGGGTGAGCCGCATGACGTGACGGGTGCGCGGCTGGCCGCGGAGGAGTTCCTGCGTGATCTGGCACGCTCCTCCCCGCCCTCTGCCCCCGAATACTGGGACGACATCCTGCTGGTGGTGACGGAACTGGCCGCCAACGCGGTCCAGTACGCCCCGGGCCCGTTCGCGCTGCGGATGCGCCGGACGTTCGACGGGGTGCATGTGGTCCTGCACGACACCAGCACCACCGAGCCCGCCCCTCGCCCCTTCGACCCGCGCAGCGGTGGCGGGGGCATCGGCTGGCACCTGATCCACACCCTGTGCGACCAGGTCAGTGTGGTGGCCGACACGCAGGGCAAGGACGTGCACGTATTCATGCCCTGGTGAGCCGAGTGTCACGGGCGCAGTGCGCCCGTGACACTCGGCTCAGACCCGGGCCGCCTCGCGGGGCGGCAGCCGGTCGTAGTAGTCGCCCACGGCCCGCAGGTACTCCTGGTCCCGCGTCTCGCTGTCCGTCTGGAAGCGGGGCGCGGCCTTCGCGTCCGACCTGCTGCAGGCCAGTGTGATCTTCCGGGCCTGTGCGTCCACGCCGGTGACGACTCCGGCCGGGACCAGGACGCTGCGGCCGAACACCCAGACCCCGGTGTCGACGACCAGGTGCCGCATGCCGTGCGGGGCGGCCTCCCGGTCCACGTGCCCGATCGTGCCGTCGGTCGCGGCGACGGCGAAACCGGTCAGGTCCTGTCCCTCCGTGTGACCGCTGTCCGGCGCGTACGACCAGATTCTGTCGATGGCCACGCTGTTCCATCCTCCCTGGCGATGTGCGGATCGTCATGCCTGTGGCGGACGCTTCCCGCCCGCCCCGTTCCACACCAGCAATTACCCTCCTGCCGCAAGCGCATTCGGCGAACACGCCTGCTACCGCAAGTCGTCCTGCCACGCGGTCCCGACGATGTTTCGGACCGGGATGCATGGAGGACGGTTTCCGGGGTAATCGCGGGGGCGCGGTGACATCCGAAGCCCGTCGAGGAAGGGAGGCGCATGAGGAACGGCATGGGAGTCCGGACAACGACCGGTATCCCCTCGCACCGCGGTCATCCCCAGAGGTGACCTGCCCAGGCCGTAGCACTTGTTGGAGGTATCCGTGCCCCTCGCCCAGAACCCGCTGTCCGTGGAAGTCGAACTCCCCCGGGAGGACGTGGCCCTGATCACGGTCGACGGCTACCTGGACGTCGACACCGCGACCGAGTTCCAGGCCCATCTGGCCAATCAACTCCACCACGGCCGACGGCATTTCCTGCTCGACCTCTCGTCCGTCCCCTTCATGGACTCGTCCGGGATGAACATCATCCTGAGGGTGTACCAGGAGACCCGTAAGACCGAGGGCAGCGTGCACGTCATCAGCCCGACGCCTGCCGTGCGGCGCATCCTCGACCTGACCGGCGTCAGCATCACGGTGCCGATATCGGAGAGTGTCGCCGAGGCTCTGACCCGTGTCGACGAAGGGCCGAGCGTCCCCGAGGAGCGGGGAGGCCAGAGCCTCTGACCGACCGGCTCCCCCTCGGGCACGGCCCCGTCGAAGAACGGTCGGCCGGTGCCCTCGCTCCGCCCTGCCCGAACGACGGCTCACCCCTTCACGCGCCGACACCCCGACGGTGGCAACCGCCGGTCCCCGGAACCGGACCGCTCGCACCGGAGCAGGTGTCGTACGAGGTCGGCGCATGGTTAGAGTTGTCGCCCGGCAAGTGTCACATCGCCGTCTCGTTGCCAGAAGCGGGCTCGGTCGACGCAACGCGGATGAGGAGAGAACCAGGTGCCGGAGCACGAAGCGGACGGACAGCTCGCCACCCCCAGCCACGAGGTACGGGACTTCCTGTACCGCCGGCGTGAGCAGATCGCCCAGCGGTGGGCGGATGAGCCCTTGTTCCGCACCGTGTTCACCGTCTCGCGCGACGAGGCGGTGGAAGCGGGCAAGGCCGTGGTCGACGCGCTGGCCCAGGTGGCCGACTCGGAGCAGGTGGAGGACCCGGACGCCGCGGGATTCAGCGGGGTGCGCGAGCAGCTGGCACGGATGGGCGTGGCCCGCTCCCGTGCCGGGCTGTCCAACACCCAGGTCTCCAGCGAGCTGGCCGCCCTGCGGCCGCCCGTGGAGAATCTGCTGGCCGCCGATCTCGAGCAGGCGCCCCCCGAGCACCTGCGGGCGTCGTCGACCGCCCTGACCGTGCTGATGGGCACCCTTCGGCTGGTGGCGATGCAGACGGCGCTGAGCGAATGGCAGGCGCTCAGCGACCGCCAGCGGCTGCAGCTGATGGAGGTGGCCACACCCGTCATCCGGCTGTGGGACGGCGTCGTGGCCGTGCCGCTGATCGGGACGCTCGACAGTGCCCGCAGCCAGATCGTGATGGAGACGCTGCTGAACGCCGTCGTCGAACAGCACGCGCGGTTCGCGATCCTCGACATCACCGGAGTGCCCACGGTCGACTCGCTGGTGGCGCAGCACCTGATGAAGACGGTCGCCGCGGCGCGGCTCATGGGCGCCGAGTGCATCGTCTCGGGCATCCGCCCCGCCATCGCGCAGACCATCGTGCACCTCGGACTGGACCTGGACGTGATCACCCGCGCGAGCCTCGCCGACGCACTCGGGTACGCGCTGCACCAGCTCGGCGCGGACATCGTGAATCCGGGTACGGGCCAGCGGTGAACGACGCCTACCCCCACCCCGTGACCGGCCACGTGCCGGTCCTCCGGCTCGGCGACGTCCTGCTGGTCACGCTCCAGGGCGATCTCCACGACAGCACGGCGCAGCAGCTCCAGCAGGACCTTTCCGAGACCATCTCCCGTACCGGGGTGCGCGGGGTCCTCATCGACATCTCCGGTGTGGAGATCGTCGACTCCTTCCTCGGCCGGGTGCTGGCCGAGATCGCCGCGCAGTCCAAGTTGCTGGCCGCGCGCACCGTGGTGGCCGGCATGCGCCCCGCCGTCGCCATCACCCTGGTCGAACTGGGTCTGACGCTGCCGGGGCTGAGCACCGCGCTCAGCACCGAGGCGGGCATGGAGCTCCTCGCCCGGCAGGCCCCGGTGACCCGTCCCGGCGGCCCGCGTCAGGAGAGTCCGTGATGCACACTGCCGCGGGCGTGGAGGCCTGCTTGCCCATCCGGTCGGACATGGACCTGGTATGGGTGCGTCAGCACGTACGGCAGGCCGCTGCCCGGCTCGGCTTCGGTCTGGTGGACCAGACCAAGCTGATCACCGCGGCCAGCGAGCTGGCCCGCAACACCCTGGTGCACGGCGGCGGCGGACAGATGGAGGCCACGCGGGTCAGCAGCGCGGGTGCGCAGGGGTTGCGGCTGTCCTTCAGCGACGAGGGGCCGGGCATCAGCGACCTGGACCAGGCACTGAGCGACGGCTACACCTCCGGCGGCGGTCTGGGCATGGGGCTGAGCGGTGCGCGGCGCCTGGTGCACGACTTCGACATCGACACCACGCCGGGTTCCGGCACCACGGTGCGGGTGACCTGCTGGGTGGGCCGGCCGCCGCGTCCGCGCGAGGAGGTCTGATGCCGCGCGTGTGGGACGTGCCGGTGCGTGACTCGACCCGGGTGCGGGACGCGCGGGTCGCGGCGGAGGGCGCCGCCGCCCTGGCCGGGCTGGACGAGCGCCGTACCGCGGCCGCCGCGCTGGTCGCGACCGAGCTCGCCACGAACCTGCTGAAGCATGCCGAGGGTGGTCAGGTGCTCATCGAGGTCGTGGCCCCACCCGCGCTGCGCAGGGACGGTGAGGGGTCCCGGGTGGTGCAGATCGCCGCGATCGACCACGGCCCGGGCATCCCCGACGTGTCCGCGGCCCTGCGCGACGGCTTCTCCACGACCCGTTCGCTCGGTGCGGGCCTGGGTACGTGCCGACGCCTCTCCGACGACTTCGCCCTGCACAGCGTCCCCGGCCGCGGTACGGTCGCCGTCGCCCGTGTGAGCACTGCGCCCCGGGGAGCGCAGGCGCCGGGACGGTCCGAGGGCGAGGTCTCCACCGGCGGGCAGTGGCCGGGCGGCGAGCCGTCGTTCGGCGCGGTGGCCTGTGGCGCACTGACGGGCCATGCCGCGGTGCCGGCCAGTGCGCCGGGCTTCGCCGGGCAGGCGCAAGGGGCCCCGGGCGACCCGACGCATGAAGCCGACCCGGCGCAGGGCGTCGGGCACGGGCCGTACGGGGCGCCGGGCCACGACCTCCGGCGCACCGGCACCGCGGGGCGGCGACCCGGCGCCCAGGCGGCACGGGCACACGGCCTCGCCCACGCCGGCACCCCGGGGACCGGCTCGGCTCCCCGGACGGCTCCGTCCCACGAACCGGCTGACGCCGTCACGTCCGGCACCCCGAAGACGAACACGCCGGCAGACCACGCGGCACCCGCTCACGGCCTCCCGGCCCCCGGGGCGGTCCGGCAGAGCCGTTCACTGGCCGGTGCCGGGGTCCGGGCCGGTGGGGTGAACATCCCCTACGGCGGAGCCGAGTACTCGGGGGACGCCTGGGCGTGGGTCCGGGCCGGAGACCGGGTGACGTTGATGCTGGCGGACGGACTGGGGCACGGGCCGGAGGCCGCGCATGCCTCGTCCGCCGCGGTCGCGGCCGTCCACCGGTGGTCCCACCTCTCCCCCGCCGAGTCGCTGCGCCGGCTGCACGACGCGCTGAGGGGCACGCGCGGCGCGGCCGTCGCCCTCGCCCAGCTCGACCTGCCGGCCCGGCGGCTCCGGTTCGCCGGCATCGGGAACGTGGGGGCGCGGCTGCGCACCGCCGGCACCTGGCGCGCCCTGCTGTCGAGGCCCGGCATCGTCGGGGTGCACCGGCCCACCACCCTCCGCGAGGAGGAGGCCGACTGGACGGGCGACCCGCTGCTGATCCTGCACACCGACGGTCTGCCCAGTCGCTGGACGCCGCCGTCCGACTCCGGGCTGCCCGCGGCGGACCCGGCCGTGACGGCCGCCGTGACGATACGCGACACCAGCAGTCCCGCCCGGCCGGTGCGGGACGACACCGCCGTGGCCGTGCTGACCTCGACCCCGCCGGAACGCCCATGATGCGCACTTGGCAGATCACCACCGTCACCGACGCGGCCCGCGCCCGCATCTCGCTCGCGCGCCTGGCCGCCGCCTACGGTGTGCCCACCGTCGAACGGACCCGGCTGGCCGCCGGCCTCAGCGCCCACCTGCGGCAGTGCCTCACCAAGGGCGGCACCTGGCGGCTCACCATGGACCTGGCGGGCTCCACCGCCGAGGAAGGGCTGCTGCACCTCGTGGTGACCCCGCCGCCGGAGGCGTGCGCCGCCGGGGAGCCTCTCTGGGAGGTCACCGTCCCCTGCCCCGAGAGGACCGAGGCACCCGAGGGCGGCACCGTCGCCGACGACCCCGCCGCCCTGTCGGAAGCGCTGCTCGGCGCCGACGAGGACACGGCCGTGGTGCTGGACAAGCTCGCGGAGCAGGAAGATCTGGTCTCCTTCCACCGCGAGGAGCTGCACCAGACCAACCAGGGCGTCCTGGCGCTGCACGCCGAGCTGGACGCGGCCGGCCGGGCCCAGCGCGAGGCCTTCGCCGCCGAGCGCAGCGCCCGCAACGAGGCGGAGAGCGCCCGGCGCAGGCTGACGTTCCTCGCGGACGCGAGCGCCGTGCTGACGGCGTCGCTGAACCACGAGGAGATCGTGCGCCGGCTGCCGGACCTGCTGGTGCCGGAGTACGCCAGCAGCGTCGACGTCTGGCTCTTCGACCAGGAGGAGGACAAGCACCGGTCGGCGCCGCATCCGGCCGCGGCCGTGGTCGCGGCCCGCACCGGGCGGCCCCAGTACGCCGCCGACCACCCCGGCAACCTGCCCGGCGTCGACGACCAGCCGCCGTCGGCGCTGGATCCCGGGCGGCCGCTGCTGTGCGTGCCGCTGCCGACGCGGCGGGCGCCGCTGGGCGTCCTGACGCTGTCGCCGCCCGGGGGGCGCTGGGACCCGGACGACGCGGTGATGCTGATCGAGCTCACCCGGCGGGCCAGCATCGCGATCGACAACGCCCGGCGCTTCGAGCACAACCGTGACATCGCCGAGACTCTCCAGCGCGCCCTGCTGACCGACCTCCCGGTCACACCGGGCCTCAGCCTGGCCGCGCGGTACCTTCCGGCCACGCACGGGCTGAACATCGGCGGTGACTGGTACGACGCGTTCCCCCAGCGGGACGGCGGTCTCATCACCGTCATCGGCGACGTCACCGGGCACGGGCTGCACGCGGCGGTCATGATGAGCCAGCTGCGCACCGCGCTGCGGGCGTACGCCGTCGACGGTGACAGCCCGGGCCGGCTGCTGACCCGGCTGCACCGGTTCCTGCACCATCTCCAGCCGGATCTGTACGCCACCGCCGTCATCGCCCGGTTCCATCCGGACGAGGCCACGCTGACCTGGGCCGCCGCGGGGCATCCGCCGCCGGTGCTGCGCCTGCCCGACGGCACCGTGCGTACCCTCGACGCCAAGCCCGGCGCGATGCTCGGCATTCCGCTCACCCAGGAGATCGCCGACCACACGGAGGAGCTGGAGCCGGGCTCGACCCTCGCCCTGTACACGGACGGGCTGGTGGAGCGGCGGGCGCAGGGCATAGACCCGGGCATCGTCCGGCTGGCGTCGGCTCTCGGCCGGTTCCGTTCCGCGGAGCTGGACGCGGACCTGGAGGGCTCGGCGGACCGGCTTCTGAACCCCTTGCTGAGCGATTCCGAGCGGGACGACGACGTCTGTCTGCTGCTCTGTCACTTCCAAGGCGGCGCGAACTCCTGACGACGGGTCCGGCCGACTCGGTGTGCACGCCTTCTTCACTCCCGCCCGGTGCTTTTCGGCCACGGTGAGGGCATGGTGGTGATCGACGCGTTCGTCTGCCTGCCGCGTCCGACTGGTACGACGGCCGGACACACGGTGGGATCGAAAGGGTGCGAACCATCGATCCAGGGGCAGTCGGAAGGCGTTCGAGGCAGACCGCCTGGAGCCGCAGAAAGGGATGAACACCGTGACACGACCCAGGATCCTGGTGGTTGGCGCAGGCTTCGCCGGCGTGGAGTGCGTCCGCCGTCTGGAACGGAAACTCTCCCCGGACGAGGCCGACGTCACGTTGGTGACGCCGTTCGCCTACCAGCTCTACCTGCCGTTGCTCCCCCAGGTAGCCTCCGGCGTGCTGACGCCGCAGTCGATCGCCGTCTCGCTGCGGCGCAGCAAGAAATACCGCACGCGGATCATTCCGGGCGGCGCCATCGGCGTGGACCTGAAGTCCAAGGTCTGCGTCATCCGCACCATCACCGACGAGATCGTCAACGAGCCGTACGACTACATCGTGCTGGCGCCCGGCAGCATCACCCGCACCTTCGACATCCCGGGGCTGACGGACCACGCGTTCGGGATGAAGACCCTCGCCGAGGCGGCCTACATCCGTGACCACGTCATCTCACAGCTGGACCTGGCCGACGCGAGCCAGGACCCCGTGGAGCGGGCCTCCCGGCTGCAGTTCGTGGTGGTCGGCGGCGGTTACGCCGGCACCGAGACCGCGGCGTGCCTGCAGCGGCTGACGCACGCGGCGGTCAAGCGCTACCCGCGGCTGGACCCGAGTCTGATCAAGTGGCATCTGATCGACATCGCGCCGAAGCTGATGCCGGAGCTGGGCGACAAGCTCGGCAGCAGCGCGCAGCAGATCCTGCGCCGGCGCGGCATCGAGATCTCCCTGGGTACCTCCATCGCGAAGGCCGGTCCCGAGGAGGTCACCTTCACCGACGGGCGGGTGATCCCGACCCGCACGCTCATCTGGACCGCCGGCGTCGTGGCGAGCCCGCTCATCGCCACGCTCGGCGCGGAGACCGTCAAGGGACGGCTCGCGGTCGCCCCCGAGATGAACCTGCCGGGCGACGACGGCGTGTTCGCGCTCGGCGACTCGGCGGCCGTGCCCGACCTGGCCAAGGGGGACGGGGCCATGTGCCCGCCGACCGCGCAGCACGCCCTGCGGCAGGGCAGGCATGTCGCCGACAATGTCATCGCGTCGCTGCGTGGGCAGGCCATGAACCCGTACGTCCACAAGGACCTCGGGCTCGTCGTCGACCTCGGCGGCACCGACGCGGTCTCCAAGCCGCTGGGCGTGGAACTGCGCGGCCTGCCCGCCCAGGCCGTGGCCCGCGGCTACCACTGGTCGGCGCTGCGCACCAACGTGGCCAAGACGCGGGTGATGACGAACTGGCTGCTCAACGCGGTCGCCGGTGACGACTTCGTACGGACCGGCTTCCAGGCCCGCAAGGCCGCGCGGCTGAAGGACTTCGAGTACACCGACGCCTACCTGACGCCGGAACAGGTGCGGGAGCAGGTCGCGGGGTCGGGCCGGCCGCAGTAGGACCGTGCCGGACGGGAGCTCGCGCTCGTGGCGTGTCATGCTGAGATACGGATCTTGGTGTGAGTCGGGAGAGAGTGCGACGGAGTGAGGGCAGCGGGACGCGCGGTACGGGCACGTGTGCGGGACCGGATCGCGGCGTCCGACCCCGGGCTGCTGCGATTGACGGCCGGGTTGCGGACGGTCGGCGCGATCGCTCTCACCCTGGCCGTGCTCTCCCTGCTGCGGGCCGATGTGCACCTCCTGGTGGCGGGGGCCATGGCGGCGATGGTCGCCACCTTCGCCATCCGGGAGAAGCAGCCGGGCCCGCAGGCCGTGACACTGGCGCTGGGGCTGCCGGTGGCCCTGGTCTCGGTGTCCCTGGGTGCGGTCCTCAACGCGCGTCTGGTCGTCGGTGACGTCTTCTTCGTCGTCCTGATCTTCTGCGCGGTCTACGGCCGCCGGTTCGGCGACCGGGGCACCGCGCTCGGGCTGATCGGCTTCCAGGTCTACTTCCTGTCCCTGTTCGTCGGCGCCACCGTCTCCGCGCTGCCCGCGCTGTGCGGTGCCATGGCCCTGGCGTTCTGCTCCAGTGCCCTGGTGCGCTTCGCGATCGTGCCCGAGACACCCGTCGGCGTGCTGCGGCGCCTGCGCCTGGCCTTCCGCGCCCGGCTGGCCCAGCTGGTCACCGCGCAGCTCGAACTCCTCGACGCCCCCGCGGACGAGATGGACAAGGCGCTGGAGGCCGTGCGCGAGGGCACCGCACGGCTCCACGAGACGGCGATGATGATCCAGGGGCGGCTGGAGGAGGGCACTCCGGACGAGTCGGCGGCACGGCTGGTGCAGCGCAGGATCGCGGACGCCGAGATCGCCGCCGAGCGGCTCGGCCTGCTCCTGCTGACCGCCCGCAGCGCCGAACGGGCCGACACGCTCACCTTGCACCTGCCCGGCGCGCCCGCTCCGTCGGTGACCGGCCCTGCCGTGCCGGACGAGGCGGGTGCCACGCTCCGCCGTGACCTGCGGGCGCTGCACGCCCTGGTGCTGCGGGCCGGCAGCGGCGACACGGGCACCGGGCTGGCGCATGTGCGCAACCGGCTGCTCGGCTACCGGGACGAGGAGAACCTGCCGCCCGCGTCGGCCGCCGTCCAGGACGTCTTCCGCGGCATCGGCGAGTCGGCCCGCGCGGTGCTCGGGCTGCGGATCGCGCTGGACGGGCCGCAGGACGAGTCGGACGACACCCCCGCCACGGCCCGCTCCCGCGAGGAGCTGGACGCCGAGGACGCCGCGATCGACGGCGGCGGCGAGGAACCGGCGCAGGAGGAGCAGACGGGCCTGCGGCGGCCCACCACGCGGGCGGCCGTACAGGTCGCCGTCGGGTCCTCGCTGGCGATCGTCGGCGGCGAGCTGCTGTCCACGCAGCGCTGGTACTGGGCGGTGCTGACCTGCTGGATCGTTTTCCTGAACACCGCCTCGACGGGCGAGATCCTGGTCAAGGGCTACCGGCGGCTGCTGGGCACGGTGTTCGGGGTGGTGGCCGGCATCGTCCTGGCGGGACTGGTCGGCACACACACCTGGACGGCGTTCGCCCTGGTCCTGGTGCTGATCTTCGCCATGTTCTACACGGCGCCGTTGTCGTACACCCTGATGTCGTTCTTCGTCACCGCGATGCTGGGGTTGCTCTACACACTGCTGCACACCTACAGCCTTGATGTGCTCGTGCTGCGGGTCGAGGAGACGGCGCTCGGCGCGGCATGCGGGGTGGTGGCGGCGGCGCTGGTCCTGCCGGTGCGGACGGACCGCCGTACGAACGAACTGCTCGGCACCGTGCTGGAACGGCTGGCCGAGGTCACCGAGGCCGCGGTCGGCCAGCTCAGCGGCGGTCCGGCGGACGAGCTGCTCGACAAGGCACGTGACCTGGACCAGGCGCTGGCCGATCTGCGGGCCGCGACCCAGCCGCTGATGCATCCCGTCACGCCGCTGCGGACCCGGCGTCACACGGCCCAGTACGTGGTGGCCCTGCTGGAGACGTGCGCGTACCACGCGCGGACCCTGGCGGCGACCGCCGAGCTGCTGCCCACCCATCCCTCGATCGCGGCGGACCCGCGGCTGCGCGGGGCGGCCGGGCGCACGGTGCGCAACATCGGGACCATCGCGGCCCGGGTGGCCGACGAGCACGCGGACGCGCGCGTGGAGACCGGACCGAGCATCGCCTCGCTGCTGGGGTCCGACGCGGGAACGCCGCGCTACGGGCGGATCACCGACCGCGTGCTGCGGCATCTGGTGCGGCTGGACGAGGCCGTGGTGGGCCTCGCCCGGCCGCTGGGCGTGCCGGTGGCGGAGCCCAAGGCGTGAGCGCCGCGCCTGGAGTGAGAGGCGTTGCCCGTCAGAAGTCCGTGGGCAGCCCGCTCGCCTCGGCGATGCCCCGCAGTTCCTCGTTCTGCTTGTGCCGGTCCCGGATGTAGTCGGCTATCTCGCCGAGGCGGATCGGGTCGGACGCGGTGGTGGCGTCCGTGACGATTCTGACCGGGCCGGTGTCGTCGACGTCGAGTTCGACCACTTCGTTGTCCAGGCGGCCGGTGACGGCGGTGGCGATGACGAGGGCCACCTCGTCACGGACCTCCTGGGGGAGTTCGTCGTTGGCCCCGGAGTCGAGCGCGAAGTCGAGGCTGGACAGGCGTTCCTCTTCGATCGCCTCGAGGACGGGTTCCACCGCCCGCATCAGAAGGCGGTAGTCCTCCGTCTCCATCCGGATGCGCAGGAGATCCAGGTACATGTCCACGGGCCGGCCATCGCCATGCGGAATCTCGGAATCGCTCATGGGCATCGTGTTCCCCACCCGACGCGACTCAGACGCGCCGCCACCGGGCCATGGCGAAGGAGAACACTCCGAACAGCACCAGCCCGGCCGCGACGCAGACCAGCAGCCAGGGGCCGAGCGGCGTTTCGGCGAGGGAGCGCAGGGTGTCGTCCAGGCCCTTGGCCCTGTCCGGTTCGTAGTCGACGGCGGCGCGGACGGCGAAGACGCCGGCCACCGCGAAGACCAGACCGCGGGCGGCGCCACCGGCCACGCCCGTGACGTCCACCAGTTGCCGCGTACGGTGGCTCATCTGCCCCAGCCGGAGCTTGTCGTGGTACTTGCGCATCACCGCGCGTACGGCGATCCAGCCGCCGGCCACCACGATCGCGATGCCGGCGGCCCCGACCAGCCACTGCCCGGCGGGTATCTCCAGAATCCTGGCGGTGGCGTCCCGGGACTGCTGGTCGCTGTTCCCGCCGCTCTCGTGGCGGCTGATCGCGAACGACAGCACCGAGTAGGCGACGAAGACGTAGAACGCGAAGCGGGCCGTCGCCATCAGCCGCTTGCGTGCGCTGCGGCCGTCCTTGCCGATCGAGCCGAAGAGCGCCTCGGACAGCCGCCACAGAGCCATGCCGACGAGCCCGATGCCCAGCGCCCACAGCAGCACCGCACCGAACGGCTGCTGCGCCAGTTCCTGCAGGGCTCCCCCGCGGTCGGCCTGTCGGCCGGTATCGCCGAAGGCGATCTGCAGGGCCAGTGCCCCGACGAGCAGATAGATCACGCCCCGGGCGGCGAAACCGGCCCGTGCCGCCCCCTCGGTCATCGAACCCCGTGCCATCCGCCGGGCCCGGAACCGACCGCTCTGTGCCATCGCACTCGTGTTCATATCGACCTCCCGGGTGTCCGGATGCCCCGGGTCGGCGTCCACACACCCGGCACAGCTCCCGGACCAGCGCATTCCGCTTCGCGGCCGAAGGCTGGGCCCCTCCCGGCGGCATGGTTGCGTCCCTTCCGCCACGGGCTCAGGACCGCCGGAACCTCGATCCGCGGCCGGCGCAGCCGAGGGCGTGCAGGTGCTCCAGGGCGTCCAGGACCACCGTGCGGTCGTGCCAGGCGAGCCAGCGGCCCGCCTGGCCGCCGATGGCGTCGAGGGCCTTCTTCTGGGTCGTCGTCAGGCCGTTGAGGGGCCGGTCCATGTGGGCCGACACCATGCCGACGCAGAGCCCGGACTCGGTGGTCAGCGGGACGCTGTGACAGGCCCTGCTGCCTGCCGCGAGGATGGCCCTGCGGGCCGGTTCGGTGAACACCGGGTCGCTCTCCACCTCGCGCACCGTGACCTGGGAGACGTCACGCGCGGCCTGCGCACAGGACGTGCCGTCCTCACCGACATGGGCGAAGAAGTCGACGAAGTCGGCCGTGAGGCCGGTGTGCTGCTCGATGCGCAGGCCTCCCCGTGCCCGGTCGGGGAGCTGCACGTTGCCCATGTCGGTGCCGGTCACCAGCAGGGTCGAACGCAGCACGGCCTTGAGGACGGCGCCGCGGCTGCCGGAGCCGGACCGGTGCGCCTGCGTGAAGGTCAGAGCGGGTTCCGGTCCGCGGACGCGCTCCGGGAACCACAGCGTGTCCTGCCCGTCCGGGCGGGGCGCCGTCACCAGGACGTCGGCCAGGGTGCGCAGTTTGACGTTGTATCGCTGTGAGGCCCTCTGCATCAGCGCGAAGGCACTGTCGGCGTCGGGCAGCGTGTAGCGCTCCTGCAGAATGCCCTGTGCCTGCGAGATCAGCGGGCGCACGCGGGCCCGGGCCCGCAGGTCGCGTACCTCGGCTCGCAGGCGCTCCAGCTCGCCGTCGTCGGCGGCCGCGGCCCGCCCGGTTGTGGACATGGGTCTCCTGGGTCTCCTGGTGTGCGTGGCGGGACCAGGACGGGCCCGGCCGCGGCTTCCGCCGTCGACCGGGCCCTTGTCCTGCCTCGTCTTCCCTGTCGTGTCAGTGGCACACGCGGATCATGCGGGCTCCGTGGCCGGCATCCGCTGTCCGGCCGTGGCCGCAGCGGGTTCGTGCAGTACGGCCCTCGCCGCGGCGGGTTCGCGGACCGGTGCGGGTGCGGTCGCGAGCCACTGGTGGGCGGCTTCCAGGGCGCGCTTGACGTCCCGGGTGCCGGTGGACACGCACAGCGTGTACGCCAGGTCGCGCGCTCTGGAGTTCAGCTCCGCCGGTCCGCCGACGGCCTCGGCGGCGGCCAGGGCCTCGTACTCGTCGACGAGTCGGCGCAGCACGGCGGGATGGGGCCTCAGCATGGTCGTTTGCTCCTCGTGGGGTCGGATGGTCAGGCCGTGGTGGAGGGGCCGCCGCTTCCCCGGGTGCCCGTCCGCTGCCCGAGGACCTCATCGCGCACACGGGCGCAGCTGCGGCTGATGAGGCGGGAGACGTGCATCTGGGAGATGCCGAGGTGGTCGGCGATGCGGCTTTGGGTCATGTCCTCGAAGAAGCGCATGTAGAGGATGGCCCGTTCGCGTTCGGGCAGCCGGCGCAGGCCTTCCTTGGCGGACTCGCGGTCCACGACGACGTCGTAGGACGAGTCGGCCGCGCCGAGGGTGTCCGCGAGGCTGTAGCCGTCGTCGTCGGCCGAGAGCTCGGCGTCCAGCGACAGGGTGCTGAAGCTGTCCAGGGCCTCGAGCCCGGCGTTGACCTCTTCCTCGGTCAGGCCGGTGTGGGTGGCGATGTCCGCCACGGAGGGCTCGGGGCTGCCCGGGTTCTGGGTGAGTTCGCGGCGTGCCACCCGCACCTTGTTGCGCAGTTCCTGGACACGGCGGGGGACTCGCAGGGCCCACATGCGGTCCCGGAAGTGCCGCTTGACCTCACCGGTGATGGTGGGGACGGCGTAGCTTTCGAAGGCGCCCCGGCTCGGGTCGAACCGGTCGATGGCCTTGACCAGGCCCAGCGCCGCGACCTGCCGGAGATCCTCGATCGACTCTCCGCGGTCGCGGAAGCGGCCGGCGATGCGGTGGGCCATGGGCAGCCACAGGGTGACCAGTTCGTCGCGGACGGCGTCCCGCTCGGGACCATCCTCCAGCTCCGCCATCCGGGTGAACAGGGCGGCGGTGTCGGGGGCGTCGTCGTGACGGCGCCGGGAAGCGGTGGTCGTCGTTTCGGGCGTGCCGGGACGATGGGTGGGCGTTTCGATGAGCATGCGGATTCGCTCCTGAACGGTGGTTTCAGGGACTGACCGCGGGAAGGTCGCTGCCCGGATGTGCCTGGACGGCCTCCGGGGCAGTCATACCGCTCCCGCTGGCGCGCCTCCGGTCCGAAGCACGAAACTGCGTCTGCCCTAGCCCCGGTGGAACAAACTCCGCTTTGCTGAGCAATCTGTCGGGCGCCGGTTCAGGACGTCAGGACAAGGGCACGACGGCGGTGATGCACTTGCCCCCGGCGGGCAGATCCGACACCCGGACGTCGCGGGCGAGCCGGCAGACGATGGGCCACCCGTGGCCGCCGTGCCGCAACCGTCCGTGCGCGTCGGTGCGGGGCGCGGTCACGGGCAGCGCGTCACTGCGGTCGCTCACCGAGACGCGCACACCGGGACCGTCGACGTCCACCTGGAAGTCGGTGACACCGCCCCCGTGCAGGATCGCGTTGGTTGTCAGCTCGGAGGCGACGAGCAGCGCGTCGGAGAGGGCAGCGGTGTCGCACGGTATGTGGGTGGCCCGGCAGCGCTCGGCGACGGCTCGCTCTACCGCCCGGCGCGCCTCGGCGGGTTTGGCCGGCCGGGCACGGTGGCCGCCGGGCGGCTCGAAAACGGATTCGATCATGTGCTCCTCGCACATACTGCAGCTCCCTGTCAGCACAAACGGATGCCGGGCCCGGATCGCGTCGCCATGGCCGCCCGCACCGGACTGCCCGGGGTCGGCGGACCCGTTGCCCTCTTCGACCTGCCGCGGCGTTCCGGGCGCGCACCGCGCAAGCGCCGCGGTCGTACTGAACGGCTCACCTCTCCACGCACCTGCAAACCTCGGATACGCCCGAAAGGCCCGAAACACCTCCGGCGGCCATGAGTCGGTGCCATCTCCCCGCGCTGAACGGGTACGCGGTGTGCATGACCGATGTGGTGGATTCAGACGAGTTGCTGCGGCGCATCCAGCGTGCGAGGGAGTGCGCGGTCCAGGAGGAACACACGTGGCGGACCAAGAGCGAGGAGCTGGACGCGACCGACCCCCAAGGGGCCCGGGACGCGACGGTACGGCGGATGTCCTACGAGGCGGTGCTGCGGGTGCTGGACGAGATCGTGGCCCCTGGCTCACACGCGCCCCGGGGCTGACCGGGTGACGGCCTGCGCCCGGAGGCTGACCGGGTGACGGCCTGCGCCCGGAGGCTGACCGGGTGACGGCCGGCGCCCGGGCGGCCCGGGTGACGGCCGGCGCTCGGGCGGCCGGGCCGGACTGCCCGGGCACACGCAGGGAACCCGGTGCAGGGCGATCTGGTGCCGCCGGAGCTGCTGGGGATGCGCGCGGATCTGCTGGGCACGACCAGTCCCTCGGTGTTGATCTACGCGGGTCTGGACGGCTGGCGGCGGCAGATGGCGCTGCACGGCGAGGAACTGATGGGCGTGCGCTGGACCTGGTGGCCGACGTCCGGGCCGCCATCGAGGAGATCGACGGCCTGCACGTCAACGACCGGGACGACTTCTGCGGTCCGGGGCTGTCCGACGACCTCGACCCGCTGCCCGGCGTCGTCGACCTCACCGGACTCGGGATCACGGGCTTCCAGGCGGCGGACTGGCTGCGCGAGCACCGGCACATCGACGCGCATCTGGTCGACCACCGCCGGATCGGCGCGCGGATCACGCACGGCGACGACCGGGAGACCACCGGGCAGCTGCTGGAGGCGTTGCGGGACCTCGCGCGGGTCGCGCCGGACCTGCCCCGGGCGCCGCTGGTGGAGGTGCCCTCGCCCGCGGAGCTGCGGATGGAGCAGGCGGCGATGCCCCGTGACGCGTTCTTCGGCCCGGCCGAAGCCGTGCCGGTGGCCGAGGCGGCCGGGCGGATCGCGGCCGAGATGATCACGCCGTATCCTCCCGGCATCCCCGCGGTCCTGCCCGGCGAGCGCCTGACCGAGCCGGTGCTGGCCTATCTGCGCACGGGGCTGGACGCGGGCATGCATCTGCCCGACCCCGAGGACCCCGGGCTGGAGAAGGTCCGGGTCCTCGCCGAGAACCCGCAAGGCTCCGGAAAGTGAAACAGGTCACGCAACCGGGTTTGGGGTGGCGAGCACACCCCCTGGATGGTTTACCGTTCATTCATACGTGGTGACGGAGTGGACCCCCCGCCCTCCGTGCGCCACTGCTAACGGCCCTGGCTGGTTTCCCCCGTCCAGCCAGGGCTTTCTCATGCCCGGGCGGCCTGTCGGAAGAAGTCCCCTACGCCGAGGTGCCCAGGGCCCCGGCAGCGGCTGAAATGGGCTTAGGGACAGCACCGCAGTCGACCGCCCGGCGAGGAGCCCCGCATGACCAAAGCGATCAAACTCCTGACCGCTCTGCCTCCGCCCCAGCGGCAGCGTCTGATGACGCTCGCCCGGGAGGTGTCCTTCCCCGAGGACGCCCGCATCTTCGAGGCGGACGGCCCGGCCGACCGCTTCTGGGTCATCCGCTCCGGTGCCGTCTCCCTGGACCAGCAGGTGAACTCCCTGCAGCGGGTGACCGTGGCCAGCCTCGGCGCGGGCGACCTGCTCGGCTGGTCCTGGCTGTTCCCGCCCTACACCTGGGACTTCGGCGCGGTGGCGTTCAGCCCGGTGCGGGCTTACGAGTTCGACGCGGGGGCCGTGCTGGCGCTGTGCGAGGACGACCCGGAGCTGGGGATGATGCTGGTGCGCAACGTCGCCGAGGTGCTCGCTCACCGGCTGGAGATGACCCGGGGCAAGCTGATGGAGCAGTACACGCTGCATCGGCGCGGGGTTCTGTGAGACGCCGGACGCGGTAGCGGAGGAGCACCGGTACGGCGGCGGCCAGGACCGGCATCCTCGATGCTCGCTTTTCGGGCGGGATCACCGTCGCACCAGGCCGTCGGCCCGCCGGCCGGTCTCAGCTTCCGGTGATCAGCGCGGTGCCGAGCACGATCATGGTGGCGGCGACCAGGCCGTCCAGGATCCGCCAGGCCGCGGGCTCGGCGAGGAACCGGCCGAGCAGCCGGGCGCCGAAGCCGAGGGCGGTGAACCAGCACAGACTGGCCAGCACCGCTCCGAGGCCGAACGTCCAGCGCAGTGACCCGTGGTCGGCGGCGACGGAGCCCAGCAGGAACACGGTGTCGAGGTAGACATGCGGATTGAGCCAGGTCATCGCCAGGCAGGTGAGCACGGCCCCGCGTACGGATCCGGCCGCCTCCCCCTCGCTGCGCAGCGCCTCGCCGCCGGGCCGGAACACCCGGCGGGCGGCCAGGGCGCCGTAGCCCAGCAGGAACGCGCCGCCGGTCCAGCCGACCACCCTCAGCGCCTCCGGCCACTTCACCACCACGGCGCCGACCCCACCGACCCCGAGCGCGATGAGCGCCGCGTCCGACAGGGCGCAGATGGCGACCACGGCGAGGACTGCCTGACGGCGGACGCCCTGGCGCAGGACGAAGGCGTTCTGGGCGCCGATGGCGACGATGAGGGACAGTCCGGTGCCGAAACCGGCGGCGCCGGCGGTGAAGGTGCTGGTCATGGCGTCGACGCTACGGACACGATCGATCAGGGTCCAGCTAAAGATTCTTACGTATCATTAGCTCGCGTGATGACGACCGATCTCCCGCTGGACCAGGTGCGGACCCTGCTCGCCGTCGTGGACGAGGGCACCTTCGACGCGGCCGCGGCCGCGCTGCATGTGACGCCGTCGGCGGTCAGCCAGCGCGTGAAGGCGCTGGAGCAGCGCACGGGCCGGGTCCTGCTGCTGCGGACCAAGCCCGTACGTCCGACGGAGTCGGGCGAGGTGCTGGTCCGGCTGGCCCGCCAGGTGGCACGGCTGGAGCACGACGCCTACGCGGAGCTAGGGCTGAGCGGTGCCGGGGACCCGATCCGGGTGTCGGTCGCGGTGAACGCGGACTCGCTGGCCACCTGGTTCCTGCCCGTGCTCTCCCGCGTGCCGCCGGAGCCCCGGCTCTGCTTCGAGCTGCGCCGCGAGGACGAGGACCACACCGCGGCACTGCTGCGCGAGGGCGCGGTGATGGCCGCGGTGACCTCCTCGCGGGACCCCGTGCCCGGCTGTTCCGTGCGCGCGCTCGGCCGGATGCGCTACCTCCCGGTGGCCGCACCGGACTTCGCCGCCCGCCATCTGACAGGGCCCCTGGCGCGGGTGCTGCCGCAGGTGCCCGTGGTGGTCTTCGACCGGCGCGACGACTTCCAGGACGGCTTCGTCCACGGCCTCACCCGGGGGCGGAGCGCGGCGAGTGCGCTGCGCACCTACGTGCCGACGTCGGAGGGTTTCGTCGAGGCCGTCGCCGCCGGACTGGGCTGGGGCCTGGTGCCGGAGGCCCAGGCGGAACCCCTGCTGCGCGACGGCCGGCTCGTCCGCGTCGCCCCGGGCCGCACGGTCGACGTACCGCTGTACTGGCAGCAGTGGAAGCTCGACTCGCCGGCGCTGGCACAGGTGGCGGAGACAGTGACGGAGGCCGCGGCCGAAGCCCTGCGCACCTGACGCCGGCCCGTTCAGGCCCTGATGTCCGCCAGCCGGGCCGCCGCGCTGTCCAGCAGCATCTCCAGAGCCGTCGGGTAGGCACTGGTGAGCATGCGGCTGGCGAGCAGGGGCGCCGCCTCGGCGATGCGGGGATGGGTGGTGGCGGGCAGGCGGGCGTACGTCGAGCGCCACATGTCCTCGTCGGCGTGGAGCGAGTCGCTGGGCAGGGCCAGTGAGGCGGCGTCCAGCGCGGCGAAGGCCAGGGTCTGGTCGATGAAGGCGTGGTAGATGCGCACGGTGTCGGGCAGGGGGAAACCGGCCGTGCGCAGCACGTCCAGGACGGCCTCGTCGGCGGCCAGCTCGTGGGCCCGGCCCGTGACGCGGTTCGTGGTCAGCAGGGCGGCCTGGGGATGGGCGAGATACGCCGCGTGGATGCGCAGCCCGAAGGCCCGCAGATCCGCCCGCCACTCCCCCGTGGGCCGCCATCCCTCCAGCGCCTGGCCGATGAGGGCGTCGCCGATGGCGAGGGTCAGGTCGTCCATGCCCCGGAAGTACCGGTAGAGCGTGCTCGGATCCGCGTCCAGGGCGAGGCCCAGCCGGCGGGCGGTCAGACCCGCGCTGCCGTGTTCGCGGAGCATCCGCAGCGCGGTCTCGACGATCAGCTCTTCGGACAGCACGGTGCCGCTCTTGGTGGGCCTGCGCCGGCGGCGCTTCCCCTCGGGCACCACGGGCTTGGGCACGACGTCTCCCTCCGGGCGTCCTTATGCCAACGCCATTGACCTTATGACACGGGGCGGCGTTGTATCTCCTCAAGGACGCGTCACGTTCTTCGCAAATAGGGAGTTTCTGTCATGCGTGTACTGCTTGTGGGTGCCGGCGGGGTGGGCGGGGCGATCGCCAAGATCGCCGCTCGGCGGCCGTTCTTCGAGGCCATGGTGGTGGCCGACTACGACCCCGGCCGGGCCGAGTCGGCGGTGGCCGCGCTGGGCGGCGACGCGCGCTTCACGGCCGAGCAGGTGGACGCGGGTGACGAGACGGCCGTGGCCCGCCTGCTCGCCCGGCACCGGTGCGACGTCCTCCTCAACGCCACCGACCCCCGCTTCGTGATGCCCCTGTTCCGCGCGGCCCGGGCCACGGGCGTCACGTATCTCGACATGGCGATGTCGCTGTCCCGCCCGCACGCCGAGCGGCCCTACGAGGAGTGCGGGGTGAAGCTCGGCGACGAGCAGTTCGCGCGGGCCGCCGACTGGGAGAAGGAGGGGCTGCTCGCGCTCGTCGGCATGGGCGTGGAGCCGGGCCTGTCGGATGTCTTCGCCCGGTACGCCGCCGACGAGCTCTTCGACGAGATCGAGGAGATCGGCATCCGCGACGGCGCGAACCTGACCGTCGACGGCTACGACTTCGCGCCCTCCTTCAGCATCTGGACCACCATCGAGGAGTGCCTGAACCCGCCGGTCGTCTACGAGAGCGGCCAGGGCTGGTTCACCACCGAGCCGTTCAGCGAGCCCGAGGTCTTCGACTTCCCCGAGGGCATCGGCCCGGTCGAGTGCGTGAACGTCGAGCACGAGGAGGTCCTGCTCGTCCCGCGCTGGGTGGACGCCCGCCGGGTGACCTTCAAGTACGGCCTGGGCCGGGAGTTCGTCGAGACGCTGAAGACGCTGCACCTGCTGGGCCTGGACCGTACCGACCCGGTGAGCGTGCCCGGGCCGGACGGTCCGGTGGCGGTCTCGCCCCGGGATGTGGTCGCGGCGTGCCTGCCCGATCCGGCGACGCTGGGCGAGCGGATGCACGGCAAGACGTGTGCGGGGACCTGGGTGCGGGGGTTGAAGGACGGCGAGCCGCGTGAGGTGTACCTGTACCACGTGGTCGACAACCAGTGGTCCATGGCGCAGTACGGGTCGCAGGCGGTGGTGTGGCAGACGGCGGTGAACCCGGTGGTCGCGCTCGAACTCCTCGCCACCGGTGGCTGGTCCGGCACGGGCGTGCTCGGCCCGGAGGCCTTCCCGGCCCGGCCCTTCCTCGACCTGCTGACGGACTACGGTTCACCCTGGGGAATGCGGGAGCAGTGAACCACTGTCCGGGAACGCCCTGTTTCACCGAGCATCGACAGGTGACCCGCAAGGGAGCATGCTTCCGAAAGAGCACGTTTCTACTGCGATGCAGGTGACTTCGATGGACAACTGGCGAGACCACGCTGCCTGTCGGCACGAGGACCCCGAGCTCTTCTTCCCGATCGGCACCTCCGGGCCGGCTCTGCTCCAGACGGAGCAGGCCAAGGCCGTGTGCCGACGGCGCTGCCCCGTGCAGGAGCAGTGTCTGCAGTGGGCACTCGACACGGGCCAGGCCATCGGTGTCTGGGGCGGGACGAGCGAGAACGAACGGCGCGCACTGAAGCGCCGGGCAGCGGCGCGGCGCCGCTCCGGCTGACGCCGGCCGCCGCTCGGGCCCGGGTCTACCGTTCGGATCAGGTCGCGGTGAATCGGCGGTGCTTCTCCACGCCGGTGAGCGGGGCCTGGCGCGTGCGGCTGCGAGGCGGAGGAGGGAGCCGGCGCGAAGCGTCGGTGACCGACGACGACGCCGCAGATGCGCGCGCCAAGCCCCGCGTCCGCGACCTGATCCGAACGACAGGCCCTAGCCGCGGCGCAGCGGCCCCACGGGTTCTCCTGCCCGGCCACAGGGAGCCGGCGCGAAGCGTCGGTGACCGACGACGACGCCGCGGATGCGCGCGCCAAGCCCCGCGACCGCGACCTGATCCGAACGACAGGCCCTAGCCGCGGCGCAGCGGCCCCCACGGGTTCTCCTGCCGGGCCACCTCGCCCTTCGCCTCGTCGATGACCTGCTGGTCGATCCAGCACATCGGCCGGACGTCGGCGACCAGCGGTTCGTTGTCCGGTCCGCGGGCGGCCTCCCGCCCGGCGAGTACCCAGGGGTGCACGCCCGGGCCCTTGTCGTGCGGCAGATGGGCGTAGTCGTGCAGCCGGCGGGCCACCCATACCCGGACCGGCCGGTCCTGCCACCACGCCTCGACGCCGAGCGGGTTGGCGGACAGGCCCGGCAGGGACACGCCGGTCAGGTCGTCGGTGCTGGACGCCTTGCGGAGATCGATCTCCGGCCCACGCGACCAGCGGACGTACAGACCCCGGTGCCGTTCCACGAGCTCGGCGAGTTCGTCGAGAGTGCGCACGACCGGCAGGTCGTCCCGTGCACTCATGCCAGGACCTCCTTCCTCGACGCTGCCAGGCGATCGGAGTACCCACCCGGCACGAGCGGAACCGGCCGTTCGGCACCGGGCGGTGCCGGGCTCCGGCCCCCGGCCGGGGTTACGCTCGCGGCACACCCGTACCACCGCGGAGACGAGCCGAACATGAGCGTGCGCGTGCGCCGTGTCTACGACCCCGTAGAGCCGGAGGACGGGGTGCGGGTCCTGGTCGACCGCTTGTGGCCGCGCGGACTGGCGAAGGAGGCGGCACGGGTGGACGAGTGGCCGAAGGCGATCACCCCGTCCACCGAGCTGCGCCGCTGGTACCACGCGGGTGAGGGCTCGTACGAGGAGTTCGCCGAGCGGTACGAGGCGGAGCTCGCCGCCGACGAGGCCGCCCACACCCTCGACGGCGTGCGTGACCTCGTCCGCACGGGTGATGTGACGCTGCTGACCTCGTCCAGGACGCCGGAGCGAAGTCACGCCTCGGTGCTGGCCCGCCTCCTGCAAGGGTGAGGAAACAGGCCGTGACAGGAGGTCAGGCGGTCTGCTCGGCCGCCGCCCGCCCTGCCGCCCGCCCCGAGAAGAGGCAGCCGCCGAGGAAGGTGCCCTCCAGGGCGTTGTAACCGTGCACACCGCCGCCGCCGAATCCGGCGACCTCGCCGGCCGCGTACAGCCCCTCGACCGGCTTGCCGTCGGTCCCGAGGGCCCGGGAGTCGAGGTCGGTCTGGATGCCGCCGAGCGTCTTGCGGGTGAGGATGTGCAGCTTGACGGCGATCAACGGGCCGGCCGCCGGGTCGAGAACACGGTGCGGGGTGGCGACCCGGCCGAGGCGGTCGCCGATGTAGCGGCGGGCGTTGCGCATGCCCTGCACCTGGGCGTCCTTGGCGTACGGGTTGGCGATCTGCAGGTCCCGCGCCTCGATCTGTCGCTTGATCGCGGCCGCGTCGAGGAGCGGCTCGTCGGTGAGCTCGTTCATCTTCGCCACGAGCTGTTCGATGCTCGACGCGGTCACGAAGTCGGCGCCCTTGCGCAGGAACGCGTCGACCGGTCCGGGCGCGCCCTTGCCGAGAATGCGCTCCTTGAGGAATCCGGCCCGGTCCTTGGCGGTGATGTCGGGGTTCTGCTCGGAGCCCGACAGCGCGAACTCCTTCTCGATGATCTTCTGCGTGAGGATGAACCAGGAGTGGTCGTACCCGGCGATGTCCTCGGTGGTGCGCAGGTGCTTGAGGGTACCGAGCGTGTCGTAGCCGGGCAGGCAGGGGCCGGGCAGGCGGCGGCCGAGGGCGTCGAACCACAGGGAGGACGGCCCGGGCAGGATGCGGATGCCGTGGCCGGGCCAGATCGGGTCCCAGTTCTGCAGGCCCTCGGTGTAGTGCCACATGCGGTCGCGGTTGACCAGCCGGACGCCCGCCTCGGCGCTGATGTCGAGCATCCGCCCGTCGACGTAGGCGGGGACGCCGGTGACCATCTCGCGGGGCGGGGTGCCGAGGCGTTCGGGCCAGTGGCGGCGGACGATGTCGTGGTTCGCTCCGATGCCACCGCTGGTGACGATGACGGCCTGGGCGGTGAGTTCGAACTCGCCGACGGCGTCGCGGCTGGAGGCGACGCCGCGGGGCGCGGGGTCCTCGGCCAGGACGGTGCCGCGCACACCGCGAGCGGTGCCGCCCTCGACGACGAGTGCGTCGACGCGGTGGCGGTGGTGGAAGGTGAGCAGGCCGTCACGGGCGGCCTGCCGGGCGTAGCGCACGAACGGTTCGACGACGCCGGTGCCGGTGCCCCAGGCGATGTGGAAACGGGGCACGCTGTTGCCGTGCCCGTGCGCCGTCAGGTCGCCGCGCTCGGCCCAGCCGACGGTGGGGAGGAACGTGATGCCGTGCCCGTCGAGCCAGGACCGCTTCTCCCCCGCCGCGAATTCCACATAGGCACGCGCCCAGCGCACGGCCCAGGAGTCCTCGTCCTCCAGCCGGTCGAAGCCGGCGCTGCCCCGCCAGTCGTTCCAGGCGAGGTCGAAGGAGTCCTTGATGCCCAGGCGTCGCTGCTCCGGCGAGCCGACGAGAAACAGGCCGCCGAAGGACCAGAAGGCCTGTCCGCCGAGGTTGCCCGCGTTCTCCTGCTCGACGAGGGCGACCCGCCGGCCCCTGCTGGTCAGTTCGTGCGCCGCGACCAGACCGGCGAGGCCCGCTCCGACGACGATGACATCGGCATCCATGGCGACCGTTCCCTTCTTCAGTTCTTCGTGTGATCGAGGGTGCCGCTGCCATCGGTCAGCAGGGCCGTGAGCAGTTGCTTCAGCCAGGCGCGGGCGTGCTCCAGGTCCCGGTCCAGCAGCAGTTGCGTGGTGACGCCGTCGTACGCGGCGACCACGGCGCGGGCGGCGCCGTCGGTGTCGCCCAGGACGGCCGGCAGCGCGGTGTGCCCGCGGGCCCGGCCGAGCCGGTCGGCGATCGCCCGACGCAGCCGCGCGCGGTGTTCGAGCAGGCTCCGTGCCACCTCCGGGTCGCGGGCCGCGTGGACGAGGAAGTCCGTCTTCACCAGGAGCCAGTCGCGGTCGAGGAGCAGCACGCCGGTGACGCGGTCCACGGCGGCCGGCACGTCGAGGTCCGGCCCGTCGAGGGCGAGGGCACCGGACACCTGCTCCGCGATCAAATCGGCCCGCTCGCGGTAGAGGGCGAAGAACAGCTCGTCGAGGCTGGAGAAGTTGGAGTAGAAGGCGCCCCTGCTGTAGCCGGCGGCCTCGCAGACCTCCTCGATCGAGACGTGCCCGAAGCCTTTGGCCGCGAACACGGAGAACGCCGCGGCCAGCAAGTTGGCGCGGGTGTGGACACGACGCCTGGTCACGCGCCCGGTACTGCCTCCGGCAACCATGTCCGGCCCCCCTTTCGATACAGGACTGTATTGGATACACCGGTGTATCGAAAGAGGCGGGTTTTCGATGGAACATGTTTTCGATTTGGGAGGTAGGCTGGCCGTGTGCACCTGCAAGGCTCCCTCTTCGACCAAGCCGACGAGCTGCGTCTCGGTCCGCTGGACGGGGTCAGCCGGACCCACCTCGGCTTCGGCGCCTGGCTCGACGTGCTGCCCGGGTGGCTCAGCGGCTCGGACGTACTGTTCGAACAGCTGGCCGCGGAGGTTCCGTGGCGGGCGGAGCGGCGCACGATGTACGACACCGTGGTCGACGTCCCCCGCCTGCTGGCGTTCTACGGCGTGGACGACCGGCTGCCGCACCCGGTGCTGGCCGACGCGCGGGACGAGTTGAGTGCCCACTACGGCGAGGAGCTGGGCGAGCCGTTCACCACGGCCGGGCTGTGCTACTACCGCGACGGCCGGGACAGTGTCGCCTGGCACGGCGACCGGATCGGGCGCGGAGCGCACGAGGACACCATGGTCGCCATCCTGTCCGTGGGAGCGCCCCGGGACCTGCTGCTGCGCCCGGTGCGAGGCGGCCGGGACACGGTGCGCCGGCCGCTGGGACACGGAGACCTCGTCGTGATGGGCGGCTCCTGCCAGCGCACCTGGGAGCACTCCGTCCCCAAGAGCACCCGGGCGACGGAGCCGCGCATCAGCATCCAGTTCCGCCCGCACGGCGTGCGCTGACGGCGGACCGAACGACCCCGCCGCGCGGCCCGGTTCAGGCGGACCCGGCGCCTTCGTCCGCCACCGGGTCTGCTTTCCTTCTCCCGTCGAGCCGGTACCGGCAACCACCCAGGGCGGGGCGAAGCATGCGGGCGGACATACACCACGTCGCGGACGGCACCTACCTGGTGCACGGTTCGAACACCAACTGGGTGATCCTCACGGAAGGGGACGCCGTCACACTGGTCGACACCGGCTACCCCGGTGACCGGGAGCAGGTCCTCGCCTCCCTCGCGCAGGTGGGCGGCTCCCCGGAGGCGGTCGTGGCCGTGCTGATCACTCACGCGCACAACGATCATCTGGGTTCCGCCGAGTACCTGAGCGCCGCGTACGGCACACCCGTCCATCTCCACGAGGCCGAAGTGCCGCACGCCCGCCGCGACTTCCTGCACCAGGTCTCCGTCGGGACGGTGCTGAGGAACGGCTGGCGGCCGGGGGTGCTGCCCTGGGCCGTGCACGCGCTGCGCTCGGGCGGCACGGCCCATGTCCCGGTCACCGCTCCGCGGGCGTTCCCGACGGCGGGCGCCCTGGACCTGCCGGGACGGCCGGTACCGGTGCACACGCCGGGCCACACCGACGGGCACTGCGCCTACCACCTGCCCGCCAGCGGTGCGCTGATCTCCGGGGACGCCCTGGTCAGCGGGCACCCCACCTCGCGCGTCGAGGGGCCGCAGCTGCTGCCGGACATGTTCCACCGTGAGCGGGCGCGCGCCCTCGCCTCCCTGGACGTCCTGGCCGGGCTGGAGGGCGATCTGCTGCTCCCCGGGCACGGGCCGGTCCACCGCGGGCCGGTGCGGGACGCCGCGCACCGGGCCCGGGAACGCGCCCTTTAGAGTGAGGCGACGATCGGCGGCGAGACAAGGACACCCGGCGCATGGCACTGCAGATCAGCGCGACGAACCCCGAGCACCCCGCGCTCTTGCTGGAACTGCCGTGGCACCTGCCCCTGGAGGACTGGCCGCAGGAGTACCTCGTCCCGCTGCCGCGCGGCATCTCCCGGCACGTGGTGCGCTACTCCCGCGCCGGCGAGGAGGTGATCGCCGTGAAGGAACTGGCCGAGCGGCCCGCGCTGCGCGAGTACGAGCTGCTGCGCGACCTCGACCGGATCGGCATCCCCGCGGTGGACCCCTTGGCGGTGGTCACCGGCCGCACCGACGAGAGCGGCGCCCCGTTGGAGAGTGTCCTGGTCACCCGGCACCTGGGCGGCTCGATGCCGTACCGCTCGATGTTCGAGACCACCATGCGACCGGCCACCATGCACCGGCTGATGGACGCGCTCGCCGTGCTCCTGGTACGACTGCACCTGGCCGGGTTCGCCTGGGGCGACTGCTCGCTGTCCAACACCCTCTTCCGGCGCGACGCGGGCGCCTACGCCGCGTACCTGGTCGACGCCGAGACCGGTGACCTGCATCCGCAGCTCAGCGCCGGGCAGCGCGACTACGACCTCGACCTCGCCCGGGTGAACATCAGCGGGGAGCTGCTGGACCTGGAGGCCTCCGGGGCGCTGCACCCGTCCGTGGACCCGATCGAGTTCGGCATGGAGATCTGCGCCCGCTACCGCGGCCTGTGGGACGAGCTGACCCGGGCCTCCGTCTATCCGGCCGGCAAGTACCACTACATAGAACGCCGCATCCGCCGGCTGAACGACCTCGGTTTCGACGTCGCCGAGATGCAGATCGAGCACGCCTCGAACGGCGACACGGTCAGCTTCGTGCCGAAGGTCGTCGACGCGGGCCATCACCAGCGGCAGTTGCTGCGCCTGACCGGTCTGGACACGGAGGAGAACCAGGCCCGGCGGCTGCTGAACGACCTGGAGAGCTGGATGGCGACCCAGGACGACTACGCCCCGGGAGACCCCCTCGGCGCCCGTCCCGAGGTGCTGGCCCACCGCTGGGTGCGGGAGGTGTTCCGGCCGACCGTGCGGGCCGTGCCGCTCGAACTGCGCGGTGCGATGGACCCGGCGGAGATCTACCACCAGCTCCTCGAACACCGCTGGTACATGTCCGAGCGGGCCCAGCACGACATCGGCATCGAGACGGCCGTCGAGGACTACATCAAGAACATCCTGCCCAGGGCGCGCAAGACGCTCCAGCCGACGGCGGAGTGAGCGACCGGAGCCGTCACCCGTGCGGCACCACCGCCACCGGGCAGTCCGCGTGGTGCAGCATCCCGTGCGCCACCGAGCCGATGCGGGCGCCGACGGCCGTGCGGTGGGCCCGGCGGCCGACGACCATCAGCTGGGCCGTCCCGGCCACCGACAGCAGCACCTGACTCGCGCTGCCCATCTCCACGTGCTCCTCGACCGGCACGTCCGGGAAACGCTCCCGCCAGGGCCGGACCGCTGCGGACAGGCTCTTCTTCTCGTACGGCTCCAGTCCACCGGCCTCGTCGAGCAGCTTCAGCGAGCCGGGACTGTAGGCGAAGACGGGCGGCAGGTTCCAGGCACGTACGACCCGCACGGTCGCCCGGCGCGCGGCGGCCGTCTCGAAGGCGAAGCGCAGCGCGTCGGCGCTGTCCTCCGGGGCGCCCTGCTGACCCACGACGATCTCGCGCCCGGCGGCCTCGGAGGAGGGCTGGTCGCCGGCCCGGACGAGCACCACGGGCCGGGTGGCCGCGGCGATCACCTGCTGGCCGACCGAGCCGAGCAGGAACCCGACGATGCGGCCGTGCCCGCGCGAGCCGAGCACCAGCGTCTCGGCGTCCGCCGCGGCGGCGACCAGGGTGTCGGCGACCGCGCCCTCGATGACATCGGTGGTCACCGCGAGGTCCGGATGCCGTCCGCTGACGGTCCCGACGGCCTCGGCGACCGCGCTGTGCGCCCACTCGGCCTGGCTGTCCGCGTCGCCCTCGATCCCCGCCGCGAGCGCCTCGCGCGGCTCCAACCGCCAGGCGTGCACCACGCGCAGCGGCCGGTCGCGCCGTACCGCCTCCCGCGCCGCCCAGCCGAGGGCCGCGAGGCTCTCCTGCGATCCGTCGACCCCTGCGGTGATCGGGCGTGTCATCCCGCTGCCTCCCTTGTCGCGATCACTACGTGCCGCTGCTCAGTCTCCCCTACCCCTGGTGGGGCCCACCCCGGCGGAGTCGATCTGCGGATCGGAGCACCGCGCGGCGATCGAACATACGATGGGCGGAGGTGGGTGCGGTGCCCCGGGGACGCCGCGCCGTGAGTCGACCGCCCGGTGTGGGGGACGTATGGCGCAGGCCGCCGACGCGGTGCGGTCCGTGATCATGACCGTGGACGACGATCCGGGGGTCTCCCGGGCCGTGGCCCGGGACCTGAGGCGGCGGTACGGCGCGTCATACCGGATCCGTGCGGGCGGAGTCCGGGGGGTCCACGCTGGAGGTGCCGCGGGAGCTGAAGCTGCGCGGCGATCTCGTGGCCGTCGTCCTGGCCGGCTACCGGATGCCGCAGATGAACGGCATCGAGTTCCTCGAACAGGCCCTGGACGTCCACCCGGGCGCGCGACGCGTGCTGCTGACCGCGTACGCGGACACGAACGCCGCGATCGACGTCGTCGACCTCGACCACTATCTGTGGACCAGGTGGCGGCGGCGCTGGACGAGGACAACCTGCCCAGCGCGATCGGGTGGCTCGACCACACCGTCGAGACCGAGTCGCCGATGGACGAGATCACCGGCTCGACCCCGCGCATCTCGCACCTCGTCGAAGCGGTGAAGCAGTACTCCCGGCTCGACCGGGCACCCTTCCGGCACGCCGACGCGCACGAACTCCTGGACTCCACCCTGCTGATGCTGTCCGGCAAGATCGGCAAGCAGATCGAGGTCGTCAAGGACCACGACCGTACGCCGCCGAGGATCCCGGCGTACCCCGCGGAACCCAACAGGTGTGGACGAACCTCATCGACAACGAGCGGGGAGGGGGCGCTGACCGTGCGGACGGCTCCGCAACACGACCGGTTGCTGGTGGAGTTCCGGGACACGGGCGTCGGCATCCCGGCGCAGGACCGGGAGCGGACCTTCGATCCCTTCTTCACCACCAAGCCGGTGGGCGAGGGGAGCGGGCTCGGACTCGACATCTCCTGGCGGACCGTGGTCACCAAGCATGACGGGAGCATCCAGGTGGAGTCAGAGCCGGGGGGCACGCGTTTGCGGGTACAGCTTCCGCTGACAGCCCTCGAGGAGGAGTCCGCATGAGTGGCGAGAAGGGGATCGACCCGAAGGTGCCGCCGAGCGGCAGCGGGTGCGCGGAGTGTGACGCGTCCGAGGGGTGGTGGTTCCACCTGCGGCGGTGTGCGCAGTGCGGACACGTGGGGTGCTGTGACAGTTCTCCGGCGAAGCACGCGACGGGGCACTTCCGGGAGACCGGGCACCCGTTCGTGCAGAGCTTCGAACCGGGTGAGGACTGGTACTGGAACTTCGAGACGAACGAGTTGTACGAGGGTGGGCCGGAGCTGGCCGAGCCGGTGAGTCATCCGGTCGATCAGCCCACGCCGGGGTCGGCGGGACGGGTGCCGGCGGACTGGGCCGAGGTGGTGCGGGCCTAGGAGCCCGGGGCTGTCGCGCCGGTCGCGGCAGCTCGTTGTTTCCTGGCTGGTCGCGCGGTTCCCCGCGCCCCCGAACGAGAAGGTTGGTTCTGTGCAGCAGGCCCCATCGGCCGCGCCCGTTGTCGGGCGGGACGCCGAACTCGCCCGGCTCTCCGGCGTGCTGGAGCGTGCCCGAGGCGGTGAGACCCGGGCGGTGTTGATCGCGGGGGACGCCGGCGTCGGCAAGACCCGGGTGCTCGACGAGGTTGGAGGGAGGGCCGCCGCAGCGGGCATGACCGTGATCACCGGGCACTGTGTCGATCTCGGGGATGTCGGACTGCCCTATCTGCCGTTCACCGAGATCCTGGGGGTGCTCGCCGCCGACGAGCGGTTCTCGGGTGCCCTGGGCGCTCATCCGGTGGTCGAGCGGCTGCTGGGGGCAGGGACCGGCTCCGTGCGGGACGTGGACGGGCGGTTGCGCCTGTTCGAGGGGATGACGGGGCTCTTGGCCGAGGTCGCCGAGGTCGCGCCGCTGCTGCTCGTGCTGGAGGATCTGCACTGGGCGGATCAGTCGTCGCGGGATCTGCTGCGGTTCCTGCTGGGCCGTGGTGTGCTCCGGCACCGGCTGGCGGTGTTCGCCTCGTACCGGGCCGACGACCTGCACCGCCGGCATCCGCTGCGGCCGCTGCTGGCGGAGCTGATCCGGCTGCCCGTGGTCGAGCGGCTGGAGCTGCGGCCGCTGGCCGACCCCGACGTGGACCGGCTCGTGCGGGCCCTGGGGCGCGGGCCGCTGCCGGACGCCACGGTGCGGCGGATCGTGGAGCGGGCCGAGGGCAACGCCTTCTACGCGGAGGAGTTGTTCGCCGCCACCGACACCGAGTCGGGCGGAGTGCCCAGCGGGCTCGCCGATGTGCTGCTGATGCGCTTCGAGCAGCTTCCCGAGACCGCGCAGCGGGTGCTGCGGACCGCCTCCGTCGCCGGGCGCCGGGTGGAGCACGATCTGTTGCGGGAGGCGGCCGGGCTGCCGGAGGCGGAGCTGGAGTCGGCGTTGCGGGAGGCGGTGGGGCGGCAACTGCTGGTCGCCGGGAACGACGACACGTACTCGTTCCGGCACGCCCTCGCCCGCGAGGCCGTCTACGCCGATCTGCTGCCCGGGGAGCGGGCGCGGCTGCACGGCGCGTTCGCGCGGCTGCTCGCCGGGCGCGGCCGGCGCCCCGAGAGCGCGGCCGAGCGGGCCCACCACTACCGGGAGAGCCACGACCTCGCCGAGGCACTGGCCGCGTCCCTGGAGGCCGCCGATCACGCCCAGCGGGTCGGTGCGCCGGCCGAGGAGCAGCGGCATCTCGAAGCGGCCCTGGACCTGTGGCCGGCGGTCGGTGCCGAGGCCCGGCCCTCGGGAGGGTGCGTCGACCGGGTGACGCTGACACTGCGGGCGTCGGCGGCGGCCGCGCACGCCGGGGAGCTGCACCGGGCGGTCTCCCTCACCCGGTCCGCGCTGGCGGAGCTCGGCCAGGACACCGACTCCGAGCTCGCCGCGCGGGTCCGCTACACCCTCGCCGGGAACCTGCTGAGCGTGGACAGCCTGACGGCGGCGTTCGCCTACAGCAACGAGGCCCTGGCCATGATCCCCGAGGAGCCTCCGTCGCATACGTGGGTGTGGGCGGCGGCCACTCATGTCCTGGCCGCACGCCACGTCGGGGAGAACGAGACCGCGCTGAAGGTCGCCCGGCGGGCCCTCAGGGTGGCCGAGCGGCTGCGGGTGAGCGACGCCCAGGCGGACCTGCTGATCTCCCTGGCCGTATTCGACGGCGAGGGGCGGCGCGGCCCGGAGGGCCGTCAGCGGTTGATCAAGGCCCGGGAACTGGCCAGGAGTTCGGGCAACGCGCCCGTGGAACTGCGCGCCCTGTTCAACCTGGCCATGGGCTGTTACGAGTCCGGCGCCCTGGCGGAGTGCGTGCCCTGGCTGACCGAGGGCCTGGACCGGGCCCGGCGCGCCGGTCTCCTGTCGTCGCCGTATCCGCTGGAGATGCGTTACCTGCGACTGCTGGTGCTGAACGTGCTGGGCCGCTGGGACGAGTGCGTGCGCGCCGCGGCCGCCGACGCCGAGGTGCTGCCGGCCGCCGGCCGGTACACGGCCGGTCCCGCGCTGTACGTGACGCTCGCTCGGGGTGACTTCGTGGCCGCCGACCGGGCCCGTGCGCTGCTGGAGGGGCCATTCGACTGGATGGCCACCCTGGTCGCGGGCATCGTGCTCACCGACGCGGCGGCGCTTCGCCAGGACCCGGAGGACGCGGTGCGGTGGATGCGGTCCACGGTCTCGGCCCTCACCGACGAGACGGGCGCCCGCCCGGACGTCACGGTACGGCTCGCCGCGCTGGCGCTGTCGGCGGTGGCCGACGCGGCCGTCGGGCAGCGACTGGCCGGCGACGAGGCCGGCGCCCGTCGCTGGACGGACACCGCGACCGAACTGGTGGAACTGGCGCGCACCATGGCCACCCGTGACGACGGCACGCCGCAGGGCCCCGAGGGGCAGGCGTGGCTGGTCCGGGCCGAGGCCGAGTGGATCAGGGCCGCCGCGGGGCCGGACGCGACGGCCGTCTGGGAGAAGGTGGTGACGGCGTTCGGATACGGCGACGTCTACGAGCGGGCGCGGTGCCGGCTGCGCTACGCCGAGGCCCTGGTGACGGCCGGGCGCCGTGAGGAGGCGGCGGCCGAGACCCGGGAGGTCCGGGAGACCGCGGACCTCCTCGGCGCGAAGCCGCTGCGGGAACAAGTGGACGCCCTGATCCGTCGCGGCCGGCTGTCAAACCGGCCGGCCGGCGACGTCCGGGCCGCCGTCCTCACCGCCCGCGAGCAGGACGTGCTGCGGCTGCTCGCCCTGGGGCGCAGCAACCGGCAGATCGGTGAGGAGTTGTTCATCAGCGGCAAGACGGCGAGCGTGCACGTCTCCAACATCCTGGCGAAGCTGGCCGCGTCGAGCCGGGGCGAGGCCGTGGCGATCGCGTACCGGGAGGGCCTCATCGCCCCGGAGCCGTCGACGTCCGGCTGATTCGACAGACCCTAGCCCGTCCCGCAGTCGAGGGTCTTCGGATCGACGGCGTCGGCCATCGCCTGCATTCCCTTGTCGTTGGGGTGCAGATGGTCGCCGCCGTCGAACGCGGGGAGGATCCGCTCGGAATCGTCGGGGCTGCGCAGGACGCGGTCGAAGTCGGCGACCCCGTCGAACTCGCCGCTGTCGCGGATGAAGGCGTTGACCCGCTGCCGCACCGCTTCCCCCGCGGGGTCCCACTCCTGCCAGCCCTTGAAGGGGGCGATCGTGGCGCCGACGACGCACTTCCCGGCGGCGTGCGCCCGGTCGATCAGCCGGCGGTAGCCGGCGATCAGCCCGGCACTCTTGGCGCCGGGCTCGGCCTTGATGTCGTTGACTCCCTGGAAGAGGAACACCGTGCGCACGCCCGGCAGCGAGAGCGCGTCCCGCTGCAGGCGGTTCAGGGTGCTCTGCCCGGGGCCGTCCAGGAGGACCCTGTTCCCGGCGATGCCCGCGTTGGCCACCCCTTCGACCGTGGCGCCGGCCGTGCTCAGGCGGCGGGCCAGGTAGTCGGGCCAGCGACGGTCGCGGTCGGTCGTGGACTGCCGGCCGTCGGTGATGGAGTCACCGACGGCGACCACGGCTCCTGTCTCCTTGCGCGGCCGCACGGTGACGGCGTCGAGGTAGAACCACGAGCCGGTCCGCTGCTTCCAGTGGGCCGCGCCCTCCTCCGCGGTGTGGTCGCCTTCGGTGGTGTACGACGTCTGCATCGCCATCCAGTGCCCGGTGAGCGTGCCGCTCGCCCGGGACACGTACAGGCTGACGGCGAGAGTGCGCGCGGCGGGGACGCGGCCGGGCAGCGGGTCGCTGTAGACGATGCCGCCGGCGGGGACGGTGACGGAGCGGGCCCCGCCGAAGGTCAGGCGCCTGTTGCTGCCGGGGACGAGCGCGGCGCCGTCGCGTCGCAGACCGGCGTGGGCGTTGCCGAAGGTCACCGGCCGGTCGCCGAAGGCGTTGGACAGCCGCACCCGCAGGCCGCTGCCGCCGACGCTGGTGTGCACCATCAGCCGGTAGCCCCGGCCGTCGGCCGCCTCGCCGACGTGGTGGGCGGAGGAGGCCCAGGTGACCACGCCGTGCCCGGCGGCTGTCGGACCGCTGGACGTCGGGCTCGGCTGCTCGCCGGGTGCCGTGCCGGTCCCGCAGCCCAGCGCGACACAGGTGGAGAGGGCGGCCAGGGCGGCGCGCCGGCGAGGGCGTGCGGTGCGGGGCATCGTCGGTGCTCCTTCGGCCGGTCGGTCGTGTGCGCGCGGGGTCACTGGGCGAGGTGTCGGAGGGTCACGGAGCCGCCGGGCGCGAGGCTGATCCTGCGGGTCGTCCCGGCGTACGCCACCGTAGTGGTGCGGCCGCCGAGGCTGTGCGGGGTGGCCTGGACGGGCGTACCGTTCGGCCGGCGCAGGCCGAGGACGAGGCCGGCGCCCCGGACGCGGCCGTCACCGGCCCAGGCCTTCGGGAGGGCGGGCGGCGACCCGACGTGCCCCGGTCGCGACTGGGCGAGCATTTCGATCATGGCGACCGGAGTACCCAGGTGGGCGCCGATCTGAAGGATGCCGCGGTTCCGCTCCACCTCGTGGATGCCGCAGGGGTCGAAGACGGTGTCGTTGTCGCCGGTCACATCCTCCGGCCCGGCTTCACCCACATCGCCATCGGCTGCGCCGACGGCGGCCGCGCGGGTATGTACTGGACGCAGCTCTTCGCGGTTGACGCCGGCGACCGCGCGAGCTCAACCGCCCCTTCCTCGCACGATCTTGGCGGAGCGAGACACTCCGCGCGAGGATGCCCGTATGAAGGGTGATCTCTTTTCCAGTGAGCACATGGTGCAGCCGGCCGTAGCGCCGGGCATGACGGTCGAGAACGCCAAGTGCATCCGGTACACGGTGAACGGCGAGATGATCGCCCGGCAGGGCGCGATGATCTCCTATCGCGGCGACCTCCAGTTCGAGCGCAAGGGCCAGGGCGTGGGCGGCATGCTCAAGCGCGCGGTCACCGGGGAAGGGCTGCCCCTGATGGCGGTGCGCGGGCAGGGCGAGGCCTGGTTCGCGCACGAGGCGCAGAACTGCTTCGTCGTCGACGTCGAACCGGGTGACGAGTTCACGGTCAACGGCCGCAACGTCCTGTGTTTCGACGCGACGTTGTCGTACCGCATCGCGACCGTGAAGGGCGCCGGCATCACCGGCGGCGGCCTGTTCAACAGCGTCTTCACCGGGCACGGCAAGCTGGGCTTGGTGTGCGAGGGCAACCCGCTCGTCATCCCGGTCTCACCGCAGTACCCGGTGTACGTCGACACCGACGCGATCGTCGGCTGGACCGCGGGCCTGCAGCCCTCGCTGCACCGCTCACAGTCCATCGGGTCCATGCTCCGCGGCGGCTCCGGCGAGGCCGTGCAGTTGCTGCTCCAGGGTGAGGGATACGTCGTCGTCCGGCCGAGCGAGGCGGCTCCGCACAAAGCCGGTCAGCACTGAACTCCCTCCCCGAGCTCTCGGTTCACGAGCAGGGCGGGGCCCCCACGGTGATCTGCGCCTCAGAGGCAACCCGGTCCGTTCCGCCGACGTCTTGATCGGCAACAGGTGCTGCCCCGGCCTTCGGGCCGGGGCAGGTTTCCACCCTTCTATACACCCCATGTATACGCACTGTGTATACATGGGGTGCATACGGACCGAAAGGCATCGATGTACGGCAAGGCATTCGCCCCGGAGTACCAGGGCGCGCTCACCACCCTGTCCGTCAACTCCTCTCTGACCGACGTCCTGGCCGCCGGCACCGAGCAGTTGAGGGCCGCCGAGCGGGCCGGACAGCCCGGGGAGGCGGCGCGTTCCGGCCTGGCGGTGGCCGAGGCGCACCGCCGGCTGGGCCGGGTCGAGGACGCGGACCGGGCCTGGAAGGCGAGTTACCGCGCGGCCCGGCAGGCCGGCGACGTCGCCGCGATGGCCTGGGCGCTGTGGAGCGGCGGCACGCTGGCCCGGCAGCGCGGCGCGCTCCGGCTGGCCCGAAGGCTGCTCCAGCTGGCGGCCGACCTGGGCGAACGCGGCGGGGACGTCGTCGCCCGCGGCTACTCGCTGGCAGGCCTGGCGGAGACCGGCCGGATCCAGGGCGACTACGAGGCCGTCGAGCGGCTGCACGAGCAGTTGCTCGCCGAGGCCCGGCGGCGCGGGGAGGCGCGGCACACGGTGTGGGCGCTGGAGGGCATCGCGCAGATGCACCGCAACACCGGGCGCCACGACACGGCGTACGCCCTCTTCGAGGAGGCCGCCGAGATCGCCGCTCGCGCCGAGGACCGGCGCGGTCACGCCTGGGCGCTGCGCGGACTGGCCGATGTGGTCTCGGTCCGTGACGGGGACACCGAGCGGGCCCTTGAGCTGTTGAGCGAGGCGGAGACGACCTGCCGGGCGATGCGGCTGTCCAGTGCGCTGGCCTACAACCACAAGATGCGCGGCAACGTCCTGTACCGGGCAGGGCGTTACGCGCAGGCGCGCGAGCTGTACGAGCAGGCGCTCGCGGAGTTCCGCGAGATGAGCGAGCCGCGCGGGGAGGCCTTGTCCCGGCTGGGCCTCGCCAAGTCCCTGGCCCGGCTGGGCCGCGACCGCGCCGAGACGGCGGCCGAACTGGCCGACCTCGCCGGCCTGCTGGAGCGCATCGGTCTGCAGCACGCCCGCAAGATGGTGGCCCGGGCCCATGAGGAACTCGGCATACCGGCGGACGCGCGGGCGACGGAGGCGGCACGGTGACGGCGCTGCCGACGACGGTGCACGCGGCGCTCCGGGGCACCACGAAAGCCTCGCCCCCGGCCACGCGCACGCCATTGTCCCCTGGTACGGGACGAGCGGCCCGCCAGGGCGGGACACACGATCTCCTGGCCGGTGCCGACGACACGCTCCGGGTTCTCGACCGCTGCCGCGCCCTGGTCCGGCCCGCTCTGGAGGAAGCCGTCGGCCGGCTGCACCCCTGGGTCGGTGAGATGGCGGCCTATTCCTTCGGGTGGTGCGAGGTCGGTGGTGCGCCGGCCGCCGCCTCCGGCGGCAAGGGTGTACGGCAGGCGCTCGCGGTGCTCGGGGCGGAGGCGGCCGGTGCGCCCGGGCGGGCCGGGGTGACGGCGGCCGTCGCAGTGGAGTTGGTGCACACCTTCTCCCTGCTGCACGACGACATCATGGACGGCGACGTGGACCGGCGGCGCCGCGCGGCCGTGTGGAAGGCCTACGGCACGGGGCCCGCTGTGCTCGCGGGCGACGCCCTGTTCGCGCTGGCCGTGGAGACGCTCGCCGCGCAGCCGGGAGGTGGCGGGGCGGTGCGGACGCTGTCCGCGGCGCTGGCCGACCTGGTGCGCGGGCAGGCGGACGACCTGCTGTTCGCCGGTCGTCCCTGGACCGGACCGGAGCGGGTACGGCCCGAGGAGTACCGGGCGATGGCGGAGCACAAGACCGGCGCGTTGCTGGGGTGCGCCGCGGCGCTCGGTGCCGTGCTCGGCGGCGCCGGCCCCGAGACGGTCGGCGCGCTCGACCGGGTGGGCCGGCATCTGGGGATCGCGTTCCAGATCGTCGACGACGTCCTGGGGATCTGGGGCGATCCCACTGTCACCGGCAAGCCGGTCCACGGCGATCTGCGCGAGCGGAAGAAGACCTTCCCGGTGCTGGTGGCACTCGACTCCCCGGTGGGCGACCGGATCGCCGCACTCCTGGAATCCGGCGACGTGTCCCGCGCGGCGGCACTGATCGAGGAGGCGGGCGGCCGCTCGGCGGCCATGGCCGAGGCCCGGCGGCACATCACCGCCGTCGAGACAGCCCTCGCCGGAGTGCCGATGGCCGCGGGGGCCGCCGGCGAGCTCCGGTCGCTGCTCGGCTACCTGCTACGGCGCGAGGTCTGAACGAGCCGAACGGCCGCCTTCAGCACGTCCGGTGCGAGGCGCTCGGCACGGCAGGGCCGGTTCACACGCACGCACGGGCCGGTCCTTCCCCTCGCACACCGCGTTGACCTCGTCCCCTTTCGCACGTCAGGGTTCGACTCGGCGTGCTCCGCGACCCCGCGCCGGAAGGATGACAGTCATGATCGGCATCTCGGAGATCGAAGCCGCGGCCGGGCGGATCGCCGGGCACGTCGTGCGCACCCCGACCGTGGACAGCCCGGGACTGTCGACCCTGCTCGGCACCCCGGTCACCGCGAAGCTGGAACTGCTGCAGCGCACCGGCTCGTTCAAGGCGCGCGGGGCGACGGCGAAGCTGTTGTCGCTGGGCGAGGCGGAACGGGCCGCCGGGGTGGTGGCGGTCAGCGGAGGCAACCACGGGATCGCCCTCGCGGTCATGGCCGCGGCCCTCGATGTGAAGGCCACCGTGGTGATGCCGCGTTCGGCGCCCGCCCGAGCCGTGGAGATCGCGGAGGCGGCCGGCGCGTCCGTGCGCCTGACCGACGACATGGACGGCGCGTTCGCGCTGATGACGCGGCTCCAGCAGGAGGGCCTGACGCTGGTCCACCCCTTCGACGACCCGGAGGTGATCGCCGGACAGGGCACGGTCGGTCTGGAGTTCGCCGCCGACGCCGGTGAACTCACCGACGTACTCGTGAGCATCGGCGGTGGCGGGCTGATCGCAGGGGTCGCCGCGGCGCTGCGGGCGCGCCGGCCGGGGGTGCGGGTGTGGGGTGTGGAGACCGAGGGCGCCCAGGCCATGTCCGAGGCGCTGGCGGCGGGCGGCCCGCTACCGGTCGCCCTGTCGTCGATCGTCTCCACGCTCAGTGCCCCGTCCGTCTCGCAGCTGACGTACGACCATGTCTCCGCCCTGGTCACCGAGGTGCTGGTCATCCCGGACCGGGAGGCCGTGCAGGGCTCACTGGATCTGGCCGACCACGCCAAGGTCTGGGCCGAGCCGGCGGCCGGCTGTCTGCTGCCCGCCGCCCGGCAGGTCCTGGAGCGGGTCGGCGCGGGGGCCCGGCTGGGCCTGGTGGTGTGCGGGGGGAACGCGACGACCGGTGACGTGTTCGCCTGGTCGCGCCGCTTCGGTCTGCGCTGAAGCCCCGGTCCCTCTCGGGGAATCCGCCACGGAATTCATCGGAGGGCTCCGAGTACAGAGGCTGGGCACGCCCGGATTTACCGCCGGTTACCGCCAGGCCGGGCCCGGAATTGTGAATCTCCGGGCGGGCGCGGGGAATTCTCCGCGCCCCGCGGTGCCCAGCGCGGCCGAGGTGAAACCGCACCCGAGCCCGTGAAAGGCCGCTTTTCTTCGCACACTTGCTCCCCTCTCTTGAACAAAGGACAAGAACGACCACGGAGTTGCGATCGGATTGAACGCAGACCGCCCCGCTCCCCGTACCTCTGGAAAAGGTGAGAGCCAGGTTTCCAGCGAGGGATGGCCATGGGCAGGGCGCACGTCTCCACACACCAGTTGGTCGCCGGCCGGTACCGGCTGCTCGAGATCATCCAGCGCGAGACCAACCGCATCTGCTGGTACGCCGAGGACACCGGGGCCGGTGAGATCTCCCGCCCGTGTCTCGTGACCCAGGTCGGGCTTCCGGAAAATCCGCGTGCGGCCGAGCGGCGGGCGGCCTCCCGTCTGCTGCGCACCTCCGAGAACATGGCTCTGCTGTGCCCCGGCCGGATCGCCACGGTCGTCGACGCCGTCGAGGAGGGCGGCGCGCTGTGGGCCGTCAACGAGTGGATCGACGGCACCCCGCTCGGTGAACTCCTCTCGGAGCAGGGCGCGTTCAGCTACGTGCGGGCGGCACGGATCGGTCTCGGGCTGCTCGACGTGCTGGACGCCGCGCACGCCGAGGGCATCACGCACGGCGAGCTGAGCCCCGGCCAGGTGTTCGTACGCGTGGACCACTCGGTCGTCGTCACCGGCTTCGGCCTGGCCGGCGCGACCCTCGCACCCCGCCTCACGGCACCCGCGTACGCCTCCCCGGAGCAGGCCCGCGACCATCGCATCGGCCCCACGGCCGATCTGTGGGCCCTGGGCGCGATCCTCTACACGATGGTCGAGGGGCGTCCGCCCTTCCGTGACCGGGGGCGACCGGAGAACACCCTCAAGGGCGTGGACCGGCTGCCGCTGCGCACGCCGGTGCGGGCCGGGCCGCTCACCCAGGTCGTGCAAGGGCTGCTCCGCAAGGACTCACGGGAGCGGCTGACCCGTCCGGTGGTGCGTGAGGCCCTGACCCGCGCGCTCAGGGAGGACCCCGAGGCGGCCCTGGCCGCGGCGCCCGCCCCGCGGCTGCGGGGCGCCTACACCGCGATGCGGCCGGGGAATGCGGCGTGGAGCAGACGGACCGTGGTGACGGGAACGGCCCTGGCCGTCGTCACCGTCGCGGTCGCCGTACTCGTCGCCACCCAGGGGCTGCCCGGCACGGACGGCGGCGGTGACGCGGCCCGATCGCCGGTGCGGCCGCCGGCCTCCGCCGCCACGCCGGGCGAGGGCACCGGCGGCGACCCCGAACCCTCCGGGGCGCCCAGCAGCCCGCCCCCCTCCCCCACCCCCACTCCGTCGTCCCCGTCACCCACCCCTGCCCCCACGTCCACGCCGTCCGGTCCGGCCACGGCCCTGCCGGCCGGCTTCCAGCGCTACCGGGCGGCGGAGGGCTTCTCCGTCGCGCTCCCCGAGGACTGGAAACGGCTGGACACCGACCGCCAGGGCGATCTGGCCTACCGGGTCGTCTTCGGCGCCGAGGGTGACGACCGCACGCTGGCCGTCACCTACAGCGCACGCGTCGGCCCGGACCCCGTGGCCGTGTGGCGGGACGACGTCGAGCCGAACCTGAAACGGGCCGACGGCTACCACCGGATCGGAGCGATCCGCGCGACGACGTACCAGGGACGCGAGGCCGCCGACATGGAGTGGACGGCGGACGTCGACGGTACCCGCGTGCACACCTACGGCCGAGGCTTCCTGCTGGGCGAGGGCCGGAGTTTCTCGCTGCGCTGGACGACCCCGGACGCCGACTGGGACGACGCCGCCAACCAGGTGGCGTTGCGCACGTTCTTCAAGACCTTCCGGCCCGGCTCAGACTGAGCCGCGCGGGGCGCGCAGTGAGGTGAACCGGCCGCCGTGCAGGGGCCGGGTACGCCAGTGGGCGGTGAGCGTCCGGTCCGCGAGGGAGCAGGTCAGCGCCAGACGGTGCGGGGTCTCCAGGAACACCGCCTCCACGGCCAGCGTGCCCGGCCCGGTCCAGCCGCCGCTCACCGCGGTCGGCACGGGTTCCTCGGCGACCGTCCAGCCCTCCCCCGCGAGGCGCAGGTTCAGCCGGTCCGGCTGGTCCGGGCGGTCTGCCGCCCCCGTGAGCGCGAGCGTCCAGCCGTCCGTGTCCTGCACGAACCGGGCCGAGCGGACCGGTCCGGCGCCCACGGAGGCCGTGCAGTGCGCGGCCGCCCAGTCCCCGTCCCCCTCCGCCGGCGTGGCCCGGCCCGGTGCGGGCGGCAGCGCGAGCCGGCCGAGGCGCTCCCGCAGTTCGGCGTCGGCGGCCTCACGACCGGTCAGGGGCTCCGGTCCGAAGGCCGGCAGCAGATGTCTCCACACCAGGTTCAGGTACTCCTGCATCCCCTCGGTCGCCGCGGTCGCCGCGATCACGGCGTCGTGCTCCGGGAGCACCAGGCAGAACTGGCCGAACGCGCCGTCGCCCCGGTAGCCGTGCCGGGACGTCCAGAACTGGTAGCCGTAACCGTGGTCCCAGTCCTGCCGGTCCGTCTCTCCCATGGCTCCGGCGGTCTTCGTGCGGGGTCGCGAGGCCCGGGCCGCCCATCCCCGCGGCAGCAGCCGCTCACCCGCCCAGAGCCCGTCACTCAGATACAGCTGTCCGAGCCGGGCGACGGCGTCGGTGGTGGCGTGCAGACCGCTGAACCCGAGTTCGCGGCCGGTGCGGTCCCGCAGCCAGGCCACCTCGCCGATGCCCAGCGGGTCCAGCAGCCGGGGCCGCAGATACCGGGTGAGCGGCTGTCCGGTCACCCGCTGGACGATCGCCGCGAGCGTGTAGGTGGCGGGCTGGTTGTAGGCGAAGACGGTGCCCGGGTCGCCGTCCGGGGGCAGGAGCAGGAACTGCCGGACGGGCTCGGCGACGTCCCGTCCGAAGACCTCGTCGACGGTGTCCCGCCGGTGGCCGCTCGCCATGGAGGCCACGTGCCGGACGAGCATGGCCCGACTGCGCGGGTCGGTGATGTCCGCCTCGAACTCCGGGAAGTACGAGATCACCGGCGCGTCGAAGTCGAGCAGCCCCTCGGCCTCGGCCAGGGCGGCGGCGGTCCCGGTGAAGGTCTTGCTGAGCGAGTACAGCAGATGGGGGCGCTCGGCGGTGTACGGCGCCCACCAGCCGGAGGCGACCAGATACCCGTGCCGCATGATCATCAGGCTGTGCGGCTCGATCTCGGGGGCGGCTTCGAGGGCGTCGAGGAAGGCCTGGAGGCCGCAGGCGTCGACCCCCTGGGCGGCGGGAGGGGACGTCGGCAGGGCAGAAGCACTCATGCATGCATCCTGCACCCGTTGGCTGACCTTGATCGAGCCGTTTCCGGGCTCTCTGTCAGGGGACTCGCCGGTTATGGTGCAAATCGGATACACGATGATGACCGAACAAGCCGGGCCCCGAGAGCTCGTCGACCACGTGGTGCGGGCCGAGGAGGTGGGCTTCGATTTCTCGGTGACCTCCGACCACTACTTCCCGTGGCTGCGCTCGCAAGGTCATTCGCCGTACGCGTGGGCCGTGCTCGGCGCCGCCGCCCAGGCCACGTCACGTATCCCGCTGATGACGTATGTGACGTGCCCGACGTTCCGCTACCACCCCGCGGTGGTGGCGCAGAAGGCGGCGACCCTGCAACTGCTGTCCGAGGGCCGCTTCCGTCTCGGACTGGGCTCGGGCGAGAACCTCAACGAGCACGTGGTGGGGGGCGGCTGGCCGTCCGTCGACGTGCGGCACGAGATGTTCGAGGAGGCCGTGGAGATCATCCGCGCTCTCTTCGAGGGCGGCCACGTCAACCGTCGCGGCACGCACTTCGACGTGGAGTCGGCCCGGCTGTGGGACCTGCCGGACGAGGCGCCGCCCATCGGTATCGCCGTCTCCGGCGAGCGGTCCTGCGAACTCGCGGGCCGGCTGGGCGACCTGGTGATCGCCACGGAGCCGAAGGCCGGGCTGCTGGAGGCGTTCGACCGGCACGGCGGTCAGGGCAAGCCCCGCGTCGGGCAGCTGCCCGTCTGCTACGACCCGGACCGGGACACGGCCGTCAGGCGGGCCCACTCCCAGTTCCGCTGGTTCGGCAGCGGCTGGAAGGTCAACTCGGAGCTGCCGCACCCGGATTCCTTCGAGGCGGCGACCCAGTTCGTCACGGAGGACGACGTGGCCGAGTCCATCCCGTGCGGTGACGACCCGGACGCGTTCGTCGAGGCGGTCCGCCCGTACGCCGAGGCCGGGTTCACCGAGATCGCCCTCGTCCAGATCGGCGGTGACACGCAGCCGGCCTATCTGGACTGGTCGGAGAAGACCCTGCTGCCCGCGCTGCGCGACGCGTTCGGCTGAAGTCCTCGGCCAGCGCCTCCACGACCTGTTCGACCAGTTGAGCCCTCCGCCCCGGGGGGCTCTTCTTCACGAGGGCGCTCACCCGCTGGGCCTCCTCGGTCGTGGGCAGGAACCCGGCCAGGAGGAGGGGCAGCAGCAGGCGCCGGACGAGCACTTCTCTCTCCGAGGTGACCTGCGGCCTGCGCAGCACCGAGACGTTGACCCGGATCGCGTGCTCGTTGCCGGGCGGGACACCCGGCCGGTCCGTCTCGATCGCGGCGTAGCGGTAGCCGTGCGCCCGGTCGCAGGAGGGGCAGCCGGCCGGGCCGCGGGTGAGCCGGTCACCGCAGTCGGGGCACACCAGCCGGTCAAGGGCGGCGTCCACCAGCCGCCAGTCGTGCCGGTCCGGTTCGGCCGTGACCATCTCGGCCAGAGCGCGCTCCTGGTCACCGCCCGCCGGGGTGTCCCACCGGCGGAGGAAGGCGGCCCACTCCCCCTCGACGATGCCGTCCACGAGGTCCCGGCAAAGGGCGCAGGCGGGGGCACCGCCGTACGCGTAGCCACCGCAGTCCGCACAGCGGCGCAGCACCGCATCCGCCTCCTGTCGCACCATGCCGGGCATCCTCGCGCATCCACGCCCGGCCGGGACAGCGGTTTTCGGCCGGGCCGCGCGGGGGTGAACGGCGAGGTCAGCGGGTGCCGCTAGGCTTCCGCCCGCACCTCGTGCAGTTCGATCGCCCCACCTCAGGAGAGTCGTCCGTGACCGTAGCCATCACCCCGCCCGAGACGTCCCCCGCCGCCCCGGCGCCCGTCTCCGACCCGGTCGCGCGGGACGCGCGGGAGTTCGGGGCGTACGCCCGGACCGGAGGGTGGGCGTTCGGTCTGAAGGTGGCGCGCAGCGTGCGCCCCGGCGGTCAGGGCGCGGACGAGACGCCGAAGGTGTCCGCGAAGGAGTTCGCGGAACTCGCCGGCTGCTCCCCGGAGCGGGTCATGCGCTACTACAAGGCGTGGGACCGGGCGGCCGACGACGGGATGGTCCCGCACTTCGAGGCCCTGACACCGGGTCAGGACGTGGACCTGCCGGACGCGGACGTGTGGCTGAGCTACTACGTCTCCCGCAGCAGCGCGGCCTCCGAGCGCGGCACCGCCATCTCTCAGGCCGCCGAGGCCGAGGGCATCCGGCCCACCAAGGCCCTGGAAGTGGCGGAGAACCCCACCGCCCTGCGCGCCGCGATTCTCGCCGACCCCGCCACCGCTCGCGCGGCCCGCCAGGCCCTGCTGGACCGCGTCCGCGAGGACCCCGGCCTCCAGTCGGAGCTGGCCCGCGACGTGGTGCGCACCGATGAGCTGAAGAAGGCCGTCGCCGGCGAGAGCAGGGCGGCCGACCGGATCGGATACGTGCGCCAGATCGCCGAGTCGGGCCAGATCAAGACGCCCGCCGGGCAGACCGTCGACGCGCCCGCCGACCTGCGCCAGGAGGCCGAGCGGCACCTGTCGCTCATCGACGAGCTGGACGAGGGCGAGGACGCCGGCGAGTGGGCGGCCGAGGCGTACGACACGATGAAGTCCCGGGTCGTGGAGGTCGTGGAGGCCGACCCGGGGCTGCGGGTGCAGGAGCGGCGCACGAAGTTCTACAGCAGCCTGCAGAAGGCGACCAAGGTGTTCGAGGAGCTGACCTTCGACGACGCCGGTGAGTTCTACGAGGACGACATGGTGCAGCGCCTGGAGGAGCTCCAGCGGGCCGTCTCCGTATGCATCGAGTCGCTGCGGGGTGCTCGCGGGAATCACCCGGTCGGCTGAGCATTCCGGCCGGATCGGGGGTAGGAGAGGTCTCTACGTCGGTTCTTCCCGGAGGCCCCCTCGTGAACTCGTTCGTCCACAAGACCCTGGTGGTGCAGCTCCAGGCGGGCGACACGGATCGTTTCTCCGTGCTCGCCCACCTGAGCTACGACGCCGCGGACCCGTTCGCCGTCACCGTGGTCTTCAGCCATGACGGCCGCGTTCTCGCCCGGTGGCAACTGGACCGGGAGATGCTCGGGGACGCGCTGCGGCGTCCGGTCGGGGTGGGCGACGTGCGGATGCGTCCGGAGTCGCGGGGCATGTGGCGGGAGCTGCGCATGGAGTTCCTCGGCGACGCCCGTCCCGACGGCGGACGGCACCACGCGGTGGTGTTCGGGTGGGCACCTGGGTTCGCGGCGTTCCTGCGCGAGACCTACGACGTGGTCCCGCAGGGCCGCGAGGAGGTCCATGTCGACGACTTCCTGGCGAACGTCATCGCCGGGAGTTGACGCACGGCCGGTATGAGTGGGCGTACTCATACCGAGGGCCCGACCCCACCAGGACGGTGGGCTCCCCCGAGAGGAGCCCGCCGTGCCCGCAGTGCCGAACCCACGTCCCGGTCCCCGGCCGGCGCCGCCCGCCGCCCTCGCCCGGGGCGTGCTCGCGGCGCCGGCCCTGTCCGCACGGGCCCGTACGACCGCACGACCGGGTTCCTGGAAGTCGTGTGGGCCGTCGTGGGCGTGCCGCTCCTGGTGGTGCTCCGGCGACGTCTGCCCCTGACGAACCCGCTGTGCTGCCTGCCGGCCGCCCACTTTGTGATGCTGATGGTGGGCGGCCACTCCGCGTACACCCGAGGTACCGCTCGGCGACCGGGTCCGGGGCTTGTTCGGCCTGGACCGCGATCCCTACGACCGGTTCGGCCACCTGACGCGGGGGTTAGCGCGGGCCGTGCTGGTGCGGGAGCAGCTGGCGCGCACCTCGCCGCTGCGCGGCAGCCGCCGACTCGCGCCGCTGACCGTGTGCGCGTGCCCGGCCTTCAGCGCCGTCTTCGATGCTCGAGTGGGTGGCCGCCGTGGCCGGTGGGCACGCGGCGGACGCGTTCCTGGCCGCCCAGAGCGGTGTCTGGGACACGCAGTGGGACATGTTCTGAGCGCTGCTCGGGGCGAGCGCGTCGGTGGTGCTGCTCGGCCGGGCACACCGCCGGCACCTGACGAAGGGGCCCTCACCTCGACGTGTACCGGAACCGGGTCCACAGCGGCAGGACGAACCAGCACAGCAGGTACCAGCCGACGACGCCGGCGACCAGATAGGGCACGAAGCCGTCGTGCGTCGCCACGCGCAGGATCAGCAGCAGTGAGGCGGTCGTCGTGGCGAGCAGCAGCACGAGGCCGAGCAGGGTGAGCCGGGAGGCCATCCGCACCGCCTGGGGCTTGACGCGCCGGCCGGAGACGAGACGGTGCAGGGACACCGGGCCTATGAGGGCCCCCGTCGCGCAGGCACCCAGTACGACCGTCACCAGGTAGATCGTCTGGTCGGTGGCGGAGAGTCTCGCGTACTTCTCGGTGAACACCACGGTGAGCAGGAAGCCGAACAGGATCTGCACACCCATCTGTGCCACGCGGACCTCCTGGATGAGCTCCTGCCACATCCGGTCCGCCCTCTCCTCCTCCGTCTCGTTGCGCCCCCGGCGCATGACCCCGCCCTCTGACGCGTCCGCCACTGTTCCTCCCGGTGTGAGACCTGAGCCCTCCTCCTTCCCGGGTTCCCCGTAACGACTCGTCTTCCCGGGCTCCGCGACGGTTTGAGCGATCAGGGGGCGGTTACACGGACGACGCGAATGACGCAGAGTTCTGGGAGGTCGTGGACGCATGTCCGGTACGCAGCTCACCGTGACGCTCAGCGGCGGAGGCGCCGACGACGCGCGGGCGGTCGTCCGCGCCCTGGAAGGCACCTTCGGGGCGCCGGACGAGCGTCCCGCCGACGAGAACGCGACGGTGCACACGGCGACCTTCGGCGGCGAGGCGCAGGCGGGTCCCGCCGACGGCGAGGGCCAGGGGTCCGATCGGCTGTCGGCGCCGGTGACCGTCACCGTGCAGGGCAGCCCGGAGGCCGTACGGCGGGCGAGCGACACCCTCACCGCCGCTTTCACGGCCCGCGACGACGGCGCCGCCTCCGGCGACCAGGAGCAGGAGAGGCAGCTGCTCCTGGAGCCGTGAGCCGGGACTTCTACCAGCGGCCTTCGACCTGGTCCTTGATCCGCCGGTCGTAGAGGTCGCGGATCGCAGCCAGCGTCTCGCCGGGCAGTTCCGGGAGGCGGGCGGCGGCCGCGTTGGCCCGTGCCTGCTCGGGTGAACGCGCGCCGGGGATCACGGTCGTGACCCCGGGCTGCTCGACGATCCAGCGCAGGGCCAGCTGGGCCGGGGTGTATCCCTCGGGGGCGAGCGCCGCGAACTCGGCGGCCGCCTCCACACCGGTGGCGTAGTCCACGCCGGAGAAGGTCTCGCCCACGTCGAAGGACTCGCCGTGCCGGTTGTAGGTGCGGTGGTCGTTCTCCGGGAAGACGGTGTCCCGGGTGTACTTGCCCGACAGCAGGCCGGAGGCGAGCGGGACGCGGGCGATGATGCCGACGCCCGCCTCACGGGCGGCCGGGAGCACCTCGCGCAGGGGCTTCATGCGGAACGGGTTGAGGATGATCTGCACACTCGCCACGTTCGGCCGCGCGATCGCGGTCAGTGCCTCCTCGCAGGTCTCGACGCTGACGCCGTAGGCGGCGACGCGCTCTTCCTCGACCAGGGTGTCGAGGGCGTCGAACACCTCGTCCGTGGAGTAGACGGGTGTCGGCGGGCAGTGCAGTTGCACGAGGTCGATGCGGTCGACGCCGAGGTTGCGCCGGGAGCGGTCGTTCCAGGCGCGGAAGTTGTCGAGCACGTAGTTCCCGGGGATCTGATCGACCCGGCGGCCCATCTTCGTGGCGACCATGACGTGCAGGTCCGGGCGGCCGCTGAGGAACGCGGCGATGGTCTGCTCGCTGCGGCCGTCGCCGTACACGTCGGCGGTGTCGAAGAAGGTGACCCCGGCCTCTGCCGCAGCCTCCAGTACCGAGAGGGCTTCCTTGTCGTCGACGTCTCCCCAGTCGGCACCCAGCTGCCAGGTGCCCAGACCGACGACGGAAGCGTGCTGACCCGATCTGCCGAATGTGCGCTCGTCCATGGGCGTCAGTCTGTCATCCGCCGGGGGTTGGGCGGAACGGTTCGCTCCGGCCTGCCCACCCGACGTGATTCACTCACACGAGTGAATCGATACGACAGGAACGCGTCATGTGTCAACCGGCCTCTAGCGTGCTTGACGTGACCACCGGTTCAGCGAACAACCACCCTTCGGACGCGTCGCCCTGGACCCGCCGGGGCTTCCTCCTCACCGCCGCCGCACTGGCCGTCGTGCCCGGTCTGCCCGCGGATCCGGCGGTCGCCGCCGCGGAATTGCCGGACTTCCCCGCCGACGTCGCGCTGTACCGCTCGGCGTACCGGAACTGGGTCGGGGAGATCACCGCAGACGGCCTGTGGGCCTGCGCGCCGGGCGGCCCGGACCAGGTGGTCGCCGTCGTCAACTGGGCGTGGCGCCACGGCTGGCGGGTACGCGCCCGGGGCGCCTCGCACGGCTGGTCGCCCCTGACGGTCACCGAGGGCACGCCGCCCGGGGCGCCGGTGCTCCTCGTCGACACCGCACCCCATCTCACCGGCCTGGCCCTGGACTCCCCCACCGCCGTGCGCGCCGGCACCGGCGTGACCCTGGAGGCTCTGCTGACCTTCCTGGAGGAGCACGGCCTCGGCGTCACGGCCACCCCCGCTCCCGGCGTGCTCACCCTGGGCGGCGCCCTCGCCGTCGACGCGCACGGCACCGCCGTACCCGCGCGGGGCGAGCGGCGTCGGCCCGGGCACACGTACGGCTCGCTCAGCAACCTGGTCCTTTCGCTCACGGCGGTCGTGTGGGACCCCCGGGCCGGTGCGTACGTGCTGCGCACGTTCCACCGCGACGAGGCCGACTGTGCCGCGCTGCTGACCCATCTCGGGCGGTCCCTGGTGACCGAGGTGGTGCTGCGGGTGGGCGCGAACACCGACCTCAGATGCGTGAGCCGTACGGACATCCCGGCCGGGGAGCTGTTCGCCGCGCCCGGTTCGGGCGACGGGCGGACCTTCGCGAGCTTCCTGGACGAGGCCGGCCGGGTCGAGGCGATCTGGTTCGCCTTCACCGAGCACCCCTGGCTGAAGGTGTGGAGCGTCTCACCGGTCCGGCCACTGACCTCGCGAAAGGTGACCCGGCCGTACAACTACCCGTTCTCGGACAACGTCCCGGGGCCGGTGGCGGCGCTGGTCGGCCGGATGACGTCGGAGGCCGCCTGGTACCTGGCGCCGGTGCTCGGCACCGCGCAGTACGAGGCCGCCGCGCTCGGGCTGGTGACGACGCTGTCCGCCGACCTCTGGGGGCCCTCGAAGAACACGCTGCTCTATCTGAAGCCGACCACACTGCGCGTGCACGCCAACGGCTACGCGGTCCTCACCTCGCGGGACCGGGTGCAGCAGGTGGTCTCCGAGTTCGCCGCGTTCTACCGCGAGCGGCTGACGGCCTACTCCGCCCGGGGCAGCTTCCCGGTGAACGGCTCCGTGGAGATCCGGGTGACCGGACTGGACGACCCGGGCGACACGGGGGTGGCCGGGGCCCGTCCGCCGCTGCTGTCGGCCCTCCGGCCCTCCGAGGGCCACCCCGAGTGGGACACGGCCGTGTGGCTGGACATCCTGACGTTGCCGGGCACTCCGGACGCGGAGGCGTTCCTGCGCGAGATCGAGCGGTTCCTGCTGCGCGCCTTCGACGGTGGGTTCGCGCTTACCCGGGTGGAGTGGTCCAAGGGCTGGGCGTACACGGACGACGGGGTGTGGAGCGACGAGGAGATGCTGGGCGGCATCGTTCCGACGGCGGTCGGCCCCGCCGCGTGGGCGGAGGCGGACGCGGTGCTGAACCGGCTCGACCCGCACCGGGTGTACGGCAACGCCTTCCTGGACCGGCTGTTCGGCTAGGGCGTGAGGTACGCCTGCACGGTCGGGGCGTACCGGTCCACCGGCGTGTCCACGGTGCCCGCCCTCCGTTGCCGGGAGTACGGCAACGCCTTCCTGTTGCCGCCCAGCGCCGCCACCACCAGCCGGTCGGTGGTGCGCAGCACCGAGACCGGCTGTTCGGCTAGGTTCTGTCTCTTTGGTCAGCGTCGGGTCCAGATGAGGATGCCCGCGAGATGGAGTGCGGCCTGATAGGCCTGGCGGTTGCGGGCGCGGTTGGTCAGCCACGAGGCGAGGACGGCGATGACCAGCCCGGATACGAGCGAGCTTGCCAGCTCGATCAACTTCTCCATCCCCGAAGGCTGGCGCTCACCCGTCTTGCAGGGGCGACTCGTTGCCGACCTGACGCACAACCCGTACGCAGCTGTTGCCCCTGCTCGCCGTGCCAGAACGTACGTGAGGCCCGCACCGCGCTGCTGCGCCGGCGGGGCCTCACACGCGTATCCGCGGGGGGCGGATGTTCATGCACGCGCTGCCGCATCCAACGCCCCGCGCCCGGGTCCGGTCACGGCTGGCCGGTGGCCTCCGGGCGGTCGGCCAGCGCTCACGACCCGGGGCAATCGGCGCCCGTCCGTCCCGGCCTGCTCGCCCAGCGCGGCTGATGGACGTCCCGGAGGCCCGCAGCGGGCGGTCAGCGACCGGTGTCGAAGCCGTGGTCGAAGCCGCGCAGTACGGGGTCCAGTTCGGCGGCCGCACCGCACAGCGAGCACAGCCGCACGCCCGACTTCTCGGCAGCGTCCAGGGCGCGCTCCAGCTCCAGCACCGGCGCGCCTTGCGGGGCCTCGTCACAGTCTGGGGCGTGCAGGACGCTGCGGTCAGGCCCGGGGGCGTCCTGCTTCTGCAGCACCCAGCCGGTCGGCCGGCGCCGCCCGAGGACCTCGCGCACCGACCGCGACGGCGGCGTCCTTCAGCTACGTGATGACGGTGGCCGTGTCGGTGGCGGCCGGCGTCGACAACATCATTTCGGCGGTGCCGGCACTGGGTGAGCACCGGGTGGCGGTGAACCTGGGGTTCGTGGTGCTCCTGACCACGATGAATCTGCGCGGGGTCCGCGAGTCGGGCCGGATGTTCGCGGTACCGACGTATCTGTTCATCGCCGGCGTGCTGGCGATGGTCGTCATTGGGCTGCTGCAGACGGCCTTCGGCCACGCGCCGGTGGCCGAGAGCGCCGGGTGGCAAGTTCACGCCGAGCCGGGAAGCGCGGGACTGACCGGCATGGCGCTGGTGCTGCTGGCGCTGCGGGCGTTCTCCTCCGGCTGCACGGCACTGACCGGTGCTGAGGCGATCTCCAACGGGGTGCCGGCGTTCCGGCCGCCGAAAGCGCGGAACGCGGCCACCACGATGGCGGTGATGGGCGGGCTGTCGATCACCATGTTCGCCGGGATCACAGCGCTGGCCCTGATCGCGGATGTCCGGTACGTCGAGGACACCTGCCAGCTGGTGGGCTTCCCCGGCAACTGCGCGACCGGCTCCCAGCGCACGGTGATCGCCCAGCTTGCTGCCGCGGTGTTCGGCGGCACGGACACGGTGATGTTCTTCTACATCCAGGCCGCGACCGCATTGATCCTGATCCTGGCGGCCAACACCGCCTTCAACGGCTTCCCGCTCCTGGCGGCGATCCTGGCCGAGCACCGCTACCTGCCCCGGCAGCTGCACACCCGCGGGGAAGCCGCGGGCGATGGCCAGGCCCAGGCCGAGGCCGTGATGGGTGGTGTGGTGATGAACAGGTCCCTGTTCTCCACCGTCAAGTTCTGCCTCGGTCCGAAGCTGGCGGAAGCGCGCGTCGCTGCGTTTGAGGCCGAGCACGACATCGTCCTGCCCGACGCCTATCAGCAGTTCCTCACGCACATCGGCGGCTCAGGCGCGGCGCCGTTCTACGGCCTCATACCGCTGGAGCGCTGTTCCCTGCTTGTCATGAATCCGCGCGGAGAACCGGGGAGACCCCGCGGCTTCGACGGCATAGGTCCCGGGGCATACGAACTCGACCTCTTCCTCCACATCATCGAGATGGGTTGCACCGACGTATGCGTCATCGCGGTGACCGGTCCCCTCACCGGCCGCGTCCTCATCGGTAACAGCGACGGGTACTGGGGTCCCAACGTCTCCTCCGCCACCGACTTCCTCGACTGGTACGAACGCTGGCTCAACCACATGAGTGCCGGACGCGACAACCGGGCCCTGGAACTCACCTCACCGCGGCTTCGTGCCCATCCAAACCGTCATCGCCTGGCCCCGAAGATCTGACGCTCCGTGACAGCTCCACGGAAAGTGAGCCAGAAGGCCGCCGACACGGCCCGGGAGCACGGGGACGACCCCGCTGGCGGAGCCAGTCGTCGTGATCGCAAAGCAACAGCCCACCGTCGGCGTCGACGGAGACCGGCGCACCGACGGAACCGTTCCCTCGGGCTCGCCTCCCTCGTCGACCTCCGCGTCCCCCTCGCCCTCTGCGTCCCAGAGCGAGGACGCCGACGCGAGCGGCAGCCCCGACGTCCAGTCGGCGACCGGCAAGCCTCCCGGCGCGTCGACCCCCACCGCCACGCCCACGTCCACGCCGGCTCGGCCCCCACGGCCACCCCCCACCACCGCGACCCCGAGCCCGGACCCCTCCCCGACGGAGTGCGACCGCTTCCTGTGGTGGTGCACGTAAGGACTTCGCCTGTGGGAAGGCGGGACGGTCGTCGCCAGCCGCGCCCGGGGGAGACTCCGCTACGGCCCGCTGTGGATCAGCGACGCCCACAGGTGCGGTCGACCGGGATGCTCGGCGCGCAGGTGCAGGATGACGCGATGGAGCGCGGTCGCCGCGTCATCGGCGGACGGTGTGTCCGGCATCAGCCGGTAGAAGTGATCGGCCGCGCCGGCCGCGACGCGGTCGTCCAGCGGCCAGAGACTCGCGACGACATGCCGGAACCCGGCCAGCTGGAACGCGGAGGCAAGGTGGATGGACTCGTCCGCGTGCCGCCGACCGACGTGTCCGGTGGAGCACGCGGACAGGTATGCCATTTCGGCCTCGTGGAGGTCGCGGCGGCCGATCTCCGCAATGGACAGCACACCGTCATGGAGATGGAGCCCGCCTTCAGAGGGCGCGTAGGGGTCGGTGCCGGCGTGGCAGGCGAAGTGCGCCCAGCTCGCCTCGGGGAGCGCGCCGGTTACCCGGGCGGCGGTGGCCTGCTCATTGGTGAGCAAAGGCATGTCCGGATGGGCCGCGTGCAGGCTCGCCGCCTCGGCGGCGGTGGCCGGCAGGTCCGGCAGGCCCGGGGTCCGGTCGAGGGCGACGGTGAGCCGGCGCAGGACCGTCGCGGCCGGACGTCCCTGGGCGCGGGCCAGGGCCCGCAGGGTGGGTGTGTACGACGAGACCGCCCGGTCGAGCGCCCCGGGCCGGTCGGGGTGCCCGGCCGCGTGCAGCGGCAGCAGTGCGAGCGGCCCCGTCGGCATCCACCACACGCGTGGGAGTGCTCCGTCGTCCGGACGGAGCCGGTGTTCGACTGCGTCGAGGACCGGCTCGACCGCCGTGTCCCACAGTCGGCCGAGCAGTTCCGTCAGCACCCGCTGCCGGCGCAACTCGCCGGTGAACGACCCGGCGTCGTGCGTCGCTTCCGTCAACTCGGCGGCCCACGCCTCGGCATCGGCCAGCCGCAGGTCGGGCAGCGGTACCAGCAGCGGGGGCCCGTCGGCGGTGACGACGATGCCGTCGCACCTCTGCAGTCCGGCGTTGAGCAGCACGACCGCCCCGTCGGCGGCGGTCGGTCGCAGCTCGCTCCACGTCGGCGGGAGCAGGAACCGGTCCAGGCCCGGCAGGCGCCGGATCTCCGTCAGGACGGCGTCGTGCTCGGCCCACAGCCTTCTGCGCCGGTCCACGTGATCGATGTCCTGGCCGTCGGGCGTGGCCAGGGCCGGGGGATCCGGCGCGTTGAGGGCGTCGCGGACGCGGCTCAGGCGACGGGCCAGTGCGGGGTGCTCAGCCGCCAGGTCCGCGAGGGGCGTCCGCAGCGCCAGCCGGGACGCCAGCAGGACCGACCGGCCCAGCTCACCGGCCTGGACCGCGCCGCCCGGGTCGTCGAGGGCACAGTGCACGGCGATCGTCTCGCCGACCAGTCCGTGGTTCGCGCCGAGGCGGTGCTCGTGGTCCGCCGACGAGGTCTCCCGAGCCGCGACCGACGGCAGCAGCTTCACCGCCGTGTCGAACAGCAACTGGGCGGTGTGCGGTTCGTCCAGCAGGTAGGCGAGCCGGCCCACCGCCCAGCAGGCGCGGACCCGGTCGAGCGGGGGCGACGTCGTGGCCGCGAGTGCGTCCTGCGCGAGTCGGACGATCCGCGACCGGTCGAGGGGGCCGCCGCTGCTCCACCGTCGCCGGTAACAGGTCCCGAGGAGGTAGATGCGTGCCGCCCGGTTGGGATGGTCGCCGGGGGTGGCCGTGACCGCCTGTTCCGCGGCGTCGACGGCACGGTCGAGGTCGGACACGTCGCCGGTCCGCTGGAAGCGCAGCCGGTAGGCATAGCCGAGGCCGAACAGATACCGCGGGCGCTCCGGGTGGCCGGTGGGGACCGCGGCGGCCGTCTTCCGTGCCAGGTCGACGGAGCGGTCCAGGTCGGCCGGGTCGCCCGAGTGCTCGTACCGTGTCTGGTAGGCCCGCGCGAGGTTGAACAGGCGCAGCGCGCGGTCGGGGTGGTCCGCGGGTGTGGCCGCGACCGCCAGGAGTACCAGGTCGACGGCGCGGTCGAAGTCGGTCGCGGCACGGCTGCGCTGGGACCGATCCTGGTAGGCGGCCCCGAGGCCGTTCAGGTACATGGCCCGGGCCGGGTGGTCGTCCGGTGTGGCGGCCAGGGCCTGTTCCTGATGTGTGAGGGCCCGGTCCAGGTCGTGCAGGCTGCCGTTGTGCCAGAACCGCTGCTTGAGGGCGCTGCCGAGGTTGTTCAGGCGCATCGCACGGTCCGGATGGTCGTCTGGTGTCGCGGCCACCGCGCGTCTGGCGGCGTCGATGGCCGCGTCCATGTGTGACGACTCCCCGGTGCGGGCGAACCTGGACCAGTGGGCGAGGCTGAGGTTCGACAGGCGGTACGCGACATCCGGGTGGTCGGTGGGCGTGTCGGCCACGGCCTGTTCCTGATGCGCGACGGCCAGGTCCAGATCGGCCACGTCTCCCAGCAGTTCGAACCGCCCCCGCAGGGCCGCCGCGAGGTTGTTCAGGGCGGTCGCGCGGAGCGGGTGATCGGCGGGAATCGCGGCGACGGCTCTTTGCAGGCTCTCGACGGCCCGGTGCATGTCGGCGGGGTGTGCGTTCCGGTCGAAGCGCGCGTCGTACGCGGCACCGAGGTTGGACAGGCGGAGCCCGCGATCCGGGTGGTCGGTGGGCGTGGCGGCGACGGCCTGTTCGTAGTACGCGACGGTACGGTCCAGATCGCCCACGTCCCCCAGCCGTTCGAAGCGCGCGTGGTACGCGACACCGAGGTTGGACAGGAACGTCGCGAACTGGTGGTGCCCCTGGGGTGCCGTGGCCACGGCACGGCCGAGGTGGCCGATGGCCCGCTCCAGGTCGGCCACCTCGCCGAGCCGTTCGAACCGCGCGTGGTACGCCATGCCGAGGTTGGACAGATAGGCCGCACCGTCGGGCGCGTCGTCCGGGACGGCGGCCGCCGCCTGTTCGTAGTGGCCGATGGCCCGGTCCAGGTCCACCAGGTTCCCGGTCCGCTCGAAGCGGGCGTGATGGGCGACGGCGAGGTTGCACAAGACGGTCACGCGAAACGGGCTACCGGTGTCGGCGGCGGCCTGTTCCCCGAACTCGATGGCGCGATCAAGATCCGACGGTCGGCCCACCCGTTCGAACCGTGACCAGTAGGCGGTGCCGAGGTTGGTCAGGATGATCGGCCGGTGCGGGGAGTCGGCGGGGGCGGCGGCGATCGCGTGCTCGCCGGTGTCGATGGCGCGGTCCAGGTCCGTGCGGTCCCCGGTCCTTTCGAAGCGCCGCAGGTGGCTTGTGGCGAGGTTGGTCAGGGTGGTCGCCCGGTGTGGGGAGTCGGCGGGGATGACGGCGATCGCGTGCTCGCCGGTGTCGATGGCGCGGTCCAGGTCCGTGCGGTCCCCGGTCCTTTCGAAGCGCAGCAGGTGGCCCGCGGCGAGGTCGGTCAGGATGGTCTGCCTGTGCGGGGAGTCGGCGGGGGCGACGGCCATCGCACGCTCGTCCGCGTTCACGGCCCGGTCCAGGTCCGCGAGGTGCCCGCTCCTCTGGTACCGCAGCAAGAGGCCCGTGGCGAGAGTGGCCAGGTGGAACGCCATGTTCAGGTCGGCGCCGGTCTCGACGACGGCCCGTTCCCCGTACTCGATGGCCCCGTCCAGGTCATTCGGGTGCCCGACCCGCTGGAACCGCAGGAGATGGGTGACGCTGAGGTTGCCCAGGATCAGCGCGGAGTTCGGGTCGCCGATGTGGAGGGCGGCCACGGCCTGTCGCCCGATGCCGATCGACTGGTCGGCGTCGTCCTCCCGACCTGTCAGGGCGTACAGCGCCCGGTGGGTCTCGGCGAGGTTGTATAGGCGGGTGGCACGGTGCGGATGGTGCGGCGGTGTCAGGGCGAGGATGCTGCGGAATAACGGCACACAGCGGGTGAGCAGGGTCGTGTCACCGGCTCGGGTGGCCCGGTTGAGAAGGTCGACCGCCTGGTGATTCACCTGCTCCGGATCAAGCCGGTGGTCGGAGGACATCGCCCATGAGACTATCGGCCAACCGACGGAAGGGGGAGCCGTGGTGGATGCCGAACGATCGGCCCTGACCACGCTGTGCAAGGAATTCGACGCACTGATCGGCGAGACCAGGCTCCACACTGCGGCACGTCAGGAACTACTGGAACGGATCGTGGCCGAGGCGCGGGCCCGGCGCCCGGTGCTCACCCTGCTGGGCCAGTTGCTGAACACCGACCGCGAGACCACCCTGCGCACGCTCGCCACGGGACTGCCGGGAGCTGGGCCGGGCACCGCCCGTCAGGAGAACTTCCGCTGCCCGGACGGCGCCTGCGACCGGACGGCGGTACCGCCACCGGCGGGCGTCATCCCGCGCTGCGCGGTCATGGACCGGCCCATGGAGCGGGGGTAGCGCAGGTGGGCGGTTTCTTCCAGCAGTTGGCCAAGACACTGGCCGACCGGTGGATCAGCTTGCTCGTGCTGCCCGGTGCGTTCTTCGTCGGCGCGGTGTGGCTGTCCGTCAACCTCGGCCATGTCGACGCGTGGAACGTCGCACTGCTGACCCGGCGGGCCGAGGACGCCATGGCCGAGATCGCCGACCTGCCGAGCGGCGCGCAGGCACTCCTCGTCGTAGCCGTACTGGCGGCCGCCTCCGGTGTGGGCTTCGTCGTGCAGGCGCTGGCCGCGGTCACCCGGCGGGTCTGGCTGGGGCCGTGGCCCCGCCCCTTCGCCTCGGTCGCGGCGGAGCGTACGGCGCGCCGGCGTGCGCGGTGGCACCGGCTCGTCGAGGAACGCCGGGCGCTGGAAGCCGTGAGCCCGGCCACCCGCACCCGCGAGCGACAGGACCGGATCGACACCGCGGCCCAGCGCATCACCCGGCTGGCCATGGCCGAGCCGGGGAGACCCACCTGGATGGGCGACCGGATCCACGCCGTGGAGTCCATCGCGTACCACCGCTACGGACTCGACCTGACCTACGGCTGGTCCCGCCTCTGGCTGGTGCTCCCCGACACGGCACGGACCGATCTCACCGCCGCGCACTCGGCGTTCGCCGCCGCCGTCGCCACCGGAACCTGGGCCGTGCCCTACCTCCTGCTCGCCGCGGTGTGGTGGCCTGCCGTGCTGGTCGCCGCGGGCATCGGCCTGACCGGATGGGCCCGTGCCCGCGCCGCCGTGGCCGATCTCACCACCCTGACCGAGGCCACCCTCGACCTGCACGGCCGTACGCTGGCGGCCGCGCTGGGGATCGGCGACGCCACGGAGGGGGCCGGTCCGCTCACGATCAGCGAGGGCGAGCGCATCACCGACCTCGTGCGGAAGGGCCGCTAGGGACTGTCTTTAGTTGTGATCAACGGGCTTCGTAAGAGGCCGCTGATCCAGATCGTCGCTGCGCGGAGAGGGAGTCCGGCGAGGTAGCTCTCGGGCGTTTTGTCGTGGCGGGTCGCGATGCCTCGCCAGTCCTTCATCCGGTTGATGGCCCGTTCCACGGTGTTGCGGTCGCGGTAGAGGTCGGTGCCGTGGGTGACCGGCCTGCCGCCCTGGCTGCATTTCTTTCGGCGGTTGGCGGCTTGGTCCTTCTGCTCCGGGATGACTGCCTTGAGGCGGCGTTTGCGCAGGTGGGCGCGGTTGGCGCGGGAGGAGTAGGCCTTGTCGCCGGCGACGGCGGCAGGCCGTGTGCGGGGACGCCCCACGGGCAGGCGGACCCGCATCTTGCCCAGGACTGGTGAGCGACGCTGTGAGCGCGCGCAGATCGTCGATCTCGTCGGCGAGTGCGGCGCGAACGACCTGCTGGATGTCCCCTCCGAGAGCGGGGAACGCCTCCTTGTTCTGCGTTTCGTCTTCGCTCTCCGCATCGACGCGCTGGGAAGGCACCGCAGGGAGCGGGTGCGCTGGCGAGGAACCCGCATCTGCTGCCGCGAAGGCGGGCAAGCCGGCGGGCACTGTCTTGTCTGCTCCGGGGCTGGGCAGCACGGCCGCGTCCGGGACAGCGGAGGAGATCGGCGCGGTGGCCTCCGCCGGCGGGGCGGGCACGTCGGCCGTTGCCGCGGGACGGCCTTGAACCGTGCTCTTGACCTGCTGGATCTCCTGGCGCAGGAGTGTGATCGCCTGGCGGACTTCCTCGCTGAGTTCGTCGCGATTGGCTGCCAGCCGGTTTCTGGTGTCCCGCAAGTCGTTGCGCATACGGACGAGTTCGGCGACCACAGTGTCCGCGGTGCCGCGCTGCGTTGCCTGGCCGCTGGTTTCGAGTTTGTCGATTCCCTTACTCAGAGCGTCCTGCAGATTCGTGCTGGGCTGTACGAGTGTGGTGTGCAGCACGGGGCCTTCGAGCCCGAGGATCTGCGCCGTCTTCGGGCCATCGACCGTCGCCTCGGCGAAATCGATGCCGTCTGCCGCGTCGGCCTTTGGGCCAACGCCCTGGCCACAGATCCGGCGTGGGACGACATCCGTGCTCTCGCCCGCCATTTTCTCCTCACGGCGCTGGGCGACTGGCGTCAGCCACTGCCACGCCCCGTGCGTCCGTAAGCAGGCGACAACTGAGCACGTCCAGGCCGCCTGTGCGGCGCTGACGCAGCTGGCGCCGCACACACGAAAACGCAGGGAACGTCGCGGCGACGTTCGGATGGGTGCCCGGGTAGGCCGCCGCACGGCGCCTGCCAGACCTCGGCAGCCGCCTCTCGGGTCGAAGCTCGAGAGCGTTCGAATTCTCGGTGGGCTCTCGTGCCTCCCGAAGTCGTGAACATCTGCTGTCCGTTCTCAGGTTCTGGCACGAGTTGTGTACGCGGGCGCACGTTCAGCGACGGCCCCGTGGCTAGTAGATGTGGTCGTCGGCGCGTTCGTCCTCGGGCGTCCGTCGAAGACGCCATACGCCGAAGCCGGCCCCGAGGGCCCCGCCCGTGAGAGCTGCCGCTCCTGACCACATGCCGCTGGGCGAGAGCGCCGCAGCGAGCAAGCCGACCAACAGGGCGCCAACCAGCAGGTACATGACGACGATGAAGCACGCAGCGAGGTATCGATTCCTCAGCGGCGTCATGCCACCTTGCATGAGGTCCTCCTGTCCCCTTCGGCTGGTCCTCTTCTCGCCTTTCCCTGAACGTTCACGACAATCCGGCTCACGGGGACGCGTCACAGAAGTTGAGCCAGAGCCCGTTCTCATGAACAAAGCCAGTGATGACGTCATCGATGACGGGACCACCGTCACCGTCCGGCTGGGAGACCCGCCGTCCCTGCTTACCGAACCCGTGGCTGACCTCGTGCGGGCATACGTTTAGTCCCGCCAGCACCTGCCCTACGCCAGCAGCAGAAGCTCACAGTGGCTCTTCCCCGGCCGCCAGCCCGGACAGCCGATGAACCCGGTCAGCCTTCAAGTCCACCTGCGGAAGATCGGCGCCCGCCGCAGCGCGGCAGGACCTCCGCGATCCGCCAACTCGTCCTCCAGGCCCCAGCCCCCGTCATCGCGAAGGCCCTCGGCTATCACGACAAGACCGCTACACGCCTGGTCACCGAGGCCGGAGGGACCTGGAGCCGATACGCCCCCGGTGGCCACACACGGTGAAACCCAGACGCAAGCTCGCCGAGGTATACGCGCCGCCTGACCTGCTCCATCGCCGATCCCCGGACATCAGTGCGGTCCGCCCCGCCCAGGTTAGCGCCGGTGAGGTTTGACCGGGCGTCACGAAGGACCGCATCCGGCCGAGATCTGCGCTTTCGTCATCCAGGGCTCGTCCGGATAGAGAAGCAGGTCAGAGCGATCAAGCTGCGTACCTTCCTCTCCCGTGGATGCCGTCCACGTGGTAGCCGATAAGGCGCCTGTACGGTCGATGGACCAGGCACGCCCTGCAGGGTCTTGGAACCTGAGTTGGAGGTCCGCTAGGTCGTCCTCGGAAAGGGGCAGGTTGGGAAGTTTCTCGTGCATCCCGGCAATCAGGAAACTAAAGGGAATCCAGACTTGCTTGCAAGGCTCCGGGCCCTGCAGATCCCACCACACGTGCTTCGAGGGGAGCACAAGACGCATGGGCATGAAGTGCGTGCTGCCGTTCGCGACCGCCGCCTGGTCCCCTGTCCGGTAGAAGCCGACTTGCTTCGCGTAAAGACGCTCCCGGTCCTGCGCTTCTGCGGTGTCCCTGTCATCACTCCGGAACGTCAGGTAAAGGGTGGCGCCAGCGATGATCAGCGTGAGAAGAGCTACGAGTGCCCGGCCGGTGGCGAGGACGGAGGCGGGGACTGCCTGTGTCTCACTGGACGGGGTGCTGCCGTCACCGGCGGTCGGCGTCGGGGTGCTGCCGTCACCGGTGGTCGGGACGGGGTCCGGTGGGTTGCTGTTCGTTGGGTCCTCAGCCATGGACAGCAGGCTAGAGATGTTTTTCAGTCGGCATAGGTGAACTCGTGGGTAGCTGAAGGTCGAAGCCCTTCACCGCACGGCCACGCGTCCGTGTCGCCGCCTGCACCACCGCGCTGCCTTCTGCCACGGCCAGTGCCTCCATCACCTCGGCCAACATCCGGTTCCCCCATGCTGTCGTGCAGTGCATGCCAGCCTGTCTGAGACCGTAGGGCCCTACCAGCGCGTGCACATGGCTTTGCCCGATATGCGCTCAGCGACCATCATCTGGTTCCCGCCTGGCACCGCATCGGCGGTGGACGATGCGCGAGGACGGCCTGGAGAAACTGGCCCTTCCCCCCGGGGAGAGCTACTGCATCGCCACTCGGTGGCCATCGAGGTTGACGGTACCTGGAGCCGACACTCCCCCGGAGATCACACACGATGACAAGGCCCCCATCGGGCACCAAGGGACACGCGACACCAACATGCGGCCCTACCAGTCCCGGGGCCGGGGTCGTAGCCGTACGTCGGGTCGTGGGCGGGCTTCTTCGGCATCGGTCCTCGTTCGCGTTACTACGGAGCAGGGCTACGCCGGGGCGGGCAGACAACGGAGGGTGTGCCTGCCCGCCCCCCAGAGAGCTCGTAACACGATCATGAGTTTCCTGTGCCAGGCGCTCTCCTCGCCGCGGAGCTGCAGATCACCTACCTGTAGCCGAACGGCCCTGCGGCCCCGTTGACGCACCTGCCGGATCGGTCGATGCGCTCGGTCGGGTACGGCGAGAGCGCGCCAGGTCCTCTGGGCCGGAGCGTCTAGCCGGGCTACGGCGTGGCGCCTCCCGACCGACGCGCTCCGGGAGCATTGGAGTGGCGGGAGAACGGCCCGGTGGCGTGGCTCCCGCACCGGCGCGCGGCGCTTCGTAGGGTCGGCGAGGGGTACGGCACGGGGCCGACCGTCGGAGCACACAGGCGGGTGAGTCATGGAACGGATGACGGCCGGATCGGCGACGAGCGGCCGCGGGCCGGCCCGGAGGTGGTCCCGGCGGCTGGCCGCCGCGCTGGGACTGGTCCTGCTCTGCGCGCTGCCCGCCGGGGCGACGGACGCCGTCCGGGCCGGTGACGCCCGCACGCCCGACGGCCCGGCCCCGTACGTGTCCGACTACGGCGGCAACCGGGTGCTGACCCTGTCCGCGTACAGCGGTGAACAGGTCACCGTCCCCCTCGACGGCCTGGTGCGTCCGACCGGCATGGCCTTCGACGCCGCCGGCCGGCTCTATGTCTCCGACACCGGCAACAACCGGGTGGTCGTCCTGCCTCCGGACGGCGGGGAGCAGTCGGTCGTACCGGCGGGCGATCTTTCGCGCCCGCTGGGGCTCGCGGTCGACCCGGCCGGGAACCTGTACATCGCCGACAGCTTCAACGACCGGATCGTGAGGGTGGCCGCCGACGGCGGGGGCCGGACGGTGCTGGCCACGGAGGGACTGCTGCACCCCTGGGGGCTGGCCTGGGCACCCGACGGGCATCTGTACGTCTCCGACTTCGTCAACGACCGGGTCGTCAGGGTCGCGGTGGACAGCGGCGGCCAGCAGACCGTGCCCACGACGGGCCTCTCCCAGCCGACCGGGCTGGCACTCGGCACCGGCGGCGACCTGTACGTCGCCGACAGTGGCAACAGCCGTGTGGTGAAGGTCGCCACCGGAAGCGGCCGGCAGAGCACCGTTCCCGTCACCGGACTGAACTCCCCGCTCGGACTCGCCCTCGACGGCAACGGCCACCTGTACGTGGCCGACGGGTTCAACAACCGCGTGGTGCGCGTCCGCGAGACAGGAGGAGGACAGGTGACGCTCGGCTTCACGGGCCTCAGCACACCGACCGGTCTGGCTTTCCCCCCTGCCCCGGACAGCCCGGGGTACGGACAGGACTGACAGGGCTCGAGCCGCCTGTTCGCAGCGACATGCTGTGCGTCTGGCCGCGCGGGCGCCCAAGCGAGGCGGTCCGCGCACGAGAGCGGCATGCCGCGCGCTTCACCCGTACCCGCGCAGCGCCTTGTGCGCTCCGTACGCCTCGATGAAGACGGTGATCGCCTCCAAGGCGTTGGCGAAACCGGCGGATCGCCACTTGGCCAGTCATCGTTCCCCCCTTTGCGCTTGCCGGAAGGCCGTAGCCATGCGCCGGTCGCGGCTGTCGCGATGCGCACGGCGTACCCGGCCGTGATGAGGGTCGCCCCGAGGGCCAGGGTGATGCTCGGCCCGTGCGTGGCGGAGATCCGGGCGGAGACGGGCGACAGCAGCACGACGATGCCGCTCGGCAGCAGACACAGGCCGGTGGCGACGGGACCGGCGGGCCCGCCGCCGTCGCAGGCGACCTTCACACAGCCCTCGGATGTACCGAGAGCTGTCAATTGTTGACGCAGGATAATCACATGCGGCCACTGTCGACCGGGCCACCGAATCGCGCCAGTTTTGCGGCGTGACGCGCACCACGGACCGTGGACCGCACCGGCAGAAACATCCGGCACAGCACTCCCTGCGAGTGGAATTTCCCCTTCCGCCCCTGCGCACTGACCTGTCACGACAAGATCATCTTCGTTCAACCTTGCACGACATAAGGGGAATTGCCCTGATCGCAGCCAACCGGCTCGCGTGGATTTCTCCCGGTAGCGGGCCGGCCGGTAGGCATGCGGGGTCATCAGCCGATCGATACAGGAGGCCCCAGTGCCGGAACTCAGCCGTCGCCGCGCGCTCACCGCGGCGGCCGTCCTCACCGCGAGCGCGGGGACGTTGTCAGCCACCCTTCCGGCCTCGGCCGCCGGGCACCCCGACTCCCCCAGGTCCTTCGACGAGGTCTACAAGGGCCGCCGGATACAGGGCCGGCCGGCCGGGTCCGGTCACCACCATCACGGCGCGGGATACGCCGTGTTCGTCGACGGTGTGGAACTGCACGTGATGCGCAACGCCGACGGCAGCTGGATCAGCGTCGTCAGCCACTACGACCCGGTGGCCACCCCGCGCGCCGCCGCCCGCGCCGCGGTGGACGAGCTGCAGGGCGCGCCCCTGCTGCCCTTCCCCGCCAACTGACCCGCCACGCACAGCACCTGGAGCACCCGCACATGGCTGTCCGCAAGAACCAGTCCACCCTGACCGCCGACGAGAAGCGGCGTTTCGTCGCCGCGCTGCTGGAGCTGAAGCGCAGCGGCCGCTACGACGCCTTCGTCACCACGCACAACGCGTTCATCGTCGCCGACACCGACAACGGTGAGCGGACCGGGCACCGCTCACCGTCCTTCCTGCCCTGGCACCGAAGATTCCTCCTGGAGTTCGAGCGGGCGCTGCAGTCGGTGGACCCGTCGGTGACGCTGCCCTACTGGGACTGGACCGTCGACCGCACCCCCCGCGCCTCGCTGTGGGCGCCCGACTTCCTCGGGGGTACCGGGCGGGAACGGGACGGCCGGGTGACGGACGGGCCGTTCTCCGCGGCGAGCGGGAACTGGCCGGTCAACGTGCGGGTCGACAGTCGTACGTTCCTGCGGCGCGCTCTCGGTTCCGGGGGACGCGAGCTGCCGACCCGGGCCGATGTCGAGTCGGTGCTGGCGATGTCCACGTACGACATGGCGCCCTGGAACAGCGGCTCGGACGGCTTCCGCAACCACCTCGAAGGGTGGCGGGGCGTCAATCTGCACAATCGCGTCCACGTCTGGGTCGGCGGGCAGATGGCCACCGGGGTCTCCCCCAACGACCCGGTGTTCTGGCTGCACCACGCCTACATAGACAAGCTGTGGGCCGAGTGGCAGCGCCGGCACCCCGGCTCCGTCTACCTGCCGACCGCGGGTACGCCGAACGTGATCGACCTGAACGAGACGATGCGGCCGTGGCACGACACGAGTCCGGCGGACCTGCTCGACCACACGCCGCACTACACATTCGACGTCTGATCAGACGGTCGCGCCCGCGCGGCACTCCGGGTGGCCCCAGCCGCTGTCGTTCTTGGCGATGGGCTCGCCGGCCGCGTAGGGGCGGCCGCACTGACAGCGGCCGGGGAACTTCGCCTTGATCGTGCGCGCGGAGCCCTTCCCCGCCGCCTTGGCGGTGTGGGCCGCGCCGCCGCGCGGGCGGGACCGGGGGGCCTTCGCCGGGGTGTCCGGAGCGGGCGGGGGCTCCGGGGAGCCGAGGCCGCTGCCCGCGGGCTCCTGGACGATGGCGGCCTGGCTGGCCGCACGGTCGGCGAAGTCGTTGAGCCGGTCGCCGTCGACCTGGTGGGCGGGGACGTAGCGGAACTCGACCGAGCGGCCGTCCAGGAGTTCGTCGATGCGCACGACGAGGTCCTGGTTGGCGACCGGCTTGCCGGCGGAGGTCTTCCAGCCGTTGCGCTTCCAGCCGGGCAGCCAGGTGGTGACGGCCTTCATCGCGTACTGCGAGTCCATCCGGATCTCGAGCGGCACGTCCGGGTCGGTCGCCGACAGCAGCCGCTCCAGGGCGGTGAGTTCGGCGACGTTGTTGGTGGCCTTGCCGAGCGGCCCCGCCTCCCACCGCTGCGGTGTCTCGGAAGCGTCGGCGACGACCCAGGCCCAGCCCGCGGGTCCGGGATTTCCCTTCGAAGCCCCGTCACACGCGGCCACAACACGTTCACGCATGCGCTCGATCATGCCATGGCCGCGGGGGACGTCCGGCCGCGAGGTCCGGGCGCCTACCCCACGTCGGTCAGCTTCGGCATCTCTCCCTCGGTCGTCGAGGTGTCGATCACCGAGAAGTTCGCCCCCTGGGGGTCACTGATCGCCGCGAACCGGCCGAACGGCGTGGTCATCGGGCCGAACCGCAGGACGCCACCGAGCCCGGTGGCCTTCGCCACGGCCTCGTCACAGTCCTCGACGCCGAAGTAGACGTTGATGTACGGCCGAACCTCGGGCGGGAACTCCTCCGTCATCTTCATCCGGCCCAGCACGGTGCGTTCGTCCAGGTCGTAGATGCGGAAGTCCATCTCGCCGTCCTCCATGTCCCGCTGCCGGTAGGGGAAGACTGCGGGGAAGAACGCGTCGGACTTCTCCGGCTCGCGGGTGAAGATCTCCGCCCAGGTGTAGGCGCCGGGTTCGCCCATCGCCTGGAAGCCCTCGTGGGTGCCCGCCTGCCAGACGCCGAAGACGACACCACTGGGGTCGCGGGCCAGGCACATGGTGCCGAAATCGGCGACCCGCATCGGCTCCATCAGCACCTCGCCGCCGAGCTCGCCGATCCGGGCGGCGGTGTCGGCGGCATCCTGTGACGCGAAGTACAGGCACCACTGCGACAGGCCTTCCTGGCCGGGCATGGGCGGGACGACGGCGGCGACCGCCTTGCCGTTCGCGTAGGCCTCCGTGTAGTTGCCGAAGTCCGCCGACGCCTCGGCGAAGGTCCAGCCCAGCACGTCTTGGTAGAAGCTCTTGGCCCCTTCGAGGTCGCCGAACATCGCATCGGCCCAGCAGGGGGTTCCCTCAGGTTGCACGGCCATGGTCACGGCCCTCTCCGCATGAGTGGAATCGTCCGCTTCCTCACGCTAGTCACCCGGGAGCCGGTCCGCGCGGTGAGCGGGTGTGCGCCGTCCTCTACGGGCCGGAACCGGCCGGGCCCGGCCATCGCGACCGGCGTACGTCTTCCCCCCGGGGCCCGGCTGTGCTTGCCTGAGTGCGTTTCGGTGGCCGGGGCGGGAGTTGCCGTATGCGCAAGCCGTGGGTCGTGGGGGTTCTGCTGGCCGGGGTGCTCCTCGGCGGGTGCGGTGATCCCGCGTCCGCGCCGGAGGAGCCGGCGCCGACCGCACCCGGTGCGCCGGCCGCCACCCACCAGCGCGCCCCCGCCTCCGCCGCAGCCCCCGGACCTGAACGGAAGCGGGCACCCACGGTGCTCTACCTCGGGGACTCGCTGGCGATGGAGGGTCAGAGGGTCCTCGGGCAGGAGTTGCGCCGGGAGCTGAAGGCCCGGTACACGGGGGCCCCGTACTCCGGGACGACCCTGTGCGACTATCTGGAGGACACGGCGGAGCGGTCCCTGGTGCCGGCCGCCGACAAGGCCGCCGCGCTGGTGCGCAGGCTGCGGCCCGACGTCGTGGTCCTGCAGTTCTGGGGGAACTCCTGGGGCTACACGCCGTGCATGGACGGCATCACCTATGACAAGGCCCCGGCCCGGTACTTCAGCCGCTACGACGCCGACGCGCGCCGGCTCACCGAGCAGATCGCCGCGGCCGGGGGCGGCAAGCGCCCGCGGATCGTGTGGGTGTCACAGGGCCCGGACCCGATCACGCCCGAGCGGGTGCGGCGCGTCAACGCGGTCTACGAGAAGCGGGCCGCCGCCTCCGGCGACCTCGTGGCGGACGCCGGGAAGGCGGTGAGCCCGGCCACGGACCGCTACGCCTGGACGCAGTACCTGCCGTGCACGGCCTACGAGCGCGGCCGCCCCGGCCTGTGCACACAGCCCGGCCGCGACCGCACGGCACTGCACCGCGACGACGACTACCTGCACTTCTGCCTGGCCCCCACCACGTCCACGCCAAAGCCCTGCCCGGTCCGTTCCCCCGGCATCCTGCGCATCGCCCGGGAGGTCACCAAAACCGTTCGACAGGCGGCGCGTTGACGGCTCGAATGGGCTCCATGAGCACGGTGCGCATGCATGAGGACGAGCTGGACATCGACGTGACGCTCGTCGGCCGGCTGATCGCCGGGCAGTTCCCGCGGTGGGCCGGGCTGCCGCTGCGGCGGCTGGAGTCGTCCGGGACGGAGAACGCCATGTTCCGCCTCGGCGCGGACAAGGTCGTCCGTCTCCCCCGGCACCCCCGCGCCGTGGAGGCGATCACCCATGAACTGCGCTGGCTGCCCCGGCTCGGCCCGAAGCTGCCCGTCGCATCGCCCGAGCCCCTCGGCCGGGGCGAACCCGGCGACGGCTTCCCCTGGCCCTGGTCGGTCTACGGCTGGCTGGAGGGCCGCAACCCGGTGCCCGGCAGGCTGGAGGAGCCGGACCTGCTCGCCGAGGACCTGGCGGCGTACCTCACGGCCCTGCGCCGTATCGACGCGTCCGAGGGCCCTCCCGGGTACCGGGGAGTGCCGTTGGCGACCCGGGACCCCTTCCTGCGTGACGCGCTCGCCCAGCTCACGGGACGGGTCGACACGGCCGCGGTGACCGAGGTGTGGGAGGAGGCCCTGCGGGCTCCGGAGCACACCGGGCCGCCCGTCTGGGCGCACGGTGACCTGATGGCCGGGAATCTCCTGGTCACGGACGGACGGCTGAGCGCCGTGATCGACTTCGGCACCGTGGGGGTCGGCGATCCCGCCGTCGACCTCATCGGCGCCTGGTGCCTGCTGCCCGGCGCGGCCCGCGGTGTGTTCCGCGCGGCCGTGGGCGCCGGCGAGGCCGAATGGGCACGGGCCCGGGGCTGGGCCCTGTCGATCGCCGTCATCGCGCTGCCGTACTACTGGGAGACGAACCCGCCGGTCGCGGAGAACTCCCGGTACGTCATCCGGGAGCTCCTGGCCGAGACGGCGTGAGGGCAGGGCAGGCATCCTGGTACGGCCCTGCCCTGGCCGCGGCACCTCACTCGCCCGCGTACGCCTTCTCCAGGGCTGCGATGTCGAACTTGCTCATCGCCATGAACGCCTGGGTCACCCGGGCCGCCTTCGCCGGATCCGGGTCGGTGATCATCTCGTCGAGCCGGTCCGGGACGACCTGCCAGGACAGGCCGAACCTGTCCTTGAGCCAGCCGCAGGGGCCGGGCTCGCCACCGTTCTCGGTGAGCCTGGTCCAGTAGTAGTCGATCTCCTCCTGGTTCTCGCAGTGGATCATGAAGGAGGTGGCCTCGGTGAACGTGAACTGAGGGCCGCCGTTGAGCGCGACGAACCGGTGCCCGTTGGCCGTGAACTCGACGGTCATCACGCCGCCGGCGGCCTGGAGCGCTCCCTCGGGGTAGCGCGCGATCTTGCCGACGCTGGAGTTCTTGAAAATCGAGACGTAGTGATGGGCGGCCTCCTCGGCCTGGCCGTCGAACCAGAGACACGTGGTGAAACCGTCGGTGGTCATGAGTCCTCCTGCACGCCGGAACGCTGTCACCACTGTCGACCGGGCCCCGGCCCGAAACTCATCGGTCGGCGGCGGACAAATCCAGGTGGCCGTTGACGAGCGTGCCCAGGCCCGAGGCGAGAAAATCGCCGACGCCCGCGGGTGGCGTCCTTTTTCGGCGACCCCCGGATCCCGCTGCGCCACAAGGCGGTGCGGACCGACAACATCGCCCGCTGGGACGGAGTTCGGCCGCGGCGGGCACTGCGCGGCGATGGAGGAACCTGACCTGCTGGTCGGTGATGTGCGGGCGTTCTTCCGCCGGTTGAGCGAGAAGGGCTGGGCCTTCGGGCTCCGCCGGTAGCGGATCTGCCGAGGGCAGAGAAACCGTTCACGGACATCACCCGAGGTCAACAGTGGAGTCGACGGCACATCCCCGACAGTCCGCGGCACTCGCTGCCGCGACGAGGAGGACCAATGACTCCACTCACGACGCTCGCACCGCGGGCGGAGGAGGGCGACACCCCTGCGACCCGCTTCGACGACCATCTGGCCGCCCAGCTGCTCGCGCAGCGCATCGTGCTGCTGGGCACCCAGGTCGACGAGGTCTCCGCGAACCGGGTCTGCTCCCAGTTGCTCATCCTGTCCGCAGAGGACGCGCACACCGACATCAGCCTGTACATCAACAGCCCCGGCGGGGCGGTGCACGCGGGTCTCGCCATCTACGACACGATGCGGCTCATCCCGAACGACGTCTCCACGCTGGCCATGGGTTTCGCGGCCAGCATGGGGCAGTTCCTGCTGAGCGTCGGCGCGCCGGGCAAGCGCTATGCGCTGCCGAACGCGCGGATCATGATGCACCAGCCCTCGGCGGGCATCGGGGGCACGACGGCAGACATCGAGATCCAGGCGGAGAACCTGGACTTCACCAAGCGGACCATCGAGCGGATCACCGCGGAGCACACCGGCCAGAGCCCGGAGACGATCTCCCGGGACGGTGACCGGGACCGCTGGTTCACGGCCGAGGAGGCCAGGGAGTACGGCATGGTGGACCGGGTCGTGGAGTCCCTCGGGGACGTCCGCCCGGCGGCCACCCGACGCAGGATGGGGCTCCAGTGATGGGTTCGTACACGATTCCGAACGTCGTCGAGCGCACCCCCCAGGGCGAGCGGTCCTACGACGTCTTCAGCCGGCTGCTGTCCGAGCGGATCATCTTCCTCGGCACCGAGATCGACGACGGCGTCGCCAACGTCGTCATCGCCCAGCTCCTCCACCTGGAGTCGTCCTCCCCGGAGAGCGAGATCGCGATCTACATCAACTCACCGGGCGGCTCGTTCACCTCGCTGATGGCCATCTACGACACCATGATGTTCGTGCAGGCGCCGATCTCCACGTTCTGCGTCGGGCAGGCGGCCTCCACGGCAGCCGTGCTGCTCGCCGGCGGGGACCCCGGGCGGCGGTTCGTGCTGGAGCACTCACGGGTACTGCTCGGTCAGCCGGCCGCCGGAGGGCAGCGCGGCATGGTGTCCGACCTGGCGCTCCAGGCCAAGGAGATGGTGCGGATCCGCTCCGAGGTGGAGGAGGTGCTGGCGCGGCACACCCACCACGACGTGACGGCCCTGCGGGCGGACATGGACCGTGACAAGGTGTTCACGGCGCAGGAGGCGGTGGGCTACGGGCTGGCCGACGAGGTGCTCAGCCGGCGCCTCGTGAGGCTGTGAGGCACCGGCCGGCCGGTACGGCTCAGGCGGCCAGGCACATCCCGTCGTGCGACGAGGCGGACGCCCCGCGGCGGCTGCCGCCGGCGTAGCGCGACGTGACGCGGGTCAGCTCGCCCTGCGCCCTCGTCAGCAGGTCGCCGAGGTTCAGCCCGAGGGCGTGGGCGGCGGCCGCGAGGACCTCCGAGGAGGCCTCCTTGCGGCCGCGCTCCACCTCCGAGAGGTAGGGCATGGAGATCCGTGCCTGGTCGGCGACGTCCTTCAGGGTGCGCTCCTGCGCGAGGCGCTCACGGCGCAGGACGTCACCCACCAGGTCCCGCCACAGCGGCTCCTTCGCGGCGGGGGCCGGCGGTGCCTGGCGCGGCGGCGCGCCGGCGGGGCGCGCGCCGTGCGGGCGCAGCGGGATGACTCGGGCTTCGCTTGGCCGGTGGTTGCTCACCGCTCCAGCCTAGGAATCCCGGCTGCCGGCGGAAGGGCCCGGCGTTCCGCCCTGGGTGGAATCACCACGCACGCGGCATGACAGAGAGGTACATTCCCTCCAATTTCGCCCATGAGAAAATTGACGAGCATGGTGAGGGTCAACCCGGGTACCCGCAACTCGGGAGTACCTATGCAGATGTCCGCCGTGACGTTCGTGGGAGAGGTAATGGAGACCGCCGTGATCCGGTCGAAGGCACAGGTCGTCGAAGAGAACACCGAAGCCGGCGCGGGTGACGGAGCACTGCCGGGCGTCGTGGACCCGCGGTCCGTGGCCCCGCGGGACGCGAGGGAATTGTCCCGCCAGTTCTTCCAGCGCCTGACGGAACTCGAAGAGGGCACGCACGAGTACCAGTACGCACGCAACACCCTGATCGAGATGAACATGTCGCTCGTGCGTTTCGCGGCCGGACGGTTCCGCGGCCGCGGCGACGACATGGAGGACATCGTCCAGACCGGCATGATCGGCCTGATCAAGGCCATCGACCGGTTCGAGCTCTCGCGGGAGGTGGAGTTCACCTCCTTCGCCCTGCCGTACATCGTCGGGGAGATCAAGCGCTTCTTCCGGGACACCACGTGGGCGGTGCACGTGCCGCGGCGGCTGCAGGAGCTGCGCGTGGAGCTGGCCAAGGCCCGTGAGGAGCTCGCCAGCCGACTGGACCGCGAGCCGACGGTCGCCGAGCTGGCGACGCTGATGAACATCTCCGAGCGCCAGGTGGTGGAGGGGCAGATCGCGGCGAACGGGTACAACTCGTCGTCGCTGGACGCCGCGCTCACCGGCGACGGCCCGGAAGGCGGCGAAGCGGTCCTGGCCGACTTCATCGGAGTGGAGGAGGACGGGCTGCGGCTCGTCGAGGACTTCCACTCGCTCGCCCCGCTCATGGCCGAGCTCAGCGAGCGCGACCGGCAGATCATCCACATGCGCTTCGTGGAGGAGGCCACCCAGGCGGAGATCGGTGAGCGGCTCGGCTGCTCGCAGATGCACGTCTCCCGGCTGATCAAGCGGATCATCACGCGGCTGCGCGAGGGCATGCTGGGCGAGCTGGGCTGCGCCTGAGCGCGACCGGCCGACCAGCGGGTGCCGTCCCACACGCGGGAGTGGGGCGGCACCCGCACAACGGCACGCACAAGACAAGAAGAGACCGCGACGACATGAGCCGCCCGGGTGAGGTGTTCACCCGGGCGGTCAGGCGTTGGCTCCCTCGGCGAGGGGCAGCACGGCACACACGCGCTTGCCCACCGGTACCCGTTCCACGCTGACCTGTTCCGCGAGCGCGTGGACGATCTCCAGGCCGTGCCGGCCGATGCGCTCGGGGTCGCGGGGGAAGATGCGGGGCAGTGCGGAGCTGCTGTCGTAGACCGACACCGCCACCGTGGTGTCGGTGCCGACGAGCTCCAGGATGTAGGGGCCGTTGCTGTGCCGGTCGGCGTTGGTGACCAGCTCACTCACCACCAGCAGTACGGCGCCGTCGACACGCTCGTCGATGTGCGCGCACCACTCGGTCCTGAGCTGTTCGAGAAAGAGCGCTGCGAAGGACCGCGCCTCGGCGATACAGCCCTGCTCGCCGGTGTAGTGCGCCGCTCGCCACAGCGGTTCAACGGGCACGTCGAAACCAGTCGGTATCACTGCCCCGTCCAGGTGGTCGATCATTCTTTTCTCTCTGGGAAGCCGGACTGGCCGGACGCTCTGCATCAGTGCTCGTACCCCGAGTCGGGCTTCGCAGTCCTCACACTTCTCAGCCCGTTCGGTGCCCGGGGCATTGTCCCCCCTCCGCGGGGCACCCGGAAGGCATCAGGCCCGGCCGAAGGCGGCCGGGCCGGATCACCGGAGGTGCGCGGTGGCCTGGTGGACATGGCTGATCGTGGTGATCGCGGCGATCGCCGCCATAGCGATGGTGACGCTCGCCGTGCAGGCCGGCCGGCGCTCGGGGACCGTCATCGCGGTCCGGCGCCGGCCCCGCGGGAAGGGCCTGCGATGAACGAGCTGCTGGCCGCACGGAGCCTGACGACCCTGCCGGTGGTCACCTTGGGCGGTGACGCCGTCGCGCAGGTCAAGGACACCGTCTTCGACGCCGCCGCCGGCCGTGTCACCGGCTTCACCCTCAGCGGCCGGGGGTTGCTCTCGGGTCCGTTGAAGCAGAGCCTGCCCTGGTCGGCGGTGCACGCGCTGGGTCCGCACGCGGTCATGATCCGCGACGCCCTCGCCCTTCAGGACACGTCCGTCGTGGTGGCCCGGCGCGAGGCCCAGCAGGGCCGGGTGCTGCACGCGAAGGTACTGACCGACGAGGGTGCCGAGGTCGGCACGGTGCTCGACGTGATCATCGAGGGCGGGACCAGTGGCCGGGTCGTGGGGTTCCGCATCGCCGCCGGCAAGGCGCTGGTGCAGGGCTCGCGGCGCCGCAGGCACCGGGTGTACGTGCCGCGCGGTGAGACGCTCGCCGTCTCTGGTCGCGCCCTGGTCATTCCGGCGGACGCCACCCGCTACGTGGCCGACGACCTGCCGGCCTTCGTCGCGCGGATCGGCGCCTTCCGGGACGGGCGGGAGGGGACGACCCCGTGATGCTGTTCTCCGAGGCTCGAGGGCTGCCGGTGCTGACGCTGACCAAGGCGGACGAGGTGGGCGCCTTGAGGTCGCTGACGGTCGACGCCGTGTCCGGTGTGGTGACCCATGTCCGGGTGCGGGGCCGGCACTCGCGCAAGGACACGGTGCTGGCCTGGGGCGCGCTGCACGCCGTCGGCCCGGACGCGGTGCTGGCCCGCACGACCGCCGCGCCCGCGGAGGTGCCGGCGCACCACGAACTGCCGGGTCTCAGGATCCTCACCGACACGGGTGACACGCTCGGCACGGTCCAGGACGTCGCGTTCGAACCCGAGACGGGCCGGATCGAGGCGGTCGTCACCGCCCACGGCGACCTGCCGGCCGATCGGCTGCTCGGGCTCGGCGACTACGCCCTGGTGGTCCGCGCCTCTTGAGCGCCGGCTCAGGAGGCCGGAGGCTGTTCCGTCGTGTCCGTCGTGTCCGTCGTGCCGCCTTCGGTGTCGCTCCCGGTGTCGCTTCCGGTGTCGCCGTCGGGCGGGGGCTGCTGGGTGTCGGCCGACGGTGGCTCGTCCGTCGTCGGCCCCGAGGTGTCCGTGTCCGAGGTCGGCGGCTCGCTCGAGGGCGGTTGCGACGACGTCGAGTCGGAAGGTGCCGTCGGAGTGGTGACGCTCGCCGACGGGGAGGGCTTGTCCGGCTTCTTGGTCTTCTGGTCCTTCGTGCCCGTGTCGCCCTTGTGGCGTTCGAACCACTCGCCGTCCGGCTCGCACATCACGAAGACGTCGACCGGCTCCGGCGCCGGTGCCACCATGACGACGTTCGACGACTTGTAGCCCGGCCACGCCTCGCCGGTCGTCTTCGGCGCGCTCTGCTGGGCGACCGGCGGCGACAGCGGGTTGCCGCAGGCGCACCGCACCCGGGGCACGCCGCGGCCGTCGACGAGCACGGCCGTACGGGCCTCGAGGACAGCCTGGTAGCTGGTGGGGGCGCCGTTCTTGTATCCGTGGTTGGTGACGCGGGTGTCCATGCGCAGCTGCACGGGGGTGAGCGAGCGCAGGTAGGCGGGGACTTCGGAGGGTTTGATTCCGGCGACCGAGGCGAAGGCGCGCTGCTTGTCCGGGGCGTCCCCGAAGTAGGTGATCTGCTTCTCCACGTCGCAGCTGGCGACGTTGCGGGTGCCGCCGTACAGGCCCGGCGCGTCGCCCTTCACACCCCGGACGGCGTTCTGCGGCGCCGACTCGGTGGCCCCCGACGGCGAGATCGGCGAGGCGGAGCTCTTCTCCTCCGCCGTCGACTCGGTGAACGCGTCCGGGCCCGTCTCGGCCGCCGGCTGGAGGAAGACCTCACCGCTGGAGGTGCTGGTTCCGCCGTCGGACGCACCTGTGCCGCCGTTGTCGGGACGGGACAGCACCACGGCGAGGATCACGGCGGCCACCACGGCGGTGGCGATGATCGCGACACGGGGTACCGACCCCCACCACGGTCGGCGGGGCTCCGGCTGCTTGCCGCCCCCGCTGGGCGGCTCCGAGGGCGGGCCGCCGCCCGAGGGCGGTTGGGAGGGACCCGACAGCGGGCCCGAGGGAGGTCCTGTGGGGCGGCCGGACGACGGCGGATCGACGCTCACGAGCTCTTCTTCCCTCGTGGGTTCTCTGCGGCCTTCACACACCTGAGGCGGTTAATCCGAGTGTATGCCGCTTTTTCCATTACGCGTTCATTGTGTGCTCCAGCCCCGTACGCCCCGCAAGCCGACGCGGACGGACCTCTTTGGCGGGCGCCCTGCGGAGGGCCTGCTTAGCGTGACAGCGTGACTTCGCGCACCCCCTCCGGCCAGGCACGCACCACCGGCGAGCGGGCTACCGCCCGCCACGGCTGGGCGCATGCCCTCGTCACGGTGCTCGGCGGGCTGCTCGCCATGGCGGTGGTGGCCGCCCTGGGCCTCTGGGCGGCAGGGGCCGCCGACCTTCCGGACGGTGGCTTCGCCCCGGTCGTCGCGGCCACCATGGTCACCGCCGTCGGCGGCACGGTGAAGCTCGCCGGAAGCGCCGGCGACCTCGCCGACACGCGGGCCGGCCTGACGGTCATTCCGTTGTCCGTCACGCTCACCGGGGCGCTGGTGATCGCCTGGGGCTTCCTGCGGCCGTTGCGGCACCGCGCGGTCGCGGGTGCGGCGGAGCTGGCCGGCTGGGCCGGCCGGGTGGCGGCCCTGTGGCTGCTCGCGCTGATCGGCCTGACGCTCGCCGCCCGCCACACCTTCGACATCTCCCTCGGCGATGACGCCCTCGGAGAACTCGGTGACCTGTTCGGCGCCTCACCGGAGATCGGCTTCACCACCGACGTTCCGTTGTCCGTGTTCGTCGCGGTGGTGTGGCTGGCCGGTGTGCTGGTGCTGGCCCTGCTGGTGTCGCGCGGGGCCCCGCTGCCCGCCGGACTGCTGCGCTTCCAGGCGTCGGTGCGGCCGGCCGCGTACGCGATGGTGGCGCTGCTGCTGGCCTGCGTCGTCATCGGTGTGGTCGTCGCCCTGGCCGTCGCGGCGGCCAAGGGCCACGTGCGGGAGACGTTCGCGGTGATCCTGCTCGGACTGCCCAACCTGGTGTGGCTGGCGCTGACGATCGGACTGGGCGCCACCTGGAACGGCAGGGTGGAGGGGCCGTTCGGGCTGCCGATGCCGCGTGTGCTCGACGAGGTGCTGCGCACCCCGGACGTCTCCGAACTGAATCTGCGGACCCTTTCCGAGCACGACGGCCGGGTGTGGTGGCTGCTGGCCGTCGACGTCGTACTGCTGCTCGCCGCCGCGTTCGTGATGGCGGCGCGGTCACCGGCGCGGGTGCGGGCCTGGCAGCACGCCGTGCACATGGCGGTCGCCCTCGTGCTCACGGTCTTCATGATCTGCCTCGTCGGGCGCATCTCCGCGCACTACGGCCTGTCCGTGCTCGGCATCGGCGACCTGGGCGGCGGCCTCGGGGGCGAGCTGTTCCTGCGACCCAAGCTGTGGGGCGCGGTGGGTCTGGCCGTCCCGTGGGGGCTGGTGACCGGGTGCGCCGGGGCGCTGCTGGCGCGGCACGTACGGCGCCGCGGCGAAGTGCCCTCCGACAGCAAGGGCTGACGCCGCGCGCTACGTCCGCTGCACGAACACCGGCTCGGCCCAGCGCGGCGGCGGCTTGGGCCGCTTCTGCCCCGCACCCGGCAGTTGCCGGTCCACGGGCGTGGGCGACCGGGTGGCCCCGGTCCCACCGCCGGTCGTCGCGGCACGCAGGGCGGCGACGAAGGCGAGGCAGGACGGGTACCGGTCGTCGGGGCTCTTGGCGAGGGCCTGGGCGAGGACATGGTCGACGCCCGGGTCGAGATCGGGCCGGTCCTCGGTCAGCGGCGGGGGCTGGTCGTACTGGTGGGCCCAGAGCAGGGCCATGTCGTCGTCGCGGAGGAAGGGCGGATGGCCGGCCAGGGTCTCGAAGACGACGCAGGCGAAGCCGTACACGTCGCAGCGGGCGTCGACCGGCTTGCCGGAGATCTGCTCGGGGGCGACGTAGTCGAGCGTGCCGACGAACTGGCCGACCGTCGTGAAGCCGGTCAGCGACAGCGACTTCTTCGTCAGGCCGAAGTCGGTGAGGTACACGTGCTCGGGGTGGTCGCTGTCGGTGCCGCGGGAGACCAGGATGTTGCCGGGCTTGACGTCCCGGTGGACCAGGCCGTGGTCGTGGGCCGCGTCGAGCGCGGAGGCGAGCTGGGCGGCGACGCGCACGGCGGTGGCGGGCGGCATCGGACCCTCACGGTCGAGGACATGCCGCAGGTCGCTGCCCGCGACGTACCGCATGGCGATGTACAGCACACCGTCGGTCTCACCGGCCTCGAACACCGGCACGATGTGCGGGTGGTCGATCGCCGCGGCGGCCCGGGACTCATGGGTGAAGCGGCGGCGGAAGGTGTCGTTGCGGGCGAGTTCCGGGGCGAGCAGCTTCAGGGCGACGGTGCGTTCCAGGCGCAGGTCACGGGCGCGGTAGACGACGGCCATGCCGCCGCGCCCGATCTCCTGCTCGATCCGGTAACCGGCGATCTGCTGCCCGATCAGCTCGGAGGGCCGCCCCGAGAACAGGCTCGTCTCGCGGTTCAACGGTCCTCCCCCTCGGGCGACACGACCCGGGTGGGCTCACGCCCCACCACCCGCGTGGGCGGTGCCTCAGCCGTGCGTCCCCCCTCCTCGTCGCCCTCCTCGCCCTGCGGTGACGCGAGGCGCGTCGGCTCGGGAGCACCCCTCGGTTCGCGTGTCTTCGCGCCCACCACCCGGGTCGGCGGCGGAGCCTCGGGAGGCGCGATGCCGGTCGGCTCGGGCGCCTCGGGCGGCACCACCCGGGTGGGCTCGGGAGCGTCCGGCGCCAGTACCCGGGTCGGCGGCGGAGCCTCGGGAGGCGCGATGCCGGTCGGCTCGGGCGCCTCGGGCGGCACCACCCGCGTCGGCCCCGCCGGGGCGCTGCGCGCGGGTGCCGGTGCGTCGGCCGGAGGCGGCGTCGCGGGGCGGGGCGTCTCCCCGGGGCCCTCGGACGGCACCACCCGCGTGGAGGGATGCGCGGACGCTGCGGCGGGGCGGGACTCCGGTGCGGCTCCGGGCGTCTCGTCCGTGGCGTACGTGGTCATCCGGGTGCCGTCGGCGTACACCCAGTGCCCGTGGGCGGAGTCGTAGAGCCACACGGACTCGCCGTCGACGACGACGCCGATCCGCGTGCCGCGGGTGCGGGCGCGGAAGGACTCCCGGTCGAGACCGCCAGCGAGGTCCTCGACCGCGGAACGGTAGCGCGCCAGGGCTTCCTGTGCCCGGCCCAGCAGCGGCCGCGGATCGGCGGCGTGGGTGAGCGGCCCGTCGGCCGCCGGCGGGTCCTGCGGTACGGCGACCAGACGGCGGCCGTCCACCCAGGCCGACCAGCCGTTGAAACACAGGACGTGCCCCCAGTCGCCCTGCCGCTCCAGGAGCTGCACCGGCAGCAGGGGGTCGAGGTCGACGGTGGGCCGGGACGGGTCGGGTGCCTCCCATGCGGGCATCCCGTGCTGCGGGACGACGTGCGTGGGCCGGAAGCCGGGGGTCGTCATCGGCGCTCCCTACTTCCGCATGACGGCCGGTTCGTGCCGGCGCAGCATCCGGGACACGAGGAACCCGAAGAGCACCGACAGCAATACCAGCATCCCCACGTCCAGCAACCAGGTGCCCGCCGAGTGCTCGAAGAGCGGGTCCTTCGTCAGGTCGTCGGGCACGATCCGGGCCAGCCCGACGGTCCCGGCCATCGCCGCCAGCGCCCAGCGTGCCGGAACCAGCCAGCCCAGCTGCTCCAGTCCGGGGGTGTCGGCCAGCTTCAGCAGGGCTCCGCAGAAGACGACCTGGACGATGGCGATGAGCACGAGCAGCGGCATCGTCACCTCTTCCTTGCGCACCAGCGAGGAGATGAGCAGGCCGAGCATCATCGCCGTGAACGCGAGCAGGGCGACGGCGACCGTGATCTCCACCAGGGGCGGCATCAGGACGCCTTCACCGCCCGGTGCGTTGAGGTCCACGCCGAACAGGGCGACCAGGGTCAGCACCACCGCCTGGAGCACGGTGATGACACCCAGGACGATGACCTTGGACATCAGGTACGCCGATCTGGACAGACCCACCGCCCGCTCCCGCTGGTAGATCACGCGTTCCTTGACGAGTTCGCGCACGGCGTTGGCCGCCCCGGTGAGCACCGCCCCGACGCACAGGATGAGCAGCGCGTTCATCGCCGTGTCGAGCGTCAGCTTGCCGCCCGCCAGGGCTCGGGCCATCGCGCCCATCACGAACGGCAGGGCGATCATGATGATCAGGAAGGTGCGGTCGGCGCTCAGCGCGGCCGCGTACCGGCGCACCAGCGTGCCGAGTTGCGCACCCCGGCTGCGCGGCCGGGGCGGGGCGGTGATGACGACGGGCCCGGAGCGGGGCTGCTGGGGCTGCGCGGAGGCGTCGGCGACGTACCGGCCGTGGAAGGGCGAGGCGAGGTAGTCCCCCGCCCAGTCCCGGTCCCTGTCGCGTTCGAAGGCCTCGAAGGCCTCCGGCCACTCCTCGAAGCCGAAGAACGACAGGGCGTCCTCGGGCGGCCCGTAGTAGGCGATCTTCCCGCCGGGTGCCAGTACGAGGAGCCGGTCGCACACGTCCAGACTGAGCACGCTGTGGGTGACGACGATGACGGTCCGGCCGTCGTCGGCGAGGCCGCGCAGCATGTGCATCACGGAGCGGTCCATGCCGGGGTCGAGGCCGGAGGTCGGCTCGTCGAGGAACAGCAGCGACGGCTTCGTCAGCAGTTCCAGGGCCACGCTGACACGCTTGCGCTGGCCGCCGGAGAGGCTGTGCACGGGCTGGTCCGCGCGCTGCTCCAGGCCCAGTTCGCGAATGACCTCGTCGACCCGGGCGCGCCGCTCGGCCTTGGCAGTGTCCTGCGGGAAGCGCAGTTCGGCGGCGTAGGAGAGGGCTTTGCGGACGGTGAGTTGCGCGTGCAGGATGTCGTCCTGCGGAACCAGGCCGATGCGCTGGCGCAGCTCGGCGTAGTCGCGGTAGAGGTCACGGCCGTCGTAGAGGACGGTGCCGTGGTTCGCGGGGCGCTGACCGGTGAGGGCGTTGAGGAGGGTGGACTTGCCGGCGCCGCTCGGGCCGACGACGGCGAGCAGGCACTTCTCCCCCACCGGGAACGACACGTGGTCGAGGAGCGTCTTGCGGCCGCGGTCGACGGTGACGGCGAGGTCCTGCACGTCGAGGGAGACCTCGCCGCTGTCGACGTACTCCTGGAGTTGGTCGCCGACGAGGCAGAACGCCGAGTGACCGATGCCGACGATGTCGCCCGGGCGGACCGGGGCGGTGGTGACGGGGCTGCCGTTGAGGTACGTGCCGTTGTGGCTGCCCAGGTCGGTGATCTCGTAGGTTCCATCGGCGAGGGCGCGCAGTTCGGCGTGCCGGCGCGAGACCACGAGGTCGTCGATGACCAGGTCGTTGTCGGTGGCGCGGCCGATGCGGACGGTGCGGGAGGGCAGCGGCCGTACCGTTGTGGGCTGCCGGTAGGTGCCGGTGTGGGCCGGCATGGAGACGGCGGAGGGGCGCTGTGGAGTGGGCGCGGCGGGTGCGGGGCGGCCCATGAGGGTCATGCGCGGCCCGTCCGCCGGACTGCCGAAGCGGATGACGCTGCCGGGTCCGACATCCCACTCGTGGATGCGCCGGCCGTCCGCGTAGGTGCCGTTGGTGCTGTCCTCGTCCTCGATGATCCAGTGACCGTCCTCGGGCCGCAGCACGGCGTGATGCCAGGAGACCCGGTCGTCGTCGATGACGATGTCGCACAGCGGATCGCGCCCCACGTGGTAGTCACGGCCCGGGATCATCACGGTGGTGCCCGTCTCCGTCTCCAGGACGAGCTCTGGTGCTACCGAGGGTTGCGCCATGGTCAAGATTCTACCGATTTGCCCTGATGTGCGCCTGGGCGAGTGGGACCGGCGGCGGGTCAGGCGACGGAGATGCCGACGAAGGGAGCGGTGCGCTGGATCCGCAGGGCGTCCACGGACTCGGCGAGCAGTTCGTACTCCGTGGTGTCGTCGCTGGTGGCGATCCGCACCAGCCGTCCGGCCGCCAGTTCCTCGGCGACCCGCTCCTGCTGGGCGGGATCGGCGCACCAGGCTCGCAGCAGCATGGGCACGTCGGGCACGGTGGGGGCGACCGGCACGAGCGCGCCCGGGGGTAAGTGCTCGGCGTCGGGCCGGGGGTCGAGTCGCTGGGCGATCCAGGAGGCGCGGTCGCGCAGCCACCACAGGGCGAGGGCGAGGGTGGGCGCCCGATAGGTACCGAGGGGCACTCCGATACGGCGGCCGTCGCAGACTCCGTACGCCGTGACGTGGCACAGAAACTCGTCGTGCACGTGACCCTCCCCCGTTGCCCTGCCCGTCCGCCGGTCCGGCCTCGCTTCTTGTGCGGCTCGCGTGCTGTGCGTGAGGGCGCCGTCGCTCGATGTGAAACGCTCTCGCAGGTCAGTATGTTCACTACTGAATCACTGTCACCATGACTTTCCGGCCACTCTCCTGGCATATGCGCACTTGCGTGGCCGAAATCCGGCGAGCGGTGGCGACGGCCCGTGACACAGGAGGTGAACGACGCTCCCGGCAGGCGCGGACAAGGTGGTCGTACCCGGTTCGGCCGGAGCGGACCCCGGGCCCTGACCAGCGGATACGACCTTGTTGGAGGCCGATCACCGTTGTCCGCGACCGCCCACCGCCACGAGGACGCCCGTCGCCCGCTGCTTGGAGGCCTGGGACGCCCGGGACCCGGCGGCGCGCGCCAAGGCCACCGGCCGCCCCTGGGCCGGGGACGGCACCTACACCGACCCTCTGGCCGACGTCAGCGGTCATGAGTGCACCGCCGTGGTGAGCGCGGCGGTCCAGGAGCGGTTCCCGCGGTTCGTGTTCCGGCTCGCCGGCGGTCTCGACGGGTCTCACGACACCGCCCGCTTCTCATGGGAGCTGGTGAGCGTGACCGAAGGCTCGGCGCCGGTCGCCGGGTCGGATGTGATCACCTTGGACGGGCGGGGCCGGATCCGGGGCCGCGCTCGGCTTGCCGGACCGGGTCCCCGTCGGGGCGGTGAGGCCGGTGTGGGCGATGAGTTCCCCGGTGTCCGGCGGTCTGTAGGGGAAAGAGACCGCCGAGCACCGGAGGACGTCATGGCCACCACGGGAGAACTGGACGCGGAGTTCACCGCCGTTCTACGCAAAAGCCCCGCCGAGGGTGGCTGGACCTATCTGGTCTGGCCTAAATCCGTCGAGTTCTTCGGCACCCGCGGTCTGGTCAAGGTCCGCGGGACGATCGACGGTCACCCGTTCCGCAGCGCGTTCATGGCGCTGGGGGACGGCACGCACAAGCTCCCCGTGAAGGCGGACGTGCGCAAGGCCATCGGCAAGGAGGAGGGCGACACGGTGACCGTGCGCCTCCGGGAACGCATCCGTTCCTAGCCGCCGCGCCCCGGGAGGCGCCCCGCCGCACCCCGGGAGGCGGCCGTCTCCGGGCAGGCAGACCCGCTACTGCTTGACGATGGCGTCGATCCGGGCCAGTTCGTCCCCGTCGAAGTCCAGGTTGCGGATGGCTCCGACGCTGTCCTCGATCTGCCGCGCACTGCTCGCGCCGACCAGCGCGGAGGTGACCCGGCCGCCGCGCAGCACCCAGGCCAGGGCCATCTGGGCCAGCGTCTGGCCGCGGGACTGCGCGATGTCGTTCAGATCGCGCAGCCGGTCCACCAGGTCCCCGGTGAGCGCGTCCGAGTTCAGGAAGGGGCTGTCGCTCGCCGCCCGGGAGTCCTCGGGGATGCCGTCGAGGTAGCGGGCGGAGAGCATGCCCTGCTCCAGCGGGGAGAACACGATGGAGCCGACCTGGAGCTCGTCGAGGGCGTCGAGCAGGCCCTCGTCCTCGGGGCGCCGGTCCAGCATCGAGTAGCGCGGCTGGTGGATGAGGAGCGGGGTGCCCAGCTCGCCCAGGATGCGGGCGGCCTCGCGGGTCTGCTCCGCGGAGTAGTTGGAGACACCGACGTACAGCGCCTTGCCCTGCTGCACCGCCGAGTGCAGGGCCCCCATCGTCTCCTCGAGCGGGGTGTCGGGGTCGGGGCGGTGCGAGTAGAAGATGTCGACGTAGTCCAGGCCCATCCGCTTCAGGCTCTGGTCCAGTGAGGACAGCACGTACTTGCGCGAGCCCCACTCGCCGTACGGGCCGGGCCACATCAGATACCCGGCCTTGGTGGAGATCACCAGCTCGTCGCGGTACGGCGCGAAGTCCGTCTTCAGGTACTCGCCCAGCGCGGACTCGGCGGCGCCGGGCGGCGGGCCGTAGTTGTTGGCGAGGTCGAAGTGGGTGACGCCGAGGTCGAAGGCGCGGCGCAGGATGGCGCGCTGCGTCTCGACGGGCCGGTCCGGGCCGAAGTTGTGCCACAGGCCGAGCGAGAGCGCGGGCAGCTTCAGACCGCTGCGTCCGGTGCGCCGGTAGGGCATGTCCGCGTAGCGGTCGGGGTGTGCGGTGTACAACGCGACTCCAGAGGGGTTGGCGCGGTCGGGATGAAACCGGTGTCCACTCTGGCGTGACCTGCTCCCATGCGTCCAACAGAAGAATCCGATGAGATTCAGCGGCTACGCTTCTCAGTCATGGAACTGCGCCACCTGCAGCACTTCGTCGCGGTCGCCGAGGACCAGCACTTCACCCGCGCGGCGGAACGCCTCCTGGTGTCCCAGTCGGGCCTGTCGGCCTCCATCCGGGCGCTGGAGCGGGAGCTGCAGACACCGCTGTTCGTGCGGACGACCCGCCGGGTGACGCTGACCCCGGCCGGGCGGGCGCTGCTCGGCGAGGCGGAGCGGATCCTCGCGCAGGTCCGCTCGGCCCACGAGGCGGTGGCGGCGGTGCAGGGCGTGCTGCGCGGGATGCTCGCGCTCGGGTCCGAGCAGTGCATCGCCGGGGTGGACGTGGCGGGGTTGCTGGCGGCGTTCCGGCGGCGCCACCCGGACGTGGAGATCTGTCTGCGGCAGGCGGGCTCGTGGGCTCTCGCGGAGGAGGTCGCGGCCGGACGTCTGGACATGGCGTTCGCCGTGCGCACCGCCCGGGAGGACACCGACCAGCTACGGGCCGTACCGCTCACGAGCGAGCCGATGACCGTGCTGTGTCATCCGAGCCACCGGCTCGCCGCGGCCGGGGTCGCGGTCACACCGGAGGATCTCGGCGGTGAGGTCTTCGTGGACTTCCACCCCGACTGGGGGCCCCGGCGCACCACCGACGCGGCCTTCGCCGCGGCGGGCGTCCGCCGCGGCGTCGCCCTGGAGGTCAACGACGTGCACAGCCTCCTCGACCTCGTGGACGAGGACCTGGGCATCGCCGTGGTGCCACGCCACTTCCGGCACAAGCGTGCCTCGCTGACCGCGCTGCCGGTGAAGGGCACCGGGGACGCCGTCTACGAGACGGTCGCCCTGCTGCCGCCCGAGCAGGCGACCAGTCCTGCGGCCCGGGCGCTGATGGCCCTGCTGGAGACAGGGTGTCCGGCACCACCCCAGGCGGGTGTCGCCCCCTCCTGACCCGATCCGTCCCGCACAGCGGACTCGTGACCGTTCCGCATGCCGACGGCGGTCAGGAGGAGGGCCACGGATCTCACACGACGCAACGTGCTGCGCGGCGCGGCGGCGATCACGACGGCGGGCGCGCCGGCCGGCGGCGGCGCCGCAGCCGCTCCGGCCACGCCGGCTCCCGCGGGACCGGGCCGTCTCCCCCTCCCCGAAGAGGTATGCGAGCCGGTGGCCGAGGAGCTCTCCAGGAGAGCGGGCCGCTGCCGTACGAACTCGGTGACGAGCCGAACACCGTCGGCACATACGGCTTCCGGGGCTCTCCCGCGGGTCCGCTCGCCGTCCACACGCGGTGCGACGTGCGCGCCGGTGCGATCACCGGGGAGCCGGTGGCCCGTATCCATCTGCCCGGACGGGTGCCGCCGGGCTTCCACGGGAGCTGGATTCCCGACGCGTGATCCTCGGTGATGCGCGATGGTGGAGCTATGCATGCGAAGGACATCCTCATCGACGGCTACAACCGCATCCGCGAAGAAGTCCACGCCACCGTCGAGGGGCTCGGGCCCGACGAGCTGAGCGCCCGGCCCGCCCCCGACACCAACTCCATCGCCTGGCTGGTCTGGCACCTCACCCGCGTCCAGGACGACCACCTGTCCGACGCCTTCGGCCACGACCAGGTGTGGCTGTCCCAGGACTGGGAGAAGCGCTTCGGCCTCGACCTGCCCCGGCGCGACACGGGCTACGGCCACAGTCCCGCCAAGGTAGCCAAGGTCCGGGTCGACTCGGGCGAACTGCTGACCGGCTACTACGACGCCGTGCACGAGCAGAGCCTGGACGCCCTGCGGGGCCTCTCCGCCAAGGACCTGGAGCGCGTGGTCGACGAGCGCTGGGACCCGCCGGTCACCCTGGGCGTCCGGCTGGTCAGCGTCCTGTCCGACGACCTCCAGCACGTCGGACAGGCCGCCTACCTCCGCGGGCTGCTTCAGAGCGCGGCGGCGTAGCCGGGCAGGACCACGTCCCCGATGAGTGCGTTCCGCTCGTCGAACGGGAGGAACGCGCTCTTGAGAGCGTTGACGGTGACCGTGCGCAGATCCTCTACGGTCCAGCCCGCCTCCTCGACCAGCAGGGTCATCTCGCGGGTCATCGTGGTGCCCGATACCAGCCGGTTGTCGGTGTTGAGGGTGACGCGGAAGCCGAGGTCCTTGAGCGCGGTGATCGGGTGTTCGGCGATCGAGGTGGCGGCGCCCGTCTGGAGGTTGGACGTCGGGCACATCTCCAGCGCGATGCGCCGGTCGCGCACCCAGCTCGCGAGCCGGCCGAGCTTGCCCGCCGCGAGGTCGGGGATGTCGTCGGTGATCCGCACTCCGTGTCCGATGCGCTGGGCGCCGCACACCTGGAGGGCCTGGTGAATGCTGGGCAGGCCGTGCGCCTCCCCGGCGTGGATGGTGAAGGGCACGTTCTCGCGGCGCAGGTGCTCGAAGGCGGCGAGGTGGTCGGCGGGCGGGAAGCCGTCCTCGGCGCCTGCGATGTCGAAGCCGACGACACCGGCGTCCCGGAACGCCACGGCCAGGTCGGCGGCCTCTCGCACCCGGTCGAACATCCGCATCCCGCACAGCAGGGTGCCGACCCGCACCGGCGTGCCCGCGGCAGCCGCCTTCGCCATGCCCGCCGCGAGGCCCTCCTGGACCGTCTCCACGACCTCGGCCATGGTCAGCTCGCCGTTGGTGTTCAGCTCGGGGGCGTAGCGCACCTCGCCGTAGACCACACCGTCGGCGGCCAGGTCGAGCACGTACTCCTCGGCGGTGCGCAGCAGGCCCTCGCGGGTCTGCATCACGGCGAGGGTGTGCTCGAAGGTGGCTATGTAGCGCACCAGGTCACCGGAGTTGGCGGCCTCGTAGTACCAGGCGGCGAGCTCGTCCGGGTCGGTGGTGGGCAGGGTGTGACCGACCGCTTCCGCCAGCTCCACCACGGTGGCGGGGCGCAGGCCGCCGTCGAGGTGGTCGTGCAGCACGGCCTTGGGCAGGCGGCGGATCAGGTCGGCGTCTACGCGCGTAGCAGTCATGGCGGGGTCTTTCCTCGGGCGGGTGGTTCGAAGCGGCGGGAAGGGGTCAGCCGGCGGGCTGGAGCAGGTCCCAGCGGTTGCCGTACAGGTCCTGGAAGACGGCGACACTGCCGTACGGCTCGTGTCGCGGCTCCTCCAGGAAGGTCACGCCGGCGGCGGTCATCCGGGCGTGGTCGCGGGCGAAGTCGTCGGTGTGCAGGAAGAACCCGACCCGCCCGCCGGTCTGGTCGCCGACCCGGGCGGCCTGGTCGTCCCCCTTGGCGCGGGCCAGCAGCAGTCCGGTGCCGGCTCCCTGGGTACCGGGTTCGACGACGACCCAGCGGGATCCGTCGGGCCGGGGCGCGTCCTCGGCGAGCCGGAATCCGAGGGCGTCGGTGTAGAAGCGGATCGCCTCGTCGTAGTCGTCGACGACGAGGGTGACCAGGGCGATGCGTCTCATCGGGGCCTCTCGGAGCGGGCGGTTGACCGGAGAGGTTATACGTAAAACCCTTCCGATGCCAACCGCCCGTCGCCCCATCGGTATCTCCTCGTATGTACACCCCCAGTCGCGATCACACTCGGGAGGCCCCATGCCCTTCGCCCGCATCGAGGGGCTGAGCAACCTCACAGCGGCCGCGGTCTGCGGGAGGGCGGGCGCGCCCGGCCCGCCTTCGGTGACGCCCGGGACGTCGCGCTCGTCGACGGTGTGCGGACCTGCCCCGTGCGGGGAGATGCCGTCGGCGGCGCGCCTGGGGCGTTCCGTGTGAGGACCGGCCGGGATCCGCGCGGGGACCACGCGTCGTAGGCGTTCTTCCGGGTGCGGCCGCACGCGGTACAGGCGTGGTGCGGGGGGCACGGGCTGCCGCGCAGCCCTCTCGTGCGAAGGGTGTCCGGGCCGTGCGGAGTGCGTTCAAGCGGCCTCGGGGCGCAGTCCGCCGAGCCTGCTCAGTTCCTCGCCGGTGAGGCGGATCGCTCCCGCCGCCACGTTCTCCGCGAGGTGGTCGGGATTGCCGGTGCCGGGTATGGCCAGGACGTGGGGGCCCTGGTGCAGGGTCCAGGCGAGGCGGATCTGGGCGGGGCTCGCGCCATGGGCCCCGGCCACGGCGCGGACGTCCTCGTCGTGGGCGGTGGTGGCACCCTGCTCGGCGGCTTCGCCGGCGACGGCGTAGAACGGCACGAAGGCGATGCCCTGTTCGCCGCAGACGCGGAGGAGTTCGTCGCTGTCGGGGTCGGGGCGGTCGAGGGCGTACCGGTTCTGGACGCAGACCACGGGGGCGATGGCCTGTGCCTCGGCGAGGTGCCGGAGGGTGACGTTGGAGATGCCGAGGTGGCGGATCAGGCCCGCCTGGCGCAGCTCGGCGAGGGCGCCGAAGTGCTCGGCGATGGAGTCGTACGCGGGCATCCGGCGCAGGTTGACCACGTCGAGGTGGTCGCGGCCGAGCTGGCGCAGGTTCTCCTCCACGTGGCCGCGCAGGTCCTCGGGGCGGGCCGAGGCACCCCACTCCCCGTCGTAGCCCCGGTACGGGCCCACCTTGGTGGCGATGACCAGGTCGTCGGGGTAGGGCGCGAGGGCGCTGTTGATGAGCTCGTTGGCGGAGCGCAGCGATGAGAAGTAGAAGGCCGCCGTGTCGATGTGGTTCACGCCGAGGTCGATCGCCTTGCGCAGGACGGCGATCGACCGGTCGCGATCGCTCGGCGTGCCGTGGTGGAAGGCGGCGCTGCCCGTCAGCCGCATCGCGCCGAAGCCGAGCCGGTGGACGGGCAGGTCACCGAGTTTCCAGGCCCCCGCGGCAGCCGCGGTGATCGTTGGTGAGCTCATCGGCGGAGTCTCACACACGGCGCGCGGGCCGGCGAAACCGGTTTACGGGTACGTGTACGCGTTGAGGGTGGTGACGGCGGAGGCCGGGTTGCCGCGGTCGTAGTGGTCCACGGCGAGGAAGTTGGGCTTCTTGCGGGCGGCCGGCTGGCAGAACCTCTGGGCGCGGTCGGCGATTTTGGTGTTGTCCGTGCCGGCCGTTGCGCTGAGCGGGACGTCGCGGAAGTGGTTCATGACGAACAGCGGGCGGAAACCGGGTTCGGTCCGGGTCAGCGGGATGTTGGTGTCGGCGCCGTACCAGCGGCTGTAGCAGGACCAGTCGGAGGTGCCGACGCCCGAGCCCATCGACCAGTGATTCTCGACGGTCCACTCGCGCTGGTACATGACGCCGAAGCTGTCCCGGGTCAGACCCGCGGCCTGGTCGGCGGAGCGGCTGTGGTCGGTGAAGATCAGCAGCCGGTCGCCCGCTGCGGTCAGGTCCGCCATCGTCGGCCAGCCGCTGTGTCGTACGCCGGCCAGGTCGGGCCGGTAGAGCACGTCCGCCAGGCCGTTGACGCGGGCGAGTTCGGCGCGCAGGACGGCCGGGTCGACGTAGTCCTCCAGGAACACGGTGACGAACTGGTCGGGGTGGGCCTTCAGGAAGTCGACCACGCGCTGGATGTCGACCCACAGGGCGACGGGCCTGCTGACCAGGGTGCAGCTGTTGTGGCAGAGGATCGCGCCGTCGGGTGTCTGGTGGATGTCCAGCATGAATCCGCGGACCCCGTCGGCGAGTTGGCGTTCGATGCCGCGGGTCTGGTTGGGCACGAGGTTGACGAAGGGCGGGGCGAACCCGCCGTCGACGCCATTGGCGTACGCGTTGTGGGTGGTGAGGAAGGTGACCTGGTCCAGGGTGCGCCGGTCCTGCGGCGGCATCGGGCCGGTGATCGGCGTGACCGGGGTGAGGTACCAGGCGGCGAGGTCGCCGGATCCGCCGAGGGCGAGCCGGGCGGGGTAGGTGGCGCCGGACGGCTTGGGCGCCACCGTCAGGTGACGCGAGGTTCCCGGGGCCTTGAGCGTGTAGCGGTCGGCGCCGAGAGGGCTGATCTCCCACCCGGCGCCGGCGCCGGCGCCGGCGCCGGCGCAGGCGACGGTCGCGGCCTGGTCGCCGTTGCGGCCGAGGCAGGTGCCGGGCGCGTCGGTGCTCTCCAGCAGGTACGTGGGGCCGTTCGGCTTCAGGTGCCACTGCTGGCGGTCCTCGTTGCCCCGGGGTCTGTGCTGCTCGACCACCCCGCCGTTGTCGGCCGCGTTGAGCCCGGTCATGACGCTCTGGACGTAGTACGCGCCCGGAGCCGGGACGGCGGCGGCAGCGGGCTGGGGGGCCACGACCGCGGCGGCCAGTGCCGCGGTCGTGGCGAGCAGGGCGTGGGGGGTGCGCAGGCGCATGAGGGATGCCCTTCGGTCGGTCAGGTTCATGACATCCCGCATGACACCACGCCATGGGGCCCGGCGTCAGCAGTACAGGTTGCCACCGGGTGACGTGCCGAGGATCTGCGTGAACCGCTGGTAGTTGTTCACACGACTCTGCACCTGCGCCGGGTTCTTGCCGTCGCACTCCAGGGAGCCGTTGATGCTGCGGATCGTCTGGCCGAACCCGGCGCCGTTCACCATGGCGTTGTGCGGGGTCATGGCGCCGGGGCCGGTCTGGGTGTTCCAGTACCACAGGGCCGTCTTCCAGGCGACGGCCGAGTCGTTCTGCACCAGCCAGGGGTTGCCCAGCAGGTCGATACCGAGCGCGTCGCCCGCCGCCTTGTAGTTGAAGTTCCAGCTCAGCTGGATCGGGCCACGCCCGTAGTAGGCGGCCTGCCCGGCCGGACAGCCGTAGGGCCGGCTCCAGTCGCAGTAGTGCGGGTAGTTGGCGGTGTTCTGCTCCACCACGTGCACCAGACCGCCGGTCTCGTGGCTGACGTTGGCCAGGAAGGCGGCGGCCTCCTGCTTCCTCACGGTGTCGCTGCCGGTGCCGGTGAAGCCGGGGTAGGCGCTCAGGGCCGCGGTGAGGCCGCTGTAGCTGTAGAACGAGTTCCGGTTCGGGAACATCTGGTTGAACTGGGCCTCGGTCACCACGAAGCGCGCGTCGGGCGTGCCGGGACCGTTGTCACAGGCGTAGGGCTCCCAGTACCAGGTGCTGATGACCGGGTCGTAGCCCGGGTTGGCGTGCTCGGCGATGTACGCCTTGCCGTCGGTGTAGCGGACGATGTCACCCGCCGCATACGCCTTTCCGGCCGTCCAGTTCGGGTAGCTGGAGCACGCCGCGGCCGAGGCGTTCGAGGCGGGCAGGAGCACCGGCGCGGTGCCGGCGAGGGCGAGGGCGGCCAGGACTGCGGCGATGCGGTGTCTCGACACGGGTTCAACTCCTTCGTGGAGCACGGCCGCACCCCGACGAAGGCAGGGTGAAGCAGACCCTTGACCGCACGCACCGGTGGTCCGGTCACGGCGTGGGGGCGGCCGTGGTGGGGGGCTGTGGAGCCACACTCAACCGCTTTGGTCTGTACCAGTCAAGGGTGTAGACCAGTCAGGTGCAGACCAGCCGCCCCCGAGCCGGGTGACGTCCGGTCAGCGCGCCACGGAGCCGGGGTCCGGCGGATCACACGTGCGCGGAGTCCGCCAGTGTCGTCACCAGCCGGCCCAGCAGGGACCGCGGCAACTCGTCGTCGCCGTCGCCGAGCGGGGGCCGGCCGGCGCGGACCGCGCGGTCGACCCGCTGCCGGTACTCCCGCCCGCGCGGGGTGAGATGGGCGAGGACGCGACGCCGGTCGAACGGATCGACCCTGGGCGGTGACGCGCTGCGCTTCAACCGGGCGTTCGCGGCGTACGGCCTGGACGCGCGCTGTCTGCGGCTGAGCACGCTGATGGACGAGCACATGCCGGTGGCGAGCGGCCCGGAGGCCACCGAGGACCTCTACAGCACCGCCGGGTTCTTCGCCTCGCCGGCCAATCGCGACACCCTCGACCTCCACGGGCGGTACGCCGCCCGCTACGGCGTCGAGGCGCCCGCCCTCGGCAGCCTCGGCGAGTCCTGCTACGAGGGCGTGCTGCTGCCGGCCGCACTGCTGAAGAGAGCCTGGACGCTGGATGTCGCGGCGACCGGGGCGGCGGCGGGCACGGTGTCGTGCGAGGGCCAGCGCGGACTGCTGCACCTGCGGGACGCTCATGTGCGCCAGCGCATCTATCTGGCGCGGGCCGACGGGCTGGACTTCGACGTGCTCACGGAACTGGACACGCGTCCCTGAGGCCCCCCGGGGCCCACCGGCTTTGCGGCCGGCCGACGACACACCCCCCGGAAAGGGGTCCCGCACCGCCCGACCGCGAGAATCCCTCCCATGACGACCACACCCCATCCCCTCGTCCCCGGCGCACACCGACTGGCGCGCGATCTCCTCGTCCCGCAGGCCGAGCGGGTCGACCAGGAGGAGGTGCCCGTGAGCCACGTCGAGGCGGTGAAGCGGGCGGGACTGCTCGGGGTGGTCGCGCCGCAGCGGTACGGCGGGGCGGACGCGCCCGTCGCCGTGGCACGGGAGACCGCGGAGATCCTGGCCGGGGCGTGCTGCTCCACATGGTTCGTGCAGACACAGCACCACACGCCGGTGAAGCTGCTCGCCACCTACGACTCGCCCGTCCGGGAGAGGCTGCTGCGCCCGCTGGCGACCGGCGAGCTGATGGCAGGCATCGCCTTCGCCCATGTCCGGGCCTTCCCCCGGGTGCCCGTGCGAGCCGTTCCCGAGGAGGACGGCTGGCGGTTCGAGGGCAGGGTGCCCTGGTACACGGGCTGGGGTCTGAACGACGTGATGCTGCTGGCCGGGGTGACCGACACGGCCGAGGTGGTGTTCGTGTTCGCCGAGGCCCGGGAGCAGCCGGGACTGATCCCCTCGGCGCCGATGCGGCTCGCGGCCCTGACCGCCGCCCGCACGGTGTCCCTGGAACTGACCGGCCTGCGGGTGCCGGCGGAGGCCGTCGTGCTGCGCGCGTCGCAGGAGGAGTTCGCGGCGGTCGACCTGCCCCGGGCCGCGAACGCCAGTCCGGCGGTGTTCGGGGTGGCCCGCTCGGCGCTGGACCTGGTAGCACAGAGCCCGGGGGGTGAGGAGACGGCCGCAACGCTGCGAGCCCGGCTCGACCGACTCCGCCGGGAGGCTTACGCCCTCGCCGACCGGCCCGCCGGGCCCGACTGCGTCCCGGAGCGGCTGGCCGTGAGGACCCGGGCGTACGACCTCCTGCGCACGGCCACGACCGCGGCGATCGTGGCCGGGGGCGGCCGCTCCATGGATCTGGGCAGCCGGGCCCAGCGGCTGGCTCGCGAGGGGATGTTCCTGCTGGTGCAGGGTCAGACGGCCGAGGCCCGCCGGACGCACCTCGGGGCGCTGGCGTCCGGCTAGCCGGCCCGGGGCAGGGCCGGCACCTGGCACGGCCTGGCCGGAACCTCGCCGCAGAAATCCGCTCCGATGACGTCTTCGCAGAGCGAGGACTCGGAGGCCAGTCGCCGTTGATGACGAACAACCCTCGCCGAACCAGTACGCCTCCTCCAGGGGCGGATGACCGGATGGCCGTCACCTTCCTGCGGCAGGCCGGCGGACGGCTACCGCTCGACGTCGTCACCGTGGTGAGAATCAGGAGCTGCATTCCGGAAAAGGCCGCGCGCCCCCACGGTTCGGAACGACCGAAGGAGCGCGCTGGGTGCGGAGGGTGCCGGAACTCAGTCGTCCGATGGAACGACGACGAGGAAGGCGTCCGACTCCAGGTCCATCACGACAGTGGCGGGCTCGCCCTCGGCGCGGCAGCGCGCCGCATACTCCTCCGCGGGCCACGATCCTCGCGGGGACCCCGCCGGGAACCGTTCCAACACCTTCGCGCTGATGGCCGCAGTCACGTCCGCTGCCCTCCCCTGTCCCGCGCCGCCCGCCGGGCGACGTCTGATCGGTCGCTGTCGTACACATCCGGTTGCCCCCGATCCGCCCGGACATGTACCACCGGGCACACCGGGCTCCGGGCGGCCTCTATAACGGCACGACGACCTCTACACATAAGGGATGAATAAGAGCAGACTGGTGTGTACACGGCGCTTACCGCACTCCCCACCAGACGCGGTCGCCCTGCACCATGAAGGAGACGAGTCATGACCAACGTCTCGCCCAGCAGAGGTGACATGACCGGCCACCCTGATGCCTCCGAGATGCGGGATCGGTATGCCCGCGTGCTCGGTGGCCGCGATGTGGCGCTCGTGGACGGGCCGGTGTTCCTGCTCGGTCTGTACTGCGCCGCCTCACCGTGGATAGTCCACTACACGGCCAGTCAGCCCTCGCTCGTGGCCCACAACCTGATCATGGGCATCGCGATCGGCCTGCTGGCGCTCGGGTTCACTCGCGCTCCGGAGCGCATGTACGGCCTGAGCTGGGCCATGTGCGCCCTCGGGGTGTGGATGATCGTCTCGCCGTGGATCGTCGGCGAGAGCCCGGACGCCGGTGTCGTGTGGAACAACATCATCATCGGTGCGCTGGCCGTGATCCTGGGGCTGGTGTGCGCCGGAACGGCGGCGAAGGCCTCGAGCAGGCCATAGCTCCCGCCGCACGGGAACCTGATGGCCGGTCCGCGCTCCGGACCGGCCCGTCCACGCGGACGAGCGGCTCACCCGCGTCGATCCGCCGCGTCGGCGTCGCCGCGCCGGACCCTTCGTCGGTGCGCTTGCGCGCACCGACGGCGGCCGGCCATCCGCGCCCCCGGGCTCGGCTAGGACGTGTACATGTACGGCGTCGTGGTCGTCAGCGCCACGAAGCCGAGTCGTTGCAGGATCGGCCGGCTCTGGCTGGAGGCGTCGACCTGGAGGTAGCGGTAGCCGCGGCGCGCGGCGGCGTGGGCGCGGTGGGCGACCAGGGTGCGGTAGATGCCGCGACCGCGCCAGCCCTCGACGGTGCCGCCGCCCCACAGCCCGGCGAAGGCCGTGCCGGGCACGAGTTCCATCCGGGCCGCGCTGACCGGCTCGTCCCCGGCCATCGCCACGACGGCGACGACGGTGTCCGGGTCGGACGAGAGGCGGGCGAGGAGTTGGTGGCGCAGCCAGGAACTGTCCGTGCCGAATGCCTTCTCGTGAACATGGGCCACGAGATCGACGCCCTCCGGGCCGGTGACCGGCTCGACGCGCACTCCCTCGGGCGGTTGGGTGCCGAGGGTCAGATCGCCGGTCTCGCCGATCATCAGCGTCTCCTCGGGCCCGGGCGTGAATCCGGCCGCCAGCAGCCGTCGCCCGAGGTCCGCCGGCCGGTCGTGCCCGTAGAGTTTCCACTCGAAGTCCAGACCGAGCTCCGTGTAGTGGCCGATCTGCCCGGCGATCGCCGCGTCCGCTCCGGCCTCGTCGAGGTCGGACCACACGACACCGTTCCAGCCCCGGGCCGAGGCGACCTGGCGGACGACGCCGCCGGTCCGCTCGACACGGGCGTCCGGGCCGTCCGGCCGCGCTCCCTCACGCAGGTCACGGTCGAACAGGGCGAGCAGCTCAGCATGATCCATGGGCAGACTTCAGCAGCCGCCGGACCGGATGGCAAAGCGTTTTCGGCCCAGCGGCCCCCTGTCCCGCGGCCCCCGCGCCCTTGTGTCCCGCGGCCCCCGCGCCCTTGTGTCCCGCGGCCCCCGCGCCCTTGTGTCCCGCGGCCCCTGTTGCCTTCCGCCCCGCGGCCTCGTTCTTTCCGCCTGCGCACCGGCGCCATAGGGTCCTGGTATTCACCCCGTCACGGGAAAGGCCGGTCCCATGGTCGTGAAGGACACGGAACTGCCGCATCTGCGCCGCTGCGTGGAACTCGCGGCGGAGGCGCTGGAGGCCGGGGACGAGCCGTTCGGCTCGGTCCTGGTGGGTGGGGACGGCGCCGTCCTCTGGGAGGGCCACAACCGGGTCGCCTCGGGCGACCGGACCCGGCACCCCGAGTTCGAGCTGGCGCGCTGGTCGGCTGCGCATCTCACCCCGCAGGAGCGGGCGGCCGCCACGGTCTACACCTCCGGTGAGCACTGCCCGATGTGTGCGGCCGCGCACGCCTGGGTCGGCCTCGGACGCATCGTCTATATCGCCTCGTCCGAGCAACTGAGCGCATGGCTGGTGGAGTTGGGAGTACCAGCACCGCCGGTGCGGACACTCGACGTGCACGAGGTCGCACCCGGTGTAGTCGTGGACGGGCCGGTCCCCGAACTGATCGATCACGTACGGGAGTTGCACGTCGGGTTCCACCGAGGACGCGCCTGAGGCGCGGATCGCCCCGGCTCAGAAGCGGCGGCGGCCGACGGCCATCCGCCCGAGATGCAGGGCAGCTCGGGCGAACCTACGATCGGACTGGACCAGTGCATGACCCGGCGAACGCCCCGGTCTCCGTAAGGGGGACCGGAGCATGTCCTTGCTGCCGGCCCGGCGGCTGATGGCCGCTTGCCTCCGCTTGGTCGCGGTCGTCACGATCGTGTACATGAGGTCCCTGTGATGGTTCCCGTGATGTGGGCCGTGAGGGGGCTGGTCGGCGCCGCCGCCGTCCCGATCGGCACGCACGCGCATCGATCGGCCCGCCCACCAGGGGGCGGGGCCTGGAGGGCGTCTACGTGACGCCCTGCCACCTCCCCGCCGGCCCCGCGTGACCGGCGGGGTGTCGGCGTCCAGCTCACCGCCCTCGGCTCGGACGACGGCATCGACCACCTGAACGGGACCCCGGACCGGCTGTCCGAGCATGTCCCGCTGCGACTGAAGGGCTGGACGGCCATGACGACGCACAACGACGACGTGGACTGGGACCGCTGGCCGGTCGCCGACTACCTCGCGGAGAACTACCGAGAGGTCCATGCGTCGGACGCGGCGGTCATCGCGCACCACTCCGCGTTCTACCGGAACCTGCCGCCCGGCGGGATCGCCCGTTCGGTGGAGTTCGGAGCGGGCCCCAACCTGTACCCGCTCATGCTGGCGTCCGCCGTGTGCCGCAGGATCGACGCCGTGGAGGCCGGGGCGAGCAATGTCGCCTACCTCGAGGACCAGATCTGCCACCGTCTCGACGCGAGCTGGCTGCCCTTCCACGAGCTGTGCCGACGGCTCAATCCCGAGGTGCCCGCGACGTTGGCGGGCGCGCTGGCGCCGGTGCACATCGTCCACGCCGACGTCCGGGCCCTGCCGCCGGGTGCGTACGACCTCGCCTCCATGCACTTCGTCGCCGAGAGCGTGACGGAGGACTTCGCCGAGTTCGCCGACTTCTGCCACACCTTCGTCCGCACGGCCCGCCCGGGCGGCTACCTGGTCGCCGCGTTCATGGAGAACATGCCGACCTACCGCATCGGCCCGGCCTCCCGCTGGCCCGGCTGCCCGGTGAACCCGGCGACCGTCACGGAGGTCTTCACACCCCTGACCCGCGTCTTGGACGTGACCCACATCGACGTGGACCCGACCCTGCCGGACTACGGGGACTCGGGGACGGTGCTGCTCACGGGCGTGGCGGAGGCGGTGTAGCCGGGCTTCGACCAGCCCCGCGGCCGGCACGAGCGACGGGGCCTTCGGCACCCGGACACGGCCGACGTCTCAGTCTTCCGGACCCGGGCGGAACCTGCGGCGCAGCACCACTCCCCCGGCGACCAGCGCCGTGCTCGCCGCGACGGCCTGGAGGGTGTGGTCCGTGCCCGTGTGGGCCATTGCGCCCCTGGCGTGCGGAACAGTACGGGGGTCCGGTTCCGGGGCCGGGTCCGGCCGGGGTGGAGCGATCGGTCTCGGGGCCGGCTTCGACGGGTGCCGGGGGCGGACGGGGTGCTCCTCTCCGGGCGCGTTCGAGGACTCGTCGCCGGTCGACGGGTTGCCGATGCCGACCACGTTCACCGCGTTGCCCGTGACATTGACCGGGAGGTCGACCGGAAGCTCCACGCCGTTGCCGGAGATCACTCCGGGTGAATGCATTCCGCTGCCCTGGGCGACCGCGCCGCCGGTACGGCCCGGCGGGCCACCGCGTTCGTCGTGCTCGTTCGCGCAGCTGTTGCCCGCGGCGGGGTTCAGGAGCCCCACCACGTTCACGGTGTTGCCGCACACGTTCACCGGGACGTGCAATGGCAGCTGGACGGTGTTGCCGGAGACCACCCCGGGCGAACCGGCCGTCGCGCCGTCCGCACCGGTCCCGGCGTACGCCGGGACCGTCATGGCCATCGCGCCCGAGGCGGCGGCGACGGCGATCACTCCGTTTCGGGTAACCCGTCTCATGGGACCCCTGCCTTCCAGACATCGTCGCGGGCACTCACCCGCACAAGACAGAACGCGGGGCGGCCGATCCGAGTTATGGCTTATCGGCCTTTCACTCCATCGAGCGGCCCGGTTGTCGAACTAGCGGTAAAGCCCTTCGTATGCGGGTGCCGAGCCGGGCGGGGCACGGCACACCGTTCCGCCCCGCCCGCCCGGAGGCGCGGCTTCCGGGGCCCGCTTATGGTGAGCGGTGGCACCGTTTCCCGGTCCGCCGCGGAGCGTCCCGCGCCCCAGGAGGCATCGATGCTGGCCAAGCTGTCCACGCGCCCCTCGATACGGCGCTGCGCGGTCACCGGCACGGCCGGGCTCGCCCTGCTGGGCACAGCTCTCCCGGCCGCCGACGGCCCCCCGCCCGGACTGACGCGCTTCTACGACCAGAAGGTCACCTGGTCGAAATGCAAGGGCATGGACATGCCGAAGGACCTCCAGTGCGGGAAGGTCACCGTCCCGCTCGACTACGCCGAGCCCGGCAAGGGCACCCTGGATCTCGCCGTCGCGCGCTACCGCGCCACCGGCAAGTCCCGGGGCTCGGTCCTGCTGAACTTCGGCGGCCCGGGCGGCCAGGGCGTGGCCCAACTCGCCATGGGCGGCAAGGACTTCATGGGCCTGACCAACGGCTACGACGTCGTCTCCTTCGACCCTCGCGGCGTCGGCCGTTCCTCGCCGGTCAGCTGCGGGAACGCCTCGGACAACGCCCTGGCGGCGACGGACGGCAACGCCGACGCGACCGACGCCCAGGCCGTGCTCGAAGAGCTGCGCGCGGCGGCGGCCGAGTGCACCGAGCACTCGGGCCCGGTCCTGCCCCACATCGGCACGGTCAACGCCGCCCGCGACCTGGACGTCATGCGCGACGCGCTCGGCGACGACCGGCTCAACTACCTGGGCTTCTCCTACGGCAGCCGGCTCGGCGCGGTGTACGCGGCCCAGTACCCCGAGAAGGTCGGCAGGATGGTGCTGGACGGCGTCGACACGCTGACCGAATCCCTCGCGGACCAGGGCGTGGTGAGCGCGCAGGGACAGCAGACCGCACTGGAGAACTTCCTCACCTGGTGCACCGAGGACATCGCCTGCCCGTTCGGACGGAATCCGCGCGAGGCCCGGGACCACGTCGTCCAGGTGGTCGAGTCGCTCGACAAGGACCCGGTGCCGACCGACTTCGGCGAGACCTTCTCCGGCCAGGACTTCGCGGGCGCCCTGGGGCAGGGCCTCTACAGCAGGGAGCTGTGGCCCTCGCTGCAGCGGGCCATCGGCGAGCTGCTGGAGGACGGTGACACGCGTGGTCTGGAGACGTTCCTGTCCGGAGGCTTCACCCTCCCGCTGCGGCGCGCCCCGCACGCCGGACTCACCGACCCGGCGGACGTGCCCCTCGACAACCTGCCGGCGGCGCTGATGGCGGTCAACTGCGCGGACGATCCCGACCGCCCCACCGCGGCGCAGGTCACGAAGGACCTGGGCCGGCTGCGCGCCCGCTACGAACAGGCGTCACCGGTCTTCGGCCGGTACCGCCTGACCCAGGTGCTGATGTGCTATGGCCGCCCCAAGGGCACCGACTACATCCGCGACGACGTCAAGGACGTCGACACGCCGAGGATGCTGCTCGTGGGCACCCGCGGCGACCCGGCCACGCCGTACCGCTGGACGGTGGAGACGGCCGAGCGGCTCGGATCGTCGGCCGTGGTGCTCGACAACCGGGGCGAGGGTCACACCGGCTACGGGTCCTCCAAGTGCGTGCACGGCAAGGTCGACGCGTTTCTGCTGTACGGAACGCTGCCGCCGGACGGCAGCTCCTGCGGCTCCGACCGCGATGACGAATGAGATCGATTACCCCAAATGCCCCCGTGCCGAATTCGCTCTATCGTTCTGTCATGGAGAGCGTTCTGAGTCCCGCGACCCTTGCCGAGCTGCGGCGCCCGCGCCCCTACCCCGCGGTCTCCGTGCTGACGCCGACACATCGGCGCGATCCCTACAACACCCAGGACCAGGTCAGGCTGCGCAATGTGGTGGCCGAGGCCAAGAGGCAGCTGGAGGCCGACCCGGCGGTCACCCGGGAGCGACGCGCCGAGGTCGCCGGGCACCTCGACCGGGCCCTGTCCGAGGTCGACCTCACGCACGCCGAGGACGGCCTGGCGATCTTCGCCGCTCCGGGCGAGCACCAGGTGTGGTCGCTGGCCAGGTCCGTGCCCGAGCGCGTGGTGCTCTCGGACACCTTCCTCACCCGCAATCTCGTCTCCGCCCAGACAGCCGGGCGGCCGTTCTGGGTTTTGTCCCTCGCAGCGGACCGCGCCACCCTGTGGAACGGCGGAGTCGACCGGGTCGCCGAGGCCCGCGTCGGCGGCTTCCCGCTGACCCGGGGCGTGGAGAACTTCGACCCGGAGCGGCAGCAGCGGATCGGCGACATGCCGAGCGCGTTCCGCGAGGAGCGCACCCGCCAGTTCCTGCGTGAGGCCGACACCGCGATGAACGCCGTGCTGCGCGCGCATCCCAGGCAGCTGTACGTCACCGGCGAACCGGCCGCCCTGTCCCTGCTGGACGAGGTCGGTACGACCGCCCGCGGCGCGGTGCACGTCCCGCACGGAGGACTCGCGCACGGCACCCCCGACGCCGTGTGGCAGGCCTTGCGCCCGGTGGTCGAGACGGAGGCCCGCAGGAGCACCGATGCCGTGACCCGTGCCCTCGAAACGGCACGCGGGCGACGGGAGTTCGCCGCCGGCGTCGACGAGCTGTGGCAGAGCGCCCGGGACGGCCGCATCCGGCTGCTGGCCGTCGAGGAGAACTACCGGGTGACGGTGCGCGACGCCGGCGACCATCTGATCCTCGCCGAGAGCGGCGACCTCGACGCACGCGAGGACATCGTGGACGAGATCGTCGAGCAGTGCCTGGAGACCGGCGCCGAGGTCCGCTTCGTACCGGACGGCACGCTCAGCGAGGCGGACGGCATGGCCGGGGTGCTGCGGTACTGACGGGAGCACGGCCGGACTCCCCGTGAGACGTCCGACGGGTCATGGGGTTACCGCTCACCCGAGGTTCGAACACAGGGCCGTCGAACTCCCGAAGCAACCTCGCACCACTGTCCCGACGGAGTGTCAAATACCCTGTGTAGTCTACGAATTGGACCTCCGGGTGGCGCGCTCCGCGGCTACCTCGGAGTAACTCCGTGAGACTGTGGCATATGCCGGAAGCACCACCGTATCGGGTGTCGCCGAATCCCTTACAGGGCGTCGCGGGCTGTGCAACAGTCGTAACGGTCCCTCCGTCCGCCTTGGTCGTACCGTCCCCGCATCGGAGTGCGTCATGCCGTCCCACCTCTCCGCGGACCGTCCAGCCGCCCAGCCGCCCGGACGCGGCTCGGTCGACGCGCTCATTTCGCAGACACGGCGACTCAAGGGCGACGTGGACGCGGTGCGCCGCGACTTTGCGGGGGAAGGAACGGACCACCCTCGCGAACGCTGGCAGCGCGCCCTGTACGACCTGGCCCTGCACCAGCTCAACGACCTCGACGAGCACTTGGCGCAGCTGCGCGACGGCCCCCTGCCCGCGGCGGCCGCGCCCGCGCCCCGTGTCCCCGCGCAGGGTTCGTTGCTCAGCCGCGTCGGCAGCGCCGAGTGGAACCTGCTGACGGACGAGGCCAGTTGGTCCGGTGAGCTCTACGAGATCCTGGGCCGCGACCCGGCCTCTCCCCCGCTCACCCTCGACGAGCTGCCGTCCCTGGTGCTCGACGAGGACCGGCCGAAGCTGACGGCGATGGTCACCGACTGTCTCGTCGACGCCCGGCCCATCGACGGCGAGTTCCGCGTCGCCCGCCGGGGCGGCGGCGTACGGACGGTGCACATGATGGGCGAACCGGTGCTCGACACCGACGGCAGCACCGCCTCGATGTGGGCCGTGCTGCGCGACGTCAGCGAACTGCGCCGCAGCCAGCGGGCGGTGAGAGAAACCCGCGATTCGCTCCGCCACCGGCAGGAGGGGGCGCACAGTGAACACCGGCTCGCGATCGGGTTGCACGAGGCCGTGCTGCCGCCGTGGCGCGGTTCCCTGCGGCTCCCGCACCGGGGGCCGCGGACCCTCGACCTCGCGGCCCGTCACCTGCCGGCGTCCACGAACACGCTCATCGGCGGCGACTGGTACGACGCACTCGAACTGACCGACGGCGAAACGCTGCTCAGCGTCGGCGACCTCACCGGCCAGGGTGTCGCTGTCACGTCGAACATGACCATGCTGCTCGGTGCCGTACGCGGTATGGCGATGGCCGGTGCCCGGCCGGGGCAGTTGATGGCCTGGCTGAACCAGTTACTCGACGCCACGGTGCAACCCGCGCTGGGCAGCGCCGTCTGCTGCCACTACCGGCCCGCCACCCGCACGCTGGTGTGGGCGCAGGCCGGGCACCCCGCCCCGCTGCTGTTCCGCGGCGGGACGGGGCGCGTGCTGGGTGCACCGGACGGCGTCCTGCTCGGCGCCACCACGGGCGCCGTCTACGGGCAGGCCGAAGAGACACTCGAGGTGGGCGACCTGCTGCTCCTGCACACGGACGGGCTCGTGCCCGGGCACACGGGATCGGCGGCCGCGAACCTCCTCCTCGGCCTGGCACCGCGCCTGCCCGGAAACTCCACGGCGGAGGACTGCGTACGCACCGTGGTCCAGGAGTTCGGCGAGAGCGGGCGTGACGACAACGCCTGTGTGCTCGTCGCCAGAGTCACGGCTTAGGAAGCTCAGGCCTGTGCGTGGGCGCCGCCCCTGCCCTTCGTCTTCGGCAGGGCGAGCTTGATCTCCTCCCGCAGCTCCTGGATCTTCGGGGAACCGGAGTACTCGGCGGTGAGCCGGTACATCTGGCGCAGCCGGTCCCACGTGCGGTGAGAGGAGTTGGATCCCATCGACACCAGGGCCAGCCGCGCGTACCGGTCCGCCTGTTCGGGGTCGTCGGCGATGAAGCAGGCCGACGCCATCGACAGGTAGTCGAAGATCTTCGACCGCTGCCGTCCGTCGACCCGCAGGGCGAGGGCCTTCTCCGCGTAGTGCTGGGCATGCGCGGCCGCACCCGGCTCGAACTCGGCGAGCGTGCGATAGGCCAGGGCCTGCATGCCGTACAGGTCCTCCTCCTTGAAGGTCTGCATCCAGGCCGGCGGTGGCACGTCGGCCTTGTCGGAGACGAACAGGTCCTCCGCCCGCCCGAGCGTGCGGCGCATGGCCTGTCCCTTGCCCATGGAGGCCTGTGCCCAGGCCTCGATGGTGTAGAGCATCGCCCGGGTGCGGGGCAGCACTTCGTCACCGGAACCGGACGTGGCGAGCTTCATCAGGTCCAGGGCGTCGTCGGGCCGGCCCAGGTGCACCATCTGGCGGGCCGCACGGGACAGTGCCTCACCCGCGCGGGGCCGGTCCCCGCCCTCTCGGGCCGCGTGCGCGGCGATGACGAAGTACTTCTGGGCCGTGGGCTCCAGGCCGACGTCGTGCGACATCCAGCCCGCGAGGACGGCGAGGTTGGCGGCGACGCCCCACAGGCGCCGCTGGAGGTGGGGTGGGTGACGGTAGGCGAGCATGCCGCCCACCTCGTTGAGCTGGCCCACCACGGCCTTGCGCTGGAGCCCGCCGCCGCGGGCCGCGTCCCAGGCGCGGAACACCTCGACCGAGCGCTCCAGTTCCTCGATCTCCTGCGACCCGATGGGGGCGGCCTCGTAACGGTCGAACCCGGCGGGGTCGGCGTGCAGGGGGTGGTCGAGGTCGGGGGCGTCGACAGCCAGGGAAGGGTCGGTGTGCAGCCAGTCGTACATGGCGCTGCTGAGTGCGGATCCCGCGGCGAGCGCGGCGCCCGCGCCCACCAAGCCGCGTCGGTTGAGCATGAGGTCCATTCCCGTGAATTCGGTGAGGACCGCGGCGGTCCGCTCGGGCGCCCACGGCACACCGTCGGGAGCATCGGCGCTCCCGCCGCCCTGCCGTTTCCCCGCACGCCCGTGCCGGACCAGACCGAGGTCCTCGATGGTCACGACACGGCCGAGACGCTCGGTGAACAGAGCCGCCAGCACCCGCGGAACCGGATCGCGCGGGATCTCTCCCGTGTCGATCCAACGCCGCACCCGGGAGGTGTCGGTCGACAGCTGGGGATGGCCCATGGCCGCCGCCTGCCGGTTGACCAGCCTCGCGAGTTCGCCCTTGGACCAGCCGGCCAGGCCGAACAGGTCCGCGAGCCGGGTGTTGGGTTGTCCGCTCACGTCAAGCCCCCAGGTTCTCGGCTGAGTTGACAGTAGCCCGGGGAGACTTGCCGGGCGACTATTCGCCAGGGTTCGCCAGGGTGCGCCAGATGGTGTGCCACCGGCCATCCGGTGTCAGGTAGGAACGCGCCACCCCGACCCGGTCGCCGCAGGGGCACTCCCCAGGGTCCTCCCGGGCTTCCGGGCCGGGTGGTGCGCTGTCGTCGCAGGCACACGAAGGGATCTGTTTCGCCCATGTACGCAGCATCGTCCTCCGTGTCCGCACCGCCCCGGCCGCTGCACCCCCGTCCCACGGACAGCGGCCCCTACCTCGCCCCCGCGCGGCCGGCGGCCCCCGTGCTCGGTGCGGGCAGGGTTCGGCGCGGCGCGGTCACCGGCACGCAACCGCTCAGCGGGAGACTCGACTTGTCCGGCCCCCAGGGCGCGCAGCTGCGCACGGCGATCGCGTCCGTGCACCGCATCTGCCCGGAGTTCGCACCGGTGCAGGTCCTGCGCCGCAACGGACGGTCCGTGCTCCTGGTCGGCACGACCGGCCGCAGCACGGCCGTCGCCAAGTGTTTACTGGACCACTCCCCCGCCTGGTCCGAGCGGATCCGCCACGAGATAGCGGCGTACCGCTCGTTCGTCCGGCACCGCCCTCCCGTGCGGGCGCCGAGGCTGATCGCGGCGGACCCGGACAACTGCACCCTGGTGATCGAACGAATGCCGGGCCGGGTGGCTGCACTCCAGCGGCACCCGGCGGAGGCGCCGCCCCGGGCGGACATCAGAGCGGCCCTCGGCGCGATCTGCCGGCTCAACGCCTGGCGGCCCCCGGCGGGCACGTTCGACGCCCCGCTCGACTACGCGGCCCGGATCTCCCGGTACCACGAGCTCGGCCTGCTCACCGACCGTGACCTGGGTGACCTGCAGAAACTGCTGCACGGCATCGCGCAGGCGAGCGGGCGGCAGGGCATGGGCCAGTTCTGCCACGGCGACGCACTGCTGTCGAACATCCTCCTGTCACCGGCCGGTCCAGTGCTGGTGGACTGGGAGCACGCGGGCTGGTACCTGCCGGGCTACGACCTGGCGACGCTGTGGTCGGTGCTCGGGGACGCACCGGTCGCTCGTCGGCAGATCAGCCAGATCGCCCAGTCGGCGGGGCCGGCGTCCAGGGACGCCTTCCTGGTGAACCTGATGCTGGTGCTGACGCGTGAGATCCATACCTACGAGATGGCCGTGCAGCGTTCGATGCACGACCCGACCCCGGCGGCACCGGGCACGGCCCACCCGGGTGCTGCGCCGTCCGGCGAGGAGCAGAGGCTGCTGCTGCGGCGGCTGCACGACGACTGCCAGTTGGCCCGGCGCGCCGTGCGCGCGGCGGTCGGCACTCGCTGACGGGGACGAAAGGGCCGCTGTCCACCTGCCCAGGTGTACAGCGGCCCTTTCGTGTGCGTCGGTGCGGCTCAGCCCTGCTGGAAGAGTTCCGCGGGCAGCGGCTTGAGGAGCGCGTAGAGGTCGTCCGTGATGGGGCGGTCCCAGGCGGCGATGGTCACCAGGACGTTGTCGCTGCGGTCGAACTGCACGCAGGAGATGCGGCTCTCGGAGAGTTTGACGCGGCGCACGATCAGGAGGTTGTCGCCCTGCATCACCGGCACGTCCTCGGTGCTGACGACGGTGACCTCCTCGTCGTTCTCCAGTGCCAGCAGCAGTTGCGCGACCTCGAAGGGGACCTGCCCGTCGGGGACCTCACGGGCCGGGGAGCCCTCCGGCAGATTGCCGATGATCATCGCGGGGCCGCGACCGCCGAACAGGTCGTAGCGCAGAAAGACGCCCTGGCAGGTGCCGTCGGGCGCGGGCAGGAGGCCCGCACCGAGGTTGCCGGGCCAGTCGCCCGGGTCCATGGCCAGTACGTCGAAGTCGGGCCCGGCGGGAGTGGCGCTGCGGCGGCGGAGGAACGACATGTCGCCCATGGTACGTGCCCCGGCCTGCTGAGTGCGGGCCGGGCAGCGGACAGGACGGGCCGGTTGTCACCCTGTGCCATGGGGGAGGGTGGCGGCCGGCCGGGCGGCACCGGGCGGCCGGGCCCGCGTCCTGCGGCCAGTGCGGGACCGGCACCGTGCGGGTGCGGGCGGCCACCTCGTTCAGCTGCCGCACCGCTTCTCGCCGGGGCCTCAGGCGGGGCGCGTCCGCGGGGCTCGGCTCGCCGGGGAGCATGGCCCGGGCGAAGAGCGCGCGGGCGGCGGACCGTGGCTCGCGGACGGCGGTGAGCCGCGCGTCGTCGGCGGTGAACCGCGCGTCGTCGGCAGTGAACCCGGCGCCGCCGTCACCGTCGGCGGGCGCCGGTCCGGCTGCGAGGCCCTCGCGGTGATCGTCGGCCCGGCGGGGAGCGGTGCCCGGCGGGACGTCGGGGTGGGCCCGGCGGGACGTCGGGGTGGGCCCGGACCCACGCCGTCAGGCCTGCCGCTCGGTGAGGTCGTCGGCGACACCGCCGGTGCCGTCGTTGGGGAGGGTGAGGGCCAAGTCGAGGGCGAGCCGGGCGTCCCCGCTGATCGGTTCCCGGATGCGGCTCATGACAGGCCCGGCCGTATCCATTACGGCGGGATCAGTCCTCCGGGTGCGACGGCGGCACCACGGCGACGGGGCTCGCGGCGTGCAGCAGTACGGCATGGGTGACCGAGCCCATCATGCGGACGGGTGACAGCAGCCGCCTCCGGTGGCGGCCCACGACGGCGAGGTCGGCGTCCCGGGAGGCCGCGACGAGGTGGCCCGCCGCGTCGCCCGCCGCCGGGATCAGCTCGACCGGGACGTCCGGGTGCCGCTCCCGGTAGGGGGCGAGGAAGCCGTCGGCGAGGACCCGGGTCTCGTCCTCGATGACCTCCTGGTCGACGACCGGCGGGGGCATCTCCCCGGGCATCATCCAGGGCTGGGCGGGCCACGGGTAGGCGGCGACCGCCTGGAGCCGGGCGCCGCGCCGGGCGGCCTCGGCGAAGGCGAACTCGAGTGTGGCCCCGTCGGGGCCGTCCACCTTCAGCCCGACGACCACCCGCCGGCCGGGACCGCCCGGCGCCTCGCCGTGGACCTCCCGTCCGGGCCGGGGCACCACGACGACGGGGCACTCGGCGTCGCGGGCGGCGGCCATGCTGTTCGAGCCGAGCACCAGACTGGCGAACCCGCCGCGCCCACGGGAGCCGAGCACCAGCAACTGGGCGGTGGCACCCAGTTCCGGCAGGACCGCGCCGGCCGCGCCCTCCAGGCCGACGTACTCGGTGTCCGGCAGGTCGGTGCGGCCCTCCAGACGGTTGCGGACCTGGTCCAGGACGGAATCGTCCTGCGCGTCCGCCGGCCCGGCCGTCAGGACGTCGGGCTGCGCCCAGTGGGCGTACTGGCGCACATGCGCCACGCGCAGAGGCGCCCCGCGTCTGCGCGCGGCGTCGACCGCCCACTCCAGGGCGCGCAGGCTGTCGTCCGAACCGTCGACCGCCGCGACGACAGGCAGGGTGCTCATGGGGTCCTCACCTCCGGGATTCGACCGTCCCCTCCCGGGTGCCAGCCTGACTCAGGCGTCGGCTGCGGGAAGTGCCTCCGGTCGCGTGTCCGGAAATGCGGGCGCAACACCCCCGGATCGGCCGTCGGATCCCGGTCGTCCGGAACGGTTCGCCCCGACCGTCAGGTGAGGTCGAACTCCCCCTCCCGCGCTCCCGACACGAACGCGCCCCACTCGGCGGGCGTGAAGATCAGCGAAGGGCTCTCCGGGCTCGCGCTGTTCCGCATGGCGATGAAGCCCTCCACGAAGGCGATCTGGACATCCCCCCGCCCTCGGCTGCTGGACTGCCACTGTGCGTTGGTGAGGTCCAGCTCCGGCTTGTCCCAGCCCGTGAGCGGGCGCTGCTGGGTGGTGGTCTCGGCCACGTCCGTGCTCCTCCCGGTTCGTCGTCCGCGGCCAGCCTAGCGATCGCGTCCCACGGCCAACAGAGCACGTGAGGGGGACCTTTCAGGAGTCCGGGGGACGGTCTCCCACGAGCCACATGGAGAAGAACTGCGATCCGCCGCCGTAGGCGTGCCCGAGGACCCTGCGGGCTCCCTCCACCTGGTGTTCTCCGGCCTGTCCGCGCACCTGGAGCGCCGCTTCCGCGAAGCGGATCATGCCGGAGGCGCCGATGGGATTGGCGGACAGGACGCCGCCCGACATGTTGACGGGCAGGTCCCCGTCGAGTTCCGTCACACCCGCCTCGGTGAGTTTCCAGCCCTCGCCCTCACCGGCGAAGCCGAGGTTCTCCAGCCACATGGGCTCGTACCAGGAGAAGGGCACGTAGATCTCGGCGCCGTCGATCTCGCGGCGGGGGTCGGTGATCCCGGCCTGCCGGTAGACGTCGGCCGCGCAGTCCTGCCCGGCCTGCGGGGAGACGAAGTCCTTGCCGGCGAAGAGCGTCGGTTCGCTGCGCATCGCGCCGCCGAGCATCCAGGCGGGCGGTCGCGGTGCCCGGGCGGCTCCGGCGCGGTCGGTGAGGATCATGGCGCAGGCGCCGTCGGAGGAGGGGCAGGTCTCCGAGTAGCGGACCGGGTCCCACAGCATGGGTGACGCCATGACCTTGTCGAGGGTGATGTCGTGCTCGTGCAGGTGGGCGTAGGGGTTCTTGAGCGCGTTGCGGCGGTCCTTGTAGGCGACGAGGGCGCCGATCGTCTCGGGAGCTCCGCTGCGGCGCATGTAGGCGCGGATGTGCGGGGCGAAGAACCCGCCCGCCCCGGCCAGCAGGGGCTGCTGGAAGGGGATCGGCAGGGACAGGCCCCACATGGCGTTCGACTCGGACTGCTTTTCGAAGGCGAGGGTGAGGACCGTGCCGTGGACGCGGGCCGCGACGAGGTTCGCGGCGACCAGCGCGGTGGATCCGCCGACGGAGCCGGCGGTGTGCACGCGGAGCATGGGTTTGCCGACGGCGCCGAGGGCGTCGGCGAGGTAGAGCTCCGGCATCATGACGCCCTCGAAGAAGTCGGGCGCCTTGCCGATCACGACGGCGTCGATGTCGGCCCACGTCAACGCGGCGTCCTCCAGGGCGCGGGAGGCGGCTTCGCGGACCAGTCCGGCGATCGAGACCTCCCGGCGGGCCGCGACGTGCCTGGTCTGGCCGATGCCGACGACGGCCACGGGCTCCTTGCTCATCGGGATTCCCCTTCGAGGACGGCGACCAGGTTCTGCTGGAGGCAGGGGCCGGACGTGGCGTGGGCGAGGGCGCGGCCGGACGCGCCGCGGTGGATGCGGGCGGCGGCCTCTCCGATGCGGATGAGGCCGGCGGCCATGATCGGATTGGCGGCGAGGGCCCCGCCGGAGGGGTTCACCTCCACCTCGTCGCCGAGCCGGAGGGCCTTGCGCAGGACGATCTCCTGCGCGGTGAAGGGCGCGTGCAGTTCGGCGGTGTCGACGGGTCGTTCGAAGGCTCCGGCCCGCTCGGCGGCCAGTCGGGTGGACGGTGAGTCGGTCAGGTCGCGCACTCCGAGGGCATGGGCCTCGATACGGTGGTCGATGCCGCGGATCCAGGCGGGACGTGCGCACTGCGCACGGGCCCGGTCGCCCGCGGCGAGGATCACGGCGGCGGCCCCGTCCCCGACGGGCGGGCAGTCGCCGGTGCGCAGGGGCTGTACGAGGTAGTCGCCCTGTGGCACGGGGCCGCGCAGTTGTGCGTGGGGGTTGGCGATCGCCGCTTCACGGTTGCGTGCGGCCACGGCGGCGAGGGCGGGCTCGTCGGTGTCGCCGGCGTCGATGAGGGCTTGCGCCTGGAGGGCGGCGAGCGCCACGGAGTCGGGCCACAGGGGGGCCACGTAGTAGGGGTCGAGCTGGCGGGTCAGGACGTCGCGGACCGAGCCGGGCGAGGACTTGCCGTACGCGTAGACCAGGGCGGTGTCGGCCTCACCGCTGAGGAGTTTGGTCCAGGCCTCGTACAGGGCCCACGCACCGTCCATCTCGACGTGCGACTCGGAGATCGGGGGCCAGGCGCCGACGCCGTCGAGGGCGAGGGTGAAGGAGAAGGCACGGCCGGCGAGGTAGTCGCTGGAGCCGGAGCAGGTGAAGTCGATGTCGGCGGTCTTCAGGCCGGTTTGGCCGAGGACCTCGTGCAGCACCGGCATCAGCATCTCCACCTCGGAGAGCTCGTCGCTGGTGCGCCGGTGGCCGGTCTGGGCGAAGGCGACGACGGCGATCTCGCGGTCCCGCGGTGCGCTCGTCACAGCAGCTCCTTGTAGGTGTCGTAGTCCGCGTCGGGTTCGCCCGTGGGCCGGTAGTGGTCGGGGTAGCGGGCGCCCTCCGTCCACACGGGTTCGACGCGCAGCCCCATGCGGACCTCGTCGTACGGGATGCCGCCGATCCGGCCGTGCAGCGCGAGGTCGGCGCCGTCGAGGGCGATGTGGGCGTAGACGTACGGCACGTCGATGTCGAGGTTCTTCGCTTTGATGTTGACGATGCAGTACGTGGTCACCGTGCCGCGGGGGCCCACCTCGACCTGCTCGGAGGTGGCGAGCCCGCAGGTCGGGCAGGCACCCCTCGGGGGGACGTACACCTTGCGGCAGGCCGGGCAGCGTTCGCCGACGGTCCGGCGGCCGGAAAGGGCGTTGATGTAGGCGGTCTGGGCGCGGCCGGGCGAGTAGGTGTAGTCGAGGCGGGCGGCGGCGACGATGCCGGTGACGGGGTCGCCGAACTCGCCGGTGTGTCCCGTCGGTTCGGCCCGATGGCCGGAGTGGGGCTCGAAGCAGGCGATGTCCGTGACGGCGCCGGTGCGTTCCGCCGCCCAGCGGACGCGGACGCGCATGCCGGTGTGCACGGCGGCGGGCCCAGGGGCGTCGAGGGCGTGCAGGAGGGCGGTGTCGGCGCCGTCGAGGCGGACCAGGACCCAGGCGAAGGGCGTGGCCAGGGGCTGGCCGCGGCGCGGGGCGGGGTTCCAGGCCCAGGTGGTGACCGTGCCGGTCGGGGCGACCTCGACGAGCTCGCGGAGTTCCTCGGCGGTGACGGGGTCGTACTCGACGGGCGGAACGAGGACGCGGCCGTCGCCGGTGCGGACGCCGAGGACGACGCCTTCGCGCAGGCCGGTCAGGAAGGCGCTCTGGACGGGGCCGAGCGAGCGGGTGAAGGGGAACTCGACGACGAGGGGCGCTTTGAGGACTTCGGGCATGCCGGAGGGCTCCTTCGGTCGGGCGCGCACGGTCAGGCGCGCTTGTAGACGGGCGGTCGCTTCTCCGCGAAGGCTCGGGCGCCCTCTTTGGCGTCGGCGGTGTCGAAGACCGGCCAGCCGCGGGTGAGTTCCGCGGCGAGGCCGTCCGGCTCCGTCATGTCGGCCGTCTCGTACACCGAGGCCTTGACGGCTTCCACGGCCAGCGGGCCGCAGGAGTTGATCTGCCCGGCGATCCGAAGCGCCTTGTCGAGTGCGGTGCCGTCGGGGACGACGTGGCCGATCAGGCCGATGGCGGCGGCTTCGGGGGCGCTGTAGGAGCGGCCGGTGAGGAGCATCTCCAGGGCATGGGTGCGCGGGATCTGGCGTTGCAGCCGGACCGTGGAGCCACCGATGGGGAACAGGCCGCGCCTGACCTCGAACAGGCCGAAGGTGGCGGACTCGCCGGCGACGCGGATGTCGGTGCCCTGGAGCATCTCGGTGCCGCCCGCGACGCAGTACCCCTCGACGGCGGCGATCACCGGCTTGCGTGGGCGGTGGTGGCGCAGCATCGCCTTCCAGTGCAGGTCGGGGTCGGCCTTGAGCCGGTCGCGGTACTCCTCTCCGGCCATGCCGTCGCCGGCGAGGGCCTTGAGGTCCATGCCGGAGCAGAAGGAGCCGCCCGCGCCGGTGAGGACGATCGAGCGGACCGAGTCGTCCGCGTCGGCCTCCAGCCACCCGTCGTGCAGGCCGACGAGCATCGGCAGTGAGAGCGCGTTCTTGGCTTCCGGCCTGTTGAGCGTGAGCACCAGTGTGGCGCCTTCACGCTGCACGGTGAGGTGTTCCGTCCCGCCCATGGCGAACTCCCCTCTCATGGAACGAGAACAGGTTGCAGTAGGGCGGGAAGCACTTCAAGGGTTTTCTGACAGACAGTCAGATTCTTTCGCGCGGGCCCTTCACAGTTGGACCGCCCTTTGCTCTGATGACCGGCGAACCGTCCGATGCCAGGCACGCCCGGGGTCAGGAGGAGCGGTGGAGTACAACCTTGCGGACCTGTTCGAGTCGGTCGTCGACGTCGTCCCCGACCGTGAGGCGCTGGTGTACGCCGACCATCCCGGCACGGGCGCGGAGCGCCGACTGACATACGCGGAGCTGGACGCGGCCGCCAACCGCGTCGGCCACCACCTGCTCGACAGCGGTGTACGCCCCGGTGAGCACCTCGGGCTCCACCTTTACAACGGTGTGGAGTACCTGCAGACGGTACTGGGCTGCCTGAAGGCGCGGATCGTCCCGGTTAACGTCAACTACCGCTATGTGCAAGATGAGTTGGTGTACCTGTACCGGGACGCCGACCTGGTCGCGCTGGTCTTCGAGGCGGAGTTCACGGACCGGGTGGCGGCGGCTCGCCCCCGGGTGGAGAAGCTGCGGCATCTGATCCGGGTGGGTGCTCCCGCGCCGGGCGCCGCCGCGGTGCCCTGTGTGGAGTTCGCGCAGGTGGAGGCCGCGGGGTCGTCCGAGCGCGGTTTCCCCGCCCGCTCGGCCGACGATCAGTTCATCATCTACACCGGCGGCACGACGGGGATGCCCAAGGGTGTGATGTGGCGACAGGAGGACCTGTTCTTCGCGGGCCTCGGCGGGGGCGCGCCGACCGGGGAGCCGGTGAAGAAGCCGGAGGAGCTCGCCGAGCGGGTCGCGGCCGGCGGTGCGGGGCTCACCTTCTTCCCCACGGCCCCGCTGATGCACGGCACCTCCACCCTCACGGCCTTCATCGCCTTCCACTTCGGGCAGCGGGTCGTGATCCACCGCAAGTTCGTGCCCGAGGAGGTACTGCGGACCGTGGAGAAGGAGAAGGTCAGCAGCATCTCGCTGGTGGGCGACGCGATGCTGCGGCCGCTGATCGACGCGCTGAGCGGTCCGCTGCGGCACATCGACCGCTCGTCGCTGTTCAGTGTCTCGTCGTCCGGCGCGATCATGTCGGACACGGTGCGCCGGCAGTTCCAGGAGCTGGTGCCGAACGCCATGCTGCTGAACAACTTCGGCTCCTCGGAGTCGGGCTTCAACGGGACGGCGACCGAGGATTCGGGACCGGAGCGGGGCTTCCGGGTTCGGGTCAACGCCCGCACGCAGGTGGTGGATCCGGCCACGTACGAGCCGGTGGCAGCCGGGGAGGTGGGCCGGATCGCCCAGTGCGGACATGTGCCGCTCGGCTACTACAACGACCCGGTCAAGACCGCCGGGACCTTCTTCGAGAGGGACGGCGAGCGGTGGGTGCTACTCGGCGACATGGCCACCGTCGACGAGGAGGGCGTGGTCACCGTCCTGGGCCGGGGCTCGCAGTGCATCAACACCGGCGGCGAGAAGGTCTATCCGGAGGAGGTCGAGCAGGCCCTCAAGTCACACCCGGACATCTACGACGCGCTGGTGGCGGGGGTACCGGACCCCCGGTGGGGTCACCATGTGGCAGCGGTGGTGCAGTTGCGCCCGGGCGCGCCGCGGCCCTCGCTGCGGGACGTACAGGCCCATTGCCGTGACCGGCTCGCCGGATACAAGATCCCGCGCCAACTGGTGATCACCGACTCGATTCGGAGGTCGCCGAGCGGCAAGGCCGACTACCGGTGGGCGCGTGAGGTCGCGGTGACGGCTGACCGGTGATTCTCCGGCCGGCACGTTGAACCTAAGGTGACGTGCGGACGTACTGGTGATGGCAGGCTCGCTCACCCGAGTCCTGTTCGCATGCCGGCAAGACCGCACGGAAGGACCACCGGGTGTCGCTCTTCACTCGCTCCCGTCAGCTTTCGGACACGACCGAGGGCAGGGCGGAACCGGATGACGACACCGCAACGGCGAACCCGGAGGACCGCACAGCAACGGCGAACCCGGAGGACGGCACCGCCGCGGACATTCCGGAGGACGACAGCGCCACGGCCGATCCAAAGGACGACACCGCCGCGGACGGCCCGCAGAGCGCTCCCCCGGCACAGGAGCCCCCTTCCGGACAGCCGCCGGAGGCGACGCCGTCCGGCGCGGCGAAGCCCGGCTGGTTCGGCTGGCGGCGCCACTACCCGCGTACGGCACGCGGGGTCTCCATCGGGACGACCGTTTCGGCCGGTGCGCTCGTGCTGTTCGCGCTGCTCATGCCGAACCGGATCGAGCGCCTCGAGTTCCCCTCGTTCGTCCGCATCCCCGCCGAGGGGGTGCTGCTCGCCGGGCTGCTGCTCGCACTGCCGCCGAAGCCCCGGCGGATCACGGCGGTCGTCACAGGCGTGTTCCTGGGGCTCGTCACGGTCCTGAAGTTCGTCGATATGGGCTTCTACCAGATTCTGGCCCGGCCGTTCGACCTGGTGCTGGACTGGATCCTGGTCGAGAACGCGACGGACTTCCTCCGGGAGACGTTCGGCCGGACCGGACAGGTGCTGGCCGTGACCGGGGTGATCGTCCTGTTCGTGGCGCTGCTCGTCCTCACCACGCTCGCGGTGGTGCGGCTGACGAACCTGATGACCCGGCACCGGCCTGCCGCCGGCCGCACGGTGCTGATGCTCGGCACGGCCTGGATCACCTGCATGACCCTGGGCGTGCAGATCGGCACCGTGCCGATCGCCACCAAGGGCACTGCCGAGTTCATCGGCAACCGTGTGGACGCGGTGCGGGCGGGACTTCAGGACGCCCGGATCTTCGACAAGCAGGCCGCTGTGGACGCCTTCGCGAAGACACCGCCCGACCAGTTGCTCACGGGACTGCGCGGCAAGGACGTCCTGTTCACGTTCATCGAGAGCTACGGCCGGGTCGCGATCGACGACCCGGCGATGGCGCGGCAGACCGACGCCGTCCTCAAGGAGGGCACCGGCAGGCTGAAGGCGGCCGGGTTCGAGTCGCGCAGCGGCTGGCTGCGGTCGCCGGTGACGGGCGCGGGCAGTTGGCTCGCCCACTCGACCTTCCTGTCCGGGCTGTGGATCAAGAACCAGCAGCGGTACCGGAGTCTGACCACGAGCGATCGCATGACGCTGACGAAATACTTCGGGAAGTCGGGTGCCTGGCGCACCGTCGGCATCGTGCCCGGTGTGCGGCGCGCCTGGCCGGAGGGCAAGTTCTTCGGCCTGGACCACATCTACGACTCCGAGAACCTCGGCTATCACGGCCCCTACTTCAGCTGGACGCCCGTCCCCGACCAGTTCAGCATGGAGGCCTTCCAGCGCCTGGAGCACGGCAAGAAGGACCGTGAGCCGATCATGGCGGAGATCATCCTGGCCTCCAGCCACAACCCCTGGTCCCCCATCGCCCGGATGATCGACTGGGACGACCTCGGCGACGGCTCGGTGTTCCACCGGATCAAGAAGGAGGGGACCGACCCCGCGGAGGTCTGGAAGGACCCGGAGAAGGTCCGCACCGAGTACCGGCGCGCCATCGAGTACTCGCTCCGCAGTCTGACCGAGTGGGTCGAGCGCTACGGCGACGAGGACACGGTGGTGGTCTTCCTCGGTGACCACCAGCCGGTGCCGACCGTCACCGCCGGGGACACCGGCAAGGACGTGCCGGTGACGATCGTGGCCCACGACAAGAGGGTCCTGGACCGGGTCGCCGGCTGGGGCTGGACGGACGGCCTCAAGCCGGCCGGGGACGCGCCCCGGTGGGGCATGGACCAGTTCCGCGACCGCTTCATGACGGCGTACGGTCCGCAGGGCTGAGGAACTCCTCCACGACGGCGAAAGGCCACTGTGCCGACGGCGGCGGGGCGTACCGCACGGGTCAGGAGAAGAAGGCGGCCACGCGCCGCGCGAACCACTCCGGGTCGTCGAGCCAGGGGTAGTGTCCCGCGCCCGGCTGCACCGCGAACTCGGCTGCCCGGAAGACGTCGGCGCTCCGGCGGGCCAGGGACGGGGCCGGGCCGCCGTCGACTCCCCCGGCCAGGACCAGAACGGGGGCTGTCAGCCGGGCGAGGGCACTTAGTGTCGCCTCCGGATCGTAGGCGCCGTCGGCACTGAAGGCATCCGCCGCGTCGTCGTTGGTCTCGGTCTCCTCGCGGTCGGCGTGGCCGCGCGTGATGTCGTCCCAGCGCCCGTAGAAGAACGGGAGGAACACCGGGTCGAATTCACCCGTGCCGCCCAGCCAGGCCTCGAACGCGGGGAACGCGTCCGCGAACCAGGGTTCCGACGCCCGCTGCCGCGCCGCCGCCAGCCGATCCCCCGCCGTCGCCGGCCACCCCATGGCCCACGGAATGGCGGTGACCAGCGCCAGCCGTCCCACCCGCTGCGGGAACCGGGCCGCGTAGAGCAGGGCGAGGCTCCCGCCCGCCGAGTGTGCGAGCAGGTCCATCCGTTCCAGGCCCAAGTGGAGCCGCAACGCCTCGACGTCCTCCACGAGCCGGTCGCATCGGTACGTCGCGGGATCCGCCGGCACCTCGGACTCCCCCGTGCCGCGCAGGTCGAGCAGCACCAACTGCCGGTGGGCGTCCAGTCCGCCCAGGTTCCCCAGGTAGGCGGAGGCCCGCATGGGGCCGCCGGGCAGCACGATCAGCGGCTCGCCCCGGCCGCGCGGGTGGAAGGTGAGTCGGGTCCCGTCCGGGGCGCTGAAGATCGGCATGGCCTCGATCCTGGTGCCGGGTGCCGGTCCGGCACAACCGGCTTGTCCGGCCCGGGCGCGTCAGGCGTTCCCGAGGTCGCTCCTCAGTTCCCGTTTGAGGATCTTCCCGCTGGCGTTGCGCGGGAGCTCCTCCACGAACACCACCCGCTTCGGCGCCTTGAAGGGGGCGAGTGTGTCGCGGACGTGGTCGATCAGTTCCGTCTCCGAGACCTCGCCGCGCGGGACGACGACGGCCGTCACCGCCTCGATCCAGCGCTCGTCCGGCAGGCCCACGACCGCGGCCTCGGCGACCTGGGGGTGGGTGTACAGCGCGTCCTCGACCTGGCGCGAAGCGATGACGACGCCACCGGAGTTGATGACGTCCTTCACCCGGTCGACGATCGTGTAGTAGCCGTGCGCGTCGCGTACCGCGAGATCGCCGGAGCGGAACCAGCCGTCGCGGAAGGCCTCGGCGGTCTCCTCCGGCTTGTCCCAGTAGCCCTCGCACAGTTGCGGGGAGCGGTAGACGATCTCGCCGGGGGTGCCGTCGGGTACGTCCTCGCCGTTCTCGTCGACCACACGTGCGTCGACGAACAGGACCGTCCGGCCGCAGGAGTCCATACGGCCCTTGTGCTCGTCGGGCGCGAGGACGGTGGCCAGGGGCCCGATCTCGCTCTGCCCGAAGCAGTTGTAGAAGGCGAGGCCGGGCAGGCGTTCCCGCAGCCGTTCGAGTACCGGGACCGGCATGATCGACGCGCCGTAGTACGCCTTGCGCAGGCCGCGCAGATCGCGGGTGGCGAAGTCGGGGCGGTTGGACAGGGCGATCCATACGGTGGGGGGCGCGAACAGGCTGTCCGCGCGGCCCGCCTCGATCAGGTCGAAGAGCCGGTCGCCGTCGGGTGCGTCGAGGATGATGTTCGTCGCGCCCACGGCCAGGTAGGGCAGCAGGAAGACGTGCATCTGCGCCGAGTGGTAGAGCGGCAGGGAGTGTACGGGGCGGTCGCCCGCACCGAGGTCGAGGGCGGTGATGGCGCTCAGGTACTCGTGCACCAGAGCCCGGTGCGTCATCATCGCGCCCTTGGGCTGAGCCGTCGTCCCGGAGGTGTACAGCAGCTGGACGAGGTCCTCGGTGTGCGGCTCGGGGCCGTCGTGGGAGGGTGCCCCCGGCAGCCGCGCGAGGAGCGAGTCGTCGGCGTCGCGCAGCGGCAACGTCTTTACTCCGGGCGGCAGTCGTGCTGCCAGGTCCGGGTCGGTGAGGACCAGGGAGCTGCCGGACTGGCCGATGATGTAGGCGAGGTCGTCGCCGGTCAGGTTCTGGTTGACGGGTACGTGCACCAGGCCCGCGCGGGCGCAGGCCAGGAAGGCGATCAGGTAGGCGTCGGAGTTGTGGCCGTAGGCGCCGACCCGGTCGCCCGGGGAGAGTCCCTGGCCGAGGAGGACACTCGCCGCGCGGGAGACGGCGGTGTCGAGTTCGTCGTACGTCCAGGTGCGATCGGCGTACTCCACCGCGACGCGCGCCGGTGTGCGCCCGGCGCTGCGCCGCAGGACTTGGTCGACCGTGCTGCCGTGTCCGGGCGTCGTCATGACACATGATCCTCGGTTCACCGCCCGGGGAGGTCAAGGACCCCCGAGCGCACGGACCGTGGCGGGCGGGCGGGCCGGTGAGCAACCTGCCGTCCGTGGACGGCGTCCGCTGTCGTGAAGCCAACGGACGTCGGAATCATGTTTTCACATTCGACGCTCCTTTCCCTCGACGATGTCGGAGGCACGATGCGCAGCCGTCTGAGACGTCTCGTTCTCGGGGCCACGGCCCTGTTCACCGCCGCGACCGCGTTACCCGCGACCGCCGCCACGACCGGGTGGCCGGCAGGGCAACACCCGTCCCGTGACGGGCTGTCGGCCGTCATCCGCTACACCGAGTACGGCATTCCGCACATCCTCGCGAAGAACTACGCGGACCTGGGCTTCGGTACGGGCTGGGCGCAGGCCGCCGACGAGGTCTGCACCCTCGCCGACGGGTTCGTGACCCTGCGGGGCGAGCGGTCCCGGTACTTCGGCCCCGACGCGGCCGCCGGTGGCGCTCTCTCGGGGGCCAGGACGAACCTGGCCAGCGACCTGTACTTCCGCGGGGTGCGCGTCAGCCGCACCGTGGAGAAGCTGCTCGCCGAGAAGGCGCCCGCGGGCCCCAGCCGTGAGGTCCGGGACATGATGCGGGGCTGGGCCGCCGGGTACAACGCCTGGCTGAAGCAGAAGAAGATCACCGATCCGGCCTGTGCGGGCGCGTCCTGGGTCCGGCCGGTCACCGAAGGGGACGTGGCCGCGCGCGGTCTCGCCATCGCCTCGATATCCGGCGAGGGGCGCTTCGTGGACACGATCACGGCCGCGCGGCCGCCGACCGAAGCCACCGCGGCATCCGGCAGCCCGTCCGCCCGCACGCCGGACGCGAAGGCCGTGGCGAAGGCGGCCGACGAGCTGTGGGGCGACCCGGGCATGGGCTCCAACGCGGTCGCCTTCCGCGGTGACACGACGGCGAACGGCCGTGGTCTGCTGCTGGGCAACCCGCACTACCCGTGGGACGGCGGACGCCGGTTCTGGCAGTCGCAGCAGACGATCCCGGGCAGGCTGAACGTCTCCGGCGGGTCCCTGCTCGGGACTCCGGCGATCTCCATCGGGTTCAACGCACATGTGGCCTGGAGCCACACCGTCTCCACCGGCATCCCGGCCAACTTCCACCGGCTGACGCTCGATCCGTCCAATCCCACGGTCTACCTCGTGGACGGCAGGCCGGAACACATGACGAAGCGGACCGTGACGGTCGCCGTGAAGGACGGCACACCGGTGACACGCACCCAGTGGTGGACCCGCTACGGGCCGGTCGTCACCTCCCTCAGCCCTCAGGTCCCGCTGCCGTGGACCGGACAGACGGCGTACGCCCTGCACGACCCCAACGCCGCGAACCTCCGCTTCGCCGACACCTCGCTCGGTTTCGGCAAGGCGCGCAGCACGGCCGACGTCCTCGCCTCCCTCACCCGGCACCAGGGCATCCCCTGGGTCAACACGCTCGCCGCCGACCGCGCGGGACACTCCCTCTACACCCAGTCCCAGGTACTCCCCCGCATCACCGACGAGCTGGCCGAACGCTGCTCGACGGAACTCGGCAGGACCACCTACCCGGCGTCCGGGATCGCGATCCTCGACGGCTCGCGCGGCGACTGCGCCCTCGGCAGCGACCCGGACGCCGTCGTACCGGGCATCTTCGGGCCGGAGCGGATGCCGACGCTGAAGGACGCCCCGTACGCGGAGAACTCCAACGGCACCGCGTGGATGACCAACGCCGACCGGCCCCTCACCGGTTACGAGCGGATTTTCGGCACGGTGGGCACCCAGCTCGGCCTGCGCACCCGGGGCGCGATCGAGGACGTGGCGGCGATGGCGGACCGGGGCGGTCTGACCGTACGCGACCTGCAGCGGCAGCAGTTCGCCAATCGGGTGCCCGCGGGTGATCTCGCCGCCGGGGACGTGGCTCGGGCGTGTGCCGCGCTGCCCGGCGGCACGGCGACCGGCAGTGGCGGCGAAGCCGTCGATGTGTCGGGTGCCTGCGCGGTGCTGAAGGGGTGGGACCGCACCATGGACACCGGGAGCCGGGGAGCGCTGCTCTTCGACCGGTTCTGGCGCAGGCTCGAACAGGCGGTGCCGGCCGACCGGTTGTGGAAGGTGCCCTTCTCGGCGGCGGACCCGGTCCGCACCCCGAACACGCTGAACACGGAGGCTCCCGGCTTCCCCACGGCCCTCGCCGACGCGGTGGCCGAGCTGCGGGCCGCGGGCATCGCGCTCGACGCGCCGCTCGGCGCGCACCAGTTCGTCGTCCGCGACGGTGAGCGCCTGCCCGTGCCGGGCGGCGCGGGGCGGCTCGGGGTGTGGAACGTGATCGAGCCGATGTGGGACGCGGCCGGTGGCGGTTACACGCAGGTGCCGTTCGGGTCCAGCCATCTGCAGGCGGTCGGCTGGGACGGCGGCGGCTGCCCGGTGGCGCGCACGCTGCTGACGTACTCCCAGTCGTCGAATCCGAAGTCGCCGCACTTCGCGGATCAGACGCGGCTGTTCTCCGGTGAGAAGTGGGTGACGTCGCGCTTCTGCGAGAAGGACATCCTGTCCTCGCCGAAGCTGGAGGTCGTGCGGGTGCACGAGCACGGCTGACCCTGCGCGAGGGGTGCCGTTCCACGGGGCGGCACCCCCTCACGTCAGGGGCCCGTACATCAGCCGCCGCAGCACCACTTCGGCCGGGCCCCGGCGGCCGGCCCGCTCCATGGCGTGCGCTTTGGCCACCGTGACCAGCCGGACGGCGAAGGCGAACAGGGCCATGGCGGCGCTGCTCAGGCGCCCACCGAGGCCGAGCCCCCAGGCGGCCAGCACCGGGGTGAAGAGCAGGGCGTGGGCCAGGTAGCGGGACAGGGAGCGGGTGCCGACGGAGGCCACGGCCGCACCGCGATCGCGCCCCGCCGGGGGCGCCGGGCGGTCCACCACTGTGCGAGGAGGGCGACGGCGGCGACATGGCCGAGACCCGCGGCGTTGCCGGTGACATCGCGTTCGACTGCGGCGGCCCTGCGCGAGGGGCGCCGCGGCGGCCGACGTCTGCAAGGGCCTCACACCGGACGCGTCCGGCCCCGCCAGTACGGCTCCCGCAGCCGCCGCTTGTACAGCTTGCCGTTGGGGTCGCGGGGCATCTCGGTGATGAAGTCGACGCTCCTGGGCCGCTTGTACCGGGCGAGCCGGTGGGCGCAGTGGTCGAGGAGGTCGGCGGCGAGGGCCGGTCCGGGCCGGTGTCCGGGGGCCGGCTCCACGACCGCCTTCACCTCCTCGCCCCAGTCGTCGTGCGGGATGCCGAAGACGGCGGCGTCCGCGACGGCGGGGTGGGCGAGCAGGGCCGACTCGATCTCGGCGGGGTAGATGTTGACCCCGCCGGAGATGATCAGGTCGATCTTGCGGTCGCGCAGGAAGAGGTAGCCGTCCTCGTCGAGGTGGCCGAGGTCGCCGACGGTGAAGAAGTCGCCGATGCGGTTCTTGCGGGTCTTGGCCTCGTCCTTGTGGTAGGAGAAGCCACCGGTGTTCATCTTCATGTACACCGTGCCGAGTTCACCGGGCGGGAGCCGGTTGCCGTCGTCGTCGAAGATCGCGAGTTCGCTGATGGGCCAGGCCTTGCCGACGGTGCCGGGTTTCTTCAGCCAGTCCTCGGCCGTGGCGAAGGCGCCGCCGCCCTCGCTGGCGGCGTAGTACTCCTCCACGCAAGGTCCCCACCAGTCGAGCATGGCCCGCTTCACATGGTCGGGGCAGGGTGCGGCGCCGTGGATGGCGTGCCGCAGGGAGGAGACGTCGTAGCGGTCCTTCACCTCGTCGGGCAGGGCCAGCAGGCGGTGGAACTGGGTGGGGACCATGTGGGTGTGGGTGCAGCGGTGGGCGTCGATGAGGCGGAGCATCTCCTGGGGTGTCCACTTGTCCATGAGGACCAGCCGGTGGCCGATGTGCAGGGACGCGCCGGCGAACTGGAGAACGGCCGTGTGGTAGAGCGGCGAGCACACCAGGTGCACGTTGTCGTCGAACGGGCGGATGCCGAAGATGCCGAGGAAGCCACCGAGGTACGCCTCCTCCGGCGGTTTGCCGGGCAGCGGGCGGCGGATGCCGCGGGGGCGGCCGGTGGTGCCCGAGGTGTAGTTCATGACCCAGCCGAGGGTGCGGTCCGCGGGCGCCGACTCGGGCTGCCCTTCGAGGAGTTCGGCGTACGGGCGGAAGCCCTGGACCCGGCCCGCGGCGTAGCGGTGGGTGCCCGGCAGGCCGGCCTCGTCGGCGGCGTGGCGGGCCGCCTCGGCGAAGCGTTCGTGGGCGAGGAGCACCTTGGCGCCCGAGTCGGAGACGATCCAGGCGATCTCGGGACCGACCAGATGGTGGTTGACGGGGACGAGGTAGAGCCCGGCCTGGCTGGCCGCGAGGTACGCGGTGAGGAACTCGACGCCGTTGGGCAGGACCACCGCGAAGGTGTCGCCGCGTTCGAGACCGGCCGCACGCAGGCCGTGCACGAGCCGGTTGGCGGCGGCGTGCAGGCGCCCGGCGGTCCACTCCTCGCCGTCGGGTGCGACGAGCACCGTGCGGCCGGGATTCTCGGTGGCCTGGGCCCAGAAGCCCACGGGGGGTGCACTCACGACTGGCCGCTCCTTCCGGCGATGCGGTTGACGCGGTCCACGGCCTGCTCGAAGCCGCGGGTGAGGTCGTCGAAGACGGCCTGGACACTGCGTTCACTGTTCATCCGCCCGACGATCTGGCCGACCGGCGTGCCGAGCAGTGGGTCGACCTCGTACTTCTGGATGCGCGAGACGGCCTCGGCGACCAGGAGTCCTTGCAACGGCATGGGCAGGGTGCCGGGTCCGGCCGGGTCGTCCCAGGCGTCGGTCCACTCGGTGCGCAACTGGCGTGCGGGCTTGCCGGTCAGCGCCCGGGAGCGGACGGTGTCGCCGGAGCCGGCCGCGAGGAGTTTGCGCGTCAGGGCGGGCGAGTGGAGGTCCGCCTCTGTGGTGGTCAGCCACACGGAGCCCAGCCACACACCTTGAGCGCCCAGGGTGAGCGCGGCGGCCACCTGCTGTCCGCTGCCGATGCCGCCCGCGGACAGCACGGGCAGCGGGGCGACGGCGTCGACGACTTCGGGGGTGAGCACCATCGAGGCGATCTCGCCGGTGTGGCCGCCCGCCTCGTAGCCCTGCGCCACGACGATGTCGATCCCGGCGTCCCGGTGCTTGCGGGCGTGCCGGGCGCTGCCCGCGAGTGCGGCGACGAGGACGTCCCGGTCGTGGGCGCGGGCGATGACGTCGGCGGGCGGGGAGCCGAGGGCGTTGGCGAGGAGCCGGATCGGGTAGTCGAAGGCGACGTCGAGCTGGCTGCGGGCGACCTGCTCCATCCAGCCGGTGATGCGCCAGCCTGCCGCTTCGCCCTCCGCGAGCTCCGGCACGGCGTGTTGGGCGAGGGTGTCCCGGACGAACCGACGGTGCTCCTCGGGGATCATCGCCTCGACCTCGGCCTCGGTGACGCCCTCGACCTTCTTCGCCGGCATGACGACGTCCAGGCCGTACGGCCGGCCGTCGACGTGTGCCTCGATCCAGTCCAGGTCGCGCTTGAGCTCGTCGGGGGCGGTGTAGCGGACCGCGCCGAGCACGCCGAAGCCGCCGGCCCGGCTGATGGCCGCGGCGACGGCGGGGAACGGCGTGAAGCCGAAGACGGCGTGCTCGATTCCCAGTGTCTGGCTCAACTCCGTCTGCATGGGCGCAGGATGCCGGAGTCCTCCGGAGGACGGAAGAGGTTTTCTGATGCTCCGTCAGATTCATTGATGCCCGGTGCGGGATTCCGGTGAGGGTTCTCCGCCGGATTCACGGCGGCGCGCGCGGGACATACTTCCGGGGACATCCGAGGCGGTTCAGGCGAAGGGGTACGCGGTGACCGGCGAACCGGCGAGAGGCGGACCGACCCGGCGTCACGTGGGCAGGGTGGGACTGGCCCTGGGCGGTGCGCTCGCCCTCGCCGCGTGGCCCGCCGGGCCTGCCGAGGCCGCCCCGGCGGCGACCGGCCACCGCCCCACCCTGCGGCACGGCTCCCCCGCCCGCGCCGGGCTGCTCCCCTCCCACCTGCGTCAACTCGTGACCGACGCGGAGGCGTTCCTCGGCCCCTCCCCCAAGCATCCCTGGTACGCGGGGGCCGTCCTGCTCGCCGGACGCGGCGGCACGGTCGCGCTGCACCGGCCCCTCGGCATGGCGGTGCGCTACCGGGCCTACGACGAGAAGACCGACACCGGCATCGAGTTCCCGCCCGGCGAGCAGATCCCCATGGCCGAGGACACCGTCTTCGACCTGGCGTCGGTGTCGAAACTGTTCACCTCGATCCTCGCCGTGCAGCAGACGGAGCGGGGCGCACTGGAGCTGGAGGCGAGAGTCGCCTCGTATCTCCCGGACTTCGCACGCGCGGGCAAGCAGGACATCACGATCCGCCAGCTCCTCACGCACACCTCGGGGTTCCGCGCCTGGATCCCGCTGTACAGCGCGCCGACCCACGAGGAGAAACTCCAGCTCATCTGGAACGAGGCGCCGGTCAGCGCGCCCGGCACGGCGTACCTGTACTCGGATCTGAACCTCATCTCGCTCCAGCTCGTGCTGGAGCGGGTCACGGGCCGCACCCTGGACGTCCTGCTCCGTGAGGAGATCACCGCACCGCTCGGTCTGCGCCGCACCCGGTACAACCCACCCGCCTCCTGGCGGCCGAAGATCGCGGCCACGGAGGACGCGCGCCCACCCTGGTCCGGCCTGGACCGGGGCCTGGTCTGGGGCGAGGTGCACGACGAGAACGCCTTCGGCCTCGGCGGTGTCGCGGGCCACGCGGGCGTGTTCTCCGACGCCTGGGACCTGGCGGTCCTCGGCCGCACGCTGCTCAACGGCGGTGTCTACGGCAAGGCCCGGATCCTGACGCCGGAGTCGGTGGAGCTGATGTTCACCGACTTCAACACCGCCTTCCCGGGAGACGAGCACGGCCTCGGCTTCGAGCTCTACCAGCACTGGTACATGGGCGCGATGGCCACGCCGCGCACCGCCGGGCACACCGGTTTCACGGGCACCTCGCTGGTGCTCGACCCGACGACCGACTCGTTCCTCGTCGTTCTGGGCAACTCGGTTCATCCCGTGCGCGGTTGGCGATCCGGGTCGGCTCCCCGGGTGGCCGCCGCGAACCGTCTGGCGCGGGCCGTCCCGGTCCGGCCGGTGCGGGGCCGCAGGGCCTGGTTCTCCGGCATGGCGGTCTCCGCCACGGCGACGCTCACCCTCCCCGCGCTCGACACGTCGTCCGGCCGGGCCCGGCTGCGCTGCGGGCTGTGGTGGGACACCGAACCCGAGGCCGACGTCCTGGTCCTGGAGGCCACGGCCGACGGTGGCAGGAGCTGGCTGCCGGTGCCCTTCACGACGTCCCGTCGCGGTGAGGATCCCGAACGGCATCCGACGGGCTCGGTGACCGGCTGGTCCGGCCGTGTCTGGCACGGGCTCACCGCGGACGTCCCCGCCGGGCGGGAGCTCACCCTGCGCTGGCGGTACGCGACGAACCGTCTGTACGTCGGCCGCGGGGCCTACGTGGACGGGCTGCGCGTGGACGCGGCCGACGGCGTCCTCTTCGACGAGGCACGCCCGGTGGACGCGTCCCGCATCGAATCGGTGGGGTGGACGCCGTCGGCCGACTGAGGCGTCACTCGCAGGTGTTCTCCAGCACCGCCATCGCCGCATTGTGCCCGGGCACCCCGCTGACCCCGCCCCCGCGCACCGCGCCCGCCCCGCACAGCAGGACGTTGGCGTGCCTGGTCTCCACGCCCCAGCGGCCGGTGCCGTCCTGGGCGTAGGGCCAGCTCAGTTCGCGGTGGAAGATGTTGCCGCCGGGCAGGCGGAGGTCCCGCTCCAGGTCGAGCGGGGTCCTGGCCTCGATACAGGGGCGGCCGTCCGCGTCGGTGGCCAGGCAGCCGGCGAGGGGCTCGGCCAGGTGGGCGTCGAGTTGAGCGAGGGTGGACTTCAGCAGGTCCTCCCGTACGGCGTCGTTGTCCCGCTCGAACAGGCGGGCCGGGGTGTGCAGGCCGAAGAGGGTGAGCGTCTGGTAGCCCTGCTCGGCCAGGTCGGGCCCGAGGATGGTCGGATCGATGAGCGAGTGGCAGTAGATCTCCGAGGGCGGTACGGCCGGCAGGTCGCCGGCGGCGGCCTGGGCGTGCGCGGTGGCCAGTTGCTCGTAGCCCTCGGCGATGTGGAAGGTGCCGGCGAAGGCCTCGCGCGGGTCGACGGAGGTGTCGCGCAGCCGCGGCAGCCGCTTCAGCAGCATGTTGACCTTCAGCTGGGCGCCTTCGGCGGGGGCCGGGGGCGTGTCGCCGGTCAGTTCCGCCAGGGCCTGCGGTGAGGCGTTCACCAGGACGTGCCGGGCGGCGGCGGTGCCTTCGCCGTCGGCCGTGCGATACGTGACCTCGGCGGTTCGGCCGTCCGTGGTGATGCGCAGCGCCTCGTGGCCGGTGGCGAGGACCGCGCCCGCCGCGCGGGCCGTGCCGGCGAGTGCGTCGGTGAGGGCGCCCATGCCGCCGACCGGCACGTCCCAGTCGCCGGTGCCGCCGCCGATGACGTGGTAGAGGAAGCAGCGGTTCTGCTTCAGGGAGGGGTCGTGGGCGTCGGCGAAGGTGCCGATGAGGGCGTCGGTGAGAACGACTCCGCGCACCAAATCGTCCTCGAAGCGCTCTTCGACGGCGCTGCCGATCGGTTCCTCGAACAGCACCCGCCAGGCCTCCTCGTCGTCGAGACGGCGGCGCAGTTCCTCACGGGTGGGCAGCGGTTCCGTGAGGGTCGGGAAGACGCGCCGGGCGACGCGGCCGGTCATGCCGTAGAACTCCTGCCAGGCCCGGTACTCCCGGTCGGAGCCGGTGAGGCGGGTGAAGGCCTCCCTGGTACGCCGTTCCCCACCGCCGACGAGGAGGCCGGTGGGCCTGCCGTCGCGCTCGGCGGGTGTGTAGGAGGAGACGGTCCGGGTGCGGACGCGGAAGTCCAGGCCGAGGTCCCGGACGATCTTCTTGGGCAGCAGGCTGACCAGGTACGAGTAGCGGGACAGCCGGGCGTCGACTCCGGCGAAGGGGCGGGTGGACACCGCCGCTCCGCCGGTGTGGTCCAGCCGCTCGAGGACCAGCACGGAGCGGCCCGCCCGGGCCAGGTAGGCGGCGGCGACCAGGCCGTTGTGGCCGCCGCCGACGATGACGGCGTCGTACGTCCGGTGTGCGCGGGGTCCCTCGGGTGCGGTCATGGTTCTTGGTAACACGGGGTGATCGAGGTCGGCCAGACGGCGCTCGCCTGCTCGGCAGGGGTCAGCGCCCCGCAGCGGCCCGCTGCTCCCGCAGGGCCGCCACTCTTCGGTACAGGGCCACGGCCTCGGCACCGCGGCCGAGCTGTTCCAGGCAATGGGCCTCGTCGTTGCGGCTGGCGAGGGTGTCGGGGTGGTCGGCGCCGAGGACGTGTGCGCGGGCGGCGGCCACCCTCCGGTACGCGGTGAGCGCGTCGGCCCAGCGACCCAGCCAGCCGAGGCCGACGGCGACCTCGCGACGGCTGACCAGGGTGTCCGGGTGGTCGGGGCCGAGGACCTGCTCGCGGAGGGCGGCCACCTCACGGGATTCGGCGAGGGCCTCCGGCCAGCGGCCCAGCCGGCCGAGGTTGACGCAGCGGCCGTGGCGCGCGCGCAGGGTCTCGGGGTGGGTGGGGCCCTGGACGCGGGTGCGGTCCTCGGCCAGGGCGTCGTAGAGATCCCGGGCCTCGGCACTGCGGCCCAGGCGGCCGAGGCTGATGCCGACCTCGTGCCGGGCGGCGAGGGTGTCGGGGTGGTCGGGGCCGAGGGCGCGGCCGCGGGCGGCGACGACCTCGCGGTAGGTCTCCAGGGCCTCCGGCCAGCGGCCCAACTGGCCGAGCGCGTAGGCGACCTCGTAGCGGGTGACGAGCGTGTCGGGGTGGTCCGGGCCGAGCACGCGAGCGCGGGCCGCAGCCACCTCGCGGGCCATGCGGTACGAGTCCTCCAGGCGGCCGAGACGGCTGAGGTTGAAGGCGAGGTTGTGGCGGCAGCGCAGGGTGTCGGGGTGGTCCGGGCCCATGATGCGCTCCCGGGCGGTGAGCACCGACGTGTAGACGCGGTGGGCGTCGAAGGGGCGGCCCAGCCGGCCGAGGAGGTAGGCCATCTCCTGGCGGGCGGCCAGGGTGTCGGGGTGCTCGGCGCCGAGGGTGCGGATTCTGGCCTCGGTGACGTGCTTGTACTCGCGCAGGGCGTCCTCGGCGCGGCCGGTGCGGCTGAGCGTGAAGGCGACCTCGTAGCGGCTGGCGAGGGTGTCGGGGTGGTCGGGGCCGAGGAGGTGCTCGCGTTCGGCGGCGACGGCCCGGTGCACCTCGCCCGACTCCGCCCAGCGGCCCAGGCGGCCGAGGCTCAGGCCCGCGTTGTGCCGGCCGGCCAGGGCGGTCAGGGCTTCCGTGGGCGGCGCGGGCCGCCGTGCGGGGACGGGTTCCTCGACGACGGGGCCGGAGGCGGGTCGTGCGATCCACTCACCGGACAGCCCGGACGCCGGGTCGGGCGGTGCGGTGCGCAGCCCCGTGCCGGTGGCTTTGCGGCCGGTGGTCATGCCGTGGGTCCAGGACGGCAGCCGGCCGGCGCCCACCGGCACGCGGGAGGCCGGGTGCCCCGCCGCGACGGCAGGCGCACAGGTCGGCGCGGCCCGGTGCGCGCTGATCCGGCGGGCCAGCTCGCGGGCGTCGCCGGGGCGCTGCGCGGGTTCCTTGGCGAGCAGGTCGAGGACGACCTGCTCCAGGTATGCGGGCAGCTCCGCGCGGTGCTCGCGTGGCGGGCGGGGCGGGGTGTCGCGGTGGCCGATGAGGATCGCCCACGCGTCGTCGAGGTCGAACGGCGGTACGCCGGTGGCGATCTCGTACAGCACACAGCCGAACGAGTACAGGTCGCTGCGCTGGTCGACCTCGGTGCCGCTGATCTGTTCCGGGGACATGTAGTGCGGGGTGCCCATGGCGATGCCGGTGCCGGTCAGCCGGGAGGTGAAGCCGATGTCGTGGCCGAGGCGTGCGATGCCGAAGTCGCAGATCTTCACGGTGCCGTCGCCGAGCCGCATGATGTTGGCGGGCTTCAGGTCCCGGTGGACGATGCCCTGTTCGTGGCAGTAGGCGAGGGCGGCGGCGACCTGCTCGGCGATCTCCACGACGTCCGCGACCGGCAACGGGTGCTGCTTGTTGTCCTCCAGGAGCTGGCTGAGGTTGCGGCCGTCCAGCAGCTCCATGACGAGGTAGAGGACGCCGTCGGACTCGCCGAAGTCGTGCACGACGGTGATGCCCCGGTGCTGGAGCGCGGCGGCGACCCGGGCCTCGCGGCGGAACCGTTCCCGCAGCACACGGGCGAAGGCGTGGTCGTGGTTCGGGCCCAGCGGTTTGAGGCACTTGACGGCGACGTGCCGGCCCAGGGACTCGTCCCGCGCCCGCCACACCTCGCCCATGCCACCGCGCCCGATCGGATCGAGCAGCCGGTACCGGCCATGGATGAGCCTGCTGTCCCCCATGTCGCGCGACGCTCCCCCCGGTAGCCGTTCGCCCGCCCGTTCCTGGTCCACCCAGTATGGCGGCCTATCGTCCGAGTTTGTACGGTGCCGGACGCGCGTCCGGGCCGAGCCTCGCCACGGCCCGCAGGATGTGTTTGGGCGGGAGTTGCCACCGCAGACGTGCGGGAACACGGCGCAGCAGGAGGCCCGTGAGGCGCAGTTGCCGGGTGACGACGGCGGGTGCGGGGGCCGGTCTGCCGTACAACTCGTGGGCGTACGGCGGCAGGGAGGCGTACGCCAGGTGTGCCACGCGCCGCCACAGCACCTCGCGCGCCGGAACGAGGAGCGGGTGCGTCGGCGGGCGGAGCAGGAAGTCGTCCACCTCGCGCGCCTCGGGTCCGGCGGTCAGGTCCGGGCGCACTTTGTCGAAGTACTCGGCCATCTCGGCCCGGTTCGCCGGTGCGGCGTCGGGGTCGAGGCCCACCAGGCGTGCGCTGTGACGGTGTTCGGCGATGTAACGGTCGGCCTCGGCGTCGGTGAGCCGGAATCCGGACCTGCGGGCGACGTGCAGATAGGAGTCGATCTCGGCGCAGTGCACCCACATCAGCAACGCGGGTTCGTCGACGCCGTAGCGCTCGCCGGTGTCCGGGTCGGTCGCGGTCAGCAGGCGGTGGATCTTGCGGACCCTGGCACCGGCATGCTCGGCGGCCTCGGTGGTGCCGTACGTCGTCGTTCCGACGAAGCCGGCGGTGCGCAGCAGCCGGCCCCAGGCGTCCCGCCGGAAGTCGGAATTCTGCATGACTCCCCGTACCGCGCGGGGATGCAGGGCCTGGAGGTAGAGCGCCCGGACACCCGCGACCCACATCATGGGGTCGCCGTGCAGTTGCCAGGTCACCGATTCCGGACCGAACAACCCCGGGTCCTCTCCGGTCATGCGCCTCACCTCCACCCGGCGCACACGATGGCACACGCCGAACAGCTGGTCGATACCGCAAACCGTCCGGCTGTTGAGATTTCACCTACCCGGTGCCGGGTTTGGTAAGGCTGGCCTTATATATTGCGCTTGCCGATCAAGGCCCGCACCGGGCCGTGACGGCATGCCCGGCTCCGCACACGACAGGACCCCTCATGCGCACCACCTCCCGCGGCCTCATCACGGCGTTCGCCCTCACCCCGTTGCTGGCCGGCTGCTTCGCACCGAGCGACAACGGGGCGGGCGGTGGAGCCGGCCCGGACGGGCGGCTGCGCATCGCCCTGGCCGTCCCTCCCGTGCAGGCCCTGTCCCCCTACAGCAACGACGCCACGGTGCTGAGCAAGTTGTCCGTCGCCGAAGGACTGACCGTCCTCGACAAGAACGGCGTCGCCGCGCCCGCGCTGGCGAAGTCCTGGAAGCAGCGCAACGCCACCACCTGGACCTTCGAGCTGCGCAAGGCCGAGTTCCAGGACGGCACCGAGCTCACCGCCGAGGCCGTCGTCAACGCGATCGACCACGCGGGCGCGGCCAAGCCGAAGCCGCGTGTGCTGAGCGACGTGACGCTCACCGCCAAGGCCGACGACGCGGACACCGTCACGCTCACCACGAAGTCACCCGACCCGGTACTGCCGCTGCGACTGGCCAGCCCCGCGCTGGCGATCCTGTCGGCCAAGGCGTACGCGAAGGACGGCAAGGTCAGTCCGGTCGGCACCGGCACCGGCCCCTTCGAGATAACGAAGCTGACCGGCAAGAGCGGGGCGGCACTCGACCGGTTCGACGGCTACTGGGGCGGCAAGGCGAAGGCTCCGGGCCTCGACGTGACGTGGATCCCAGACGGCACCGCACGCGCCAACGCCCTGCGCGGCGGCGAGGCCGACATCGTCGAGTGGATCCCGACCTCGCAGGCGAAGCTCCTCAAGGCCGATACACGGCACGTGGTCTCCTCGGTGCGCACCGACAGTCTGATCCTCAACACCGGCAAGGGCGTGTTCACCGACCCCGGCCTGCGGGCGGCCGCCCGTGAGGCGGTCGACGGCACCGACCTCGTCGACTCCGTCTTCGGCGGGTACGCCGACCCCGCGCAGGGCCTCTTCGGGCCCGCCGTCCCCTGGGCCGCCGACCTGCGCGTCCCGGTGACCGGGCGGGCCAGGGCCGCGAGCGTCGGCCAGGTCAGGTCCGAGACCAAGGGCAAGACGGTGCGTCTGGCCGCCATCACGAACCGCGCGGAACTGCCCGAGGCGGCGACCGTCCTCCAGCAGCGCCTGGAGAAGGCCGGGTTCACGGTCAAGCTGGACGTCCGCGAGTACACACAGATGGAGGGTGATCTCCTCGCCGGCCGGTACGACGCCCTGGTCTTCTCCCGCGTGACGCTCCTCGACACCGGTGACGCGGTCGCCTATCTGGCGAGCGACTACACGAGCGACGGCGTCTACAACATCGCCCGGCTGAAGGACACCGGGGTGGACAAGGCGATCCAGGCCGCGGCCGCGGAGGGTGACACGAAGCGGCGCCAGGAGAAGATCATGAAGGCGGAGGCGGAGATCCTCCGCACGGACGCGGTCGTGCCGCTGGTCCACGAGAGGGTCGTCCAGGGCATCGCCGACGATGTCGAGGGCGTCGTGCTCGACCCGCGCGAGCGGTCCCTGGTCGACCTCGACACGCATCTGAAGTAGCGGTATGGCTCTCGCTCACCCCCCCGCCGCCCGCCCGTACATCGGGCGGGCGGCGGCCGGCCGGACCCTCGCCGGGGCCGCCCTGCTGGCCGCGGTGGCCGCGCTGCCGTGGCTGTCCGGCAGTGACCCCGCACGCACCGTGCTGCGGGCCCGCTCCGCGGATCAGGACCCGACGCCCGCGCAGCTGGCCGTCGTGCGCGAGCAGTTGGGCCTGGACCAAGGCCCTTGGGTCCACCTCGCGCACTGGCTGGGCGGCCTGCCCCACGGGGACGCGGGCGTCTCGTGGGTCTCCGGCGCACCGGTCATGCCGCAGGTGGGGACGGCTCTGTCGGTCTCCCTGACCCTGATGCTGGGCGCGTTCGCGGTCACGGTGCTGGTCGCCGCACTGGTGTGCGCCCGTACGGTCCTCCTCGGTTCCCGGCGCCGGCTGCGGCAGGACCGGGCCGGCACCACGGCCGCCGTCCTGGCGTCGCTGCCGAAGTTCCTGCTCGCCTCGGTGCTGGCCACCGTGTGCGGGGTGTGGTGGGGGTGGTTCCCGTCCAGCGGGTGGGACGGGCCGCGGTCGATGGTGCTGCCCTCACTCGCACTCGGCATCCCCTCGGGTGCGATGCTCGGCGGGATGCTCGACCAGGCACTGCCCGCCGCCTTCCACGAACCCTGGGCGCGCACCGCCTACGCCGTCGGGCTCCCGCCCCGTCACATAGGCCGCGACGCGCTGCGCCGCACCCTGCCCGGCATACTGCCGCAGCTGCTGCCCACCGTGGTGGCTCTGGTCGGCGGCGCGGTCGCCGTGGAGAAGATCTTCAACATTCCCGGGCTCGGCCGGCTCGCCCTGGACTCGGCCGTCGCGCAGGACCTCCCGGTGCTGCAGACGGCGACTCTGGCACTGGTCCTGCTCGGTGTCGCCGCGGGCATCCTGATCCGGGCCCTGCGTCACGCCCTCCTCGGCCGGCCTCTGCGCGACGGCGCCCTGCCGGCGCTGCACCACCCCCCGCTGACGGTGCCGCGTTCCCTGCGCTGGATCACCACCGCCTGCGCCCTCGCCCTGCTCGCCCTGGTCACGGCGGGCCTCCTGCGCGACCCCCTCCAGGTCGACACGGCGGCCCGACTGCTGCCCCCGTCCCTCGAACACCCCCTGGGCACCGACGCCCTGGGCCGTGACCTGCTGGCCCGGCTGGGCCATGGGGCGCTGCGCACCGCCGGAGTCGCCCTCGTCGTGACGGTGGTCAGCGCGGTCACCGGACTGCTGCTGGGCATGGCACCGCGGGCGAGCGCGGGCCCGATCGAGGTCGTGTCGACCCTGCCCGCCGTCCTCGCGGGCCTGCTGATCGTGGGCGTGACCGGGCCGTCGGTGTGGGGAGCCGCCGGCGCGGTGTGCGCGGTCGGCTGGAGCCCCTACGCCGCCCAGACCTCCGCGCTGCTGGAACAGGAACGCGCCAGCGGGCACATCGCCGCGTCCGTCGCGCTCGGCGCGGGACGACTGCACGTGCTGCGCCGCCACCTGCTCCCGGCGGTGATCCCGGCCCTCCTCCGCAACGCGCTGCTCCGGCTGCCCACGACCGTCCTGGTCCTCGCGTCCCTCGGCTTCCTGGGCCTGGGCGAACAGCCGCCCACCCCCGAGTGGGGCCGTCTCCTCTCGGAGAACCAGCCGTACGCCGAATTGGCCCCCTGGACCGTCCTGGGACCGGCCGCCGCGCTGGTGGTGCTGTCCGTGCTGGCGGTGACCGGTAGCGTGCTGGGACGCGGGAAGGGCGAATAGCACGCGCCCCGACCGGTGGGGGCTACCGGCCGGGGCGCCTGCTCCTCGCCCCTCGGGCGGGGTGCGTCTCGTCGAGTTTCGGACGTGGCGTGTTTCGTCGATCTTCAGGCGAGGTGCGTCTCCTCTGTCTTCGAGCGGGCTGCGGCTCGTCGGTCTTCCAGCGGGCCCGACTCGTCGGTCCTCAGACGAGGTGCGGCTCGTCGGTCACGTATCCGCGCCGCTTGTCGACGACGTTACGCAGGGGGCGGCCCTCGATGTGCCGGGTGAGGTTGTCGAGGAACACCTCGACGAGCGCCTCCCGTTCACCGGTCGTCTCGCCCGCCGTGTGAGGGGAGATCATCACGCCGGGCATGTCCCACAGTGGTGATTCGGCGGGCAGTGGTTCCTGGGCGAACACGTCCAGGGCGGCTCCGGCGAGCCGTCCGGCGGCGAGGTGGTCGACGAGCGCCTCCTCGTCGACCAGTCCGCCCCGGCCCACGTTGATCAGTCGTGCTCCCGGCTTCATCGCGGCCAGCACGGAGGCGTCGACCATGCCCCGGGTGTCCGGGGTCAGCGGCGCGGCCAGGACGACGTAGTCGGCCTGGGCGAGTGCCGTGTGCACGGTGGACGGGGCGTGGACGGTCCCGAAGTCGGGGTCGTCCGGGCGGGCTGTGCGGCCGGCGCCGCACACCCGCATGCCGGCGGCCGTCAGCAGCCGGGCGATGGCCCGCCCGATGGGTCCCGTGCCCCACACCAGCACAGTGCGGCCGGTGATGCCGTCACTGGGACGCGGACGCCACTCGCGGCGCTGCTGGTGCTCCCAGGTGCCGGGGAAGTCCTTGGCGAGGGAGAGGATCAGTCCGAGGACGTACTCGGCGGTCGGCTGGTCGTAGACACCCCGGGCGTTGGTCAGGACAACACCCGGATCGTCCACCAGGGCCGGGAAGAGAAAGGAGTCGACGCCCGCGGAGGACGCGTGGACCCAGCGGGGTGCTTTGTCGGGGTTGTCGGGCCAGGCTTCGCGGATGGCGGGGGTGATGGTGACCCAGGCCAGGAGGGCGTCGGCGCCGGGGAGGAGGTAGGGCAGTTCCTCTTCGGTGGCGTAGACGGTGTCCGCGAGCCGCTCGATGAGTCCTGTGGCCGGGGGCCGGTTGCCCCGGTACAGGACGACGAGGCGGTCGGGCATGTCAGGCTCCGGTGGGAATGGCGATGTACTTGTACTCGAGGAACTCGTCGATGCCGACGCGGCCGCCTTCGCGGCCCAGGCCGGACTGCTTGATCCCGCCGAAGGGTGCGGCGGGGTTCGAGACCAGGCCGGTGTTGAGGCCGATCATGCCGCTTTCGAGGCGTTCGGCGACGCGCAGGGCACGGTCGAGGTTCTGGGTGAACAGGTAGGAGGCCAGGCCGAATTCGGTGTCGTTGGCGGCGCTGACGGCCTCGTCCTCGGTGTCGAAGGTGACCAGGGCGGCGACGGGCCCGAAGATCTCGGTGTCGTTGATGGCAGCCTCGGCGGTGAGGCCGGCCAGGACGGTGGGCGGGTAGAAGCAGCCAGGACCTTCGGGGAGTTCACCGCCGGTCAGGACCATAGCGCCGTGTTTGACGGCGTCCTGCACGAGGTCGTGGGCTTTGCTGCGGGCGGTGGCGTCGATGAGGGGGCCGACGTCGGTGCCGGGTGCGGTGCCGGGGCCGACCCTCAGGGCGGCCATGCGGGCGGCGAGGCGGGCGGCGAACTCCTCGGCGATGGAGGTGTGGACGTAGATGCGGTTGGCGGCGCAGCAGGACTCGCCCATGTTGCGCATCTTGGCGACCATGGTGCCTTCGACGGCGGTGTCGAGGTCGGCGTCCTCGAAGACGATCAGAGGGGCGTTGCCGCCCAGTTCCATGGAGGTGCGGATGACGGTGTCGGCGCACTGGGCGAGCAGGATACGGCCGACGGCGGTGGAGCCGGTGAAGGAGAGCTTGCGGATCTGCCCGCCGCGCAGGAGGGGTTCGATGACGCCGGCGGCGTCGGTGGTGGTGACGATGTTCAGCACACCGGCGGGCAGGCCGGCTTCGGTGAGGATTCCGGCCAGGGCGAGGCTGGTCAGGGGGGTCTGGGGGGCGGGCTTGAGGACGACGGTGCAGCCCGCGGCGAGGGCCGGGCCGATCTTGCGGGTGCCCATGGCCAGCGGGAAGTTCCACGGGGTGATCAGCAGACAGGGGCCGACCGGCTGGCGGGTGACCAGCAGCCGGTTCTTGCCGTCGGGGGCGGTCATCATGCCGCCGTCGATCCGCACGGCCTCCTCGGAGAACCAGCGGAAGAACTCCGCGCCGTAGGCGACCTCGGCACGCGCCTCGGCCAGGGGCTTGCCCATCTCCAGCGTCATCAGCAGCGCGAGGTCCTCGGTGCGTTCGATGATCAAGTCGTAGGCGCGGCGCAGGATCTCACTGCGTACCCGGGGCGCGGTCGCGGCCCAGGCCGGCTGGGCGGCCACGGCGGCGTCGACGGCGCGCTGTCCGTCGGCCGGGGAGGCGTCGGCGACACGGCACAGTTCCTCGCCGGTGGCCGGGTCGTCGACCGACAGCGTCCGGCCGGACTCCGCGTCCTGCCAGCCACCACCGATGAACAACTGCTTGGGAACATCACGGACGACAGTCATCGTGGGTATCTCCTTGTGGGTGTAGAGGTGCTGCCGACCGGTCAGCGGATGCGGTCCAGCGTCTTGTAGTAGGCGCCGGCGAAGGGCAGGAACCAGGCCGTGCCGTTGTAGAGGGGGATGCGGGGCGGGGCGATGTCGCGGACGGGGCTGACCTCGGGGTGGCCGTCCATCACCTCGGCCATGACCTGTCCCATGTGGGTGGCCATCTGCACGCCGTGACCCGCGTATCCCATGGAGTAGTAGACGCCGTCGTCGGTCTGCCCGGCGTGCACGATGCGGTCCATGGCGAAGCCGACGGAGCCGCCCCACACGTACTCGATCTTCGTCCGGGAGAGTTGGGGGAAGATCTCGCACATCTCACGGAACAGGACGGCTCCGCTCTTCTTGTCCGACGTCGGGTCGGACGGTGCGAAGCGGGCCCGGCCGCCGAACAGCAGCCGGTTGTCCGGGGTGAGCCGGAAGTAGTGGCAGACCTTGTTGGAGTCGACGATGAGGCGGGCCTTGGGGATGATGTCCCGGGCGAGCTGCTCGCCGAGCGGCTCGGTGACGATGATGAAGCTGCCCACGCAGACCTGCTGGCGGCGCAGCCACGGGAAGTTCTTGTCGGTGTAGGCGTCGGTGGCCATCATGACCTGCCCGGCGCGGATCACACCGCGCTCGGTGCTGACCTCGTAACGGCCGGCGGCGGTACGCCGCACGCCGATGGCCGCGTTGCGCTCGTGGATCTCGACACCGGTGCGCTCGCACGCCTCCGCCATGCCGCGCACGAAGCGGCCCACGTGCAGTGCGGCGCTGAACGGGTCGAGCAGGCCGCCGTGGTAGGCGTCGGAGCCGATCTCGGAACGCAGTTCGGACTTGCTGATGAGGGTGGTCTCGTGGCCGAAGTACTTGGCCAGGTCGCGCTGCTGGGCCTTCTTGCTCTCGAAGTGGGCGGGGCGGGAGGCGACTCCGAGGCGTCCGACGCGACGGAACTGGCAGTCGATGGACTCCTCGTTCACGAGCCGTTCGACGGTGTCCACGGCCTCGCCGTAGGAGTTGTAGATTTCGCGGGCCCGTTCGAGTCCGTACCGGCGGATGGCCTGGCTCACGCCGATCGTGAAGCCCAGGTTCGCCATGCCGCCGTTGCGGGCGGAGGCCCCGGAACCGATCTGGCCCTTCTCGACGAGGGTGACGCGGGCGCCCTTGCGGGCGGAGTGGAGGGCGGTGGACAGACCCGTCAGGCCGGCGCCGACGACCACCAGGTCGGTGTCCTCGGTCAGTGGTTTGCCGGACCGGTCGGGAAACGCCCCAGCGGTTTCTATCCAGTAGGGAATCGTCTTCATGTCGGGTCCTTAGCGGGGAGTTTCGAAGGGGGGCAGCCGGGCACCACCAGGAGCCCGGCCGACGGGGCTGCGGTCGCTGATCAGCGGGGCTCGATCTGGCTGTCGGCCGTCACACCGTCTCGCCTGCGGGGTTGGCGACGCCTGCCGTGTTCTCGACCGACAGCAGGGAGCCCTGCTTTCCGGAGCCGATCCAGCGGACCAGGGCGACGATGCCCAGGGCGACGATCGCGAAGGCGGTCAGGAGCGCGCTGACGGCGGTGACGCTGGGGTCGATCTCGAAGGTCAGGGAGTTGTAGACCTGCACCGGCAGGGTGACGGTGTCGACGGAGGAGAGGAACTGGGAGATGTAGAACTCGTCGAAGCTGGTGATGAAGGAGAAGATCGCGGCCGCGATCATGCCGGGGGCGGCGAGGGGGAAGGTGATCTTCCGGGCGATCGTCATGCGTCCGGCGCCCATGCTGGCCGCGGCGTCCTCCAGGCGTTCGTCGATCCCGCGCAGGGTCGCGATCAGGATCAGCACCGCGATCGGCGAGGCCAGCACGGTGTGCCCGAGGGCGATGGCGATGGGGCTGCCCAGCATCGCGGCGGGCTCGAAGAGCAGGAACAGCCCGAGGGCGGTGACGATCTGCGGGATGACCAGCGGTCCCAGCACCAGGGCATAGACCGCGGAGCGCAGCGGGAGTTCGCTGCGCGTCAGGGCGGTCGCCGCGGTCACGCCGATGATCAGCGAGAACACCGTGCTGATGGCGGCGACGAACGCGCTCAGGGACAGGGCGGCGGGCCATTTGCTGCCGTCGGCGAACAGGGCCTTGTACCAGTTCAGCGTCCACGCCTCGGGCGGGAAGGCGGCGAAGGCGTTGTTGCTGAAGGAGGTGACGAGGATGACGACGATCGGCAGCGCCAGGAACAGCAGGATCACGGTGGCGATGGCGGTCAGGGCGATGCGTCCGGCGAGGCTGGTGCGCAGTTCCATCATGACGCGCTCCTCTTCTTACGGCTGGCGCCCAGGGAGGTGACGGCCTTGACCAGCAGCAGTCCGGCGAAGGTGAGCAGCAGCAGGATGACGCCTTGTGCGGCGGCCCCGTTCCACTGGTTCTCCTTGGTGACCTGCTGGTTGATGAGGGTGGCGATCATCGTCTGGTTGGGTCCGCCCATCAGGGCCGGGGTGATGTAGTAGCCCAGGGAGAGGATGAAGCTGAGCAGTCCGGCACTGGCCAGTCCGGGGGCGACCAGCGGCAGGTAGACCTTCCGGAAGATCGTCACCCGGCCGGCGCCCATGCTGGCCGCGGCCGCCATCAGCCGCCGGTCCACCCCGCGCATCACGCCGTACAGCAGCAGCACCGTGTACGGCAGCATCATCGAGGTGGTGCCGATGACCACACCGAGCTCGTTGTAGAGCAGCTGGAACGGCGCTCCGGGGACCGACATGGCGGCCAGGGTCTCGTTCACCATGCCCTTGTCGCCGAGCATGATGATCCAGCCGTAGGTACGCACCAGGGCACTGATGAAGTGCGGGACAACGACGACCAGCATCGCAAGGCCCGCCAGAATGGGCTTGAGCCGGGAGATCGCCTGGGCCAGGACGAACCCGAAGACGAGGCTCAGCACGGCTGTTTCGGCGGAGATCCGCAGCGTGGTGATCAGAACCGAGAGGTTGACCCCGGTCAGCGCCTCGGCGTACCAGTGCAGCGTGAACGATCCGTCCGCGTCCTTCAGGCTGAGCAGCAGGGTGCTGAAGATCGGGTAGATGAACAGCACCAGCAAGTAGACGACGACCGGCAGCGCGTAGAGAATCCCGACCCGGGTGCGGCGCGAGGCCAGGAGCTTGCGCGGACGGGCGGGCGCGGTGGCGGTGAGGGTGGCGGCCATGGCTCACCCTCCCTGTTCGGTGGGGAAGAGGTTGACGTCGTCGGGGTCGGCGGTGATCCCGACCCGTTCGCCGGCGACGGGGCCGCGGCCGGCCGGTACCTCCAGGCGCAGCAGCGGCGCATCCTTGCCGTCGATGCGCACACCGGCGCGGACCAGCGTGCCGACGTAGGTGGCGGTCTCGACCGTGCCGGTACAGAACCCGTCGTCGGTGGCGCAGGCCCGCAGCCGGCCCGGCTGCACAGCCACCTTCACCTGCGCGCCGGAGGCCAGGTCGTGACGGCGTGCCTTGATCAGGCCGCCACTGCCCTCGAGGCGGATCAGGGTGTGCTCGCCGTCTTGCTGCTCGATGCGGCCGGGCAGGAAGTTCGCCGCGCCGAGGAAGTCCGCCACGAAGGGGGTCCTGGGCCGCTCGAACAGCTCCCTGGGGGTGTCGAACTGCTCGATCAGGCCGTTGCGCATCACCGCGATGCGGTCGGACATGACCAGCGCCTCTTCCTGATCGTGCGTCACATAGATGACGGTCAGGCCGAGTTCCTGCTGGATGGTCTTGATCTCGACCTGGAGCTGGTCGCGCAGCTTCTTGTCCAGCGCGCCCAATGGCTCGTCCATGAGGATCACCGGCGGCCGGTAGACCAGCGCCCGGCACAACGCCACGCGCTGCTGCTGACCACCGGACAGTTCACGCGGCTTGCGCCCGGCGAACCGCGACAGGCCCGCGATCTCCAGCGTCTCCCCCACCCGGCGGCGGATCTCGTCCTTACCCACACCACGCAGCGTGAGCGGGAAGGCGACGTTCTCCTGCACGGTCATGTGCGGGAAGAGCAGGTACTGCTGGAACACGAAACCGAGGTTGCGCTTCTGCGGCGCCAACCGCGTCACGTCACGGCCGCCGACGGTGATGGTGCCGGAGTCCGGCTCACAGAACCCGGCGATCATCATCAGGGTCGTGGTCTTGCCCGACCCCGACGAGCCGAGGAAGGTGACGAACTCCCCGGCCGCGATCTCCATCGACGCCTCGTCCACGGCGACCACGTCACCGTAGGTCTTGCGCAGAGCCACCACCGACAGCGCCTTGCCGGTCGCGGTGGCCGGCTTGACGCCGGCCACCTTCACCGACGGTGTGGCAACACCGAAATCAGCCACGAGCCCACTCCAACCAGCGCTTGGTGACGGCCGACTCGTTCTTCAGCCACCAGTCGACATCCGCGTCGAAACCCTTGTCGTAGTACTTCGGCGCACCGGCGAGCGCGTTGCGCTCGGCCTCGGTGAGCTTGGCGTAGGCCACCGGGGAGGCCGGGTTCGACGGGAAGGCCTTCGCCAGGTTGGCCTGGCTCTCGGCGCTCAGCGCGAAGTCCATGAGCTGGTAGGCGCCGTCCACGTTGGCCGCGCCCTTGGCGATGGCGTAGCCCGAGAACTGGCGGCGCATACCGTTGAGCTGCCGCTCCACCGGCACGCCCTGCTTTTGCAGGTCGGCGATCCGGCCGTCCCAGACGGTGGACATCGTCACCTCCTGCCGGCTCAGCAGCACACCCGGCAGCGGGCCGCTGTCCCAGAACTTCTTGATGTTCGGCCGCAGCCGGGTCAGCACCTTGAAGGCACGGTCCACATCCAGCGGGTACAGCTTGTCCATCGGCACACCGTCGGCCAGCAGCGCGAACTCCAGCTCCGGCAGGTCACCGTCCGGGTGGACCATCGCACGAGAACCCTGGAACGTCTTGGTGTCCCAGAAGTCCGCCCACGACTGCGGCTTGCGACCATCGAAGGCGTCCGTGCGGTAGGCGATGCACTGCCCGTAGAAGCTGTGGCCGATGGCGTGGTCGGTGACCTGCGCCTGGGGGATCTTCGCGCTCTTCACGCTCTTGACCCGGTCCAGGTCCAGCGCCTCCAGCGCGTCCTGCTTGACGTACTTGGTGTGGGACATCATCGAGTTGTTGATCAGGTCGCACTGCGGCCGGCCCTGCTTGATCTGCGCCAGCAGCGGAGCGTCGTCCAGGTTGAGCACCTTGACGGCGATGCCGGTCTCCTGGGTGAACGGCGTGTAGATCGCCTTCTGCAGGGCCGCACCGTAGGAACCGCCGCTGTCACGGACGACCACCGTCTTGCCGCCCTTCCCACCGGCGCGGGTGGAAGCGGTGCGGCTGGTGCCGGTGCCACAGGCGCTGAGGGCGGTCGCGGCGGCGAGACCCGCCGTGGCTCCGCCGACGCCGCGCAGGAAGAGCCTGCGGTCTATACGGGCGTCTCTCATGGTGTGCCTCCTGGGGGTGGTGCTGAGGGGAAAGAGCGGCTGGGGATGAAGGGCTGAGCGCGGGGTCCGCCTCGTGTGATCCGAGGCCCGCGTCGGGGGTCGGGAGGGTGCCGATTCGCGTGGCCGGGCCGGGGTCCCACGGGACGGCCGGGGCGGCAAGTCGGTGCCGGGGACGACGGTGAGGCCGTGCATGCGGTGGAAGACGCGCCCGCCGGCCGGGGCGTGGACGTGTGCTCCCCGCCGTCGGCCGGGTCGATGATGCGGCCGAGGACGACGTCTCCGCCCGGTACTTCGCGTTTCACGCGGGCGTCGCCGACAAGCTCGGCGGGGTCCTTCGGGGCTGTGCGTGCGGGACGATGTGGGTCGGCGTCAGATGCCGAGCATGGTGTTGAGCTCGTCCAGGGACTTCACCGTCACGTAGTCATAGCCGTGGGTGACCGGGTCGTATCCGCGGTCCAGCAGAACCAGGTTGCGGAAGCCCATGTCGTGCATCGGCATGTGGTCGTAACGGGTGTGTGAGGCGACGTGGACGAAGTCCTCGGGGGAGGCGTCGAGCTGGTCGAGCATGTACTCGAAGGCGGCGTAGCGGGGCTTGTAGTAGCCGGCCTGCTCCGCGGTGAAGACCGCGTGGAAGTCCGCCCCGAGCCGGGGCACGCTCTCCTGCAGGAAGGAGTCGTCGGCGTTGGACAGGATGACGAGCTTGTAGTTCTCGCCCATCTTCTTCAGCGGTTCCGGCACGTCGGCGTGCGGGCCCCAGCTGCGCACGCCGTCGGCGAGCCGCTTGCCCGCGTCCGGGGCCGCCTTGATGCCCCACTTGCGGCAGACCCGCTCGAAGGAGTCCTGGAGCACCTGCTCGTAGGGGTAGTACTCGCCACGGACCTGGTCGTAGCGGTAGCCGCGGAACTCCTTGACGAACTGGTCCCACTGCTCGGCGGGGATCTGGTCGCCGACGAGCTCACGCGTGATGGGCGTCATCGGCCATTCGATCAACGTGCCGTAGCAGTCGAAGGAGACGTACTTCGGGCGGAACTGGAACGAGGGAATGGGCATGGAAGTGCTCCGCTTTCTTGCTTCACAGAGGTGGATGGGCGGTCGTGTGCCGGGGATCAGGCGGCGCCGGCTCCGGCCGGTGCGAGGAAGCCGACGGGATGGTCCGTGGTGCCGTCGAGCGCCAGGTCGGCGGCGATCTCGCCCATGGCGGGCGAGAGCTTGAAGCCGCTGCCGGAGAATCCGGCCATGACGATGATGTCGTCCTCGCCGGGGAGATGACCGACGAGCGGGTTTCCGGACTCGGTGTAGCCCTCCATGTAGACCGACAGCCTGATGGGATCGGGGTTCAGATCGGGCATGAGTTCACCGATGAGCTCGCGGAAGGTGGCGAGTTCTTCGGGGCGGACCGTGCGGTCGAGTCGTTCCGGGTCGGGTACCGGCAGATAACGGGCGAAAGACAGGCCCAGCTTGACGGAGATGCCGTCGGGCGACGGGAGCCCGTAGCAGTCGTGGGGTGTGCTGCGTACGAAGGCGGGGGCGCCGCCCGCGAACCAGTCGTGGCGGGTGGGCAGATGCCAGGAGCTGATCAGCCGGCGGATGTCGACGGTCTGGGGGAGGTCCGGAAGCAGGGTGTTGATCCAGGGGCCGACGGTCACCACGGCGGTGTCGACGTGGTCCGTGCCCTGGTCGGTGACGATGTGCACGCCGCCGCCCGCCGCGGGGGCGATCTCCCGCACCGTGGTGTAGCGGTGCAGCCGGGCACCCAATTGTTCGGCGCGGGTGGCGGCGGCCTGGATCGACGCCTCCGGCCGGATGATGCCGCCCCTCCGGTCGAGGACGGCGGTGTGCCCGTCCGGGAGACGGTGCTGAGGGTACCGGCGGGCGAGTTCCTCGCGGTCCAGTACCTCGTGGTCCAGCCGGTGGGTGGTGCTTTCGGAGAGGAGGAGGCGCATCGACGGGGACGCGGTCTCGCCCATCACCAGGCATCCGCTGCGGCGGCGCAGCGAGAAGCCGGTTTCGCGCTGGAGCCGGTCCCACATCCCGTCCGCGAGCCGCAGCAGCGGAATGTACCCGGGGTCACCGAGATGCACGGCGCGGAAGATGCGGGTCTCGCCCCCGGCCGCGCCGCGGTCGTGACCCGGCGCGTACCGGTCGTAGCCGATGACCTCGGCTCCGCGGGCGGCAAGTCGCCACATGACCTGGCTGCCCATGCTGCCGGCACCGATCACGGCGACGCGCTTCTGGTTGCGCATGAGTCGCTCCTTTCGCCGGGGTGGGCTGGGTGGCAGGGATGCCCCGGACCGGTGCGGACACCGTGCCGACCCTTGCGGTTCGGCCCTGCCGGGGATGGCGTTCACTTTCGACCCGCCGGAACCCGCAGGTCAACCCACACTGTGTTCCACCTCGCCGGCTTCTCGAGACGGTTTGTCATGGCGGGGAACAAGGCTTCGGAAAGTGTTCTCCGCCCTCTTGTCACGGTGGGGGGCCGATGCGATGGTGACCCCCGGATCCTTCGGAAGAAAGCACCCCCTATGCCGCCCAGCCGTCCCGCAACCGGGCACTTCCCGACCATCACGGAGGTTCTTCGCCTGCCCGTGCTGGCCGAGGGGATGCCGCGGGTGCTGGCCGGTGGGTCGCAGCTGAACCGCGCGGTGCGCTGGGTGCATGTCACCGAACTGCTCAATCCGGCCGACTTCCTGGAGGGCGGTGAGCTGGTGCTGACGACCGGCATGCCGTACCCGGAGGACGCCTCCGAGCTGCGCGATTACGTCGACCAGCTCGCCGATGTCGGCGCGGCCGGCCTGATCGTGGAGCTCGGTCACCGCTATCGGAAGGTGCCCGAGGAGCTGGTGGCGGCCTGCCGGGCGCGCGAGGTGCCGTTGGTCGAGCTGGCCCGTGGTGTCCGCTTCATCGACGTCACGCAGACGGTGCACGCGCTCATCCTCGACGCCCAGGGGGCACTGCTGCGCCGCGGCAGGGACATCCAGGACATCTTCACCGGTCTGACGTTGCGGGGCGCGAGTCCCGAGGAACTGGTGCACACGACCGCGGAGCTCACCGGAGCGCCCGTGGTGCTGGAAGATCTCACCCACCGGGTCCTGATGTGCGAGCTGCTCGGGCGGCCGTACGAGCCGGTCGTGTCGGCCTGGTCCCGGCGCTCCCGGGCCGCGCCGACCCTGGAGAAGGTCGCGCCGAGCGGCCCGGAGGGATGGCTGATCGCCCCGGTGCAGGACCACCACGGAACGTGGGGGCGGCTGGTCCTGCTGGACAGCCGGCTGAACACGGAGCCCGACCCCGAGCACGTCCTGGTCCTGGAGCGTGCGGCGGTCGCGCTGACCATGGCACGCCTGGCCGGGCCGGCCTGGTGGGAGCGCCGGGCCCACCGCTCCGTGCTGCGGGACCTGTGCGAACGGCGTTTCCGCTCCCCCGCCGACGCCCGCGCCCGCGCCGAGGCGCTGGGGTTGCCGGCCTTCGGGCACCGTCTCTTCGCCGTCGTCATCCGCCACGCCCAGCGCGGCGGTGAGGGCGAGCAGCTCGACGAGCGGATCGCGAAGGCTCTGGCACAGACCGGCATCCGCGCCCTGGTCGGTGAGACGGCTCCGGGACGGATCGGTGTACTCCTCGCCCTGGCGCAGGCCAGTGCCTGGCAGCCGGTCGCCGAGCGGATCGGCCGTCTCGTCCGTGAGGAACTCGGTCCGGAGGCCGTCGTCGCCGTCGGCCCGGGTGTCACCGACCTCTTCGGGATCGCCCGGTCGTGGCAGGAGGCCGAGCAGACGGCGGAGGCCATCACACCGGCGTCCCCGGAGCGGTGGTTCTACGTCCCCGCCGATGTCCGGCTGCCGGAACTCCTGGGTGTCCTGTGCGCGGACACCCGTCTCCAGCGCTACGCGGAACGGCAGCTGACCCGCCTCATCGAGCACGACGACCGCAACAGCGGCGACCTGCTGCCGGCGCTGCGCGCCTATCTGGCGGCCGCCGGCAACAAGTCGGACGCGGCGAAGCGGGCCGGCATGTCCCGGCAGGCGTACTACCAGCGCCTCCACACCATCGAACGGCTTCTCGGCTGCGACCTGGAATCAGGCCTGCAGCGCACGTCCCTGCACGTGGCGGTACTGGTCCTGGACGCACGCGGAGCAGTCTTGCCCGGCGCGTGAGGAGTGCCGGCCGTCACGCGGAGCAGCCCCGATCCCGAGACACATCAGGTCCTGGTGCAGCCGCTCGAGGTCGATCAACGGGCACCTCCCGCGGGTGAGACACGGGCGTATTCACGGGGCGTCGCTCGCATTCTCAGCGTCGCGCCGTCCTCTTGCCCCCAGGGAATGCCGGTGCCGACTTCTCGGTATGTGACACCTGACGTTCTGTGGTCACATCCGTCAGCGCCGCACCCTCGGCATCCCCAGGCCGATCCACGAGATGATCTCCCGCTGGATCTCGTTGTTGCCGCCGCCGAAGGTGAAGATCACGGCCGAGCGGTAGCCGCGTTCCAGTTCGCCGTGCAGGACCGCGCCGGCCGAGCCGTCCTTCAGGGCGCCGGGGGCCGCGACGATCTCCATGAGCCAGGCGTAGGCGTCCCGGCGGGCCTCGGAGCCGTAGACCTTGACGGCTGAGGCGTCCTGCGGGGTGAGGGTGCCGTCCTGGACCGCGCCGACCATCTGCCAGTTCAGCAGTTTCAGCGCGTCCAGGCGGGTGTGGGTGCGGGCCAGGAGGCGGCGTACCCAGGACAGATCGACGACGCGGCGGCCGTCGGCGAGCTTGGTCTCCGTCGCCCAGCGCCGCACGTCGTGCAGGGCGCGGATCGCCATGGTGCCGTGGGCGGCCAGGGTCACGCGCTCGTGGTTGAGCTGGTTGGTGATCAGCCGCCAGCCCTGGTTCTCGGCGCCGACCCGGTGGGAGACGGGGACGCGGACGTTCTCGTAGTAGCTGGCGGTGGTGTCGTGGGAGGCGAGGGTGTTGATCAGGGTGCAGGAGTAGCCGGGGTCGGAGGTCGGCACCAGGAGCATGGTGATGCCCTTGTGCGGCGGGGCGTCCGGGTCGGTGCGCACGGCCAGCCACACCCAGTCGGCCGTGTCGCCGTTGGTGGTCCAGATCTTCTGACCGTCGACGACGTAGTCGTCGCCCTGGCGTACCGCCCTGGTGCGCAGGGACGCCAGGTCGGTGCCGGCGCCGGGCTCGCTGTAGCCGATGGCGAAGTCGATCTCGCCGGAGAGGATCCTCGGCAGGAAGTACGCCTTCTGCTCGTCGGTGCCGTACTGCATGATCGTCGGGCCGACGGTGTTCAGTGCCATGAGCGGCAGCGGGACGCCGGCCTGGGCGGCCTCGTCGAAGAAGATGAACTGCTCCATGGCCGTCAGGCCGCGTCCGCCGTACTCGGTCGGCCAGCCCACTCCGAGCCAGCCGTCCCTCCCGAGCCGCCGGATGGTCTCGCGGTAGAACCGCTTCTGGTGGGCCGGGTCGCCGTTCCGGGCGTACCGGTGGTCCGGGACCAGTTCGGCGAAGTAGGACCGCAGTTCGGTGCGCAGCCGCTGCTGCTCGGGCGTGTATTCGAGGTGCACGGCGCCTCCAGGCTCCCAAGGCCGGTCCTGTCGGCGCACACCGTAGAACGTGTTTCAGAAATTGGGAATGGCGTTGTCAGTTCAGGGTGGCGAGGAAGTCCGTGCACGCGCGTGCGCATGCCCGGCATGCCGCCGCCGAGTCCTCCGCTCCTGGTTGTCGGTCGAAGACGTGGGCGGCCTCCAGGCACACGGTCCGGCACCACTCCACCTGGACCCGGATGCTGCTCTCGTCCACCTGGTTCTGCTCGGACAGCACACGGCAGGTCGCGTCGCAGACCTCCGCGCACATGATGCCCTTGCGCCGTACGAGTTCCTGGTTCTCGGTGCCGTCGGGATCCACGAGGCTCGCGCGCAGCGCGCAGGCCCGCGCGCACTCGGTGCACGCCTGCGCACAGGCGAATCGGTCCTCCAGGAACCGGAACAGCTCCTGCTGGGATGTCGTCGAAGTCACACCGCGCGGGTAGCCCCGGTGGATGCCGGTCAAACACGGTGTCCCAAGGGTTCCGTCCGGCGCGGCGGCCGCCTGTGCCCAGCGGGTTCACGGAGGGGAGCAGGGGTACCCGCGTGCCATGAATAGCGCATGGATGGAGATGGCCGCGGGCCGTGGCGCCGTCGGCATCGGGCTGATCGTGGCGGGTGTGGTGGTCGTGGCCCTGCTGCTGGGGGCCTTCGTCCTCGGCGTCCGCGTCAAGCGCAGGGAACTGCCCACACCGCGTCCGGACGAGCAGCCGCGGCTGCCCGACGGGGGGCCGGTCCGCGAGACGAGTGAGCGCCGGGAGCCCGAGGAGGTTCCCAGGAGCGAGGACCGCCTGACCCCGCACCAGCTGAAGGGGCACGGCAACATGAGCGACCGGACGAGCCCGTCGCAGGAACGCCCTCGCTGGAACGACGGCAGCAGCGGTTCCTTCGGCAGCGGAGGCCCGGGCGGCGGCTGAGCCCAGGACGCCGACGGCCCGGCAGCCGAACGAAGGGGCCCGTGCTTGTGCACGGGCCCCTTCGCATGCCCGCGGCCGACCCCACGGGAGTGAGGTGGGTCACAGGTTTCGAGTGCATCGTGCGCCGGGGTCCAGCGTCTTTGGAGAGGTGTAGGGGGCCACGTGAGACGCAGGACGGTGAGGATGGAGCAGGTGGGGGGGGCGGACGGCTTCGACGAGTAGGCGGCCGCCCGTTGGCCTGCGCTGATGCCGTCATGTCCACCGCCGGGCCCGGCGGCATACCCCGGGCCTTGCGAATCTGCCGGGCGGCGTCCTTGGCCGTGGTCGGCGGGACCGGCGTGTCGTGCCGGTGTGCCCAACCCGCAGCGAGGAGGCGTGCATGGGTGCCGAGCCACGACTGGCCGACGTCGCCGAGCCGGACCCCGTTCAGCAGGCAGCCCCGAGTACGGACCAGGCCGTCAAGGAGACCCTGGAGGACTGCACCCTCCGCTTCGCTCCGCGCAGTTACCGGCGCTGGACGCCGATGGTGGCTTCTACTCGCACTGCGCGATCGCCTGGGTCGTCACCGTGGCCACCGACATCAACGTCAACAAGTACGGCTGAAGCTGTCCCCGCACGCCCCCGAGTTCCGCCGCGGCATGCTCTACGCCGTTACCCCGTCGGGGTCGTCTCCTTCGTCGCCGCCTCGGGGCTGTCGATCGTCCTGTACTTCCACATCCTCGGCGACCCGCTCCAGCCCTGCTCCCCCGTCGCCGCGGCCGTCATCGCGTTCGTCCTCACGCCGCTGATGGCCGTCGTCACCAAGGGCCGTTACTACCTGCGCCGCACCGACGACGGTATCGCCGAGCCCCTCCTGGACGCGGACGGCAACCCCAGCGCCGTCGGTTACGAGTGCCATGTGTGCGGCAGCAGTTCGAGTGGCCGGACGTCGCGGCCTGCCGAACGCACGACGCGTCGTCTGCTCGCTGTGCCTGAGCGCCGACAAGGTCGGCGCCCATGTCCTGCCGGCGGTCTGACCCGTGAGGCGGGAGCGCGGGCGGGCGCTCCCGCCCCACGGCACGTTCCAGATCGGTCTCGGACGCGATGTGCGGCACCCGACGAGGGGCGGCTTCGGGGCCCGGACGGCATACTGATCCCGCGCCGCGCAATGATCAGGCCGACGGTCGGAGAGAGGGGATGACGGGACGTGACCACCGAAGAGCCGGATGGGCGGGGAACTCCCCACGAGCCGCCCGGTGTTCCCCCGGTCCCCGACGAGGTGTGGCTGAGGTTCCTCACCGACAGCGAGTCCGCCATACGCGTCTCCGCTCCCAGAGAACCCTCCGCCGACGAGCGGGCTGGCGGACTGCGGCTCCAACCCCCGCACGCCGTCGGTGACCTGTGGCAGCCGGAGGACCTGTGGGTCCGCGTGGCGTGGGGTGACCTGGACCGCCGGGCCAAGGTCCGGCGCGCGGGACGGGTCGTCGCCACGGCGGCCGCCGTCGCCCTGGCCCTGGGTGCCTGGTCCCAGCTGTCCACCGGGGCGGGCACCGGTCACCGGCCCGGCGAGAGCACGGTGCGGCAGGTCGAGGGGGCGACCGCGCGGCTGCCCACCGCGACACCTCTCCCCTCCGCATCCCTCTCCCCACAGCCGTCCCGATAGCCACGCAGGACGGGTGCGGTGGCGCCCCGCCGCCTAGGATCAGCCACACAGGCCGGATCTGGACGCTCGTCCGGGCGGCCCCCCGCAGGCCAGGAACGCGCAAGCAGACCGAAGGGGGACGGAGATGAGCGCGCCACGCCTCAGCAGCACCCCGTTGCCGGGCATAGGAGTCCGCTACGACCTGACGACACGGGAGAGCCGGCGCCTGTCGGTGGTCGCGCACCGCGACGGGCACCGGACGATCAGCGCCTACCGCGAGGACGACCCGGACGCCTGCGACCTCTCGGTGCGGCTGACGTCCGAGGAGGCCACCACCCTCATCGACGCCCTGATGCCGGCGCACCACACCCCGAACCTGCTGTCCACCACCGACCTGGGGCTCGTCGCCGAGCGGATCGAGCTGCCCGCCTCCGCACACTTCAGCGGGCGGCTGCTGGGGGAGTCCCGGATCCGTACCGAAACCGGTGCGTCCGTGGTGGCGGTGCTGCGCCGGGCTGAGGCGATTCCCTCTCCCACCCCGGACTTCCGGCTGGCCGGTGGCGACACCCTCATCGTCATCGGGACCCGCGAGGGCGTGGAGGCGGCCGCCGCGATACTCGGGCGGGAGTGACCCGCCATGCACTCCTCCGCGGTCTTCCTGATCGAGTTCGGCTGTCTCATCCTCGGGCTCGGGCTGCTCGGCCGCTTCGCCGGGCGCTTCCGCTTCTCGCCGATCCCCCTCTACCTGCTGGCCGGGCTCGCCTTCGGGGAGGGCGGCCTGCTGCCGCTGGGCGCCAGCGAGGACTTCGTCGCCGTCGGCGCCGAGATCGGGGTCGTCCTCCTGCTGCTCATGCTGGGCCTCGAGTACACGGCCACCGACCTCGTCTCCCACCTCAGAACCCACTACCCCGCCGGGCTCCTGGACGCCGTCCTCAACGCCCTGCCGGGCGCGGTGCTGGCCCTGCTGCTCGGCTGGGGCCCGGTCGCGGCCGTCGTCCTGGCCGGTGTCACCTGGGTCTCCTCCTCCGGCGTCATCGCCAAGATCCTCGGCGACCTGGGGCGGCTGGGCAATCGTGAGACGCCGGCCATCCTGAGCATCCTGGTCCTGGAGGACCTTTCCATGGCGGTGTACCTGCCCATCGTCACGGCCCTGCTGGCCGGGGTGGGTCTGGCCGCGGGCGGCATCACCCTGGCCATCGCCGTGGGCGTGGTGACCCTGGTGCTGGTCCTCGCGGTGCGCTTCGGCCGCCACGTCTCCCGCTTCGTCTCCAGCGACGATCCGGAGAAGCTGCTGCTGGTCGTCCTCGGCGTGACACTCGTGGTCGCCGGTCTCGCCCAGCAGTTGCAGGTGTCGGCCGCGGTGGGCGCCTTCCTGGTCGGCATCGCGCTGTCGGGCGAGGTCGCCGAGGGCGCGACGAGTCTGCTGGCGCCGCTGCGGGACCTGTTCGCCGCCGTGTTCTTCGTCTTCTTCGGCCTGCACACCGACCCGGCGAGCATTCCGCCCGTCCTGCTGCCCGCCCTCGCCCTGGCGGCCGTCACCACCGTCACGAAGATCACCACGGGATACTGGGCCGCGCGCCGTGCCGGGATCGGGCCCAGGGGCCGCTGGCGGGCCGGCGGCACGCTCGTGGCCCGCGGCGAGTTCTCCATCGTCATCGCCGGGCTCGCCGTGACCTCCGGCATCGAGCCCGCACTCGGCCCCCTGGCCACGGCGTACGTCCTCATCCTGGTCCTGCTCGGCCCTCTGACCGCCCGTTGGACGGAGCCGCTGGCCACACACCTGACCGGCCGCCCGCGCCGGGCGGCAGGGTCAGGGGCCACGCCACCCGTTCCGCCGGGCGCGCACGAGGCCCTCGGCGACCAGGACACGGTGGGCCGCGCCTGAACACGCCACCGGGGCGGCAGACACAGGGCGCGGGACGGGCCCCGCCGTCCTCAGCCCGTCTTCCGCCCCCTGCACGTGTCGATCCGCTCCCACTCCGCGTCCCACCAGGCCAGGCGCCACCGGTCCAGGGCCAGGCGGGTCAGCCACATGGTTCCCAGGACCGTGCCGCCCGCGAAGGCCCCCGCGAGTGCGCCGCCCATGGCCGTGTGCAGCCAGGCCTCGGCGTCGGACACCGGTGGGGCCGTGATGTCACCGCTGCGGTTCACCCACACGGAGATGGTGCTCCCCGCAGGAGCCTTGGGCGCCACCCGGGCCTCATCCCGGTGGGTCGAGCCGTCGGGCGCGGTCCACCGCACCTTGCCCCACACCCGGTGGTCACTCGCCGCGCGGGCCGGCGAGGGGCCGGGCGCGTCCTCGACGACCACGGCCGAGACCTGGCGGCTCTCGGCTCGCTGCCGTTCGACGGCCCGCTCGACCGAGCCCGCCGCCAGCAGTCCGGCGAGCAGTCCGCCGAGCAGCGCGAGCACCCAACCCCCGAGCACGACCCACGCTTCGACGACGTCGACGCGCCGTTTGAGCGCATTGCGTCGCCACCGCCACCACCGCACGGTCACGCGCTCCGAAGATCCCATCGGCCGACACCCCCTCGTGAGCACCGGCAGCACCCTTCCAGTGTGCGCCTGACAGCGGCTGGAGCGCACCGGTCGTCAGGCGGGAGACGCGGCGATCCGTACCCGGTCGCTCTCCTCGCCGGAGAGGAAGGAGGCCATCGCCCGCCCTTCGTCGGCGACGGCGGTGCGCTCGGCCCGGGAGAAGCGGCGCAGCGGGGTGACGTGCACGGTGTCCGCCTCGGCCGTCCAGGTCGCGGCGACCCTGCCGTCGACCAGGACGACGCGGGCGCCGGCGACGGACAGCGGGCGGTGCGGGTCGTCGATGATCCGGCTGCGGTCGTGGTAGCCGAGGATCGCGTTGTCGAACGCCGGGAGGAACCGCACCGGGGCAGGGGTGCCGGGATCGGGGCGCGGCGCGCCGGGGAGGTCGAGCAGTTCGCGGCCGCGTTCGTCCCGGAAGGCGACCAGTTCCCCGCGTAGGGCGGAAACCGCGGCGGGCAGCCCTGCGAGGCCGCACCAGGCGCGCAGGTCGGCCGAGGCGGCGGGACCGAAGGCTGCCAGATAGCGCCGTACCAGTGCCTGGCCCACGGGGTCGGTGCCGTCCGGGGAGAGCGGGTCGATCTCACGTCCAAGCCAGGAGGACATCAGCGCATAGCGCACGCCGGCCTTCGTTCGCCACAGGCCGCGCGGCGGCAGTTGCACCGTCGGGAGGAGGGCGGCGACCAGTAGTTCGCCGAGGGGCCGCGGCCCGGCCGAGGGCCAGCGGTCGGCGACGGCTCGCGCGAGTTCGGGCATGGAGCGGGGCTCGCCGTCGGCCATGACCTTCCGGCCTGCCTCGGCGAGTGCGCCGTGATCGACCCCGTCGAGCTCGCGCCGGTAGACCCCGACCACCCGCTGGCGCAGCATGCCGTCGTGGCGGGCGCGCCAGGCGACGGCGTCGTCGGCGGTGACGAGATGGACCGTGCGGCGCATGAGGTGCGTACGCACCACGCGCCGCCCGGTCAGCAGGTCCGACAGCCCGGCCGGGTCGAACGCCCGCAGCCGCGACCAGAGCCCGGGGAACGGCTCCTGGGGTTCCTGCGCCTGGAGACCGCTCAGGTGGGCGACGGCGTCGAGGACCGGCAGGTCGGCGCGGTCGAGGAGCAACTGCCGGGCAAGAGTGGCGCGGTTGAGTGCCCGGGTGTCGAGAACGGTCATCGGAGCACCTCGGTCTTCGAGACGTGTGCCGACCCGTGGTCCAGGGCGTCCGGGCGGCTTGCGCGTTCACGGTCGCACGCGATGCGGTCAGATCGTGACCGCATCCGGCATCGGCGTCTCCGGCGCGGCTGCCCGGGGGCCGGAGAGGGCACCGACGGAGGCCGCCAGGCCCTCGGTTCGGCAGCTCGCGATGGCACCTCTGTTCCCTACATTTCCTGCCGAATGACCAGGGAACCGTGGGCGAGGCCTCGCACCACTGCGCAGGATGATGCGCATGGCGCACCCAGCCTTCCCGACCGTGCGCCTCACCCCCCACGGAGCGAACGAGCTTGAGGAGACCACGGCGATGGGCGTTGTCCCGGCGCCGTCCGGCCCCACCCTGGAGTTCGACCGGCCCGGGCCCGGCCGCGCCCGCGTGGATCAGGGAGATCGTGCGCCGGCGGCGGTAGTCGACGGGCCCGCCGAACGTTTCGCGGGCGGCCGGCGTCATAGCGGTAGCCGTCGTCGAAGGGACCACCACCATGACTGCCGCAGCCCGTGCCGTCCGAGCCGTGTCCGGTGCCGTGCTGAGCGCAGGGCTCGTCTGCACCGTCGCCGCGTGCGGCTTCGGGACATCGACGAGCCCGGCGGCTTCGACGGCCCCGGGGACGGCGAGCGCACCGGGCCACAGCGGCGTCTCCTGGCGGGAGCCCGCCTCGTACGCCTACACGCTCCGGTCGAGCGGAGGAGAACGCAGCCTGCTCGGCACCTTCCGGATCTCGGTCCGCGACGGTGCCGTGGTGAAGGCGGTGGGCCTCGACGACATGGGCCGCCGCGCGGTCGGAAGCGCCCCCGACGCCGTGCCCACCCTCGGCGGACTCCTCACGGAGCTGGAGCAGGCGCGACGGGGCGGCGCGGACACGGCCGAGGCGCAGTACGCGGCCGGTGACGGGCATCCGGTGCGGATCGTCCTGGACTGGGAGGAGCACGCGGTCGACGACGAGGCGCGTTACGCCATCAGCGCCTACGAGCCGGGGGACGGCCGGCGCGCCGGGGATGCGGCCCCTCCCCGGCCGGCGTCGTGACGCGCTCCGGCTCCTCGCGGCCGATCGGCCCCTCACCTCCGGCCGGCCGGCGTCCGCCCGAGGGCGGAAGCGGGCCGGCCACGGGGGTGGTGGCTCAGTCCTTGCCCATCGCCTTGCGGACCGCGTCCTTCGTACGGTCCACGAGGGCCGCGACCGGGCCGAGGGCCAGGTTGGCCGCGCCGGACTCGACGCCCGGGTGGGGGCGGGTGGGCGCCATGGCCTCGGCGGCCTTCACGGCCTTGGCCAAAGAGGCGAGGCCGCCGACGTCGGTGCTTCGGCGGATGTGCGTGAACTCGTAGCGCTCCTCCGCCCGGGCGTGCTCCTGCACGTCCCTGCGCAACCGCGTCAGCTGAAGCATGAACTTCGGGTCGTCGGTGTCCAGTTCGTCCAGGGCGGCGAGGGTCTCCTTGGCCGCCCGCTCCTCGGCGAGCCGGTCCTCCACGACCTGCTCGCCGCCGGTGACGTTGCGGCGGACGAAGGGATGGACGACTTCCTCCTCAGCGGTCTCGTGCACGGCCAGCAGCCGCACCAGGCGGCGGAAGGCCTCACGGCGCTCCTCGCCCTGGCTCTGCTCGACCTCGTCGAAGAGGTTGCGGATGTCGCCGTGCTGGCGCATGAGGAGGGCCACCACGTCGGTGTCCGCGGCCCGGTCGTCGCCGGCCTGGGGGGTGTGCATCTCGGGCATGGTCGGCCGCCTCACTTCTCGCGCATCGCGGGGTCGGGGTGCTCGCCCTCGGTCTCGACGCGGTACTCGCGGCCGAACATCTCGTCGTGCTGGGCCATGACCCGCTCACTGGGCGGCTCCTCACCGCCGTGGAGCTGCTCCTGCATCTTCTCGAACCGCTCGTGCGCCTCCCGGACGTAGCCGGCACCCAGCGTGGTCAGGTCCATCTGGGTGTCCAGGAGTTCCCGCAGGTACTGCTTGTTCGGCTCGAAGGTGAGCACGTTCGGCAGCTCCGGCGCCAGCACCGACTCGGGGTCGCGGCCGTCGTGGCGGCGCATCAGGTCGCAGGCGATGTGCAGGTGTTCCAGCTCCTGGTTCAGATGCAGCTCCCAGATCGCCTTGACCTTGGGATCGCTCTCCTGCTCCATGAACGAGTAGTACAGGTAGCACTCGTTGTACTCGTGGTTCACCAGCTGCTCCCACCACGTCTCGCCGGGGTCGACGAGCGACTCGTAGTGGGTGACGTGCTCCTCCTCGATCAGGCCGATCTCCTGGTAGAGCTGCCGGGCGATCGGCTCCATGTAGGTGGGGCCGGTGTTCATGTAGAAGTTCATGGTCTGCTGCTCCGCCGACATGATCGTCAACGCGTGCAGCTTCGACAGCGGGTTCGTCCGGTCCTTGTCGTACGGGTCACGCACGTTGTCGGCCGGGTGACGGTGGTGGAACTTCGTCGGCCGGCCCGGCATCACCTCGGTCAGGCCCTCGACGATCGCGTCCGCCTTGCGGTGCTCGATCATCTCGTACAGGTTCGCGTACCGGTACAGGTGGTCGAAGTCTTCCAGCACACCGAACTGGTACGCCTGCTTCAGATACGGATCCGGCTCCATCCGCGCCACCCACGCGGTCAGGTCCACCGCGACCTGCTCGTAGGCGATCGTCGTCTCCAGCACCGACGACACCCCCGGCAGCAGCCAGTTCACGACCTTCTGCTGCTGCGCCTCGATGTAGCGGGTCTCGGCCAGCCGGCGCTTCACCTCCGGGTCGACGGTGTTGCGGGCGAGCTGGTGGCTGAACATGATCGCCTCGACCTCGATGCCGTTCATCGTGATGATGCGGCACCGGGTGTAGGGGTCGCAGTGATCGGGATCGATCGGCGTGACGGTCAGCTCGCGCCAGTTGCGGACCTGACGGTCGAGCGGGATACCGCGTTGTTCCAATGGGTTGAAGGTCATGGACGGTCTCCTGGGGGGTGAAGGAACTCGCGCGCCGACGGAGTGCCCCGCCAGGGCCGGCGGGAACGGGTTCTTTTCCTCCACTGTTTCGGCCGGGTCGTTTTCCAGCCACCGTTCGCACCCCAAGCGGGTGCTCACTGCACGGGGTGTCCGGGCAAGGGCCGGGCAGGCGTCGGCTGCGGGAGGCTTCGAGGGACCACCCCCGGGTACTTCCACGGCGGAACGTCCCGCCTGCAGAGGAAACGGAGGCACAAAGGCCGTGGTGCTGTCCCATTCACTCGATCACGGAGTCCTCGTCATCACGGTCCACCAGGACCCCGGGGTCGGCGGGCGTGCCGCGCTCCTCACGAAGATCAGCGGTCTCGTCCAGGCCTACCGGCCGGCGCCGGTGGTCGTTCTCCTCGACGAGCCGGCCGCCCGGGACGCGGTGGTCAGTGTGGTCCTGCGCGTCCACCGCCTGTGCAGCCGGCTGGGGACGCTGATGTCGGTGGCCACGCACAGCGCGCCCACCCGCCGCGCGCTGGAGGCGGACGCCGACACCGTCGGCACGCGACTGGTCGTCCACGCCCGTGCGGACACCGCGGTCGCCGCCGCGTTCGCCGCGGCGGCCTGAGGGACGGTCGCGCCTCACGGCATCGTGCTCTGGGCGCTGATCAGCTCGGTGACCGCACGCAGACCTCCCTGGGCGAGTGCGGTGCGTTGCCGGTCCGCGCCGGTGCCGTCCTGCAACAGCCGGTGGATCAGGGACGTGACCTGACGGGTGTCCCCGGATGCGTCCAGGGCGGGGGCGACGTGCCGCAGGAACTCGTAGAGCACGTCTCCGGCCCGGTGCGCCGTGCCGCCGGGGTCGACCAGGGTGTCGCCCAGTCCGTGCCGTGCGGCGTGCCACATGGCGGCCTGCAGCAGTTCCGGCGCGCAGTCCGGGACGGGGGTGTCGGCGGCCGCTTCCGCCAAGGCGGTCTCCACCAGAGCCCGGATGAGCGCGGCGAGCATGACCGCCTCGTCCGCGCGCAGCTGGACATCCAGGCACCGCACCTCGACGGTCGGATAAGTGGCGGACAGGCGGGCCTGCCAGTAGAGCTGGCCGGTGTCGGAGATCAGGCCGGCTTCCAGCAGCCGTTCCACGCGCCGGTCGTAGTCGGTGGCGTCCCGGAAGCGCGGGGGCATGCCGCTGACCGGCCACCGGCTGAAGATCACCGTGCGCCAGCTCGCGAAGCCGGTGTCGTGCCCGTCCCACAGCGGGGAGTTGGAGGCCATGGCCGTCAGCGTCGGCAGCCAGGAGCGAATCCGGTTCAGGACCTGCACACCGGCCTCCCGGTCGGGCACGGCGACGTGCACGTGGGTGCCGTTGACCAGCTGCTCGGCCACCAGCTGCGGCGCCTGGGTGACCATGGCGCGGTAGCGGGCCTGGTCGGTGACGGCGATGGGGCGGCCGTGCCGCAGCGGTGGTGTCCCGCAGACCCCGATCCGGCAGCCGTGCTCCTCGGCGGCCACGCCGACGGCGTGCCGCAGACGCAGCAGATGGCCGCCCACCTCCTCCATGGTGCGGCAGACCGGGGTGGCCACTTCGACCTGCGCCTGGAGCAGCTCGTACTGCACCTCCTGGTCGGTCACCAGATGGCCCACGCCCGCCGCGGCGCGCACTTTGTCCGCCTGCGGTACCGGCAGGCCCGTCACCGGGTCGAGCAGCAGGTACTCCTCTTCCACGCCGATCGTCGTCATCGACCACCCTCTGTTCCGCCCGGCGGCCGGGCCGGATCCCGGCGCGCCGCAACGCGCCTCACACGGCGATGGTCACCCGTCGGGGGACGCTCGTGTGGGACCGAGTGCCGCGATGACGACCGGACAAAACATGACACAGACGCAGCAACCGCTTACGCCGTACAGGCCGCGGGCGTGGTGTCGCCAGCCGGGCCGGGGTACTCGCGCAACGGCGGTGCAAGGTCAGTCGGCACGACGCCGGAGGCGCTCGCCGGCTCGCGGAAGGGAGCGGTTCATGCCCGGGACGATCGAAGAGCAGACGGTGGAGCAACTGGGCGGTCCGAGCAGCGTCCTCGCACGGCAACGGCGTGATCACGCGGAGATGGACCGGCTCATGGAGCGATTCCGGGCCCTCGCGGACGGCGCGGAGCGCGAGCGGATCCTCAAGGAGATCGTCCAGCTGGTCTTCAGCCACGCCTTCGCGGAGGAGACCGTGCTGTGGCCGGCCGTGCGGCGCGCGGTGCCGGACGGTGAGGAACTGACCTCGCGGGTGGAGGAGGAGCATCAGCAGATCAACGACCTGGTCGCCGACATCGAGCGTCTGGGTCCCGGCAGCCCGGAGCGGGAGGAGAAGGTCCGGCGGGTTTTCACCCTGATCCGCCAGGACATCCGGGACGAGGAGGACCTGGTTCTGCCCCGGTTGCAGGAGAGCCTGGACACCACCCGGCTGCGCCGCCTCGGCACCGCCTGGGAGACGGTACGCAAGAGTGCACCCACGCACCCCCACCCGATCGTCCCGCGACGCCCGCCCGGCAACGCGCTCCTGGGCGTGCCGCTCAGCCTCTACGACCGGTTGCGCGACGGACTCGGCCTGAGCGTTCCCTCCAGGGTGGCGAAGAGGGTCCTGTCGGGACTCGCCGGTCTCCTCGTGTCCGCCGCGGTCGCCGCGATCCTGCGTAAACGGCATTGAGCCAACCGCCCGGTCGAATGGATCATTCCGCCATTCGGCCCAGAAACACCCGGTGACAGACAACGGCGACGAACCAGAAGGAATAGGTTCCTCCCGGCCGGATGACCGTCCGAGCACCGTTGCTGCCGATCGAGGAACTGATGGCGACACACACTGAACCGGTTGCGCCGGTACCCGCGGTGGAGCGCCGCGGCGGGGGGAAGGTGATCGTCTCCTGGCTGACGACCACCGATCACAAGAAGATCGGGCACCTGTACCTGATCACGTCGTTCGGGTTCTTCCTGGTCGCCGGGGCGCTGGCGATGCTCATCCGGGCGGAGCTGGCGCGGCCCGGGCTGCAGATCGTCTCCAATGAGCAGTACAACCAGGCATTCACCATGCACGGCACGATCATGCTGCTGCTGTTCGCGACGCCCACCTTCGCCGGGTTCGCCAACGCCGTCATGCCGCTGCAGATCGGTTCACCCGATGTGGCCTTCCCGCGGCTGAACATGCTGTCGTACTGGCTGTTCCTCTTCGGCGGCCTGATCGTGCTCGGCAGCTTCCTCACCCCGCAGGGCTCCGCCGACTTCGGCTGGACCGCGTACACCCCGCTCAGCGGTGGCGAACGCACCCCCCAGATCGGCGGCGACCTGTGGATCATGGGGCTGGCGCTGTCCGGCTTCGGCACCATCCTCGGCTCGGTCAACTTCGTCACGACCATCATCTGCATGCGCGCCCCCGGTATGACGATGTTCCGGATGCCGATCTTCACCTGGAACGTGCTGCTCACCTCGGTGCTGGTGCTGCTGGCCTTCCCGGTGCTGGCCGCCGCGCTTCTGGTCCTGGAGGCGGACCGGCGCTTCGGCGCCCAGGTGTTCAACGCGGAGAACGGGGGCGCGGTGCTGTGGCAGCACCTGTTCTGGTTCTTCGGTCACCCGGAGGTCTACATCCTGGCGCTGCCGTTCTTCGGCGTGATCACCGAGATCATCCCCGTCTTCGCCCGCAAGCCGATCTTCGGTTACACCGGCCTGATCGGGGCCACCATCTCCATCGCCGGGCTGTCGGTGACCGTGTGGGCGCACCACATGTTCGCCACCGGCGCGGTCCTGCTGCCGTTCTTCTCCTTCATGACGTATCTGATCGCCGTGCCGACGGGCGTGAAGTTCTTCAACTGGATCGGCACCATGTGGCGGGGCTCGCTGTCGTTCGAACCGCCCATGCTGTGGGCGCTCGGCTTCCTGGTCACCTTCCTCTTCGGCGGTCTGACCGGTGTCATCCTGGGATCCCCGCCGCTGGACTGGCACGTCACCGACAGTTACTTCGTGGTCGCCCACTTCCACTACGTGCTCTTCGGCACCATCGTGTTCGCGATGTTCGGCGGGTTCAGTTTCTGGTGGCCGAAGATGACCGGCACCATGCTCGACGACCGGCTGGAGAAGATTCACTTCTGGACGCTGTTCGTCGGCTTCCACACGACGTTCCTGGTGCAGCACTGGCTCGGCGCCGAGGGCATGCCCCGCCGCTACGCCGACTACCTCGCCGCCGACGGCTTCACCGCCCTCAACACCATCTCCTCGATCGGCGCGTTCCTGCTCGGCCTGTCCACCCTGCCCTTCCTCTACAACGTGTGGCGGACCGCCCAGAGGGGCGAGAAGGTCGAGGTCGACGACCCCTGGGGCTACGGCCGCTCCCTGGAGTGGGCGACGTCCTGCCCGCCGCCCCGCCACAACTTCCTCACCATGCCCAAGATCCGCTCCGAGTCACCCGCCTTCGACCTGCGCCATCCGGACCTGGCGAGCCTGGACGAGGCGGCGAACACCGGGCAGCGCGACGTGCTCGACGTCGAGGGGCACAAGGGCGAACGGCGGTGAGACGCGGCAGGAACGAGGCACCCGGCGGCATGCCGCGCAGCGTTCTGGCCGACGAGACCGAGGGCTACCTTCTCGCCCACGCCCACCGCGACCAGGCGCAGCGCGAGGCCGAGGAACTCTGCGCGCGGATGCCGTGGCTGACCACGGGCCAAGCCGAGGAAATCACCGTCCACTACGTCCACCAGCGCCTCGATGTCACCCGCCGACTCATGCTGGGCACCGTACGACGGGCCGAGGAACTACGGCAGGAGTACGAAAGCCGCTACGCGGAGCTGCGGAGCGCCCTGCTGCGCCGCCACGCGGCCGCGGCCTGCGCGGTGCTGGCCTGTGCCGCGGGGGCGGGCTCGCTGGCGGCCGGTGTGCTCACCCGCTGACGGTCCGGCTGAGCGGCCGTGCCCCTCCTCAGGGGAAAAGGAGTGGTGACCGGGCCGCTCAGTGGCCGTAGGGCGGCTCGACGCAGCCGGTTCTCCTCGCGGATCGCGAGGCGGTGGCGGCCTCAGGGCCTGGCCGGCTCGACCTTCTTGTCGCGGCCGTTCACCCGCACCGTGACCTTCCTCGGGTTCCGCGCACGGTCGGCCGTGATGCTGTACGACGTGACCTTGCCGTTTCGCCATGTGCAGCCGACCTCGTAGCCGCCCCGCGCACGCAGGCCGGTGAAGGAACCTCTGCTCTTCCAGCCGTCCGGCAGCGCGGGCAGCAGGTGAATGACGCCTTCGTGGCTCTGCAGGAGCACTCCGCCACGGCTCCCGAGATGCCGAAGTTCCCGTCCATCCGGAACGGGGGGTGGTCGCAGAACAGGTTGGGCAGCGTGTTGTAGGTCGGCAGTGCGCGCAGCACGATCTGAGCGCGATGCCCATCGCCCAGACGGGCGAAGAGAGCGGCCCGCCAAGGCCGGTTCCACCAACGGCGGCTGTCGCCCGACACCGTCGCGGCGGTGAACGGAACGCCTTCCTTCTCGCCGCACCGCGCCTTGAGCGAGACGAGGGCGGCCTGGGCGAAGCCCGGTGTCCCCGAGGTGATCTGACGACCCGGGTAGAGACCGCGCGGAGGTGCGAGGTGTGGCGGTGGATGTCGGTGGGACTGTCGATGTCCTCCTGCCACTCCTGCAACTGGCCCCACCTGCAATCCCGTTCGGCGCGAGGCGTGCCCGGCGCCCTCCGACGTGTACCGGAAGACCACGACGTCCGCCGGCCGGCCGGCGAAGGCCTCGCGCAGGACGCGGTGTCCCGGCGCGCCGAAGCGGGTGGTCTCGCTCACCCGGAAGTGGCTGACACCCGCTCTGGGAACGAAGTCGAACCGGGAGAAGCGGTGGGCCGCGGTGTCGGCGCAGGTCAACTCCTTGGTCTGCAAGCGGTTTTCGAAGGGCGCCTCCAGGGTGCGCCGGTCGAGCGTGGTCCAGGTGGTGCCGTCGGCGGAACCGGAGAGCGTCCACTCCTGCGGGTCGCGCTGCGGTACGTCGTCGGCACTCGTCAGACGGTAGGACGTGACCGCGACGGGCGAGGGGAGCTCGACCTGCCACCGCACCTTCGAACCCGGCCCGTCGACGCACCACTTGGTCCTCGTGTCACCGTCGTGCGTCTTGTCGACGCCTTCCGACGAGGAGCCGTTGTACGGTCCGCCGGGAGCCGTGACCCTCGGGGCCGCACGAGGGGCGAAGGTGATGACGACGTCACCGAAGTTCCGGTACGAGCCGAAGCCGGTCATGCCGGTGTCGAAGTCGCCGTCCGGCTTGCCCGCGAGCGCGTTGTCGTAGTTGGCGGCACCGCCCCGGAGGCTGTGTTCGTTGAACTGGATGCGCTCCTCGGAGGGGTCGGCGAAGAGCATGGCGCCCAGTCGGCCCGTTGCCCACGGGAAGTGCCTGTGACTGCCAGTCTCACGCGGGGACGGAGTAGGTCAGCGCCTCGCGCGAGAGGGCGGGCCGCTGGACGGCCGCCGGTGCCACGGTCCCTGCGGCGGCGGTTCCGCCGGTCAGCTGGATGAGCAGAGGTGCGAGGGCGAGGCCGACTTCGAGGACGCTCCGTCGCTGCGGTGGGTGTTCGTTGATCACAGTGAGATCTCCCGGCCTATTCATCGGCCCTTTACGGAAGCGGTGACGCCACATCCGTACCTGTCTATGGCATGAACATCGCGACCGGGGAATAGATCGGATGTCTAGCGGGCGCATCACGCACCGCCCGACGCCGGGCATTCCCGGCCGTGCGATGCCGCACGTCACCTTCAGCCTGACGTCCCGTCACCGAGGACCGGGCGAGCGGTCACCGACCGCCAAGGTCGACAACTGGCCTCGCCCCTCCTGGACTGCAAAAATGAAGGCCAGAGGCACAGTGACCAGGCTCACCTGGAGGTACCCGTGAAGATGCTGATCAACGTCCCGGAGAGTGTGGTCGCGGATGCGCTGCGCGGCCTGGCGGCTGCCCACCCCGAACTGACCGTGGACGTGGAGAACCGGGTGATCGTGCGGCGGGACGCCCCGGTCGCGGGGCAGGTGGGGCTTGTCTCGGGCGGAGGTTCGGGGCACGAGCCGTTGCACGGTGGTTTCGTGGGTCCCGGCATGCTGTCGGCGGCCTGTCCGGGCGAGGTGTTCACCTCCCCGGTGCCCGACCAGATGCTGCGCGCGGCCGCCGCCGTGGACAGCGGGGCGGGTGTGCTGTTCATCGTCAAGAACTACACCGGTGACGTGCTCAACTTCGACATGGCCGCCGAGATGGCCGAGGACGAGGGCATCCGGGTCGCGAAGGTGCTGGTCAACGATGACGTGGCGGTGACCGACAGTCTGTACACGGCGGGGCGGCGCGGTACGGGCGCGACCTTGTTCGTGGAGAAGATCGCGGGGGCCGCCGCGGCCGAGGGCATGCCGCTGGAGCGGGTCGAGGCGATCGCCCGGCAGGTGAACGAGAACTCCCGCAGTTTCGGTGTCGCGCTGAGCGCCTGCAGCACGCCGGCCAAGGGCAGTCCCACCTTCGATCTGCCGCCCGGCGAACTGGAGTTGGGCATCGGAATCCATGGCGAGCCCGGCCGTGAGCGGCGGGCGATGATGACCTCCGGCGAGATCGCCGAGGCCGCCGTCGAGGCGGTGGTCGAGGACCTCCGGCCGCGCAATCCGGTGCTGGTCCTGGTCAACGGCATGGGTGCGACGCCCCTGCTCGAGCTGTACGGCTTCAACGCCGAGGTGCACCGGGTACTCGCCCAGCGCGGCGTCCCCGTGGCCCGCGTCCTCGTCGGCAACTACGTCACCTCGCTGGACATGGCGGGCGCCTCGCTCACCCTGTGCCAGGTCGACGAGGAGCTGCTGCGGCTGTACGACGCGCCGGTGAGGACCCCGGGTCTGCGCTGGGGCGTGTGACACACAGGGGGTAGAGGATCACCACGTACCTACCAGGCAAGGAGATCCAGTGCTCGACGCCGATTTCTTCCGCCGTTGGATGACGGCGACCGCCGTGTCCGTCGACCGGGAGGCGGAACGGCTCACCGCCCTCGACTCCCCCATCGGGGACGCCGATCACGGCAGCAACCTGCAGCGCGGGTTCACGGCCGTCGTGGCCGTGCTGGAGAAGGAGGCCCCGGGCACGCCCGGCGGCGTCCTGACCCTGGCCGGACGCCAGCTGATCTCGACGGTCGGCGGCGCCTCGGGGCCGCTGTACGGGACGCTGCTGCGCCGTACCGGCAAGGCGCTGGGCGATGCCGGCGAGGTCAGCGTGGAGCAGCTGGCCGAGGCCCTGCGGACGGGGGTGGACGCGGTCATGACGCTCGGCGGTGCCGCCCCGGGCGACAAGACCATGATCGACGCGCTGGTGCCCGCGGTGGAGGCGCTCGGCGACTCGTTCGCGGCGGCCCGCACCGCGGCTCAGGAGGGCGCCGTGGCGACGACACCGTTGCAGGCGCGCAAGGGCCGGGCGAGCTATCTGGGCGAGCGCAGCATCGGCCATCAGGATCCCGGTGCCACGTCGGCGGCACTGCTGATCGCCGGACTCACGGAGGCCGCCGGTGAGTGACGAGCCGTTGGTGGGGATCGTGCTGGTGTCGCACAGCGCGCAGGTGGCCGCGTCGGTCGCCGAGCTGGCGAAGGGGCTCGCGGGCGGTGGCCCGGTGGTGCCCGTGGCTCCGGCGGGCGGTACCGAGGGCGGTGGGCTCGGTACGAGTTCCGAACTGATCGCGGCGGCGGCCGCGTCCGTCGACCGCGGTGCCGGAGTCGCGGTGCTGACCGACCTGGGCAGCGCGGTGCTCACCGTGAAGGCGCTGCTCGCGGAGGGCGACGAACTGCCCGAGGGGACGCGCCTGGTGGACGCCCCCTTCGTGGAGGGGGCCGTGGCCGCGGTCGTCACGGCGTCCACCGGGGCGGATCTGGCGGCGGTGGAGGCGGCCGCCACGGAGGCGTACACCTACCGGAAGGTGTGAGCGGCGGACGCGGGGCCGGGCACGCACGCCGGATGGGCGGTGTGCCCGGCCACCGTGTGTCCGTGACGCCGCGTCAGTCTGGCGGCGCCCGCTTGGCCGGGACCCGGCCGTTCGACCTGCGCCTGCTCAGCGTCCGCCGACCCGCTCCCGTCGATGAACCGCTTCGCCGCCCGTTCCCCCGCCGCCACGGCCGCGGCGTGGTCCTCGATGGGCGACACCTTGGTGTTCTTGAAGACGATGTAGGTGACGCCGGAGGGGGCGCCGCCGGCGTGCGGGTGGGGGCGGATGCCGAGGGCCTCGGCGGTGGCGTAGGACGCCTCGCCGATGATGCCCCGGGGGCCCGTGTCGCCGACGACCGCGTAGTGCACCCGGTCGCGGTAGACGACGGCCACCACGGAACCGCCGCCGATGCCGTGGTCCCGGTAGTCCCAGCTGCCGCTCGGCGCGGGTACGACGACGAAGGGCAGGCGTTCGGCGCTCAACGGGCGGCCGTCGGACTGGGTGTAGGCGGTGCTCGCGGCGAAGTAGGGGTCGGTGCGGCGGTTGCAGCGGCGGCCGGGGCGGCCGTCGCAGTCGATGTCCATGTCCGCCTTCCAGAACACGGCGTCCGGAGTGCCGCAGAGCGGGATCTTCGCGGGTGCGCCGTTGTCGCTGCGGTAGCGGCCCCGGGAGACGGGAGCGCAGTCCCGCACCTTGGCGAGCAGGTCGGCGGCGCTCACGGCGCTCACGGCGCTCTCGCGCCATACCGCGGGCTGGAGAGGGGTGGTGGGGGGCACGGTCGGGGCGAGCAGGGCGGTGCTGGCCGCGGCCAGCGTGAGCGACTGGACACGCACGATACGAGAGCCTCTCCTCGGGGACCTGACGGGCACTCAGCCCAAAATGACCCCGGGGTGATCACCCGGCCACCCTGGGGGGGCCGGACGGTGCATGTCCCCAACCTCCGACAGGGGCCGGGGGCCTGAGTCCGTGTGGGATTCCGGCCGCCCGGCCGCCCGCGCCGGCGCGGGATCTGCTTCGACAGCGGTCCGCGCGACAGGCCCGAACACCCTGGTGTCCGCCAGGAGTTGGGCCGTGAGGAACTTCAGCATACGTAACTCTCCCGGGTGATCACACACGGCGGCGGTGACGCCCCCGGAAGCGGCATCCGATGCCGGCCCACGCCCTCTTGAAGTGATCGCGCCAACGGCGTCATATTGGTCCGGACCATTCCCGCGTACCACCCCCGGGAGGCAGTGTCGTGCGAAGCCGTTCCGTCCCCCCGTCCCCCCTGCGCCACCTGGCGCTCTGCGGAACGCTCGCGCTGGTCGCCTCCTGCGGCTGGGCCGGAGCGCAGGAGGAGAACGACGGTGCTGCGCCCGGCGCGCCCACGGGCGTCACCGCCGCGGCGGGCAGCGCGACGAGCGTGCACGTCATGTGGAACGCGACCGCCCGGGCCTCCGCCTACGAGGTGTATCGCGGCACCACGAAGGTCGAGGAGGTGCCTGCGTCGCAGCACATGGTGGACGTCACCAGGCTGCGGCCCGCGACGCGGTACGTCTTCTCCGTACGGGCGCGGGACGCCGACGGGCGGCTCGGGCCGCGCAGTCCGGAGGTCCGGGCGAGGACACCCGCCGTCGCCGCCGACGACCACACCGCACCGACCCGTCCCTCCGCACCCGGCGGCCGGGCGGCCGGCAGCCGGGCGGCCCGGTTGTCCTGGTCCTCCTCGACGGACGACCGGGGCGTGGTGTCGTACGACATCCACCAGGGAGGCACGAAGATCCACAGTGTGGGCGGCGGGCAGACGGCCACCGTGCTCACGGGACTGCGGCCGGGCAGGGCGTACGCGTTCACGGTCCGGGCCCGGGACGCGGCCGGCAACGTCTCCCCCGCCAGTGCCACCGTCCGGCTGACCACCCCGGGCACGGACGACGGCCACGGCGCCGCTCCCACCGGCTTCCGGGCGACGAGCCACCGCGAGGACGGGGCGTACCACCTCGACCTGAACTGGGTGCCGCCCCGCGTGGACGGCACGGTCACCGAGTACCAGATCCATCTGGACGGCCGGCCCGCCACGTCCCTCGTGTTCGGCGGCGACGCCCCGCGCGAGCGGGCCACGTACAGCTTCTACGTCGGACGGAAGGCCGGTGTCACCCACCGGGTCCGGATCCGGGCGATGCTGCCCGACGGCACCTGGGGGGGCTTCTCCGCGGAGCGGGCGGTGACGACGGGCGCGGGGCGCTGACCCGCCTCTCGGTGTCGGCCGGAGCGGAAGCCCGTCACCTGCACGGTGGCGCTCGGGGTGCGGGCGGGACCGCGGGCGCTTTGGCTGACCCTGAGGCAGCACGGGCGATCCCCGACCCTCGGCGGCGCAAGGATGTACCGCCGACCGTGCCGCCGGAGGGCAGTCCACATGCGCAACTCATCGCCAGTTCTCCGCTCCGGCCTGACCGTGGCAGCCGCTGCCGCGCTGCCCCTCGCCCTGGCCTCGGTGCCCGCTGCCGCGGACCCGGGCATCTCCGTGAGGACCACGGGGTCCACGGTCTCGGTCACGACCAGTTCGTGCACCCAGATCAACGGCAGCTGGGGCAGCGCCTCGCTTCTCACCAGCAGCCAGGGCAGCTTCGCCCAGGGCCGCCAGGTGACCCTGTCGGGGACGACGACCAGTCAGTCCGCCGCCTGGTCGAGCGTCTCCTCGGGGACGTACACCGTCATCGTCGTCTGCTCGGACGGCACCACCGCGGGCACCCAGTCCGTCGTGGTCTCCACCGCCCCCTCCCCCTCGCGGTCCGCCTCCCCCTCCGCCTCGCCGTCCCGAGGCGTGATGGGCGGGGTCGGCGGCAGCACGACGGACTACGGAACCGTCACGCTGGTGGCGGGCGGCGCTCTGGTCGGCGCCGGTCTCCTCGGGACGGCCTGGTACCTGCGCCGGCGCAACAAGCCGTACCGGCTCTGACCCGGTACGGACGGCGGCCCGCTCTCCCGAAGCGCTCCGGTCGGGCGGGCCGCTGTCATGTCGTGATCGCGCCGGACCGGCGGCCGTGCCCCTTCGGGCTCGCCTCGTTCAAGCCGGCTCGGCCGGGCCGCCGTCCGGGAGTTCGGCGACGTCCGTCAGGGCGCGCCTGAGCCACTGGGTCCAGAAGGTCTCCAGATCGATGCCGGCCCGCAGCACCAGGTGCCGCAGCCGGACCTCGGCGCCGTCCCGGCCGGGCGGGAAGTCGCGCTTCTCGATCTCCGCGTACTCCGCCAGCTGCCGTTCGTGCAGTTCCAGATGGCGTCGCAGATCGGCTTCGAGACCCGCCGTGCCGACCACGGCCGCAGCCCGAAGCCGCAGCAGCAGCGCGTCGCGGTGCGGCTTGGGGTCCTGGGAGGCGGAGGTCCAGCGGGCCAGTTCGGCACGGCCCGCGGGCAGGACCTCGTAGCTCTTCTTCTGGCCGCGGGCCGGCTGCTCGGACGGCAGGGCCCTGATGAGGCCGTCGGCCTCCAGTTTCCCGAGCTCGCGATAGATCTGCTGGTGCGTCGCCGACCAGAAGTAGCCGATCGACCGGTCGAACCGGCGCGTCAGCTCCAGCCCCGACGACGGCTTCTCGAGCAGGGCGGTGAGGATCGCGTGCGGGAGTGACATGGCCTCATCCTAGGGACGCGTACGCGCACTACAGGGCGGCCGCCAGCTCCGTGCCCTGCTTGATGGCGCGCTTGGCGTCCAGCTCGGCCGCCACGTCGGCACCGCCGATGAGGTGCGTGCTGCGCCCGGCGGCGAGCAGCTCCTCGTACAGGCCGCGGCGCGGCTCCTGGCCCGTGCACAGCACGATGGTGTCGACCTGAAGGACCGTGCTCTCCTCGCCGACGGTGATGTGCAGTCCGGCGTCGTCGATCCGGTCGTAGCGCACGCCCGGGACCATGGTGACGCCGCGGTGCTTGAGCTCGGTGCGGTGGATCCAGCCGGTGGTCTTGCCGAGGCCGGCGCCGACCTTGGAGGTCTTGCGCTGGAGCAGGTGGACGGTGCGCGGCGGGGCGGGCCGCTCGGGCGCGGCGAGTCCGCCGGGGCCGCGGTAGTCCATGTCGACGCCCCACTGACGGAAGTACGTCGCCGGGTCCTCGTGGGCCTTGTCGCCGCCGTCGGTGAGGAACTCGGCGACGTCGAAGCCGATGCCGCCCGCGCCGAGGATCGCGACCCGGTCGCCGACGGGGGCGCCGTCGCGCAGGACGTCGAGGTAGCCGACCACGCTCTGGTGGTCGATGCCCGGGATGTCGGGGGTGCGCGGGGTGACGCCGGTGGCGACGACGACCTCGTCGAAGCCGTCGACGTCGGTGGCCGTGACCAGGGTGTTCAGCCGGACGTCGACGCCGTGCCAGTCCAGCTGGGTGCGGAAGTAGCGCAGCGTCTCGTCGAACTCCTGCTTGCCGGGGACCTTGCGGGCGACATTGAGCTGGCCGCCGATCTCGCCGGCCGCGTCGAAAAGCGTCACGTCGTGCCCGCGCTCGGCCGCCGAGACGGCGCAGGCGAGCCCGGCCGGACCGGCGCCGACGACCGCGACGCGCTTGCGCAGCCGGGTCGGGGAGAGCACGAGCTCGGTCTCGTGGCAGGCGCGCGGGTTGACCAGACAGGAGGTGATCAGGCCGCTGAAGGTGTGGTCGAGGCAGGCCTGGTTGCAGCCGATGCAGGTGTTGATCGCCTCCGGCCGGCCGGCGGCGGCCTTGGTGACGAAATCGGGGTCGGCGAGCATCGGCCGGGCCATCGACACCATGTCGGCCGCGCCCTCGGCGAGCAACTCCTCGGCGAGCTCGGGAGTGTTGATGCGGTTGGTGGTGACGAGCGGGACGGACACCTCGCCCATGAGCCGCTTGGTCACCCAGGTGTAGGCGCCACGCGGCACCGAGGTCGCGATGGTGGGGATGCGGGCCTCGTGCCAGCCGATGCCGGTGTTGATGATCGTCGCCCCGGCGGCCTCGACGGCCTTGGCGAGGGTGATGACCTCCTCGAGCGTCGAGCCGCCCGGGACCAGGTCGAGCATGGACAGCCGGTAGATGACGATGAAGTCCTCGCCGACCGCCTCGCGCACCCGGCGCACGATCTCCAGCGGGAAGCGCACGCGGTTCTCGTACGAGCCGCCCCAGCGGTCGGTGCGCTGGTTGGTCTGGAGCGCGATGAACTCGTTGACGAGGTAGCCCTCGGAGCCCATGATCTCGACGCCGTCGTAGCCGGCCTGCCGGGCGAGGCGGGCGGCGCGGGCGTAGTCGTCGATCGTCCGCTCGATGTCGGCGTCGGTGAGCTCGCGGGGCGGGAAGGGGCTGATCGGCGCCTGGACCTGACTCGGCGCGACGAGGTCCTTGTGGTAGGCGTACCGGCCGAAGTGCAGGATCTGCATCGCGATCCGCCCGCCCTCGCGGTGCACGGCGTCGGTGATGACCTTGTGCTGCTCGGCCTCCGCTTCGGTGGTGAGCTTGGCACCGCCCTCGTAGGGCCGTCCCTCGTCGTTGGGGGCGATGCCGCCGGTGACGATCAGGCCCACTCCCCCGCGGGCGCGGGCGGCGTAGAAGGCGGCCATGCGCGCGAAGCCGCCCTCCGCCTCCTCCAACCCGACGTGCATGGAGCCCATGAGGACCCGGTTGGGCAGGGTCGTGAAGCCCAGGTCGAGGGGGGTCAGCAGGTGCGGGTAACGGCTCATCGGGCCCTCCGTGCGCGGTGTCGTGCCTGTAGTTGTAGAGGACTACCGACGGTTTATGCAACTAGTTGCACAAGGTGATGGAGGGCACAGTCGGTCCATGACCAGGGATCTTGGGCCGCTGCCCGCTGTGGTGGATCTCGCGGGGGAGCTGACCGCCGCCCGAGCCGGGCCGGCCTCGACGCCCACGAACCCGTCCTGGCGGCTGCGGAGGACTGGCTCACGGGCCACGGGCTGCCGTACCGCCCGACTGCGCGACGGCGCCCACCGCCCGGCCGCGCCGCCGGCGGAGATCGCGAGGCGTCCGGCCCGAACTCTGGTGGACCCTGGACGCGTGCGTCCGCACCGCCCCGTACGGTGACGAGACGGCCTGGTCCCTCCCGCCCGCCGCGGGAGACGTCGTCGACGGGCGGCTGTGGGGCCGGACCGCCGCCGACTCGAAGCTCGCCGCCATCCTGTTCTGCCACCTCGCGGCGCTGCTCGACGCCGAACGAGCACACGGGTGGCTTCGGGGGCGCCCGGTCCCGCCTCACCGACCCGAACGCCGTCCGCCCGGCCGGGGTGATGATCGGCTGTCCGGGTCTCGACGAGGTCGTGGTCGGCGGACGCGGACTGTGGCGGGCCCGGATCGCCGTCCACGGATGTGCTTGCAGGCGAGATCCCTGTCCTGTTCGCAGCGCCCTGGCAGTGGTTGTGCAGTCGGCGTTCTGACGCGCGGCCCGAGCGCGTAGGGAGTCTCCGCAGCTCAAGGGGCGTAGCAGAGAAAGTCTCACCGTCATGGGCGGTTGCGGGGTGCGACCGCGAGGAAATCGAACTGGCCGGTTTCATTGACGCGCTTCTGGCTGAGACCTATCTTCTGATCGAACTTGCGAACAATGTTCGATTTTTCGAACCATGGCCGTCAAAGGGGACAGCCCGTGTTGCGCACCCGTCTCCGGCGTACTTGTGAGCCGGCTCCGGCGGCCCTCTCCGCCGCCTTCGTCACCCGACCCGCCACGGCGAGGTCGCCGGTCGCTGCCATGCTCACGCGGAAACCGCGGCACGTCGGCCGCTGACCAGCGCGACGCGGCGCCCACGTCGCGCGGAGCCGGTGCTACTGCCCCAACAGTACGGAGGCCGGGCCTCACCCTCGACCTCACTTGCCCCTGATCACGGCACCCCAAAAAGACAGGAACGCATATGCCCGCGGTTCTCTCACGGCTGGCGGCGATATTTGTCGCCGCCTGCCTGCTCTTCACCGCCCAAGTCGTTACCACACCTCAGCGGGCCGCCGCCGCCGACCCGGGTTACCTGATGCTGCACTTCACCGGGGAGGGCTCGGCCGGTCAGCAGATGTACCTCTCGCACAGCGCGGACGGCCTGCACTGGAACGACCTCAACGGCGGAGCGCCGATCCTGCGCTCCACCATCGGTACGAAGGGGGTCCGTGATCCCGCATTGGTGAGATCCCCCGACGGCAGCAAGTACTGGATCATCGCGACCGACCTGTGCATCAGCTGCGGCCAGTCGTGGTCGGACTCCATCAACAACGGCAGCCGCAATCTGGTGGTGTGGGAGTCGAAGGACCTGGTCAACTGGTCGGAGCCGTGGCTGCTCAACGTCGCCGGCGCGATCCCCGACGGACGCAACGCCTGGGCGCCCGAGGCGATCTGGGACCCCGAGACCAAAGACTACGTCCTGTACTGGGCGACGAACGTGCCCCTCGACGGCAGGACCAAGCACCGCATCTTCTACGCCCGCACCAGCGACTTCCGCACCACCACCACGCCGCAGATCTACATCGACCGCCCCGGCACCCAGGAACTCATCGACACCCAGATCGTCGAGGTCGCGGCCGGCGTCGGCAACTACCGCTACGTGCGCGCCTCCGGTGACGGCCAGATCACCATCGAAGGCAGCAACTCGATCCTCGGAACATGGACCAAGCTCGGCGACCTCTCCGGCATCGGCCTGACCGGCACGGCGGGCACGACCGGCACGAAGGTCGAGGGTCCGATGTGGATGAAGTTCCGGGACCGCAACGAGTGGGCCCTGTACCTCGACCAGTACGCCATTGGCGGCGGGTACATGCCCGTCACGACGGCCAACCCCTCCGCCCCCGGCACCTACCAGATCCCGGCATCGGGCAGCTACAACATGGGCGTCAACAAGAAGCGCCACGGCTCGATCATGAACCTCACGGCCGCCGAGGAGTCCCGTGTCCTCGCCCGCTGGCCCAGCACCCCGGCCAAGCGGCTCCAGTCCTTCAACTTCCAGGACCGGTACGTACGGCACACCAACTTCGACGTGCGCATCGACCAGAACATCACCAGCGACGACGCCAAGTTCCGGCTGCGGCCCGGCCTGGCCGGCTCCGGCACCGTCTCCTTCGAGTCGGTGAACAACCCCGGCTACTTCCTGCGCCACGCCAACTACGACTTCCAACTCGTCCGCAACGACGGCACCGCCCAGTTCGCCGCCGACGCCACCTTCCGCCAGGTCGCCGGCCTCGCCGACGCCACCTGGTCCTCCTTCCAGTCCTACAACCACCCCGACCGCTACATCCGCCACTACGCCTACCAGCTCCGCCTCGACCCCATCACCACCGCGACAGGACGCGGTGACGCCACCTTCCGCGTGGTGAACTGACCGACGCCGACAAGGTGGGGGCGCCTGCACGGCGCCCCCACCCACCCATCGCTCCACCAGACCGAAAGGAGCTGTCCGGCATGCCGGATACTTTTCGACCGCGCGGCGTGACAGCACCGCGCCGCCCGAGATTCCGGCAGGGCGCTCTGGCCGCCGTGGCCGCCGCCGCCTCGCTCCTGGTGGGCGTCGCCGGCCCAGCAACCCCCGCCCAGGCAGCGGAGATCACCGATGGCCTGGCTCTCTGGTACAAGCTCGACGCCACCTCGGGCACCGTGGCGGCGGACGCCTCGGGCAACGGCCGGAACGGAACCGTGAACGGCACCGCCGGCTGGTCGGGTTCCGGGGAGGGGCTGACGTTCAACGGCTCCGACACCTATATCAAGGTGCCGGACAACATCATGAGCGGCATGAACTCGATCACCGTCTCGATGGACGTGCAGATCGACGCCAACCAAGCCACGCCGTACTTCCTCTACGGCTTCGGCAACTCCGCGAACGGAGCGGGCAACGGGTACCTGTTCAGCACCGGCAACACGTTCCGGACCGCCATCGCCTCCGGTGCCTTTTCGACCGAGCAGAACACCCGAACCACCAGCGACCTGCCGCGCTCCGTCTGGAAGCACGTCACCTACACCCAGACCGGCACCACGGGCGTGCTGTACCAGGACGGCGTGGAGGTGGCCCGCAACACGTCGGTCACCCTCACCCCCGGTTCCATCGGGTCCGGCATCACCACCGCCAACCACATCGGCAAGTCGGTCTTCAGCGGTGACAAGCTCTTCAAGGGCAAGATGCGGGACTTCCGGGTCTACAACCGCGCGCTGGCGCCCGGCGAGGTCCTCGAAATCAGCGGGAACACCACGCACATCGCCGCGGCCACCCATCCCTCGCTGAAGATCGACGCCCTCATCGACGACGCCAACAGCAGGATCACACTGCCCCTGAAGGAGGGCACGGACCTCACCGCGCTCGCCCCGCAGTTCACCCTCGTCCAGGGCGCTTCCATCAGCCCGGCCTCCGGCACCCCGCGCGACTTCACCGAGCCCGTGACGTACGAGGTGACCGGCTCAGACGGAACAAAGCGCACCTGGACGGTGGAGGCGCAGGTCATGAGGAGCCCGGTCCTGCCGGGGCTCACCGCCGACCCGAACATCGTCCGCTTCGGCGACACCTACTACATCTACCCGACCACCGACGGCTTCGCGAACTGGAGCGCTACGCAGTTCAAGGCGTACTCCTCCAAGGACCTGGTCCACTGGACCGACCACGGCGTCATCCTCGACCTCGGTCCCGACGTCTCCTGGACCAACAGCCGGGCCTGGGCCCCGACGATGACCGCGAAGAACGGGAAGTACTACTTCTACTACTCCGCCGACGGGAACATCGGTGTCGCGGTCTCCGACTCGCCCACCGGACCGTTCAAGGACCCCCTGGGCAAGCCCCTGATCGCCCGCGGCGCCTACTCGGGCCAGATGATCGACCCGGCGGTCTTCACCGACGACGACGGCCAGTCCTACCTCTACTGGGGCAACGGCCGGGCGTACGTCGTCCCCCTGAACGACGACATGGTCTCCTTCGACGCCTCCGAGGTCACCGACATCACCCCCAGCGGCTACCGCGAGGGCTCCTTCGTCATCAAGCGCAAGGGCACCTACTACTTCATGTGGTCGGAGAACGACACACGTGACGAGAACTACCGGGTCGCCTACGCCACCGGCTCCTCGCCCACCGGCCCCTGGACCAAGCGCGGCGTGATCCTGGAGAAGGACCTCACCCTCGGCATCAAGGGCCCCGGCCACCACTCCGTGGTCCAGGTACCCGGCACCGACGACTGGTACATCGCCTACCACCGCTTCGCCATCCCCGGAGGAGACGGCACCCACCGCGAAATCACCATCGACAAGCTGGAGTTCGACGCCGACGGTCTGATCAGGAAGGTCCTCCCCACCCTGAGCAGCATCGACCCGGTCACCACCGGCACCGCCCTGCCAACGAACACCACCCGCTCGCTCCAGTCCGTCAACTTCCCCGGCCGCTACGCCGTCGTGCGGTCCGACAGCCTCGGCTACCTCGACCCGGTGACGTCCTCCAGCACCACGGCGGTCAAGCAGGGCGCCACCTTCACCATCGTCCCGGGCCTCGCCGACGCCAGCTGCTACTCGTTGCGTGACGCGTCCGGCCGCTACCTGCGTCACAAGGACCTCCGGGTCCGCTTCGACGCGCCGGGCGGCACGGCGCTGTTCAACAAGGACGCCACCTACTGCGCCCGCCCCGGTTCGGTCGCCGGCTCGGTCTCCCTGGAGTCGTACAACTACCCCGGCCGCTACCTCCGCCACTACAACTACGAGCTGCGCCTCGACACCTTCCAGGACAACGCCACCTTCCGCGCCGACAGTTCCTTCAAGGCGGTCAACCCCTGGGCCTGACCGCATTCCCTCACTCGCCGGTTGCCCCGCACGGCTTTACCGTGCGGGGCAACCCGTGCTTCGGCTCATGGGCTGAGCCGAACCTCAGGAGTTGTCACCAGTGGGACCGGCTGAGCTGGTGAATGGGGACGATCGAGGCGTCAGTCGGCGCTTGCCTACATGCGAGGTCTGATCACGCCGCTGCAGCGTATGAACGGATGGACGCCGGCGGAGTAGGCCGGTCATGCGGGTCCCGATCGCATTCACCGGTTGCCGAACCGGATCGAGTGGCACGCCGACGAAGTTCTGAACGACGTACGCGACTACGTCGTGGAACCAGGGTCATTGCTTGATCGAGATCTGTCTGGGTTCGTCACGTGAGTCCGAGGGCTCGTAGGCGCCGGTGGTAGTCGCGGCCGGTGTGGCGGAGGGCGGCGGCGATGTCGGTCTGGCCGCCCTGGCGGAAGACGCTGATGGCGAGGTTGCGCAGGGAGGCCATGGCGCGGGGCAGGGTGCCGGTGCGGACCTTGGAGTCGTCCTCGCGGAACGTGCGGTCCCGGACGTGGTGCAGGATGTTCTCGATACCCCAGTGGCCTCTGATCCAGGTGGCGAGCTCGGTGCAGGTGGCGCCGAAGACGGTCAGGCTGGTGATCAGGTGGACGCGCTCGATGGTCAGCTTCCCGGTGCTCAAGTCGCGTCGCCACCGTACGGCCTGGATCGCCTGGCGGGCGCCGGGGTAGTCGAGGTGGCTGAACGCGGCGACCTTGAGCCGGCGGACCTCGTCGCGGTGGTGGGCGTCGTCGCGAGTGCGGTGCCCGAGCGGGATGTCCCGCCAGGGCAGCTTCCTGACCTGGGTGTACAGGCCGGGATGGTTCTTCTTCACGACGGCCACGTAGTGCGCGCCGCGGCTGGTCAGAAAGGCCCCGTGGTCGTGCTGGGTGTGCAGGGCGTCGGTGGTCACCACCGAGTTCTGTAGGTCCAGGCTGTCCAGCAGGGGTGCGAAGGAGGGGATCTCGTTGCTTTTGGAGGCGGCCTGCCGCTGAGCCCCGCCGTGGTGGTCCATCGCCGCCAGCAGCTGGACCGCCGGGGCCGGTGCGGTTCGCGATCCGCGGACCACCTTGCCGTCGACCGCGATCACGCGTCGCACCGACCCATTCTCCGTGTCCGGCTCGACCGGGGCGGCGTTCTGGCCTGCAGATACGCGCTGATCGCCGCGTCCAGCGCGTCACCGTCCACACGCTGCAGCAGGCGGCGCACGGTTGCGGCGTGCGACACCGGTCGCACGCCGGTGAGCGGATCGGCCGCGAAGCCGAGGACGCCCAGCACATGCTGCGGGGCATCCGTGATCCGCTCGCTGATCGCGATGAGCGAGCCGGCCCCGGTCAGGACCGCCGAGACGGCTGCGCACAACAACGCGAGGGCCGGATACCGCAGTCCTCGCGCATCTCGAGGGGCTGCACGGCGTGGACGAACTCGTGCACCTGGCGGAGCTGCCCGCGGTGCACGCCGTCTACCGGCGTGCGGTCCTCCGCCTGCCGACCGAGTGGGCGGCGCTCACCTGCTCCGCAGGCGCACGTGCAGTTCCTTCTCCTGGTCGCCGGAGGCCGTGCTCAGATCGTGCACGTCGAACAGCGAGTCCAGGGTCGCGCGAAACCGTTCGATCGCCCAGTAGCCGCCGTGCAGGTCGGCCTCGACGGAGGACGACAGGTGGACCGGCCGCGCGCCCTCGTGCTCGTCGGCGACGTCGAAGGTGCCGAGCCAGACGGTCGGACGGGTCTCGTGCAGGTCCTCGGGCACGTCGTCGGCGCACCGGTCGGACTCGAAGCAGGAGCACAGCGCGTCGAACACGATCCGGGCGTCGTGCTTGCTGCACCCGCTGATCTCCACCGAGACGGAGTGCGGGTGCGGTCGCTCGTGGTTCATCGCCATCGTGATCGCTCCTCTCGCGGCCACCACATGCCGTATCCGCCCCTACCCCAGCAAAGCACCACCTTCCGGCGAGCACTACCGGCGGTGCCCTGGTTTGCGGGGCGGCCCGCGCCGGGGTGGGAGATGGTGGAAGGTGGCGGAAGGGGCCTCGGAGAAGCGGCTCCGCGCGGTAGAACATGGGGTGTCGGCACACGACGGCGTGCCGTGAGGACGGCGAAGGCGGGGCGTGGGATGAGTGCAGCCGGGTCCTCCGAGTCCGAGAGCGAACGTCCGGTAGTCGGGTCGGTGCGCCCGAGCGGCCTGCTCGACGTGCTGCGCGTGGCCTCGGTGGTCCTGGACGCCGAGGGCCGCATCGTGCTGTGGAGCCCGCAGGCCGAGGAGTTGTTCGGCTACGAGGCCCGGGAGGCGCTCGGGCAGTACGCCGCCCGCATCATGGTCCACGAGCAGCACGTCGACCTCGTGGTCAAGCTGTTCGCCGACGTCATGGGCACCGGGCAGAGCTGGGCGGGTGCCTTCCCGATCCGTCGCAAGGACGGCGGCACGCGGTTGGTGGAGTTCCGCAACATGCGGCTGCTGGACGACCAGGGCGAGGTCTACGCGCTGGGGCTGTGCGCGGACCAGACGACCGTGCACCGGCTGGAGCGGGAGGTGGCGCTGTCTACGCGGATGATCGCGCAGTCCCCGATCGGGCTGGCCGTGCTGGACACCGAGCTGCGGTACGTCTCGGTCAACAAGGCGCTGGAGGAGATCAACGGCGTGCCGGCCGAGGAGCACCTCGGCCGCACGGTCCGCGAGGTGGTGCCGCGGATGGACGTCGACGCCCTGGAGGCCGCCACACGCCGGGTGCTGGAGACGGGCACACCGGTCGTCGACCAGGCCACGATCGGCCGCACCCCGGCCGACCCGCACGAGGACCACGCCTGGTCGATCTCGCTGTACCGGCTGGAGAACGCCTTCGGGACGATTCTGGGCGTGGCCGTGTCGATCGTCGACGTCACCGAGCAGTACCGGGCGGGCATCGAGGCCGAGGCCGCGCGGCGGCGGCTGGCCCTGATCGCCGACGCCTCGGGCCGGATCGGCACCACGCTGGATCTGGACCGCACGGCCCGTGAGCTGGCCGAGGTGGCGGTGCCGGAGCTCGCGGACATCGCGGCCGTCGACCTGCTGGAAGCGGTGGTACAGGGCCGGCGCACGAGCCTCGGGCCGGCCGAGGCCGCCGTGATCCGGGCACTGGCGGTCGAGGGGTACGACTCCGCCGAGGCGCTGGAGGCGGCCGACCCTCCCGGGCAGGTCGCCCGGTACGCCTCCGACCGGCTCGTCACCCGGTGCGTGCGCACGGCCAGCCCGGTGCTGCTGCCGGAGGTCAAGGACGCGGACCTGGACCACATCGCCCGTTCCCCCGAGGCGGCCGAACTGCTGGGCCGGGCCGGGGTGCACTCCTATCTGGCGGTGCCGCTGATCGCCCGCGGCGAGGTGCTGGGCGCCCTGGACCTCAAGCGCACCCGCAATCCGCTGCCGTTCAGCGAGGACGATCTGCTGCTGGCGCGGGAGCTGGCCGCCCGGGCCGCCGTGCAGATCGACAACGCCCGCTGGTACCAGAGCGCCCGCGAGACCGCGCTCACCCTCCAGCGCAGCCTGCTGCCCAGCCATCCGCCGGTGACGGGCGGGCTGGAGGTCGCCTCCCGCTACCAGCCGGCCGGGGCGACGAGCGAGGTCGGCGGCGACTGGTTCGACGTGATCCCGCTGGACGGCGGCAAGACGGCGCTCGTCGTGGGCGATGTGATGGGCAGCGGCATCCCCGCCGCGGCGGCCATGGGGCGGTTGCGCACGGCGACCAACACCCTCGCCTCCCTCGACCTCGACCCGAACGTGCTCCTGGAGCACCTCGACAGGATCACCGCAGGCCTGGAGCAGTCCATCGCGACCTGCGTCTACGCCGTCCACGACCCGCATCTGCGGCAGTGCCGGATCGCCAACGCGGGACATCTGCCGCCGGTGCGCGTCCGGGCCGGCGGGCCGCCGGAGCTGCTCGACCTGCCGACCGGGGTGCCGCTCGGCGTGGGCGGTGTCGCCTTCTCCACGACCACCGTCGACCTCGAACCCGGCGACCGGCTGGTGTTCTACACCGACGGCCTCGTCGAGACCCGGCGCGACCCGCTCGACGAACGGCTCGACACGCTGCTGTCCCTGCTCGACGGGCCCGACCGGCCGCTGGAGGAGGTCTGCGACCTCCTCCTGCGCACGCTGCACGAGCCGGACAACTTCGACGACGTGGCCCTGCTCATCGCGCGGGCGACCGCACCCGCCTGAGCCTACGGTGGCGAGGCCCTACGGCCGGACGCCGATCACCACATGGGCGTACCACTCCCGCGACACGGCCAGCCGGGTCGTGAGGCCGTTGCGTTCGAAGGTGTCGACGGCGGCCGGGGCCTGGTGCTCGCTGGTCTCCACCAGGACGCAGCCACCGGGGGCGAGCCAGTGGGGCGCCTCGGCGGCGACCCGCCGCAGTACGTCGAGGCCGTCCGTGCCACCGTCGAGGGCGACCAGCGGCTCGTGGTCGCGGGCCTCCAGGGGCAGCAGCCCGATCTCGTCGCTGGGCACGTAGGGCACGTTGGCGGCGAGGATGCCGACGCGGCCACGCAGCGCGGCGGGCAGCGCCTCGAACAGATCACCCCGGTGGACACGACCGCCGGCGGCGGCGATGTTGCCGCGGGCGCACCGTACGGCGACCGGGTCGATGTCGGCGGCGTGCAGTTCGACGCGGCCGAGGGCGGCGGCGAGCGCCGCTCCGACGGCACCCGAGCCGCAGCACAGGTCCACGACGACGGTGGCACCGGGCGCCCGTTCCAGGGCCTGCTCGACCAGGAACTCGGTGCGCCGGCGCGGCACGAAGACGCCGGGGGCGACGGTGATGCGCAGACCCCGGAACTCGGCCCAGCCGACGACGAGTTCGAGGGGCAGGCCCGCGACACGGCGCTCGACCATGGCGACGGCCTCGGCCGGGGTGCGCGCGCTGGTGAGGATCAACTCGGCCTCGTCCTCGGCGAAGACGCACCCCGCGGCGCGCAGGGCGGCGACGACGGACTCACGGGAGGAGGGGCCGGACGGGGGAAGTGCGGACACAGACGGCATGAAGCCAAGAGCCTTTCGGGAGCCGAAGGGCGCTCCGGCAATCGCCTACGACCGGCGATCCGCGCGACATCGAGCGGAGAGCACCCGAGCTGACACAGCGGTAATGGGGCTCACCTCCTCGGCTTCCGACGACGGGGTCCTCCCCGGCCGGACGGCAACCCTACCCGACGGGCAGGCCGCCCGGTGCGGCGATCGGCCGCCCCGCGCCCGGCAGGTGGTTGGGTCATGCAACCATGGACGGAAGCCGAACAGCATCCGGTGAGGGAGGTCCCGTGCACACCGCCGACGCCGTGGAGACCATCCAGCGGGAGATGACGGCCTTCGCCCGCCGCGCCCGTGCCGCCGCGGGCCGGATGCATCCCGAGCTGTCGCTGGTCTCGTACACGCTGCTGGGGCATCTGGAGGAGAGCGGCGGGTGCCGCGCCACCGACCTGGCCGCCCACTACGCCCTGGACAAGTCCACCGTGAGCCGCCAGGTGGCCGGACTGGAGCGCGCCGGCCTCATCGAGCGCCGCCCCGACACGCAGGACCACCGCGTCCAGGTACTGCACCTGACGGACACCGGGCGGCACCTCCTGGCGCAGGTCACCGAGAGCCGCCGGGCGGCCTTCCTCGAACGCCTGGCCGACTGGTCGGCAGAGGATCTGAGCCGGTTCGCGGACTACCTCGTGCGCTACAACGCGCGGCCCGGCCCCGGTCGGCAGGACTAGGACACCCCCGCACGTACGGTTGAATACGCAAACACTGAGTACACCGGTTCGGCGGGGCACCGTCGGCCCGGCCTGGAGGCACCACCGCATGCACATCACCCGAGGCTTCACCGGGCGCCCGCGCGTCGCCGATCCCGGACTGCCGCCCGGCCAGTACGACGCCGGCGACGACTGGCCCGTCCTGTCCGCCGAGGTCACTCCGGAGCTGGCACCCGCCGACTGGAGCTTCCGCATCGACGGGCTGGTGGCCGAGCCCCGCACCTGGGACTGGGAGGAGGCGCACCGGCTGCCGCCGTCGGCGTACGAGGGCGCCATCCACTGCGTGACGAGCTGGTCGAAGTTCGGGGTGCGTTTCTCGGGCGTGTCCCTGGACGCGTTCCTGGACGTGGTCCGGCCCCAGGCATCGGCCACCCATGCCGTCGCCTACTCGCACACCGGTTACACGGCCAATCTCCCGCTCGCCGACCTGACCGGGGGGCGCGCGTGGATCGCCTGGGAGTACGGCGGAAGGCCCCTCGCCCCCGAGCACGGCGGCCCGGCACGGCTGCTGGTGCCGCACCTGTACTTCTGGAAGAGCGCCAAGTGGATCGCCGGCCTGCGGATCCTCGACCACGACGAGCCGGGCTTCTGGGAGCAGAACGGTTATCACGAACGGGGCAACCCGTGGGAGGAGCAGAGGTACTCCGGTGACTGAGACCTTCGTGCCTCCCACGCGGTTCGCCGTGCCCGGGCGCATCGAGGTGAGCGAGCAGGCCGCCTCCCGGTGGCGGACCGCCACGCTCACCGAGATCCGCCGCGAGACCCCCCGCGCCGCCACCTTCCGGCTCGCCGTGCCCGGCTGGCCGGGGCATCTGCCCGGCCAGCACCTGATGGTGCGGCTGACCGCCGAGGACGGCTACGCGGCCCAGCGCCACTACTCGATCGCGTCCGCGCCGGACGACTCGGGGCATGTCGAGCTGACCCTGGATCACATCGAGGGCGGCGAGGTCTCGGGCTGGTTCCACACCGTCGCCCGGCCCGGCGACCGGGTCGAGGTGCGGGGCCCGGTGAGCGGGTTCTTCGCCTGGCCCGGGGACCGGCCCGCCCTGCTCATCGGCGCCGGCTCCGGCGTCGTACCGCTGATGTCGATGGTCCGCCACCACCGGGGCCGGAATCTGACCGTGCCGCTGCGGCTGGTGGTGTCCGCCCGCAGCCCCGAGGAGCTCATCTACGCCGGGGAGCTCGGCGCCGAGACGACGCCCGTCTTCACCCGGAGCGCGCCGGAGGGTGCTGCGGTGGGACGTATGGCGGCCGCACATGTGGCGCCGCTCGTGACCCAGCAGCCTTCCGGTGGGTGGGAGGCCTATGTGTGCGGCTCCAACTCCTTCGCCGAGCACGCCTCCCGGCTGCTCGTGGCGGCCGGGCAGCCGGTGCACCGGATCCGGATCGAGCGTTTCGGCTGACCTCGCTGTTTCGCCGTGGTCGCGCCGGGCACCCCGCCGGGGGCGGTCCGGCACGCCGTTCCTCCCGTCCGCACTGCCCCGGAGCGATCGAGGGGCGCGGGAGGGGGTACCCCGTCGGTGTGGGCACTCGCACGCGCGCGTGACTCGGAGGAAGCGGCGGCGCACCGCAGCCGGTCCGGCCCCGGCCGTGGTGAGGGCGAGGAGGTGGGCATGCGAACCAGGGTGCGCGGCTGGCGCTGGCGGCGCAGTCCGCTGCGGCGCCGGTCGGATGTCGTCGAGGCGTGGACGCTGCTGGTGGTCGCCGTCCTCATCGTCGTGGGCGCTCCCCTGGCGGCGGTGGTGGCCGGCTCATGGGCGCACGGTGAGGCTCGGTCGGTGTCGGCGGAGCAGCGGGCCGAACGACATCGTGTCCGGGCCGAGGTGGTCGGTAGGAAGGGCGACCCGCTGCCGTCGGTGCAGGCGGGCGGGCAGCACCTATACCGGGCGACCGTGCGCTGGACGGAATCGGGCGGAGGCACGCGCACCAGCACGGTTCGGGTCCCCGCGGACACCCGGCGGGGCGAGACCGTGGATGTCTGGTTCGACCGGCAGGGGCGGAACGTGATGCCGCCGGTGGACGACACGGCCGTCTGGCAGCACACCCTCACCTTCGGTACCTGCGCCGCGGGCGGTGCGGTGCTCGTGGTGCTCCTCGGCCACTTCCTCGTCCGCCGGGTGGCGCTGCGCCGGCGCCTGGCCGAGTGGGACCGGGCATGGGCTCGCACGGAACCGCAGTGGACGCACCGCCGCGCATGACGCGGCAGCGTCCGGACGGCCGTACTCCCCCACGAACGCCAGGTGACCCGATCACCCGCGTCCGAGACGGCCTGCGGCACCCAGGCCCGTGATCACGCTCCCAGGCCCGTGACCAGGGCATCAACCGCTCCGATCGGGCAGCACTCCACAGGCGGACCCCCACAAGGCCCTGGCCGGTCCTCCGACCACCGCCGTAGTGTGATCACCCGCACCGCCCCGTAGTCGCTCCTCACCCAAGGTGGTCCCGCATGGCCCTGTTCGACCTTCCTCTCGATGAACTCCGCGCGTACCGCAGCGCGGCCACCGAGCCGGAGGACTTCGACGCGTTCTGGTCCGGGACGCTCCAGGAGGCGCGCCGGCACGACCTGGACGCCCGCTTCGAACCGGTCGACACGGGCCTGTCCACCGTGCAGGTGTTCGACGTGACGTACGCGGGCTTCGGCGGCCATCCGGTCAAGGGCTGGCTGATCCTGCCGGCCGGGGCGGACGGCCCGCTGCCGCTGGTCGTGGAGTTCGTCGGTTACGGCGGCGGGCGCGGCCTCCCGCACGAGCACCTGCTCTGGGCGTCCTCGGGCCGGGCGCACTTCGTGATGGACACCCGTGGGCAGGGCAGCGTCTGGGGCGGGGGCGGCGGCACGGCGGACCCGGTGGGCGGTGCGCCCGCGTACCCCGGTTTCATGACGCGCGGCATCGACGCCCCGGAGAACTACTACTACCGCCGCGTCTACACGGACGCGGTGCGTGCGGTGGAGGCGGCCCGCTCACACCCCCTCACCGACCCGGCGCGCACGGTGGCCGTCGGTACAAGCCAGGGCGGCGGCATCACGATCGCGGTCGGCGGCCTGGTCCCGGACCTGGCGGGCATCGCGCCGGACGTGCCGTTCCTGTGCGACTTCCCGCGCGCGACGACGATCACGGACCGGCAGCCGTACCGGGAGATCGGCCTCTACCTCAAGACGCACCGCGGCCGCTCCGAGGACGCCCTGCGCACGGTGTCGTACTTCGACGGCGTCCACTTCGCCGCCCGCGGCCGGGCCCCCGCACTCTTCTCGGCCGCGCTGGAGGACCAGACCTGCCCGCCCTCGACCGTCTTCGCGGCCTTCAACGCCTGGAGCCACGAGGACAAGACGATCGAGGTCTACGACTTCAACGACCACGAGGGCGGCGGGCCCTTCCAGGAGGCGGCCAAACTGCGCTGGATGCGCTCGTACATATGATCCGGCCGTTCCCACCCGACGGGCTTCCTCCCGGTCCGACCAGTCGGTACGTTCATCGCGCCCGGACCGCGACACTGCCGTCCGGGCGGAAGACCGTCGGTAAAGGTGGCTCATGTCCGGGAACGAGACACAGGTGCACGGTCACTGCGACCCGCCGTTCACCGCGGTACGCGGGGCGTTCGAGGAGAACTTCCGGGAGCGGGGCGAACTGGGCGCCGCGGTGGCCGTCACCGTCGGCGGCGTGACCGTGGTGGATCTGTGGGGCGGCTGGGCGGACGCGGCGCGCTCCCGGCCGTGGGAACGGGACACGCTGGTCAACGTGTGGTCCACGACCAAGGGCCCGGTGGCGCTGTGCGCGCACCTCCTCGCCGACCGGGGACTGCTGGACCTGGACGCGCCGGTGGCCGTGTACTGGCCCGAGTTCGCCGCGGCGGGCAAGGAGAAGGTTCTCGTCCGGCATCTGCTGTCCCACCGCGCCGGTCTGGCAGGCCTGCGGGAGCCGCACTCGCTGGAGCAGCTCTGCGACTGGGAGCTGACCACACAGCGGCTCGCGGCGACCGAACCGTGGTGGGAACCGGGCACCCGGTCCGGTTATCACGCGCTGACCTACGGCCATCTGGTCGGCGAGGTCGTCCGGCGGGTGTCGGGGCTGCGGCCGGGGGCTTTCCTCGCGCGGGAGGTGACGGGGCCGCTCGATGCCGACTTCCGCATCGGCCTGCCGGTGCGGGACTTCGGCCGGGCGGCCGAGCTGGTCCAGCCGGCGGTGACGGCGAGCAGCGAACAGGCAGCCGTCTTCGCCCAGTTGGCGCCCGCGGCGATCGCCGCGCTGACGAACCCGGCGGTGTCGGCCGCGGTGGCCGGCACACCCGAGTGGCGGGCCGCCGAGATCCCTGCGGCGAACGGGCACGGCACCGCGCGTGCGGTCGCGTCGCTGTACGGCGTCTTCGCGGGGCTCGGTTCCCACGGAGGGCATCGCCTGCTGTCCCGCGAGGGGGCCGAGCGGGTGCGCGAGGGGCAGGGCAGCTGCCGGGATCTGGTGCTCGGCGCCGGCTTCGAGCACAAGACGGAAGCGGGGCTCGGACTCTGGCTCAGCGGATCCGACGGCTCCTACGGACCCAACCCGCGTGCTTTCGGACACGACGGCTTCGGCGGCTCCTGCGGGCTCGCCGACCCCGAGGCGGGAGTGTCCCTCGGCTATGTGATGAACCGGATGGGCCCTCATATCGCCAACGACCCGCGGAAGACGGCCCTGGTCGACGCCCTGTACAGCGCGCTGTGAGGGCGGGCGCGGGCGGGCCGGTTTCGGCCGAACCACCCAGCCGCCCTTCCCAACTGGTTTAGACCAATGCTAGATCTGGTGGCGCACCGAGCCCGTACGGCTACCGCACGTCACCGACAGGAGGGGCGGCATGGCCCGCACCACCCCGCACGACCACCCGTCGGCCGAGGCAGAGCCCCTGTACCGGCGGATCGCGACGGACTTGCTCGGCGAACTGCGCGACGGCACCGTCCCGCCCGGTGAACGGCTGCCCGGGGAGCGACGACTGGCCGAACACTTCGGGGTCAGCCGGGAGACCGTACGGCAGGCGCTGGAGCTGCTCCGCCGCGACGGCCTCGTCGCCACCGACCGGCGCGGCAGCCACGCCACCCTGCCGGGCCTACCGGTCGAGACCCCGGCGTCGCTCACCTTCCCCGTCGGCGCCCGGGCCGCGACCCCGGGCACCGTCGCCCGGGCCACCGTCACCTGGGAAGCACCCCCGGCGGACCACGCCGAGGCCCTGGATCTGGCCCCCGGCCGCCCGACCCTGATCCACCGCTACCGGTGCGCGACCGCCGACGGACGCGGGCTGCGCACCGCGGTGACGTCGTTCTCCGCCGTGGCGCTCGCCGAGGTGGAGGAACTGTCTCGCTACCGCGACCGCGCCGACGGCTCCGCCGCCGCGCACCTGCGGCGGACCTACGACTGGATGCGCCGGGCCGGCCTGACCCTGCACCACCGCGATGCCATCACCCCCCTCGGGAGCACGCCGTCGGTGCGGGTCACCAGGCGGGTGCACGACCAGTACGACCGCCCCCTGGAGATCACCGACCTCGTGGTGGACGCCCAACAGGAGGCGCTGGTCTACGAGTTCACTCTGCCGGGCCGTGCACCGGCACCCCGGGGCGATCAGCGCCGGTCACCCGTTCGGCGGACTGCCGGCGCGGGTTCCGGGAAATGACGGAGATCATCGAGACACGGCACGGCTCCCCCACGCGACCCCGAGAGGATTCCCATGACCACGTTCACGACGTCCGACGGAACCGAGCTCTACTACAAGGACTGGGGTGAGGGGCAGCCCGTCGTGTTCAGCCACGGCTGGCCCCTCAACGCGGACACATGGGACGGGCAGGCCCGGCTGGTCGCCGAGCACGGCTTCCGGGCGATCGCCCACGACCGGCGCGGGCACGGCCGCTCGGGCCAGCCCTGGCACGGCAACCACATGGACCGCTACGCTGACGACCTGGCCGAGCTGATCGAGGCGCTGGACCTCAACGACGCGGTCCTGGTCGGCCATTCGACCGGCGGCGGGGAGGTGGCCCGCTACATCGGGCGGCACGGGACCGCACGGGTCGCGAAGGTCGTGCTGCTGGGTGCGGTGCCGCCGCTGATGCTGCGGACCGAGGCCAACCCGCAGGGCACACCGAAGGACGTCTTCGACGGGATCCGCGCCGGCGTCGCGGCCGACCGCGCGCGCTTCTACTGGGAGCTGAGCGAGAGCTTCTACGGCTTCAACCGGCCCGGCGCCACCGTGTCGGAGGGCGCACGGCGGACGTTTTGGATGTGGAGCATGCAGGCCGGACTGAAGGGAGCCTACGACTGCGTCGCACAGTTCTCCGAGACCGACTTCACCGAGGACCTGCGGCGCATCGACGTGCCGACGCTCGTCGCGCACGGGGACGACGACCAGATCGTGCCGATCGCCGCCTCGGCCCACCGGACGTCCCAGCTCGTGAAGGACGCGACGCTGAAGGTGTACCCGGGCGCCCCGCACGGCCTGGTCGGCGACTTCGAGAAGGCGTTCAACGACGATCTGCTGGACTTCCTGCGCGGCTGACGAGCACCTGTCGCGGGGGCGGCGTCGTAGCGGGGCCTACGGGGTGTCCGGCAGATGGGCCGTGACGAGCCGCACCCGCGGGCTCCCGTCCGGGCGCCGCCCGAACTCCTCCAGCGCCTGGAGCTCCACCCGGAAGCCGGCCGCGGCGAGTTCGCGCCGTACGTCCCCGAGGCGGAACGCGCGGTAGTACATGACGAACGGAGGCCGCCAGAGCGCGTTGCGCACCCGCATCACGGTGTCGAAGCCCAGCAGCGTCCAGTAGCCGAGGGAGGCCGGGCGGGGCGGGGCGACCAGCGGGAACGCGAAGCAGCCGCCCGGCCGCAGGACGGAGCGGACCTGCGTGAACAGTCCGGGCAGTTCGCGGGGCAGGAAGTGCCCGAAGGCCCCGAAGCTCACCACCAGGTCGAAGGCCGCCGCGAAGGGCAGGGCGCGCGCGTCGGCCCGGACCCAGGAGACCGGCGGACCCTGCGGCCCGATCCGCTCCCGTGCGACGTCGAGCATGCCCGCGCTGAAGTCGACGCCCGTGACCCGTTCCTCGCACAGTCGCGCGAGGACGCCGGCGCCCGCGCCGGTGCCGCAGCACAGGTCGAGCCCGGCGCCGAAGCGCCCCGTCCGCCGCAGGGCGGACCCGACGGCGTCGAGGACGGCGTCGGGAGTCCGGAACGGCGTGTGGTCGAACTTCGGCGCGAGGAGGTCGTAACCGTGCTCGACGGACGACAGCGCCTGGACGGCGAGCTCGCGCAGACGGGGTCCTTCGGGGCTGAACATCGGCTCAGCCTAGGCGAGCCCGCTGCCGCGGGGCGGTGAGGACGCGTTCGCACCAGCGGAGGTTCTCCTCCTCGAAGCCGATGCCTCGCATCAGGGTGAGGTACGGGCCGACACGGTCGGCCTCTCGCAGGTACTCCTCCTCGCCGCGGCCGGCCAGGAGGCGCTCGCGGACGCGGAGGTAGCGGGCGAGCTCGGCGCGGGCCCACGTGGCGCGCTCCTCGACCAGCGCACGCGTCGCCCCGGGGTCCGCGCCGTCCATCGCCTGGATCTTGATGCGGAGTTCGTCGCGGATGGCGGTCGGCCGCCGGGGCGGCGTGGCGGCGAAGGTGCGCAGGTCCTCGCGACCGGCCTCGGTCAGCGTGAACATGCGTTGGCCGGGCCGCCGTTCCTGGCGCACCACCCTGGCCTCGATCAGCCCGTCCTGTGCGAGGCGCTCCAGTTCCCGGTGGAGCTGCTGCGGGGTGCAGGCCCAGAAGTTGGCCAGCGACACGTCGAACACCTTGGTGCCTCGATCGACGCCGCCGAGGCGCTGCTGGCGCCGGACGTCGTCTTCACCAGCCCGGTGGTGTTCAAGCCGTACGCCGGAAAGGCGATCACGGCGGCGATCCCGCGCGCGGCGTCCGGGGTCTTCAAGAACTTCCGCTACGTGCGCGAGATCAACGACGCGAAAGGCCGCGACCACGCCCTGGTCTTCACCGCGCGGGTGGGCGACCGTGAGATCGACGGCTGCGACTTCATCCACGTCGACGACAACGGGCTCATCGACGAACTCACGGTGACGGTGCGCCCGTTGTCCGCGACCCAGGCGCTGGCGGCGGCCATGGGCGAGCAGTTCGAGCGGATCGCCGAGGCAGCGCGGACCCGCTCGCTCTGAGCGACAGGTCCTGCGACCTTTCCCACGTTCTCCCGGCGCCCGCGGCCGGTTCAGGGTTGGATGTCCCCATGACGTCCGCCGAGCACGACCGGCTGATGCGGGCCAACCAGGCGAACTGGGACGCCCGCACGCCCGTCCACCTCGCCAGCCGGTTCTACGGTCTCGACCAGGACCCCGATCCGGAGCGCTGGTTCGCCCCGTTCGAGTGGGAGGACCTCGGCGAGCTGGCCGGGCGTGATGTGCTGCATCTGCAGTGTCACCTCGGCACGGAGACGATCGCCTTCGCGCGGCGCGGCGCCCGGGCCGTCGGTCTCGACTTCTCCGAGGCATCCGTGGCGGCCGCCCAGGACATCGCGGCGAAGGCCGGCGCGGACGTGACGTACGTCCGGGCGAACGTGTACGACGCTGTCGAGGCCCTGGACGGGCGGCGGTTCGACGTCGTCTACACCGGCAAGGGCGCGCTGTGCTACCTCCCCGACCTGGACCGGTGGGCGGAGGTCATCGGCCGGCTCCTGCGCCCCGGCGGGCGGTTGTACGTCGTCGAGTTCCACCCGCTGCTCAACTCGCTCGGGCCGAAGCCCGCGCCGGACGAGGGCCCCGAGCTGCTGCTGCGCCACGACTACCTGGGCGGCGCGGGCCCGGTGCGCCGCGACGGGACCCACACCTACACGGACGGCCCGGCCGTCGAGGGCGCCACGGACAGTTACGAGTGGATGCACGGAATGGGCGAGGTCGTCAACGCGTTGACGGATGCGGGACTCGCCGTGCGGCGACTGCGGGAAGGCGACGAACTTCCCTGGCCCCGCTGGGCGCGGATGGTCCGTACGGAGTCCGGCTGGTGGCGGTTGCCCGAGCCGCGGATCCCGTTGCTGTACGGGCTGCTGGCCACCCGCTGAGGTAGCCCACCGAGGCGGACTGCCCATATCCACCGCCGTCGGTGGTACGCTCCGAGGAGCACTCGTGCACGCCCCTCCTCGTGGGCGCCGGTGCCGGTTCCTCACCTCTCTCCTTCATTTCCAGCGTCGTCGACGTGTTCCGTCGTATCCGAAGCGCTGTTTCCCGCCGCCCGGAGGCGTGCCACCGGCCCTCCCTCGCGGCCCTCTCCCCCCTTGCCTTCGCATGTCTCATGCCTGCCGTCCGTGAAAGGACACCCCCACCATGACCACCACACTCGAACAGCCGTCCGCGCGGCAGCAGTCCCCAGCCCGGACGGTGTCCGGCGTCCTCGACATCGACGCGAACGGAAGGGGACACCTGCGCCCCGAGAACTGCCTGCCCACACCCGCCGACGCCGCGGTCTCCCCCGCACTGATCCGCCGGTACGGCCTGCGCAAGGGCGACTTCGTCGAGGGCGTGCCCGGCGACCGGCGCGCCCTGACCGACGTCACACGGATCGACCACCGCACACCCGGGGACCTGCACGGCCGCCGCCACTTCCATGACCTGACGCCGCTGCACCCGCACGAACGCCTGCGGTTCGAGCACCCCGCCGCCGGACTGGCCGGACGCGTCGTCGACCTCATCGCGCCGGTCGGCAAAGGCCAGCGAGGACTTCTCGTGGCCCCGCCCAAGACCGGCAAGACCGTCCTTCTCCAGCAGATCGCGGCCGCCGTCAGCGGCAACCACCCCGAGTGCCGTCTGATGATGCTGCTGCTCGACGAGCGGCCCGAGGAAGTCACCGACATGCGGCGCTGCGTGCGGGGCGAGGTCTACGCCTCGACCTTCGACCGCAGCGCCGAACAGCACATCGCTCTCGCCGACCTGGTGATCGAGCGCGCCAAACGGCTCGTCGAGGCCGGCGAGGACGTCGTCGTCCTCCTCGACTCCCTGACCCGGCTGTGCCGGGCCCACAACAACGCGGCCGCGTCCGGCGGCCGCATCCTCACCGGGGGTGTCGACGCGTCCGCCCTGACCGGCCCCAAGCGGTTCTTCGGTGCCGCGCGGTCGGCCGAGGAGGGCGGTTCGCTCACGATCCTCGCGACCGCTCTGGTGGAGACCGGCTCCCGGGCCGACGACTTCTACTTCGAGGAACTGAAGAGCACCGGCAACATGGAACTCCGCCTGAGCCGGGACCCGGCGTCCCGACGTGTGTTCCCGGCCGTCGACATCACCCCCTCCGGCACCCGCCGGGAGGAACTCCTGCTGCGCCCAGCCGAGTTGACGGCCGTCCACGGGCTGCGGCGCGTGCTGCAGGGCCGCGACGGGCAGGGTGGCCTGGAGACCCTCCTGGAGCGCATGCGCGAGACGCCGGACAACGCGACGTTCCTGCGGCGCGTCCGGCCGACCCTGCCCTCGGCCTGACGGGACCCCCGGGGAGCCGGCGAGCAGTCGAGGACGCGTCCGTCCACGGTGCCGAGGGCGGGTCGATCCGGGCCGTGGCGCGGTCACCGAGGACGCGACGGACGGGCGGAGAGCCGGGCACGATCATCCATCCGGGTGCTGGCGCGGGGAACGCGGCCCCGTCGACACCGCGGGAAGCATGTCCGTTTTCTACGTTGATCATATGATCAACGGATTCTCTTCCCGGGTGGCCGTGTCGGCCGGTGCGCTCTGCGTGGCAGGGCTCCTGGCGCTGATGCCCACGGCGGCGGCCGATCCCGGCGGGGCCGAGCCCACTCCGCCGGGCGGGCCGAGGGCCGCGGCCCCACACCCCTCGCTGCTGTACCGAGCCGGCACCCAGGTCCGTCCGCGCGCCGGAGCGCCCCGTGTCCCGCAGCTCTCCGCCCTCTCCTGGCTGGTGGCCGACGCCCGCACCGGCGAGGTGCTGGCCGCCCACAACGCCCATCGCAAGCTGCCCCCGGCGAGCACCCTGAAAACCCTGTTCGCCCTCACCGTGCTGCCCGGGCTGCCGGCGGGCATCCGCCACACGGTCCGGGAGCGGGAGCTGCGGGGCATCGGTGCCGGCAGCAGCCTGGTCGGTGTCGCCGAGGGCCGTACGTACCGGATCGGCGACCTGTGGCGCGGTGTCTTCCTCAACTCGGGCAACGACGCCGTGCACGTCCTGGCCGAGCTCAACGGCGGCTGGCGGCTCACCGCCGAGAGGATGCAGGCCAAGGCCCTGTCCCTCGGCGCCTTCGACACCCACGTGGTCTCACCCGACGGCTACGACGCACCGGGCCAGGTGTCGTCGGCGTACGACCTGGCGGTCTTCGGCCGGGCCGGGCTGCGCAACCCCGACTTCGCCCGCTACTGCGCCACGGTCGAGGCCAGGTTCCCCGGCGGCGCCAGCTGGTCGTACCCGATCCGCAACACCAACCGGCTGCTGAGCGGCGACCGGGGCGTGAAACCGTACCGCGGGCTGATCGGCATCAAGAACGGATACACCAGCAAGGCCGGCAGCACGCTCGTGGCCGCGGCGCGGCGGGACGGGCGCACCCTGATCGTGACGGTGATGAACCCTCAGGAGGGCGGCGGCTCCACCGTGTACGAGGAGGCGCGCTCGCTGCTCGACTGGGGCTTCACGTCGTCCGGGAAGGTCCGGGCGGTGGGCTCGCTCGGCGCGCCGCCGACCCCGGCCAGGCCGGCGACGCCGCCGCCCGCCGTCGCGGCGGCCGTCCCGGAGGAACCCGATTTCGCCTGGACGGAGGCGGGGCTGATCGCGGGTGCCGCCGGCACGGGCGCGGCCGTCGTGGTACTGGTGCTGCGGCTTCCGGTCCGCAGACCCGGTCGGGACTGACCCACCGGCAGCCACAGCAGCAACCCCAGGGTGATCCAGGCGTAGGTGTTGCCGCCCAGGAACCCGTCGACACCGGACGCGTCGTCGAACCACAGCCACACGACGCTGGTGCACAGCACCGCGTACAGGACGCCCGCGACCCGGAGGCGCCCCGCGCGGACCAGCACCGCGAAGGACGGCAGCAGCCACACGAGATGGTGCACCCAGGTGATCGGGCTGACGAGACAGGCGGCGAGGCCGGTCAGGGCGAACGCAGCCGTCCAGTCCGCCACGGCGACCGCCCGGCGCGTCCGCAGCGCCCACACCCCGAGGACCAGCAGGACCGCGACCGCCCACACCGCGCGGTCCGGTTCGCCGAGCCGGGCCAGGATGCCCTGCACCGACTGGTTCGAGACGTAGCCGAGACGTCCGACGCGGTCGGTGTCCCACAGCGCCTCGGTCCAGTAGAAGCGCGAGGCCTCCGGGGCCACCCCCGCCGCCACCGCCGTCGCCGCGAGGGCGACCGCGGTGGCGACAGCGGCCCCGCGCCACTGTCGGGCCACCAGGAGCAGGCCGATGAACAGGGCGGGCGTGAGCTTGACCGCCGCCGCGAGCCCGATGCCGGCACCCGCCAGGCGTCCGCGCCCGGTGGCGAGCAGCGTCGCGTCGACGAGGACGAGGGCCAGGAGCGGAAGGTTGACCTGGCCGAAGCTGACGGTGTCGCGAAGCGGTTCGAAAAGGGCGAGCAGACAGGCGATCAGGGCCCAGCCGAACCAGCCGGGGCGCCGCCGGTCCGATCCGGCGAGCAGGCACAGGATCACGGCCAGGGCGGCCAGGTTGAGCAGCAGGGTGACGGCGATCGCGGCGTGGGGGCCGAGCAGGGCCATCGGCAGCATGGCGACCGCGGCGAACGGCGGGTAGGTGAAGCCGTACGGCGTGCCGGGCACCCGGTAGTCGTAGAGGCGGCCGCCGTGGTGGACCCAGGCGTCGATGCTGCCGTAGTAGACGCGCAGGTCGAACCAGTCGCGCAGCAGGGGCACGGTCGCGGTGAAGGCGGTCACCAGCGTGGCGAGGGCGAGCACCAGCAGCAGCCGGCCCCGGTCGGTGCGCGGCAGGGCCGGGGTCATGCCGGGCGTCCCGGCACCGGGGCGAGCTCGGCCTGGTGGGCCTGCCACAGCACGACGACCGCGAGGGCGCCGCCGGAGACGGCGAGCACGAGCTGCCCCGTGTCCGCCGGGCCTCCGCTGGGCAGGACGCACAGTGCGAGCACCCCGGTCACCGCCGCCATACGATGGCGTACGGACGTACTGGGCGTGGCGGCGGCGATGAGGAACAGGCCCCACAGCGCGTACCAGGGGCGGATCGCCGGGCCGAGCGCGGCCACCGCCGCCAGGGACAGGCCGAGCGCGTACACCGGCCGGGGGCGCAGCCGCAGCCAGGTCAGCACGATCACGACCGCGGCGGCCACGATGCCCAGCGCGTGCCAGGCGGGGACGGCCAGGGGCGCGAGATCGCTGCCCAGATGTTCCAGCAGGGCCCGGGTGGCGCGGCCGAGGAGCGTGGTCAGGGCCCAGTTCTGGGGCGAGACAGGGGTGTTGAGGGCGCCGACCCAGCCGTATCCGGTGCCGGCCGCGGCCGTCGCGGCGACGGTGGTCGCCGCTGCCGCGGCCGTGGTGGTCACGAGGGCCTTGGCCGGGCCGCGGCCCGCGCGGACCTGAAGGACGACGACGGCGGCGAGTCCGAGCACGGCGGGCGCCTTGACCAGGGCGGCGAGGGTGACGAGGACGGCTCCGAGAACCGGCCACCGGCCGAGCGCCGCCACCAGGCCGACACCGAGCAGACCCAGCATGACGGCGTCGTTGTGGGCGCCCGCGATCAGATGCAGCACAACGAGCGGGTTGAGGGCGCCGAGCCACAGCGCGGCGGACGGGTCGGCACCGTTGTGCCGCGCGAGGCGGGGCAGCGCGGCCGCCATCAAGGCCACGCCGGCGAGGGCGACGAGCCGCATGCCGAACACTCCGGCGGGCAGTTCGCCGCGGGTCGGACCCGACAGCGCCGCCGCGACGGCGAGGAACACCGGGCCGTACGGGGCGCCGGTGTGCCGCCACAGCGGGGCGACCTCGTCGGCGAGCGGACCGCCGAGGCGGGACGGCCCGTGCACGTACACGTCCATGTGCGCCTCGACCATCGCGCCCTGGGCGAGGTAGCTGTAGACGTCCCGGCTGAACAGCGGCGGGGCGAGCAGCAGCGGGGCCGCCCAGGTGGCGAGGACGAGCAGCAGGGCGCGGGGAGCGGGTGGTCCGGGACCGCGGACCACCCGGCCCAGCAGCGCCCAGGCCGCGATCAGCAGGACGACGCCGAAGTACACCCCGACCAGTCCGAGGGCGGCGTGAACGGAAGCCGGGTGGAGGAGGTCCGCCACGGGCAGGGCACCGGCCGTCTCACCGCCCAGGGCGAGGCAGGCGGTACCGGCCAGACCGAGTATCTGGCAGCGGCGGAGATCGACGGGAAAAGCCATGGCCAACACTCGGTCAGCGTGTCAACGGCGGATGGCCGGAAGGGGACGCTCCGCTCTCCGCGGGGCGGCCTGCTCGTGACCGGCCGGTGATCGCCGGCCGATGAGTTCCCGCCGCGGCGAGAGTCCCACCGGCATCAGCGCACCGATGAACGGACGGGCTCCTGATGACCGGCGACTCGGCCTACGCGAAGCTCAACGGCCTGGAGAGGCACGCCGCCGAGATGCGGGCCTGATCCCCGGCGCCCGGCTGACGGTCCTCCCGGACACACCCACATGACGCTCATGGGGCGCACGGACCCGTCGCTGCCCGCACGGGAGGAGTTCCTCGGCTGAGAGCCCCCGGGCGGGGTGGCACCGGCGGTCAGAAGACCGACAGCCCGGTCAGGGTCGTGAAGCGGTCGAGCGCCGCCACGCCCGCCACCGAGTTGCCCCGCTCGTCCAGGCCCGGGCTCCACACGCACAGGGTGCAGCGGCCCGGGACGACCGCGATGATGCCGCCTCCCACGCCGCTCTTGCCGGGCAGGCCCACGCGGTAGGCGAAGTCGCCGGCCGCGTCGTACGTGCCGCAGGTCAGCATGATCGCGTTGATCTGTTTGGCCTGGCTGCGCGAGAGCAGGCGGGTGCCGTCGGCGCGGATGCCGTGCCGGGCGAGAAAGCTCGTGGCGAGGGCGAGGTCGGCGCAGGAGGCGGCGATGGAGCACTGGCGGAAGTACTGCTCGAGGAGTGTGGGCACGGGGTTGTCGATGTTGCCGTACGACGCCATGAAGTGGCCGAGCGCGGCGTTGCGGTCGCCGTGGGCGGACTCGGAGGCGGCGACCTCCTTGTCGAAGGTCAGGTCCGGATTGCCGCTCTCGGTCCGCAGGAACGCCAGCAGTTCACCCGAGGCGTCGCCGGTCCGGGTGTGCAGCCGGTCGGTGACGACGAGGGCACCGGCGTTGATGAACGGGTTGCGCGGGATGCCGTTCTCGTACTCCAGCTGCACCAGGGAGTTGAAGGGGTTGCCGGAGGGCTCGCGGCCCACGTGCTCCCACAGGGCGTCGCCCTCACGGGCCAAGTCGAGGGCCAGGGTGAAGACCTTGGTGAGGGACTGCGCGGAGAAGGGCTGCCGCCAGTCCCCCACCCCGTACACGGTGCCGTCGAGGTCGGCGACGGCCATGCCGAAGCGCCGCGGGTCGCAGGCGGCGAGCGCCGGGATGTAGTCGGCGGGCCGGCCGCGGCCGGGGGTTCGCTCGATCTCCTCGGCGATGCGCTCCAGGACCGGCTGGAAGGTCGTCGACGAAGTCATGATCACCATTGTCCCTCCGCCGGTCCCGGTGCGCTTCGGCAGGTCAGGCCGGAGTCCGGCCGCTGCCCGCCAGGACCTCGGGTCGCAGCAGGCCGGCGAGTGTCTCGGCGGGCAGCAGGCCCTTCTCCAGGACCAGTTCGGCCACGCCCCGGCCGGTGGCCAGGGCCTCCTTGGCGATGTCGGTGGCGGCCGTGTAGCCGATGTGCGGGTTGAGGGCGGTCACCAGGCCGATGGAGTTCTCGACGCTGGTGCGCAGCGCCTCGGTGTTGGCGGTGATGCCGGACACGCAGCGCTCGGCCAGGGTCACGCACGCGTTGCGCAGGTGCGTGATGGACTCCGACAGGGAGTGCAGGATGATCGGCTCGAAGGCGTTGAGCTGGAGCTGTCCGGCCTCGGCGGCCATGGTGATGGTGACGTCGTTGCCGATCACCTCGAAGGCGACCTGGTTGACGACCTCGGGTATGACCGGGTTGACCTTGCCGGGCATGATGGACGAACCGGCCTGCACGGGCGGCAGGTTGATCTCGCCCAGGCCGGCGCGCGGGCCGGAGGACAGCAGCCGCAGGTCGTTGCAGCTCTTGGACAGCTTCACGGCGACGCGCTTGAGCACGCCCGACATCTGCACGAAGGCACCGCAGTCCTGGGTCGCCTCGACCAGGTTGGCCGCCGTGACCAGGGGCAGCCCGGTGATGGCCGCGAGGTGGCGGCGGGCGGCCTCGGCGTATCCGGCGGGGGCGTTGAGCCCGGTGCCGATCGCGGTCGCGCCCAGGTTGATCTCGTGGATCAACTGGACGGCCTCGGCAAGGCGGGACCGGTCCTCGTCCAGCATGACGGCATAGGCCGAGAACTCCTGCCCCAGCGTCATGGGCACGGCGTCCTGCAACTGGGTACGGCCCATCTTGAGCACGTCGTGGAACTCGACGGCCTTGTGCGCGAACGTGTCCTGGAGGAGGGACATCGCGTCGAGCAGCCCGCGCACCGCGAACACCGTCGCGATCTTGACGGCGGTCGGGTAGACGTCGTTGGTGGACTGGCCGAGGTTGACGTCCTCGTTCGGGTGCAGGAACCCGTACTCGCCCTTGGCGTGGCCCAGCAGTTCCAGCGCCCGGTTCGCCACGACCTCGTTGGCGTTCATGTTGGTGGAGGTGCCGGCGCCGCCTTGGACGACGTCCACGACGAACTGGTCGTGCAGCTTGCCGTCGCGGATCTCGCGGCAGGCCTCGACGATGGCGGCGGCCTTCTTCGGGTCCAGCAGGCCGAGTTCCTCGTTGGCGAGGGCGGCTGCCTCCTTGACGGCGGCGAGGGCGTCGATCAGGTGCGGGTAGGCGGAGATGGGCATGCCCGTGATGGGGAAGTTCTCCGTGGCCCGCAGGGTGTGCACACCCCAGTACGCCTCGGCGGGAACGTCACGGTCGCCGAGCAGGTCGTGCTCGGAGCGGGTGGCGGCGGTCATGGCGGTGAGGGTCCTCTTTCGGAGGTGAGTGAGGGTGGGTGTGCGCCTCTTCAGGGGCGCGGGGAACTGCGCGGTCGGCCACAGGGGACCTGCGGCCACCGGACGGGGGGAACCCGGCACATCGTCAGGCGCGGGCAGCACCGGCAAGCGGCTCCAGCGAACGAACGGGCCGCACCCGCCCGACCTCCCGGCCACCGCCCAGCAGCGGTTCGCCGCGGAACTCGGTGAGCAGCCCCGGGTCGACCCCGGCCCGCGCCAACGCGGCGGCGGCCACCGGCACCCGTGCCCGGTTCGCGCCGTCGGCGATCTTCACGGCGACGGCCCGCCCGTCGGGCAGGGCGGCGACCTGGACGCCCTCGAAGCCGTCCTTGGCGAGCAGCCCCGGCACGGCACGCATCAGCGCGGCGACGTCCCGGCCGGAGCCGGACGCCATCTCGGCGTGCTCACGCATCGCGTCGGCGACCCGGGCCTCCGGTGTGCCAGGGGCGGCGGTGACGATCCGGGCGGTGGCCCGGGCCAGGCCGTGCAGGGAGAGGGAGAACAGGGGCGCCCCGCAGCCGTCGACGGTGACCCGGGCGATGCGCTGCCCGGTGAGGTCCTCGACGATCTCGGCGATGGCCTGCTGGAGCGGGTGACCGGGGTCGAGGTAGTTCTCCAGGGGCCAGCCGTTGAGGGTGCAGGTGTAGAGCATGGCGGCGTGCTTGCCGGAGCAGTTCTGGGCGAGCCGTGAGGGCAGCCGGCCCTCGCGCACCCAGGCGTCCCGTACGACCGGGTCGAACGGCAGGTCGGGGACGTTGCGCAGGTGGTCCTCGGTGAGCCCGGCGAGTTCGAGGATGCGCCGGGTGCCGGCGAGGTGGCGTTCCTCTCCGGAGTGGCTGGCCGCCGTCAGGGACAGGAGCTCGCCGTCCAGCGGCAGCCCCGCCCGGGCCATGGCCACGGCCTGGACGGGCTTGATCGCGGAACGGGGGTAGAAGGCGGCCTCGATGTCTCCGATCTGGAGCGCGACCCCTCCGTCGGCGTCGAGGACGACAACGGAGCCGTAGTGGATGCCTTCGACGATTCCGCCGCGGATGAGGTGGGCGACGGGGGCGTGGACGGGTTCACGGACAAGGGGTGCGTCCGCGAGGGAACTGCTGAACATCACTGCCTGCTTCTCTGGGAGCGGCGCGTTCCTCACGCGTCGGCTCCGGTGGTGGACTTGCGCGCGATCCGGCCGCGGATGGCGAACCAGCCGGCGACCAGGGCCCCGACGATCAGCGGCAGGCACAGCACGGTGGTGCGTCCCGCGCCGCCGTCGGCGTACATGAGGACCAGGACGGAGGCGAGGAACGCCAGCGTCACGATCTCGGTCCAGGGGGAGCCCGGCAGCCGGTAGCCCGGGCGGGTCAGCTCGCCCCTCTGGGTCTTCTGCCAGAAGAGGAGGTGACAGATCATGATCATGCCCCAGGTGGCGAGGATGCCGATGGCGGCGAAGTTCAGCACGATCTCGAACGCCTCGGCGGGCACGACGAAGTTGAGGCCGACGCCCAGGACGCAGATGCCGCTGGTGAGCAGGATGCCGCCGTAGGGGACCTGGCTGCGGCTCATCACCGAGGTGAACCTGGGCGCGGATCCGGCCATGGCCATGGAGCGCAGGATGCGGCCGGTGGAGTACAGGCCGGAGTTGAGGGAGGACATCGCGGCGGTGAGGACGACCAGGTTCATCACGCCGCCGGCCGCCGGGACGCCGATGTTGGACAGCACCGTCACAAAGGGGCTCTCGCCGGCGGTGTACTTGTTCCAGGGCAGCAGCATCGACAGCAGCACGACCGAGCCGACGTAGAACACGGCGACGCGCCACATGATCGAGTTGATCGCCTTCGGCATGATCTTCTCGGGGTTCTCGGTCTCGCCGGCCGCGACGCCGACCAGCTCGACGGAGGCGTAGGCGAAGACGACGCCCTGGATGATCAGCAGCATGGGCAGCAGGCCGTGCGGGAAGACGCCGCCGCTGTCGCCGATCAGGGACGGGCCCGGGGTGTGGCCGTCGACGGGGTGCTGGGTGACCAGCAGGAAGATGCCGATGCACATGAAGACGACCAGTGCGCCGACCTTGACGATGGCGAACCAGAACTCCAGCTCACCGAAGATCTTCACCGAGATCAGGTTCACGGTGAGCACCACGGCCAGGGCGATCAGCGCGATGACCCACTGGGGTATGTCGGAGAACATGCCCCAGTAGTGGGTGTAGGTGGCCACCGCGGTGATGTCGGCGATGCCGGTGGTGGCCCAGTTGAGGAAGTACATCCAGCCGGCGGTGTAGGCGCCCTTCTCCCCCATGAACTCGCGGGCGTAGGAGACGAACGCGCCGGAGGAGGGCCGGTAGAGCACGAGTTCGCCGAGGGCGCGCACGACGAGGAAGGCGAAGAGGCCGCAGACCGCGTAGGCGATGAAGAGGGAGGGACCGGCTTCGGCGAGACGGCCCCCCGCGCCGAGGAAGAGGCCGGTGCCGATGGCGCCGCCGATGGCGATCATGTTGACGTGCCGGGACTTCAGGGACTTGCTGTAGCCCGCGTCTCCGGCATCGACATGGGTGGAACGTTTCTGCACATCGTCGTGCAGGGACTGCTCGCTCACGCCTCGGTTCCGCCTTCCGTGGGGGTGTCCGTGTGCGACGAACGCACGATGTCGGTGAGGGTCGTCTCGACGCGGTCGAGGTGGTGGGCCATGGCCTCCACCGCGTCGTTCTCGGAACCGTCGACCAGGGCCTCGACGATCGCCCGGTGCTCGCGGTTGGACTGCTCGCGGCGGCCGCCCAGCTCGTTGAGGAAGGCGGACTGGCGGGCCAGCGCGTCCCGGATCTCCTCGATGACCCGGCGGAAGACCGGGTTCTGGGCGGCCTCGGCGACGGCGAGGTGGAACAGCGTGTCCATGGCGACCCACGCGGTGGTGTCCGTCTCCCGCTCCATCCGGTCCAGCAGGTGGGCGAGATGGTCGAGGTTCTCCGGGGTGCGGCGCCGGGCCGCGTACCCGGCGACCGGGATCTCGACGTGACGGCGCACCTCCAGCAGGTCGCTGGCCGCGTAGTCACCGAAGGTGGGGTCCTCGACGGTGCTGGCCACCACGAAGGTGCCCTTGCCGGTCCGTGACACGGTCAGCCCCATCGTCTGCAGCGCCCGCAGTGCCTCGCGCAGCACGGGCCGGGAGACCTCGAGGATGCGGCACAGCTCCGCCTCGGAGGGAAGCTTGTCGCCGATGGCGTACTCGCCCCGTTCGATGGCGCCGCGCAGATGCGCCAGCACCGCTTCCATGGCGCTCACGCGCCGCACGGGCTGTCCGGCTGTCCGGCTGTCTGACAGGTTCACGGGAGTGATCCTGGGGGGCGGGAAAGGCCGCTGTCAAGGGGTGCGGGCGGAACGCCCCGGGGGCGGGAAGTCCGCGTCCGCACTCGGCGCCCCCTGGTCGGCACGGACGGTCAGCTGTGCAGCACACCCGCTCCCAGCAGGCCGAACAGCAGCGCTCCCACGACGATCCGGTAGATCACGAAGGCGTTGAAGGAGTGCTGGGCGACGAACTTCAGCAGCCAGGCGATGGAGGCGTAGGCCACGACGAACGACACGGTCGTGCCGACGGCGAGCGGGGCCACGCCCACCCCGGTGCCCAGGGCGTCCTTCAGCTCGTACAGACCGGCGCCGGTCAGGGCGGGGATGCCCAGGAAGAAGGAGAGCCGGGTGGCGGCGACGCGGTCCAGGTCGAGGATGAGCGCGGTGGACATGGTGGCGCCGGAGCGGGAGAAGCCGGGGAAGAGCAGGGCGAGGATCTGGGAGCTGCCGACCAGCATCGCGTCCTTGAACGAGGTGTCGTCCTCGCCGCGCTTGTGCCGTCCCACCTGGTCCGCCGCCCACATCACCCCGCTGCCGACGATCAGCGAACCGGCCACCACCCACAGCGAGGCGAGCGGCCCTTCGATGAGCGGCTTGGCCGCGAGCCCGACGGCGACGATCGGGATGGTCGCGTAGATGACCCACCAGGCGAACGTGTAGTCGTGGTGGTAGCGCTCCTCGCGGTCGCGCAGCCCCCGCCCCCACGCGGAGACGATCCGCACGATGTCCTTGAAGAAGTACACGAGCACCGCGGCGATCGCGCCGACCTGGATGACGGCCGAGAACCCGACCACGGCGTCGTCGTCGACGGGGATGCCCATCAGCCCTTCGACGATCTTCAGATGGCCGGTGGAGGAGACGGGCAGGAACTCGGTCACCCCCTCGACGGCTCCGAGGACGACGGCCTGACCGACGCTGATGACGCTCATGGGATCCAGTTCTGCTCGAGGGAGGCGGGGAGCGGAGGAGACAGTCCTACTACACGCGGGCGAGGACGGCTCTCACGTACACGCCCCACCCGCACCCCTCGCGGACCCCTCTCACATGCGCACGAGCGCCGCCCCCGCGCACGCCGCCCCGAGGCCGGCCACCACACTCGCCGCCACGTTGACGGCGGCCTGGCGGCGGGCCCCGGTCTCCGCCAGCCGCAGCGTCTCGTAGGAGAACGTCGAATAGGTCGTCAGAGCCCCGCACAGACCGGTGCCGAGCAGTAGTTGCAGGTGGGTGGCGGCTCCGGTGAGCAGGCCGAGGACCAGCGAGCCGGTGACGTTCACCGTGAAGGTGCCCCAGGGGAAGACCGAGTCGTGCCGCGCCTGGACCGCCCGGTCGGTGAGGTAGCGCAGCGGGGCGCCGACCAGTGCGCCGCCGACGACCAGCAGCCAGTTCACAACGGCTTCTCACCCTTCGTGTCCGTGGTGCCGGGCGTGTCGTCCCTGCCGGAGTACCGGATGACCTCACAGTCGTCGAGTGTCACCAGTCCCTCGGTGACCAGTTCGTCGAGCTGCGGCAGGAAGGCCCGGACGCGTGGCTCGGTGTCGACGATCACCACGGCGATCGGCAGGTCCTCGCTCAGGGACAGCAACCGCGAGGTGTGGATCAGGGAGGACCCGCCGAAGCCCTCGATGCCGCGGAAGACGCTGGCACCCGCGAGGCCCGCCGCGTGGGCCCGGTGGACGATCTCCGAGTAGAGGGGCTTGTGGTGCCATGTGTCGCTCTCGCCGATCAAGACGGTCAGGCGCAGGGCCCTGCCGGTCAGCCTCGTCATCGTTGTCTCCCTTTCAGGACGCGGCGGGTCGTTCCGGCCGCGAGCCACACCGCTGTGAGCGCCGCGAGGGGGGTCGCGACGAGGTAGGCCAGTCCGGTGCCGGCACGGCCGCCGTCGATGAGTTTCTGGATGTCGATGGCGTACGTCGAGAAGGTCGTGAAGCCGCCGAGGACGCCGGTGCCGAAGAAGGGGCGGACGAGAGGGTGGGCGGCCCGGATCTCGGTGATGACCACCATGAACACACCGATCACGGCGCAGCCGGCGACGTTGACGCAAAGGGCCCACCAGGGGAAGCCGCCCGGGGGCGTGGGCCAGAGGAGGGAGACGGCGTACCGGGCGGCCGCACCCACTCCCCCGCCGAGCGACACGACCACGACGACGGGCGCCTGGGCTCGCCAGGAAGGCTGCCGCCGGGTGGAGGCCCGCATACGGAGGCTCTCGGGGGATGTCATGGGGCTCTGTCTCCTACTCGCCGGGAGCCCGGGTCGTACGGGCGCGTGCCGTCGCAAGTAGGGACCGTTGGCGGCGTCGCTGCCGCGGTTCGGGTACGGCGGGCCCCACCGCCGCGCCGCGAGGGGTCGCGGCCGGAGTTCAGGTTAACCCCGGGCGCCCAGCGGGGTCACTCCGAGGCGGGCGGTGGAGGTCACTTCGGGGCAGGCGCTTCGCAGACCGCCACACCCCGTTCCCGGATGCCGCCCAGGATCAGGTGCCCGCCCGCTTCACAGACGCTGGTGGGCATGCGGTAGCCGGAGCGGCGGCGGGCGAGGTGGCGGACGACGCGGCCCTGGTCGTCGAAGGCCTGGAGGGCGATGGTGCCGGTGGGACGGAACGGGGCGCGCACCGCCACGCGGGCGGCGGCGGCGCGGACGCCGGGCGCGCCGCGGTGGAGCAGGTCGAGGGCCGGGACGCGGGGTCCGGCGAGCGCGACCCAGATCGGTCCGTCGGGCGCGCCGCGCCAGAGGTGGTCGGGCATGCCCGGGAGGTCCTCGGCGAACGGCTCGCTCCGCCCGGCCTCCGGTCCGGTGAGCCAGTGGCGCAGGAGCCGGCGGGCGCCGGTCTCGGCGACGACGAGGAAGGACTCGTCCGCGCCGACGGCGATGCCGCCTGCGAACCGCAGGCCGTCCAGCACCGCCTCGGGGCGTCACCGCCGGGGGCGAGCCGCAGCAGCCGGCCCGTGCCGGTGTGTTCGACGATGTCGCCGATCCACCGTTCCAGGCGGTACCGGCGGCTGGAGACGGTGACATAGACGCTGCCGTCGGAGAGGGCCACGGCGTTGCTGCGGAAGCGCAGCGGCTCCCCCGCCACCGAGTCGGCGAGGGTCCGGACCGTGCGGTCACCGGTGTCGACGCGCAGCAGGCCGCGTTCCGCGTCGCACACCAACAGGTCCCCGCCCGGCAGGAGTTCGAGGCCGAGCGGCCTGCCACCGGTTTCGGCGATCACTTCGACGCGGACCGCGGCCGGTCGGCGAGGGCGTCGAGTCGCAGGATGCGGCCGTCCGCGACGCCGGTGAGGACGCGGCCGCGCGAGTCTGCCACCACGTGCTCGGGGCCGTGGCCCACCGCGACGTAGTGGCGGGCGACGAGTGCCGTGGGACGGTCCATCGCGCGTGTGTCCTTCATGTCGGGAGGGATACCGCTGCACCGGGTCGCCTACCAGCCCTTCTCGAACATCCGGGCCACCTCGGCGATGCGCGTGTCGTCACGGTGGTAACGCACGCGGCCCGCCGACCTGCTGGTGCACAGCATGCCGGTGGCCTCCAGCAGCCGGAGATGGGTGACGGCGGCGGGGCGCGGTATCGAGAACCGCTCGGCGACGGCGTCCGCGGTGACACCGTCGGCCGCGCGACCGGGTTCCTTCAGCCAGGCCAGGATGCGGAGCCGCGTTGTGTCCGTGGGAGTCCTCAGCATGTCGTGCCCCTGCCTCGCGGCTTCGCCCTCTCATCGCGTCTTCCCACTGTCTCGCAGCCGAAGCCGTCGCGTCCGGCACTCGGCATCGTTGACCGATACCGAACTGCCTTGGCCGGCAGCGGAGTTCGGATGGGAGGCGATGACAGGGGAGGGGCCCGGAGAGCGGGCTCCTCCCCCGAGCGGTCAGCGGTGGCGGAACCAGGACATCGACGAGAGCGCCCGGTCGTCGTAGCCGAACAGCGCCTGGTTCTCCCAGGCGTTGCCGGAGGCCGCGTCGGTCGGGTCCCAGCCGTTGCCGGGCACCGCGGTCCAGGTCGCCTCCCAGTAGAAGATGCCCAGGCCACGGCCGTTCGGGACGGCCTCCACGATGCTCGCCATGTCGTTCATCCACCGGGTCTGGCCGGCCACGCTCGCCGGGTAGCCGGGGACCAGTTCGTCGCCGGTGTCGATGATGTTCTCGTGCGCGTCCTCGCTGTCGAGACGGAAGGGGTAGGCGGTCTCGGCGACGAAGACCGGCTTGCCGTAGCGGGTGGCCGCGTCGTCGAGGGTCGTCTGGAAGTCGGCCAGGGTGCCGTGCCAGTAGCCGTAGAACGACAGGCCGATGGCGTCGAACCTCACGCCGTTGGAGCGTGCGCTGTCGAACCACCAGCGGGTGCCCTCCAGGTCACCGCCCTCGGCGAGGTGCAGGGCCACGGTGGTGGCGGAGTCGACCGCCTTGACCGCGTCGTAGCCGGAGTTGAGCAGACCGGCCAGCTGCGTCCAGTGGGAGGTGGATCCCTCGTTCCAGAGCATGCCGCCGTTGATCTCGTTGCCGACCTGGACCATGTCGGCGGTGGTGCCCTGCGCCTTCAGGGCGCTCAGCACGTCGTACGTGTGGTTGTACACGTCCGTCTTCAGTTGACCGTAGGAGTGTCCGGCCCAGGCGGCGGGCTTGTCCTGGCGTCCCGGGTCGGCCCAGAAGTCCGAGTAGTGGAAGTCGACCAGCAACTTCATGCCCCGGGCCTTGACCCGCTTGGCCGTGGCCAGGACGCGGGCCTTGTTGTTGTAGCCGTCGGCCGGGTTCACCCAGACCTTGAGGCGCGCGTAGTTCATGCCGTTCGACGTGAGGACGGCGAGGGGGTCGCCGGTGGTGCCCGAGCTGTCGCGGTAGACGCCGCCCCTGGCCTCGCTCTTGGCCAGGGACGAGATGTCGGCACCCTTGATCGACGTACCGGACGTGCCGGACGCGAAGGTCAGGTCGTCGACATTGATCCAGTTGCCGGCGTTCGCGTCACTGTTGACGCTGACGGTGCACTGGTTGCCCGTCACTCGGACCGGCACCACGATCCGGATCCACCCACTGGCCGAGACCGGCAGGTCGGTGCGCTGCTCGGCGCCGCCGCAGTTCTTCAGCGCCAGGTAGGCGGACTTCTGCCCGCCGCCGGAGCGTACCCAGGCGGTGAGCTTGTAGTTCCCGTTGGTGATTCCGGACAGGTACTGGTACGTCTCCACCTTGTAGGCCGACGAGGCCCAGTGGCTGAGGCGGTAGCTGCCGCCGTGGCCGCCGGGCTCGGTGAACGAGGCGCCGGTGTCGCCGTACTCGGACCAGCCGCTCGGGGTCGCGGCGCCCGCGCCGCCGGCTTCGAAACCGCCGTTGGTCAGCGTGCTCGCGGCGTGTGCCGAGGTGGCGGGCAGGGCGGTGAGGGCGAGGCCCGCGGCGAGCGGGAGCAGCAGGGCCCGGAGGGTGCGTCTGGGATGGAACATCGTCGTCCGTCGTCCCTTCGACGTGGGGATAGGAGAGTGCCTCTCACCCGGGGGGGCAGGCGAGGCCCCTCCGCCCGCGGCTCGTGGCTCGCGCGGGCGGAGGGAGTCGGTTCAGCCGTCGAGCCGGACGACCCGGACGGCTCCGGCCGGGACCGCCAGGCGGCCGGCGGCGCGTTCACCGGTCAGCAGCTCGGTGCCGGGTGTCTCCAGGGGCACCTTGGCGTCCGAGCCGGTGTGGTTGACGGCGAACAGGTAGGCGCCCGACTCGCCGGTGCGGCGGACCACTTCGACGTCACGGGGCAGCTCGGCACGCGGACCGAGCCGCGCGTCCTCGCCCGCCCGGCCGAGCAGTGTGTCGAGGCCGTCGGCACCCAGCCGGGTGGAGACGTACCAGGCGGTGCCCTCGCCGAGGCGGTGCCGGGTCACAGCGGGCCGGCCGGCGGTGAGGCCGTCGGCGTAGGTCAGGACGGTCTCGGCGCCGCGCGGCACCACGAACTCCGTCCACACGTCGGCGGACAGCTCGGTTCCGTCGGGGCCGGTGACACGCACCCGTTCGCCGGGCAACAGCGGCGAGAACTCCTCGACGGTGAGCCCCAGGACCTCCCGAAGCGGGCCCGGGTAGGCGCCCTCGTGGACGGCGTCGTGCTCGTCGACGATGCCGGAGAAGTACGAGACGACCAGTGTGCCGCCGTTCTCGACGTACGCGGTCAGGTTGCGTCCGGCCGTCTCCGTCATCAGGTACAGGGCCGGTACGACGACCAGGGGATACATCGACAGGTCGGCTTCGGGGTGGGCGAAGTCGACGGTGAGGTGGCGGTCGTACAGGGCCTCGTAGAAGGAGTCGGCACGCTCGCGGGCGTCGTGGTCGACGCTGGGGCGCCAGTCGAGGGTCTGCGCCCACCAGGAGTGCCAGTCCCACAGCACGGCCACGTCGGCCTGCGTGCGGGTGCCGCGGATCTCGCTCAACGTCTCGACGGTGGCGCCGAGTTCGACGACCTCGCGCCACACCCGGGTGGCGGTGCCGCCGTGCGGGACCATCGCCGAGTGGAACTTCTCGGCACCGCGCCGGGACTGGCGCCACTGGAAGAACAGGGCGCCCTCGGAGCCGCGGGCCACGTGCGTGAGGGAGTTGCGGGCCATCTGGCCGGGGGCCTTCGCGGGGTTGCGGAGTTGCCAGTTGACGCCCGAGGTGGAGTGCTCCAGAAGCAGCCAGGGCGCGCCGCCCGCGACGGAACGGGTGAGGTCGGCGGCCATGGCCAGGTTGACGTGGGTGCGGCGGCCGTCGGTGATCAGGTAGTGGTCGTTGGTGACGAGGTCGACCTCGCGGCCCCAGGCCCAGTAGTCGACCGAGTCGCACTGGCTCAGCGCCGTCATGAAGTTGGTGGTGACCGGGACGTCCGGCGAGAGGCGGTGCAGGATGTCCCGCTCGCTGACGAAGTTCTCGCGCATGGTGGCGTCGGCGAACCGCTTGTAGTCCAGTGCCTGGCCCGGGTTGACGGCCGCCGGAGTGAGCCGGGGCGGGTTGATGTCCTCGAAGTCACCGTAGCGCTGGCCCCAGAATGCGGTGCCCCAGGCGTCGTTGACCGCGTCGACCGTGCCGTACGTGGTCGCGAGCCAGCGGCGGAAGTGGGCGGCACAGGAGTCGCAGTAGCAGGCCGATATGGGAACGCCGTACTCGTTGTGCACGTGCCACATCGCCAGCGCCGGGTGGTCGCCGTAACGCTCGGCGAGCTTCTGCGTGATGGAGGCCGCGGCCGCGCGGTAGTCGGCGTTGCTGTGGCAGATGGCCGCGCGGGAGCCGAACTCGTACCGCACGCCCTCGGCGGTCACGGGCAGTGCTTCGGGGTGGGCCCGGTAGAACCAGACGGGCGGCACGACGGTGGGGGTGCCGAGGTCGACGCGGATGCCGTGCTCGTGCAGCAGGTCCAGGAGCCGGTCCAGCCAGCCGAAGTCGTACCTGCCCGGTGAGGGCTCCAGCAGCGCCCAGGAGAAGATCCCGACGCTCACCAGGGTGACGCCGGCCTCCCGCATCAGCCGGACGTCCTCCTGCCAGACGCTTTCCGGCCACTGCTCGGGGTTGTAGTCCCCGCCGAAGGCGAGCCTGGTGAGGCCCCTGGGGGTGGTCTCCGGCATGGATGGTCTCCCGGTCGATCGATCAAAATGGGAACGTGCACACACGGAAGTGCGGTTGCGGGGCCCAACATAACCGCACAGCAACAACCATTGACAAGGGTCCTGGATGTTTCTCTACTGTGAACGCTCACAGAAGCATGGCAGGGTCCCCGCAGCAGGCGAGGACCCCAGGTCAGGGGAGAGATCCATGCCGTACACGAAGCGCCGCCGCCTCGTGACAACCGCCGTCGCCGTCGCGCTCGGCGCCACCAGCCTCGCCGCCTGCGGCTCCGACAACGGGGACGGCGCGACCGAGTCGGGACCGGTCTCGCTGACCTACTGGACCTGGACGCCCGGCATGGACAAGGTCGTGGACCTGTGGAACAAGGGGCCGGGCAAGAAGGACCGGATCACCGTCACGGTGAAGAAGCAGGCGTCCGGCGACACGCTCGTCACCAAGATTCTCACCGCGCACAAGGCGGGCAAGGCACCCGACCTGGTGCAGGCCGAGTACCAGGCACTGCCCACCCTGGTCAGCAACGACGCGCTCGCGGACATATCCGGGGACGTGGGTGACGCGAAGGGCAGCTTCGCAGACGGAGTCTGGCAGCAGACGACGCTGGGAACGGACGCGGTCTACGCGGTCCCGCAGGACATCGGACCGATGATGTTCTACTACCGCGCGGACCTGTTCAAGGAGTACGGCCTCAGCGTGCCGGCGACCTGGGACGAGTTCGCGCAGACGGCCCGCACGCTGAAGAAGGCGGCCCCGGACAAGGAGCTGACCACCTTCTCCGCCAACGACTCCGGTCTCTTCGCCGGTCTCGCCCAGCAGGCGGGCGCGAAGTGGTGGACGACCTCCGGCGACCAGTGGAAGGTCTCCATCAACGACGCGGCGACGCAGAAGGTCGCGAAGTTCTGGGGCGGCCTGGTGAAGGAGGGCGCCATCGACAACCAGCCGATGTACACCCCGGCCTGGAACAAGGCGCTCAACACCGGCAAGCAGATCGCCTGGGTCAGCGCCGTGTGGGCGCCGGGCACGCTCACCACCGCCGCGCCCGACACCAAGGGCAAGTGGGCCATGGCCCCGCTCCCCCAGTGGTCCGCGAGCGAGAACCGCACCGGCAGCTGGGGCGGCTCCTCCACCGGCGTCACCACCGACTCCGAGCACCGGGAGGCCGCCGCCAAGTTCGCCGCCTGGCTCAACACCGATGGCGTGGCCCTGAACGCGCTGGCCAAGGAGAGCGGCATCTACCCGGCCGCCACCAACGCCCAGACCAGCGGCGCCTTCCGCAAGCCGCCGGCCTACTTCTCGAACCAGGCCGACTTCTACACCAAGGCCGCCGGCATCGCGAAGACCACCGCGCCCTCCGCCTGGGGCCCGAACGTCAACGTCGCCTACACGGCCTTCAAGGACGCCTTCGGCGCCGCCGCGAAGAACAAGTCCGACTTCGTCACCGCTGTGAACACGATGCAGGACGAGACCGTCGCCGACATGAAGAAGCAGGGCTTCGGGGTCGCTCGGTGAAAGGCGCGGCACGCCGGCGGTCGTACGGGGTCGAGGGGGCCCCGTACGCCCACCCGTCTCCCACCACCACCCCCCGACGAGCGCGAAGCGCCCCCTATGTGTTCCTCCTCCCCGCGACGATCTTGTTCGCCCTGTTCTTCGCCCTCCCCATCGGCTACGCGCTCTGGCTCAGCTTCCGCAAGGTGAAGGTCTCCGGCCTCGGCCTCGGCTCCGGGGCCCGCAAGGAGGTCTGGGCCGGTCCGGAGAACTACACCGACGCCCTCTCCGACAGCGAACTGCTGCACGGCGCCCTGCGTGTGCTCGGCTACGGGTGCATCGTCGTGCCCGTCATGCTCGGCCTGGCCCTGCTGTTCGCGCTGATGCTCGACTCGGAGAAGGTCCGGCTCGCACCCGTCACGCGGCTCGCGATCTTCCTGCCGTACGCCATCCCCGGTGTGGTGGCGGCACTGCTGTGGGGCTTTCTCTACCTGCCGGACGTCAGCCCCTTCTACTTCGTCCTCGACAAGCTGGGGATGCCGCAGCCGGACCTGCTGGACGGCGGGCCGCTGTACCTGGCCCTGTCCAACATCGCGGTCTGGGGCGGCACCGGCTTCAACATGATCGTCATCTACACCTCGCTGCGGGCGATCCCGGCGGAGGTGTACGAGGCGGCGAAGCTGGACGGCGCCACCCCACGCCAGATCGCGCTGCGGATCAAGATCCCGATGGTGGCGCCCTCACTGGTGCTGACCTTCTTCTTCTCGATCATCGCGACGCTCCAGGTGTTCAACGAGCCGACCACCCTCAAGCCGCTCACCAACTCCGTGTCCACCACGTGGAGTCCGCTGATGAAGGTGTACCGGGACGCCTTCGGCGAAGGTGACATCCACGGAGCAGCGGCGCAGGCCGTGATCATCGCCTTCGCCACACTCCTCCTCTCCTTCGGCTTCCTGCGGGCCGCGAACCGTCGTCAGAAGCAGGAGGCCGCTCGATGAGCTCCCTCGCCGTCCCCCAGGCCGAGCCGGTGGCGGGCAGCACGCCCGGCGCCGCCCAGGACCGCCCGCCGCTGCGCCGCAGGATCGGCCTGATTCCCACGGTCACGCTGCTGCTCGGCGCGCTCTACTGTCTGCTGCCGGTCGCCTGGGTGGTCATCGCCGCCACCAAGTCCGGGCGAGAACTGTTCTCCACCTTCACGTTCCTGCCGGGCACGGGCTTCGCCGGCAACCTCCGGGACCTCAACGCCTACCGCGACGGCGTCTACTGGCAGTGGATGGGCAACTCCGCGCTCTACGCCGGTCTCGGTGCCCTGCTGTCGACGTGCGTCTCGGCGGTGAGCGGCTACGCGCTCGCGATCTACCGCTTCCGCGGCCGCGAGACGCTCTTCAACGTACTGCTCGCGGGGGTGCTGATGCCGCCGGTGATCCTCGCCGTCCCGCAGTACCTGCTGCTGGCGAAGGCCGACTTCACCGACTCGTACCTCTCCGTCCTGCTGCCGCAGATCCTCTGGCCGTACGGCGTCTACCTCGCGCGGATCTACGCCGTCGCCGCGGTGCCCTCGGACGTGGTCGAGGCGGGGCGCATGGACGGGGCGAGCGAGTGGCGGATCTTCACGCGGATCGCGCTGCCGATGATGATCCCCGGAATGGTGACGGTGTTCCTGTTCCAGTTCGTGGCGATCTGGAACAACTTCCTGCTGCCGTACATCATGCTCAGCGACGACGAGAAGTTCCCGATCACGCTCGGCCTGTTCACCTTGCTGGAGCAGGGCGCCAACACCCCGGCGCTCTACACCCTGGTGATCACGGGCGCGCTCCTCGCGGTGCTCCCGCTGGTCGCCCTCTTCCTGGTCATCCAGCGGTTCTGGAGTCTGGATCTGCTCTCGGGAGCCGTAAAGTCGTGACCATGAACGCTGGGGGAGGCAGGCGCAGGCCGCCCACGATCCATGATGTGGCGCGCGAGGCGGGAGTATCGCGCGGCACCGTCTCGCGCGTGCTCAACGGCGGCCACTACGTCAGCCCGGCCGCCCAGGAGGCGGTCAACGCGGCCATCCGCAGAACGGGTTACGTGGTCAACCGGCACGCCCGCTCCCTGATCACCGGGCGCTCCGACTCGGTCGGTTTCCTGCTCACGGAGCCGCAGGAGCGGTTCTTCGAGGACCCCAACTTCAACGTGCTGCTGCGCGGGTGCACCCAGGCGCTCGCCGCGCACGACATTCCGCTGCTGATGATGCTGGCGGGCACCGAGGACGAACGGCGGCGGATCACGCGCTACATCACCGCCGGGCATGTCGACGGGGTGCTGCTGGTCTCCAGCCACTCCGGTGATCCGGTCGCCGAGCGGTTGCGTGAGGCGGGGGTGCCGCTGGTCGCGTGCGGGAAGCCGATCGGGCTGGCGTCCAAGGTGAGTTACGTGGCCGCCGACGACCGTGACGGGGCCCGCGACATGGTGCGCCACCTTCTGTCGCTCGGACGGCACCGGGTGGGCACGGTGACCGGTCCGCTGGACACGCCCGGCGGTGTCGAGCGGCTCGCCGGCTACAAGGAGGTGCTGGCGGAGGCGGGCCTGGAGTTCGACGGGCGGCTGGTCGTCTCCGGCGACTACAGCCGGGCGAGCGGTGAGGCGGGCGCCGAGCGGCTGCTGGCGCAGGCCCCGGACATGGACGCGGTGTTCGTGGCGTCCGACCTCATGGCGCAGGGCGTGCTCGCGGCCCTGCAGCGGGCCGGGCGGCGGGTGCCGCAGGACGTGGCGGTCGGCGGCTTCGACGACTCCCCGGCCGCCGTGGCCACCAGCCCCGAGCTGACGACCATCCGGCAGCCCTGGGACCGCATCAGCGCCGAGATGGTGCGGGTGCTGCTCGCGCAGATCGGGGGCGAGGACCCGGCGGCGGTGATCCTGCCGACGGAACTGGTGACGCGGGAGTCGACGTAGAGGTCCCGAGCCCCGCCCGAGCCCCTACTGCATGCACGGTCATCGAACGCCGCACCGGTGTTACCGTTCCGGTATGGCGTCGAAAACGGCTGGTGGGCAGCTCGAGGAGCGGTGGCGGGACATCCTGTCGGCGCATGCGCGCACGATGTGCGAGATCGACCGCGCGCTGCATCCGCACGGCCTGGGCGCGTCGGACTTCGAGGTCCTGGACATGCTCGCGACCGCGGCGCCCGAGGAGGGCGAGCAGTGCCGGGTGCAGAACCTCGTGGGGCGGGTCCACCTCAGCCAGAGCGCGTTGTCGCGGCTGATCGCCCGGTTGGAGAAGGACGGGCTGGTGACGCGGTCGGTGTGCGCGGAGGACCGGCGGGGCGTGTGGGTCTCCCTGACGTCCAAGGGCCGTGCCCGGCATGCCGAGGCGCTGCCCCTGCAACGGGCGGCACTGGCCCGGACGCTGGGCGGCTGAGCCGCCCGGGCCCGGGCCGGGCCGGTCGCCTCACTGGCGTGCCAGCAGGGTGCGGACTCCCTCCGAGGTGAGTGTCAGGCGGTGCTCCGAGCTGCCGTCGATGGTGAGCGACAGGTCGTCGGCCGGCCACTGCGCGGCGAGGGCGCCGAGCGGCACCAGGCGGTAGCGGGAGACGAACGGCAGCAGCCCGGCCATCTCCATCTCGGAGGTGAACACGGGCACCACCGGTTCGCCGCCCGGCTGCTCCAGTACCGGCAGCGCCACCGCCGTGGGGTTGGCGTCGGCGTCGCCCGCGTCGTCGGGCACGGGGATGAGCACGTCGCTGTTGGCGAGCGCGTCCAGAGCCGCCGCGTCCTCGGTGTTCTCGGCGAGGACGTCCAGAGCCCGCTGGGCGGGCGTGGGCGTGGGGTCGTTTGCAGGTGTCTCCATGGCAGATTCCCTGGTAGCGGCGGTCGTGCGGCCAACCCGGGGCAAGATCCGCCCCGAGTGCGGTCCTGCTCGCGTACCCGAACGGGCACAGGGCAACCCTGGTGGAGCTCCGGGTTTCGTGAGGGCGCGGGGGAGATCTCGTCGGGGCGGGGGCGCCGGAGTCGGCAAAAGATGTTGACGCGCTCGATGTTACCGGTAACAGTTACTGGTCTGTTCCTGACGTACGCGCCCAAGCCCTCCGCCCGCCCACAGGGTGGCCCGTCCTCCGGGAGTCCGCGTGATCGAAGAGCGCGTTGCCCGTCCCTCCCCCGCACCGCTCGATCCCGTGTTCAGCAGGGCCGCCGTGGTCGCCTCCTGCGTGGGCTTCGTCCTCATGGGGGCGTTGCAGGCCCTGCACGGGCCGGCGATCCCGGCGCTGCGTGCGGAGTTCGGTCTGTCGCCCTCCGCGGCGGGGCTGGGGCTGAGCGCTCACTTCGTGGGCGGTGTGGCCGGTGTGCTGCTGTTCGACCGGCTCTACGGGCGGGTCGGCAACCGGCGGATCCTCGGCAGCTCGTATCTGCTGATGGCCGTCGGCGCGGCCGGTTTCGCACTGGCGCCCGACTGGCCCACCGCCCTGGTCGCGGCCCTGCTCGCCGGGTTGGGCTTCGGCGGTATCGACTACGGCCTCAACCAGCTGTTCGCCGTGGGCTTCGGCCACCGCTCGACCGCGATGCTGAACATCCTCCACGCGCACTTCGGCATCGGCGCCGTCCTCGGCCCCGCGGTGATCGGGGCGGTCGGCTCCGAGCACTACCCGGCCGTCTTCCTCGCGTTCGCCCTCGCCAACCTGCCGTTGCTGCTGTGCCTGCGCGGCGTTCGGAACCAGGTTCCCGAACCGGCGGAGGAACAGGCCGGCGGCGGTCCCGTCCTCGGGCGCAGTCTCGGTTCCGTGCTCGCCGTCTTCGTCGTCCTCTACGTGCTGCACGTCGGCATCGAGGCCGGTGTCGGCGGCTGGGAGCCCACGCACCTGGAGACCGTCGGCTACGGCGCGGGGGTCGCCGCCACCGCCACCTCCGTGTACTGGCTGATGATGACCGTCGGCCGCTTCCTGGTCGCCCCGCTCGCCCTGCGGTTCTCCGCCCAGGCCCTCATCACCGTCTCGTGCGCGGGCATGACGGTGTGCCTGCTGGCCGCGACCGTCCCGGCCCTCGCGCCCTACGCGTACGCCGGTGTCGGTCTGTTCATCGCGCCGATCTTCCCCACCGGGCTGCCCTGGCTGAACCGGGTCGCCCCGCAGGCACGGCGGGCCGGAGCCCTGGTCATCGCGGCCTCCATGGTCGGCGGTGTGGCCGCAGGGCCGGTGCTGGGCAAGGCCATCGAGTGGTCCGGGATCCGTGCCGTGCCGCTCCTGCTGTGCGGCCTCTCGGCGCTCTGCCTGGCCGCCACGCTCTGGCTGGTCCGCGGCACCCGCTCCCGCTGATCCCACTCCCACTCCCCCTCCAGAAGGGAAGCTCCCGCATGCCCGCCCTGACGACGACGTCCGACGGATTCCTGCTGCACGGCGAGCCGTTCAGAATTATCTCCGGCGCGCTGCACTACTTCCGCGTCCACCCCGGGCTGTGGTCCGACAGGCTGCGCAAGGCCCGGCTGATGGGTCTCAACACGGTGGAGACGTACATTCCGTGGAACCACCACCAGCCCGACCCCGAGGGCCCTCTCGTCCTGGACGGCTTCCACGACCTGCCGCGGTTCCTCCGGCTGGCCCGGGACGAGGGGCTTCGGGTGCTGCTGCGGCCCGGGCCGTTCATCTGCGCCGAGTGGGACGGCGGCGGCCTGCCCGACTGGCTGGCCTCCGACCCGGACATCCGGCTGCGCACCAGCGACCCCCGCTTCACCGGGGCCGTGGACCGCTACCTCGACCTGCTGCTGCCCGCCCTGCGACCGCACATGGCGGCGGCGGGCGGTCCCGTCATCGCCGTACAGGTGGAGAACGAGTACGGGGCCTACGGCGACGACAGCGCCTATCTGAAGCACCTGGCCGACGCCTTCCGCTCCCGCGGCGTCGAAGAACTGCTGTTCACCTGCGACCAGGCCGATCCCGCGCACCTGGCGACCGGAAGCCTGCCCGGTGTCCTGACCGCCGGCACCTTCGGCAGCCGCGTCGAGCAGTCCCTGGCACGACTGCGCGAACACCGGCCCGAAGGCCCGCTGTTCTGCGCCGAGTTCTGGATCGGCTGGTTCGACCACTGGGGCGGTCCGCACCATGTGCGGGACGCGGCCGACGCCGCCGCCGACCTGGACCGGCTGCTGTCCGCCGGGGCGTCCGTCAACCTCTACATGTTCCACGGCGGCACCAACTTCGGCTTCGCCAACGGCGCCAACCACAAACACGCCTACACGCCCACCGTCACGTCCTACGACTACGACGCCGCGCTCACCGAGTGCGGCGACCCGGGGCCGAAGTACCGCGCCTTCCGCGAGGTCATCGCCCGCCACGCCGCCGTGCCCGACGAGCCCCTCCCCGCACCGGCTCCCAAACTCCCGCCCACCTCCGTCGAGTTGGACAACAGGGCGCCTCTGCTGCCGTCGGCCGGCTCGCTCGCCGCCCCCGTGCGCGCCGATGTGCCCGCCACCATGGGCGAACTCGGGCAGCGCACCGGTTACGCGCTGTACCGCACCACCCTCCCGGCCGGCGGCGACGGCCTGCTGCACTTCGCCCGCGGAGTCGGCGACCGTGCCCAGGTCTTCGTCGACGGCGCACCCGTCGGCGTGCTGGAGAGCGAACGCCACGACGAGTTCCTGCCCGTGCGGGTCCCGCGCCCCGGTGCGACGCTGGAGGTCCTCGTCGAGAACATGGGCGGCGTCAACTACGGCCCCCGCATCGGCGCGCCCAAGGGCCTGCTCGGACCCGTCTCCCTCAACGGCACGGACCTGACCGGCTGGGACTGCCACCCGCTGCCGCTGGACGACCTGGAGACGGTGCCGTTCGCCCCGGCCTGCGAGGCACCGGTCACCGGGCCGGCCTTCCACCGCGGCACCTTCGACGTCGGCACCCCCGCCGACGGCTTCCTCTCCCTGCCCGGCTGGTCGAAGGGCCAGGCCTGGGTCAACGGCTTCCACCTGGGCCGCTACTGGAACCGCGGCCCGCAGCGCACGCTGTACGTTCCCGCGCCGGTGCTGCGCCCGGGCACCAACGACCTCGTCCTGCTGGAGTTGCACGGCACGACCACCACCCGTGCCCTGCTCATCGACGCCCCCGACCTCGGCCCGGAGAACACCTGGTGACGCGCCTCCTGCGGGCCCCCCGCCCGGTACCTCGCCGCCGACCGGCCATCTGCCCTTCACGGACGCGCCGGGCGTGCCCGACCCGATCGCGGCCACGGGTGGCCGGCTCACCCGGGGCGCCGCCGGTTCCCGGTCTCCGGCGAGTCGCCCTCCTCCCGCTGCCCGAACGGACAGTGGGGGGGAGGAGTTGCTGGAGATGAAGGCGGGCGGAGTGACCGCGGTCTCCTCCTGCGTCCTCCGGATCCACCACGAGGAGGCCGAGGGCCGGGTCTGCCTCGATGGTGCTGCTCGCGCCGGACGCCGCCCTGGCGGTGGCGGGTGCCCCGGTTCGGCAGGCGGCGGACGCGTGTTCACGCGCTGCGCGGTCGAGGCCTGTCCTCTCCCGGACACCACCGCGACCGTTACGTCCGTCAGGCCCGGCGGTCGGCTCCCGCACCGGTGACCGGCGTGCAGGGCGGGGCGAGCGTGCGGGCCGGGAAGAACGTGGGCGCCGCGGCCGCGAGTACCGGGCCGACGTACCGGAGGACCTGCTTCGGCACCCCTCGGGTGCGCTGCTGCGGCCGCGCTGGACGGGGAAGCCGGCGCGGGCTTACGTGGGAGAGACTCGGGTCGCCGACCAGTTCCACTCCGGGCGGGTCTGGGACATGGGGCTGGAGCGGCTTCCGGTCGAGGCGCTGCTCGCAAGGGACCTGCGGCTCCAGGTGCTGCCGCCGGCCCCGGACGCGGCCGTGTGCCTGTCGGGGCAATCGGTGACGCGTGGCCGGGGCCCGGGTGCTGGACGCCGAGTGGGTGGTCACGCGCCGCTGGACGGTCCGGACCGGCTGACGACCCGGCGGACACCGCCCCGCCTATGCTGTGCTCCTGCCGGACGGGTTCAGGACCGCCCGGACCGACAGCGAGGAATCACCCGTCATGACACCGAGCGCCACCGACGGCCCCGCACCCAAGGGCCGCAGCAGGCGCAGCTTCGCGGGGGCGCGGCCGGTGATGGCGGACGTGGCCCGGATGGCCGGTGTCTCCAAGCAGACCGTCTCGCGAGTGCTCAACGACCATCCGGCCGTACGCCCCGAGACGCGCCAGGCGGTCCTGGAGGCCATGCGCACGCTCGGTTACCGGCCCAGCCGCAGCGCGCGATCCCTGGCCAGCGGCAGGACCCGCATGATCGGGGTGATCTCCTTCGACGCCGCCCGGTACGGACCCGCCTCGATCCTGACCGCGATCAACACGGCGGCCCAGGAGGCCGGTTACCTCGTCAGCTCCATCGCCCTGGACACGGCCGACCACGACACCGTCGTCGAGGCCGTGAACCGGCTGTCGGCCGAGGGCGCGGACGGCGTGATCGCGATCGCGCCGCAGCTGTGGGTGGGCCGGGCGCTGGCGGAGACGACCGACCTCGGCACTCCCCTGGTGGTGCTGGAGAACGCGCTCGATTCCGGCACTGCCCTGGTCACCGGCGATTCGCGCACCGGCGCCCGCAAAGCGACCGAGCACCTCCTCGGCCTCGGGCACACCACCGTCCGGCATATCGCGGGCCCGACCGGCTGGACCTCCGCCGACCTGCGGATGGCCGCCTGGCAGGCCACGCTGCGGGCCGCCGGTGCTGCCGTACCGGCTCCCCTCGTCGGGGACTGGAGCGCCGACTCCGGTTACGACCTGGGCCGTCGGCTGGCCCGCAGCCCGGAGGTGACGGCGGTGTTCGTCTCCAACGACCAGATGGCGCTCGGTGTGCTGCACGCCCTGCACGAGTGCGGGCGGTGCGTGCCCGGGGACGTCAGCGTCGTCGGCTACGACGACATCCCGGAGGCCGCGCATTTCCTGCCGCCGCTGACCACCGTCCGCACCGACTTCGCGGAGATCGGCACCCGCTCGCTGCGCCTCCTCCTCGACCGGATCGACGGCCCCGCCGGGCCCCGCGTCGACACCCTCGTGCCCGTGGACCTGGTGGTGCGGGCCAGCAGCGGTCCCCCGCCGGTGCGCTGACGGGCGCCGGTCAGCCGTTTCCCTGGGCGGCGGCCCGCTGCCAGGCGCCCTCCCGCAGCAGCCGTAGCCCGTTCAGGCCGACCAGGACCGTGGAGCCCTCGTGGCCCGCGACGCCCAGCGGCAGCGGCAGGTCACCGGCCAGGTCCCAGACGACGAGGCCGGCGATGAACACTCCGGCGATCACCAGATTCTGCACGACCAGTGTGCGGGCCCGGCGGGACAGGGCGACGGTGGCCGGGACGGCGGCGAGTTCGTCGCGCACGATGACGGCGTCCGCGGTCTCCAGGGCCAGGTCGGAACCGGCCCGGCCCATGGCGATCCCGGTGTGCGCGGCGGCGAGGGCGGGCGCGTCGTTGACGCCGTCCCCGACGACCAGCACCTTGCGGCCCGCGCTCTCCATCTCCTGAACGGCGGCCAGCTTGTCCTGCGGCAGCAGCCCGGCCCGCACGTCGTCGATGCCGGCCTCGGAGGCGAGGTGTGCGGCGGCCCGGGGGTTGTCGCCCGTCAGGAGCACCGGGGCGGTGCCGGTGAGCCGGGCGAGGGAGGCGACCGTGGTGGCGGCGTCCGGGCGCAGCCGGTCGGCGATGCCGAGCAGCCCGGCGGGGCTGCCGTCCACGACGACCAGGACGGCGGTACGGCCGGACTCCTCCAGTTCCGCGGCCGTGCCGACGGCGTCGTCCACCAGCCGGGCCGGGGCGCCCACCGCGACCGTACGGCCACCGACGACGGCGGTGACGCCCACACCGGGTGCGGAGGTGAAGTCGTGCGCGTCGGGCAGGTCGAGGCCACGCTCGCGGGCCGCGTCGACGACCGCACGGGCCAGCGGATGTTCGCTGGGCCGCTCGGCGGCCGCCGCCAGCGTGAGCAGCTCCCCCTCGTCCAGGCCGCTGCCGGGCAGCGGCCGGACGTCGGTGACGCGGGGGCTGCCCTCGGTGAGCGTTCCGGTCTTGTCCAAGGCGACCGCGTCCACCTGGCCGAGCCGTTCCATCACCACGGCCGACTTCACGAGAACGCCGTGCCGTCCGGCGTTGGCGATGGCCGACAGCAGAGGCGGCATGGTGGCCAGAACCACCGCGCACGGAGAGGCGACGATCATGAACGTCATGGCCCGCAGCAGCGCGTCGGTGAGCTGTGCGCCGAACGCGAGCGGCACCAGGAAGACGGCCAGGGTCGCGACCACCATGCCCAGCGAGTAGCGCTGTTCGACCTTCTCGATGAACAACTGCGTGGGCGCCTTGGTCTCGGACGCCTCCTGCACCATGCGGACGATCCGGGCGATCACCGAGTCGGACGCGTCGCGCTCGACCCGGATCCGCAGCGCGCCGGTGCCGTTGAGGGTGCCCGCGAAGACCTCGTCCCCCCGCTCCTTCGCCACGGGCAGCGGCTCTCCGGTGATGGTCGCCTGATCCACCTCGCTCGCCCCGTCCAGCACCCGGCCGTCGGCGCCGACACGCTCCCCGGGACGTACGAGGACGGTGTCGCCGACCTCCAGCTCCTCGACGGGGACGGTCTGATCGCCGCCGTCGGGGCCGAGGCGGGTGGCTGTCGCGGGGGCCAGGTCGAGCAGGCCGCGGACCGAGTCGGCGGTGCGGGCCGTGGCCAGGGCCTCCAGCGCGCCGGAGGTGGCGAAGATGACGATGAGCAGGGCGCCGTCCATGACCTGCCCGATCGCGGCCGCGCCCAGGGCGGCGACGACCATCAGCAGGTCGACGTCGAGGGTGCGCTCCTTGAGCGCCTTGAGCCCTTCCCAGCCGGGCTCCCAGCCACCGGTGACGTACGACAACGCGTACAGCGGTCCCCAGGTCCAGGCCGGGGCGCCGGTCAACTGCAAGGGCAGCGCGAGCAGGAAGAAAGCGGTGGCCGCGGCGGCCCAGCGTGCCTCGGGGAGCGCGAGGACACGGGTGCGCCGCCGGGGCGCTGTCCCGGGGCGCTCGGGCTTCGCCCGTTCGGCCTGCTGCGGCGTGAGGGTGGAGGTCATCAGGGGTCCTTCTGGCGGGGGCGCGTCGGCGCCCTCCACCATACAGGAATACATGAAGACTCATTCATACCTTCATATGGACACCCCTGTCGCGCAGATCCCCGTCACCTCACGGGCACGGCCACGTACTGGTACTCCAAGAACTCGTCGATCCCCACCCGACCGCCCTCACGCCCGAGGCCGGACTGCTTGACCCCGCCGAACGGAGCCGCCGGGTTGGAGACGAGACCGGTGTTCAGGCCCACCATGCCCACCTCCAGGCCCTCGCTGACACGCAGCCCGCGGTCCAGCCCCTGGGTGAAGACGTAACCGACCAGACCCCAGGGCGTGTCGTTGGCGCGACGCAGAACCTCGTCCTCGTGGTCGAACGTGAGGATCGCCGCGACCGGGCCGAAGATCTCCGTGTCCATCAGTCGGCTGCCGGGGTCCACGTCGGCGAGCACGGTCGGCGGGTAGAAGTTGCCGGGGCCTTCGGGCCTGCGTCCCCCGACGAGCACCTGGGCGCCGCGCTCCACCGCGTCGGCGACCAGTTCCTCGACCTTGGTCCGTCCCGCCGCGTCGATCAGCGGGCCCACGTCGACACCGGCCCGCGTACCGGGACCCACCACGAGGGCCCCCATCCGCTCGGCGAGCCGCCGCCCGAACTCGGCGGCCACCGACCGGTGGACGAAGAAGCGGTTGGCGGCGGTGCAGGCCTCGCCCATGTTGCGCATCTTGGCGACCATGGCCCCCTCCACGGCCACGTCCAGGTCGGCGTCGTCGAAGACGATGAAGGGCGCGTTGCCGCCCAGCTCCATCGAGGTGCGGACGACGGTGTCGGCACACTGGGCGAGCAGCTGCCGGCCGACGGCGGTGGACCCGGTGAAGGACAGCTTGCGGATGCGGCCGCCCCGCAGCAGCGGCTCGCACACCGCGCCCGCGCGGGAGGTGGTGACGACGTTCAGCACCCCGTCGGGCAGGCCGGCCTCTTTGAGGATCCCGGCCAGCGCGAGGCCGGCCAGGGGGGTCTGCGGAGCGGGCTTGAGGATCATGGTGCAGCCCGCCGCGATCGCCGGGCCGATCTTGCGGGTGCCCATGGCCAGCGGGAAGTTCCATGGCGTGATCAGCAGGCAGGGGCCGACTGGGCGGCGGGAGAGGAGCATGCGGTTGCGGCCGTCGGGCAGCAGCCCGTGGCCCCCGTCGATCCGGACGGCCTCCTCGGAGAACCAGCGGAAGAACTCCGCGGCGTAGGCCACCTCGCCCCTGGCCTCGGCGAGCGGTTTGCCCATCTCGGACGTCATCAGGTGGGCGAGCTCGTCGGTGCGCTTCAGGATGAGCTCGTAGGCACGGCGCAGGATCTCGCTGCGTTCCCGGGGCGCGGTGCGGGCCCACCCGGGCTGGGCCCGGACGGCCGCCTCTTCGGCGAGCCTGGCGTCCTTGGGGCCGGCGTCGGCCACGCGGCAGAGGATCTCGCCGGTGGCGGGGTCGTCGACCGCCATGGTGGCACCGTCCGCGGCATCCACCCAGGTCCCGCCGATGAACAACTGAGTCAGCACTTCGGTCATGTCGTCTCTCCTGGTCGATCGGCGGCGGGGTCGAGGAGTTCGGCGAGGTGCAGGGCGCGGACGTTCTGGTCGCCGGCGAGGTGATCGATCTGGGTGGCACAGCTGAAGCCGTCGGCGATGACGGGGCGTCCGGCGAGGTGATCGATCCGGGGTTTGAGGGCGAGGTCGGCCACGGCCATGGAGGTGTCGTAGTGGTCTGCTTCGAACCCGAAGTTCCCGGCCAGCCCGCAGCAGCCGTCGGCCTCGTCGACGCTGCGCACGCCGAACCGGCGCAGCAGATCGGCGGGGCGGCGGCCCTTGAACGTGGCGTATTCGTGGCAGTGGGTCTGCAGCACGACGTTCTCCGGCAGGGACGGCGGACTCCAGTCCTGGTCGGCGAGGTCGGTGAGGGCGCCGGCGAAGGTGTGGACGCGGTCGGCGACACGCTGAGCGGCCTCGGTGCCCAGCAGTTCGGGGACGTCACGTTTCAGCGCGGCCGCACAGCTCGGTTCGGCCACGATGATCGGCCGGTCGTCACCGCCGTCGAGCGCTGCGACCGTGCGGGCCATGATTCTGCGGGCCACGGACAGCTGACCCGTGCTGACCCAGGTCAGCCCGCAGCACAATCCGTCCTGCGGCGCGCAGGAGATACCGGCGTCGGCAAGCACACGGCTGGCGGCTCCCGCGACCTCGGGACGGAAGGCGCGGGTGAAGCTGTCGACGAAGAGCACAGCCTTCGCCGACTCGTTCGTCTTCGCCGCGCGCAGGGTCCTGCGCAAAGTGCGCCGGGAGGCGAAGGCCGGGATCCTGCGCTGGGTGGTCACCCCGCCCAGGCGGGCCAGGATTCTGCCCAGCGGCCCGCGCAGCAACGCGTTGATCGGGCGGGCGGCGTATCCGGCCAGGGCCGAGGTCAGGGGCAGCCAGCCCAGCGAGTAGTGGGAACGCGGACGGATCCTGCCTTTGTAGTGCTGGTGGAGGAACTCGGCCTTGTAGGTGGCCATGTCGACACCGACCGGGCAGTCGCTGGAGCAGGCCTTGCACGACAGACACAAGTCGAGGGCGTCCTTGACCTCGGTGGAGCGCCAGCCGTCCGTCACCGTCTCGCCGCGCACCATTTCCTGGAGCATGCGGGCCCGGCCGCGGGTGGAGTCGTTCTCCTCACCCGTGGCCCGGTAACTGGGGCACATCACCCCGCCCGCGTCCGAGCGGCACCGGCCGACCCCGACACACCGGCGCACCGCACCGGCGAAACCGTCCGCGTCGTGCGGGAAGCCGAACGTCGTGTCGAGCAGGGGCAGTTCACGCAGTGCGAGATCGGCGTCCAGCGGGGCGGGGTCGATGATGACGCCGGGATTGAGCAGCCCGTCGGGGTCGAAGACGTTCTTGAACGCGGCGAACGCGGCGATCATGCGGTGGCTGTACATCACCTCCAGCAGTTCACTGCGGGCGCGTCCGTCGCCGTGCTCACCCGACAGCGTGCCGCCGTGCTCCACCACCAGCGCGGCCGCCTCGGCCAGGAAACGGCGCATCACCGCCAGGCCGGTCTCGGTGGCCATGTCGAAGTCGATGCGGACATGGACGCAGCCGGCGCCGAAGTGCCCGTACAGCACACCCGTCAGCTCGTGCGAGGCCAGCAGCTTACGGAAATCACGCAGGTAGCTGGCCAGATTCTCCGGGGCGACGGCCGCGTCCTCCCAACCCGGCCACGACTCCCCGCCGTCCACCAGCCGGGCGGCGAGCCCGGCACCGTCCTCCCGCACCCGCCACAGCGAACGCCGCTCCGCCGGGCTTGCCACCACCCGGCCGCCGGTCAGCCGCCCCTGCGCCTTGAGCGCCTCCAGGAGCTCGGCGGCGCGGGTGTTCACGGTGGCCTGGTCATCGCCCTCGAGCTCGACATACAGCCACGCCCGGCCCTCGGGCAGGCCGGTCACGGAATCGGCCCCGCGGCGGGCCCGCATCGTGGCGACGATCGCCTCGTCCATGCCCTCCACCGCGCTGGGCGCGAAGCGCAGGATCTGCGGCACGTCCTCGGCCGCCTCGACGACGTCCTCATAGCCCAGGGTCAGCAGGGTGGATGCCTGTGCGGTCGCCACCAGGCGGACCGTCGCGGCGGTGACGACCGCACAGGTGCCTTCGGTGCCCACCAGGGCACGGGCCAGATCGAAACCGTTCTCCGGCAGCAGATGCTGCAACTGGTAACCCGAGACCTGACGCGGGATACGCCCCAGCTCGGTCCGGATCAACGCCAGGTTGTCACCGACCAGGCGCTTGAGGTCGGCCTCCAACCGGGCGACGAGACCACCATCGGCCGGGTCGAGCGGATGCAGCCCGGTGTGATCGGCGACGGCCCGCACGCCGTCCGCCGTCACGATCTCCAACGCCACGACATGCCCGCCGGTGCGCCCGTCGCGCACCGAACGGTTCCCGCACGCGTCGTTGCCGATCATCCCGCCCAGCGTGCACCGGCTGTGCGAGGACGGATCCGGACCGAAATCCAGCCCGTGCAACGCCGTCGCACTGCGCAGCGCGTCCAGGACCACACCGGCCTCGACCCGGGCGGTACGCGCCTGGGCGTCGATCTCCAGGATCCGGTTCATGTACCGGGAGAAGTCCAGCACCACACCGGGGCCGACGGCGTTGCCGGCCATGCTCGTGCCGCCGCCCCGGGGCGTGACCGGCACACCCGCCTCACGGCAGGCCCGCAGCACCGCCACCACGTCCTCGGCCGACCGGGGGAAGGCCACCGCCTGCGGCGGGACACGGTAGTTGGAGGCGTCGTAGGCGTACGCGCCGGTGGCCCCCGGGCCGGTCTCCACCCGCAGACCGGGCGCCAGCTCGGCGATACGGGCCGTGAAACCCTCCAGGTCGCGGGTGGCGGTGGTCATCGCTCCGACGCTCCCGACGTACCGGCTTCGACGGCGTTCGCCCAGGCCTGGAGGCCCTCGTCCACGCCCGTCTCGTCGATCACGAGCGCCGGGATCATCCGGACGACCTGGTTCCAGGCGCCGCACAGCAGCAGGAGGAGGCCCTCGTCGATCGCGGCACGCTGGACGCGGGCGGCGGTCTCCGGGTCGGGGCTGCCGTCCTCGGCGACGAACTCGGTGGCGAGCATGAGACCGAGGCCGCGGACATCGCCGATGCCCGGGGTCCGGTCGGCCACGGCCTCCAGGCCCTGGCGGAGCCGCTTGCCCATCGCCTCGGCGTTCTCGACGAGCCTCTCGTCGCGTACGACGTCCAGGGTCGCGCAGGCGGCGGCGCAGGCCACGGCGTTGGCACCGTACGTGCCGCCCTGCGAGCCGGGCCAGGCCTTCGCCATCAGTTCCTCGGAGGCGGCGATGCCGGAGATCGGGAAGCCGCTGGCCAGGCCCTTGGCGGTGACGAGGATGTCGGGCGTGACGCCGAAGTGGTCATGGCCCCAGAAGCGGCCGGTCCGGCCGACGCCGGTCTGCACCTCGTCGAAGATCAGCAGGAAGCCGTGCCGGTCCGCCCGCTCGCGCAGACCTTCGAGGAAGGCGCGGTTCGCGGGGACGTAGCCGCCCTCGCCGAGGACCGGCTCGACGATGATCGCGGCCGTGTCGGCGGGCGACGAGATCGTCTGGAGGGTGTAGTCGAGTTCCCTCAGGGCGAAGCGGGTGGCCGTCTCCTCGTCCCAGCCGTACCGGAAGGCCGTCGGGAACGGGGTGACGACCACGCCGCTCATCAGCGGCGAGAACCCGGACCGGAAGCGGATGCCGGAGGTGGTCATGGAGGCGGCGGCGACCGTACGGCCGTGGAATCCGCCGTGACAGACCAGCACGTTGGGCCGGCCGGTGGCCTGGCGGGCCAGCCGCAGCGCCGCCTCGACGGCCTCACTTCCGGAGTTGGTGAAGAAAAGGCTGTCCAGACCGGCCGGCAGCACCTCGCCCAGCTTGTCGACGAGGCGGCGCAGCGGCTGGTGCATGACGGTCGTGTACTGGCCGTGGATCAGCGTGCCGACCTGCTCCTGCGCCGCCGCCACGACCTTGGGGTGGCAGTGCCCGGTGCTGGTGACGCCGATACCGGCGGTGAAGTCGAGGTAGCGGCGGCCGTCCTCACCGTAGAGGTGGACGCCCTCGCCCCTGGCCGCCACGACGGGCGTGGCCTGGCGAAGGTGCGGCGACAGTGCGGTCATGGTGTCTCCCGGCCGTAGGACGAGGTCTGGTTGCTTTGGCTCAGCTCCGGTACCCGAGCATCCAAGCCGCCGTGAAACACGACAACGCGTGATCTGTCCAGCCGGAACCCGTTGTTCGGACGTTGTGTCAACCGCGAAACCCCCGGACCTCGCCCGCCTCTCCGGTGGCCGGCTCTTGCGCCAGGTCAGCCCCGCTTGTCAGAGTGACCGGGCACGCAGGGAGGCACCGTGAACGAGCACCCCCCGACGGCGGGACCCGCCCCGACCCTCGCCGACGTTCTCGCCCTGCCCGTCCTGGCCGCCGGACAGCCGCAGGTCGTCACGGGGGTGGCCCAGCTGGACCGGCCGGTGCGCTGGGTGCACATCACCGAGCTGACGGACCCGGCCTCCTTCCTCAAGGGCGGCGAGCTGGTGCTGACCACGGGCATGCCCCTGCCCGACGACGCCGCGGGGGTCCGCCGGTATGTGGACGAACTCACCGAGGTGGGGGCGGCCGCCCTGGTCATCGAGCTCGTACGGCGCTACCACCGGCCGCCCGACACCCTCGTGCAGGCCTGCCGGGCGCGGGGTTTTCCCCTGGTCACGCTCGCCCGGGACGTCAACTTCCTGGAGGTCACCCAGGTCGTGCACGCGCTCATCCTCGGCAGCCAGGCCGACGCGATGCGGCGGACCCAGCGGATCCACGAGGCGTTCACGGCCCTCACCCTGCGCGGGGCGGTGGCGGAGGACGTGGTGCGCGCGGCGGCGGAGATGAGCGGCCGGACGGTCGTGCTGGAGAACCTGGTGCACCAGGCGCTGATCTGCGAGCCCTCCGGGAGCACGGTGGAGGAGGCGCTCGGGGACTGGGAGCGGCGCTCCCGGGCGACGGAGTCCGGCGGCCACACGCGGGTGGGCGGCCCGGAGGGCTGGCTCACGGCACCCGTCGCCTACCAGGACGAACGGTGGGGCCGCCTGGCCATGCTGCCCGCGGACGGGCAGGCCTTCGGGCCCGAGCACGTCACCGTCCTGGAGCGGACGGCGATGGCCCTGACCGTGGCCCGGCTCATCCACACCACGCCCTGGGAGCACACCGCCCACCGCAACGCCCTGCGGGAGCTGGCGGAGCAGCGCCACCACTCCCCCGAGGACATCCGCGCCCGCTGCGCCGCGCTGGGCCTGCCCACCGAGGCCGGTGTCTTCCTGGCGGTCCTCGTGGACCTGGGCCCCGCCGGAGAAGGCGCCGACCCGGAGACCCGGCTGCACCGGGAGCTGAGGTCGGCCGGAGTCCCGGCCCTGGCGGGAGAGCTCTCCCCCGGCCGCCTCGGCGTGCTGCTGGCCCTGCGCCCCGCACAGCCCTGGCGGCCCGTGGCCGAACGACTGAGCCGTACCGCGCTGACGCTGACCCCGCGGGCGATCGTCGGCGTCGGCTCACAAGTGGCGGATCTCGCCGACACCGCCCGCTCGTTCCGGGAGGCGGCGCGCGTCATAGAGGCCACTCCCCCCGGCCAGCCGCTCCCCCCGGACCGTTCCTTCCACGAGCTGCCGGACATCGACCTGCGCCGGCTGCTGTACGCGCTGCGCGAGGACACCCGGATCCAGGACTACACCGAACGCCGGCTGGGCCGGCTCATCGACCACGACACCCGGCACGGCACCGACCTGCTGACGACCCTGGGCCACTACCTGGACGCCGCGGGCAACAAGACCACGGCGGCCCGTCGCGGCGGCCTGTCCAGGGAGACCATGTACCAGCGCCTGCGCACCATCGAACGCGTCCTCGACACCGACCTCGAATCCGGCGACCGCCGCACCGAACTGCACGTCGCCCTCACGGCGTTGCGGGTCCTGCGCACCGGCTGAGGGGAGACGGACGGCCCTCGCCCTGACGCCGGCCGTCGTCACCTTCGCCGCCGGTCCGTACCGCGGCTGCCGACCGGCTCGGGAGCGCTCGGCTCCTCGGTCTGTCTGGTGCATCCGGCGCTGCCGGCGGTGGCCGACGGCATCGTAGGGACGCCGGCGCGATGACGACGTCGTGCTCGACGTGGGCTTCGTCGCGCTCCTGTTGCCCCGGTGCGCCCTGACCTGCCGCCGGGTGCGGGCGCCGGACCGGGCCTGGGGCCGCAGGCCGGCGCACCGCCCGGGCGATCAGGTGTCGAAGTCCACCGTGAGCGTCTCGGACACGGGGAACGACTGGCAGGTGAGGACGTAGCCCGCGTCGACCTCGGAGGGTTCGAGGGCGAAGTTGCGGCGCATGTCGGCCTTGCCGTCGGTGACCAGGGCGCGGCAGGTGCCGCAGACCCCGCCCTTGCAGGCGAACGGCAGATCGGGGCGGGTCTGCTGGGCACCTTCCAGGAGGGTCCGCTCGCGGGGCAGGGCGGAGGTGGTGGAGCGTCCGTCGAGGGTGACGGTGACCTGGCTGACCGGGCCGGTGGGGCCGGTCTCGGCGTGGTGGACCTCGCGGACGGGCTCGTCGTCGGCGTAGAACAGCTCCTGGTGGACCCGGTCGGCGGGCACGCCGAGGCCGGTCAGGACCTGCTGGGCGGCGCGGACCATGCCGTGCGGGCCGCACAGCCACCAGTGGTCGGCGGACTCCACGTCGACGAGTGCGTCGACCAGGGCGGAGAGCCGGTCGGCGTCGAGGCGGCCGGAGAGCACCTCGGCCTCGCGGGGCTCACGGGAGAGGACGTGGGCGAGCTGGAACCGCGTCGGGTAGAGGTCCTTCAGGTCGGCGAGCTCGTCGGCGAACATCACCGTGCCGGTGCGGCGGTTGCCGTAGAGGAGGGTGACGCGCGAGCGGGGGTCGGCGGCCAGGACGGACTCGGCGATGGAGACCATGGGCGTGATGCCGGAGCCGGCGGCGATGAGGACGTGCTGGCCGTGGGTGGTGAGGTCGGGGGTGAAGGCTCCGGTGGGTGCCATCACCTCGACGGTGTCGCCGGGGCGTACGTCGTGCACCAGCCAGGAGGAGAACAGGCCGCCCGGCACCACCCGCACGCCGATGCGCGGTGCCGTGCCGGCGGGCGCGCAGATCGAGTAGGACCGGCGTTCGTCCCGGCCGTCGATGTCGCGCCGCAGGGTGAGCGACTGGCCGGGCGCGAAGGTGAACTCCTCGGCCAGTTCGGCCGGGATGTCGAAGCTGACGGCTGCGGCGTCCTCGCACAGGGACTGCACGGCGGCGACCCGCAGGGGGTGGAAGACCGGGCGCCGGCGGGCACGCGGACGTGCCGCCGGGGCGGGGGCCGGCTCCATCAGGTCCTCCATCAGATCTCCTTGACGTACTCGAACGGCTCGCGGCAGGCGAGGCAGCGCCACAGGGCCTTGCAGGACGTGGCGCCGAAACGGGAGGTCTCCTCCGTGTCGGGGTGACCGCACCGGGGGCAGGGCACCGAGCGGCGGGGCGGCGACAGCACGAGGGGGACGGGTCCTGCGGCGGGTGAGGGCGCCGCCCCGGGCGGGGCGATGCCGTGCTCGGCGAGCTTGCGGCGGCCGGCCGGTGTGATCCAGTCGCTGCTCCAGGGCGGGTCGAGGACGGTGCGGATCTCCACGCGGGCGTAGCCGGCGTCCCGCAGCCGGGCGGCCACGCCCGCGCGCATCTCGGCCATCGCCGGGCAGCCCGAGTAGGTCGGGGTCAGGCTCGCGACGACGGTGCCGTCCGGGGCGATGGTCACCTCGCGCAGCACTCCGAGGTCGGCCAGGGTCAGCATGGGAAGTTCGGGGTCGGGCACCTGCTCGGCGAGGTGCCGGGCCCTTCGGGCGTCCAGGAGCGCCGTCACCATGTCGCCTCCGGGTGGGCGCGGGCCACACTCTGCAACTCGGCCAGCAGCGGGGTGAGATGTTCGGTGTGCTCCCCGGTGCGGCCCGCGCCGGGCAGCGGCCGGTAGACGGGCATGGGCAGCCCGGCCGCCTCGGTGACCTGGCGCAGCACCGCGACGACCTCGTCCCGGACGTCGTACGCCGTGAACAGTTCGCCGAGGTAGGGCGCCACCTGTTCCTGCGCCTTGCGCATCCGGCGGTGCGACTCCTCGGTGCCGTCGCCGAGGCGCACGGCCCATTCGGCCGCGTACTGGCGGTGGTAGGCCAGTTCCTTCACGCCCTTGGCTGCGATCGCCGCCAGCACCGGGTCACGGTGGGCGGTGAGCCGCTCGAAGTGGGCGAGGCGCCAGGTGGAGAGCACCAGCAGCCGCACGATCGAGAACGCGAAGTCGCCGCCCGGGAGTTCGGCCAGGCGTACGTTGCGGAAGTCGCCGGGGTCGCGGAAGTAGGCGTAGGCGTCCTCGCCGCGGCCGGTGCCGTCGGCCTGGCCCGCGCGGGAGTAGAGCAGGCGGGCCTGGCCGAGCAGGTCGAGACCGATGTTGGCCAGCGCCACCTCCTCCTCCAGCTCGGGGGCGCGGGTGGTCCACTCGGCGAGCCGCTGGGCCGAGATCAGGGCGTCGTCGGCCAGGCTGACGCAGAGGTCGGCCAGTTCACCGGTGTCCACGTCGTCGGGCACGGCGGTGTCGACGCCGTGCAGGGGGTCCTCGAAGCCGGTGCCGTAGGCCCAGCGGGTGTCGTCCTCGTGTCCCTCGGCGAGGGTCAGGTAGACGTGGTCGTCGCTCATGCCCTCTCCTTCAGATGTGCGGGACGTCGTCGGGGATGTCGTAGAACGTCGGGTGCCGGTAGACCTTGTCGGCGCTGGGCTCGAAGAAGGGGTCCTTCTCGTCGCGGGTGGAGGCGGCGATGTGCTCCGAACGCACGACCCAGATCGAGACGCCCTCGTTGCGGCGGGTGTAGAGGTCGCGGGCGTGGGTCAGTGCCATGCGGTCGTCGGCGGCGTGCAGTGAGCCCACGTGGACGTGGTTCAGCCCGCGCTTGCCGCGTACGAACACCTCGTACAGCGGCCAGTCCTGCTTGTCGGCGGTCATGCCACCGCTCCCTTCCGCTCACGGGCGGCCTGTTTGGCGGCGTGGGCGGTGGCCGCCTCGCGCACCCAGGCGCCCTCCTCGTGGGCCGTGCGGCGCCGTTGCATCCGCTGGTCGTTGCAGGGGCCGTCGCCCTTGATGACCCGCATCAGCTCGTCCCAGTCGGGCGTGCCGAAGTCGTGGTGGCCCCGCTCCTCGTTCCAGCGCAGCTCCGGGTCCGGGAGCGTCACGCCGAGCTTCTCGGCCTGCGGGACGGTCATGTCGACGAACCGCTGGCGCAGTTCGTCGTTGCTGTGCCGCTTGATCTTCCAGGCCATGGACTGCGCGGAGTTGGGCGAGGCGTCGTCGGGCGGGCCGAACATCATCAGCGACGGCCACCACCAGCGGTCGACCGCGTCCTGCACCATCTCGCGCTGCGCCGCGGTGCCGCGCATCATCGTCATCAGCAGCTCGTAGCCCTGCCGCTGGTGGAACGATTCCTCCTTGCAGATCCGCACCATGGCGCGCGCGTACGGTCCGTACGAGGAGCGGCACAGCGGCACCTGGTTGCAGATCGCGGCGCCGTCCACGAACCAGCCGATCACCCCGACGTCCGCGAAGCTCAGCGTCGGGTAGTTGAAGATCGAAGAGTACTTCTGGCGGCCTTCGATCAGCCGTCCGGTCAGATCCGCGCGGTCGGCGCCCAGCGTCTCCGCCGCCGAGTACAGGTACAGCCCGTGCCCGGCCTCGTCCTGGACCTTGGCGAACAGAATGGCCTTGCGGCGCAGCGACGGGGCGCGGGTGATCCACTCGCCTTCCGGCTGCATGCCGATGATCTCCGAGTGCGCGTGCTGCGCGATCTGCCGGATCAGTGTCTTGCGGTAGCCCTCCGGCATCCAGTCGCGCGGCTCGATCCGCTGGTCCCGCGCGATCGTCGCGTCGAAGTGCTGCTGGAGAACCGGCTCGGCGCCGTCCGTCCCCGCGGGGCTGGAGCGTGTCGTATCCATCCGTCCCACTTCCCAACCGACCATTCGTTCGGTCTATGGTAGGTCAAGCCGGCCCGCCTTGGTAAGACCCCTCGGGCAAGTCCCGGACCCTTGACACGCACCGAGCGGGCTGGATTACATGGCGACGCCGAAGCTGACCGAATATTCGGTCGGGTCATGAGGTGGTGCGAGCGGTGATCCATACTCCGGACGCGGCGCAGCCCGCCGAGGCGATGTTCGCGTTCGAGGAGCGACGAGCTCGTGGCACGGGCCGAGGAGCGCACCCGGTAGGGGCGCGGCGGCCTGTACGACGTGCGTGTCCGGCGCGGCGACGAGGCGATCGCGCAGTTCCGGGGCCGCAGCCGCACCATCATCAGCCCGAGGCCGGAGGAGTCCGGATGACCAGCGAGACGACGGCCTCCCGGGCCGCGGAGGCAAGGGGGCGCCGGCGCGGCGAGCCCCTCCCTCACGACCTGCTCGACGACGGTGAGCGCCTGACACGCGAGCAGCTGCTGGAGCTCCAGCTCGACCGCCTGCGGCGCAGCCTGTGGCACGCCTACGAGAACGTGGAGGCGTACCGGGAGAAGTTCGACGCGGCTGGGGTCACCCCCGACGACTGCCGTTCACTGGAGGACCTGTCCCGCTTCCCCTTCACCACGAAGGCGGACCTGCGGGCCACCTACCCGTTCGGCATGTTCGCCGTCCCCATGGACCGGGTGCGGCGCGTGCACGCCTCCAGCGGCACCACCGGCCGCCCCACGGTGGTGGGCTACACGGAGAACGACCTGTCGATGTGGGCGGACCTCGTCGCCCGCTCGATCCGCGCCGCCGGCGGTCGCCCGGGCCACAAGGTGCACATCTCCTACGGGTACGGGCTGTTCACCGGCGGCCTCGGCGCACATTACGGCGCGGAGCGCGCCGGCTGTCTGGTGATCCCCGCCTCCGGGGGCATGACCGCCCGCCAGGTGCAGATCATCCAGGACTTCCGACCCGAGATCATCATGGTCACCCCGTCCTACATGCTCACCCTGCTCGACGAGTTCGAGAGGCAGGGCCTCGACCCGTGCGACAGCGGTCTGCGGGTGGGCATCTTCGGTGCCGAGCCGTGGACGGAGGAGATGCGCCGCGAGATCGAGGAGCGGACGGGCATCCACGCCGTCGACATATACGGCCTCTCCGAGGTGATCGGTCCGGGTGTCGCCCAGGAGTGCGTGGAGACCAAGGACGGCCTGCATGTGTGGGAGGACCACTTCTACCCCGAGGTCGTCGACCCGGTCACGGGTGAGGTGCTGCCCGAGGGCGAGGAGGGCGAGCTGGTCCTCACCTCCCTGACCAAGGAAGCGCTCCCGGTCGTCCGCTACCGCACCCGCGATCTGACCCGGCTGCTGCCCGGCACGGCCCGGCCCGCGTTCCGCCGCATCCAGAAGATCACCGGCCGCTGCGACGACATGATCATCCTGCGCGGGGTGAACGTCTTCCCCAGCCAGATCGAGGAGATCGTGCTGCGCACGCCCGGCGTCGCCCCGCACTTCCAGATCCGGCTGACCCGGCGTGGCCGCCTGGACCACATGACCGTGCGCGTCGAGACCCGCCCCGGCACCGGCCCCGAGCAGCGCGAGGCCGCGGCCGGGACGATCGCGAAGGCGGTCAAGGACGGCATCGGCATCACCGCCGACGTGACGATCGTCGAACCGGAGACCCTGGAGCGCTCCCTCGGCAAACTCCGTCGGGTCAAGGATCTGCGCGAGGCCTGACCCGTCGGCCGCCGCGGCCCTCATGAGCAGCACCTCGCCTCGCGCACCGGGCCGGGGGCGCTCGCCCGGGGGGCCTCTGCTTCCGCGGGGCGCACGGCCGGCTTGCGGATGAGGAGCAGGGCCGCGTCGTCGTGCAGCCGGCCGCCCACATGGGCCAGCAGTTCGTCGTGGAGCGCGCCGACCGTGTGGGCCGGCTCGTGCGAGACGTGACGCCTGAGGCCTTCGGCCAGGGGATAGAAGGCGCGTCCGCTGTCGCGGGCCTCGGTTACCCCGTCCGTGTAGAGCAGCAGTTGGTCGCCGTCGCCGAAGGGAAGCGTCTGGAGTCCCGGGGTGTGACCGGTGAGGGCGCGCAGCCCGAGGGGCGGGGCCGGGTGTGCGGGCTCCACCGTGGTGATGCTCCCCGAGGCGCGCACCAGCAGCGGGGGCGCGTGCCCGCAGTTCACCACCTCCAGATGCCCCGCCCGTGGGTATCCGGCGACCACGGCGGTGACGAAGTCGTCGTTCCCGAGGTTGCGCGCGAGGCTCCGCTCGATCCGGTCGACCACGGCCAGCAGATCGGCCTCGTCGTGGGCGGCCTCGCGGAAGACGCCGAGCACCAGCGCCGCGGTCCCGACGGCGGGCAGCCCCTTGCCGCGCACGTCGCCGACGATCAGCCGCACGCCGTGCGGGGTGGGTATCAGCGCGTACAGGTCCCCGCCGATACGGGCCTCGGCCGCGGCGGCGCTGTAGCGGACGGCCGCCTGGAAGGGCCCGACCGTCGACGGCACGGGCTTGAGCAGCGCGTGCTGGGCGGTCTCCGCGACCGAGCGGACGGCGGCGAGCACCCGCTCCCGGCGCCCGCGCAGGGCGCCGGCAAGGACGCTCGCGAGGGTGACGGCGACCAGGGCCGACAGGACGGCGGTCAGTTCCCGGCCCGGCGCCCCGTGCCGGATGCCGAGCGTCATGCCGAGCGCCACGGCGAGGGAGCCGACGCACAGGACGCCGCGCGGCCCGCTGGTCGTGGCCGACAGGGCGGGCCCGGCCGCCAGTAGGGGGAGCCAGATCATCCCGGCTCCGCCTGCGAGGTCGACGGACACGACGAGGGCGACGACCAGGACGACGAGGACGGGCAGGACGGGTGTACCGGCGGCCAGCTGTGCGACGGCGCGTCTGCGGGCCGAAGCCCCGGCACCGGCCACCCGGTTGCCGGACGGTCGTACCGGACGGTCGTCGACGCCATGGTTGCGGGCTTGGCTCATGTCTGTGTCCGCAGTCCTCACCTGTGCGCGGGGCACGTCCCGAGATGTCTGTTTCCTCCAGAGAACGGGGTGAGACCGGCCACCGGCAAGGAGCATATTTTCAGATGGTGAGCGAGAGGCTCCGCGTCACCCGGCTCGCGGTCGGGAGCAGCCGTTCCCGGATCTCCGGCAGCCGGGAGAGCCGGTTCGACGGCAGCGACACACCGAGGGAGCCGAGCGTGTCCCCGCTGTAGACCGGGACGGCGACGCAGACCGTGCCGAGGGCGTACTCCTCCAGGTCCGTGACGGCCGGGGCCAGGGGCGGGGTCTCCAGCCGCCTGAGCAGCTCGGGGCGGCTGGTGATGGTCCGGGGGGTGAGATCGGCGAGGTGGTGGCGGGAGAGGTAGTCCTGGCGGGCCTCCTCGTCCAGTTCCCGCAGGACGGACTTGCCCAGTGCGGTGGCGTGCCCCGCGTCCTCGAACCCCACCCAGAGATCGACACGGGGGGTGCCCGGCCCGTCGACGATCTCGGCGACCCGGATCTCGCCGTCCTCGTAGAAGGTGAGGTAGGCGGCGCTCGCGAGCTCGTCCCGCAGTGCGGCGAGAGTGGGCCGGACACGGCTGAGCAGTGCCTGTGCGCGGCCCGTGGAGCGCAGGGTCTGGAGTTTGTCGCCGAGGACGAAGCCGCCGTCGTCCAGCTTCCGCACGTACCCGTCGTGGGCCAGGGTCCGCAGCAGGTGGTAGGCGGTGGCCAGGGGCAGGCCCGTCTCACGCGCCAGCTGCTTGGCCGGCGCGCCGTTCTCGTGCGCACTCACCGCCTCCAGCAGCCGCATGGCCCGCTGGACGGAGTTGATGAGCGTAGGGCCGTCTCGCGCACCCATGGGACCAGCGTGCGCCCGAGGCCCGGACCGGGCAAGGCGGCCCCGGTGGTGACGTCTGCCCTTTTGCCGTGTCGTGGGAGACATCCCGGGAGATGACCCGCCGGACTTCGTCTTCGGCCTCGGCTCGGCCTGCGGCGTGCTCAGTCCGCCGGCAGGGTCTGTTCGGCCCAGATCGTCTTGCCGTGGTACGTGTGGCGGGTCCCCCACTTCTGGCACAGCTGTGCGACCAGCAGCAGGCCGCGCCCGCCCTCGTCGTAGACGCGGGCCCGGCGCAGGTGCGGGGCGGTACTGCTGGCGTCGGAAACCTCGCAGATGAGATTGCGGTCGCGGATCAGGCGCAGTTGGATCGGCGGTTCTCCGTACCGGATGGCGTTGGTGATCAACTCGCTCACGACCAGCTCGGTGACGAACGTCGCCTCCTCCAGGCCCCACTCCGTCAGCTGCCGGCTCGCCCTGCTCCTGATCTCGGCCACCGCGGACGGCTGCGGCGGCACGTCCCAGGCGGCCACGTGGGCCGAATCCAGAGCGCGCGTGCGCGCGATGAGCAGCGCCACGTCGTCGCCGGGCCGGTCCGGGAGAACGTCCTCCACGACGGCGTCGCAGATGCTCTCCAGGTCGGGCCCCGAGCGGCCCAGCGCACGCATCAGCAGATTCATGGCTTCGTCGACGTCGCGGTCCCTGGACCCGGTGAGGCCGTCCGTGTGGAGCACGAGCAAGCTGGCCTCGGGCAGCTCCACCTCGGCCGCCTCGAAGGGCAGGCCGCCCAGCCCCAGCGGGGGCCCCGCGGGCAGGTCGAGGACGCGGGCCTCGCCACCGGGACTGAGCAGTACCGGTTCGGGATGGCCGGCACGGGCCAGGGTGCAGCGCCGGGTCACCGGGTCGTACACGGCGTACAGGCAGGTGGCACCGATGTCGGCGGCGCCGGAGGCGTCGTCGTTCTCGGCCGACAGCCGGTTGACCAGGTCGTCGAGGTGGGTCAGCAGCTCGTCGGGCCCCAAGTCGACGTCGGCCAGGGTGCGCACGGCGGTGCGGAGCCGCCCCATGGCGGCGGAAGCCTGGATGCCGTGGCCCACGACGTCGCCCACGACCAGGGCCACCCGGGCGCCGGAGAGCGGGATGACGTCGAACCAGTCGCCGCCCACACCCACCCGCGCGTCGGCCGGCAGATAGCGTGAGGCGACCTCGACGGCGGTCTGCCGGGGCATCCGCCGTGGCAGCAGGCTGCTCTGCAGGGTCAGCGAGGTGTCGCGCTCCCGGGTGTAGCGGCGGGCGTTGTCGATGCTCAGGGCCGCCCGGGCGGTGATCTCGGCAGCCAGCAGCAGATCGTCCTGCTCGAAGGGATCGGGGCGCCGGTGCCGGGAGAAGGTGGCGACGCCGAGGGTGACTCCGCGGGCGCGCATCGGGATCGCGAGGACCGAGTGGAAACCGAAGCGCCGCATGCGTTCCGCCCGGTCCGGTGCCTGGGCCGCCCACCGGTCGATCACGGTCGGCGTCACCTGCTGGATCAGCGGCTGTCCGGAGGCCAGGCATTCGGCGGCGGGCGAAGTGGACGGGTAGGTGGCGACGGCACCGAGCGGGACCACCGCCTCGGGGCACCCCGGCAGCACCGACTGGTTGGCCACGCGGCGCAGCTCGACGGGACCCGGCAGCGTGGTCGCGCGCGGTTCCCGGCCGTCCTGGATGTCGGGGAGGAGGTCCACGGTGACGAAGTCCGCCAACTGCCCGACGGCCACATCGGCCATCTCCCGGGCGGTGCGGTCCAGATCGAGGGTGGTGCCGATGCGCACGCCGGCCTCGGCGACGAGAGCGAGCCGCTGCCGGGCCCGGCGCTGCTCGGTCATGTCGTGCGCGGACAGCAGGACCCCGCGCACGGTCCCCCGGGGGTCGCGCACGGGAGCCAGGGACACCGACCAGAGGGTCTCGTGGTGATCGCCGACCAGGTGCAGCGCGGCCTGCAGGAACTGCTGCTCCCCGGTGACGACGGCTCTGCGCATCAGGTCCTCGGTGCGTTCGCCCTCCGGGTGGGGCACGATCTCCGACACTCTGAGCCCGCGCATCGCCGCCTCGGGGAGCCCCATCACGCGTTCCATGTCCGCATTGGCCTTGAGCAGCCGCAACCCGGTGTCGTAGAGCGCCATGGTGCACGGCGACTGGCTCAGCGACCAGCTGATCAGAAGGTCCTCGTCGGGTCGCGGCCGGTCGCGGGAGACCGGCGAGAGAAGCAGCCATTCGTGGGCCTCGCCGTTGCCGCTCGGGTCCCGGGCACGACGGTGGGCCAGCAGGGTCACGGGGAGGACGCGCCCGTCCCGGTGCCGCAGGGCCACCGTGCCGCTCCACCGCCGTACCCCGGCGAGGGAGCGCAGTGCCTCCTCCGGGGCTGCGCCCGCGAGCAGTGCGGCCGCCGGTCTGCCCACGACCGAGGAGGCCGGGTAACCCACCAGGCGTTGTGCGCCTTCGCTCCACCCGATCACCACGCCATCGGCGTCCACGACCGCTCGGGCCGTGGCCGCCTCGTCGAAGGGCGGCACCGGCCGCAGTGCCGCCCCTTCGCCTCCGGTGGTCTCCGGTGAGGTCATAGCGCTCATCCGCCTCCGGCAGCGACCTGCTCGAAACCCTCTGATGGCAGTCTAATCGGTGAAATTGCAATAGATTTGCGCGGTAAGCGTGGCAGACGGGACGGGCCCGAGGGCCGGGCGGCTTGTAGATTGGCTCTACAGGACCGTCGCGCTCACGGACGGAGACGAGCGCGTCATGACAGTGGACATCAGCTTCACCGCCTTTCTCGACGCTACGCCGAGTCCCCATCTGGTGCTGGACGCGGACCTGGTGATCCGTTATGTCAACGCGGCATACCTGCAGGTCACCGGGCGAGCCGAGGCGGACCTGATCGGAAGCTACCTCTTCGACGCGCTGCCGGGGAATCCCGGTGCCCCCGACGGCGGCGCAGAACGCGACCTCAAGGAGTCACTGCACCGGGTCCTGGACACCGGGCAACCGGACACTCTGGTGCTGCAGCGGTACGACCTTCCCGCGAGCGACCGGCCGGACGGATTCGAGGAGCGCTGGTGGTCCGACGTCCACACCCCGATTTCGGGGCCGGACGGCAGGACGAAGTGGATCGTGCAGCGCTCCGAGGACGTCACCGCCTTCGTGCACTCGGGCCCGGCGCGACGGCTCACCGAGGAACTCACCGAGCAGGGGAAGGGCCTGGCGGCCGAACTCTACGTCCGGGCCCGCCAACTGCACCGGCTGAACCAGGAGTTGCGCAACGCCCATGCGCGTGAACGCCAGATCGGTGTCACCCTGCAGGAGGCCATGCTGCAGGCCCCGGACCTGAGCCGGCACAGCGGCGCCATGGCCGTCCGGTACCTGCCCGCCACCAGATCTCTCCATGTGTGCGGCGACTGGTACGACATCGTGGATCTGCCGCCCGATCGCTACGCCGTGGCGGTAGGAGATGTCGTGGGGCACGGTCTGCCCGCTGCGGCTGTCATGGGCATGCTCCGCAGTGCCCTGAGCGCCGCCATCCGAGCCGTGCCCAGCCCGGCCCAGGCGCTCGAAGTGCTCGGCTTGTACGCCCGCTCCGTGGACGGCGCGACCGCCGCGACCGCCGTCAAGCTGCTCGTCGACACCCGCAGCAGGCTGATCATCTACAGCAGCGCCGGGCACCCGCCCCCCGTCCTGCTCCACCACGACGGCACCTGCGAGCTGCTGGACCAGGCCACCGATCCCCCGCTCGGTGCCCGCCCGCACCACGTCCCCCGCCCCCAGGCCGGCCTCTCCTACACCCCGGGCGACACCCTCGTGCTGTACACGGACGGACTCATCGAGCGCCGCGAGGAGGACATCGACGTCGGCCTGACCCGCCTGACCTCGGTACTCTCCCAGCACACGACGCTCGCTCCGGAGCGATTGGCCGACACGCTGCTGACCCGGCTCGGTGTCACCGGCGGCGCCCCCGACGACATCGCCCTCGTCGTCATCCGCCTGTGAGCGCCGGAGCAGGGCTGCCCCGAGATGCCCCTGGGGCCGGAGAGTAGGCCGGAAGCGGACGAGGGCGACGAAACGCCGCGGGGGTCCTTCTCGGCCCTCCCCATACCGGCGAACATGCCATGTCATGGACATCTTGCTTGTCGTCAGCGCGTTCAACAGCCTGTCCCAGCGTGTGTACGCCGAGCTGTCGGACGAAGGGCACCGGGTGGACGTCGTGCTCGCCTCGCACGGGCCCGACGCCGTCCGGGACGCCGTACGCGAGATGGGCCCGGAGCTGATCGTCGCCCCGATGCTGAAGTCGGCCCTGCCCGAGGACGTGTGGCGGGAGCACACCTGCCTGATCGTCCACCCTGGTCCACCCGGCGACCGAGGCCCGTCGTCGCTGGACTGGGCGATCGCCGAGGAGGCCGGCGAGTGGGGCGTGACGGTGCTGCAGGCCGAGGCGGCCATGGACGCGGGGGACGTCTGGGCGGACGGCTCCTTCCCCGTGCCGCCGGTGGGCAAGAGCGACGTGTACCGCAACGAGTTGTCGGACGCCGCCACGGCCGCCGTGCTGCTGGCCGTGCGCCGCTACGCCGACGGGTCGTACAAACCGCGCCCGCAGAACGAGCCCGGCGTCCACGTGATGTGGCGGGACTTCTTCCGCCAGGAGCAGCGGCGCATCGACTGGGACGACGACACGGCGACGGTGCTGCGCAAACTCCGCGGGGCCGACTCGCAGCCGGGCGTCCGGGACGAGATCTGCGGCCGGGAGGTGTTCCTGCACGGCGGGCACCCCGAGGACCGGCTGCGCGGGGACCCCGGGGAACTGCTCGCGACCCGGGCCGGCGCCCTCTGCCGGGCCACCCGGGACGGCGCGGTGTGGATCCCGGAGCTGCGCCCCCGCAAGAGCTCCGGTGACCCGGCACCGTTCCGCCGGCCGGCCGCCTCGGTGCTCGCCGGCTTCCCCGCCCCACCCGGCAGCGGCCCGGGCATGCCGGGTTCCCACGACCGCCCGTACTGGCTGCCCGAGATCGCCGCACCACTCGAACTGCCCCCCGGCCGCACCACCTGGACCGACATCCGCTACCGGCAGCGCGGCCGGATCGGCTTCCTGTCCTTCTCGTTCCCGGGTGGGGCGATGAGCACCACCCACTGCCGCAGGCTGCTCGCCGCCTGGCGCTACGCGCTCACCCGCCCCACCTCGGTGCTGGTGCTCGGCGGCGCCCGCGACTTCTTCTCCAACGGCATCCACCTCAACGTCATCGAGGCGTCGAGTGACCCGGCGGGCGAGTCCTGGTCCAACCTCAACGCCATGAACGACCTGGTCGAGGCGGTGCTGCGCACCACCGACCGGCTGGTGGTGGCGGCGCTGGGCGGCAACGCGGCGGCCGGCGGCGTCATGCTCGCCCTGGCCGCCGACGAGGTCTGGTGCCGCACGGGCAGCGTCCTCAACCCGCATTACCGGAACATGGGTCTGCACGGGTCGGAGTACTGGACGTACTCGCTGCCCCGCCGGGTGGGCGCCGAGACAGCCGAGCGGCTGACGACCGAGGCGCGCCCGGTGAGCGCCGCGACCGCCGAGCGGATCGGACTGGTCGACCGCCTGGTGCCGGTCACGGCCCAGGACTTCGCCCCCGAGGTCGAGCGCCTGGCCGCCGACCTGGCCGCCGACCCGGACCTCCCGCGCCGGATCACCGCCAAGGCCACGGCGCGGCACGCGGACGAACTCCACCGGCCGCTCGCCGAGTACCGGCGAACCGAACTCGCCCATATGCGCGCCGTCTTCTTCGACCCCGAGGCGCCGTACCACGCGCTGCGGTCCGCGTTCGTCCGCAAGCTCCCGAACGGCTCCGCCAGGCCGCTGGCCGCCGGGGACGCGCGATGAGCACGCGGCTGCTCGTGGCGGGCGTCGGCAACATCTTCCTCGCCGACGACGCCTTCGGCCCCGAGGTGATCCGCGCCCTGGAACGGCGCCCGCTGCCGCCCGGGGTACGGGTGCGGGACTTCGGCATCCGCGGCATGGACCTGGCATACGCGCTGCTCGACGGCTACGACACGGCCGTCCTGGTCGACGCCGCCGTACGGGGACACGAGCCGGGCACGCTGTCGCTGATCGAGCCGGACCCGCCCGACGGCTCCACGGCGGGCGCACCGCCCGAGACGCACGGCATGGACCCGGCCAGGGTGCTCGCCCTGGCCGCCCACCTGGGCGACGAGCCCCTGCCTCGCGTCCTGGTCCTGGCCTGCGAACCCGAGCTGCGGGCACCGGCCGACGAGGACATCGCCCCGGGCATGAGCGCGACGGTGGTTGAGGCGGTCGGCCGGGCCGTCGCGGCCCTGCACACCATGGTGCCGGTGCTGCTCGCCGACCCGGCCGCCACGCCCCCGTTGAGCCGCCCGGACGAATCCGCCGCGCTGTCGTCGGCCGGGCTGCCCGGCACGGGAAGCAAAGGCGCGGAGGATCGGTAGCGGAACGAGATGTCCCTACCGACCCGCGAGGAGCGGCGCCCATGTGCGATTCCGTGGACGAGGTCACTCAGGCCGTCCTGGCGAAGAACGACGCTCTGGCCGCGGATCTGCGCGAGGAGTTGACCCGCCGCGCTGCGAGCGTGGTCAACCTGCTGTCCAGCCCGGGCAGCGGCAAGACGGAACTGCTGGGAAGGGTGCTGGCCAGGGCGGTGGAGCGGAGCCTTCCGGTGGCCGCGCTCACCGCCGACCTGGCGACCGAGAACGACGCCGACCGGCTGGCCCGTTCGGGAGCGCCGGTGAAACAGCTGCTGACGGACGGGTTGTGCCATCTGGAGGCGCGGCAGTTGCGCGGCCATGTGGAGAGCTGGCTGCCCGAGGGCACCTCGGTGCTGTTCGTGGAGAACGTCGGCAATCTCGTCTGCCCCGCCTCCTACGACCTCGGCGAGAGCCTGCGGATCGTGCTCATGGCGGTGACGGAGGGCGAGGACAAACCGCTGAAGTACCCCACGGCGTTCGGGTCCGCCCATCTGGTGGTCCTGACCAAGACCGATCTGGCCGGGCCGGCCGGGTTCGACGAGGCGGCCTTCATGGCGAACGTCCAGCGGGTCAACCCCGGGGTGGAGGTCGTGCGGTCCTGCGCCCGCACCGGCGCCGGCGTCGACATGCTGCTGGAACGCGTGCTCGCCGTCCGAGACGGGGCGCCTGTGCACCGGCCACCCCTGGCGCCCCGCCCGCACACCCACACGCACGAGGGCGCCGAAGCCGGCCTTGTCCCGTGACAGCGCCCGCCACCCGGGCGGTGCGCCGCCGCGTCACCGTGCGCGGCACCGTGCAGGGCGTGGGGTTCCGCCCCTTCGTGCACCGTCTGGCCACCGATCTCGCGCTCGCGGGCTTCGTGAGCAACACGGCGAGCGGCGTCCTCATCGAGGTGGAGGGCCCGCCGGACGGTGTCGCCGCCTTCTGCGACCGGCTGGCCAGGGAACACCCGCCACTGGCCGCCGTCACCGGTGTCGGGGTCGAGGACCTGCCCGTCACCGGGGCCGAGGGCTCTTTCGGCATCCGCTCCACCGACCGCTCCCCCGGCAGCACCCTGCTCCCGCCCGACACGGCGACCTGCGCGGAGTGCCTGCGGGAACTGGGTGATCCGGCCGACCGCCGGCACCGGCACCCGTTCGTCACCTGCACCCACTGCGGGCCCCGCTTCACCATCGCCACGGGCATGCCGTACGACCGTGCCGTCACGACCATGTCCGGCTTCCCGATGTGCGGCGAGTGCGCCCGGGAGTACGGCGATCTGCTCGACCGGCGCTTCCACGCCCAGCCCGTGGCCTGCCCCGGTTGCGGCCCGCGGCTGCGCCTGGTGCCGGCGTCCGGGAGCGGGGTACGCCCCGCCCGGGACGCCGAGGCCCTGGCATCGGCACGGGCGCTGCTGGCCGCCGGGCGGATCGTGGCCGTCAAGGGCCTCGGCGGCTATCACCTGGCCTGCGACGCCGGCCAGGCACAGTCCGTGGACACACTGCGGGCCCGCAAGGCGCGCGGCGGCAAGCCGTTCGCGGTGATGTGCGCGGACCTCGACGAAGTACGCCGGATCGCCGAGCTCTCCGCGTCCGAACTGGCTGCCCTCACCAGTCCCCGGCGCCCCATCGTCCTGCTGCGCCGGCGCTCGCAGGCCGACGGTCCGGCACCCGGTGTCTGCCCCGGCAGTCCGCACCTCGGGGTGATGCTGCCCTACACGCCGGTGCACACTCTGCTGTTCGGCCTGCCCGGGGATCCGTCCGGCCCGCGCGCGCTGGTCATGACGAGCGGCAACCGCTCCGGAGAGCCGATCGTCACGGACGACGACGAGGCGCTGACCCGGCTCGCCGGGCTGGCCGACGCCTGGCTCGCCCACGACCGGCCCATCGCCTCGCCGTGTGACGACTCCCTGCTGCGGGTACGGCCCGACGGCACCGAGCAGGTGCTGCGCCGGTCCCGAGGATATGTGCCCCGGCCGCTGCGGCTGCCGGTCCCGGTGCGGCCGGCGCTCGCCGTGGGCGGTGATCTGAAGAACGCCCTGTGCCTCGGCGAGGGCGACCACGCCTGGTTCGGACCGCACATCGGCGACATGGGCGATCTGGCCACCCTGGAGGCTGCCCGCCGGGCGGAGGCGCACCTGCGCGGCCTGACCGGCGTGCACCCGGAGCTGGTGGCCGCCGACCGGCATCCGGGCTACCACTCGACCCGGTGGGCCGCCCGACGGGCCGGGCACGCCCCCGTGCTGGTCCAGCACCACCACGCGCACATCGCCTCCGCCATGGCCGAACACGGCCTCGACGGCACCACCCCGGTGATCGGCGTCGCCTTCGACGGCACGGGTTACGGCGACGACGGCACCGTCTGGGGCGGCGAGATCCTGCTCGCCGGCTACACCGGCTTCCGGCGCTACGCCCGCCTCTGCCCCGCCCCGCTGCCGGGCGGTGACGCGGGCGTGGCCAACCCGTGCCGTCTGGCTCTGGCCCGGCTGTGGGCGGCGGGGCTGCCGTGGGAGGCGGACCTGCCGTGTGTGACAGCCTGCGCGCCCGGCGAACGGGCTGTGCTCGAACGGCAGTTGTCGGGTGGCCTGGCCTGTGTGCCGACCTCCAGCATGGGCCGGCTCTTCGACGCCGTGTCGTCGCTCGTCGGCGTGTGCCATCGCGCGGGGTACGAGGCGCAGGCCGCGCTGGAGCTGGAGGCCGCGGCCACTTCGGCGTGGGGGGCCGACACGTCGGCGTACACCTTCGCCGACGGGCTCGACCCGGCACCCGTGCTCAGCGCGCTGGTCACCGACCTGCGGCGCGGCACCCCGGCCGCCGTGCTCGCGGCCCGGTTCCACCGGGCCGTGGCGCGGGCGGTGGCGGGGATCTGCCGACGGGCGCGTCAGGACACCGGCCTGGCCACCGTCGCTCTCAGCGGCGGGGTGTTCGCCAACGCGCTGCTGGAGGAGGAGTGTGCGCGGCTGCTGGCCGACGACGGCTTCGCGGTGCTCCGCCACGGCGAAGTCCCCCCGAACGACGGCGGGCTGGCCCTCGGCCAGCTGGTGGTCGCGGCGCACCTACGACAGGAGGAGTGACCCATGTGTTTGGCAGTGCCCGGCAAGGTCGTGGCCATCGACGACAGTTCCGACCCGCTCACCGGGCTGATCGACTTCGGCGGCGTACAGAAACAGGCGTGCCTGGAGTACGTGTCCGATGTGCGGGTGGGCGAGTACGTCATCGTGCACGTCGGATTCGCACTCCAGCGCCTGGACGAGGAGTCGGCTCTGGCCTCCCTGAAGCTGTTCGAGGAACTGGGGCTGCTGGAGGAGGAGTTCGGGGACGCCTGGGAGCAGGCGGCCCAGGAGGCGGGCGGTGCCGCGACGGCGGAGCCCCGGAACAGCGGAAGTGAGACCCGGTGAAGTACATCGACGAGTTCAACGACCCCGAACTGGCGCGGCGCCTGCTGGACGAGATCCGCGCCACCGCCACCCGGCCGTGGGCCCTGATGGAGGTGTGCGGGGGGCAGACCCACTCGATCATCCGGCATGGCATCGACCAACTGCTGCCGGAGCAGGTCGAGTTGATCCATGGGCCCGGCTGTCCCGTCTGTGTCACCCCGCTGGAGGTCATCGACAGGGCGCTGGAGATCGCCTCGCGGCCCGGGGTGATCTTCTGCTCCTTCGGCGACATGCTCCGGGTGCCGGGCACCGACCGCGACCTGTTCCGCGTCAAGGGCGAAGGCGGTGACGTGCGGGTGGTGTACTCGCCGCTCGACGCCCTGGAGCTGGCCCGCCGCAACCCGGACCGGGAGGTGGTGTTCTTCGCGATCGGCTTCGAGACCACCGCTCCGGCCAACGCGATGGCCGTGCACCAGGCGCGCCGGCTGGGCCTGAGCAACTTCAGCCTGCTGGTGTCGCACGTGCGGGTGCCCCCGGCCGTCGAGGCGATCATGACGGCACCCGAGTGCCGGGTGCAGGGCTTCCTCGCCGCCGGGCACGTGTGCAGCGTGATGGGAATGGCCGAGTACCCGGAGCTGGCCGAGCGGTTCCGGGTGCCGATGGTGGTGACCGGCTTCGAGCCGCTGGACATCCTGGAGGGCATCCGCCGGGCGGTGCGCCAGCTGGAGCGCGGGGAGCACCGGGTGGAGAACGCCTACCCGCGTGCCGTGCGCGAAGAGGGCAACCCGGCCGCCGTGCGGATGATCGAGGAGGTGTTCGAGGTCACCGACCGGTCCTGGCGCGGCATCGGGCCGATCCCGGCGAGCGGCTGGCGCCTGACGGACGCCTTCCGGGCGTACGACGCGGAGCACCGCTTCGACGTCGGCGGGATCCGTACCGAGGAGCCCGCCGAGTGCCGTGCCGGCGAGGTGCTCCAGGGCCTGATCAAGCCGACCGAGTGCGGCGCGTTCGGCACCACCTGCACGCCGCGTACCCCGCTCGGCGCCACCATGGTCTCCAGCGAGGGCGCCTGCGCGGCCTATTACCTGTACCGGAGGATGAACGCCCCGGCACCGCAGGCCGGCGGGGCCGCGCGGCAGGAGGTGGCTCCCGTTGCCTGAACAACTCACCGATGTGGTCGACCCGGCCGACTGGACCTGCCCCGCTCCGCTGCGCGACCAGGGAGTCGTGGTCATGGGGCACGGCGGAGGGGGTGCGCTGTCGGCGGAGCTGATGGAGCAGATCTTCACCCCTGCCTACGGCAACGCCACGCTGTCCGGGCTCGCCGACTCCGCCGTCCTGGAACTGGGCGGCGCGCGGCTGGCCTTCTCCACCGACTCCTATGTGGTCCGGCCGCTGTTCTTCCCCGGCGGCAGCCTCGGCGATCTCTCGGTCAACGGCACGGTGAACGACCTCGCGATGAGCGGTGCCGTGCCGGCGTATCTCTCCGCCGCCTTCGTGCTGGAGGAGGGCGTGGAGCTGACGGTCGTCGAGCGGATCGCGCGCTCCATGGGGGCGGCGGCCGAGGCGGCCGGGGTCACCATCGTGACGGGTGACACCAAGGTGGTGGAGTCCGGGCACGGCGACGGGGTGTACGTCAGCACCGCCGGGGTGGGTCTCGTGCCCGGCGGCGTGGACATCCGGCCTCAGCGTGCCCGCCCCGGTGACGTGGTCATCGTCAGCGGCCCGATCGGGCTGCACGGCGTGGCGATCATGAGCGTCCGGGAGGGGCTGGAGTTCGGGGTGGAGATCGCCAGCGACACCGCGCCCCTGGCGGATCTGGTGGCGGCGATGCTGGCCGTCACCACGGACATCCATGTGCTGCGCGACCCCACCAGGGGCGGCCTGGGCGCGTCCCTCAACGAGATCGCCCGTGCCTCGGGGACCGGTGTCCGGCTTCAGGAGCGGGCCATTCCGGTGCCGGACGCGGTGGCGAACGCCTGCGGGTTCCTCGGGCTCGATCCACTCTACGTCGCCAACGAGGGGCGGCTGGTCGCGTTCGTGCCCCCGGCGGAGGCGGAGGCGGTGCTGGCGGCGATGCGGGCCCATCCCCGGGGTGCCGGGGCCACGGTGATCGGCGAGTGTGTCGCCGAGCACCCCGGGATGGTGGTGGTCGCCACCGGCCTCGGCGGGACGCGGGTGGTGGACCTGCCGCTCGGGGAGCAGTTGCCACGCATCTGCTGACCGGAGAACGACAGGCGGGCAGGGGCCCCCGCCGACGCACCGGCGGGGGCCCCTGCCCGCCTGTTCCTCTATGCCGTCAGCGGCTCGATCCCCGCGATCTCCAGTTCCCGGCCGCTGCGCAGATCGCTGGAGGGCCGGTCACAGCGCGGGCACCAGAAGAACGGGGGCATGCCCACCGCGAACTCCTCGGCACAGGGGTCGCACCAGGCCTGCGCGGGGATCTGCTCCACGACGAGGTGTGCCCCCGCGAGGGCGGTGCCGTCGCGGGCCACCTCGAAGGCGAAGCCGAGGGCGTCCGGCACGACGCCCGCCAGCTCGCCGACCCGGACGGTCACCTTCGAGACGGCGTCCGTCCCGTCCGCCCGGGCCAGCTCGTCGGCCCGCTCGATGATCGCGGCCGCGATCGACAGTTCGTGCACGGCCGGCTCACGGGTAGCGGTGGCCGGCGCGGAAACCGCCGGCCATCCGCCAGATCCGCACCTCGCGCCTCAGGCTGGGCCACTCCCAGCACAGCAGGGCCAGGGCCGCGCCGCCCACCAGGACGGCCTCGGCCTTCAGCACCCGCTGTCCGCTCATTCCGCCCCGCCTGCGCGCGACCGGTCTGCGTACTCGTCTCATGTGCGGTGACTCCCTGCTCGTTCTCATCACGGTGCTCATCCGGGCGAGATGTTCGGCATGGTCTCGGCGAGGGCGTCATGCCGCTTCCAGTGGATCCCCGTGGAACGGCGCGCGTCGGCGGTGCCGTCCTCGTGGTGTCCCTTCTGCCGCTCGCGCGGTCCCTGGTTGCCCTGGTGCATGCCGGCGACGTGCCGGGGCGTGTCGGGCTTCGCCTGGGGCCGGCCCACTCTGATGCTGCCCATGGGTGCTCTCCTTCCTCGCCTCCGGCCTGCGGAGTGCGTGGTCATGACCGCTCGGTGAGGTTTTCGAAGAACTGCTCGAGAGCCGGCCAGATCCGGCCGCCGCCGGACAGGCCGCGCCACTCCCGGCGTACGACGGCGACCATCCGGTAGCAGTCGTCGATCGGCACGATCCAGTGATGGTCCAGGCCATGGACGGTGTTCACCAGCAGAGCCTCCACCTCGGGTTCCACGGTCGCGAGCTGCACAACCGTGCCGGACAGCTCCCGCCACGCGGCCGCGTCCACCTCCCACCGCATGGCCCCCGCCGGGCTCGGTCCCTCGGCGGTGACCGAGCCGTCCGCCCGGGGCACGAAGAAGACCAGGCCGACCGGTACGCCCAGCACGGCCGTGTCGACGTGGGGCAGCCGGACCCGTCGCCGGGGCACGAGCCGGTACCGGCCGTCTCCCGCCGCCGCGTCGGCGAACAGCACGGAGCAGGGACCGCAGACGCAGCGCACCTCCTCCTGCCCGGTGTCGTACAGGTGGGCGTGCTCCTCGGCGACCGGCGCGGCGCACAGGTCGCACACCTCCGTCCGGGCCGTCGCGGTGCGGTCGGCCGAGGAGCGGATGAGGCGGGCCAGTGCCCCGTCGGTGGTCACGGTGCGCCCCGGTGCGTCAACGTGGTCAGCGGGACGAACGCGGGGGCCGTCTCGGTCACGGGCTCCACCGCCGTCAGCTCGGGCGCCACGGCGAACACCGCCGCGCGGACCGCGTCGGTGACCTCGGAGCCACCCCCGCCGCAGCCGGACCCGCATCCGCCGCCCGCCGTCAGACGCACTCGGGCGACCTGCCCCTCCACTCCGGCCCACTCCACGTCGCCGCCGCGCTCCTGCACGGCGGGCCGCAGGCGTTCGACCGCGCGGGCCGCCCGGCGTTCGGCGGGCTCGGGGTGGATGTCGTGGAGCACCATGAGGTGCGCCAGCAGTTCGTCCTCGGCGAGGCGCTCGGCCAGTTGCTCGCCCGCGTGGTCCAGGACACGGGCCAGCGCCTCGCCGTAGACCTCGGTCAGCAGTGCCACCGCCTCGGTCGCCGAGCGTGTCGTGGGGCCGGGCGCGGACTCGATGCCCTCCAGCAGCTCGTCCAGCCGGCCGAGCCGGGCCTCGACGTCCGGGTCCGCCAGCCGTGCGGTGGCGGCCTCAGCCATGGTTCGCCCCGTACGTCGGCGAGTGCAGGGTGGTCAGCGTCTTGCCCTTGCCGACGTACATGTGCACACCGCACGGCAGACAGGGGTCGAAGCTGCGGACGGTGCGCATGATGTCGACGCCCTTGAAGTCGTCCGGCCCGTTCTCCTCGAAGATGGGCTGGCCCTGGACGGCGTCCTCGTACGGCCCGGGGGTGCCGTACATGTCGCGGGGGCTGGCGTTCCACGGGGTGGGCGGGTACGGGTGGTAGTTGGCGATCTTCTTGTCCTTGATCACCAGGTGGTGGGAGAGAACGCCCCGCACCGCCTCGTGGAAGCCGCAGCCGATCGCCTCGTCGGGTACCTCGTAGTTCTCGAACACCTTGGTCTCGCCCGCGCGGACCATGCCCATGGCCTCTTCGAGGAACTGCAGGGCCATGGCGGCCGCGTAGGCGATGAAGTACGGCCGGGCGCGGTCGCGTTCGATGGTGTTGCTCCACTGCGGGATGCGCCACTCCAGGGTGGTCTCCGGCAGGGACTCGCCCTTGGGCAGGGAGATGCGCACGCTGTGGCCGGTGGACTTGACGTACGGGGTGTCGACCAGGCCGCTCAGCGCGGTCGACCACAGGCGGGCGAGGGGGCCGCCGCCGGTGTCGAGGGCGAGGTGGTCTCCGGTGCGCTGGTCGAACCAGCGGGGGCTCATCACCCAGCTGTACTTGTCGTCGAAGTCGCGCTTCTGCGGTACCGGGACGGTGGTCTGGTTCCACGGGTGGCGCATGTCGACGGGGTTGCCGAGCGGGTCGTGGGTGACGAAGGGGTCCTCGTTGACCCAGTCCTCGTAGTACGAGCTGCCGAGCATGATGCGCAGGCCGAGGTTGATGTCGACGAGGTTGTTGGTGACCAGTTCGCCGTCGACGATGATGCCCGGGGTGACGTACATGGCCTTGCCCCAGGTGTTCATCGACTCGTAGCGGTAGTCGACGACCTTGGGGTCCTGGAAGGCGCCCCAGCAGCCCAGCAGGACGCGGCGGCGGCCGACCTCCTCGTAGCCGGGCAGCGCCTCGTAGAAGAAGTCGAAGACGTCGTCGTTCATGGCGACGGCCTTCTTCACGAAGTCGATGACCCGCATGAGGCGGCTGAGGTAGTCGGTGAAGACGGTCGGCTGCGGCATCGTCCCGACGCCGCCCGGGTACAGCGTGGAGGGGTGGACGTGCCGCCCCTCCATGAGGCAGAACATCTCGCGGGTGACCCGGCTGACCTTCAGGGCCTCCTTGTAGACCTCGCCCTCGAAGGGGTTGAAGGCCTTCATGATGTCGGCGATCGTGCGGTAGCCGTGGATCTCGCCGCGGGGCGCCTGGGTGCGTTCGGCGCGGGCCAAGACACCGGGGTTGGTGGCCTTGACCATCGCCTCGCAGAAGTCCACGAAGACCAGGTTGTCCTGGAAGATCGTGTGGTCGAACATGTACTCGGCGGCTTCGCCGAGGTTGACGATGTGCTCGGCCAGCGGGGGCGGCTTGACGCCGTAGGCCATCTGCTGGGCGTAGTCGGAGCAGGTGGTGTGGTTGTCGCCGCAGATGCCGCAGATCCGGGACGTGATGAAGCCCGCGTCGCGCGGGTCCTTGCCCTTCATGAACACCGAGTAGCCGCGGAACAGCGACGAGGTGCTGTGGCATTCGACGACTTCCCGGTTGGCGAAGTCGATCTTCGTGTAGATGCCCAGGTTTCCGATGATCCGCGTGATCGGGTCCCAGGACATGTCCACGAGCTGTGGCGGCTTGCGGTCCGTGGGCCGGGCCTCGGTGGTGGTCATCTGCGGTACTGCCCCTCGCTGTCGGTGGTGTGCGGGATGTCGGACTTCGTCCGGTGACGCTTCATCAGGGGCGCCAGCGCGGGTCGTAACCGCTCGTCAGCTTGCGCTTGTTGTGGCGCCACCTGGGCTCGTGGTTGACCAGCTCGTTGGTCACGCCGCGCAGCCGGCGGATGACGGCCCCGTACGGCTTGACGACGAGGGACGACAGGGTGCTGCCCGGGGGCTCGTCCATGAAGGGCATGAACGCGTCGGGGAAGCCGGGCATCGTGCAGCCGATGCAGATGCCGCCGACGTTGGGGCAGCCGCCGAGGCCGCCCATCCAGCCGCGCTTGGGCACGTTGCAGTTCACGACCGGGCCCCAGCAGCCCGTCTTCACGAGGCACTTGGGTGAGTTGTAGTCCGTGGCGAAGTTGGCCTGCTCGTAGTACGAGCCGCGGTCGCAGCCCTCGTGGACCGTCTTGCCGAACAGCCACTGCGGGCGCAGCATGTGGTCCAGCGGCGGCGGGGGCGCGGAGCCGGCCGCGTGGTAGAGGACCCAGATGAGGGTCTCCATGAAGTTCTCGGGCTGGATCGGGCAGCCGGGCACGTTGACGATGGGCAGGCCGGCCTGGGAGACGTAGTCCCAGCCCAGGTAGTCGGCGAGGCCCATGCAGCCCGTCGGGTTGCCGGACATGGCGTGGATGCCGCCGAAGGTGGCGCAGGTGCCGGCGGCGACCACCGCCCAGGCCTTGGGGGCCAGTTGGTCGATCCACCAGTTGAGGGTCTGCGGCTCGCCGGTCTCCGGGTCGTTGCCGAAGGACGTCCAGTAGCCGTCGCCCTCGATGATGTTCTGGTTGGGGATCGAGCCCTCGATGACGAGGATGAACGGGCCCAGTTCGCCGCGTACGGCCGCCCGGTAGGGCGCCAGGAAGTCCTCGCCGCCCAGGCTGGGCGAGAGCACCTTGTTGACCAGGTTCACCTTGGGCAGGCCCGGGATGAGCCCGAGCACCAGGTCCTCGATGGAGGGCTGGTCGGCCGCGGTGAGCGAGACGGTGTCGCCGTCGCAGCTCATGCCCTCGGAGATCCAGAGGATGTGGATCTCGTCTATGCCCTTGCGGTCCTCGGACCGTTCGGGTTCCTTGCTGACTTCGGTGGTGCTGCTGTGTGTGGTCATGTCACTCGGCCTCCGCTGCGGGGGTCTCGGAGTCGGTCGTGTGCCGCGCCGGAGCTGCGGCGGGAGCCGGTTCCGACGGCTCGTCCGGGGATCCGGCGGGCTCGAGGGGTTCGAGCTCGTCGGGCCGGAAGTAGTGGAAGCGGCCGTACCAGTTGTTCAGTTCGGCGGCCGGGTCGTCGTCGAGGGTGACGGCGAGGTGCACGCTGCCGTCCACGTCGTGGAAGACGGCGGCGACCTCGGCGGTCCGCCCGTCCAGGAACATGTCCTGGGCGTCGGCGCCGCGTCCCCGGGGGCGGAGCCGCACGCGGCTGCCGCCGGCCAGGGGGACACCGTCGACGAGCACGGTGTCGCTGGTCGGCGAGAGACCGTCGTCGGCGCCCTCCTGCCACCAGGCGGGACGGTCGGCGGGCCCCTCGGGGGCGACCGGTGCCGGGGAGGTTACGGCGTCCTGCGGCCGGCCGGCAGGGGTCGTGACGGTGGCCCGGGCCGGGGAGGTCACGGCGCCCTGGGGCCGGTCGGCGGGGGTCGTGGGGGCGGCCGGTGTCAGGGAGCGGACCGCGCCGTGCAGCCGCTCGAACACCTCCTGCGGCATGGTGTCGACCCGGTCGAGGATCGCCGCCGCCCGTGGGTCGGTGGCCCGCGCCTCGCGCTTCTCCTCGTCGGTCAGCAGCATCGTGCGCAGGGTGAGGATCTCGTCGATCTCCGCCGCGTCGTGCAGGTCGCCCGGGCTCTCGGGGGCGACCTGGGGGTGGTTGGGCAGGATGATCGGCGCGGACAGCACGACACGGCCGGCGTCCCGGGCCTCACCGCCGAGGACGGGGAAGGTGAACTCGTTGCGGCACGCGCGCGCGAGCGCTTGCAGGTCCGTCGGCGGATCGATCAGCGAGACGAACTCCACTGCCTCGCCCCCGATGAGGGTGTGGGTGGCGATGAGGGCCCGGCGCAGCGCCTCGTCCCGCGCGGTGCCCGGTGGCGGGGCGGGCGCGGTGTTCGTGGTCAGTACGCGGATCCGGCAGAGGCCGTCGGAGAGCCGCTCGGCGGTGACGGTGGTCTCGGCCCGGATCTCCTCGCGGCTGCGCACCACCCGCCCGGCGCCTTCGGCCAGCGGCTCGATGTCCTGTCCTGCCACGGCGCCCACCGCGACGGTGTGTCCGTCTCGGAGGAGTTCGTCGAGCGGGACCTCGACCTCGCACTCGCGCGGCAGGGCCTCGTCGAAGGTCAGGTGCACCGTGCCGTCGCCGGTGCGCAGCGACTCGACGGGGCGGCCGGCTTCCTCCACCTGCTTGCGCTGCATCTGGAGGTAGCGCACCCGCACGCGTACGCGGGCACGGTCCGGCCGGCGGACCCGCAGCAGGCACTCGGTCCGCTGGTACCAGGAGTCGGCGGAGCCGGAGACACCGGGGGTGACGGGGCCGTCCGCCTCCACCCAGTCACGGGGGAACAGCACGCCGAACTGCCAGCGGACGCGGTTCTTGGCGGAGGAGCGGCGGTAGGGGTAGAGGAGGTAACCCTCGTAGAGGACGGCGTCGGCGACGGCGCCGAGCTGCTCGAAGGCGCCCGGGGCCAGGTCGGCGCCGCCCTGTGCGGCAGCGCTCTTCCTGCGGTCCTCGGCCAGTGCCTCCGCCATCGTGCCTCCTCGTCCCTGGGTGCACGCGCATCCCTTCCACCACAGTCACACCGCTCATCCACGGTCGCCTCCTCCGGCGCAGCGGGACTGGGCCGTTCGGGGTGGTCGAGCCGCCGTCAGGGGGCACGGGACGAGGAGCACGGCGACGGGCACGTCGGCGCCGAGGCGCGACGGGCCCGTATCGGTGTGGAGGAATCAGCGCTGCCCGTGGACGAGCCTGCGTGCCGGCAGCGGGACGACGACCGCGGTGGCGACCACGTGGGACACAGTCAGGAGCCGGGTTCTGCGCCAAGCAGCTTCTGGTAGCCGATGTCGGCGGCGAGGCCGACGAAGACGGGGAAGTGTTCGGCTGGTAGTCCACCACAGCCACTGCTCTCGGCAGTGATCCGCGGGACGGTCTCCTCAGTCCACACGGATTCCGGCAACCGCATCATCGAAAAGGATCGGTTCCTGGTGTGGATCAAGTAGGGGCCCGCTACCGGTGTGCACGGCTCGAACGGGGGGTTGCGGTGGGGATCACGGCACGTCACCGGGGGTGGGGCTCCGCGGCGGCCACAGCCGGGGATCAGGGCGCGCTCACCGGTGTTGCGCGTCGGCGGGGCTGCCGCGCCCGTGCCGCCGTCAGTTCGGCGGCGACGACCACAGGGGGGCCTCGGCGGTGGAGAGGTCGGGGCGTGCGTGGTGCCGGCGTGCGGGGTGTGCCACCGGCCGGAGGCGTCGCGGGCGACGTCGACGCCGACTTCCACCACCAGCTCCGGTTCCACCAGCGTGACGTGCAGCGTCTTGCTGACCCACCCCGGGGAGAACGACCAGCCTGTCCACGGATGACTGTGCCGGCCTGGCCCGAAGCGTCACGCACCGTCGCAGATCTGAGGCGTCGCTCCCAGCCAAGAGGCGTGCCGGATCGCGAGACAGCTTCTGTCCCGTTGTCACCCATCTGGCCTGCCGTGATGGCGAAGCAAACGCAGTCCGGCGAGGGTGGGGTGGGCTTCGCCGTTCACGTCGGCCAGCCCTTTCGACCGATCCTTAAGGAGTTCGGCCATGTCTGAACGCAACACTGCCATTCGCAGCCTTCATGATCTTGGTTTGGCTGCTTGGTTCGGAGGCTCGCTGATGGGGGCGGTCGGCCTCAACGGGGCGGCCCAGGGTGAAGGTGGCACGGAGACGAGCCGTGACCGGATCTCTTCGTCGGGCTGGGCGAAGTGGGCGCCGGTCAACGCCGCCGCGATCGGAGCGCACCTGTTCGGTGGTGGCGGGCTGCTCGCCGTGAACGCGCACCGTGTTGCTGCACAGCAGGGCGTGGGCGCCTCTACCGCGGCCAAGACCGTCATCACCGCTGCGGCTCTGGCCGCCACGGCCTACGCCCGCGTCCTGGGCAAGAAGGTCGAGCTGGCCTCCTCCACCGACCCCGCTGACGCCGAGAAGGCGCAGAAGCACCCGATCGATCTCGACAAGGCGCGGCGACAATTGGCGACTGCGCAGTGGGCGGTACCGGCCCTGACCGGATGCCTGGTCGTGCTCAACGCTCTGCACGGCGAACAGCAGCGCCCGACCGAGCAGATTCCCGGCATGTGGGAGCGGGCGCGCTCCGCCACCCACCTGATGTCGTAGAGCCGTGCAGGGGGCAGGAGTTTTGCCATGGAGCCTGGCAGGTCCCGTCCCATGGAAGCGGAGTGCAGTGTGGCGTCGGCCGGGCAGCGGCTGGCTGACACGGTCTCCTCGGCCGCCCTCTCCTCGACGAGCCGGTCCTTCACCACCTGATCTCTCGTCCGGCAGCGCGCGCCGGGCGAGGGTTGTTGGACGGCTTCTCCTTCGGCGGTCTAGTGGACAGCCAGCAGGCTCACAAGAGCAGGCGCAACGGCGCGGCGTTCCTCTTATAACAGCCCGGGCATCGCGGCCTTCAGCGCATCCATGACGGAATCAGCGCAGACGACTCGGCGCCGCCGTCGCCAGCTACGCCCTCGACGTGCACTACGAGGAAACGAGCCTGTACTGGGACCTGCACAGCCGCCAGGAGGTACGCGAGATCTTCGGGCCCTGGTTCAGCTACGCAGCCCTGCACGCTGAACTTGTCGACGGCATCGAAACCGGACAGCGAGCAGCTGTTCAATGGCGGTTCTCCGGCGAGATCCGCGCCGCGCTGCCCGGCGTGTGGCCCGCCCAAGCCATCGGCCGCCAGTTCTCCGACGCCACCGGCAACGTCCTCGGCCTGGTCGACGACGCGGGCAAGCGCACCCACACCTACGCCAACGCCAACGGCCCCACCGGCCTGCCCCGCGGCACCACCACCGAGACCATCCCCCACGGGCCCGTCACCGAGCCGCCTCGTCATGTCGTCCCGCTCGTCGGCGGGCGCTGTTCCGTTCTCCAGCTCGCTGCCTGCTGCCGAGCCCTGATCCATTCCTGCTCTCTACCTCGCCTGAGGACCTGGCGGTTACCGGCGAACCGGACGCGGCGGCGAAAGATCCCGCATGTCGGGTGAACGTACCAAGTCGCCGTGCGGGCAACCGTCCGCCCACTGCCCGATCCCTCTCGCTCGAACCCGGGCGCAATCGGTGCCCTGATCTGGACTGCTCGGGGTACTCGCATGCACATCATGCCCACAGGCCGCATGACGGCCCGTCGGCACAGACCACAAGGACAGAAGAGGACGGGAGGTGATCGCCGTGTCGACCATGCAGCCACCCCCTGTCGGCCCCGACCACAGAGGTACTCACACCAGCGACGAGCCGGTGAGCGAACTGGTGCAGCGGGCGTCGCAGCAGCTGACGGAGCTGGTGCGCGGCGAGCTGCGCCTGGCGCAGGCGGAGATGAAGGAGAAGGCTAAGCACTACGGCAAAGGCGGCGGACTGTTCGGCGGCGCCGGGATAGTCGGCTTCCTGATGTTGCAGGCGCTGGTCGCCACCGCGATCGCCGTGCTGGCCGTGCCGCTGCCGGTGTGGGCCGCCGCCCTGATCGTCACCGCTGTCCTGGGTGCGATCGCAGTGGTCATGGCCCTGAGTGGCAAGAAGCAAGTAAAGCAAGGCGCACCGCCCACACCCGAGCAGACGATCGACAGTGTGAAGGCCGACGTGGCCGAGATCAAGGAGAGTGCACACCGATGACCCAGCCGCCCCATGACGAGCAGACCGCTTCGAGCCCTGAGCAGCTGCGCGAGCAGGTAGAGGGGACCCGTCAGGCGCTCGGGCAGACGGTCGAGGCACTCGCGGCCAAGGCCGACGTCAAGGCCGAGGAGCTGAAGGCCAAGGCCGCCGAAACTGCGTCTCGGGTGCAGGACAAGCTTCCCGACCCGGTGAAGGACAAAGCCGCTCAAGCCGCCGAGCAGGCCCGGGCCAAGGCCGCGCAGGCTGCTCACCTGCTCCAGGAAAGGGCACCCGAACCAGTGCGGCGCAAGGCAGCCCAGGGAGCTCAGATGGCACGAGACAACCGCACCCTGCTGCTCGCGGCCGCAGGCACCGGTGTCGTGCTGTGGCTGCTGTGTCGGCGCAAGGGGTGATGAAAGCCCCGACGATCGCCTACAGCCGGTCGGCCTCGCTCTCGCGCCGTCAGCGGCACGCTCGCCTGAAACCTGTTCAACATTGACGTACCAGGCCCCTGCGGCCTGGTACGTGGACGTGCACGATCGAGAACAGGCAGCGCCGAAGCGGGAGTTTGAGCGATACGCCAGGCGCTCACCGCGCCGGCCATGCGTTGCAAGCGGCACTCCGAGGATGCCACCGCGTTGCAGGAGTAGATGCCAGAGGCTACGGCGTGGGTGAAATGTCAGCGTTCGATATTGTCCGACCGTGCTGAGGTTGCCGTGTGCCGGGGACGAACCCGCCGTCAGGCACCCATATTCCAATGCCGCTTGGGGGGTGATCCGTGCGGTGGCGTCGTTGACGAGCTTGATGCAGCGGCTTGCCTCGGTGGCGACCGCACCAGCTTCAACCGCACCGCCGGTCACTGACCGGGCCGAAGGAATTACAGTCCGTAGAAATCCCCGCTGTTCCGAACACGGCCAGACAACTCGGTGGCATGATTGTGCTTCTCGCGGGCAGGCGACGGGCGTGTCGTGCTCCCCGGCTGAACTTATGTCCCGGGTGAGCTCTTGCCTGGTCCAGGCCGGCTTTCAGGTGCTGGAAGACGCAGACAGCGGGATTCCGGGACTGCGGGTGACCGAGGCGTCCACAGGCGCTCTGGTCAGCTGGACGGCCTCGGACGGGTTCACCGCGCTCGCCCGCGACCAGGCAGGCCGTGCCCCAAGCAACGACAGCCTGAGAGTGATCGTGCAGGCCGCAGTGGCAGGGCTGCTCGTCCCGCTCGGCCACACCGTGACCGAAACGCCTGATGGCGGTGGCCTTCTGATGCTCGCCGAAACCGTCTTCCCCCGGGGCGACAAGGGCAGCTAGGCATCGGCCCGCCCGACTATTGGGGGCGGCGTCCGGTGATGTCCCCGCCGGGGTCGTCGGGCAGGGCGATGCGGGCGGTGATGCGTTTGCCGACCGGCTCCCGCTGGACCTCGAAGCCCTGCGCGACGGCCATGACGATCTCCAGTCCGTGTTGCCCGACTCTGCCCGCATCGGCGGCCCGGGCCACCGGCAGGACGGGATCGCTGTCCCACACGACCACTTCCACCAGGTCACCGATGACGCGCAGCTCCATCAGCACCGGCCCGGGAGCGTACTTGCGCGCGTTGGTGACCAGCTCGCTGACCACCAGCTGCGTCAGTTCCATCGCACGTGCGGACACCGGCAGACCGTGCTCAGCCTGGACGCGGGTGAGGAAGCCGACCGCCCGGTGACGTGCCTCGGCGATGCAGGATCCGTCACCGTCCAGGGCGACGGTGTCCTGTATCGAAGGGGCGCCAGGCAGCACGCTGTCTTCACCCTCGGGGACTGATTCCGCCGGATCCACCCTTGCTTCCCCCGTTCATCCGCCCGCGCATACCCCGGAATCTGCCTCACAAGCCGTGAGCTCAGTTACACAGAGGGCCGAACGGGTGTTCACCGTACTATCGGGGGCAGGCTGCCGACGCACATCGTGTCGGGGCCACAGTCCCCATCAGCGAGCGCAGCCGAGGAAACGGTGACAGACACCCACACGACAGGCCGGCCCGAACCCTTGTCGATCGACCACACCGCCGACGGCGGCGTCCGGGTACTCACCCTGCGCGGTGAGATCGACCACGCTGTCAGGAACAAGCTCACCCAGGCCCTGCTGTCTTGTGACGGAGCGGCGCCGCCGAAGACCGTGATGGACCTCAGCGGCGTGACCTTCATGGACTCCAGCGGCATCAACGTGCTCATCGCCGCCCACCAGAGCATGAGCGACGCTCAGGGGTGGCTGCGTATCGCCGGCCCCCAGGAATCGGTGCTGCGGACCCTGCAGCTCGTCGGGCTGGACCAGGTCATCGGTTGCCATCCCACCGTCGAGCAGGCCCTGACCGCCTGACCTGCCCGGCCACAGCGCTCTACCAGGCTTCCGCGCCCGGAGCATCCCGCCGGCGTGAGCGCCTCTGCACGGCCGCGTCCAGCTCCTGCCCCACCGATTCCGGCAACGGCTGCCCCAGCGCCCAGCCGATCACCATCACAGCCACGGTGTGCAGCTTGATGTTGGTGTGCTGGGACACCCTCACGCAGCACCTCGAACCCGGCAGCCGGCACAAGCCGGTGGATCGCGGTCGCCTCCACCACAGGTGCCTGGTCGGTGCGGAACCGAGGCCCGCGGTTCTCAGAGGTCGTTTTCTCCCAGTGTCGCATCCAGGAATCTGTTGTTTGATCTGTGGTGTCGGGTCGCGCCAGGAGATGGTGTTCTCGCCGCTGAGGCGGCGAGCCATGAGGTCGGTCATCATCGCCCCAGACGGTGAGACACTCGTACAACTCGGCCCGGAAGCGTGACGCTTCCGCGAACGCTTCTCCTGGAACAGCTTCAGGCAGCAGACTCACCCTCACGGCCTTCGTTCTGATTGGTGCACCTTGGTCGGAGCACATGATCAGGCGAAGGCCGCCTCGGCGTCCGGAGAATTACCAGGTGAGCGACCCAGTTCGAGATGCCGTTCGGAGCGCCGGGAGCTACAGATCAAGCTGAGGAGCCATGCGAGTTCTCACGGGGACTGGCGCTGCGAGCGCCGCGACGCGCGGAGAGTGACACCAAGGACTCCCGCCCGCACCACCGACCCCGGCGGGGACATCACCGGACGCCGCCCTCAGACCGCCCTCAGTAGGACACAACGCTCCCCGGTGGCCCCGCGCGTCCCGTTGCCGGAGCAACTCCCGGAGCAGGCGAACCCGTACACCACTTCCCAGGACGCGACCGGAGGCGCCAGCGGTGCTCTTGCAGGACCGCGAAGAGGACAAAGCGGGATTGTCGCTGGAGTGGGCGAGCGAAGAGACCGGGCAGCGATGGCGTGCGGGTCTGCCTGACCGGGCCCCGGCGAATGTCGCACAGTGGCCGGTCGCCCCGTGACGTCGCAGAAGATGCGTCCGGTACCGCGTTCGCCGTGCCACGCGTAACAGGGCCAACTCAATTCTTGGATACCCCGATTCAGATGTTGCGGCGCACAACAAATGAATCCTGGTTCATCGCCGACCTTTCTGCGAGGGTTTCGAATCGGCCTGGTTATTGGGCCGCTTACGGGGTCTGCACCAATCTCCGGCCCGGCCGAGCCGCCGGTCCGCAATCGCTTGCTGTGAAACCGGCGCCGTTTACCCAGATTCCGTGCGACCACGTCGGCCTCCGGCGCATGGGCACACATTCTCAACACGATGCCCGCATGAGCGTCAGGCGTGTGATGCAAGAGCGCCCGGAGAGGGTGGCTGATTCGTGCGCTGCCGACCTGCCGATACGGCATTGATTCGCTTCAAGTCCTTGATCTGAGCACATCAATGAGTCAGGTTCGTGGCGGACCCGATGCACGTTCGGTCCGAACCCTCACACCCCCCACACCACCTGACGAGGAGAACCCTCACATGGCATCTCGCGCATTCACACACAGAATGCAGCTCCTCACCGCCACAGCTGTCGTCGCGACCCTGACGGCCATTGGTCCGGCCTACGCGCACATAGCGCCCGAACCCACGGCAGAGGGCACTGTGTACGGCCTCGGTGCGAAGGGAGCCGTACCCGGCAGCTTCATCGTCACGCTGGACAAGAAGGCGAACAACTCCGAGCTGGCCAAGGAGTACGGCGGCAAGCTCCAGCGCACGTACACGACCGCCATCAACGGCTTCTCCGCCAGCGGCCTCTCGTCATCCGAGGCCAAGCGCCTCGCCGCTGACTCGGCGGTCGCCAAAGTCGTACAGGTCAAGAAGTTCAGCATCAACGCCACTCAGGACAACCCGCCCTCCTGGGGCCTCGACCGCATGGACCAGGCGGACACGGCCGGCGACAGCAAGTACACCTACCCCGACAGTGCGGGCGAGGGCGTAACCGCGTACGTCATCGACACCGGTGTGAGGATCTCGCACAAGGACTTCGCGGGACGGGCCACTTCGGGCTTCGACGCCGTAGACAACGACAACGACGCCAGTGACGGCAACGGCCACGGCACCCACGTCGCCGGCACGATCGCCGGCACAGCCCACGGTGTCGCCAAGAAGGCGAAGATCGTCGCTGTCCGGGTGCTCGACGACAACGGGTCGGGAACGACCGAGCAGGTCATCGCAGGCATCGACTGGGTCGCCAAGAATCATCAGGGCCCGTCCGTCGCGAACATGAGCCTGGGCGGTGGAGCCGACCCGGCCATCGACGAAGCCGTGAAGAAGGCCATCGCCGCCGGTGTCACCTTCGGCGTCGCCGCCGGCAACGACTCCTCGGACGCCGGGCAGGGTTCCCCGGCCCGTGTCGCGGAAGCCATCACCGTCGCCTCCTCGACCAAGGACGACAAGCAGTCCGACTTCTCCAACTTCGGTGCAGTAGTGGACATCTACGCCCCCGGCTCGGACGTCACCTCCGCGTGGAACGACAGCGATGATGGCACCAAGACCATCTCGGGCACGTCCATGGCCACACCGCACGTCGTAGGTGCCGCAGCCGCCTACCTGGCGGGCCACAAGGATGCCACGCCGGACCAGGTAGCCAAGGCCCTAACCGGCGGCGCCACACTCGACAAGATCTCCAACCCCTCACAGGGCACCACGAACAAGCTGCTCAAGATCGTCGAGTAGCCACCTGCGACCGGCGCCCGCCGCGCTGCCCTCACCAGGGTGCGGCGGGCGCCGTACGCTGCCAGGACCGGAGCCCACCGCAGGTCGCCGACACCCTGCACCGCCAGAATCAGCGGCGCCTCTCGCGGGGGTGCACCGCACTTCCCCCCGGGGGCATCCATATGGGCACTTCGCTGCGAGCTCTGCCAGTTGGCTTTGTCGAGCAGTTCGGTGGGCGGGTCCATGCCGAACGGCACGGACGAGCTGTTCACCGTGACGGAGTCGTTGCAGATGTTCCGCGGACGACATCGGTGTCGAGCGGCGGACGGTAGAGGACTGGAGTTACACCGCGAACCGGTGGCCGAAGGAGCGCCGCGAGGGGGGGTGTCGTTCACGGTCCACCGCATCCTGGCCTCGGTGGTCGACGAGGTCGAGCGGTGGGCGGCGATGGAAGACGCGCCGTTCAACCCGCGCACCGGCGCCCGGCAGTGGACGCCGGACGGCGCGAAGCGGGTCGTCGGCCAGCGTGTTGATCGCCCGGTGACGGTGGATGAGAAGGTCCAGGCTCTCGCCGATCTGACCCGTGATGACGAGGTCGCTGCGCAGGTTGCCACCGATCTACTGAAGCGGCCGACAGTGACCGAACACGTCACCCCAGCCGACGGGTGCGGGTTGTCACCGAGTTGACCAGGGACGACACGGTCGCGAAGGAGGTCACGACCAGCCTGTTGCGCCGTCCGGCGGTCGCCCGGACGGCGATGCGCGACGACACCACCCGGATGCTCTGGTGGCGGCTTGGAAAGGAACGAGCCCTTGGGGTACTTGCTCGGGTTTGTGAGGATATAGGTTCCCGGGGGGCAGCTCTCGTTACAGACCAACGACGGGGGCCAGTTGGGATCGCAGAGTGCCGGCGTGGGGCTGCAGGGAGCCGTCGAAGGCGGCGGAGCCGATGGTGAAGGCGTCGGCTCCGGCTGAGACGAGCGCCTGTATCTGGTCGGTGTTGGTGATCGAGCCGGCGACGACCAGACGGCCGGTGGTGGCGGCGCGGGCGGCACGGACCAGGTCGAGGGGGTCGGCATCGGTGGCGCGGTACGCGAGGAGGTCGACGCCGGCGCACCCCGCGGCCTCCGCTCGCCGGCAGTCGTCGGCGATGCGGTCCGGGTCGCCGGCGAGGCGGGTGGGGTGTCCCAGGGGTTCTCCGGCGAAGGGCAGATAACCGATGGACGTGCCGTGCAGGACGTGGAGGGTCTCCTCGATCCAGGTGCCGCCCATCAGCCAGTCGACGCCGAGTCCGACGGCCGTCCGCACCGAGGCAAGAGCCTGGTTCCGGTGGGTGCTGACGACTTCGAGGTAGGTGGTGGCGCCCATGTCCTTGAGGCGGGTGTGGAGCTTGGCGAGGGTGTCGGGGTCCACACCGATGTCCTTGAATCCGATGTGGGTGATGCCGAGGTCCGCGATGGTGTCGACGACCTCGAGGCAGTCGGTGACGGTGCGGTCGTCGCGGGTGAGCATGAAGATGAAGTCCATGGTGTCCTTCGGTTCTCTAGTGCCGGGGCTGACGGGGGTCGGTGGGTCAGGGGTGGTCCGGTGCCCCGGAGGACAGGCGGTCGGCGTGGGCCAGGGCGGCGAGCAGGCTGGTGTGGTCGGCCGTGCCGAGGCCGGCGATGTCGAAGGCGGTGCCGTGGTCGACGCTGGTGCGGACGAAGGGCAGGCCGATGGTGATGTTGACACCGTGCTCGATCCCGAGGTACTTGACGGGGATGAGGCCCTGGTCGTGGTACTGGGCGACCACGGCGTCGAAGGCTCCGGCGCGGGCGCGCATGAAGACGGTGTCGGCGGGCCAGGGTCCACTCGCCTCGATGCCTTCGCTCTGCGCGGCTTCGATGGCGGGGGCGATGATGTCCAGGTCCTCGCGGCCGAACAGGCCGTTCTCCCCCGCGTGGGGGTTGAGGCCGGCGACGGCGATACGGGGCGCGGACAGGCCGCTGCGCTGAAGTGTGCGGTGGGTGAGGCGGATGATGTCGAGCACGCGGGCTGTGGTGATCGTGTCGATCGCGGTGCGCAGCGACTGGTGCACGGTGACCAGGACGATCCGCAGTTCGTCGGTGGCCATCATCATCGCGTAGTCCGTGGTGCCGGACAGGTCGGCGAGGATCTCGGTGTGCCCGGGGTAGGGGACGCCGGACAGGCGCAGTGCTTCCTTGTTGATCGGCGCGGTCACCAGAGCCCGTATCTCGTGGGCCATCGCGAGCTGGATACCGCGGCGGACGTACTGGAAGGACGCCGCTCCGGCGCGGGCGTCGAGGGTGCCCCAGGGCAGGTCGGCCGGAAGGCCGTTCTCGGCGAGGACGTCCACCGTGCCAGGTGCGAACTCCGCCTGGTCGACCGATGAGATGGGGCGGAGGGCGAGGTGCGTGTCGGCGATCTTGCTGGCGCTGTCGAGGACGTCGATGTCGCCGATGACGATGACGGGCACCGTGCGCCGGGAGTCGGCGCACGCCTTGAGGATGATCTCGGGGCCGATTCCGCAGGGGTCGCCCATGGTGATGGCGATCGGGATCATACGTGCTCTCCTTGGTCGGGGTGATGTCGGATGAGGTGGCACAGACGCAGGAGCATGGCGTCGTCGCCGAAACCGCCTGCCTTGACCACCATGGGAAGGGGAAGTCGTCCGATCAGGGATCCGCGGACGACGCCAGGTTCGGGTTCGTCGAGCAGGTCGATGCCGGTGGCGCCGAGGGGCTGGAGCACGGTGGTGGCCGTTTCTCCCCCGGTGATGACGAGTGCGTCGACCGTGCGGTCTGCGGTCAGCGTCCGGACGACTGCTGCCTGAGAGCGGGCGAGTGCCTGGGCGGTCTGTGGCGTGTGGCGTTCATCGGGTGTCTGCAGGGTGAGGATGGGGGCCGTCAGGCCGCGCAATGTCTTCACGGCCGGGGCCGGATCGACGCCGACGGTGACACCCTGGACGTCTCCCCTGGTGTGGAGCTGGGCCAACTGCCGCCGAGTCGCCGGGTTGGTGCTGCCGACCACGATCAGTGGACGTCGGGCCGGTGCGGGCGATGAGGCAGCGCTGCCCGTGGCGCGAGCGCACCTTCGGGCCAGGGCGGCCGCCAGACCTGGGGAACCGACCCACAGCACCTCGTCCAGCCGGGGCACCGCTGCCACCAGACGGTCGAGGTCGCCGTCCTCTGCGGCGGAGCAGACGATCAGATCGCCGTTTCCGATCAGTTCGGGCAGCTCGGCTGCCCGGTCCGGCCGCCCGAGAACGGCCTGCGGGAACAGCGTGGCGAGGTCCGAGCACCGCACGGGGTGTACCGGGTCGCGGGCATAGTCGCTCTCGTGGACCGGTACGCCCCGTACGTACTGGACGCCCTCCACCGTCACCCTGCCCTCCGCGGGGAAGGCCGGAGCCATGACGACGGCCCGCCGTCGCGATCCCGCCCATGCGGCCCGGACCTCTGCCGCGACATGACCGCGCAGGGTGGAATCCACCGTTTTGAAGAGCAACTCGGAGCCGGCGAACAGGCGGGCCGCCCGCCAGGTAGACGAAGCGGCGGCCTCCTCGTCCAGCATCCGGCTCCCGAGGTCGACCGCGGTCACACCCACAGGGTGCCGCGACAGGCTCGCTGGGGTGGTAAGCAGTATCCGGGCGTCGTGACCAGCCTGGCGGAACGGCGCGGCACCGTCCCCTGCGCTGGTGAGGTCATCCGCCAGGATGGCGATGCTCTGCCGCACGTCGTCGCGGAATGTCATGCCCCACCTCTCCGTCAGGCGTTCTCTGTGACCAGATCAATAATTGTGCAGATGTAAGAGCAGGACAAACGATTCATTCTCACAAGTCCTGTGAGTAGAATTCACGCATGCGATGGTCGGCCCTTCCTCCCATGAACACGCTGCTGCCCTTCGAAGCGACCGTCCGGCACGCGAGCATGACCGCGGCGGCGCGGGAACTGCATGTCACGCACGGCGCGGTGAGCCGACAGATCCAGAACCTGGAACGGTCCCTTGGAATATCGCTGTTCGAGCGACAGGCACGCGCACTGCGCCCGACCCCGCAGGCTCGCCAGCTGGCGGCCATCGTCCGGGACGCGCTCGATCAGATCGATGCGGCAGCCCGGCAGGTCGCACACCGCACACCCGCAGGACCGCTCACCCTGTCCTGCGAGCCCACACTCCTGATGCGATGGCTCATTCCCCGACTCCCCGATCTGGCCGCGGACGTGCCGGACGTCGCCGTCCACCTGAGCGCAGCCGGCGGCCCTGTCTTCTTCGAGCGGGACAACATCGACCTCGCGATCCGCCGAGACGACTTCCCGTTCCCCGAAGAGGCGACGAGCCGGAACCGCTTGTTCGCAGAGCGGATCGGCCCCGTCTGCCGACCCGATCTCGCGACCCACCTGACCGGCGACGCCGGCGTATCGCAGGTAGCCCTTCTGCACACCGCCTCACGACCGCAGGCGTGGGACGACTGGCGGCGTATCACCGGCATGAAGGCAGAGCCCGTCTCCGAGCAGACCCTGGAGCACTTCTACCTGACCCTCCAGGCGGCCGCGGCCGGCGTCGGGGTGGCGATCGCCCCGTATGCCGTCGTCCGCGACGACCTGGAGCGTGGGCAACTGGTCGCACCCTTCGGTTTCGTCCCCGACGGCACCAGCTACCACCTCCTCAGCCGTCCATCACCCGAGCAGGACGGACGCGTCCGTCGGCTGACGGCATGGCTGCAGGCCAGCACGAGTCAGCTCGAAAACGATTCCGAACCAGTGTGACCGCTGGGCTTACGGACCTTCGTTGCTTGGCGTCCCGTCCGGCTACGCAGTGAAAAAGCGGATTCACTGCGGCGGTACCCCTACCGTGATCATGGCAACCGGCGACGGCCGATTCCGGCCGGAGAGTACGCGGCAGGTCAGGCAAGCATCAAGCCCGCCAACATCCTTCTCCTGGACGGCCGCTGGGTCCTCGGTGACTGGGGCATAGTGCGCCGCCCCCTTGGGCAGACCACCAACCCCAAGCGCACTGGCACCGCGATCGGGACCGTCGAGTTCGGCGCCCCCGAGCTGTCTGTTGCCCCGCACAACGCCACGCCCGCCAGCGACATCTACAGCCTGGGCAAGGTCATCGGCTGGCCGCTCGCCGGTCTCCCGCCGGAGGCGAACGTGCCGCTGCTGCCATCCGGGCCCTGGCGGGGCGTCGTCCGGCGGTGCACCTACCGCGATCCGCGCCAGCGCCCGCAGACGATCGCCGACTTCCTCGACGTGGCCGAACAGGAGACCGCACCGCAGATCGACCTTCCCATCGCACGGGCCCAACAGCTCTTGGCGGCCGCCCAGGAAGAAGACACCGATGCCGCCCGCCGGCTGTTGGCCCTGGCCGCCGACCACGGCGACGACTCCGAGCTCTACCTCGACGTCCTGCCCACCTGGATATGGAGACGACCGCGCCGCTCTTGCTGGACCACCCCGAGCAGACCCGCACCCTGGTGCAGGCGATGACCGGGCACGTCCAGGGCGACGGAATCGGCCGGCCGCACTGGAACGAGTCCAAGCGGGCCATCGCCTGGCTACGCGGCGTCGCCCGACATGCCGCCGGGGAAGAGCAGTGGGACCTCCTTGAGGAGGCCGCCCGCGGCATGTGCGCCTGGGACGAGGCGTCCAACGAGTTCGACCAGCAGATCGCGACCCGTGACTGGCTGCGCCGCCTACACGGCCAAGCAGCCCGGATCGTCGCCGGTGTACTGCGAGATCACCCCGGCAGCGCCCGTTTCTACTACGAACTCGCGGGCGAGCGAGCCGTGGACATGGCTATCCGCAGCGCCGTCAACCAGGCGACCGGCCACTGACCCCCGGCGAGGTCGGATCGCACCGGGGCGAACACATCGGCGGGGCGGGCCCGGCTTCTGACTCTCCCACTCATGGGGCGCGCTGCGTGCCCCGGTGGGCGGCAGTCAGACGGCCCGGTTGACGGGCGCGGCCTCCAGGCGGTCCAGACGTTCGTAGAGAGCCCGCTGGTGTGTGTAGTAGTCCCCGGCGGGGCCGCGTGAACCGCCGACCAGGTGGACGAGGACGAGGACGTCCGGTGCGCCGACGAACCGATCCACGGCCCGGGCGGCCGTCACCGCCCTCCGGGGTGCCGAGGTCGTGCGCGGCGAAACATTTCGATGTTCGTACCGAATATTGCGAGGGCCCTTGACGCCGCTGGCCGGCCTCCTATCATCCAGGGTGCTCGATGAGCCGATCGGTGTCCTGTATATCGAACAGACTGCTTCATCACATCCCGGACAGTGGCACCCCAGCCCGAGGAGACAGACATGTCATGCCCTCGTCATCCCGTGAGTCGCCGACACGCACTGACCGCCGCCACCGGCCTGGTCACCGGAGCTCTGCTCCCGCTGGCCGCAACCCCCCGGGCCTCCGCTGCTGCCCCGGCAGCCCCCCAGGCCCTCGACGCGACGGCCGCCGCCTCCTACACCAACCCCGTGATCTGGCAGGACTTCGCGGACCTCGACGTCATCCGCGTCGGCGACACGTTCTACGCCTCCGCCTCGACCATGCACTACTCGCCGGGCGCACCCGTGCTGCGGTCGTACGACCTCGTCAACTGGGAGATCGCGGGACACTCGGTGCCCGTCCTGGACTTCGGAGCCAAGTACGACCTGAACGGCGCGCGCGGCTACGTCCGCGGCATCTGGGCGTCGACGCTCGCCTACCGTCCGAGCAACCGCACCTTCTACTGGCTCGGCCAGATCGACTTCGCCCGCACGTACGTCTACACGGCCACCGCCGCCGAAGGCCCGTGGAGCCGGCTCACGACCATCGGCACGCCCTACTACGACGCCGGACTGCTCGTCGACAGCGACGACACCCTGTACGTGGCCTACGGCAACACCACCATCCACGTGGCCCAGCTCTCCCCCGACGGCCGCAGCCAGGTCAGGTCGCAGCAGGTGTTCTCGACGCCGTCGAGCATCGGCACGCTCGAGGGTGCCCGCTTCTACAAGATCAACGGGCAGTACTACATCTTCCTCACCCGCCCCGCCAACGGTCAGTACATCCTCAAATCGTCGAGCGGCCCCTTCGGTCCGTACACGTTGCGGCAGGTCCTGCTCGACCTGCGCGGACCGATCCCCGGCGGTGGTGTGCCGCACCAGGGCGGGCTGGTGCGGACGCAGAGCGGCGCCTGGTACTACCTGGCCTTCGTCGACGCCTACCCCGGCGGCCGGATGCCCGCCCTGGCACCGGTCACCTGGACGCCCGACGGCTGGCCCGTCGTCCAGCTGGTCAACGGCGCCTGGGGCACGTCGTACCCGAGTCCGGCCGTGCCCGCCCCACCCCGTCAGGTCGCTCCCATGACCGGCGTCGACACCTTCGACCGCACCGCGCTCGATCCGAGGTGGGAGTGGAACCACAACCCGGACAACACCAAGTGGTCGGCCGGCAACGGCCTGACGCTGCGGACCGCCACCGTCACCCGCGACCTCTACGGCGCCCGCAACACCCTCACGCACCGCATCCAGGGCCCGACGTCCACCGCCACGGTCCAGCTCGACCACTCCGGCATGCGGGACGGCGACCGGGCCGGACTCGCGCTGCTGCGCGACTCCTCCGCGTGGATCGGGCTGAAACGTGACGGCGGCACGACGCGCTTGGTGATGGTGGACGGGCTGACCATGGACGGCAACTGGAACACCACGGGCACCGGCAGCGAACGCGCGAGCACGCCCTTGCCCGGCGGTAACCGGATCTGGCTCCGCGCCACCGCGGACATCCGCCCCGGCTCGGCCCGCCCCGGCACCTTCTCCTACAGCACCGACGGCGCGACCTTCACCCGCCTCGGCCCGGCCTTCTCCATGGGCAACGACTGGCGCTTCTTCATGGGCTACCGATTCGCCCTCTTCAACCACGCCACCCAGGCGCTCGGCGGCGCGGTCCGCGTCACGCGGTTCGACCTGTCCACGCCCTGAGCAACGCGTGGAGCGCACCACCGCTCTTCGCCCCCCACCAGAATCGAGGTTCCGACTTGCGCGTGGACTTCGCACACTCCTCGCCTGGCCGCGGCCGTCTCCGCCGTGCCGCTGGCCCTCGCCGCCGCGCCCTCCGCGCACGCGGCCGACCCCACCACCCTGACCAACGGGTTCTACGTGGACTTCGACTCCAGCGCGAAGAGGTGGGTGGCAGCCAACCCCGGTGACAGCCGCGCCTCCATAGCCAACACCCCGACGACCCGCTGATTCGGCTCCTGGAGCGGCACCATCGGCACCGCCACGGGGGCCTACGCGGGCGCGGCGGACCGCGTCGACAAACTGCCGCTCCTGGTCGCCTACAACATCTACCACCGCGACTACCGCGGCGGGCACTCCGCGGGCGGGGCCGCCTCACCGTCCGCCTACGCCGAGTGGGCGTTCCTCCGGGATCACCGGCACCGACGCCCGCTGGTACGACTACGCCACCGCCGGCGTCGCCGGCGAGCCCACCGAGGAGGGCCCGCTCGGTGCCTCCGTCCAGCTACAGGACTTCACCCGTGTCGCCCGAGCGAACTGGTCGCCGCCGCCCCCGAGGTCGGCCGCCTGTACCTGCTGCCCGGCACCGCATCAGGCCCCACCGGATCCGGCTCCACCATACTCACCGCCCAGACGCTCTGCGTGAGCGTCCCCTACGGCACCCTGACCGACCAGGGATGAGAGCAGCACTCCAGTGAGCCAGGCCTGCCAAAGCCCGTGTCATCCACGACCAAAACGTCGTCCCGGTCGCCGAGGTTGTCGACCACGTACTGTCGCACGTCGTCGAGCACCCCATCCGCGCCCCGCTCGGTCCGGTTCAGCATCCGGTGGATACGATCCGGACCTTCGTGGCCGGCCTCCTCCGCCAGCGTCCAACCGTTCTTTCGTCGCAGCGGAGCGATCAGGCCCCGCATATGAGCCAGTGCGGATTCCCGGGGCTCCGACCTGCTGCGTGCGCACCCTCCGGGTCGCCATTTCGTTCGTACTGGCGAGCAGGTCCATGCCTCGGGTGAATAACGTCTCGGGGCTCGTCATGAGGGCAGGACGGTGATGGTGGGTGGCGGATCGGTGAAGGTCGGGCTTGTCTGTCGTGAGCCGGTAGTGAGATACGCGCTGATGCGTTGCCCCGCGGCGTACTCTTCGCGAGGGTTGGCAGGGCGGGGCCAGTTCAACGCCGCATACAGCAGCCCTCGGTGGATGTCGAAGCAGGACTCGATCAGGGTGCCGTATGTGCGGGCCGCCGCCAGCATGCGTGTGTAGTACGTCACCCAGGCCACCCCAAGCCCGACGACCGGTGCCCACCACGCCCAGACCACGAACACCGTGAAGGCGACCGCGCACAACCAGCTCTGCACTGACAGGTGAGCCAACCCGCGACACTGAGCGCCGGCTCCGGTTCAGCGCTGTATGGACACCCTCAAACGCCCCTCAGGCGAACGGCGTCAGGCCCGACGTATGCTCCTGCTCGCCCTCGTCCGCCAATACGAGGTAACGCGGCACATCGATCACCTCGAAGAGGCCGCCTCCGCGGTAGCACGCTCGATTCGGCAGCCAATCCGTGTGACCACTGCATTGATCAGAGACCTGAAGGACCATGCGGCACTGCTGAACGTGCTACGTCAGCTGACCCAGCAGCCGCAGTCGCTGGACCGGCTGATCGCGATCATCAACCAGTGTGTCCAAGATGTTCCTCCGCAGAGTCGCCTGGCATTACTCGCGCCGCTTGCCGAGGCACACTTCGACAGGTTCCAGCACTGGGGCAACCGTACCGACCTGGACCGTGCCATCGAACTGCACGAGGAGTTGACCCAGGCGCCGGACGTGGACCCGCAAGAGCGCCTGCTCCGGGTGAACCAACGATTTGCCTCCGTACCGCCAGGCCAAGCGCGCTCAGCACGGCGGGCAGATCGACGCAACGGTGAATCCCCGTGCCTGATGATGACAGTCGGGCGTCCCCACTCGGTCGCGGTCGTCGTGACCGTGGCGTTTTGGCTGGGCTGTGTCAGGTGGTGCTGGGTGCGGGTGGTGTCCAGCGCTGGGTGCGGGGCACGGTGCCGGTGACGCCGTAGTCGTTCTTCAGTTGTTCGGGGATGGCGTAGTGCATGACGCGTCCGCGGGTGAGGGAGGAAAGTTCGAGGATGGTGGTGAGGTGGCCGAGGCGGTCCAGTGCCCAGGCGCCGAGCGGTGAGCGGTCCTCGATGGTCTCGAGGATGCCGAGCAGGTGGGGGACTGCTTTGACGACGGTGTCCCAGGGAGTGCGGGGGACTTGTAGCCAGTCGGCGCAGGTGTCGCCGATCAGGTGGCGGATCAGCGCGGAGACGATCGGGTCGAAGAACGTGCCGGGAACGACTTCCTCGTACAGGTCGATCAGCTGCCGGGTCAGATGCGCGCCCTCCGCGGACGGCCCCATGTGCCGGATCATGTACAGGTCGAGAAACTCGCGGGCTTCCTCAAGGGTTTTGGGGACGGCGTCCTGGTCGACGCCCAGCATCGCTCCGACGACTCGCCAGGCGTAGAAGTAGGCCTCGGCGCCCTCAGTGGACATGTGGATGCCGAGGCGGTGCAGGGAGTCCAGGACGAGCAGGGAGAAGAACATCTGCCCGCCGATCATGTCCTCCTGGCAGATCGGCACGCCCTGTGCGGTGGTGTCCCAGCGACTTTCGCGCTTGAGGTGGTGGCGGATGGAGGCGTGCAGGAGACGGACCTTCTGGGCGGCCGGGATGAAGCGGCTGCCGGCCTCGAACGCGCCGGGCTGCATGAGGTAGACGGTGAACTGGCCGGTCTCCGCCATCCGCTTGGAGGGGTACTTCAGTCCGTGGGTGGCCGACAACAGCTTCGCCACGTGCGGGACGACGTAGCAGGCCGGCATGGACGCGAACGACAGCGCGGTGGAGATGTGCACGTTGTTGTCGATGAAGAACAGGCGGGCTTTCTCCATCTCGGCCCAGTCCACCCAGGCCGGCGGGGCGCTGGTAGCCCGGAGGTATTCCCGGGCCACGTCGGGCAGCCCGTCGGGCAGGGGAGCACCGGCGGTGGACACGTACCGCATGAGGGTGTTGAACGTGCCGACCTCGCCGCGTTCGAACAGGGTGGCGACGGTGGCGTCGGCGAGTTCGTCACCAGCCTGGCGCAAGGCGTCCATCGACGCCTCGGTGTAGGTCATCACAGGGCTCCTTGGCCGTGCGGGGCGAGCGGGTGCCATCGTGGGCCTGAGGCGTCGCAGTGCGGCCTGCCGTTGTGCGAGGGCGTCAGTGGTGGCGTATCGCCGCCGACTGAGCCAGGGCGGTCAGGGCTTCGGTGGCATGACCGGGAACGTCCAGGTCGTGCAGACAGCGTGTGGCCTCCTCGACCCGCGCGGTGATCATTTCTTCGATACGGTCAGGAGCCTTCAGCCGCAGCATCAGCGCACGCACGGCCTCCAGACCGTCTCCGTCCATGTCGCGTCGGCCCAGCACGGCACGCAACTGCTCCCGCTCCTCGCCACCGGCGATACGCCAGGTCTCCGCCAGCAAGGCGGTGGGCCGGTGGCCGCGCACATCGTCGAGGTTGGCCTTGCCGGTGCGTTCCGGATCCCCGAACAGACCCAGCAGATCGTCCCTGAGCTGAAACGCCTCGCCCAGCGGCAACCCGTACGCGGAATACCCCTCCCGCAGCCGCTCACCGGCGCCGGCCAGAGCGCCGCCGATGAGCAGAGGCTGCTCGACGGTGTACTTGGCGGTCTTGTACCGGATCACCTTCAGCGACGCGGAGGTGTCCGGGGCGGCACCAGTGTGCAGGATCTCCAAGCACTCACCGGCGATCAGCTCGCGAGCCAGCGCCGCCCACAGCGGGCGGGCCCTGCTCAGGTAGGCGGCCGGCAGACCGCTGGAGACAAACAACTGACCGGCCAGCGACATCAGCAGATCCCCCACCAGCTTCGCCAGCGAGCGGGCCGCGTTCACCGCCCGCGGGCGGCGCCGCAACGCGATCCGCAGGGCGACATGCGCGGTGGGGCGGCCGTGGCGCAGCGCACTGTCGTCGATGAGGTCGTCGTGCACCATCGCGGCGGCATGCACCAGCTCCATGGAAGCCGCCGCCCGCACCAGCACGTCACTGTCCGGCTGCCCGGCCGCACGCCAGCCCCAGTAGCAAAACGACGCTCGCAGCCGCTTGCCTTCCGCTACCGCCTGCTCCAGCTGCCGGGCGACGGGGTCCAGAGCCGGATCGACCGCCGCGAACTGGTCGGCCTCCCGTGCGACGAAGTCGCACAGCACCTCATCGACGCGCGCTTTGAACGCAAGCGGCTCCCAGCGCTCAGACACCATCGCCGGCCTGCCGGGCCACAGCATGCCGGGCCAGCACCTCCAAATGGGCCGGTGGCGCGGCTGCGTACTGGTCGAGCACCAGGCGACCGCGCGCGATCAGGTCCTGCTCAGCCTCAGCCGCCAGCTCCGCCGTGTCCGAGCGACGCAACAGCCCCCGCACCGTGCCGAGCGCCGAACCCAAGGTGCTCACCGCCAGATCGGCCAGCCCCGCCACCAGCAGCACCACTTGCTGTTCCGGACTTCCAGGGCGTTCCGCTCCCCGTGTCATGCCTACCCCCACCCACGGAAGAATGTGAAGGCGCCGGTTGCGCGCCGCGTCTTCCATCGTCGTGTCACACCAGGTGGAGAGGGGGGGAGAACTCACCAACGAGCGATCACACCGTATGGATGTACGGCCAGCGCATCCCCACCCGCCGTCCTCCACCGGACAACGGATGCGTCCGGGCCGCCGGAGTCAGCAAGCTCATGGCCTGCAGCCCCACCGCCGTCACGGCTGACTACCTCCGCCAGCCCGACCCCGTCCCGCTGCCCGGGCACATCACGGATGCAGTCTTGGGGTTGGGAGGCGAGCTGGTGGAACTGATGACCACGGTGTCGATTGGCACGTCCTGCATGCCCTGCCTGATTGTCGTGTGGCCTTTCACGATGATGTCGACCACGTCCATGCCTTGGACGACCTTCCCGAAGACGGTGTATCCGGCGTCGCGGCCGGGACCACGACCAGGCTCACCGCCTTCGCCGCCGCATACCGCGACGCAAAGCGAAGGTAGAGCCGGGCTTCGTCAACGCCGCGCCTGTCGTTCCCTCGTGAGGGTGGCTGGCCTTTCGGCCGTGTGTCGGCGAGTGGTTCGCCTTGTGCAGGAGACGCCGCAAAGCCCCAGGTGGGCAAACGCTCCGTTTCCAGACGGAGGTGTGATCCGGCCTCCGGCTTTTCGTTCCCGTTTGTCCGCTCCCGGCGTCACCATCAGGGTCGGCGGTCGGGTGAACGGTGAAGGGATACAGATGAGCACTGGTAGCACGGGAGCTGCAGCGGGCGAGGAGTTCACTGCCCTGATCAGCACGGTCGCGGGAACGGGTACCGCGGGGGCGCCCAAAGGGGACAAGGAGCTGGCCGTTTCGGCTCTGTTGAGCGGTCCGTACGGGATGACGGTGGACCGCGACGGGACCCTCTACGTCGCCGAATATAGCGGTCACCGGATCAGGAAGGTCACGACTGACGGGAAGATCAGCACGGTCGCGGGGACGGGGAGCGCAGGGCGCGGGGCAGAGGGTGTGTCCGCCGTCTCAGCCCCGCTGAGCTACCCGCGCGGGATTGCCGTGGACAGCGCGGGCGATCTCTACATCGCCGATTCCGGCAACCACCGGATCCGGAAGATCACCATGGCCGATGGGAAGATCCATACGTTGGCCGGCACCGGCACCGCGACCTACGGCGGTGAGGGCGTCTCCGCCATCACCGCCCATCTGAACACGCCGTTCGGTGTGGCGGTGGATGGCGCGGGCGACGTCTACATCGCCGACTACGGCAACCACCGGATCCGGAAGATCACGGCTGCTGATGGGAAGATCAGGACGGTCGCCGGGACGGGCGCCCCGGCCTTGGCCCCTGACGGTACCGTCGCCACCTCCGCCCAGCTGAAGAACCCCACCGCCGTGGCGGTGGACAGTGCAGGCGACCTCTACATCGCCGACTGCGGCAACCAGCGGGTCCGGAAGGTCACGAAGGCCGACGGGAAGATCAACACGGTCGCCGGCACAGGTGCCGCGACCTTCGGCGGTGACGGCGTCCAGGCCGTCTTGGCACCGTTGTTCTCGCCCATGGCAGTGGTGGTGGACAGCACTGACACTCTCTACATCGCCGACACCAACAACCACCGGGTTCGGAAGGTCGCGGCCGATGGAAAGATCAGCACTCTCGCCGGCACGGGCGCCGCGACCTTCGACGGTGACGGCGAGTCGGCCGCTTCGGCCAAGCTGAGCTCCCCGCACGGGCTCGCTGTGGACTGCGTCGACACCCTCTACATCGCTGACTACACCAACAACCGGGTCCGAAAGGTCACGTCGGCGAAGCTGGCCGGGCTGCCCGATTCGGGCACGGTGGTCTCCTGGGCCAGCGTCCGCAGCAGGCTGCGGATGTCGGTCGTGCGTGAGTCCACCCAGGACGGGGCCGAGGTCCACCAGATCCTCACCGCCCCGAGGGATCACCAGCGGTGGCGGCTCATCGCGGCGGGCCAGGACGACGGCGAGGTCCTGTACCGGATCGAGAACGTGCGCAGCGGCAAGGTCCTGGAGATTGTGGGAGCGCAGGAGATCAAGGGGGCGGTGGTGGCGCAGCGCGCCTATGAGGGCGCTGACGCGCACCACCAGCACTGGCGGCTGATCCCGGTGGGCGCGGTGACCGGCACTCCGCGGGTGTACGAGATCGCGAACCGCAACAGTGGCCTGCTCCTGGGAGTCGACACCCACGCCCGTACGGTGATCAAGCAGTACGAGGCGGCTGGTGCTCCCCAGGACCGTCAGTGGCAGCTGCTCCCGGTATGACGCACAAGGAGGCAGGGGCGGTCATGCCCCTGCCTCCTTGTGGCTTGAGCGCTACTGGGAGCCGGACGGTTCCTCGGTGGTCGCCTCGGTCGTCTGCTTCTGCGGAGGCTCGGCGGCCGCCTGGGGCGCCTTAGGGGGCTCTGCGGTCTTGGGTGGCTCCGGAGCCTTGGGGGCCTTGGCGTAAGCCTCCTTGTCCGGCTTGTCCTGGAGGTCCTCGTTCTTTTGCAGGCCACCTTCCCTCTTCACCGTCTCACTCGCCTTTGACATGCCGGCGGACGCTGTGCCGGAGACCGAGTCGGCGTGGGCGTGCTGGGACTGCGTACGGGCCGAGTCCCGGGTGGTCTGGATGAAGGAGCCGAGGATGCCCATGATGACCCGCGCTTCGGGTGACTGCTCCTTTACGACTTTCGCCCGGGAGGATGCCCCGTGGATCGAATGGACGAACAGGCTCGTGTTCTTGTCGTCGTATGTGTCCTCCTGGGCGTCCTCGAAGTCGACGTCCGCACCCGGCTGCGACTCGGCTGCGCCGGCCTTCACCGAGAAAAGCCCCGCGCTGTTCTGCGCGAAACCGAAAATATTGTCGAACACCATGGTCATCACCCCTGGTCGTCGTCGTGGCGGTGCTGCCGGCCGGTCAAGGTCCCTTGTACAGGGCTCGTGGGCTGAAGGTCAGGGGCTCGGCCTCGAACATCGTGTGGTGGACATCCAGGGCGGAGACGACCTCCATCCGCCCCTTTATGCGGTATCCGCCGCCGGCCAGGTCGATGTCGGCGATGTCGCGGGCGACTACCTGGGCGAGGCCGGGGAAGGCCCCGGACTGCGGGGGAGACAGGACCGGAACCGGCACGGCGTATCTCACCGCGAGGAACCCGGCGAAGGTCACCGGGATCTCGTACTCGTAATGCCTGTGGGCACGCCGCTGCGTAGCGATGGTCTCCACACGGGAGTCCTTCGGGACCTTGCCGGAGATCTGGGATTTCGAGGTCCAGCTCGTTGTCAGGGAGCCCCCGACGGTCGCTGCGAGGCCCAGCGCCAGCTGCGCGTTGAGCGAAGCGCTGCCGGTGGCGCTGCCCTGGGTGGTGAACGCCACCGAATTCGTCATGGAGTTGGACGCGGAGTTGCCCGTCGAGTTCGTTGTGGCTGTTTCGTTGGCGTTGGCGTTGTCTACCCCGACGCTGTCCTTGCTGTTCTTGTTGGTCACCGTGTTGGCGTTCTTGTTCGCCATGTCATTCCGCAGCTGCGTCCCGAACTGGGCTTGGAGGTCCATCTTGAGCTGGTTCTGCAGCTGCAGCTGCAGCTGTGCGCCGATGCTGCCGCCGAAGGTGAGCTTGGCGTCCCCGTGAAGCGACCACGTCACCCCGTTCGACACGGTGAATTCGACCGAGTCGGTGAAGGTCATCTCGTGCGTGTCGCTGCGGTTGACGTAGGCGCGTGAGGAGAACGTGTCCGGCGGAGGCGGAGTGACGTCGCCTCGCTCCTCGATCAGCGGTTCCCCGAGATTCATGTAGGCGAGCCAGCCCAGATCGAACGCGGAGCCGGCGAAAGTGCCGGAGCTCGACTTGTTGATGGAGATGCCGACGGGCTTGTGCTGCACGCCGTTATTGTCGGTGTAGACGAGGTTGGGGTGGTTCAGTAGGGACGGCAGGTCGATGCTGAGTTCCCGCAGGTTCTTCTTCGTCAGCGGATGGCGCTTGAACCGTTCCAGATTGTACGCAGTGGAAGGCATTCCCCGTCCTCGGCTGATTCTCTCCGAAACGCGCTCGATGGAACCGAACAGGCATCTGCGCGCTTTCCGAAATTCGAAGCTATCAGCGGCCTAATTATCTGGGAAGAAGCCTTGGCGTATCACGCTCAATCGAGTGAAAGGAATGCACCGACCATTCCCAAGTCGCCGAGAAACACGGTAAGTTGAAGCGCTGCCAGCCGCTCGATCAGCGGCTTCGAAAGGTCTTGCACACGATTGTTGCAGACGTGATTTATGTGGCGGTAGGGGGTGTTTGATTCGGCCGTCCATAAAGGCCAGGTTATTTCGATCCAGAGCGGTTAAAACCGTGGCTGATGCCGCGCGGCAAAGCGCTGCACTGTGGCTGGCTTATGGTTCTCCACTTCAAGAACAGGTGAGGTCCCGCGATGTACACCCAAGAACGCACGACGATGTCGAACCTCGTGGTCGGCGGCCCGGTGGCGGTGAACAGCTACGACAACGCGATCGTGGCCGCGCTCGTCGAGAACCGGCCGGTCATGCTCGTCCACGCCTTCAACGGCGGCTTCCTGCGGCCCGCCGACCTGAAGGACAGCGTCCACGACAAGGGAGTCAAGCTGTCCACCGCGCTCGACTCGGCCACCAAGGAAGCGCAGGGCCACCTCTGGTACATCACCCCGGCCGGCTTCTTCGGACAGCGACCGCTGTACTTCATCGAGAGCGCCGCGGGCCAGGTGACACCCAAGCCCACCGGCGCCGGCCAGGCCGATGCCGGGCGCGGCGACGACGGCGCGCCCAAGCCGCAGCGCCGGCGCATCACCGTCCACCAGAAAGCCCCCGAGGCAACGGCCGACACCGTCCAGGTGGGCCTGCCCGACAAGGTCGGTGATCTGTGGCGCGGGAAGAACGGCGCGCCCGAGGACACCCAGCTCTGGGTCGTCACGCTGACGCCGTGGGGCGGGATCACCTTCGTGCCGATCACCCACCCCGACGCCATCCTCGGCTTCAAGGACCACGCGGTGGCAGCCGACAGCGAGGTGCGCGTGACCTACAACTGGGGCGGGGACTTCACCGGGACGGTCATCAACACCTTCTACCCGCGGTTGCCCAACGAGTGGAACGTCCCCTACCACCACGTCTTCACATGAGCCGCGGCCACCGCCCCACCACACCTGTCCCGAGCCCACGTCCCTACCGCCTGGAAGAGGCACCACGATGCCCGTGCCCACCCAAGAACTGAAACTTCAGATCGTCAACGCAGCCACGGGGAAGATCCTCGGCGCCAGGTCCACGCCGGGAACGGACGGGGCACTGGTCGTACGCGACTTCCCTGACGGTGGCCCCAACCCGGAGCCGTGGCAGCTCACCCCCGTACAGCCCACGCAAGGCGGGCCGGCACAAGACGAGCAGGCCTATGTGATCCGCAACGCGGTCAGCGGCAAGGTCCTCGACAACCCAGCCACCGCGGACCGCGGTGTCCGCCAGTGGGACGCCACCGCAGGCAAGAAGGACCAGCACTGGCACGTCGTCCCCGTCGACGGCGAAGCCGGCCTCTACTTCATCGAGGGCGCCACCGACGGCGCTGTCCTCGACCTCGCCGACCCCACAGCGGACGACACCCGGGTCGTCCTGCGCGCGCACGACGACAGCGCGGAAAGCCAGCACTGGCGCTTCGTGACGGCCACCCCCGAGCGCACCAGCGACCCCGTCCTGCACTGGGCACCAGTGAGCCACTGGAACAGCCGCCAGTCCTGGCGACTGGCACGCTCGGCCGCGCTGCGGCCGGCCCCCGACGCTACACCCTCCTTCAGCGACATGCTCCTGGTCCTCAAGCGGTTCGGAAGCGACCAGGACGCCGGCGCATGGCAGAGCGCCGGAGCCAGTTGTTCCACTGGCGGCCAAGCGGGCCGGGGGGCCGGGCTCGGTGACCGGTTCCTCGCCGACACCACCGGAGCAGGGCAAGCGGACGTCGTCGGGCTCAAACCTGCGAAGGGAGCTGTGACGGCCGCCGGCGAAGGCGACGGCACCTTCAAGGACGACGAGCGCGTCCTGCATCCACCCGTACCCTCCCCGAGCCCCAAAGACCTGTGGACCCTCGCGGACACGACGGGTGACGGCAGGCCCGACGTCGTCGTCCTCGCCGCCGACGGTGTCCGCGTGTTCCTGCAGGACGAGAACAAGAAATTCGCGCCCGTGAGCGGCGAGCCGGTCATCAAGGCGTTCGGCCACGGGCAGCCGGCCGGCGGGTGGGTTGCCGACAGGCATCCCCGCTTCGTCACCGACACCAGCGGTGACGGCCGCACGGACATCGTGGGCTTCCACGACGACGGCGTCTGGATCTCACTCCAGGACGAGGAAGGAAACTTCGCACCCCTCGCCGCGGAACCGGCTCTCCGGGCATTCGGCCACGACGAGAAGGCGGGCGGGTGGGTCGCCGACAGGCATCCCCGCTTCGTCACCGACACCACCGGTGACGGCCGCGCCGACATCGTGGGCTTCCACGACGACGGCGTCTGGATCTCACTCCAGGACGAGGAAGGAAACTTCGCCGACCCCCTGTGGATCCTCGACGACTTCGGGGTCGACCAGGGGTGGAGCTCGGTCGAGGAGCACCCCCGGTCGCTGGTCCGGACCGCCGACGGCGGAGCTGTGGACATCATCGGGTTCGGCCCGCAGGGCGTCGTCGTCGCACGCGGTCGCGGCGACGGCACGTTCGAGCCCTCCCAGCTCGTCCTGAACGACTTCGGGCTCGCCCAGGGGTGGACGAGCAAGAAGCACCTCCGATTCCTCGCCGACGTCACCGGCGACGGCAACCCGGACATCGTCGGCTTCGGCGACGAAGGGGTCTGGGTGTCGCACAACCGCGGCGACGGCCGGTTCGAGCAGGCGCAGCTGGTCTGCCGCGGCTTCGGCCACAACGACCACGCAGGCGCCTGGCGGGTCGGCCACCACCCCCGCTTCGTCGCCGACATCACCGGTGACGGACGCGTCGACATCGTCGGCTTCGGCGGGCCGGGCGTGTACGTGGCCCGCAACCTCTTCCGCCGCTTCAGAACCCGATAATCCTCCAAGGCCCTCCACCGCTGCAGCACGACGACCGGCGAGGGCGGCTACCAGGCCGTCCCGCGCGACACCCATGACCGCGCACGCAACACCACCGTCGCACCCGGCCGGCGCTGAACCAGCCTGTCGGTGCTGGGCGCGCCGCCCTGCGGCTCGCAGGCGTGATCACCGCCCGCCATCGCAAGGGGGAAAGCGTCTCTGACAGAGCTCGATACGCCCTCTACGCTGCCGCGCATGGCACGCACATGGACAAGACTCCACGAACACCTCGGATGCCCGCCCGGCCCCCTCACCTTCGACATGGTCCACCAGGCCGCAGCGGACAACCTGGAGGAGTCCGACGACCTGGACTGGAAGGAGATGCTTCCCCAGCCGCCCCGGGACGGCCGGTGGAACGAGTTCGCCAAGGACGTCGCCGCCATGGCCAACACCCGAGGCGGGCTGATCATTTTGGGCGTCCAGGACAAGACGACCGCCCTGACGGGCATCGATCCCGAGCAGGTCAACCGACAGCAGTACGCCCAGTGGATCCGCAACCACGTCCAGCCCTACCTGCCGGACCTGGACATATGCGAGTTGAGCGACGGGACGAGGACCGTCCTGGTCGTCGATGTGCCGGCCAGCGAGATGGCACCGCACCGAAGCCGCGATGCACGGCTTCCGCGTCCGCTACGTGCTGGCCACCAAGTTCGTCAACGAGCTGGTCGAAGCCGCCGACGACAAGCAGCTGTCCAAGACGATCGCCCGCTACGACCGTGTCGATCTTTTGTGCATTGACCGAACTCGGTTACATGGAGCTTGACCGCAGGGGCGCTGAGCTGCTGTTTCAGGTTCTGACCGAGCGCGAGAAGAAGAACAGCGTCGCGATCGCTTCGAACGAGAGTTTCAGCGGGTGGACGAAGACGTTCACCGACCCGCGGCTCTGCGCGGCGATCGTCGACCGCCTGACCTTCATAGGTGCCATCGCCCAGACCGGCACCGAGTCCTACCGTCTCGCCCACACCAAGGCCCAAGCCGAACAAACCGAGGCCAGCTGAGGGCTCCCCGGGCGACCGCCCTGGTCGAGGCACTCACACGCCCCGCTCTCGGCAGTCGCCCGACTCAACCCCTCCAATCAGGACAGCGCAGGCTCCTCGTCAGTGGCCAGCCGGGCGTGACGCTCGACGTCATAACGCGTGCCGTCGTACTCCAGTTTCTGGCGTTCGATTCCTTCCACCGCAAAACCCGCAGCAAGGGCCACCCGGCAAGAGGCCGGGTTGTTGACACGATGTCCCAACTCCAACCGGAAGAGACCTGCGTCGTCGAAGGCCCAACGAGCCAGAGTCCGGCAAGCCTTTGATGCGACGCCCTGCCCCCGTGCTCTCTGCGTCGTCCAGTACGACACCCAGCCCGTCGCATGGCGCCGATTCACCGCACTCACCGCGACATTACCCAACACGGTGTCCTCGCCGTCGACCACTGCGAACGCGAAGGCGACGCCCCTGGCCCACTGATCAGATTGAACCGCCAGCCATCGATCAGCAGAATCCAGCGACGTGATCGGCTCGCTGACCTGCCACGACATCGCGGGGTCCGTGAATGCGGTCAACACCGACTGCGCATCGTCAGCTGACCAACGACGCAACCACAACTTCGAAGACACTGCTAAACGATCACGCACTCCGGAAGTCTCTCGCAGCTGCAGCCCTGCGGCAGCACGCTTACCAAGATCCGACAGCGTCAGGCCCTGAACGGGTGCAACACGGGAACGTCGCCCTGACGGGAAGTTCCGGTTCTCATCGTGACCAGGCGGGCAGCCCCGCAGCACGCGAGTGACATCAAAAGTCACTGACATTGATCATGATGCTCACCGCAAAACGACTCCCGAAGTCACCTCGAAACGACTCCCTGGGTAACCGACACAGCCAGCCATCGGAGTTGGACCGCTGGTGCCGGGCGATGAGGAGCCGGAGGCTATGCGCGGTGCCCGGTGGCGAAGCGGACGAAGCCGGCGATGCGCGGGCTG